>NZ_BLAF01000031.1:0-53026 GCF_009687885.1 Acrocarpospora pleiomorpha
GGTGGTGGGGTCGGGGGAGGTGGCGCGGTGGGCCAGGTCGTTCAAGGGAGGTGGGAGGTCGCCCAGGTCGGGGTGGGTGTTGAGGACGCGGGCGGCCATGAGGGAGGCGTCGCCGTGGCCGTAGGGGTGGCGGCCGGTGCCGGCGTAGGAGACCAGGCAGCCCCAGGCGAAGATGTCGGTCCATGGGCCGACTTCGGAGCCGTTGACCTGTTCGGGGGCCCACCAGCCGGGGCTGCCGACGACTTCGCCGGCTTGGGTGGGGCCGCTGGTGGCGTCGAGAGCGCGGGCGATGCCGAAGTCGATCACGCGCGGGCCGGACATGGAGAGGATGACGTTGGCGGGTTTCAGGTCGCGGTGGACCAGGCCGGCCACGTGAATGGCGGCCAGGGCGGTGGCCACACCGATCGCGACGCCATGGAGTTGGCCGGGGTCGAGGGCGCCGTGCCGGGAGATCTGCTGGGACAGTGGAGTGCCGGGGATGTATTCCGTCACCATGTACGGTCGCCCGTCCCGGGTCGTACCGTCATCTAAAACCTGGGCGGTGCAGAAAGACGCGACCCGGCGGGCGTGGGTCACCTCCGCATGGAACCGCGCGGCGAAGTGATCCGAGGCGTACCCGGTTCTGATGACCTTGATCGCGACGAGGCGGCCGGTGTCGCCGGTGGCGAGGTAGACCGTTCCCATGCCTCCCTCACCCAACCGGCCCAACAAGCGATAAGGGCCGATCTGCTGGGGATCGTCCGGAAGAAGGGGCTCGGCACCGGCTGGCTGCATTTAGGGGTGACCTCTCGCGTGACCTCCCCTTTTATTACACCCCAACTGTCCAGCCCGGGAAGAATTGCTCTCGCGTTGGGTACGGAACGTCGTACCCAACGCGAAAGCCGCATGTCAGGACGCGATGTCGTCCTGGAACGGGCGCCCGTATGTCACGGCGTTGAGGACGGCCGCCGGGGCGTGGGTGCGGTATTCGGAGTCGGGCGGGACCCCGAGCGCGTCGTTGACGGTGGAGAAGGCGAGGCGCAGCGCGACGAACACGGTCATCGCGAAGATCTTGTCATCGCCGATTCCGACGTCCCTGAGTTCCTGGATGTCGGCTTCGGTGGTCCGGTTGGGGTCACGAGCGAGCTTGCGCGCCCAGCGGGCCATCGCCCGCTCCTGATCGCTCAACCCGGCGTCCGTGCCGAGCAACACCCCGGCGGCGATCGCCTCGTCGGCGACGCCGGCCAGCCGGACACCCCACGACAGCGAGCAGTAGGAGTCCCCGAACGCGGACGCGCAAGCCACGACCAGGATCGACCGCTGCCGAGCGTCCAGCCCGTGCGGCGAGCTGGCCTCACGGAGCAACCCGAACAGCGACATCACGGTCCTCGGCTGGTACGCCCAGAGCCTGGACACGTTCATCACATAACCGAGCTCCTCGACATCCTCCTCAAAGATCCGCTTCGCGTCGTCGTCCGCCTCGGGCATGCCGAGAAAACCAATGGTGGTCATCATGAACTCTCTTTACTCGCGAGATACCCGACCACATCGATGGCGGCCCGGAGCGGAAGTCCCTCCTGAACGTGCGGGCGGGCTCGGCAGTTGGACGGTTCGCTGAGTGTGGCGAAATCGGCCGCCTTGCGGCCCCACCCCTCATCGACGACGGTCCAATCCGTCTGTCTTATCGGTGTTGTCATTGCTTTTGCCTCATAGAGCTGTATGGAGCAGGTGAGCCAGCGCCGGATTGTCGATGTCGGCGCTGAGCAGCCGGGCGGCCGCCAGTGCGTTCTGATCGCCCAGTCGCGCCCGGTGCAGATGCGCCCGGACCACGAGCTCGCGCAGGTCGCAGCGCGCGGCCAAGGCCGCCATGTTCTCGACCATGGGCCGGGCCCGGTCGTGATCGCCGTGGTCGAGGGCGGTGCCGATGGCGGCGTCCATCGCGTAGCCGTACACCCATTGGTAGCGGTCGGGCACCCGGATGCACCGGAAGGATGCCTCCTGCTGCCACTTCGTGGCGGCCGGATAGTCGCCCTTGGCGGCGCTGAGCAGGCCGAGGCCGCGCGCCGCCATGCCCTCCCAGCAGGCGTCGTCGAGCTGGCAGGCCAGCTCCCAGGCCTGCTCGAACCCGTCGGTGGCGGCTTCGAGGTCGCCGCCGAACAGGTCGAGTTCGGCACGCAGGGTCTGCGGCCAGGGCAGGAACGCCATCCAGCGCTGCTCGTACACGCGCTCCAGGGAGCGGGCCAGCGCGGCGGAGGCCTGGCTGCGCTCGGCGCGCAGCAGGTGTGCCCTGGCCACCATGGACAGCGACCAGGCCTGCTGCCGGTGATCCCCGCATCGGCCCGACCGCTCCACCGACTCGTTGAGCAGCTCGAAAGCCAGCGGATAGTCGCCGGCGTCGGAGGCGTTCTTGCCGCGCACCGCGAGCAGCGCCGCGCACTCCTCGTCGGTTTCGGCCAGGGCTTGGGCCTTGGCCAGCCAGATCTCGGCCGTCCTGCGGCGCCCGGCCTGCCCCTCGACGAACCCGAGCTCCCGGTGCGCGGTCACCGCGGTGGCCCGGTCCCCGGTGCGGGTGGTCAGCTGGATCGCCTCGTGGATCGCGACGATGCCCTCCTCGTCCCGCCCGCGCGCCGCGTGGATCAGCGCCCCGCCGAGCGCGACCAGCGCACGACCCTGCAGGGCCTCGTCACGGCAGCGTGCCGCCTCCGCCACGGCACGGCGCAGGCACTGCAAGCCGGCGTCCACGGCCCCGGCCACGATCGCGGCCCGGCCCGCGTCCAGCTGGCTGGACGCGGCCGCGCGGCCGTTCAACGGGGGCGCCATCGGGCTGCCGGTGCCGACGTGGGCCGCCTCCCGCAGCGCCGGGGACGCCTGCACCCCGAGTTCCCGCCGCAGCATGTCCTCCCCCACCGCGACCTGCCGCAACGCCGCGGTACGGTCCCCCGTCGCGGCCAGGCTCCGCACTAGCAGCTCGTGATTGCCCTCTTCCAGCGGATTGCACGCGACGGCCCGCGAGGCGTACCCCACCGCGTCACTCGCCCGCCCGCCGGCCAGCAGCGCGACGGCCGTCTGACGTAACCGCGCCTCGATCCGAGCCGAGACGCGGTGCCGCTCCACCAGCAGCCAGGATTCGAACTCCAGGCTGGAGGTCAGGTGCACACCTTCGAGCAGTTCTCCGCCGATATCCAGCAATGGTGTGGGATCGGCGTGCTCCCGAGTGATCTGCTCGAGGTCGACGACCACGTCGTCACCCAGGTTCGGGGAGATGGGATCCCCGCTGAGCACATCGCGTTTGCCGAGCGCGCGGCGGAGTTCGGCGAGCGTCCAGCGCAGCGCGCCCAGCGGGTCGTCGGCGTCGCCGAAGAGCAGTTCAGCCAGGTGCCGCCGGCTTGGCGGCCGCTCCGCCAGCAGCAGGTAGCTGAGCAGGGCCCATGCTTTGCGGCCACGCGGCGATCTGACCGGCTGACCGTCCCGCTCGATGGCCGGAGGTCCGAGCAAACGGATCGTCAACACGGGATTCGCTCCCTTCCGCGAATTTTCGGTCGCGCGACGTCGCGAGACTCCGCGCGTGAACGATCAGCCTGCGGCGAGTGCCTTGACGTCGGCGGTGGTCAGCGGCTGCCCGCCGATGCCCCAGTCGCCGCTCTTGACGTCCTCGATGACGACCCAGGTGACCGAGCGCATGTTCTCGCCCTCGACACTGACCATCGCCTCGGTGAGTGTCTTGACGATCTCGGCCTTCTGCGAGTCGTCGAAAACGCCCTCGATGACTTTCACGTTGATGAGCGGCATGGTTTTCCCCTCGATATGTGGTGTGGTTCCGTCGGCGCCACACATGTGCCGACAGAATGAACCTTGCCGGGGACTCGTGTGAGTCAGCGTGTGAGTACGCACATGATTCTGAACTGCCGGAACGACGTTTTCGAGGGGGCGCTAGGCGTCCTGGTTCATCCGGCGAAGAGCAGGAGCAGGCCGACGACGGTGTAGATCACCATGAGGGCCATCAAGGGGATCTGGCCGATGACGGCGGTCCGGTGCGGGAACAGGGTCAGGGCGCGGTCGTGGGCGAGGACGGTGCCGAGGACGTGGCCGATCACGATGACGGTGACCTGGAGCATGGCGATGGAGGCGGGGGTGGCGCCCATGCTCTGGAGGGTCCAGTTCGCGGTGCCGAGCCAGTTCGCGCCGGTGTCGAGGGGGTCGGAGAGCAGGGCCAGGGTGTGCTGGCCTTCGAAGAGGAACAGCGTGAAGTAGTGGGCGACGAGGTAGCCGACCGCGATCGGGACCAGGGAGTGGGCGAGTTCGCCGGCGGTCGTGGCCGGTGAGGCGCTGCCGAGGCGGGCGGCCCAGGTGGTGGCGGCCAGGAATAGCGCCAGGACCAGGGCGATGACGGTGAGTAGGCCGAGGGTGCCCATGACGGGGGTGGGGAGGCGGCTTTCCTGGACGAATCGCACCCAGAGGGGGGCGTTGGAGAGGCTGTCGTACATGGTCGAGCCGAGGAGCACGATCACCAGGGCGGGGAGACCGGGGGCGTGCGCGAGGCCGGCCATGCCGTCGAGGGGGTTACGCAGGGTCAGCTTGGTTTGCGAGGAGGATTCGGTGGCTTTGGCGGCCGAGTTGCGCAGCTTGGTTTGCGTTGGTGGGTGCGAGCCTCGCCCTCGCGATTTGCCGTCGGGTGATTTGCTCCGGGGTGATTTGTCTCGAGGCGATTTGGCGGCCGCCGAGCGTCCCGGTGGGCGGGTGGGGTGTGCGATTTGTCGGCTTATGGGGGAAAGGCTGCCGATCAAGGTGCTGTACGCCTCGAAAGCGTCGCCTTTGTCGAACCACTGGGATCCGAAGATGGCGGCTCCGGTGAGGGTGGCCAGGGCGTACAAGGTCAGCCAGATGGTGATGACGGGGAGGGTTGCGCGGTCGGGGGCGACGAGTTCCAGCCAGACGAAAGCGAGCAGGCCCGCGGTGGCGGGCCAGTAGCCGACGCGGGGGGAGAGCGTTTTCCAGCCGTGGTCGGGGTCGCGGCGGAGGAGGGCGCAGGCGGCGAGGTGGAGGGTGCGTAGTGGGTTGAAATTTCGCCATACGGGGCCGAAGACGAGGGATAGGGGGACTAGGCCGACCCAGAAGAGGACGTAGAAGACGCCTGCGGTGGGGTTGTCGGGGGTGTCGGGGCCGAAGAGCAAGCCGATGGCGAAGTATGCGGCGATCACGATGCCGATGGCGCGCGGGAGCCAGGTGGTGTTCCGGGTCACGTACGACGGGATGCCGGCCAGGCGGGGTTCGCGCCAGAGGAAGCCGAGGGCGGCGAAGGACACCAGGAGGGCGATCGCCGCGCCCGAGACGGCGGCGGAGAACGGAATCGGCAGGTCCTGGCGTCCGCCGACACCGTGGGCGAGAAGCCGTCCGCCGTCGCCCTGGGCGAGGAACCGTTCGCCGACGCCCTGGGTGAGGAGCATGGTCACTGGGCCCATGGTCACTGAACCACGAGCTGGAACAACTGCAGCTCGGTGTCGTGGGTCTCGACCTCGAAAAGACCGTCCTGGTCGGCGACGAACTCGATCGTGGCGGCCGTGCCGGGCTGCAAACTGGCGGATTTGTCGAATCCGTGCACATGGGCTTCGTCGGCGACGTCACTGGTCACCGAGATCTTGACCTGCTGGCCCTTGGCGACCTCGATGCGTGCCGGTGGCGGGCTCACCGTGCCGTTGGCGATGGTCACGGCGATCTCCTTGGCCGGCCCGGAGAAGGTGGCGGCGTCACTTGCCGCACCGCACGCCGTCAGGGACAAGACCGCACAAACGAGAAGAACCATCAGAGACTTCATTAGTGACTCCAAACAGGGGGTGTCCGGCCTTGTTGCCGGGGCGCGGTTATCGGGGTCTTGTCGCCTGGCGGCGGCCATCGGGTCTTGTTTCCTGGCGGTAGTGGTCGGGTCGCGTTGCCGGGGCGGCGGGTTCGGATCTTGTTGCCCGCCGGTGGTTATCGGATCTTGTTGGCGGGGCGGCGGGATCGGGTCTTGTTGCCTGGCGGTAGTTGTCGGGTCGCGTTGCCGAGGCGGCGGTATCTGGCCTTGTTGCCTGGCAACGGTTATCGGGTCTTGTTGGCGGGGCGGCGTGCGGTACTGACGAGAAGGATCAAGACTCCGGCCACGAGAATGGCGGGGATCAGCCACACCACGAACCCACCGTCGTTGCCGCTGGACGAGGTGCTCTCGCTGATGGCGGCGGGCTGCTGGGAGAAGAGGCTGCTGGGCTGAACGGCCTGCGGCCCTTGGCTGGCCTGGACGGGCTGCGGCCCTTGGTCGGGCTGGGTGATCGGCGCGGTGGACGCGGGCGCATGGCTGGGTTCGACCAGCAGCGCGGGATCGGGCTCGTTGTCCGGCGCCTGCCAGCCAGCCGGAGCTTTGGCTATCGTCCCGGTGTAACTGAACCGGACCTCGCCCTTGACGAGCTCCCCATCCGAAGCGCGCGAGACGTATTTAACGGTATAAACACCCTGCTCAGGCCAGTACGCGACGGGAACCATCGCCGGAAACCCCGTCTCGAACAAGCGTGGCTCCCACTTGCCGTTGCTGAGCCAGAGCTCACGAACCGGCTCGTCAAGGCGTTTGGGTTCCCCATGGGACCACTGCGTATCCAGACGCCGCCCACTAGGACTCAGCACCGCGAAATACGCATTCGGCGCAGGCTTCTCAGTGAAGTAGAGCTGCAGCTTCTCCATGGGCGCATCGAGGCTGCTGTCCTTGCCCGGCACCGACATCGCCAGCTGACCATGAGCAACGGCAGGCTGCGCGACCACCACAAGTGCCGCGACCAAGCCAAACACCACAAGCGTGACACGCCTACACAAGCGCACGAAAAGCCGATCCCTCCGACTCAAACGCGTGCGCCGACCACGCCACCCAACGGATAACGTCCTGCTCTCCGGCGGCGTGCCACGGCCCCGGAGCAATTCACCCTACCAACCCCAACTCGAATCCGACCAGATCGGACACCCGCCGATTGCGACTCCCGCACACTCGCGAGCAACCGGGCGTGCGCACGCAAGTCCCGCGGGCAGAGCAGCGACCGCAGGTGGAACGCCGCCAAACAGCACGCCGCAGCGCAGAATGCCACCGTCGCCGCAAGCCATCCCGGCCAGCAGCGACTCATCGGAACACCGCCACCATCCTCGTCGACGCCGAGGCGTCGCCTTCATCGAAGAGCGGCAATGGGCCCACGACCCCCCGTGAAGCACTCCCGCTGCGATCGAGCCCGCACGCTGCTGCGCGAATGCCACTGCCGCTCTTGCCACCGATGCGGCGAGAATCATCACCCGCGCGAACGGCGGCGGATAACGGCGAGCGACCCGGCGGCCTGCTCGTTCTGACGGAAAGACGACCTCAGATGGCACCTCGCAGAAGCTCCGGCATGGGCGGGCTATAACGCCCCAATTTCATGCCTGTGTGGCGTCACCGGAAGGGGCAGGGGACGCTAGGTGCTGAGGCCTGGAGCGTGCGTCCCGAAGTCGAGCCCAGGCATCGAGGCGGCCTCACGGCTGGGTATCGAGATAGGTCTTGGCGAGGCGCTTGGGGGCTCGGCATAACCACGCGTCGGTGATGACTTCCGCGAGTTCCTCCACCGGGATGCGGTCGAGCCGGATGAGGATCGCCGCATACCCATTGAAGTGGGGCGTCGTGAAGTACACCTCCGGGTCGTCGGCGAGGAAGGCCTCCTTGACGGTGAGGTCGGCGACCTGCGCCGCCAGAATCGGGCCGTCGGGCGCCTGGTCGCCGAGCGCCTCCAGGTCCGAGCGTCTGAGAGGGCGCTCCCAGACGAACCCCTTCTTGTTCACGGTCCACGACAGGGTCTCCCGCGACGTCACCTCAGCCGTCTCGGGCATGGCCATCGCGAGCCGCCGCACGTCTTCCCAGCTAGCCATTGAGCCAGCCTAAACACCGCCACCGACAGAATCCGGCCCTGCCAAGAATGCTAGCGCTAACATCATCTACCCTCCCGAGCACTTGACCTCAACCCGTGATAGCGCTAACAATCAGGAACTCGAACACTTGGGAGCGCGACGTGAACAGACTTCCGACCGTCGTCATCGGCATCGACTTCGGCACGCTATCCGGCCGGGCCTTGGTGGTCTCGACCGAGGACGGGACGGAACTGGGCACTGCCGTACATGAGTATCGGCATGGGGTGGTCGAGCGGCAGTTGCCCGGTGGCGGGGCGGCGCTGAAGCCGCAGTGGGCGCTTCAGGTTCCGCAGGACTGGCGGGATGTGCTCGTGCACGCGGTGCCCGCCGCGCTGGCCGCCGCCGGGGTCACGCCGGAGCAGGTGATCGGCATCGGGACCGATTTCACGGCGTGCACGGTGCTTCCTGTGACTTCGGAGGGAGTGCCGCTCTGCGAGCTGGATGATCTGCGCGATCGTCCCCATGCGTACGCCAAGCTGTGGAAACACCATGCGGCTCAGCCGCATGCGGACCGGATCAACGCGCTCGCGGCCGCGCGGGGGGAGGGCTGGCTGGCCCGGTACGGCGGGAAGATCTCCAGCGAATGGCAGTTCGCGAAAGGGCTGCAACTGCTGGAAGAGGATCCGGAGGTGTATCGGCGTGCCGATCGCTGGATCGAAGCCGCTGACTGGATCATCTGGGAGCTCTGCGGGACGGAGACCCGCAACCTCTGCACAGCTGGATATAAGGGGATTTTTCAGGACGGCAACTACCCCAGCCGGGAGTTCCTCGAAGCCCTGAATCCGGATTTCGGGGACTTTGTCGGCAAGCTCGAGCATCCGCTTTCGGCCATGGGCGAGCGGGCGGGCGGGCTCAGCGCGCGGGCCGCCGCGTGGATGGGGCTGCCGGAGGGTGTCGCGGTCGCGATCGGCAATGTCGACGCGCATGTCACCAGCGTGGCCGCCGGGGCGATCGACCCTGGCCAGATGCTCGCGGTGATGGGGACCAGCACGTGCCACATCCTCAACGGGCCGGAACTGGCCGAGGTGCCAGGGATGTGCGGCGCGGTGCGGGATGGGGTGATTCCTGGGCTTTGGGGGTACGAGGCCGGGCAGAGCGGGGTTGGGGATATCTTCGCGTGGTTCATCGAGTCGGGGCTGCCGGAGGAGTATCAGACCGAGGCGCGGGAGCGGGGATTGTCCGCGCATGAGCTGCTCAGCGAGAAGGCCGCCAAGCAGCCGGTCGGGCAGCATGGGCTGGTCGCCCTGGATTGGCATGGCGGCAATAGGTCCGTGCTGGTAGATCATGACTTGTCCGGCGTGCTGGTCGGGGCCACGCTCGCGACCCGGCCGGAGGAGGTGTATCGCGCGCTTCTGGAGGCGACCGCGTTCGGAACGCGTACGATCATCGACGCGTTCGAGGGTAGTGGGGTTCGGGTGGACGAGTTGATCGTCGCCGGTGGGCTGTTGCGTAGTTCCTTCTTGATGCAGATATATGCGGACATCATCCAGCGGCCGCTGAGCATCATCGGGTCGGCGCAGGGGCCGGCTCTCGGGTCCGCGATTCATGCGGCGGTCGCGGCAGGGGCGTACCCGGATCTGCACGCGGCCTCAGCCGTGATGGCTCGAGTCCACCGGAACGTGTATCAACCGGACCCCAACCACGCCGCCACCTACGACCAGCTCTACGCGATCTACACCGAACTCCACGACCACTTCGGCCGCGGCGGCACCAACGCCCTCCACCGCCTCCACGCCCTCCGGAATGGTAGCGATAACACTGAGACCCCATGATCCATCCGGAGGGTTCTTCTGAGTGTTTGCGATAACAGAGCTAGGACTGGTTGACGGGGAGACTCGACGTCTCGTACATGGATGAGGTGCCCAAAATCAGCGATATCGCCTCCCGCTACCAGTCCCGCGCGAACGCGTTCCAGGCCAAAATCATCGCGGTACGGCCTGAGCAGTGGTCGAACCAATCTCCCTGCACGGACTGGAACGCCAGGGACGTCGTCCGGCACATCATCGATATGCACGGCGCGATGCTCCGCACCCTCGACCGCACCCTCAGCCCGGCGCCCACGGTGGACGAAGATCCTCTCGCCGCGTTCCGCGCCGCCCGGGCGGACGTGGAGGCCCTCCTTCACACCCCCGAACTCGCCACGACCACTACCGAAACCCCGGCCGGCCCGATGTCCGTCGAAGACCACATCGACCAGGTCGTCAGCGCCGATCTGGTGCTCCACGGCTGGGACCTGGCCAAAGCGACCGGCCAAGATCCCACGATGAACCCCTCCGAAGTTCTGGCCATGTGGCCGACCGTGCAACACGTCCCGGACAAATTCCGCATTCCCGAAGCTTTCGGCCCCGGCATCATCGTCTACGGACCCGAAGTGAAGGTCCCCGAAGACTCGTCCCTCCAGGACCGCATCCTCGGCCTCATCGGCCGCGACCCCAACTGGACACCACCGAAGTAGCGCCAGTACGGCAGATTCTGCCGCGTCCACCCGTTAGCAACATCAATACGGCAGTCTCCGCAGCGCCCACCCATTAGCAACATCAGCACGGCAGTCTCCACAGCGCCCACCCGTTAGCAACGTCAATACGGCAGTTTCTGCAGGGTCCATCCGTTGCCGTCAGGGTCCTTGAAGTGCGCGTATGACACGGTCGGCTTGCCTGGCGCGCCCATGTCCTCTACCTCCGCGATGTCCACCCCGCGCTCGAGGAGTTCCGCCCGCGCCGCGTGAATGTCGGAGACCACCAGGTGCAATCCCTGAACCGACCCGGGCTCGGTGTCCACGATCCCCACCCCGACGCAGATCGAGCAGGCCGACCCCGGCGGGGTCAGCTGCACGACGCGGAACTCCTCGCCGAATCGCTGATCGAGGTCGACCACGAACCCGAGCTTCTCCGAATAGAACTCCTTGGCCCGGTCCACATCTTGGACCGGAATCGGCACAAGTTCCAGTTTCATTTCCATGGCGACCATCCTGATCTATTCGTGTATCACGTGTCTCGATGGTGAATGGTGTATTTCATCTTGACTCGACTTGGCGAACCGAGTGATCACCGGGTGTTCACCCCGACGTACCACGCAGATCCGACGTCTGGCCGTCAACCCTGTCACATCCTGTCAACTCGGACCCCTCGGGACCAGGGGACATCGGCGATCCCAGCCGTCCCGGGGAGTCGTCTTTCTGTCGGACCCCCACGCTAAGCTCCGGAGGAGGAGAAAGGACTTCGCATCATGCCCACATCAGACCAAATCGGTCAGAAACGTCCAAAAGACATGTTTGCCAAACCACAAAACCCCCAGAAATTAGACACAGATCTCATGCCTCTTGGCGGTCTGGCGGGCTGAGCGCGTTCACTCACCATGGTCGGATCGCGGCTCGGAACCTGCCCTGAAGTGCCGTCATACGGACAAGCATGACCCCTCCGACGTTTACGGCGACACGAAGCAGATGAGGTCTCCCATCTGAGCTCACCATCCGCCAAGATCTGACAGGATGTCGTCATCGGTGCCGCCTTACGGCGTAGATCGCATGAAGGGAGAATTCGCGGTTGTGCATCGGGGATGTTTTATTCATATCTGCGCGGATAGCAAATAGGCTCGCGGTAGCGTCGGCGGCGGATGAAGGAGACAGGCGTGCCTGACGAAGCGCCAGTGCCACCTGGTATCGACGCGAGCACGCCCAACGCCGCGCGCATGTACAACTACTATCTCGGCGGCAAGGACAATTTCGCCGTCGATCGGGCGGCGGCCGAGCAGGTGCTCAAGGTGGCTCCGGAGGCGCGGGAGCTGGCCCGGCAGAACCGCGCGTTCATGCGACGGGCGATCCAGCACGTCATGGCCGAGACGGGTATCCGCCAGTTCATCGACATCGGAACCGGCCTGCCCACCGAAGGCAACGTGCACGAGATCGTTCACGCCCGCGACCCGGACGCCGCGATCGTATATGTGGACAATGACCCGGTCGTGCTCGCCCACGCACGGGCGATCCTCTCCCGCACGCCCCGCACCACCACCATCCGCGGCGACCTCCGCCGGCCGATCGACATCCTCAACAACCCCGAACTGCGCGACCTGATCGACTTCTCCCAGCCGGTGGCCATCCTGCTGGTCGCGGTCCTGCATTTCCTCACCGACGACGACAAACCCGGCGAAGTCATCGCCCGCCTGCGGGATTCGCTCGCACCGGGAAGCCACCTGATCCTCTCCCACGTCACCGCGGACGAACGAGCATATGCCGCCCAGCAGGGCGCGGCCGTCTATCGGAAGGCGAGCGCCAGCATCACCCTCCGCCACCGCCAGCAGATCATGGAATTGTTCGACGGATTCGAGCTCATCCCGCCCGGCCTGGTGAAACTGCACGACTGGCGACCAGACGAGGACTCCGCGTTCGCCACCTACCGCGGCCGCGAGTTGCCAACCTGGTTCTATTGCGGCGTCGGCCGCATCCGGGATTGATGAGGAAAAGTCGTGATCTGGACAGCCACACAGCTTGGCCGCGCCTGTATCTGTACTGAGGAACGCAGGTCGCGAAGTGGCTGGAGCGACGAGGAAAGACACAAACTGAAGGCGATCAAGCCGCCGTGCCGGAGGCGCGGCCATAAGCACAGCCGCGCCTGTATCTGTACTGAGCAACGCAGGTCGCGGAGCGGCCGGAGCGACGAGGAAAGACACAGGCCGAGGGCGGCCGAGCCGCCGTGCCGGAGGCACGGCCATGGACACAGCCGCGCCTGGGCTGAGCAACGCAGGTCGCGGAGCGGCCGGAGCGACAAGGGAAGACACAGACTGAAGGCGATCAAGCCGCCGTGCCGGAGGCACGGCCAAAGACGCGGTGAGTCGACTGGGTCGGTGGTTGTCTGTGGGACGGGGTTCGGTTATTAGTGACCCTCCAATCGAGGAGCGCATCCGTCATGCCCGACATGGATTTCAACCCGCTCGGGGGCGTACAAGCCGCTGGTTCGGCTTTCGCCCGCTTCGATGAGTTACGCGAGCAGCATGCCGCCTTCCGGAGCACGTTCGGGCGGGGATTCTGGGTCATCAGCAGATACGACCGGATCGTCGAGATCTGCCAGGATCCGGGGACGTTCTCCAGTTCCGCTGTGTCCGTGCTGGATCCGGATCCGGCGTACCGGTGGATTCCGGAGATGCTCGACCCGCCGGAGCACACCGTCTGGCGGCGGCTGCTCGGGCCGCTGTTCTCGCCGGCGGCGGTCGCGGCCAGGGCGGAGACGATCCGGCGGCAGTGTGCCGCGCTGGTCGAGTCGCTGGCGGCGCGCGGGTCATGCGATTTCGTCACTGATTTCGCCCGGGTGTATCCGACGACGGTGTTCCTGGAGTTGATGGGGCTGCCGGTGGAGGATCTGCCGACCTTTCTGGCCTGGGAGGACGCGATCCTGCACGCGCCGCCGGTGGAACGGGCGGGGCGGATTCAGGCGATGGGGGAGGTTATCGGGTATTTCCGGGGGGTCATCGCGGAGCGGCGGGCGGAGCCTCGGGAGGATCTGATCAGCACGGCGCTCGGGTGGGAGATCGACGGGGAACCCGTACCGGATCGGGATCTGCTGGATCTGTGCCTTTTGCTGTTCATGGCGGGGCTGGACACGGTGACGGCGCAGTTGTCGTACGCGTTCTGGCATCTGGCTAAGGACGACAAGGATCGAATGCGGATCGTGGATGATCCAGCGATCATCACGGACGCGATCGAGGAGTTGCTGCGGGCGTACTCGATCGTGATGCCTGCCCGGAAGCTGACTCGCGACACCGATTTCCATGGTTGTCCGATGAAGGCCGGGGAGATGGTGTTGTTGCCGCTCAATCAGGCTAATCGGGATCCGGGCACGTTCACCGATCCGACTCAGGTCGATCTCGATCGGCCGCATAACCGGCATATCGCGTTTGGGGTTGGGGTGCATCGGTGCCTCGGCTCGCATCTGGCGCGGGCGGAGATGAGCATCGCGCTGGAAGAGTGGCATCGGTGTATTCCTAGTTATCGCATCCCTGATGGGGTGGAAGCGCTCGAACATGCCGATCTGGTCCTTGGGTTGGACACTCTGCCCCTCGTCTGGGATTAGATCAGGATGATCAGGCCGATCAGTACGAAAACTCCGGGGACGAGCCAGCGGCCGTAGCGTTCGACGAGTTCGATGATCTTCCGGTGTGATCCGAGCCAGGATCCGGCCAGGCACCAGAGGGCCACTCCGGCGGCGAACACGGCGATGGTGACCGCGAAGGCGTCCGCGCCGATTGTCCGGAACACAGGGGTGTAGACCGAGACATTGTCGGCGCCGTTGGCGATGGTCACCGCGGCTACGGAAAGCATTCCGGTGGCGACCGGAGGGGGATCGTGCGATTCTCTGTCGCGTACGGCCATGATCAGGCCACGGACGCCGAGGGCGATCGGCACCAGGCCGAGCAGCCGGATCCACTCGTCCGGGATGATCGACAAGCCGAGCGCAGCTAGGCCGGAGACGGCCAGCAGAGCTGCGATGCCCAGATACTGTCCCGTCCAGACCTGCCACGGCTTTGGTGAGCCCTGCGCCCGGGCGGAGAGGAACAGCACGGTCAGTACGAGGAGATCATCCACATTCGTGCCGATGAACATTCCGGCCGCAGTGGCCGCCGCGGCCGGAATGTCGCTCATGTCAGCAAAACCTATCGGGGATCTTGCCGGGACGCTCGCGACCGCCTCTGTGGGGAACCGCGCTGCGCCGACAACGTCTGGGGGATCAGCCGGATCTCGCGACGGCCTTCGTGGGGAGCCGCGATTGCCGGATGCGCGCACGTCTTGACGCGCATCCGTGGATCCGCCCGTGGGCGACCGGTGCTGGAATGCCCGAGTTAGCGGGGAGCCGCCTGGAATGCGCGGCCAGCCGGGGTGGCGGTGCCGTTGCTGTGGAACAGGCCCGTGCTGACGCCCGTGTCCTTGGCGGGGAGGCCGAACCAGGCGTAACGCTGGACATATGGGAGGGATCCCAGCATCTGGGTCGCGGACGTCAGGAATGCCGCCTGCTGGGCCTCGGTCGGGTACCGCACGCCGTTGGAGAAGTCGATCAGCGCGAACTCGGTCAGCCAGATCGGCTTCTTGTATCGGTCGTAAACAGCCTGAATGTAGGACTTCAGCTGGCCGGTGGCAGCGTCGGCGCGGAAGTCACCGCCGTACCAGTGCAAAGTAATGAAATCCACGCGGTAGCCGCGCGAGGCTGCGCCCGACATGAACCGATCGAGCCATCCGCCGGGGTTGTTCCCGCCCCACGCGACAGCCGGGCTGCCCAGCTTCTGGCCCGTGGCCATCAGCTTCGGCCAGAGCGAAAGCGCCGTCTCCACGGACATGTTGGACTGCTCCTTCATGTCCGGTTCGTTGAATCCAAGCAGGTACGGCCCTGCGCTCTTGGCCTGGGCGAGATTCTGGTCGGTCACACTGGCCGCGCCCCAGATCATGGGCACGAACTGGGAGGACGCGGGGGTTGTGATGCCGTTGTGGTTGGTTGACCAGGTGTAGTACCAGCTGGCGCCCGAACTGGCGAGCACGCTGCTGACATTCGGCATCTGCCAGACGCCGACTCCCTTCTTGCCCACGGTGGGAGAAGTCGACGGGGACGAGGTGGGCGGAGGGCTCGGCTTGGTGGATGGAGTGGGCGTGGGAGTCGGAGTAGATGCCGTTCCGAAGACCTGGAACTCCCACAGCGAGACGCCGTAGACGGTCGAGCGCTTGGTCGCGTACAGCCGGACGTACCGGGCCGTAGCCGAGACGTTGACGGTCTGCACACCGCCCTTGCCCGCGGTCGTGGTGTGAATCGTCGTCCAGCTGCCGCCTCCGTTGGAGGTCTGGATCTGGAAATTCGTGGCGTAGGCGCGCTCCCAGTTGAGCACGATCCTCTTGATCGCCGTTGTCCGCCCGAGGTCCACCCGCAACCACTGCGGATCGCTGAACTTGCTGGACCAGCGGGTCCCCGGCTTGCCATCCACCGCCGCCGCAGGGGACAAATCCCCCCGCTCAGACGAGGACGCGACAGCCGCCCGCCCCTGCGACAACGGCGTCTCCGCCGCCCCCGCCGGCACCGCACCAGCCACCAGGCCGGCCCCCAGCACCACCGCCAGCACAGATCCCAGCACTACCCGACGCACCCGCGGAACAGTCTCACTCATGGTCGATGAGGTCCTTCGTAGGGGATAAGAACTCCATGCAGGCACCCACCCGCACACCTAGGAGACGCCCCGGCTCCACCCGGATAACAAATTCCCCAAACTCTCTTCAGACGAGACTCAAACTGATGGGGGATCTCCCCACCCACCCATCCCTTTGGTTCCCCTCGAGCTCCGCCCGACCCCGGCCTCTCGTGGTTCTCCGCACGAAACGACAACCTCGACACGGGTGAATCCCCCCACCCAGCCCGTTGTCTCCCTTCGGGCTCCGCCCGACCCCGCCACCACCGTAGTTCCCCGCACGAAGCAACGCGCGAGTGGGGCCCAGTTCACCTGATGATGCCAGCAGCACGCACGCGGGGACTGGCGGGGCACAAGCCAGGGGGCCAGGCGGCGGATCCGGCGCGCCGGCCGGCCGATCTGCCAGGCAGCGCCCCGGCGCGATGCGCGCCGGAACCTGGCCCTCGCCCTGGCCGAAGACCGCTGCCGCGACATCACCCGCAAGACCAAGAACGGCCTGGAAGCAGCCCGCAGACGCGGCAGGATCGGCGGCCGGCGCCCCGTTGGCAGAGCGCGGCAGGGCGAGAACGCACACCACGACCGTCCACTGTCCAGAGCGGGGTCGATTCGGCCATTGTCAAGTGTACTTGACATCGCTGCGGGCGCCTTCTACCGTGTCAAGTGTACTTGACTTCTCGCCGCAGGAAGGGCAACTCGTGCAAGCACACAACGCGACCGGGGCCTATGGGGACTCGATCAAGACAACCGTTCGACTTGTACTCTGGACACTCGCCTGGGTGGCGACCCTGGCCTTGGCCAGGGTCGGTCCCGGACTCCTATGGGATTCGCAGCAACCGGTGGCGAGCTGGACCGCAGTCGCCGCCAATCTTGTCGTCGGCATCGGATGGATCGTCGCCTTCGCGCGCTTTCTCCGAGGACTCGATGAGTTGCATCGGAAATTCTTACAGGATGCGCTGGAGGTCACCCTCGGAGTGGGGTGGGTCGGCGGATTCGCCTACGTCGTCGCGGACGCCGCCGGCCTCATCACCTACGACGTCAATATCGCACTCTTCCCCGTGCTCCTGGGAGTCGTCTACTCGATCACCTTCGTCGTCGGCAAGATCAGATACCGATGAAGAACCGCATCAAGGAACTTCGGACCGAACGCGCCTGGACGCAGGCTGACCTGGCGCAGCGTGCCGGCGTGTCAAGGCAGACGATCAACGCGATCGAAACAGGGAAGTTCGACCCGAGCCTTCCATTCGCCTTCCGTCTCGCCAAGCTGTTCAACCTGAAGATCGAAGAACTCTTTCTCGACGATCAATGAAGCGCCTCGGGCGTAGCCAGCACGAGCCGACCAGAGACATAGTCGCGAATCGTGCCACGCTTGACGGTTCCGGGATCGAGGACAGTGACGGAGCCGGGACGGCGGAGGTGCCGGTGGACAATCACGTCGCCGCTCTCTACGCGGTGGTCTGCAATGACGTCGCCTGGCCGGGCAGCGTGGCGTTGCACGCCCGGCAGGTCGCGGCCGACCGGCGGGCGTGGCCGGTGACGGCGGGTATGCCGTCGAACCTCTGGCCGTGCGCGGCGTGGCCGACCCGGCCAGTGGAGCCGCTGGTGACGGTCACCGGCAACGGGCCGCGCAATGTGCTGATCCTGCAGAACACCCGCGACCCGTCCACGTCCCTGCGGAGCGCGCGCGGCCTGCGCGCCGTGCTCGGCCGGCGGGCCGCCATGGTCACCGTCGACCAGGGTGGCCACGGCGTGTTCGGATTGGGCAGCTGCGCCGACGAGGCGACGAACACCTTCCCTGCCACCGGGGCACTGCCACCGCGGGACCGCTTCTGCCCGGCTCCGTCACCGGCCGGCGACACCGTGTGCTCCGCGGCCGTTCCGTGCATACCTCCTGCGTGGCCGCTGTAGTACTACCGTGCCGCACCGGGAGGCGATCTTCCAGAACTCGTGAACACCCGTCGAGCCCGGCTGGGACGAGGACCTGACCTGGCTGATGGCGGCTGGGGGCAGCAACAGTGACGCCAGGGGCCCAGCTGAATGAGGCCGGGCCATAGGCACACATGACGGGCCTGAACTCCTATAGCTACGACCAGGGCAAGAAGGGTGGGTGGGTGGGAGAACCCCCGGATCAGTTACGCCGTGTCTGGTGGGGGTGTTTCGTGGTGGCGGGCTATTTGTTCGGCGCGGGATTCGTCGTGGGCGTGAAGGGCCTGGAGGAGGAGGTGATGTTCCTCGTACGCTCCATCGGAGGACGTGATTTGGGCGAGCGCTGATTCCACCTTCACAGCAGGGCTGAAGGCGCGTGCTTGCTCCAGGAGGCCTGCCAGGACCGGATTGGCACCTGCTTCCTCCACGATTGTGTGGAATCGTCGAAGGGCGGCCATGAGGCGCTGGACGGTATCGGGGGGTGGGGTGCCGCCCGCGTTGCTGATCCGGACCAGGGTGGCTCGAAGCGGATCGGCTTCGGCGAGCACGGAGTCCAATTGGGCCAGCGTTTCCGCATCGATGTGCCGGGCCGCGAACCGTGCGGTCAAGCCCTGGAGTTGCACTTCTACTTCGCGGATTTCGGCCAGGGTTTCCGGCGAAAGCCGTACCACCCGTAATGAGCGAGGTCCCGTGCGTTCGACCAGGCGGTCCTGCTCCAGGCGGCGCAGGGCCTCGCGAACCGGGGTCGGGCTGACGGCGAGGCGCGTCGCCAGGCCGCGTTCGGTGATCTTCTCTCCCCACGCGAGCTCACCGTTGGCGATAGCCAGCCGCAGCGCGGCATACGCCTGGTCGGCGAGGGTCTCGGAGGTCAGGTGGGAGAGCGCGGCGCCAGTCACGCAAACACCGTATTTTTGCTATAGCAAATTGTCAATCTGCTACCTAACTATACAAAGTCTGCCCAGTGCGTACACACCGAGCGTGCATCAGGACGGCCACACGTATTCTTGACAGATTCCCAGACTCTAGTAAAGGTCGGAGCCCTATGGCACAAATGCGGACAACCCCATGAGAGTCTCGCGACTCCACGGCGTAGCCGACATCCGGCTCACCGACGAACCAATCCCCCAGGTCGGACCCGGTATGACCCTCGTCAGAGTCACCGCCGTCGGCCTCTGCGGCTCAGATCTGCACTGGTACGCCGAAGGCGGAATCGGCGACGCCACGATCACCGCCCCCCTCGTGGTCGGTCACGAATTCGCCGGCGTCATCGAAGGCGGCCCCGCCCACGGCCGCCGCGTCGCCGTCGACCCCGCCATTCCCTGTGAAACATGCACAAGCTGCCGAAGCGGCTACCGCAACCTCTGCCCATATATCCGATTCGCCGGACACGATCGGCTCGACGGCGGCCTCCAGGAGATGATCGTCTGGCCGACCGAACTCCTGCACGCCCTCCCCGACGGCGTCTCCGACAGCGACGGCGCCATGCTGGAACCCCTCGGCGTCGCCCTGCACGCCTTCGACCTGGGCCATCTTCACCTCGGCGGCACGGTCGCCGTGGTCGGCTGCGGCCCGATCGGCCTGCTGCTGATCCAGCTCGCCCGCCTGGCCGGAGCGTCCACGATCATCGCCGTCGAACCGCTCCCCCATCGCGCCGAAGCGGCCCGACGTTTCGGTGCCGTACTCCCCGAAAACGCCCAAGCCGATGTGGTCTTCGAGGTCGCCGGCAACGACGCCGCCGTCGAGACTTCGCTGGAGCTGGCCCGCCCCGGCGGCCGAGTCGTCCTGGCCGGCATCCCCGACGGGGACCGCACGTCGTTCCGCGCCTCCCTGGCCCGGCGCAAAGGCCTCACCCTCGCCCTTGTACGACGAATGAACGACGTCTACCCGCGCGCGATCCGCCTGGTCGAGGAAGGCAGAATCGACGTCACCTCGCTGGTCACCGCGCGCTACCCGCTCACCGACGCCCCCGCCGCGTTCATCGCCGCCACCCGCCGCCAGGGCCTCAAGACCATGATCGAACCACAACGCTAAAAAACTTCTCGGAAGCTGTCGAATCGGCGTGACCTCATTCGAAGCGTAGTCATCGGGCCGAACAACCCAGGACACGCAAGGAGCAGGATCATGACCGAGCAACTCACCTGCGACCCGCAGACAAGTCGCACCAAATCCCTACTCGGCTACGGCGTCCTGGCGGGTCCGCTCTACGTGACGGTCTCCCTCGCCCAGGCCCTGACCCGAACAGGCTTCGACCTCACCCGCCACCCGTGGAGCTTCCTGTCCAACGGCGACCTCGGCTGGATCCAGATCACCAACTTCGTGATCACGGGCCTCGCCACCCTCGCCGCCGCCATCGGCATCGGCCGCGCCATCGGCTCGCCGTGGACCGCCCGCCTCATCTCCGTGTACGGCCTGAGCCTGATCGGCGCCGGACTCTTCAGGGCCGACCCCGCCCTGGGCTTTCCGGTGGGTACGCCCGAAGGGCCGGGAGTCGTAACGTGGCATGGCACGATGCATTTCGTCTGCGGGGGCATCGGCTTCACCTGCCTGATCGTGGCGTGCCTGATCATGGCGCGGCGGTTCGCGGGCGAAGGCCGTACCGGGTGGGCGGCCTACACCGGCGCGTCCGGGGTGCTGTTCGCGGCCGCTTTCGCCGCCGTGAGCAGTGGCGGCGGCGCGGCCTGGTCGAACCTGACCTTCGTCGCCGGGGTTCTGATCATCTGGACCTGGCTCTCCCTCGTTTCCGTCCATCTGTACCGCCGCATCTGACACCAAGGAGAAAAGCGATGCGATACCTGATTACCCTCGCCATCACCGCCCGGCCGAACACTCCGCCGCCCAGCGAGCTGATGGAGGCCGTGAACAAACTCGGCGAAGATGCCACGAAGGCGGGCGCGCTGCTGGACAACGGCGGGCTGGCTCCCAGCGCCGAAGGGGCCAGGGTCGAGGTGGTCGGCGGCAAGCTGACCGTCACCGACGGGCCGTTCGCCGAGGCGAAGGAACTGGTCAGCTACGCGCTGTACCAGGTCAGGTCCAAGGAGGAGGCGGTCGAGTGGGGCAGCCGCTTCATGAAGCTCCACCGCGACCTGTGGCCCGGCTTCGAGGGCGAAGCCATCGTCCACCGCGTCTACGGCCCTGAAGACTTCGCCTGATATTTCGTGACATGGCCCCCGGTCGAGTTCCTTCGGCCGGGGGTCGTTCGGCATCCCGGGACTTCGACACCGGCCTACGGCAGTTGAGTCCGTTTAGCCGTGGATCGTTCCGCATCCCGGAACCTCGACACCGGCCTCCAGCAGTCGAGTTCCTCCGGCCGGAAGAGTTCGGCATCCCGGGACTTCGACACCGATCGCCAGCAGTGGAGTTCCTTCGGCAGGGTTCGTTCCCTTCCCCCTGATCGACAGAATGGTTTTAATCAACCGACATCGTGTTTTGCGATTCGACGTGCTTGGATCGACCGGTATGACGGGGAGCGATCCGCATCGGGTGGTCGAGGCGGTCTGGCGGATGGAAGCCGGACGGGTGATCGCCGGGCTGGCCCGGATCGTGGGCGACGTGGGGCTGGCCGAAGAGCTGGCGCAGGACGCGCTGGTCATCGCGCTGGAGCAGTGGCCGCAATCGGGAGTTCCGGACAATCCCGGGGCCTGGCTCACCCTCACCGCCAAACACCGCGCCATCGACCTGCTCCGGCGCCGCAGCCGATATGAACAGAAACTCGAAGAATTCGGCCGCGATCAGGAACGGCAACAGGCGGACGTCGAGACCGAAACCGTGGACGCGCTCGATGACCCGTTCGGCGATGACATGCTGCGGTTGCTGTTCACGGCCTGCCATCCGGTGCTGTCAACGGAAGGACGGCTGGCCCTAACGCTCCGGCTGCTCGGCGGGCTGAGCACCGAGGAGATCGCACGAGCGTTCCTGGTCCCCGAACCGACCGTCGGACAACGCATCTTCCGCGCCAAACGCACCCTTTCCGACAAGCACATCAAGATCGAGCTGCCCCCTCCTGGGGAACTGCCCGCGCGACTGGCCTCCGTGCTGGAGGTGATCTATCTCATCTTCAACGAAGGCTACGCCGCGACCTCCGGGGACGACTGGATGCGCCCGTCGCTCTGCGAGGAAGCATTGCGGCTCGGGCGGATCCTGGCGGGTCTGATGCCATCCGAGACGGAAGTGCACGGACTGGTCGCCCTGATGGAACTCCAGATGTCCCGGATCGTCGCCCGCACTGGCCCGGCCGGCGAACCCGTCCTGCTCCTCGATCAAGATCGTGGACGCTGGGATCGGCTGCTCATCCGCCGCGGCCTCGCCGCCCTGCAGCGCGCCGAATCACTCGGCACCCTCGGCCCTTTCGGCCTGCAGGCCGCGATCGCCGCCTGTCACGCCAGGGCGATGTCGGCGGAGGACACCGATTGGGAGCGGATGGCCGCGCTGTATCTGGTTCTCGGTCATGTCGCGCCGTCGCCGGTGGTGGAGTTGAACCGCGCGGTGGCGGTGAGCATGGCGTACGGCCCTGGGCGGGGGTTGGAGATCGTCGAAGGGCTGGGAGCGGAGAAGGCGCTTCGGGAATATCCGCAGTTGCCTGCCGTGCGCGGGGACTTGCTGGCCCGGCTGGGGCGTACGGCGGAGGCCCGGGAGGAGTTCGAGCGAGCCGCCGGGCTGACCCGCAACGAGCGCGAGCGGAGCCTGTTCCTCCGCCGAGCCGAGACGCTACGAGAATAGCGTTTCGTCGATAATTTCCCAATTATTTCGGAGATCACCCGCGGCGGCCCCATGCCCCGGAGCCCGCGGCACCAATGAGCAAAATCCCGATTCTTGTCCGGATATTGGTCATCCTTATATACAATCTAGGGCCTTTCCTGGGTGTTTGACTTCAGAAATGACGTCGGTATAGTCGCGGTGTGCTCACGATGGGAGTGGAAGAAGAGTTCTTCATTGTTGATCCGGTGAGCCGAATGCTCGCACCGGAAGGGCTGCCGAATATGGGCGCCCTGCTCGCCGCGGGCCCCACCACGGCTGGCACTTATCACGGATTCGACCACGAATTCCATCTGGCCACAGTCGAGACACGAACCGACGTGTGTCACAGCTTGCGGCAACTCCGCGCCGAACTCAGGAAACTCCGGGGCACGCTCACCCAGACGGCCTCAGACGCCGGGCTCTCCGTGCTCTCCGCCGGGACGATGCCCACCGCCGACTGGCGAACCACCCGGCTCGTGCGGAAACCTCGGTATGACCGGTGTTTCGAGCATTATCGCGATGTGGTCCAGCGCCGGGTCACCTGCGGCTGCCACGTGCACGTCGGCATCGCCGACCAGGAGCTCGCCGTCCAGGTCCTCAACCGCGTCCAACCCTGGCTCCCCATGTTGCTGGCCATCTCGGCCAGCTCCCCCTTTTACGACAGCGCCGACACCGGCTACCAATCCTTCCGGAACCCCCTCTGGGCGGGATTTCCCATCGGCGGTCCGCCACCCCTCTTCGAGTCCCATGCGGCCTATGCCGAGCATGTCCGCCAGCTGCTGGACAGCGACGCGCTCACCGACAAGGGCAACCTGTACTGGGACGCCCGGCTGGGCACCCGCTACCCCACCCTCGAATTCCGCATCGCCGACGCGTGCACCACCATCGACGAGACCGTCCTCCTCGCCGGCCTGGCCAGAGCCCTGGCCCTCACCTGCATCGACGAAATCCAGGCCGAACGCCCCCCGGTCCCCACTTCCCCACCCATGATCAAAGCCGCCACCTGGCGCGCCGCCCGCTCCGGCCTGACCGCCGACCTCATCGACCCCATGACCGCCGAGAGACTCCCCGCCGCCGCCATGCTCGACCGCCTCCTCCACTACACCCAGGAAGCCCTGAAAGACCTGGGCGACTGGGAAGAGGTCTCACACCTCGCCTCCCAACTCCTCTCCACCGGCACCTCCTCCCACCGCCAACACCGCACCCTCACCACCACCGGCCACCTCCCCGACGTCATCGACGAACTCATCACAGAAACCACCCGAGAACTCCAGTAACGACCCATGGGCACGCCCTTCTGAATTCGGACGGCCACATCGAGATACGCAACCCGCCGGAGGCTGCGGGGCTTCGCCCACTGGCTGTGGATCTACCGGAGGCACTGGCAACCCGTCATGCCTGCATGATCGCCTCGGCTACGAACTTGATCGAGCCGTCATCGTTCCTATTCGTCTTCACCGGTTGTCGTCGATTCAGGATGCTCAATAATCCGATCCCACGAAGTCGGGAAAATAATACGAATCGCGGTATCCACCCCACCACGAGATTCGATAACGATTTCTTCGCCCTTGGTGATATCCCTGACCCGCTCCACAACGAACTCATGATCCTGAGCGCTTGAGCGTCCCTCCGGTTCGGACATGAGCCACCTCCCACCCATCAGGCTAGCCAATTACCGCCGAACAGCACATAGACCCAGACCAACCACCAAACAAGGACACCCAACGCACGAAAAGCGCACTACGCCTGTCGGCCCCCACGCAGACTGCTATCAGGGCCAGACACACGAGCTGCGCGACGTCAGAGACGAGGGCACCCACCCACACGAGCTGCGATCAGGTCCAGTTACGCGGTATCACGTGCGGCTGACCGCGCACAGGCCATCCCGCACGAGCTCCTATCAGGTCCAGTTGCCGTTCTTCTCGGTCGGACGCGGCACCGGGCCCCCGACCCGCACAAGCTGGGATCAGGTCCAGTTACTCTCCGCATCCTGCCTCGTGTGTCGACGGCGCTGCAAAACTGACCCCCTGAGGACGCGCCACATCCAGCGACGTCATGTCCTAGGACTGCCGACAGATCCGGGCTCACCTATGCGCGGGACCGCCTCCGCCCGATTGCCGCGACCATGTGGATAGCGGTGGACATCCTCGACGAGAGCACGACCGCACAGGCCGAACGATCACCTGCGGTGGGAGTTAGGCCACTTCGGTACCTCGTGCTGACAGGCTTCACATCCCGGCGTAAACGGTTCCATAAGGGAAGCCAACTCCTACCTTCTCGCGACATCTCAGGAGAGCCGCCCGTGCGTCTTCATTTCGCGGCCATAGGAGGGGGCTCATGAACGGGTCGGGGAACGAGATGGGAAGCATCACTACTGTCAGGAATGCCACACCTGCAGCGACGGGAGGGACCGCCTCCGCTGTCCCCGCGACTGGGAATGTCGAGGCGCGGCTGTCCGGGGGGCGGGATCAGGTGGTTCAAGCCCGCCGGTTGGTGTCGGCGACACTTGGCCGTGATCACCCCTTGCACGATGACTGTGTGTTACTGACCAGCGAGATCGCCACCAACGCGGTGGTGCACTCCCGGTCGGGCGACGGGGGCGAATTTACGGTGACCGTGACATTTCCCCGCGGCCGAGTACGCGTCTGCGTCCAGGACGAGGGATCGGCAAGCCCTCCATGCGCGGGCCATTCCATCCCAAACGGATCCAGCGGTCGCGGCCTCCCCTTGCTGGACGCACTCTCGGCCCGCTGGGGCATGGTCCGCGAAGCCGGCCGAAACAAAGTGTGGTTCGAAATCGCCAGCGTCTAAGGCGCGCCTAACAGAATAAGCAGGTCTCCGCGCTAATCGCCGTTATCCGGCGCCGTTCACGCAGGTGACGGTTCTCGCCGAACCGGCGCCAAGAGCGGCAGCGGCATTCTGTAGGGCGTTCTCAGCTTGATCTTTAACCGGGCGGATTGATTGACCTCGTTAATCGAGCGGGGAGTTCGGGAGTTCGCCGGACAGCAATACGGGAGGTCAAAGATCAAGCTAAACCCTCATCTTCGGAGGTGGGCGGTGAAAAAGGCCAGCATGTCGGTGGCCAATTCGATGGAGCGGCTGGCTGCACGGGCGCCATGGCCGACATCGGATTCGTGGCGGAGGAGGATCGGACGGGGCCCGGCGGTGGCGTGTTGCAGGGCGGCGCACATCTTTCGCGCATGTGAGGGATCTACTCGGGTGTCACTCCCAAAGACGGTGAAGAGCGTGGCGGGATATCGGACCCCCTCGCGTACGTGGTGATACGGGGAATAGCGGAGAAGCCAGGCGAGCGCGTCGGGGTCGCTGGCGGAGCCGTACTCGGCGCGCCAGCGGGGGCCGAGGCCGGAGAGTTCGTAGCGGGCCATGTCGAGGACGGGGGCGGAGCAGACGGCGGCCGAGAACAGGTCGGGGCGCTGGGTGAGCATGGCGCCAACGAGGAGGCCGCCGTTGGATTCGCCGCAGATGCCCAGGCGGTCCGGCGTGGTCCAGCGCCCGGTGATCAGGGTTTCCGCGGCGGCGGCGAAGTCATGGAAGACGTTCTGTTTACGGTCGAGGGTGCCGGCGCGGTGCCAGTCTTCTCCTTCTTCGCCACCGCCGCGGATCTGAGCGAAGGCGAAAATCCCCCCGGCCTCTATCCAGGGCAGGACATAGCTCGAATAGGCCGGAGTCAGCGGGACACCGAATCCGCCGTAGCCGTACAAAATGCAGGGTCGAGGGCCGGTGGAAGGCCCGGAGAGCACGACCATGCGCACCAGGGTGCCGTCAGCGGACGGGTATTCGATCTGGTGGGATTCGACCTCCGGCAGGTCGGCGCGGCCGGGCGCGGGCTCCCACAGCGTGGTCTGCCCGGTCCGGACGTCATACCGATACACGCTCTCCGGCGTGACGTAATCCGCGTACGTGAACCACACCTGATGCCCACACGCGGACATCCGCCCGATGGAACCGTGACCGGGAAGCGGAACCGCGCTTCTCCACTCCCCGGTCACGGGGTCGTGAACATTGATCTCGCCGATCGCATGCCGGATCCGCGTCACCAGCAGCGCGCCGTCGATCAATGCGAAATCGGTGAGTACGGCCTGCGGATCCTCAGGCACCAACTCTCGCCAGGCATTCGGATCAGCGGGATCCCCGACGCCCAGCCGCACCCGCGGCGCCCCCTGCGTCGTCGCGACATAGAGCCGCCCATTCGCCGCCACGGTCACCGCCGTCTTGGCGCCCCGGCCCTCCACCTCCCGCCATTCCGGCCCCGCCAGGTCGCACAACCGGATGTCATTGCCAGGCCCTCGATTGGTGGAAAGCGTCAGCCATCGCCCGTCGGCGCTCAACGCCAGACCATCCGCCTCAACCAGCGCCAGATCATCCCCACGAAGCCGCCGCAAGTGAACCATCCGCCCGCGGATGTAGTAGAACGCGTCCGACGAGGGCAACCAGGCCACCGGCGAATACCGGCAATCCCCCACCGGCCCATCCACAACCTCGCCCGTCATCACATCCAGCACGTAGAGCTGAGCCCGCTCCTCCCCCCGCCGGGAAAGCTGCACGGCGACCGACTTCCCGTCCGGCGACGGATGCCAGTCATCAAGCGTCGTCATCCCCGCCGGATCCACCACCATCGGATCGAGCACCACCCGCCACACCATTTCCCCGATATGGCCGGGAAGCCTCCCGGATTCCTCCCCTTGATCTGGGACGCCGACAAAGAGGATGGCGTGTTCCTGGCCAGGCTCTCGGCGAAGGCGGAAGGCGCGCTCGCCTCGCCAGATGGGGGTGCCGATGACGCCGGTTGCGGTGAGTTGGGCGATTCGGTTGCGGAGGCGAGGCCGGGCGGGGAGCGAATGGGCGCGCCAGAGGTCGTCCTGGGCGGCCAGCCACTTCTCGGTCTGCGGGCTGTCCGGATCCTCCAGCCACCGGTACGGGTCTTCGATCCGGTGCCCGTGCATGACATCCACAATGGGCTGACGTTCCGCGTCGGGGTAGAACGGGGTATTCATGAAACTTTCTCCAGATCGGGACCCCACTGTCCGGCGAGGTCGGCATACAGGGGAGACGTGCGGAGAAGGTCGGCATGTGTGCCCGACACGGCTTTGCTGCCGTCCATGACGAGGATGCGGCGGGCGCGCAGGGCCGAGGTGAGGCGATGGGCGATGACGATCAGGGTGCCGCCCCGGCGGGCGAACGCCTGCTCGGCGCGGGCTTCGGCGGCCAGGTCGAGATGGCAGGTGGATTCGTCCAGGATGGTGAGCCGCGTCGGCGACAGGTAGGCCCGGACCAGAGCCAGCAACTGCCGCTCCCCCGGGGTCAACAGCCCCGCATGGATCTCGGCCTGATAGCCGCCGAGCCGTCCGACCAGCTCCCGCGCACCGACCGCGTCGACGGCTCCGTCGACCCGGGACGCGGACGCGACCGATAGATAGGTGAGGTTGTCCCAGAGCGTCCCGCGAAAGACGTACGCCTCCTGCGGGATGAGCACCCGCGCGGCGGGGTCCACCCGATCCGCGGCCACTCCGCCGACGGTGACCGCACCCTCATCGGGCCGGACCAACCCGGTGATCAACGCCGCGAGTGTGGACTTACCGATCCCGCTGGGCCCGACGACGGCGAGATGCTCCCCCTCCGCCACAACCAGATCAAGACCGGCGACAACAGGTTCCGCGTGGGGCCCATACCGAAATGTCACCCCCGACAGCTCAACCCGTACATCCGGCGGCATGACCCGCTGCGGACCCTCCGCCGGTCGATTGCCCAAAAGACGCTCCAACGTCACCACAAGCCGCACTCCGCTCACCCCTAGCCCTTCCACCAATCCGCCCAGCGCGGGTGTCAGCGACTGGACGACGGCGGCCAGCACTCCGACGACCACACCTGGGCTCGCCCCCAACCCCGGCGCGAAGCCCAGCACCAGCACCACCGGCAGCCAGCCGCCCAGCCCGAGCGAGAACGTCCGCACGGCGGTGACCCGCGCGAGCGCCCGGGCCGCCGCCGCCTGCTCGTCGATCCGGCGCCCGACCAGCGCGACCGTTCGCTCCTCGTCGCCGCAGGCCACGACATCCCGCAACCCGCCCATCGCCATCGTGACCACCTCGGTGGTCCGCTCATCGGCGACCAGGAACTCCCGCTGCCGCCGGGCCAGCGCGGGCAGCGACAGCAGGAACAGCGCCACGCCCAGCACGAACGGCGGCAGCACCAGCACCAGCACCTCCGGCATCAGCGCCGCCATCCCCAGCACGACGCTGACCAGCGTGAACACGAACGACCGCAGCACCCCGAGCACGGTCGCGAACGCGTCCCTGGCCACCTCCACCTGCAGATTCGACCGCGTCACCGCGGCCGCCTCCACCCGTGCCCCGACCAGGGCGTCCTGCACGACCCCCGCGATCAACCGCTCCCGGAACGGCTCCACAATCCCGGCCAACGCCAGCAAGGCCTGCCGAGCCCCCACCGCCGCGACAACCCACGACAACCCCAGCACGCCAACCCAGACCACCCCGACCTCGGGCCGCCCGCCCCCGAACCCGTCATCGATGGCCCCCGCCAACGCCAGCCCGACCACGAACGACGGTGCCACTTCCGCCACCGACCACGCGGCCAGCCGCCACGCCCGCCCCGGCTCCCGCGCCACCGCCCGCCACAACAGCTGAAATGTCATGACGCCTCCGCCTGGAAGACGGATCGGTAGTCCTGGTTGCGCCACAGGCGGGAGTGGTGGTCGTAGCCGCGTACCCGGCCGCGTTCCAGCCAGATGACCAGGTCGGCGCGGGCCGCCATGGCGGCCCGGTGGGTGACGATCAGCCGAGTACGGGGGTCCCCGGCCAGAGCGACCCCGACCTGATGCTCGGTAATGGTGTCCAAACTGGACGTGGCGTCGTCGAGCACCAGCAGCCGGTCGCCGTGCGCGAAGGCACGGGCCAGCCCGACGCGCTGGCGTTCGCCGCCGGACATGGGCGCGTCGGCCAGCGGGGTGGCGTAGCCGGAGGGGAACCGCCGGATGAACGTGTCCGCTCCCGCCGCGCGGGCGGCTTCCTCCGCTGCGGGCCCGATGGTGTCGGCGACCGTGTCCCCGACCAGGGCGGGGCGCTCGAAGGCGTAGCCGATCGCGTGCCGCAGCGCCGTACGGGACAGGAGGGTGAGCGGGACGTCGTCGAGCAGGATCTCGCCGCCGGCCGGGTCGGTGAGGCGGCCGGCGAGGGCGGCGAGGCGGGATTTGCCGGAGCCGGAACGGCCGACGACGGCGACGGCCGTGCCGCCGGGGATCTTGAGGTCGGGGATGGTGAGGCCAGGGGCCAGCACGTTGTGGAAGGTGAGGGCGCCGGGTCCGTCGGGCAGGTGCCGTACGCCGTGGGGGGCCGGGCATTCGTCCAGAAGCGTGACCATGCGGCGGGCGGCGGCGCGGGCGCGGGCGACCTGGCTGACGTAGCCGAGGGCGGAGCCGAGGCCGGCGCCGAGGACGACATAGCGGGCGGCTGCGTACAGTTCGCCGGTGGTGAGGTCGCCGGCGGCGAGGCGGAATCCGCCGACGCCGAGCACGCAGACCTCCAGCAAGGGGATCACGACGGCGGCTTGCACGCCCGCCTGGGCGCGGACGCGCCACAGTTCGAGCGCGTGCGCGCGCACCTGCGGCAGCGCGGACAGCACGCGGCGGGTCTCCTGCGCGGCGGTCCCGGCGGCGGCGATGGTCCTGGCCCCGGCGACGGCGTCGACCAGCCGCGCGGCGATGTCCGCCTGCGCCTCCTGATAGCCCCCCGCGAGCGCGGTCGAAACCCGGAGGAATGTCCGCAACACCAGCACGATGACCGCGAGCCCGGCCACCAGCGTCAACGCCAGCCAAGGATCGATGAGCAGGAGCGCTACCAGGCTGCCCACCGCAGGAATGAGCATCGTGGCACCGGTGATCGCGGCATCCGGGGCACGGCCGACCTCTTCGGCGTTCATCCCGATCCGGGTCACCAGATCACCTTCCGGGATCGACCGGGTCAATCCTGGCCCGACGCCCACCACATGCCGTACCAGCCGATGCCGCAACCACGCCGACGCCCGCGCCCCGCTCGCGCCCCCGGCCCACACGCCGAACGTGTCACAGACGACCAGCAGCGCGACAACCGCGACGCTCACCGCGAGCCAGCCCCCCGAACGGGCGTCAGCGGTCCGGCCCAGCGTGTACGGCAAGGCCAGCGCGAGCACCCCCCCGGCCACCGAGGTCACGGCCAGCACCCCGACAGCGGGCCCGCCACGCCTGATCGCCCCGGTCACGAGCTGATCCGCGGTACGCACCCGTGTGGCTCCTTCCAGAAGGGCCGAGCCCTGAGCTGGGGCAGCTCAGGGCTCGGGGTCTCGTGCTAGTGGCAGAGCAGCAGGCTCAGGTTGCTCGGCGTGTACGACTGGCAGCCGAGCAGCGTCAGCGTGCTCCCGCCACCACCGTGGCCGTGGCCGCCGCCGGGGACTTCCATCGCCTGAAGGTCGAGAAGAACCATGATCGTGCTCCTTGTTTATCGGGGGATTCATTGGTTATGCGAGTGCTCTAGTGACAGAGCAGAAGGCTCAGGTTGCTGGGGGTGTTCGACTGGCAGCCCAGCAGCGTCAGCGTGCTGCCGCCGCCGTGGCCGTGGCCGCCGCCACCCGGCACCTCCATGGCCTGAAGGTCGAGAAGAACCATGTGCGCGTGTTCACCTCCTTCGAGACTCGATCGGTACGGGTGCCGCTCGGCGTCCGGTCACAGGGGCGCCCCTGAACCGGTGTGCACGCCGGGCGGTCGCAGGAAGGGGAGCGGAGCGCCGCTCACGGCGAGCAGCACACCCGCGGTCCCGGTGGCGAAATCCATCGAGAGGCGGAGCAACTGGTCGCCGGGGAACGCGAGTCCGTCCCGGTAGGGGAGGGCATGCCAGGCCAGGCCGGGGATCAGATCCGGTTCGGCGAGGACCAGCCCCGCCCGGCCGGCGAACAGGCCAGGCTGCACGAAGAAGCCGCATCGGGTGACGAGCTGGAGCGCGTCGAGGTCCGCGCGTAGTTCTTCGTCGGGGCGGTGGGTGAGGAATCGGTCCAGCACGAGGGCGATTCCGACCGACCCTTCCTCGAGGTAGGGCAATGTTCGCCAGCCCTGGTTCACTTGGAGGGAGCCGTCCTGGGTGCGGATGCATCGCCGCAGATCCTGGCGGAGCGCGCGTTCGGCCAGGTCGAGCAGGGCGTGGTCGCCGCTGTGCTCGTAGGCGTGCAGGAACAAGAGCGCGGATCCGCTGGAGCCGTGCATGAGCCCTGCCCGCGGGTTGGAGCCACCGCTTAGCTCAGGCACGTCGTCGGGGAGCCGGTCGGCGCAGGCCTCGATGACGGCTTGCGCGTCCAGGCCGAGGTGCAGCAGGTTCAGCCCGATTCCGGCCAGACCGGTGGACAGGCTGGTGTCCAGCCGCCGCCAGTCCTCGCGCATCGTACGGTCGACCAGGTCGAGCGCGGTGTCTCGGTGCCCGAATCGATCGAGCGTGTGGGCGATGCCGTGCAATCCGTCATAGAAGCCCAGCGGAGTTCCGGGGGCGGGTTGCGACACCCGGTCCAGCAGCCAGTCCTCGTATTCCGGGTATCGCCCGGCTCTGGCCGCATCCAGCGCGTAGAGCACACCGGCGGCGCCGTGCGCGAAGTTGACACCGCCTCCTGGGCGGAACTGCGCGATGTCTCCAGGAAAGAGCCGATCCCGACGACCGGGCGTAGCAGTGGCCAGAATCGCTCGAACCATCGCATCCACGCCGGACGGCCACTCGGGGGAGCCCTTGAAGGAGAGCGCATCCACGTCAGCGGCCGGAGGGGTTGCCGCGTCGCCCTGGATGGTTCGCAGGGCGGTGGCGATGGTCTCTGGGGGGACCGGGAAGGTGGTGGTGATCAGGTGGGCCAGTTGGGTGATCTTGTTGTTGGCCAGGGGGAGCATGATGGTGGCTTGGGGGGCGAACAGGCCGAAGCAGAGGCAGGCGAGTGAGTAGAGATCGACCTCCGCGCCGCGGCGGTTCGGGGGCGCCAGGAAGGCGGGATGAGCGAGCAGGGAACGGCCCTGGTCCTCGACCGGCATGGCCACTTCGAAGTCGATGAGAACCACGCGGCCGGTCTCGGTGACCAGGATGTTGTTGGGGTGCAGGTCGCCGAAGACCACGCCGCGCCGGTGCAGCGATTCGACCGCGTCCCGGACTCGGGGCAACATCTCCAGCACCCACGCGGTGTATTCGGCGAGGCTCGCCGCCGAGCAGTTGGCCCTGGTCAGCGGGTAGCGCTGAACCAGCTGGCGCTGCAACGGATTCCCGTCGACGAACTCCATGACGAGGAAGTGGTGCTCACCCAGGGTGAAATAGTCACGATATTCCGGGACAGCGTCCAGGCCCTTCAGGCGCTGGAGCATGTCCCGCTCATGCTGGAGCCGAGCCACCGCATCCCGCCCGCCGGCGTCCAGCCCCGCATGCGGCCTGGCCTCCTTGAGCACCACCCGCTCACCGGTACGCCGTTCCCACCCCAGATACACCCCGCCGCCGTTGGAAAAGTGCATCACCGCCTCGATCTCGTACGGCAACCCGCCGGTCGTGACCGCATTCCGAGCTTCGAGTTGGGGCTTGAGGAACTCGGGCAACTGAACCCACGGCGGAACGACGAACGAGGGACCGCGAACGTCGGGGACGAAGTCACCGTCGGCGTTCTCGATCGCGGTGACCTGCTCGCCGCTGTCGTCAAGGCAGTAGCGCGGGACGAAGCCCCCGTAACGGACATACAGCGGCCCGTCTGCATAGCGGAGGTCGCTGAGGATGTACGGCCCTTCGACGCCGCGCAGGAGCGTATCGAGCTCCTTGAGCGCGAGCTCCAGCTCCGACTCATGCGGATAAATCGTGACAAGCTTGCCGCTTGATCCCCGAGGGGCGGCTTTCGAGTTGAGCATGGTCACGACCGGAGCGCTGCGCAGGAACTTGAACGGGATGTCCCTGGGCACGCAGTAGTCCCAGACCGCCCCCAGCACCCGATCCGCGTCCTCAAGCCGGGCCGAAACGTGAATCTTCCAGCCCTGCATCGCGATCTGCCGGTCAGCCGGCGCGTAGTGCATCCACGTGTCGGTCGGCTGATGCTCCCACCCGACCGGCACCTCCCGGCCGGCTACCGGGAAATCATCATGCTCCGACTGCCGATTATCCGGCGAATCATAAAAAAGCCGATCCGCCAGGCAATAAAGCTCATACTGGTCATTCACGGCCATCTCCCTGCTTTCCTCTACAGAGAGAATTCCGGATAACCCGATGAGTTCCTAGTTACAAATTCAACCAATGACGTATGGGCAAACATCACGGGTCCAGCCATGAACCAGGCCTCGACCTGCGCCGGAACCGGAGGCGAATATTACTCACGAACAGGCCGACCCTCGATCAATCTTGCCGGCCACCCCATCGCCATCCATCTATTTTTCCAATTATATGCGAACGAACAGCGCGATCTACGGACAGTCGGGAAAAGTCGAATACCCCAGCCCGCAGCCACAAGAAGGACCTGCTGAAACATTCACGGAATCACCTAACGAGCGAATTGCCACCTTTTGGCCGCTCAACGTGCACGGAAGGTCCAACCAAGGGCTTCTCCAGACTCGTACCGCTTCGATCAGGTTTTGACACGCCGTCAGAGGCGCGGTGACCATCGGCCCTTGCGAGCGAGTGCCCCAACGGCCGAGCCCATCCCCCAGCCCATCGCCAAGCCCCAGCCCTTCTCCGAGCCCCCCACCCGGCTGCTCAGGCGCGGTCGTCTGCTCAGGCTTCGAGGACCAGACCGGATCCACCCCCAGCGGCACCTGGCAGGTCGTCACCCCCAACTGCTCAGGCACCGGCACCGCCACAATCGACACCACGACGGCCCATTCCGGCACCCGATCCCTGCGCATCACCGGCGGCGGCAACTACTGCAACCACGTCTTCGCCGCCACCACCGCCAACGTCTCCACCATCGCCCCCGTCGTGTACGCCCGGCTATGGATCAGACACACCACCGCCCACCCCGCCAACCACATCACCATGATCACCATGGCCGACTCCACCACCGGCGGCCGTGACCTCCGCCTGGGCGGCCAGAACGCCGCCCTCCAGTGGAACCGCGAACTCGACGACGCCGCCCTCCCCGAACAGAGCCCCACCGGCGTATCCCAAAGCCGCCCCCTCCCCACCGCCCGCTGGGTCTGCCTCCGCTTGACGCCCAGTGGCTCCGCCGCACCACCCCACTCTCCTGCTGAAACACCGGCTACCCGGGGGCCGTACCACAACCCAAACGGCCCCCGGAAAACCGGATGTTTCCCGACATCCCGCATGTTGAAGAGACCATGGACGACCGTTTCGCCGACTTGGCTGTCATCCGGCGGCTCCTGCACGACACCCAGACCTGGGCCTTCGTCGGACTGGCCAACAACCCCACCCGAACCGCGTACGACCAGGCCAGACTCCTCCAGCACCGCGGCAAGACCATCATCCCCGTGCACCCCCACGCCGAGCCCGTCCTCGGCGAAAAGGGCTACCCCACCCTCACCGACATCCCCACCCCCGTAGACGTGGTGGCCATCTACCGCCGCTCCCCCCACGCCCCCGAAGCCATAACCCAAGCAATCACCATCCACGCCAAAGCCGTCTGGCTCCCCCTCAACGTCATCGCCATCCCCGCAGCCCTCCGCGCCCAAGCAGCAGGCTTAGACGTGGTCATGGACCGCTGCCCCGCCGTCGAATGGGCCCTCCGCCGCTAGAGACCAAAGCAGGTCAGACCAAAGCCCCAGAGACTACCCCGTCGGATAGCTGACGGGTCAACGTCCGCAGAAAGCGCATTGTCCCCAGAGCATGGACTAACTGGCCTCACGGAGCGGGTGGAGTTGGACGCTGAGACGCAGTTCCAATGCCTCTGCGAGGCGTTCCAGCATAGGGATGGTGGGCATGGTGCCACCCGCTTCGAACCGCGCCACAGCCGGCTGCTTCAACCCCGCCCGCTCGGCCAACTCGGTCTGAGTGAGGCCAAGCTCCTCACGGCGGAGCCGTACGGCTTCGCCCAGTTCGAAACGGATGCGGGCGGCCTCGTAGGCGGCCCCGGCCCCGGGACGGCTCATGATCTCGGCACGCTTCTCGGACCACGCCTTACGCTCAGCCATGCCACTCACTCCTCGTCCACCGTGTGAGCCTCGGCGACACATCGCTCCATGGCCCGCACCGCTCGTTCGACCTCAGCGGTTTCGCGCATTCGCTGCTTGCGGAACACCGTCAGCAGGATGATGCGCCTGCCTGACGCGATCCAATAGCTGATGCGCACCGCCTCACGAGAGAGATGGAACCGGAGTTCCCGAAGTTTGCCGCGTAGTTGTCTCGTGTACGGCTCGTCGAGGAGCACTCCTCGCTCAGCCAACAGGTCGACATAGAAGGCGGCCGTCTCCTGGTCCTCCTGATTGAGCGAGTCGAACCACTTGTCGACCTCGGGTTCGAGCTCCACCTCTCCCCAATTCATAACATGAATGTTATAGGGAAGGCAAGTGCCACAACCCTGGAATAGGACATCAGCCTAGGTCGACAACGAGACCAGCCTGCTTGAAAGGCGAGCCAACATCAGTCCTGGAGAACGCGCAGGACGTCACGTGGATCTCTCAGCAGCGTAGGCGGGGGGCGAGGTCCGCGTAATCCGGGACGCGGTCCAGGTATTCCGCTGTCGCGAAGTCGAGGAAGCGGTCGATGTCGGACTCGTTGGAGGCCAGGCCGAGGGAGACGCGGACGGCGCCGCCGCTGGGGAGGCCCAACGCGTGGAGGTAGTCGTCGAGGGTTAGGTCGGCGTGGAAGTAGGGGCCGGCGAGGAGGGATTCGTCGATGGCGAAGGCGCGTTCGCCGGCGCCGGGGTTGCAGAAGCAGCCGGTGCGGAGGGAGATGCCGGCGGCGGCGGAGGAGCGGGCGACGTCGCGTTCGTCGATGACGTCGCCGTCGGGGGTGCGGAAGTTGAAGGTGACGGTGGCGCCGCGGTCGTGGGTGTTAGTAGGGCCATAAATGCTGACAAAAGGAGCGCCGTTCGCGTGGCGGAGAGCGGTGAGGCGGTCTAGGAGGATGCCGGTCAGGGTGGTGACGTGGGTGTGGATGGCGTCGATGCCGATGCTCGCGATCCAGCCGAGGCCGATTTCGACGTCGGGGATGGAGAGGAAGTTGAGCGTGCCGTCCTCGAAGGCGCTCTCGTCCTCGTTGAAGACGTGCCAGTTGCCGTACGCGCTGACGGCCTTGATCGTCCCGCCCGCGAACCATGGCCGGATAAGTCGGGATAAAGCCTCGCGGCGGGCGATCAGGCAGCCGACGCCGGTCGGGTAGCCGAAGATTTTGTACCAGCTGACCGGCACGAAGTCGGGATGGATCTCGCTGAGGTCGAGGCGGTTGGCGGGCACGAAGGCGGCGGCGTCGAGCAGCACGTCGTAGCCCCGCGCGCGGGCTTCGGTGACCCACCGAAGCGGGTGCTGCACCCCGGTGAAGTTGCTCTGGGCGGGAAAGGCGAGCAGTCCCCGGGTCCCATCCAGGGCGTAGAGCAGTTCTCCTTCGTCCACTCGCAGCTCAGGACTGACCATTCCGACGGTCGTGACCTCACCGCCACGCGCTCGCGCGTACTCCCGAATGCCGTTGACCGAATTGTGGTTATCACTGGTCAGCACGAGGCGGGCATCCGGCCCGAACGGGTATGCCTCTCCGACCAGCCGGCAGGCTCCGGTGGCGTTGGAGGTGAAGATCACCGCGTACTCGTCGGGTGCGGCGTTGAAATAGGCGAGGATGGCCGCCCGGGTGCGATCCACCAGTGCGGTCGCCGCGCTGGAGGTGGGATTCTCCGAATGCGGATTCCCGTAGCATCCGCCGATGACCCGTTCGGCGTGGGCGCGGATCTGGTGCCGCGAGGGCAGCCCTGACCCCGTGTAATCGAGGTAGACGTGCCCCCGCGCGTCAAGATAGGAGTATTCGGCGTCCCGAAGGTCCACCAATCCGAGCTTTACGGACATATGCTCCCCAAGCGCCCGTGAATGCATCAACACACTAATATCAGCTCGAATTGGTGCAATTTGCTTACTACAGGGTGATATCTAGCTGGACTCCCTTACCACCAGTTCCGTCGGCATGATCACCGGATCGGCCGACCCGCCCTCGAACAGGCCGAGCAGCTGGCTGACCACCGCCAGCGCCTGAGCGGCCATCGGACTACGCACCGTCGTCAACGGCGGATCGGTGTAGAGGGCGGCCTCGATGTCGTCATATCCGACCACCGCGACATCGTCCGGCACTCGCCGACCGGCCTGCCGCAACGCGCGCAACGCCCCGATCGCCATTAAATCGTTGGCCGCGAACACCGCGTCCAGCCCCGGATCATCCTCAAGCAACTGGCACATCGCCTGATCGCCGGAAACCCGGGTGAAATCCCCAACCGCGATGATCGACCGCCGCCCGGTGTCGCGGAGCGTGTCCCGATACCCGGTCAACCGGTCCTGCGCCGCGATCATGTCCAGCGGCCCGGAGATCGTCGCGATCCGCCGCCGCCCGCGCCCCAGCAGGTGGCGGACCGCCTGCGCGGCCCCGTCATAGTTGTCGTTGTCCACATACGGCACCGAAGGCGCCGACACCGGCTTCCCGAAGGACGCGATCGGCAACCCCATCCGCACCAAAGCCGCCGGCAACGGGTCGGCGCCGTAGAAGGACACCAGCATGACCCCGTCCACGTGCCCGGCGGCGATGTACTCCTGCACCCGCAACCGGCTCTCGTCCGAAGCCGCCAGCATGAGCACGACCTGCTTGCTGGCCGCCTCCAGGGCCCGGCTGGCGGACCGGACCACGGCGGAGAACATCGGATCGTCGGAGAACAGCCCGGCGGGCGGGTCGGAGACGATGAGCGCGATCGAGTTGGTCCGCTGGGTGACCAGGCTGCGCGCGACCGAGTTGGGCACGTAGCCCAGCTCGTTGACCGCGCGCAGCACGACCTCGCGAAAATCCGGAGTGACCGTCGTGTCGCCGTTCACGACCCGGGAGACGGTCGACTTGGACACACCGGCCCTGGCGGCGACCGCCTCCAAGGTGGGACGTTTCATGCAATTCCGTTTCGCTGGATGACCCCGCGATACCACAGCGCGCTGTCCTTGAGCAGGCGGCGCTGGGTGCCGTAGTCGACGCGGACGATGCCGAACCTCAGGTGGTAACCCTCGGCCCATTCGAAATTGTCCAGCAATGACCAGACGAGGTAACCCCGCAGATCCGCGCCCGCCTCGATGGCGGCGTGCGCGGCCCGGAGATGACCGTCCAGGTAGGCTACCCGGTCGGCGTCCGGGACCCGGTCGCCGACCACGACGTCGTCGAAGGCGGCGCCGTTCTCGGTGACGATCAGCCCGACTTCGGGGTAGTCCTGGCTTAGCCGTACGAGCAGGGAGGAAAGCCCTGACGGGATGATGGGCCAGCCCATCGCGGTGGACGGCACGTCCAGGCTGGCGAAGCCGATGCCCTCCGAGCCCGGGTATGCCTCGTTGGCCGGGGTGCCCGGGGCCGACTCGACGATGCACGGGTTGTAGTAGTTGATCCCGAGCAGGTCGATCGGCTGGTTGATGATCGCCAGGTCGCCGTCCTTGATGTGGTCGAGGCCGCCGTGCCGGGCCGCGATCTCCAGCACCTCCGGCGGGTAGATCCCGCGCAGGGCGGGGTCGATGAACTGCCGGTTGAGCAGGGCGTCGATCCGGTCGACGGCTTCCCGGTCGACGTCGGAGATCTCCGCAGCGGGGTCGAGCGCCTGCGCGGGCGTCACCACCGGGGCCAGGTTGAGGGTGAGCGCGAGCTCCCCGGTCAGCGCCCGCGCGGCCAGACCGTGCGCGAGCAACAGGTGGTGCGCGGCCTTGAACGCGTCCGCCTCCGACCGGCGCCCCGGCGCGTGCACCCCGCTGCAGTAGCCGAGGAACGCCGACACCCACGGCTCGTTCAAGGTGGTCCAGGTCCGCACCCGATCCCCAAGCCGCGCATGTACGGCTTGCGCGTAATCACCGAACCGGTAAGCCGTATCCCGATTGGCCCACCCACCCCGATCCTCCAGATTCTGCGGAAGATCCCAGTGATAAAGCGTGACATAGGGCGTGATCCCCGCCCCCAGCAGCTCGTCCACGAGCTTGTCGTAGAAGTCCAGACCGCGCGGATTGACCGGCCCGGACCCGTCCGGCACGATCCGCGGCCACGCCGTGGAGAACCGGTAGACGCCGAGCCCGAGCCCGGCCATCAACCCGACGTCCTCCCGGTAGCGGTGGTAGTGGTCGCAGGCCACGTCGCCGGTGTGCCCGTCGGCCACCCGTCCGGGCGTGCGCGCGAAGGTGTCCCAGATCGACGGCCCGCGGCCGTCCTCGCGCGCGGCCCCCTCGATCTGGTAAGAGGCGGTGGCCGCGCCCCAGATGAAGCCGTCCGGAAAGACCACGGAATGAGCCTGTGTCGAGGGCTCGACCTTCCCGTGCCCCCGAGTCTCGATGGTCGACGTCATCCCTTGACCGCTCCCTGCATGATTCCTCCGATGATGTGTTTGCCGAGCAACGCGAAGACGAGGACCAGCGGCAGCGTGCCGAGTGCCGTACCGGCCAGGCCCATCACGTAGTCGTTGACGTAACCCGCGGCGAGCGTGGACAGGGCCACCTGCACGGTCGGGTTCTCCGGGGTGAGCACGAGCAGCGGCCACATGTAGTCGTTCCACGCGTTCATGAACGTGAGCATGCCGAGCACAGCCGCGGCCGGCCGGGCGGCCGGGAAGACCACGTGCCAGACCAGGCCCCAGGTGGTGCAGCCATCCACCCGCCCCGCCTCCAGCAGCTCGGTGGGCAGCGCGCGGGACAGGTACTGCGTCATGAAGAACACGCCGAACGCGTTGACCAGGCCCGGCACGATCAGCGCGTAGATGCTGCCGGTCCACTCCAGCTTCACCATCAGCAGGTAGAGCGGGATCATGCCGAGCAGCGACGGCACCATCATGGTGGCCACGGTGATCAGCAGCAGCGCCTGGCGGCCGCGGAAGCGCAGCTTGGCGAACGCGAACCCGGCCAGCGTGGAGAAGAACATCACCGCCACCGCGATGGACCCGGACACGATCACCGAGTTGAGCATGGCCAGCGCGAACGGCACGGTCTCGAAGACCCGGCCGATGTTCTCGAAGAAGTTGCCGCCGGGGATCATCGGCGGCGGCACCTGGGCCAGCGCGGCGTTGTCCCGGGAGGCCACCACGACGCTGAAGTACAGCGGCAGCGCGGTGAAGAAGGCGACGCCCAGCAGGGTGAGATAGGTGAGCCGCATGCCCTTCGCAGCCCTCATCGCAGATCCCCCTTCGTCCTGCTGGTCAGCAGGAAGTTGATCCCGGCGATCACGATGATGAACAGGAACATCATCCAGGAGATGGCCGAGGCGTAGCCGAAGTCCAGGCGGGCGAAGTTCTCGTAGATGAACAGCGCCAGCGTCTGGTATTGCCGGTCCTGGCCGCCGGTGACGCTGTAGGCGCCGAACAGCAGCGGCTCGGCGAAGATCTGCATGGCGCCGATGGTCGAGGTGATCACCACGAAGATCATCGTCGGCCGGATCATCGGAATGGTGATCTTGCGCAGCTGGGTGAGGTTGCTCGCGCCGTCGATGGTGGCCGCCTCATACAGCTCTCTGGGTACGGCCTGCATGGCCGCCAGCAGAATGAGCGCGTTGTACCCCGTCCACCGCCACATGATCATGGTCGAGATGGCGATGTGCGAGGTCCCCGTCCCGGCCCGCCAGTCGATCTCCCCGGCCCCGAACAACGACAACACCCAGTTGAGCAGCCCGAAGTCGCGCCCGAAGAGCTGGCTGAAGATGACCACCACCGCGACCACGCTGGTCACGTTGGGCAGCAGCAGCGTGACCCGGAACAGCGTCTGCGCCCGCAGCGGCCGGTTCAGCAGATGCGCGAGCCAGATCGCCAGCAGCAGCTGCGGGGCGGTGGACAGGAACCCGATGGACAGCGTGTTGAAGGTGGCGTTCCAGAAGTAGGAGTCCTGGACGACCGCGATGAAGTTGTCCAGGCCGAGGAACTCGTGCTCGTCCTGGAGCAGCGTCCACTCGTGCAGGCTGACCCAGGCCGTGTAGAGCAGCGGGAACAGCCCGAAGGCGCAGAACAGCAGAAAGAACGGCGCGACGTAGGCATACGGCGAGCCTTTGACGTCGACCTGGTAGCGCCAGTGACGCCCGTTGAACCGGCGCCGTTTCCCCGACGGACGCGGCGGCGCGGCGGGACGGTCCGGGGCACGCGTAGCCATGGCGGCTCCTCTCTGTGACATTGGCCGATCCTTCGGATCGGCGGGCTCGGCCGCCCTCAGCCTGTGTCTTCCCTCGTCACTCCGGGCCGCTTCGCGACCCTGCGTTCCTCAGTCCAGACACAGGCGCGGCCGAGCCGCCTGGGTGGCCGGGGAGAATGACCGGCCACCCTGACCAGCTACTTGATCTTTTCCGCGTCCGAGACCGCCTGGGCCCAGGCCTCTTCCGGCGCCTGGTTCTGCAGTTCGACCCGGCTCAGGCCGTTGCCCATGGCGAGCAGCACGTCACCGGACTTGGGGCCGGTGTGCTGGGGCTTGAGCGCCTTCGCGGCGTCGGTGAAGATCTTGCCGATCGGAGCGTCGCCGAAGTACGGGTTGACGAAGGTGGCGACCGCCGGGTCCTCGTACAGGGCGGGCAGGGAGGGCAGCGCGCTGGCGTCCTTCCAGAGGGTGAGCTGGCTCTCCTTGCTGGTCAGGAAGTTGATCAGCTCGGCCGCTTCCTTCGGGTGCTTGCCCTGCTTGGGAGCCATCAGGTGGGTTCCGCCCTGGTTGCCGCCGCCACCGGGCACCGCGGCGATGTCCCAGGTGCCCTCGCCGGGCTTCTGGTCCTTGATCACGCCGGTCTTCCAGGCCGGGCAGACCATGGTGGCGAAGGTGCCCTTGGCGATGCCGGTGGTCCACTCGGGGGTGAACGCGGTGAGCTTGCCGGACAGCTTGTTCTGGATCATCGAGACGCCCATGTCGAACGCCTTCTTGACGTCCGGGTTGGTGGCCACGACCAGGTTGTTCGAGGCGTCGTAGAAGCCGACGGGGGCCTGCTCGACCATGGCCCGGAAGTGCTCACCGGGGCCGTCGGTGAAGGCGGCGTCCTTCACGCCGCCTGCGACGAACTTCTTGCCGGTCTCGACGTACGCGTCCCAGGTGGGCCACAGGGCCGAGACCTCGTCGCGGTTGGTGGGCAGACCGGCCTTCTTGAACAGGTCGGGGCGGTAGCACATGGCCAGGCCGCCGACGTCGGTGCCGAGGCCGAGCAGCGTCTTGCCGTCGGCGGCGAGGCCGAGCTGCCACTTCCAGTCCAGGTATTCCGACTGGCGGGAGGTCAGGCCGTAGTCGCCCAGGTTGTAGAACTTGTCCGGCACCTGCTGGAAGGTGGTGATGAACCCGCCCTCGATCGCGACCACGTCGGCCGCGCCCGCGCCGGTGGCCAGCTGGGTGACCAGGTTGTTGTGGTGGTCGTTGAACTGGGCGCGGCGCTCGGTGATCGTGACGTTCGGGTGGGTCTTCTTGAACTCTTCGTACAGCGGCGCGTAGTGGAAGTCGCTGAACAGGGCGACGGTAAGGGTGACCTTCTCAGCCGGCTGGGAGGCGGACGCGCCACCGCTGGGGGCCGGGTCCTCGCCACCGCAGGCGGCCAGGAGGGATGCGGCGATCAGGGGCACGACGAGCCGCGTCACGCGGCGGCGAGGGAGAGTGGACATGCCGTTGGAACCTTCCTATTTATGATCATGAAGAGAACGTTCCCTGGAGTGAGGTTGGTCCTGGCTCCGGAAACTTGTCAATGGGTTCCGAGATAACGATCGTCGTGACCTCTAGGGAACGTTCCCCTGATTTTTCTGACATATCCGCAGGTCAGCATGGCAAAATTGCGATCTTCCGGGCACGGGAAAGCGTTCTCTCGCACGTCTCGAGAGTTTCTCACATGTTAATTCAACTCTTGACAGTAGTACTGAATCGCGAGCACGCTCAGTGTCCGAGAGCGCTTCCCCGCACTCGTCGGCCCGGCGCGGCCTGTCCTGGTCTGGTGCTCCGTCGAGGAGGTTCCATGCATGCACGCGTCCGACTAGCACTGCTTGCCGCGTTCGCCCTGATCGTTACCTACGTGGTGAGCGTCCCCGCAGCCGCGGCCGACACCCTGCTCTCCCAAGGCAAGACCGCCACCGCGTCCTCGTCCGAGGCCGCCTTCACCGCCGCGGCCGCGGTGGACGGCAGCACCGCCACCCGCTGGGGCAGCCTGTTCACCGATCCGCAGTGGATCCAAGTGGACCTCGGCATCCAGGCCACCGTCTCGCAGGTCGTGCTGAACTGGGAGGCCGCGTACGCCCGCGGCTTCGAGCTGCAGATCTCCGCCAACGGCGCCACCTGGACGAGCATGTACAGCACGACCACCGGAGCCGGCGGCGTGCAAACCATTAACGTGTCCGGGACTGGGCGCTACGTCCGCATGTACGGCACCCAGCGGGCCACCGCCTGGGGCTACTCCCTCTGGGAATTCCAGGTGTACGGCAGCCCGGTCGGCACCAGTGGCTGCGGCACCGCCAACGCCGCCCAAGGCAAGCCCGCCACCGCCTCCTCGACCGAGAGCGCGGCCTTCCCCGCAGCGTCCGCGTTCGACGGCAACCCGGGCACCCGGTGGTCCAGCGCGTTCAGTGACCCGCAGTGGGTTCAGGTGGACTTGGGGTCGTCTGTGGCGATCTGTGGGGTCACGCTGAGCTGGGAGCCCGCGTTCGCGAGGGCGTACCAGATCCAGGTGTCCACCAACGGGACGACCTGGACGAACATCTACTCGACCACCACCGGGCCAGGCGGGACCGAGAACCTGGACGTCACCGGGACGGGGCGTTACCTGCGGGTCAACGGCACCCAGCGGGCCACCGCGTTCGGCTACTCCCTCTGGGAGGTCGCGGTCCGCACCGGCTCAGGCCCGTCACCTTCGCCCTCGCCTTCCCCGTCCCCGGGCACCGAAGTCCTGCTTTCATATGGCAAACCCGGCGTCGCCTCCTCATCGCAGAGCGACGGAAACTGCTTCGAGTGCATCCCCGCGCGGGCCTTCGACCGTGACCCGGCGAGCCGCTGGGCGACGAGCTCGACAACCGGCTGGGTAGACCCGGGCTGGATTTATGTGGACTTAGGCGCGGTCGCGCAGATCAGGCGGGTCGTCCTGCAATGGGACCCGGCCTACGCCCGCGCGTTCCAGATCCAGACCTCCAACGACGCCACCAACTGGACCCCGATCTACACCACCACCACCGGCACCGGCTTCAAGCAGACCCTGAACGTGACCGGCTCCGGACGCTACGTCCGCATGTACGGCACCCAGCGCGCCACCCCCTACGGCTACTCCCTCTGGGAGTTCCAGGTGTACGGCACCGGCGGCGCCCCCATCACCCCGCCCCCGCTGCCGCCCGACCCGCGCAACCCCCCGCTGCTCGTCTGGAGCGACGAGTTCAACGACCCGGCCGGCACCAAGCCCAGCGCCACCCGCTGGCAGGCCGAAATCGGCCCCGGCGTCAACAACGAGCTGCAGTACTACACCAACCACGACAACGCCGCCACCGACGGCGCCGGCAACCTGGTGATGGAAGCCCGCAGGCAGACCGTCGCCGGCTCGTCCTGCCCCGGCGGCCCGTGCCAGTACACGTCCTCCCGGATCAACACCTACGGCAAGTTCAGCTTCACCTACGGCAAGGTCGAGGCCCGGATCAAGGTGTCCGGCACCACCGGCCTGTGGCCCGCGTTCTGGATGCTCGGCGCCGACTTCTTCGACCAGGGCCGCCCCTGGCCGTACGTCGGGGAGATCGACATCATGGAGCACATCGGCCGCATCCCCAACACCACCTACTCGACCATCCACGCGCCCGCGTACTTCGGGGCGGGCGGATTCGGCTCGCCGTACACGATCGCCGGGGACTTCGCCAGCGACTTCCACGTGTACGCGGTGGAGTGGAACAGCACCGGCATGAAGTTCACCATGGACGGCAACACCGTCCACACCGTGGACCGGGCCTCGCTTGAGGCGACCAGAGGGCCCTGGGTCTTCGACCACCCGTTCTTCATCATCCTGAACAACGCGGTGGGCGGCGACTGGCCAGGACCCCCCGACGCGACGACCGTGCTCCCGCAGCGCATGCTCGTGGACTACGTGCGCGTCTACCAGTGACGGCCGGAGGTGCCGGTACGGCCGCGCCGGGCCGTACCGGCACCGAAGGCATTTACCGCTTGAGGCATTTACCGCTTAAGGCATGCCTATCGCTTGTTGAGCAAGCTCTGGCGGCGGAGCTCCATGTTCTCCGCCAGGGCGTCCAACTGGTCCGCGTTCGCGATCAGCATGGCCACCTCGGCCGGGTCCGTCGGACCTTCGCCGATCTGCTCGCGCAGTTCGCGCGCCTGCCTGCGGAGGCTGGCCAGTTCCTCTTCCACCTGCTGCAACTCGTCCATGGATAGGCCCTACCCAGCAGATGCGGGATCATCTATACCGTGATGAGACCTTGGCTCGCGGTGCCCGTCGTACTGGCGCTGGGTCTTGGCGTGCGCGCGGTCACCGGCGGTGATTTCGCCAAATACGCCGGGATCGCGCTCTACGCGACGCTGATCTACGCGTTGGTGGCCTACTGGCTCCGCCCGCTTTACGCCGCTGTGACGGCTGTCGGGGTCAGCTGGGCGGTCGAGTTCTTCCAGCTCACCGGCATTCCGGCGGATTTATCGGCACATAGCGTCCTGGCCCGGTTGGTCCTCGGCTCCACCTTCAACACCCCCGATCTTTTCTGGTACGCCGTTGGGGCGGGCTTGGGCGTGGCGATCGTCAAGGGTCGGATGGTAGAAAAGGGGCAGGGCGACGTCTCGCGCCCAACCTCCTGACCGGTGGTCCACGCCCATCGGCTTTCGCGGAGGCAAAGGGGATCGCTGTCCTTGGGGCGTTTCCTCCGGCTGCGCAGATGTCAGGCCACAGACGTCCGCGACGGAGCGTGGGCCCGTCGCGGGGTGTCGTCAGGCCTGATGGGACGCGGTTCAGATGACCGAGGGCAAAACTTTCAAGCGCCGGGTTCGCGAGCGCATGGCCAGGACCGGCGAGGCGTACACGACCGCGCGGCGGCACGTGCTCGGCGCGGCCAAGCCGCCGGTGGATCCGGCCATTCTGCGGGGATATCCGGCCACCGGGGGCGGCGTGCACCACGATTCCGCGCTGCTGGGGCGGGTGCTCCGGCAGGCGGGCGTGGTCGCGCCGCACAGCGGCGAGCCGTACAGCGAGGCGATGCTGGCCGGGCTTGGCGGCGGCATCGGATTCCTTTACGCGATCTTCGAATACACCGAGATGACGACGATGACGATCGTCACCCAGCACCATCCGGAGCCGTTCATCCCGGCGGCGCTCACGCGGGCGGGCATCGGCTACGAAATCCGGCAGACCGGCAGCGCGAAGATCGCCGAACGCCACCTGCGCGAGGTCCTCGGCGACGGCCGCGCCGCCATCAGCCGGGTCGATCGCCACGCGCTGCCCTGGCATCCCGGCCTGCCGTTCGGCGACGGCTACGAGATCGCCGTCATCGGCCTCGACGGCGACACCGTCTACGTGGACGACGAACGCACCACGCCCGAGCGCATCCCGCTGTCCGCGCTGGAAACCGCCTGGGCCCGGCACCGCAAAGGCAAACACCACCTACTCGCCCTGCAACCCGGCTCTTCTTCGCCGATCCAGGATGCGATCCGGGACGCCATCGCCACCACCATCGCCCACCTCACCGGCCCGGTCCTCAACAATTACTTCGACGTCAACATGGGCCTGTCCGGCATGCGCCGCCTGGTCGAACAACTCGGCGACACCACCGGCAAGAAGGGCTGGTCCGCCCGATTCGCCACCCCGGGCGCGCTCTTCTCCGCCCTCGCCCGCCTCCACGTCTGCCTGGAGATCGAGTACGGCTCCCCCGGCGCCACCCGCCCCATCTACGCCGACTTCCTCGACGAAGCGGCCCCCCTCATCGACCCCCGCCTCACCGAAGCCGCCACCCTCTACCGCCAATCCGCCACCGCCTGGTCCACCCTCGCCTCCGCCGCCCTCACCCCACTGATCCCCCAACTCCCCCGCTTCGCCGAAATCCTGGAGGAATACATGACCCTCCAGATCACCCAAGGCTCAACAGCGGCCCCCCAACTCGCCGCCCTCACCGCGGAATCCTTCAACCTGTCCACCAAGGCCGAACCCCTCACAAACGAGGAACGCACCGACCTCTTCACCCAACTAGCCGACCACGCCGCCGAAGCCCTCACCCTCGAAGGCCGCGCAATAACCGTCCTACGCGACTAACCGTTTGAGGCAGCGGTTTTCGGGGCAGGCGGGGTTGGCCCACGTCAGCCACATCGGTTAGAGGTGAGAGATCATGGTTTTGCTGGGCCTTCTTCTGATCGTGGTCGCGGTTGTGGTCGCGGTCCAGGTGTCCATGCTGGACAGCACGGTCAGCACCAGTGTTTCCGTACTGGATCGGACGTTGAGTTTTACTTCGGTCGAGGTGTTCGTGGCCGGCGCCGCCACCGCGTTGGCGTTGCTCCTCGGGCTGGCCCTGGTCGTGGGCGGGGTGCACAGGTCCGCGCTGCGCCGCAGGCGTCAGCGTGAGGCGCACCTGGCCGAACGTGATCGCCTCTCACGGCTGGAAAGCGAGAAGCGGAATCTGGAGAAGCGCCTGGGCACGGTCGATCGTGACGACCGGCCGGTTCCCGCGCAGACCCGGACAGAGAACGCCACGTTCGACCCCGATAAAACGGGGAGTTTCGACCGGGTTCCGCCGGACTCGGACAAGCTCGTCGCCGGTGCCCGGCACACGCATCGGCCCGACGAGAACCATTAAGACCGCCTACCGGCCTCCGCCGGGCACGGGTACGGCTCTCGGTGCGGGAGCCGTACCCGTGTTGCGATTTGGGCAATTATCACCGTTATGCCAGGAAACTTGAGATCATCCTGAGGTATGGAGCCAACAACGGTGGCGGAGAGTTTCGCGGCCTACTTCCGGCCCTGGGCACTGGCCCTGCCGCAGGTGGCGGTGGACATGCGCGCGGACGGAACGCTCCACGCGCGCGGCTGGGCGGTGCGGTGGCGGTGGCTGCCGGACGGCGCCCTGGAGTTCCGCGCGACCAATCGCATGAGCAACGACCGCTGGCAGACGCTGTTCCCCGACGGCACGAGCCAGCAGGAATCAACCCCACCCGAGATGTACGCCGATGACGACGTCGAAGCGCGGCGAGCATACCGGCAGGCGTGGAAGGCGTACAAGACCGCGTTGGACGAGCGGGATATGCACCCGCGCGCGACCACGGACGCGCCCAAGAAGTGGGATTCGGAGAACCAGCTGCTGTGGAGCCTCGACGCCGACTCATCATGGAAAATCGAGACCCTGCCGCCGCGACCTGAGATCTAGGAAAGACCGTACATGAGCGACGTGTTCACGCTGGGCGAGGTGCTGGGTGTCATCTCGGCCGAGCGGCTCCGACACGATATGACCGCACGACTGGATCTGGAAGGCGCCGAACTGACCGTCGCCGTCGGGCTGGCGCGACTCGGGCATTCCGTGGGGTTTCTGGGGCGGGTGAGTGACGACGAGATCGGCGTACGGACGCTTACCGTGCTGCGCGGGGAAGGCATCGACACCAGCCATATGCGGGTGGACGAGACCGCGTCGAGCGGCATCGTATTGCGGCAGCGGCGGATCGGACGCGTCGCACACGCGGTGAACTACCGCGATGGGTCCGCGGGTTCGCGCCTGTCTACCGGAGATGTGCCAGCGGAGGCGATCCAATCCGCGCGCATCCTGCATGTCACCGGAATCACTCCGGCGTTGAGCGGATTCACCTGGAGCGCGGTCCATCACGCCGTCAAACTGGCCAAAGACGCCGGGATTCTGGTGTCGGTGGACGTCAATCACCGGCCTTATCTGTGGGAGAGCGTCGAAGAGGCCCGCGAAGGCCTCACCGAACTGGCCGCCTCCGCCGACGTCCTTTTCACCAACCAGGACGAACTCGGCCTGGTCGAAACCGCCATTGGATCGCTCCGAGAACTCGTCGTAACCCGCGGCTCCAAAGGCGCGAGCGCCACCGTCGACGGTTTCCGCTACGACACCCAGGCCGCCCCCGTGACGGTGGTCGATTCGACAGAGGTCGGCGGCGCATTCGTGGCCGGATACCTGAGCGCCTTGCTGGACGATTCACACCCGTCGGATCGACTCAAGCGCGGCATCGCAGTAGCCGCCTTCGCGGTAGCCAGCGCAAGCACCTGGCAGGGCCTACCAAACCGCGACGAACTCCCCCCGTGATCACGATCTGCCTCAAGCACCTGTGTCAGGCAATGCCCCTGCCAATACGGAAGACGCCGACGTTTGCGAGCGTGGGCAGCCTGACGCGGCGGTTGGTTACGGGCAGCCGCACGCGCTGGGTGATCGCCCGCCGCCGGCCAAGCGTGACTACTACCTAGCCTAGGGCCCGGGCCGACAACTCCGGTGGCCGGACCTGGTCAAGGTATCTGGAGCCCGCTGGTGGGTGGAGAAAGCGGTCAAACTGGCCAAGTCCGCCTGCGACCTGGCCGACTCACGAGGTGCGCTCCTGGCACGGCTGGCACCGGCGCATCACACTTGCCCAGCTCACGGCCCGCTACTTGAAACTTTACTCTAAACCCTTGGAACGGCTCCATCATGCCTCTGACCTGGGGTTATGTCCTTGAGCGAAGCTACTTGGAAGTTTACATACAACCTGGGCAGGGAGCTTGAGATCACTAGCAACCCATGGTGGATCAAGTCGTTCGCCTGGATCATCTACTTGAAACTCCTTAGAGTAGCTACATGACCACCAACCAAGTAGACGCAGCCCTCTCTGCCCCCGCAGACGACGTCGGCCAGCGCTTGATCGCACTCCGCGAGGATCAGTGGTTTGATCGCAAAAGTGCCAGGATGCACTCGAAAGATCTAGGCCCGCCGCTCGTAGCCTTCGCCAACGCCGAAGGAGGCACGATCGTCGTTGGCTTGCATGCCGGAAAAGTAGAGGGTACAAAGCGGTATGCGGACAAGCATAATGAGTTCCGCCAGGCCCCAATTGACTACACCGTTCCGCCGGTTCGAGCAAAATTCAGCGAGGTTCAATGCGTAAACGAGCAAGGCGAGCGAGACACACTTCTGATCATTGGGGTAGACCCGGGGGAGCGTGTACACGAGCTAAAGAATGGCGATAGCTATCTTCGCATCGGGGATGAATCGAGAAAACTCAACTACCATCAGCGCCAAGAGCTTGAATTTGATAAGGGCCAAAGCCAATACGATGGGTTCCCATGCCCAGGCGTCAACCTCAAAGACCTTGATCAACGCCTGGTGCGAAATTATCTCGAGAGGACAGGAACCCGAAATACTGTAAGCAAATTGCTTCAGGCTCGCAGCCTTCTTACTCGGTCAGCACAGATTACAAACGCAGCCTATCTACTTTTCGGAAAGCATCCACAAGACATATTCCCCCAAGCCTATATCAGAGTAATTCGCTTCCTTACCATCCAAAGAGGCACTGGCGCCAGTTTGGGCATCGAAGAGGGTTCTGATTATCGCATCGAAGGGGCTATCCCGTGGGCAATCCAGGAGGCCAGCAAGACAATCGAATCACTAGTACCTCAGAGACGTTCGCTAGTTGAGACAGGAACCTTTGAAGGGCGTCCTATAGTACCGAGAGATGTTTGGCTAGAGGGATTGGTCAATGCCGTGATTCACCGCTCCTATAGCCTGGCTGGAGATCATATTCGCATAGAAATCTACCCCAACCGCATTGAAATCGAAAGCCCTGGGCGATTTCCAGGATTGGCTAATCCGTCCTCACCTTTAGAAATCAGCCGATTCGCAAGGAATCCGAGAATTGCACGCGTTTGTGCCGACTTGCGAATCGGCCAAGAGTTGGGCGAAGGAATCAAGCGCATGTTTGACGAGATGCGCCGCGTCGGCCTGACCGATCCAATCTACAAGCAGAGCGGCGGAAGTGTCCGGCTGATTCTCACGGCCGTACCGCGCCTAGACGCACGCTTGGCTGCCCGGCTTCCCAAGGGTAGTGAACGTCTCCTTGATACGCTGCGAGCAGCGGCTAGACCTCTCAGTACAGGCGACCTAGCAGAAAGTCTAGGTTTGAGTCGGCCAGCCATAATTAATCGCCTAAAGGCGCTAGAAGGCGAGGGTCTGATCAGATGGATCGGAAAGTCACCCAGAGACCCGAGAGCCGCATGGAAACTTAACGATGAATAATGATCGAGAATGACGTTTCGATTGGCATTGAAATTTAAAGCACGCTATCCGCCTACCATCCAATTCCAGGGGTTGCGCGGATACGTTCGTGACCTGGGTCGTAGACTGGACCGGTCGTGACATCCGCGCCAACCCACCTGCCGTTGACGCCGACCTCGACTCGGGACGCTCCAGGCGGCAGATACGCGTAGGCGATCGACCGATCGACCCGATAGCCATATCCGCCGCTGGTCACCCGCGACACCGGCGTACCGTCCAAACGCACCGGCTCGCCGCCGAGCGCGACATCCTTACCGCCGTCCAGCAACAGGCACGCGAGTTCACTCTCCGGCCGCTTCATCCCCGCCCGCCGCTCGGTACGGACCGCAAACCCCAACCCTGCTTCCAACGGAGTGGTTTCCGGGGTGATATCCGACCCCCAAACGCGATACCCCTTCTCCAGCCGCATCGAATCGATCGCCCGATACCCCCCAGGACGCATCCCCTCCGGCACACCCGCCGCCATCAGCGTGTCCCAAAGCGTCAGCCCATACTCAGCGGCACAATACAACTCCCACCCGAACTCCCCCACAAACGTCACCCGCTGCGCCAACACCGGCACATACCCCACACTGATCTCTCGAGCTTTCATATACCCAAAGCTCAGATCATCCCCGGTCAATCCCGCCAGAATGCTGTACGCCTTCGGCCCCCAAAGGCAGTAACAGGCATAGGCCGACGTGACATCCCGAACCTCGACGCCATTACGCCTGAGCAGCGCCATATCATGCCCGCCGAACGCGGTCCCGGTCACCAGCCGGAACCGATCCTCCCCCAATCGCGTAACCGTGACATCCGCCTCGATCCCATCCCGCCCATTGAGCAACTGCGTATAGACGACCGACCCAACCGCCTTGTCAAGATCGTTTCCCGCGATCCGCTGCAACGCCGCAAGTCCAGAAATTTCAAACTTCGCGAAAGAAGTCTGATCAAA
>NZ_BLAF01000031.1:53167-93409 GCF_009687885.1 Acrocarpospora pleiomorpha
TTTGTACCCGGAGCTCCGCTCCACGGCCCCCTCCGTGGCATCGCCCGAGGCGTCATCCACCAAAGGACCCACGGAAGTCCGATCCAACAAATCCCTATCCGAGGAGGCTCCCCCCGACAAAGCTCCGCCCGAGGAAACTCCATCCGGGACAGCGCCATCCGAGGAATCTCCACCTGACGCAGCCCCACGGGGCAAGGCTCCACCCGGCGCGGCATCACCTGGCAAAGTTCCGCCCGGCAAAGCGCCGCCCGACGAAACTCCATCCGACGCAGCGCTACCCGGCAAAGCACCACCCGACGCAGCACCACCCGGCAAGCTTCCGGACAAAGCTGGATTTGTCGACGCGGCTGAAGTTCCCAACGGCTCTTCGGTCGAGGATCCCTGGTTCCGCAGGGAATTGGGCAAGTCGTACCAGTTGACGCGTTCCCAGCCTGACTTTTCGCCGAATTCGGCGCCCAGTTCTGCGTGCCGTACCCACGCGGGAGAGCGGCGGAGCGGGCGGGCGGCGGTGCGTTCCTCGCCGGGGTAGGAGATGTCGTAGTACTTGCTGTAAGAGTCCAGGGCCTTCGCGCGGGCCCAGGTGGCCGAGCGGGCGTGGGTGCCGAAGCGGGCGATGTCCATGGCGAACATGTCGTATTCGGGCTGGCCGTCGACGATCCACTCGGCCATGACCTTGCCGACGCCGCCGGCCGCGGCGAGGCCGTGGACGCAGAAGCCGGCGGCCACCCAGAAGCCGCCCACGGAGGTTTCGCCGAGGAGGAATTCGCCGTCGGGGGTGAAGGCTTCGGGGCCGTGGACGACCTTGATGATCTGGCCGTTGGAGCGGAGGGAAGGGAGGCGGCGGCGGGCGGATTCCCAGGATTCCTCGAATTTGGGCATGTTCGGGGGGAAGAGGGAGCGGGGCTGTGAGAGCGGGTTGGGGTCCTCCCAGACATCCGGAGTCCGGATATATCCCCCGACGAGAATGCCGCCGCCCTCTTCGCGGAAATACACGATGTTGTCGGGATCCCGAACGGTCGGCGCGGTCACCGGAACCCCGGAAGGCGCGGTCACCACATACTGGTGCTTGATCGGGACGATGGGCACGTCGACACCGGCCATCCGCCCGACCACTCCGGCCGCAGCCCCGGCGGCGTTGACCACCGTGTCCGTCCGGATGACCCACTCCGAGCCAGGCGCTATCTCTCCACGCCCGTCAGCAAGGTCCTGCCGACGCCGATCCTCCTGCGAACGGGACCCGACTTCGCGCTGGTTGGATCCATGAGCACCGGATCTGCGAGCATCCAGTCCTCTGCCGCTCAACTCATCGGCCGACGCGCGGTCACCCGCACCCCAAGGGGAGGATTCGGAAGAGCCCGACTCGTGAGAGGTGAACTCGCGAGAGCCCGACTCGCGAGAGCCGGACGCGTGAGAGCCCGACTCGCGAGAGCCGGACTCGCGGACCCTGACCCCCTTGACGCGACCGTTCTCGACGTCGATGCCCGTTACTTCCACGCCCGTGACGATGCGAACGCCCAGTTTGCGGGCTCCTTCCGCCAGCGCACGACCCAGCCGGGCCGGATCCAGCCAGCCATCACCCGGAAGCCAGAGCGACGCCAGAACGTCGTCCACAGCGAGCAGCGGCATGCGGTCATAGGTCGCCGACGCGTCCAGAAGATCCATGTCCAGGCCATAGGTCTCCGCCGCCCCGGCCTGACGCAACAACTCCTCGTGGCGCTCGGGTGTTGTCGCGAGCCGAAGACCCCCAACCCCGTGCCAGCCGGGATCCAACCCGGTGAGATCACGCAGTTCTGGGTAAAGACCAGCCGAGTACATGATCATGCGGGTCTGCGTGACCGTGGACCGCAGCTGGCCGACGAAACCCGCTGAGTGCCAGGTCGTGCCCTCGGTCAGGTCATGGCGTTCCAGCAGGATCACGTCCTGCCAACCCAGCCGGGCGAGGTGGAAGGCGACGCTGCATCCAGCTACCCCACCACCGACCACAACCGCCTGGGCGTCTGCGGGAAGTTGCACCATTGGTACCGTCCTGTAACGCCTGGGCTCCACAATCGGATCAATGGTCTGAAGGTAGACCAAAAGGAGCCGGGCATGCCAGATGCCGTCGCGGACGCGCTGGAGATGGTCGCGGCCTGGGCCGGGCGCCCGGTCAGCCATACGACGATCAAGGGTGGGCTCAGCCACCACATCGCCCGGGTGGAGACCGAGGACGGCGACCGCTGGCTGCTCCGGGTGCTGGATCCGAGGATCGCCGCGACAGGCCTGGGCATCCCGCTGGAGCAGGAGATCGCCAACACCGTACTCGCCGCGTCCACGGGCGTCGGTGCGCAAGTCCTGCACAAACTGCCGGGCGCGCTCATCCTGGAGTACATCGACGGGGTGACCCTCGACGCGCCAGCCGTACGGGATGAGATCGGCAAGATCGCGAAAGCCTGCCGAGCCCTGCACGCGGGCCCCCGGTTCGGCAATGATTTCTCGATTTTCCGGAAGCACGCCGATTTTGTGGCCCTCTGCAAGGCCAACAGCCTGAAGCTCCCCGACGGATACGAGGACTGGACCCCGGCCGTCGCCGAGATCGAGCAGGCCCTGGCGGTCCGGCCGATGAGAACCGTCCCCTGTCACAACGATCTGCTGCCGGAGAACTTCATCAAGGCCGGCGGCGTGGTGCGAATCGTCGACTATCAGCTGTCCGGCAACAACGACCCCTGTTTCGAGCTCGGCGACCTGGCCGCCGAGGCCGATTTCGACCCCGACGACGTCGAGCGCCTCACCCTGGCATATTTCGACGACGCCGCCCCGGCCGCACGAGTCCGGCTGAATCTGATCATGTCCAACCTCACCTGGACGCTCTGGTTCGTCGTGCACCACGGGCTGACTCCGCAGCACCGCGACTTCGACTACAACGCCGAGGCCGCCGACAAGTTCGCGCAAGCCGTACGCGATCTCAAAGACCCCGGCTTCGGACGTCTGATCGACGCCGTGCGCCGGTAACCCCCCAAGGCATGAGGAGGCCTTCATGGCGCAAGCCCTCGACGATGACGCCAAACGACTCGCCGAACTCGGGTACAAACAAGAACTGTCGCGAACCTGGAGTGGGTTCTCCAACTTCGCGATCTCCTTCTCCATCATCTCGATCCTCGCCGGGTGTTTCACCACGTTCGGCCAGGCCTGGAACAACGGCGGCCCCATCGCCATCTCCTGGGGCTGGCCGATCATCTCCGTCTTCATCCTGATCATCGGTCTGTGCATGTCGGAGCTGGTGTCGGCGTATCCGACGGCGGGCGGCATCTACTGGTGGGCCGCCAAGATGGGCAAGCCGATCCACGGCTGGTTCACCGGCTGGTTCAACCTGATCGGCTTGATCGCGGTGACCGCGTCGGTGGACTACGGCTGCGCCACGTTCCTGAACATCACCCTCGACCGGTTCTTCGGCCTCGAGGTGTCGCTGGTCAACACCTTCCTCCTGTTCGCCGTCGTGCTGGTGCTGCACGCTCTGATCAACATCTACAGCCACCGGCTCATCTCGATCTTGCAGAACGTGTCGGTGTGGTGGCATGTGTTCGGCGCCACGGTGGTGGTCCTGATCCTCATCTTCGGTCCGGACTCGCACCAGTCGATGTCGTTCGTGTTCACCGAGACGATCAACAACTCGGGCTTCAGCAGCGGCAGCTTCTGGATCTATGTCCTGCCGCTCGGGTTCCTGCTCACCCAGTACACGATCACCGGTTTCGACGCGTGCGCGCACGTGTCGGAGGAGACCCAGGGCGCGGCCACCGCGGCGGCCCGCGGCCTCTGGCAGTCGATCTTCTACTCCGCGATCGGCGGCTGGATCCTGCTGCTGGCCTTCCTGTTCGCGGCCACCAACGTGGACGAGGTCAACGCCCAGTTCGGCTTCGTGGGCGCGATCTTCGACACCGCCGTGCCCGGCAACCTGGCGAACGCGATCTTCGCGATCTCCACGATCGGGCAGTTCTTCTGCGGCATGAGCTGCGTGACCTCGATGTCGCGGATGACCTACGCGTTCTCACGGGACGGCGCGATCCCCGGATGGCGGCTCTGGTCCAAGGTGGACCGGAACCGGACCCCCGTCAACGCGATCATCTTCGGCTGCGTGGCCGCCCTGATCCTCACCCTGCCCGCCCTGTACAAGGCGCCGACCGGCACGCCAGTGGCCTTCTACGCGGTGGTCTCGGTGGCGGTGATCGGCCTCTACATCGCCTTCGCCATCCCGATCTGGCTGCGGCTGCGCATGGGCGACGCCTTCCAGCCCGGCCCGTGGACGCTGGGCGCCAAGTACAAGGTGATGGGCTGGATCGCGATCATCGAGATCGTGATCGTGTCGATCTACTTCATCATGCCGCTCGCTCCCGCGGGCGTGCCGTTCGCCTCCGACAATCCGGCCACCGAAGCGGACGAGTCGTTCACCTGGACGGCCGTGAACTACGCGCCGATCGTGGTGGGCGCCATGGTGCTCGGGGTCGGCCTGTGGTGGGCGCTGTCCGCGCGGCACTGGTTCACCGGGCCACGCCGCACGGTCGATTCGATCGACGCCTGAGTTTCTCTGGTACGGCTTCCGCCTGGCGGGAGCCGTACCGGCGTTATGAGGCCTGGAACTCCTTGGCGACCGTGGCGCGGACGGTGTCGAAGTCGGCGCCGCCGAGTTCGCGGGAGATCGAGGTCATGTCCACCTCCGGCATGCCGCAGGCGACGGCGAGGTCCCACGGGGTGAGGTCGCCGTTGACGTTGATGGCGAAGCCGTGGCTGGTGACCGCCCTGCTGGCCCGCATGCCGATGGAGACGATCTTGCGCCCGGAGGTCGTCCAGACGCCGGTGAGCAGTTCCGAGCCCGGCGGGGTGTCCCGGCGTTCGGCCGGAACGCCGAGCACGCCCAGCGCGGCCACCAGCCGAAGCTCCACCTCGCGGATGTAGTCGACCACACCCTCGTTCGGGCCGAGCTTGACGATCAGGTAGCCGACCAGCTGGCCGGGGCCGTGGTAGGTGAGCTGGCCGCCCCGGCCGGTGGGAACGACCGGGATGCCATGCGACGGGTCGGGCAGGTGCTCGGTCAGCGTGCGCCGCCCGACCGTGTAGACCTTGGGGTGGCTGAGCAGCCACAAGGTATCCGGCCGCGTGTCGTCCTGGCGTTCGTGGACCAGGTCGGCCATGCGCTCCATGGCCTTCTCGTAGTCGACCAGGTCGTCCTGGATGAGGGTCAGCGGCCGGTTCATGTTATCGAGGATACGCCGGGGCCTTTGGTACGAAGACCCACATGATCAGGTAGATGATGAACTGCGGTCCGGGCAGGATGCAGGAGAGCAGGAACAGGAGCCGGACCGTGTTGGGGGACATGCCGTAGCGTTCGGCGATCCCGCCGCAGACGCCCGCGATCATCTTGTGGTGTCTGGACCGGTGCATCGTGATTTCCTCCGTCGGGGTTTGTCAGTCACTCGGTCCAACGAACCGGTGCCGACCCCCCGTTCCACGAGAGACCCTGACAAAACCCCTAGGGGTGCGCGCCGCGCTCGGTCGGCGGGAGCGCGAACGGGCTCATGCTCGCGCCCGCCCGCATCAGGAACCTGCCCACCACCTTGGCCGCCGCCCGCACCTCGTCGTGCAGGAACGCCCACGCCAGCCAGCCCGCGATCAGAATCGCCCAGTACGAGATGAGCCGGTACAACGCCACGACCGCCCCCGCCGCGCCCCCACTCGCTCCGGCCGCGAAGAACGTGGCGGCCATCCCGATCTCGACGACGCCGAGCCCGCCCGGAATCAACGCCAGCGCCTGCGCGCCCTTCGCGGCGACGTAGCCCAGCAACATCGTGTGCGGGCCGATGTCGATGCCCACCGCGACGCAGACCGCCACCAGGCAGGCCACATCGAGCAGCCAGTTCAGCAGCGCGAGCCCGGCCAGGATGCCCCGATCCCGGGAGGACGGGCGAATGGCGGCCCGCGCCGCGTCCAACTGCGCCGACAGGCGTGGCATGCGCCGCCGGACGACGCCGACGAACGGGCGGGTTCGCATCACCATGGCGGCCAGCGCCACCACGGCGAGGGCGGCGATCAACGTCGGGATCCGGGTCGCGGGCGAGCCGAGCAGCGCGACCAGGCTCAGGACCCCGAAGGTCACCCCCGAATAGAACGCGGCGAGCACCAGCGTGGCCGCGATGAGCGGCCTGCCCGCGCCCAGCCGGCCGAACTCCCGGGTGGTGTACGCGATGGACAGGACCGGCCCAGCGGGCAGCGAGTTCGAGAAGGCGTTGCGCGCGTAGGTGACGGCGAGCGCGCGACCCAGGCTGATCCTGGTTCCGCCCAGGCCCAGGAGTCGGCGGAAGAGCCGGGCGAAGGTCGCCATCGAGACCGCCTCGGCGACGACGGCCACGGCGAGCCAGGCGGGGTTGACATTGGTGATCGTGGCCCAGATCTCGGCAGGCTGGGGCAACTCGTCCCGCAGGACGAGATACGCACCGCCGCCTATGGCGAGAGCGGCGACCCATCTCCACCCGGTGGACATCTGCACTCCTTGAATCTCGCATGACTCTGCTGAGATGACGCTGAGGACACCTGTGAGATTGGCCATGCTTTCCGCTGGTGTTCCCAGGGTGATCCTGGGGAGAAGGCCGGGCTATGCCAGAAGTTCAACAGTTGCCCGGCCCAACATTTCCGGATATTGGGTGATGTAAATCACGCGACGGGGACGGGCTGGGCGGGGGCGGCGTGGGCCGCGGCGCTTCGCCGTACGGGGATGAGCAGCAGGAGCAGGCCGACCAGGGCCCAGGCGGCCAGGACGGTGAGCGGGACGGTGAGGGCCGCGCCGTCGAAGAAGACGGTGTTGCGGATGGCTACCGTGCCCTGGCCGATCGGGAGGATCTGGCCGATCGCCGCGTACCACTCGGGGATGAATCGGGCGCCGAGCGGGCCGCCGCTGGCGGGGATGCCGACCACGACGAACAGCAGGGCGGCCAGCCCGACGCCGGGGGTGCCCAGGACGCGGACCAGGCCCGCGACCACCAGGCCGAGGGTGAAGGTGACGGCGGCGGAGACGGCGACCAGCCCGAGGTACGCCCCGGGGAGCGCGCCGAAGACCAGGTCCGCCAGCCAGGCGTTGGCCAGCGCGACCGTGACCGAGGCGAGCGCGATGACAACGATCTTCTGGCCGGAGCTCGCGCCCGCGTGACCGGCCAGGACGGCGATGGCGATGCCGGGGATGACCAGGGCGAGCACGTAGAACATGCCGGAGACGCCGCCGGAGTCGCCGGGGGGCAGCGGGTAGGCGTCCTCGACCGTGAGCTGCTGGCCCTGGGCCTGGGCGACGGTGGTGAACACCTGGGTGATCACCGTGGACGCGGTTCGCCCGCCGGCGCTGGCGACGATCAGCTTGGCCTGCTGCGGGAGGACCACGGCCTCGACCTCGCGGTCGCCGAGCGCGGTCCGCGCGCCGGCCTCGTCGGCGTAACTCGTGATCTCGAACGCGCCGGGCCTCTTGGCGGCCAGCCCGGCGTCGATCTGGGCGGCCATTTGGGCGGGCGCGACCACGCCCACGGGTACGCCATGGGGTTCGGGCTGGTGCAGCGCGCCCACGAACGAAGCGGCGAACGCGAGCCCGATGAGCGTCACCAGCACGACGGCCGGGAGCAGCTTCCGCATCGAATTCTCCTAGTGATGACTTCAACAACGTTGAGTTCACCATAGACGAATTCAACATGGTTGAATAGTGGGTATGGAGAACGAGACCAAGAGCGGCCGGCGGCCAGGGAACACCCAGACGCGGGAGGCCATCCTGGAGGCCGCGATGACGTCCTTCATCGAGAACGGCTACGGCGGGACGACGATCCGGGGCGTGGCCCGGGCGGCCGGGGTGGATCCTGCCCTTGTCATGCACTTCTTCGGGAACAAGGACGGTTTGTTCGGCGAGTCGATCAGGAACGGCGGCATGCCGGTCCAGCAACTGGTCGAGTCCTTCGACGGGGACCTGGAGACGCTCGGGGAGCGGCTCGCCACCCGTTATTTCACGCTTTGGGAGGATCCTGAGATCGGTCCACGGATCAAGGCGGTGGTCGTGTCCGCGGCCACTTCCCCCGCGGCGGCCGGGATCCTGAAAGACTTCATGGTCCATGAACTGGCCGGACCGCTGGTCAAGCACCTCGGGCCCGACCGTCCCCAGCAGCGCGCGCTGCTGGCCGCCTCCCAGCTCATGGGCATCGTCTTCGCCCGTTACGTCATCCAGATCGAAATCATTACCGCCCTCACACTGGAGGAGATCGTGGCCTGTGTGGCACCTTCCATCCAGCGGTTTCTGACCGGGGATCTTCCTCTCCGCTGACTCCGTAATAGGGTGGTAAAGAGACCATTTACGGAGGTTCAAGTGGACACGGCGACCCTCCAGACGCAGACGCGGCTGATCCTGCGCCAGAAGATCACCATGATGATCAACCGTTACGTTGTCCACATCGCCGAGCCGGACGGCTCCGACGGTCCGGTCGTGGCCTTCGCCGAGCAGAAACGCCTGACGCTGAAGGAACAGGTCACCCTTTATACGGATGAATCGCGAGGTGAGGCGCTTGCCGCCTTCAAGGCGCGCAAGGTCATCGACCTGGCCAGCGGCTACGACGTGGTGGACGCGTCCGGAACTCCCATTGGACTGTTCCGCAAGGACTTCGGCAAGTCGTTGCTCCGTTCCACCTGGCACCTCCAGCAGCCCGGCCTGCCCACACTGACCGGCCAGGAACGCAACCCGCTGGTGGCCATCGTGCGACGCTTCGCCGACTCGCTGTCATGGCTGCCCTACCACTTCGACTTCAGCGTCGGCGCCTCCATCGCCTTCTCCGTGGAACGCCGCTGGGGCCTACGCGACACCTACGCCATCGACATCAACGACCCACGCCTCGACCGCCGCCTGGTCATCGCCATGGCCGTAGCCCTAGACGCCCTCCAGTCCCGCTAACGAATCAAGCGTCGCGTGAGTTGACGCTCGCGTGTGCCCTCACTTGCCGTGACCTGGGCGAGCGGTGCTCCATGAGCCGTCAGTCGGCCGGGAATGGTGGGCGGGTGGGGGTTGGTGGTCGTGTTTTGGGGAATACATCTCGGCGAGTGGCGTGTTATCGTCCATGTAGTTCGCATGTTTCTGGCCCGATTCTTGGGCACGTGCGACCGGCCGATCTGGCCGAGTTTGTGACCGCGCAGCTTGTGCTTCGTTTCGTGATGCCTGCGGTCATGCCAACTTCCCCATATCCGCAAGGACAGATTATGACTCTTACCCAAACTCATGTGGGTGAGCCCCGGACGCGTACCCGGAACAGCGCGGTCAAACCCGCGGTGCTTCGCGAGGTCAGCGGGATCCTGGACGGCTCCACCCTGAAAACCGAAGGCTACCTGCGCGGTCCCAGCGACGTCACGGTCCCGAAAGACCTGCTCGCCGGGCTCAGAACCGGGGACGTGATCACCGGCACCGCCCAGGGCGGCCGGCTGATCTCGATCGCCACCGGGCCGCCGCGCAACCGTCCCACGTTCGCCGAACTCACCCCCATCCATCCCACCGAACGGCTCCGCCTGGAGACCACCAAGGGCGTGCTGTCCACCCGGGTCCTCGACCTGGTGGCGCCCATCGGCAAGGGCCAGCGCGGGCTCATCGTGGCCCCACCCAAAGCGGGCAAGACCCTGCTCCTCCAGGCGGTCGCCAACGCGATCATCGCCAACCATCCGGACTGCCATCTGATGGTCGTGCTCGTCGACGAGCGGCCGGAAGAGGTCACCGACATGCGCGCATCGGTCCAGGCCGAGGTCATCGCCTCCACCTTCGACCGTCCCGCCACCGATCACATCACGGTCACCGAGCTCGCCGTGGAGCGGGCCAAGCGGCTCGTCGAGCTCGGCCACGATGTGGTCATGCTGGTCGATTCGATCACGCGGCTGGGTCGTGCGTACAACACCGTTCAGCCTGGCGGCGGGAAGGTGCTCACCGGCGGGATCGACGTTCGGGCCATTCACCCGCCCAAGCGGCTGCTCGGCGCGGCCCGCAACCTGCGCGAGGGCGGCTCGCTCACGATTCTGGCCACCGCGCTGGTCGAAACCGGCTCCAAAATGGACGACAACCTCTTCGAGGAGTTCAAGAGCACCGGCAACATGGAGCTCAAACTCACCCGAAGCCTGGCCGACCGCCGCATCTTCCCCGCCGTCGACGTCACCGCGTCCGGCACCCGCCGCGAGGAACTCCTGCTCGACCCCGCCGAGCTCTCCCTCGTCTGGAAACTCCGCAAGGCCCTCCACGGCCAGGACTCCTTCGAACCCTTCCTCACCCGCCTGAAGGAGACCTCCTCCAACGCGGAACTCCTCCTCGGCCTGCGCGCCGCCTGAGAAAAGGACTATTTGGCAGGCATTTCCTGCTTTGGGCCGGGCCAACAAAGCGCCGAGCCGCTCAGGCCCTTCCTCGGTCCGCTGCGACCTATCGACCGGTCTGCAGGCCTCAACTTTGGGCGTGTCTCTCCCCCGGCGTCTTGGCCGGCGGGTAGACAGTCGCGCATTTGCTCGTTTCTGGCGGTGCGTGTGGCGATATCTGCGAATGAGTGTGACCTCGACGCCCTTGCGGAACTATGTCTGTGATGCAAACATGTCTGTATCGCCAACATCCAAAGGAGGTCGGACATGACCAATGATCCGGCCGGTGACGCCGATTGGTTACTCGGTGAGGTGAATTCGCTGCGGGAGCGTGCTCGGGCGGATCGGCATGCCTTCCGGTTTCCGCTGCTGTACTTCGGGGCGTTCACGCTGGCCACCGCGCCGCTCTACGTTCTCGGCCATCAGCAAGGAGAGTCGGGATTCAGGGCCTGGCCCTTCCTGGCGAGAGGGATGGACCTGGTCTGGCTGGCGGGGCTGGTCGTCGGGGCGGTGCTAACCATCTGGTGGTATCGCCGTCACGGTGACCGCTCAGGAATCCAGACTTCGGCCAGGAAATCCGTACTCATCTGGACCACCGCAGGAGCGGCGCCGCTGCTGTGGATTCTCCTGCTTCCGTTGTTCTTCCTCTGGCCGTTCTTCGTACGCGACAACTTCGGCCTGCTGGCCGTGGCTCTCGGACTGATCGCCCTGGCCAGGGCCGAACGCAGCCGCCGCCTGTGGATCATCACCGGGTTGTACACGGCGGCCGCCGTCCCCGCCGTCGTCTACAACATGGAGAATCAGTACTACCGCCTGTTCCACCTGTTCGGCTTCACCTCCGAGGACATGCCCTACGCTCTCGTCCAGGGCACTCCCGTCCTGCTCCCCGCCCTGATTCTCCTCATCGGCGGACTGACCACCCGTAGGACCACACCCGCATGACCCACCCCACGGGAAACCTGAACGACACCGTCCACCAGCGTCATCGGCTCGGCATTCTCACCATCGCCAGCGAGGCGTCCCGGGTCGAATTCACCTATCTGTGCGAAGCTCTCGAACTGACCAGGGGAAACCTCAATCGGCACCTCGCCGTCCTGGCGGAGGCGGGGCTGGTCATCCTGGAAAAGGGGTACGACGGCCGAAGGCCGAAAACGTGGATCGTCATCACCAAGCAGGGGCGTACCGAACTGTCAGCCGAAATCGACGCCCTTGAGGAACTGATTCGCCGCCACCACAGCCGCGATTAGGACGACTCCCGGACGAGTTGATGCGCGCTGCCTGATAACAATGGGCGGATGCGTTCCGAGTGGTCCTCGCTTCCTGTCCGGTATGTGGTGCCTGATGTCGTGGGTGCGCTTGAGTCGGACGGAGCTGCCGTGCTTACTGCGCCGCCGGGGACCGGGAAGACGACGTTGGTGCCGCTTGCGCTTGCGGGGTTGGTGCCTGGGTTCTCTTCGGGTGGGCGGGTGGTTGTTGCGGAGCCGCGGCGGATCGCTGTGCGGGCGGCGGCTCGGCGGATGGCGTGGTTGCTTGGGGAGAAGGTCGGGGAGCGGGTCGGGTACACGATTCGGGGGGAGCGGCAGGTCGGTTCGGGTACGCGGGTGGAGGTGGTGACGACCGGGGTTTTGCTTCGGCGGTTGCAGCGGGAGCCTGAGCTTGACGGGATTGATGTGGTCGTCATGGATGAATGCCACGAACGTCATCTTGACGCTGATACCGCCCTCGCGTTTCTGATCGATGTTCGGGAGGCGCTTCGTCCGGATCTGCGTCTTTTGGCGACGTCGGCTACTACCGATGCGACGCGTTGGGCTCGGTTGCTCGGGGGTGCGCCGGTTATCCATACCGAGGGGGCCACGCATGCGGTTGAGATCGTCTGGGCTCCTCCGGTCCAGCCGGTCGCGCCGCCGCATGGGCTGCGTGTCGATCCCGTCTTTCTCGCTCATGTCTCCGATGTCGTACGACTTGCGCTGGCTCGGCACGACGGGGACGTGCTCTGCTTTCTGCCGGGGGTGTCGGAGCTGGGCAGGGTGGCGCGGATGTTGCCTGACGTCCAGGTTCTGGAGGTTCATGGTCAGGCGTCTGGTGCCGTACAAGATGCGGCTTTGAGTCGTGGTGTGGGGCGGAGGGTGATTCTGGCGACGTCGGTGGCGGAGTCCAGTCTGACCATTCCTGGGGTGAGTGTCGTGGTGGATTCGGGGCTCGCGCGGGAGCCTCGGATGGATCATGCGCGGGGGCTTGGGTCGCTGGTGACCGTACGGGCCTCGAAGGCGTCGGCCGCGCAGCGGGCCGGGCGGGCTGGGCGTGAGAGGGACGGGGTCGCCTATCGGTGCTGGTCGGCTGGAGAACATGAACGGTTGCCCGAGTATGCGCAGCCGGAGATCGCGCTTGCGGATCTCACCGATTTCGCGCTTCAGGCGGCCTGCTGGGGAGATCCCGACGCGGGCGGGCTGGCGTTGCTCGATCCTCCTCCGAGTGGGGCGATGATCGCCGCGCGGGACACACTGATCGCTCTTGGCGCTGTGCACTGTGGCCGAGTCACTGATCGGGGCCGGAAAATGGCCGACATTGGAGTACATCCCCGGCTCGCCCGCGCACTCATCGATGGCGCGAACCGGGTCGGAGTCCGTCGGGCCGCCGAAATTGTCGCCCTGCTCGCCGAACGGCTCCCCAGTTCGGCGTCCGACGACTTCGTCTCAGTCCTGCGCTCGGTCCGGCAAGGAAACGACCGCCTCTCCCACCGCTGGCACCAGGAGACCCGCCGTCTCACCCAAGCCCTCGGCTCCCCGCCCCCGGGGCGGCGCGTTGGACCTGATGACCAGGTTGCCGGGCCGGTTGCCCAGGCAGGCGCCGGGCGGGAGGTTGCCGGCCCGGGGACCCAGGTAGGCGCTGGAAAGGATGGCCAGGTTGGCGGGCTGGTTGCCCAGGCGGGTGCTGGGCGGGATGACCAGGTTGCTGGGCTGGTGGTGGCTTTGGCGTATCCGGAGAGGGTGGCGCGGCGGCGTGCGGAAGGGGGCTTTGTTATGGCTTCCGGGACGGGGGCTGTGGCGGGGGCGGGGTTGAGTGGGGCCGAGTGGCTGGCTGTGGCGGTGGCCGATCGGGGGGTGGGGAGTTCGGTGGCGCGGGTTCGGCAGGGTGTGGTCATTGATGAGGGGATCGCGCGGGTCGCGGCGGCGGCGCTGCTGGAGGAAGTGGAAGAGATCGGCTGGCGGCGTGGTGAGATCGTCGCCAGGAGGGTCAGGCGGCTGGGGGCGATCGAGTTGTCGTCGGTGCCGCTGGTGGATGCGGACGTGCGTCCGGCCGTGTTGGACGGGTTGCGCCAGGAAGGGGTGGCGTTGCTGCGGTGGACTGCGGATGCGCGCGGGTTCCGGGAGCGTCTGGCGTTCTGCCACCGGGTCGTCGGGGAGCCGTGGCCGCCGGTGGATGACACGGCTCTCGTGGAGGCGGCCGAGCGGTGGCTGGAGCCGGAGCTGTCCCGGGTCCGGCGGCGGAGTGATCTGGGGCGGATCGACGTGCTGGCCGCGTTGCGGCGGCTGGTGCCCTGGTCGGCGCGGATCGAGGAGGTCACGCCTGAGCGGGTCGAGGTGCCGAGCGGGTCGAAGATCAGAATCGACTACTCCGGGGAACGGCCGGTGCTGGCGGTCAAGGTGCAGGAGTTGTTCGGCTGGGACGACGCCCCACGGATCGCGGGAGTGCCACTCACCGTGCATCTCCTGTCGCCCGCGGGCCGGCCCGCCGCGGTGACGTCTGATCTCGCGTCCTTCTGGCGAGAGGGATACCAGGCCGTCCGCGCCGAACTCCGGGGAAGATACCCGCGCCACCCCTGGCCGGAGAACCCCATCGGCGCCACCGCCACCCGCCGGACAAACCCCCGACGCGCCTAGGCCCCCATCTCGAACTGGTGGACGTGGCTGAAGTGCCGCGACAGGATACGCGCATGCGATCTCGAACGGCCGGGATGTGGTGGGGTGCCGCTATTGAAGCGCCCGATTCTGGTGCCTTGGCGCGGTTCTACTCTGAGTTGCTTGGTTGGCCTATCGGGCATGAAGAGCCGGGAACGGCGATTATCGCCGCCCCTCAGGGATCTATCTATCTGGTGTTTCAGCAGGCCGCCGATTACCGGGCCCCTGTCTGGCCGCCCGTTGACGGTGAGCAGCGCGCGATGATGCACTTCGACTTTCAGGTCGGGGACCTCGAATCCGCTGTCGCTGACGCGGTCGCGCTCGGAGCTTCGCTGGCCGTGGACCAACCGCAGGAGAACGTCCGGGTGCTTCTCGATCCGGCCGGTCACCCCTTCTGCCTCTGCCTCGATGAGGGCTAAGCCATAGAGGGCTGGACCGCCGTGGGCGCGGGCGGTGGTCCATGGTCAACACGTGGCCGTTACTCGGTCGACCACTCCAGCTTTGACGCAAAGTAATCGCCTGCGAACCCTCTGGAATCCGCATTTGGGGATATTTCGTCCGAAATCGGTACATAACGTTCTTTGGCAGGTCAATTTCGCCGGACCAGGGGGATACATGGGACAGGCTCGTCTTCGACTAGCCGCGCTCGGCGCCATGAGCGTGCTGGCCAGCGGCATCGGTGGGACCACAGCGTGGGCGGCCCCCACGCCGCCGGCACCGGACATGACCGAAAGTCCGCCTAGCGAAATGACGCCGTCGGAGGAGATGACGCCGTCGCCGACGGCGACCGAGGCCGACCCGACGACCGCACTGCGGCAGGCGCTGACCAAATCGGCGCAGGCAAGCAGCAGCACAGGCAAGTTCACCTTCGCCGCGGGCGACACCTCGGCCAACGGCACGTACCAGTACCAGGCCAAGCCGTCCGTCGTCTTTGAGGCCAAGGCGACCGACCTCACCCTGAAGGGTAAAGCCAGCTCCGCCAAACCCGAAGTGATCGTGAGCGGCGGCACCGCGTACGTCAATCCTGACGGCCTCGCCCAGGGCGCCCAGGGCCCGCCCTGGTGGAAGGTCGCCCTCAAGGACCTCAAGGGCCCGCACGGGCAGGCCATCGCCAAGATGTTCGACACCGCCACGGTCACCAACCCGGCCACCATCGAGAAGGTCGTCCACGCGTACGAGGACGTCAAGATGGTCGGCACGTCCGAAGTGGACGGCACGACCGTCACCCACTACACCGCCAACTACAACGTGGACCAGGCCAAGGCGGCCTTCGGCGTCGCATCCGCGAGCCCGATGGAGAGCCCGGGCGCCTCCGCCCTGGGCGTCCACGAACTCCGGTCCGACATCTGGGTCGACGAGCACGGCATGGTACGCAAAACCCGTTACCGCAACGAGGAAGGCCAGGAGCCCCAGTTCACCCTGACCTCGACGGTAACCGAGTATGACAAGCCGGTCTCGGTCCAGCCGCCACCGGCCGACCAGACCAAGCCGGTCACGCCGCAGATGCTCAAGCAGTTCGGCCTGGGCGGCTGACATCCACCGCAGAAGGTACGCCCCCGAGGGGGCGTGCCTTCGCCTTGCCGGGGCGGACCCGGCATGATCGCCGCATGAGTGAGTGGCGGGTTCTCGTCGAGGAGAACGTTGGGCGGTTCGACCGCAAGGAATGGCGGATCTCGGACATCTACGAGGTCGACGGAGGCCGGGAGGAGGCCAGGTCCATCGCGTACGAGCTGGCGATGCGGCATCAGCCGAAACATCCGGGAGTGGAGGCGGATCGGGCGGTCTATCGGATCAACGAGGACATGTGGCTGACCATGGTCATCGGGGCGACGTCACGGTTTCACTACCGGGTCACGGTGGCCGAACTTTTCGCGCGCGCGTCCACGGCGAAGGAGTGATAGCTTGGTGATATCACTTCAATAGCAAGGAGGAGCCGATGGAGCGACAGGCGTTCCGGGTCAACGGTTTCTGGGTGCTGCTGGCAATGGTCGTCGTGGCGGCGATCCTGGTGGCGGTCGTGCTACCCCGAGAAGACGTGACCGCCATCATCATCGGAGTCGTCGGGCTGGTCTTAATCGTCCTTCTGGCGACCGGTTTCACCGTGATCAACCCGAACGAGGCGAAGGTCGTCCAGTTCTTCGGCCGTTACGTGGGCTCGGTGAAGGACCCGGGCTTCCAGTTCGTCATCCCCCTGACGGACAAGCGCCGGGTCACTCTCCGCGTCCGCAACTTCGAAACCGCGAAACTCAAGGTCAACGACGCCGACGGCAGCCCCGTGGAGATCGCCGCGGTGGTCGTCTTCCGGGTGGTCGAGACCGCCAAGGCGTCGTTCTCGGTGGACAACTACGAGGAGTATGTGGCGATCCAGTCGGAAGCCGCCGTCCGCCACCTGGCCACCACCCATCCGTACGACTCGCACATCGAGGAGCGCACCAGCCTGCGCGACGGCGCCACCATCGCCGAAGAGCTGACCACGGAGCTGCGCGACCGCACGGAGCTGGCCGGGATCGAGATCATGGAGGCCAGGATCACCCACCTGGCCTACGCGCCGGAGATCGCCCAGGCGATGCTGGTCCGCCAGCAGGCCTCGCAGGTCGTCGCGGCCCGGCGGCAGATCGTGGAAGGCGCGGTCGGCATGGTCCAGCTGGCGCTGGACCGGCTGAGCGCGGAGCACGTGGTGGAGCTCGACGAGGAGCGCCGCGCGACGATGGTCTCCAACCTTCTGGTCGTGCTCTGCGGCGACCGCGCGGTCCAGCCGGTGGTGAACACCGGCAGCTTGTATGCCTGACGCCCGGCGCGAGCCGAAGAAACTGCTGCTGCGGCTCGACCCCGCCGTCCACGAGGCCATCGCCAAGTGGGCGGCGGACGACCTGCGAAGCGTGAACTCGCAAATCGAGTTCGCTCTGCGGCTCGCGCTCAAACAGGTGGGGCGCGGCCTCCGCGAACCCCGCGAGGAGTGATGCATCGGCTTGGTTACAAGGCTTCACACCGCCGGGGGGCGGGGTCAGACTCTGGGCATGTCGTGGGTCGGTCGTACCGCTGTGGAGATCGCTGAAGCCGTGCGGAACGGGAAGGCCACAGTGCCGGGGGTCGTGGCCGAACATCTCGCCGCCATCGAGGCGCGGGCGTCCGCGCTGGGAGCCTTCCGGAAGGTGCGGGGCGAGGAGGCCGTCCGGGAGGCGCAAGCCGTCCAGGTTCGAGGTGATCTCGCGGAGTTGCCGCTGGCCGGGGTGCCGGTCGCGGTCAAGGACAACATCGAGGTGGCGGGCGAGGCCACCCGCAACGGCTCCGCGGCCACGCCCGCCGAGCCCGCGACCGCGGACCATCCCGTGGTGGCCCGGCTGCGGCAGGCGGGCGCGGTGGTCGTCGCCCTCACCAACGTCCCCGAACTCAGCCTGGTCGCCTTCGCCGACAGCGTGTACGGCACAGCTCGCAACCCGTGGAACCTGGACAGAACGCCCGGTGGTTCGTCGGGCGGGAGCGCGGCGGCGGTGGCTGCCGGGCTCGTGCCTCTGGCGGTCGGCAACGACGGCCTCGGCTCGCTGCGCATTCCCGGCGCGTGCTGCGGCGTCGTCGCCATCAAGCCGGGTCTCGGCGTGGTTCCCGCGCCGACGCATGACTGGTTCGAGATGTGCGAGAACGGCCCGCTGACGACGACCGTCGCCGATGCCGCGCTCGCCCTCGGCGTCATGGCCGACGACGCCACGCTCGCTCCGCGGGCCATCGATCTGCGCATCGCGGTGGCGCCCAACCCGCTGCCCGTTGGCCTGTCCATCGACAACGAGTTCCAGCGCGCGGTCGAGGAGGCGGGACACGCCCTCCGCGAAGGCGGCCACACCGTGGTGCCCGGCCGCCGCCTGCCGCCCATCGTCGGCATGTCGTCAATCGTGACCTGGTACTCGTGCGCCGCCGAGGACTCTCAGGGCCTTCCCGCCGCCAAGCTGGAACGCCGGACCCGCACGCTGGCCGCCGCCGGTCGCACCCTCCGCACCCTCCACCTGGACGGCACCCGCACCCGGGACCGCTGGCGCGCCAACGGCGCCGACCTGTGGTTCGGCAACGCCGACGTCCTCCTCACCCCCACGCTCGCCCACATCCCCCCGAAAGCCCACCGCTGGGGGCGACGCGGCCTGACCAAGAACACCCTCCTCAACGTCGGCTACGCCCCCGTCACCGCCGCCTGGAACCTGGCCGGCTGGCCCGCCATGACCGTCCCGTACGGCCGCCACTCCACCGGCCTCCCCATCGGCATCCAGCTCATCGCACCCCCAGGCGCCGAACCCCAACTCCTGGGCCTGGCCACCCACCTGGAATCCACCCGCCCCTGGTCCCGCCACGCCCCCACGGCTTAAGTGAGAGCGTCGGCTCCGGCGTGGGCGACGGTCTGGTCCTGGTCCACGGTGCCCGCGCTCACGCCGACGGCGCCGACGACGTCGCCGTGGGAGTCGGTCAGGGGAACGCCACCGCCGAAGATGATCAGGCCGCCGTTGCTCACCTCGATGCCGTAGAGGGGCGAGCCGGGGGCGGCGGCCTTGCCCAGCTCCTCGGTGGTCATCTTCAGCAGCGCGGCGGTGCGGGCCTTCTTGACGGCGATGTCGATGCTGCCCAGAATCGCCCCGTCCTGGCGCGCGAACGCGATGAGATGCCCTCCGTCGTCGACGACGGCGACGTTCATCGGCTGCCCGATCTGGACTGCTTTCGCCAGGGCGGCGTCCAGGACCGTACGGGCATGGGCGAGGTTGAGTCGGGTGGCCACGATGGGTGCTCCTTCACTGATCATTTCTTGAACGCGATTCCGACGACGAGACGGGCCGCGTTGTGCCCCATGCGGCGGGCGGTGGACGGCGGACCGGCCATCACGGGCACGTCCGGCGGCAGCTTGGCGTGGTGCACGCACGTGTTGCCCGCCGCGTCCACCCCCACACCGACGCCAAGATGGGAGGCCAGGGCCGCCGCGTACGCCAGCTCCCGCGCCGTCGCGTGGTCCTGGCCGCGCTCCACGGGCTCGGCACGGAACGGTACGCCCTCTTCTTCCAGGCCCGCGCCTATCTCGCGCAGGCAGAGCCGGTTCGCCGGATCCGGGCGGTAGCGCACCACCACCGTGGGCCGGTCCCGTTTATCCCGGTCGCGGAGGTCACCCGAGAGCACGGTCCACCAACTCCCCGCGGAGACCGGCGTTCGCCGCGTAATGGGCGACCAGGCCGGTGGCGACCGCGTTGCGCGGGCCCTCGGTGCCGCGGACGTTGCCGGTGCCGCTGACGATGCCGAACTCGGCGACGGCCTGCGCGATCATGTCGGGGATCTCGAAGTCCAGCGCGGACCCGCCGAGCACCACCACGAAGCCGATCTCCCGGATGTTCCCCCGCGGCGCCACCTGCTCGAGGGCGCGAAGCGCGTTGACCACGAAGACCCGCTCCTTGGCGGCCCGGCGCACCTGGCGGATCTTCTCCATGGTGTGCCGGGCGGGGATGGGGTGCATGCCGGTGTCGGTGAGGACGAGGACGCGGGCGAAGGCGTCGGGGGGCAGCGGCTCGTCGAAGAAGCGGGCCGTGCCGTCTTCCATCCGGATGTGGAAGAAGCTTTCCGCCTTCGCCAGCGGGAACTTCTTGATCTCCTCGGCGAGCCCGGGGTTCTCCAGCCCGAGCTCGGAGTCGATCAGGCTGGTGACCAGGTCGCCCGCGCCGGCCAGATGCACCGACTCGACCCGGGCCTCGTCGGCGGCCACCGCCGCGTCGGTGGAGCCGCCGCCGAGATCCAGGATCGCGACCGGCAGGCCCGCGCCCGGGGTGGTCAGCGCGCCGAGCACCGCCATGTCGGCCTCGACGCCGCCGATCAGCACCGGCACCCCGAGCGCCACTCGCAACCGCGCGGCGAGCCGTTCCATCGGCCCCCGGCTGGTGCGCACCATCGCGGCCAGCGCGACCGCGTTCTCCAGCGCGAACTCGCCGGCGAGGCCCCCGGTGACCCGCTGCGGCACGAAGGTGTCGACGGCGAGCACGTCCTTGATCCGCACCTCGCCGACCGGCGTCGCGGTCAGCTCGGACATGGTGCCGCGAACCCGGGCGAGCATCCCGCCGACGTGGGTGCCGGGCTCGCCGGCCGCGTCAGCCAGGGGGCGCACCCCGCGCAGCGTCGCCATGATCTCCTCGGCCCCGGCGTCCACCTCGACCACGCGCCTGGCCGTCTCGCCGACCAGGGTCAGGCCGCCGGCGGGGATCCTGCGGTCGGTGATGTCCCCGGTGGGGGTGCGGACGACGACGGCCGAGCGGTTGCCGACCAGCGCGCGGGCCACCGCCGCGATCATGCGGGTCTGCTCCGGGTCGAGCTGGAACACGGTGGCGATTCCGTAGGAGTTGGACAGGGTGCGGATGGTACGGCCGGGCTCGGCTACCTCCACGGCGGCCGGCATGCCCAGCGGCACCTTGTCGACGAGCGTGACCTCGTCGACGACCGGGATCGCCCGGCACAGCCGGTTGGCGATCAGGTTGGCGTCGTCGCCGTGCACGATCGCGCCGGTGACCGGGACCCCGCGGGCGGTGGCGGCGTTGATTCCCTCGGCGGCCCGCTCGTAGTCGACGCCCGCCCCGACCACGCAGATCACCGGGCTTCCTGGAGCGCATCCGGGCAGGTCGGCGAGGCCCACGGTGGTCCCGACACCGAGCCCGGCCCCGCCCGGCGTGTCCGGGTTGTGGCCGATCATCGTGGACTCCGTGATGATCGTCTCGGTGATGGTCTCCATCGCCAGCCCGCTGATCACCGGGGTCGCCTCGTTGATCAGGATCGCGTGCAGGCCGGCCGGGTCGCGCCCGGCGGCCGCCAGGGCGTCGCGCACCGCCTCGACCACGCCCGCGACGTTCTCGGTGGTCCCCTTCACGCCTGACGTCCTGGCCAGCGCCCCGGCCAGATAGCCGATCCGGCCGTCCTCGTCGATCTCGGCGGCGCAGGCCTCGGTGGTCGAGTTGCCGATGTCGACCCCCACCACCAGGGTCACCGGATCAGGACCTCGAGGTCGACCGGCGCGGCGCCGGCGCGTACGAGCTCGGTCTCCTTGATGTGCAGCAGCGCCGCCTTGGCCTGCCAGCGAGGGCGCGCCATGTAGTCGTTGCGCGACGGCACCGGCTGCGGCGACTCACCCTTGGCGTAGCGCGCGGCGTTGCGGCCGACCTTGCGGAAGGTTTCCAGGTCCATCAGCGGCGCCTGCGGGAACAGCTCCAGGTTGGAGAGCCGGACCAGGTCCTTCTGGTGGATCATGGTGGTGCCGCGGGACAGGACGCCGACCGCGATGCCCGAGCCGGACAGCTTCGCCGCGGTGTGCGCGATGACCGCGAGGTCGGAGCTGCCGCGCACGCGGATGACGCGGGCGTGCACCCCCTCCTCCTCCACACCGGCCAGCAGCTCGCGCAGCACCTCGGCGTGCGGGATGTCGACGATCGTCCGCGAGAAGAGATCGCCGAAGGCGGGCGAGACGCCGATGACCACCTCGTCGGTGCGGCGGCCCGGCTGGGCCGGGCCCTTCTCCTGTAGCGTCAGGACGCGGTCACGCGTCGTCGTGGTGTCAGCCATCGTGTCAGCCATGGTCATTGCTCTCCTCGAAACGGGGCTCAGCCGACTTCCTGCTCCGGGTTCTGGGCGCTGACGACGTGCCGCAGTCGCTTCATCTCCTCCCACCGCTCGCCGCTCGGCCGGTATCCGCTGCCCGGGCCCGCGTAGTCGTTGGCGTCGTTGATGGCCGACAGAGTCGTCAGCTCGGGGGTCAGGATCGCCGACGTGTGCAGCAGGTCGCCGGAGATCCGCTGCTTGAGCACGCCCAGCAGCGCCTCGGCGATGTCCGGGAAGCCGCCGGCCTCCAGCCCCTTGACGATGTCGAGGCCGGTGACGCCGCGGTCCATGACCGACTGCGCCGCCTTGAGGTCTTCGAGCACGTCCCGGAGGGGCAGATCGTTGCTGCCGTGCGCGTACGTGACCGCCTCGATCTCCTTCTCGGTGATCGGCGGCAGGCCGAGGTAGGCGAACACGCCCTGCAGCGCCCGCGCGGCCCGTTCGCGGACGGCGAGGAGCTCGGCCTCGGGGACGTGCCGGAGCGCGCCGTCCACCTGGAGGTCCCGCTGGATGACATTCCAGTCGTCGTAGTCGTCGGTGTCGAGGTTGGAGCCGGCGAACATGTTGTCGTAATTGGGCACGGCGGAGTAGCCGGAGCAGACGAAGTCGGTGCCGGACAGCAACTGCGGGAGCAGCCGGGCGGTGCGGCGCATGTCGGAGTGGGAGAACGACTGGTCGTTGCCGGAAGCGCACTCCAGGTCGACGGTGCTGGCGATGAGGTTCTCCGCCAGCACCGCGCGGATGCCCGCGGGCACCGCGCCGGGCACGCCGATGCAGCTGATCGAACCGTTCTGCAGGCCCTGTACGCCGGCGCCCTTGGTGACCAGAATGCAGCGGATCTCCAGGTACAGCATGGACTTGCCCTCGGCGTAGCCCATCTGCACCTCGGACCCGGTGCCCGAGGTGAACCGCATCTTGATGCCGCGGGAGGCGTACGCGGAGGCGAGGAACGTCTTGGACCACGGGGTGTCGTCGCCGTCGCAGAAGACCGGCTCGGTGCCGTAGACGGAGATGGTCTCGGCGTACGCGGTGATCCCGCGCATGCCCAGCTCCAGTTCGGTGGCCTCCTCCAGCGCGCACTGGGTGAGCGCGCCCGGCTTCCCGGTCTGCGCGCCGACCTGCAGCGCGATGGCCACGAGGGGGGCGTACCGCACGACGCCGAGGGTGGTCTCCAGTTCGCGGAACCCACGCAGGGCGGCCTCGGCGGCGTCCGCGGCCACCTGGATCGGGTTGTCCCGCGCGCTGGTGGAGTGGGCCTGGTTGGCGGGGGTGCGCCGGGCCCGCATCTTCTGCAGGGCCATCATCATCTCGACCACGTTCATGGTCTTGACGACTTCGAGCAGCTTGGCCGGGGTCAGCCCGCACGACACCGCCAGGACCTCGCCGCGCGACGTCCTCGGGTCCACCAGCAGGTGCGCGATCTCGACCGGTGAGAGGGCCATCGCCCGCTCGGTGGCCTCGACGTCGATCGCGTGGTCGGCGATGAACTGGTCGAGGAAGTCGAAGTCGGCCCGTAGCTTGCCGTCCATCTCCACGATGACGCCGTCCTCCACGCGCACGCTCGGCCGCGGGTCGTACGGGCTGTCCATCGCCACCATGCCGACCTCGGGCCACTCCTCGACGAAGCCGTCGAGGTTGACCGGCCGGTTCTCCAGGACGCGGGTGCGCTCCGACTGCCGGGGGGCCGGCGGTATGGGGACGCCAGCCGCGCTCATCGTGCTCATTCGGTCTCACCTTTCGCGAGGACGCCGCGGCGCTCGTACACATCCGCGGCCTCGCGCACATGGCGGGCGCACAGCGTGGCGGCGTAGACGCGCTCCAGTTCGTCGGCGATGTCGATCAGCTGCTGCTTGGTGGAGGCGCGCGGCCGCAGCGCGTTGTAGATGGACAGGACCTTCTCGTCCGGCAGCGCGGTCAGTTCGGCGGCCCTGCGGAAGTTCTGCCCCAGCTGCGGCCTGCCAACGGAGTCCGCGATCCGCGCCTGGAGCCGCAGCGTTTCCGGCGTGATGCGGAGGTCCTCGGCGGTGATCTCGCCGGCCAGCACGGCCGCCATGGTGATGTCGTCGAGACGTTTGCCCGTCGGAGTCCTGAGCAGCTCCGGCCGGTTGGACGCCAGCGGATAGTCGCGCCGCGGATCGAGTTCAACGGAAGACACCAGCTCACACCTGTCCTTCAGCCGCACGGCCAGCAATGGGAGGAAACGTAAGAAAGGTTTCGTTGCAGTTGCGTTGCACGCTACCCGGAAACGCTGATGCAACCTTGAGCCGCTCACAGTGACGCAGCACACATCCCCGTGGATCATCCCCAATGTCGGCGTATCTCCCTGAACGCCGCGAAAACGCTAGGAGGATCTTGTGCTCGACATCACACCCCTGCGCGGCCGGCGCGGCCTGTCCCGCCTGGCCGGAGGCTACGGCGACCTGCTCGCCGAGTTCTTCGGGACGTTCGTGCTCATCGCGCTGGGCACGGGCAGCGTGGCGATGGCCGTGGCCGGGCTCCCCGCATCCGGGCGCACCAGCGCGCCCACCGTCTCCTTGCAAGGCGCGGGCGACTGGCTGCTCATCGCCTTTGGCTGGGCGTTCGCCGTGGCGTTCGCCGTCTACCTGGCGGGCGGGGTCAGCGGCGCCCACCTCAACCCGGCCGTCACGCTGGCGATGGCGGTGCGCCGACGCTTCCCCTGGCGGAAGGTGCCCGGATTCTGCGCGGCGCAGACGGCCGGCGCGTTCGCCGGAGCCGCCCTCGTCTTCGCGGTCTACCGTCCCGCGATCGACGCGTACGAGGCCGCGGCGCAGACCCCACGCGGCTCCGGCCAGGCAGTGGCCTCGTTCTCCATCTTCGCGACGTTCCCGGCGGGCTACTTCGACGGCTGGACCGGCCCGTTCCTCGACCAGGTCGTGGGGACCGCGCTCCTGCTGGTGGTGTTGCTCGCCCTGGTCGAGAGCCGCAGCCAGGCGGTATCGGCGAAACTCGGACCCCTGCTGATCGGGTTCGCGGTGGCCGCGCTCGGCATGTCCTTCGGCGCCAACGCCGGCTACGCGCTCAACCCCGCGCGGGATTTCGGCCCCCGGTTGTTCGCCTTCTTCGCCGGATGGGGCGACGTGGCCATCCCGGGGACGCTGACGAGCGACGGCCTCCAGTTCGCCAACTACCTGTGGATCCCCATCGTCGGCCCGATCGTCGGCGCCGTGCTCGGCGCCCTGCTGTACGACTTCTTCATCGGCGACGTCCTGCACGCGCGGCAGCAGACCCAGCAGCGGGCGGCACCCGAAGCGCGCGCGCCTCGACCGGACTACGCGGGTGAACCCGAGCTCTCCCGGACGCCACGCGACGGCTGATTCCCTCCGTGTCGTCGTCCTCCGTGAGCAGCCATGCGAGCCTGGCCGCGGCGACAGCCTGACGTGGATCGTGCGCGGGCAACCCGGCGACGAGGCGCTCGAACACTTCGATGTCCTCGCCGCCGGGCTCGCTCTGCCCGAACGTCCACAGCGCCTCGTGGTCGCGGGTGTCGAGGGCCGCGGATCGCAGCGCCGTGACCAGCTGGTCGCGTTCCGCCCTGATCGCCGGCGCCTCCGACCGGGCGAGCAGCGGGGCGTGCGCCGCCGCCACCGCGGCGCGGATGTCGCCCGAGCGCAGCGCGTCGCGCACGGTCAGGAAGTCGGCCTCGACCTCCGCCCGCAGCCGATACGGCTTGGCCGTCATCGCGGCCTGGCCGAGCTGGGCCCGGAGCCGGTGGATCTCGGCGCGCACCGTGGTCGGGTTGCCGTCGTCGCCGTAGAGCTGCAGGGCGAGCTGCTCGGCGGTCAGCCCGGCGGGGCGCAGCGCGAGCAGCGCCAGCAGCTCGGCGCGCCGCAGGGTGAGCGGCAGTTCCCGGCCGTCCAGCACCGCGACCGGCCAGTCGCCCAGGAACGACAGCGACAGCACGGGCCGCCGCGTCGCCGGCGACGCCGGGGTCGACCTCGGCATCCGGATCAGGTAGCCCTCGGACAGCGGCTCCACCAGCGCCTCGCGGCCGTCCGCGAGCAGCACCCGGTCGCTGCCGGGCTGGATGGGGAGCCGCGCGGGCCACGGCCTGCCGTACGGCTGCGCGGCGATCACCCGCCCCGTGGCGGTGAGCAGCGCGCCCGGTTCGCCGCGCAGGCCGAGCAGGTGGGGAAGGTGTTTCACCCGCAACCGCTCGTCCCGCATCTCCATCTGCCCGCGCAGATGGTTCTCCGCGAGCCGCGCGCTGGCGGAGACCAGGGTGACGACGGCGGGGTGCAGCTCGTGCAGCAGCCCGCTGATGTCGATCGCGCCGAGCACGCGCCCGGTGTCGGGGTCGTGGACGGGCGCGGCGGCGCAGGTCCAGGTGCGATAGGTGCGCACCAGGTGCTCGGCGGAGTAGATCTGCACCGGGGCGTCGACCGCGAGGGCGGTGCCCATCGCGTTGGTCCCGATGACCCCCTCCGCCCAGCTGGTGCCCTCGCACAACCCGACCGGGTCGGCGAGCCGGCACAGCTCGGCGGGCCCCTCCCGCCACAGGATGGTGCCGTCCGCGTCCGTGACGATCATGACGTACGCCGACTCGTCGGCGATGCTGACGAGCAGTTCGCGCAGCAGGGGCAGCACGTCGCGCAGCGGATGCGCGGAGCGCACGTCCCGTACGTCCTCCGGCTTGTACACCACCGGCGGGCGGAAATCCTCTGGATCGACCCGGGCCGCGAGGGAGCGCCGCCAGGAATCCAGGATCACCGAGCGGGGTGCGGTCCGCGCCCGGTCGCCGCTCAGCACGGCCTCGTGAACCTGCTGGAGCACCCGGAACTGCGCGGTGGGATCGGCTGACAGATCCATCGTGGTCGCGGCCTTCGCGTTCTCAGCGTCCATGGTCCACTCCGCGGCGACGTCGAGGGGGGCGGTGCGCCACCCGAGCGACGGGCCCCCGCAAGTGGTCTTGCTCACAGCAGCATGCCTCGCCGTTCCGGTGCGGACAAGGGCGGCACATCTCCCGTTTACGCCCGTGCAACGGGGCTGCAACCTTCAGATTTCTACCTTTTGCCGCATCTCGTCGGTCCAGGACCCAGGAGGGCGAACACATGGCGATATATGCGGCGCCAGGAGATCCGGGCAGTGTGGTTACGTTTCGGCCACGTTACGACCACTTCATCGGCGGAGAATACCTGCCGCCGGTCGGTGGTGAATATTTTGCGAACCCCACACCGGTCACAGGTGCGACGTTTACCGAGGTCGCCCGGGGAACCGCCGCGGACGTCGACCTGGCCGTGCGCGCCGCGGAGGGCGCCGCGGCCGCATGGGGCCGTACCTCGCCGGCGGAGCGCGCCCAGGTGCTGAACAAGATCGCCGACAGGATCGAGCAGAACCTGGAGGCCATCGCCGTCGCCGAGTCCTGGGAGAACGGCAAGCCGGTACGGGAGACCCTGGCCGCCGACATCCCGCTGGCCATCGACCACTTCCGCTACTTCGCCGGCGCGATCAGAGCGCAGGAGGGCGGCATCTCGCAGGTCGACGCCGACACCGTCGCCTACCACTTCCATGAGCCGCTCGGCGTGGTCGCACAGATCATCCCGTGGAACTTCCCGATCCTGATGGCCACCTGGAAGCTGGCCCCGGCGCTGGCCGCGGGCAACGCCGTGGTGCTCAAGCCGGCCGAGCAGACCCCGGCGTCGATCCACGTGCTGCTGGAGCTGATCGCCGATCTGATCCCGCCGGGCGTGCTCAACGTGGTGAACGGATTCGGCGTGGAAGCGGGCAAGCCGCTCGCGCAGCACAGCGGGATCAGGAAGGTGGCGTTCACCGGGGAGACCACCACCGGGCGGCTCATCATGCAGTACGCCAGCGAGAACATCGTCCCGGTCACCCTCGAACTGGGCGGCAAGAGCCCGAACATCTTCTTCGCCGACGTCGCGGACGCGCGGGACGCCTTCTACGACAAGGCGCAGGAGGGCTTCGCGATGTTCGCGCTGAACCAGGGCGAGGTGTGCACCTGCCCGTCCCGGGCGCTGATCCAGTCGTCCATCTACTCCTCGTTCCTGGCCGACGCCGTGGAGCGGGTGAAGAAGATCAAGCAGGGCAACCCGCTGGACACCGACACCATGATCGGCGCCCAGGCGTCCAACGACCAGCTGGAGAAGATCCTCTCCTACATCGACATCGGCAAGCAGGAAGGCGCGAAGATCCTCACCGGTGGCGAGCGGGTCGACCTCGGCGGCGAGCTGTCCGGCGGCTACTACGTCCAGCCGACCGTGTTCGAGGGCGACAACAAGATGCGTGTCTTCCAGGAGGAGATCTTCGGCCCGGTGGTCTCGGTGGCGAGGTTCGACGACTACGACGACGCCATCAAGACCGCCAACGACACCCTGTACGGCCTGGGCGCCGGGGTGTGGTCGCGCGACGGCAACACCGCCTACCGGGCCGGCCGGGACATCCAGGCGGGCCGGGTGTGGACGAACTGCTACCACGCCTACCCGGCGCACGCCGCGTTCGGTGGGTACAAACAGTCAGGTATCGGCCGAGAGAACCACAGGATGATGCTCGACCACTACCAGCAGACCAAGAACCTTCTGGTGTCATACTCGCAGAACGCCCAGGGATTCTTCTGATCGAGCAGTCCTCCGCACGAGGGGTGCCCAGGCCGCGCCCCTCGTGCGCCGAAGCAGGGAGCCTCGCCCATGGCAGTCAACCGGGTGGACGTCACCGCCGACGCGGCCGGCCTGCTGCGTCACCTCGCCGGCAAGCACGGCCCGCTCATGTTCCACCAGTCGGGCGGATGCTGCGACGGCAGCTCCCCCATGTGCTACCCGGCCGGAGAGTTCCGCACCGGGAACGCGGACGTGCGCCTCGGCGATCTCCGGGTGGACGGCGTCGGCGAGCCGATCGCGGTGTGGATGTCCGCGTCGCAGTTCGCGTACTGGAGGCACACCCACCTCACCATCGACGTGGTGCCGGGCCGCGGGAGCGGCTTCTCCCTGGAGGCCCCGGAGGGCGTGCGTTTCCTGATCCGCTCGCGGCTGTTCACCGACCGGGAGCTCGCCGAACTGGAAGCCACGGGCGTCATGGGACGCGCGGCTGCCGCGCTACCCTCGGCTGCCGACGGAGTGATGCGCCGGCTACGAACGACTGACGGGATCGATGATGGGTGACTACCAGGACGCCTACTCGGCGAGCATGAAAGATCCGGACGCCTTCTGGCTCACGGCGGCCGACGCGGTGACCTGGTCGCGCCGCCCCCAGCGTGGGCTGGACGCCGACCGCGCGCCGTTCTACCGCTGGTTTCCCGACGGCGAGCTGAACACCTGCTACAACGCGCTGGACCGGCACGTGGACGCGGGGCACGGGGATCGTCCCGCCCTGCTCTACGACTCGCCGGTGACCGGCGTGACCGCGCGGTACACCTATGCCGAGCTACGCGACCAGGTGGCGCGGTTCGCCGGAGCGCTGCGCGGGCTCGGCGTCGGCCGGGGCGACCGCGTGGTGATCTACATGCCGATGGTGCCCGAGGCGGTGATCGCGATGCTCGCCTGCGCCCGGCTGGGCGCGGTGCACTCGGTGGTGTTCGGCGGGTTCGCCCCGAAGGAACTGGCCGCCAGGATCGACGATGCCGCGCCGAAGGTGCTGGTGTGCGCCTCCTGCGGGATCGAGCCGAGCCGGGTCGTGGAGTACAAACCGATCGTGGACGAGGCGATCGCGGCCACGCCGCAGGCCCCGGAGAAGGTCGTGGTGCTCCAGCGGGACCGCGCGCGGGCCCGGATGGGCGAGCGCGACGTCGACTGGGACGAGCTGATGGCAGCGGCCGAACCGGTCAGCTGCGTCGATGTGGCGGCGACGGACCCGCTCTACATTCTCTACACGTCCGGCACCACGGGTAAGCCGAAGGGCGTGGTGCGTGACAACGGCGGTCACGCGGTCGCGCTGACCTGGTCGATGGCCAATGTCTACGACATCGGGCCGGGCGACGTGTGGTGGACCGCGTCGGACGTCGGGTGGGTCGTCGGACACTCCTACATCGTGTACGGACCGCTGCTGGCCGGCGCGACCACGGTGCTCTACGAGGGCAAGCCGGTGGGCACGCCGGACGCCGGCGCGTTCTGGCGAGTGATCTCCCAGTACGGCGTCAAGGCCCTGTTCACCGCCCCGACGGCGGTCCGGGCGATCAAGAAGGTCGACCCGGAGGGCGACGAGACGACGAAGCACGACCTGTCGGCGTTCCGTACCCTGTTCCTGGCCGGCGAGCGGCTCGACCCGGAGACCTACCGGTGGGCCTCGGCGAAGCTGGGCGTGCCGGTCGTGGACCACTGGTGGCAGACCGAGACCGGATGGGCCATCGCGGCGAACCTCCGCGGCCTGGAGCCGATGCCGATCAAGCCCGGCTCCCCCACCGTGCCGGTGCCCGGCTACGACGTGCGAATCCTGGACCAGCTGGGGCAGGAGGTGCCGCCGGGCGCCGAGGGCGCGATCTGCATCAGGCTGCCCCTGCCGCCCGGCACCCTGCCGACGCTGTGGGGCGACGACGAACGCTACCTTTCGTCGTACCTGTCCCACTTCCCCGGCTACTACCTGACCGGCGACGGCGGCCACGTCGACTCCGACGGCTACCTGTTCGTCATGGGCCGCACCGACGATGTGATCAACGTGGCCGGGCACCGCCTCTCCACCGGCTCCATGGAAGCCGTGCTGGCCGCGCACCCGGCGGTGGCCGAATGCGCGGTGATCGGCGTGCACGACTCGCTGAAGGGCCAGGTGCCGCGCGGCTTCGTGGTGCTGAAGGCCGGCGTGGACATGGCGCAGGAGACCCTTCAGGCGGAGCTCGTCGCGGCGGTGCGCCGCGACATCGGCCCGGTGGCCGCGTTCAAGGAGGTGGCGATCGTGGACGGCCTGCCGAAAACCCGATCCGGGAAGATCCTGCGCAAGTCGATGCGCGCGATCGCCGACGGCCACGACGAGCCCGTGCCCTCGACGATCGAGGACCCGGGCGTACTGGACGCGCTACGCCCTCACCTGCGCCGGGAGTGACGCTTAGACGCCGATCGGATGCCAGACGGTCTTGGTTTCCAGGAAGGTTGTCATGCGAGCGGTGCCCGGATCGCTCAGCCAGTCCACGGGCGTCGTGGGAGGCCGAAGCACTCGTTTCAGGTTTTCCGCGGATATTTCCTCGCAGGAGACGGCGAGTTCGGGAGCGGCGCCCGTGAGGTCGATGGCGTTGACATCCATGTGGCCGGCCAACCAGGGCGCGACCTCCTCCGCTCTGCCGGTGAGGATGTTGACCACACCGCCGGGAAGGTCGGAGGTGGCGAGCACCTCGGCGAGGGTGATCGACGGCAGGGGGGCACGCTCCGACGCGACGACCACGCAGGTGTTCCCGGTAACGATCACGGGCGCGATGACGCTGATCAGCCCGAGCAGCGGCCCGGCCGGCGGAGCGACGATCGCCACCACGCCCATGGGCTCGGTCGACGAGAGGTTGAAGTAGGGCCCCGCGACCGGGTTGGCCGAGCCGCGGATGGCGCCGATCTTGTCGGACCACCCGGCGTACCAGACCAGGCGGTCGACGGCGGCGTCCACGAGTTCGGTGGCCTTCTTGGTCGAGACGCCGTCCGCGGCGACGAGTTCGGCGGCGAACTGCGCGCGGCGGCTTTCCAGCATTTCGGCGATCCGGTAGATCACCTGCCCCCGGTTGTACGCGGTGGCGCCGGACCAGCCCGCGAACGCCTTCCGGGCGGCTACCACGGCATCCCGGGCGTCCTTGCGAGACGCCTTGGACGCGTTGGCCAGGAATTCGCCCTTGGAGGAGGTCACGACATAGGACCTTCCGCTCTCCGATCGGGGAAACGCACCGCCGATGAACAGTTTGTACGTCTTGCGAACCGACAGCCGCTCACTCATCGAAGGTATGCCTCCAGCCCATGACGCCCGCCCTCGCGGCCGTACCCGGATTCCTTGTAACCGCCGAACGGCGACGCCGGATCGAACCGGTTGAACGTGTTGGACCAGACGACCCCGGCCCGCAGCCGATCCGCCGTCCACAACATCAGTGACGCCTTTTCCGTCCACACCCCGGCGGACAGCCCGAACGGCGTGTTGTTCGCCTTTTCCACAGCTTCTCCGGGCGTACGGAACGTCAGCACCGACAGCACCGGCCCGAAGATCTCCTCCCGGGCGATGCGATGCGACTGCGCGACCCCGGTGAAGATGGTCGGCGGGAACCAGAACCCCCGATCGGGGATCGTGCACGCCGGAGACCACCGTTCGGCGCCCTCCTGTTCCCCCATGTCGGACAGTTCCCGGATCTTGGCCAGCTGATCGGCCGAATTGATCGCCCCGATATCGGTGTTCTTGTCCAGCGGATCGCCCATCCGCAGGGTGCCGAGCCGCCGCTTCAGCGAAGCCAGCAACTCATCCACGATCGACTCCTGGACCAGCAGCCGGGACCCGGCGCAGCACACGTGCCCCTGGTTGAAGAAGATCCCGTTCACGATCCCCTCGACCGCCTGATCGAGCGCCGCGTCCTCGTACACGATGTTGGCGGCTTTCCCCCCGAGTTCGAGGGTCACCTTCTTCCCGGTGCCCGCCACCGACCGCGCGATCAGGCGTCCGACCTCGGTCGATCCGGTGAACGCGACTTTGTCGACATCCGGGTGGTTCACCACAGCCGCGCCGGTTTCGCCCGCCCCGGTCACGATATTGACGACGCCGGGGGGCAAATCCGCCTGCTGGCAGATCTCCGCGAACAGCAACGCCGTCAGCGGGGTCGTTTCGGCGGGTTTGAGTACGACGGTGTTCCCGCAGGCCAGCGCGGGCGCGATCTTCCAGGCCAGCATGAGCAGAGGGAAGTTCCACGGGATGACCTGGCCCGCGACGCCGAGGGGGCGGGTGCCGTACCCGGCGTATTCGAGTTTGTCCGCCCAGCCCGCGTAGTAGAAGAAGTGCGCGGCGACCAGGGGCAGGTCGACGTCGCGGGATTCGCGGATCGGTTTGCCGTTGTCCAGGGACTCCAGGACGGCCAGTTCGCGGGCGCGTTCCTGGATGATTCTGGCGATCCTGAACAGGTATTTGGCGCGTTCGGCGCCGGGCATCGCCGACCAGGTGCTGAACGCCTTGCGGGCGGCCTGGACGGCCAGGTCCACGTCGGCGGCCGAGGCGGCGGCGATCTCGGCGAGTTTCTCCTCCGAGGCCGGGTTGATCGTCTTGAACGCCGATCCCGACCCGTCCACGAACTCGCCGTTGACGAACAGCCCGTAGGACGGCTTGATGTCGACGACATCGCGCGACTCGGGCGCTGGTGCGTACTCGAACATCCTTTAGTCCAATGTGAAGTAGTCGGGGCCGGAGTAGCGTCCGGTGTCCTGCTTCTGCCGCTGCATGAGCAGGTCGTTGAGGACCGACGAGGCGCCGAGCCGGAACCAGTCCGGATGCAGCCAGCCGTCGCCGGCGGTCTCGTTGACCAGCACCAGCATCTTGATCGCGTCCTTGGTGGTCCGGATACCGCCGGCGGGTTTCACGCCGACCTTGCGCCCGGTGGTGGCGAGGAAGTCCCGAACCGCCTCCAGCATCACCAGCGTCACCGGCAGCGTGGCCGCGGGCTGCACCTTCCCCGTGGAGGTCTTGATGAAGTCGCCCCCCGCCAGCATGGCCAGCCACGACGCCCGCCGCACATTGTCGTACGTGGCGAGTTCCCCGGTCTCCAGGATCACCTTCAGATGCGCGTCCCCGCAGGCGGCCTTGATCGCGACGATCTCCTCGAACACCTTCAGATAGTCACCGGCCAGGAATGCCCCCCGATCGATGACCATGTCCACCTCGTGGGCCCCCGCCGCGACCGCCAGCGCCGTGTCGGTGACCTTCACCTCCAGCGACGACCGCCCGCTGGGAAACGCCGTCGCGACGCTGGCCACCTTCACCCCGGAACCCCGCACCGCCTGTACGGCTTCCGCCACCAGATCCGGATAGACACAGACCGCGGCTACCCGGGGAACGTCCGGATTGCTGGGATCGGGATGGACTGCTTTGGCGCACATCGCCCGCACCTTGCCCGGGGTGTCCGCGCCTTCGAGTGTGGTCAGGTCCACCATCGAGATGGCCAGGTCGATCGCCTGCCGCTTGGCGGTGGTCTTGATGGACCGGGTGCCCAGCATGGCGGCGCGGGCGTCCGCGCCCACCTTGTCGACACCGGGCAGCCCGTGCAGGAACCCGCGCAGGGCAGCGTTCGACGAAGCGACGTCGGTCGTCAGAGTTGACACCCCCCTAGCATCGCCGACCAGGACGAACGACTCCAAACCGGCTCGCCCCCGGCGCCCTAGGCCCCAAACGCATCACCGCAGGTCAGACGGGAGAGAAGGAACAGCCCGCCGATCCTGCGCCCGAATCTTTGGCACATCTCACGGGGCGGACAGCACATACTGCCCAGCCGCATCCTCCGCGATGGCCCACATCCTGCCCGCCCCCTGCGCAAGCCCCTTCAGCTCAGCCTGCGGCACCGGACTCGACTGCCGCATCCACCGCCCGTTCCGCAGGTGAACCAGATAACCCCGCTCAGCCATCCACACCCCGCCGGCGCCATCCGCCATGGCATGCGTGTAGGCACCCCCCTCCAGTCGCCGCTTCATCTGACTCCACGCACTGCCGTTCCACCGCAGAACCACCCCTTCCGCCTTGGTCACGGAGCCGACCGCATACGCCTCCGTGGGCGACAAAGCGACAATGTCATTGATCTCGATCGGCCCGCCGGGCGCGGCGATGGCAGTCCACCTCGAGCCGTTCCAATGCTGGAAACGGGTGACCCGATCGATGCTGCTCACCGCCCACACATCCGAGGACCCGGTCGCGGCATACGCGGTGACCGGCCAGGGCATCGTGACCTTCCGCCAGGCACGGCCGTTCCAGCGCCACGACACATCCCGCATCCCGGCATCCGTCCACTGCAACCCGGAAGCCCAGACATCGCCGGGCCCGGCGACGACCGCCTCGGTCACATGCGCGTCCAGCGCCCCCAGCGGCTGATCCGTCCACCCCCGCCCGGTCCACCGCCCGGCCACAACCCCCGCAGGACCATCCGCGAACCGCCACATCTCCCGCCCGCGCCCCACAATCAGGTACGGCTCGCCGTCCTCCCCCCAAACCCGGCCATCCCAGCGCAGCGCGGTAGCGCCGGCCCGTACCACCCAGAGATCGGAAGCCCCCGCCGCCACCCCCTCAAGCGGCGTCGAAGCGGCCGCAGGCATAACCCGGAAGACCCGCCACTTAGCTGCTTTCACCTGCGGAGACAGCAGGGTCAGCAACACCGAGAAGATCGTTAGAGAGATCACGGAGCTTCATGCTGACGCGTCTAAGGCGGGGATACGGCGTGCCTTAGGGCGGCCTAGGCCAAAGGTTCGGCAAGAGATAGGGCATCCGCCTGATGTGGGCCTGGGGGCCTTAGCCCGAATCTTGAGTATGTAAGGAAAAAGCGAATCAAGGAGAACCTCAAATGGGTCCCGAACTGCACTACCAGCTGATCATCAACCGAGTCGCCGAGCTCCACGAGGAGGCCAGCAGCCACCGTCGGGCACGCGAGGCGCAGGCGTCGAGGAAGGCCCACCAGCGGAGCGCGAGTCGCCGCCACCGCGCCGGGCTCGGCAAGTCTCGCACCTCATGACAACCGTATGCATGCCCGGCCGGAACCTCCCTCCCGGCCGGGCATGTAAGGCCCCTCCATAGTCGTGAAACGGGTGATTCCACCCGCAGAAAAATGGGGCGAACAGCCCATAGAAGGCATGACATGCTGGACAACATGGTGGGTCGAGCGGTTAGCCCCGTCTTCGTGGGACGGGTGGCGGAGCTGACGTTCCTGGCCGAAATATTCGACCAGGCACGCAAGCAGGCCGCCGCCGCGGTGTTACTTGGCGGGGAGGCCGGGGTGGGCAAGACCCGCCTCGTGAGCCGGTTCGCCGAACAGGCCGAACAGGACGGCGCCCACGTGATCGCCGGCGGCTGCGTCGAACTTTCCACCGAAGGCCTCGCCTACGCGCCGTTCACCGCGGCGCTGCGCCAGCTCGTCCGGGAGATGGGCGCCGCCGACGTGGCCGCGATGCTGCCCGAAGGCGCCGCCCGCGACCTGGCCCGGCTGCTGCCCGAATTCGGGGAGCCGAGCGGGGACACCGAGAGCGAAACCGCCAGGGCGCGGCTGTTCGAGCAGATCCTCACCTTGCTGGAGCGGCTGGCGGAGCGGCGGCCGGTGATCCTCGTCATCGAGGACATCCACTGGGCCGATCGATCCAGCCGCGATCTCATCGCGTTCCTCAGCCGGAACATGCGCGCCGTTCCGCTGCTGATGGTCATGACGTACCGGTCGGACGAGTTGAACCGCACCCATCCGCTCCGGCCGGTGCTGGCCGAACTGGCCAGAGTCGACGGCGTCTCCCGGGTGGAGGTGCCCCGGCTGACCCAGGACGAGGTGGCCGAGCAGATGGCCGGCATCCTCGGCCGGACCCCGGAGTTCGCCCGGGTGGGCAAGGTGTTCGAGCGCACCGAGGGCGTGCCGCTGTTCGTCGAGGCGATGGTCGAGTGCGACGGCGACTACTCCTTCCCCGAATCGCTGCAGGATCTGATACTCAGCTCGGTGGAGCGGCTGCCGGAGGAGACCCAGCGGGTGCTCCGGATCGCGGCCGCGGGCGGGATCCGGGTCGGGCACGAGTTGCTGGCCAGGGTCAGCGGCCTGTCCGACGTCGACCTGGAGAACGCGCTCCGGCCCGCCGTGGCGGGCAACGTGATGCAGGTCGCGGACGGTGGGGCGTACGCGTTCCGGCATGCGCTGATTCGCGAAGCCGTACACGAGGAGTTGTTGCCTGGGGAGCACGCCCGCATGCACGCGCGGTATGCCGAGGCGATCGACCAGGATCGTAGCCTGGTGCCGCCGGGGCGGGCGGCCATCGAGATGGCGCACCACTGGTTCTCCGCGCGGGACGATCTGTGGGCGCTGGTGTCGGCGTGGGAGGCGTCGGGGAAGGCGGCCAACGCTTTCGCGTACACCGAGCAGATCCAGTTGCTGGAACGGGTTCTGACCTTGTGGGACAAGGTGCCGGACGCGGCTGAGCGGATCGACGCCGACCATACGACCGTGCTGGAACGGGCGTCCGAGGCCGCGTATCTCGCCGCTGACATCGATGGGTGTATGAAGTTCGCGAAAGGCGCGCTCAGCGAGCTTGACGAGGCTGTCGCGCCGGAGCGGGTGGCCGCGCTTCTGGTCCGGCTGGTCAACTGCAAGGTCCAGAAGGGCAAGGACGGGACCCTTGAGGACCTGCGGAAAGCCGAACGGCTGGTGCCGCTGCCCAGTGAGACGCGGGCGATGGTGCTGTCCCGGCTGGGGACGCTGCTCATGCTCGGGGATCATGTGGTCGAGGGAACCGCCGTCACCCAGGAAGCGCTGCGGGTCGCGCGCTCGATCGGGGACGAATGCCAGGAAGCCGACCTGCTCATCAATCTCGCGCTCGGCCACTCCATCTCCGGCGACCTGCACTCCACGCTGTCCACCAACCGCCGCGCCCAGGCCATCGGTGCGCAGCACAAATCCGGGCGTGTCGTCCTGCGCGCGCTGGCTAACAATGTGGACGCGTTGGAGAATCTCGGGCGGTCGGAGGACGCTGTCGAGTTGGCCGTCGAGGGCGAGAAACTGGCCAAGGAATACGGTCGGTACCGGGATCAGGGCGTTTTCATCGCCAACAACCGCGCGGAAGCCCTGGAATCTCTGGGCCGGTGGGATGAAGCGCTCGCCGTCATCAAGCGTGCGTTGACCATGGATCCGTCGGTGCGCAACCGCTGGCATCTCACCCGGACTCGAGCCGGGATCCTGCTGGCGCGGGGTGAGGCGGATACCGCTAAGGACGATCTCGTGGAAATCGGGGCGCTTTCCGGGCGGTGGAAGGAGTGGACCCAGGAGTGGACGCAGAACACCCGGCTCACGCTCGGGTGGCATCTGCTGGTTGGCGATCCCATGACCGCGCTCGACAAGGCCGAGAGCGCGCTCATCGATCCGCCGTGGTCGCGTAAGGCCATGCTCGGCTGGCGGCTGCTGGCCCAGATCTACCGGGTCACCGACGCCGCCGCTCCCGTCAGCCCCGATCGTGCTGACGCGCTTCGTGCCCGCGCGGCCGATCTGGCTACCAGCATGAACACCGATGGGCCGGTCAGCGAGATGTTCCGCCTGGAGTGTTTCGGGGATTTCATCGGCGCCGCCGAGGGCTGGCTGCACCTCAACCGCCCCTACGCCCGGGCCAAGGCCCTCTTCCATGCCGCCGCCACGGCCACCAACCGCGACTTGATCAACGAGTGGCTCCGCGAAGCCAGAACCATCGCCGTCGACCTCGCCGCCGTCCCGCTGGTCACTCACATCGACCTGCTCGCGCGTCGTGCGGGCATCTCCCTCACCGAGGCCCCCGAGGAACCGGCCCTCCTCACCCCCCGCGAACTGGAAGTCCTCCGCCTGGTAGCCGAAGGCCGCTCCAACCGCGACATCGCCAGCCAACTCTCCATCTCCGCCAAAACGGCCAGCGTCCACGTCTCCAACATCATCGCCAAACTGGGCGTCTCCACCCGAGGCGAAGCCACCGCCGCCGCCCACCGCCTCGCCTTGCTGAGCTGACCGAGGACGCCTTCGGCGAAGGACGGCGACACCGCCCGGCCCTGCTGAACCGATCGGAGAACGGCTTCGGCGACGAATATGGCGAAGCCCACCGGCGCCGCGCACCGCCTCGCCTGCTGACCAAGGGACGACTTCGGCGACAAAGCTGGCGAACACCGCCGCCCCAGCCAAACTGATCAGAGACAGCCTCGGCGACGAACGTGGCGAAGGCCACCGCCGCCGGGGCACTCCTCGCCCTGCTGAGCTGATCAGAGGATGGCTTCGGTGATGAGGATGACGCCGAAGGTGGCGAAGGCGGCGGATGCGCCGTATTTGATGAATTTTTCGGGGAGGTGGGTGCCGAGGAGGCGGCCGACCACGATGGCCAGGGCGTCGGCGGCGACCATGCCGACCGTGGAGCCGATCCAGGTGGCGAGCCAGCCATGTTGGGTGGCGAGGGTGATGGTGGCGAGCATGGTCTTGTCGCCCAGTTCGCTGAGGAAGAAGGCGACGGTTACCGCGACAAGGACGGATTTGGTGGCCTGTTGAGCTTTGCGGGCTTCGTCGGCGGTCAGTTCGTCGCCGCGGAGGGTCCAGAGGGCGAAACCGAGGAAGGCGATGCCGGCGGCGATGGAGATGGCCGTGGTCGGAAGCGTGTCGCCGAGGAAGCCGCCAAGAGCGACGCTGAGCAGGTGGACGATCGTGGTGGCCAGGGTGATGCCCGCGAGAACCGGCAACGGCCGAAAGCGGCTGGCGAAGGTCAACGCCATGAGCTGGCTTTTGTCGCCGAGTTCGGCCACGAAAATCACAATGAGGGAGATCCAGAACGCTTCCACGCGGAGGTGGCCTTCCCGTTCACAGCAACCGGACCGCGTTTCCACTGGGGCATGACTTCGGTCCGGCAGCTTGGTATCGCTGTCGGACCGAAGGTCTCGTCCGCCACGAGGGCCCCGGGACCGGACGCGTAGCGCGTCAGTATGTCGATCGCCGGATTCTGGACTACTCCCCTTCGGGTTTTTCACTCTAGCCCATCACAGGCGCACACCTACCATGACCGGTTCGTTCACTAATGTGACCCCGAACTTCTCCCGCACCCCGTCCCGGACCTCCCGAGCCAGCGCCAGCAGCTCCTCCGCGCTCGCCGCCCCCGTCGGATTGGTGAGCGCGAGCGTGTGCTTGGTAGAGATCCGTACCGATCCGCGCTCGTACCCCTTCGGGAACCCCGCGTTCTCGATCAACCACGCCGCCGGAACCTTGACCCGCTCCCCCGGCATGTCCCACCGCGGAAACTCCGGCGCCCGCAACTCAAGCTCCGCCGCCTCGGCCGTACTCAAAATGGGATTGGTGAAGAACGACCCCGCACTGATCGTGTCCGGATCGTCCGCATCCAGCACCATGCCCTTCCCCCGCCGCAACCCCAGCACCGCCGCCCGCACCTCCGCCAACGGCACCCGAGCCCCCAACTCGACCCCCAACGCCAAAGCCAGCTCTTTGTACGCCACCGGCCCCGACAACCCGGACTCGGCAAGATCGTAGGTAACCGCCAGAACGAGATGCCGTCCCTGATCCCCCTTGAACGCACTGTCCCGATAGGCGAACCCACACGCCGCCGCCGGCAAATCCCGCGTCTCCCTGGCAACTCGGTCGTACACCCGCACCGACGAGATCGTCTGCGCGACCTCCTGCCCGTACGCCCCCACGTTCTGAATCGGCGTCGACCCGACAAGCCCCGGAATACCCGACAGGCACTCAATCCCGGACAATCCCTCGGCCACGCACCGCGCGACCAGCCCG
>NZ_BLAF01000031.1:93744-120814 GCF_009687885.1 Acrocarpospora pleiomorpha
CCCCGCCGAACTCCACCCCCGCCGACGCGACCTTCACCACCAGTCCAGGAAACCCATCATCACCGAGCACGAGATTGCTCCCGCCCCCCAGCACCAGGACCTGTTCCCCAGCCCGATCAGCACCCGCCACGATCTCGACCAGCTCATCCTGCGACCCCGCCGACACAAACGCCCCCGCAGCCCCACCCAGCCGCAACGTCGTGTACGACGCAAGCCGCACCCCTACCAAACGATCAGCCATACCCGTCCTCGATCGCCCCAAAGTCGCCGCCCAGCCTAGCCGCCCACAATCTCCCGCAGCCGCTGCACTTCTAACCACAACGCCGACACAACCCGCCAGCCGTCCGCTGCCTCGCGCAGACACTGCACTCCCCCGCAAACACCAGCACGATCGCGGGCCAGGCGGAACCCGAACCTCGAAGCGTGGGCGGCAGAACCACCGCGACCGCGGGGCCGGGCGGAGCCCGGAGGAAACAAAAGGGTTGGGCGGGTGGGAGTCCCACGGTAAACGCCAACACGATCAGCCAGCCGTCCGCAGGCTCGCTCAGACGCGGCACTTCGGGCGGCAAACGTCAGCACCTGCTAGCCGTTCTTGGTCTCGCGCAGACGTTTGAGCACTCGGTCGTAGGTGCGGCGGGACTCCTTGTCGCGGTAGTCCGGGTCGACATCGTGGTAGCCGCGGTGGCGTTCCTCCCGGACCGGGAGATCCTTCTCGGGGACCACGAGTGTGCCCGGCAGGCTGAGGGAGAACTCCAGGTCGGCGTTGCGGTAGAAACGCGCTCGTTCCGGGAATCCGCCCACGCCGAGCGCGGTCACCCGACGGACGGCGAACAGGTGGCCGAGCAGGGCTTTGACCTGGCCCGGGCCCGCGTCCTCCCACTTATGTCCTTCATTGGCGGGATTCACTCCACGCCAGCCCGCGGCTTCGACACCGTCAGCGTCCAGTTCCTGCACCAGGGGCGTGATCGCGTCCCCTTCGAAGACCGTGGACGTCTCCAGCACGACGTGAATGTCCGCAGTGTCCAGATGCAACAACTTGGTCCGCGAGGCCCCCCAACCAGCCGAGCCATCCCGCCAGTGCGGCTTTTCCGCGACATGCCACTCTTTGATGCGATCCGGGTAGCGCGCAGCAAGCTCGTGCAGCATCGCACCGGCCCCATCCACGTCACCCAAATCCAGCGCCACAATCTGCGCCGAAGTATGAGCAATCACCGACTCCACACAGGTCTGAAGATCGTCAGGCCACCCATCCACCAGAATCCCCACCGAAACAACCGGCGACACGCCCGATTCATCCACACCCACGCCAGCAACCTCACCAAGGTCACCGGTAGACCGACCATGACCGGCCTGAAGTTGGCCAGACCCCACCTGCCCAGCCTGCGGTTGGCCAGCCTGCGGTTGGCCAGACCCCACCTCACCCGACCGACCTTGATCGGACCGACCACGACCGGACTGCGGCTCGCCAGACAGACCGTGGTCAGACTGCACATCGCCAAACCGACCCTCGCCGGACCGCACCTCACCTGACCGGCCTTGGCTAGGCCGACCTTGATCAGTTGGCGCCTCGCTGGGCTGGCCTTGGCTGGCCTGGCCTTGGCCGAGTTTTCCTTGGTCGGGATGGCCGGGTTGAGGTCCGGTCGATTGAACTTGGTTGGGCTGTGGGGCTTTGCTACGGTCCGCGCTTTCCTGTGCGGCGGCGGCCCTCTGTGCTTCGAGGGATCTTTCGTGGTCGGCGATGACCTGGTCGATTCTGGAGGTTGCGCTGCTGCCGTCCCACAGGAGCTGGGAGGCGACCATGGATGGTGTACCGGCCGCTGTCAGCGCGGTCTCGATCATGCCGCCGGGCGCCGTTGGGTCTTCCGCGGCGGTGATTGCCTCGTTGGCGGCGCGGGCGTTCTCGGCCTGGGATGGCGTGAGCGCGGGGCCGGCAGCCTTGTGTGATCGCTCCGGGCGGTCGCCGGCTCGTTCGGCCGAGGTTGCTTTGTCCCGAGCCTTCGCCCAGTAACGCGCCTTGCCACCTGGTCCGGCAAGGGTTCCCTTGGCCCTCACTCCACCCTGGTCAAGTCGCGAAATATCCACAATGACGGCGGCGACCGGAATCGACTCCACCGTCGGCCAGACTTCGAACGGTGGTTTGGCGGTGAGATCGAAGCCACCGCCGGGCGTGTCGTGCACGATCCAGCCCGCAGCCGCAATCTCATCCCGCAGACGATCGGCAGACACGAAGTCACGCTCCGCACGCGCTCGCGCCCTCCGCTCGGCGAGTTCAACGACATCACGTGAAGGTTCAGTCACTTAAGTGACGCTACCCAGCCACATCCGAAACTACCGCGACCAGCCACCCGCCCTGGGTACAAATCACAGCGACACGCCTGATCAAGAAAGACACACCACCTGACCAGGAGAACCACACGACACCGGCGAGCCGCCCTGAGGGATCACAGCGCCGCTCACCAACGCCCCCAATCACCTGATCAGCGAGCTACACCGCCCCCAGGAAAACCACACCACACCGGCCAGCCGCCCCGTGAGTTTGCAGTCGTTCACCAACGCCGCCAACCACCTGACCAGGGGGAACTAGACCACCTGAGCAGGAGATCCACACCACATGAACGGGAAACTGCGCGGACCGATCAGGAGAACCGTGTCACCTGGTCAGGAGAGCTGCACCACGGCGCGGGCCTTGGAGAGGACCCGTGAGTCGCCTGATTTGGCGGTCAGCGTGACGACGACCCGCTTGTCCTCCAGTTTTTCCTCGATCACCCCGCTGACCACGAGTGTCGCGCCGTTCTCGTCGTCCGGCACGACCACCATCGACGAGAACCGCACACCGTAGTCGACCACTGCGGCCGGATCCCCGGCCCAATCGGTGACGAAACGACCGCCTTCGGCCATGGTGAACATCCCGTGTGCGATCACATCGGGCAACCCGACAGACTTGGCGAAACGCTCGTTCCAGTGGATCGGGTTGAAGTCGCCGGACGCCCCGGCGTACATGACGAGGTTCACCCGGCGCACCGAATACTCCACCGCCGGGATCTCCTGTCCGGCCTCGACCTCGTCGTACTTGATCGTCGCAGCCATGGTTACGCCGCCCCTCCACGCTCGACAATAATGTTGTACGTCGTGCAGACCTGCTCCCCAGCCACGGTCGTGATGTCGCTCTTGATCGTCAGGAACTCATTACGCCCCACGCTGCGAATCTCCGAGATCGTCGACGTGCAGAGCAGCTCGTCGCCCGCGTAAATCGGACGCTGGTAGGAGAATCGCTGTTCCCCATGCACCACCATCGCGTAGTTCAGCCCGAACTCCGGGTCGGAGAGCGCCTCGCTCGCGCCGGACAGGGTGAAGATAATGGGAAACGTCGGCGGCGCCACCACATCCGGATGCCCGGCGGCGACTGCGGCCTCCCGGTCCCGGTAGATCGGGTTCGAGTCGCCGATGGCGGTCGCGAACTCCTTGATCTTCACGCGGCTGACCTCGTAGGGAACGGACGAGGCGTACGCCCGCCCGAGGAAATCGCGATTCAAAGCCATCGGACGGTACTCCTTCGGCGGCAAGAGACAACGAAGCCGACACTAACAGAACAAGGTTCCGTTGTCTGCGCGGCCATTCCCCACCGTAACCAGCCCACCCCTCAACCACCGCTGTCGGGCCCCGCCAAGCCCACCCCGAACTCCCTGTACGGACACAACAAACCGGCGCCCCATTCACGGGTACGCCGGTTCGCCAAATGCACTAATGACCTGCTTTAACCCGACAACAAAGGAAAGCAGGCGTGAGACCGGCCACCGGGAAATGGCTCTGACACGCATTCGGGGAACGACACCGACATGCCGGGCCTGCTCGTCCACCTGACCGAAGGCGCACACCGCCCCCAGCAGCGCGCTCCCAGTCCCGCGGCCCCCCATGCTCGGTCCGCCGCGATGAGGCTCCCGACCCGGCTACTCGCGGCCAACCTGCTGTTTCGCCGCCCTGCTTTGGGCAGGCCGTCTCATCGTGCGTCGCTCGCCTGGGCTGCTATGACCTGGGACGACAGGCCCCGCAGAACTCACATGGATCGTGGCGTCACCGGAAGGCATGGGCGTTTCTCAGCCATGTCGCAAGGGAGAATCTCAGCGCCGACCCGACCAACTTCACCCCGCCCAGCGGATAGCAGGCGATCAGCTTCCCCAGCCGCGCATACGCCACTAGCAACTCGTCGGCTGCCAGCGCGAAAAGCTATCCCAGCCCATGCCGATAAATAACTCGGCACGTGCTCCCCATCACCTGAACGCGACACGTGAAAGCGTTACGTTTCGCGAACCGGCGTATCCGTGAATAGGGCACCAGTTGTGTCCGTACAGGCGACGCTAACAACCCCCCGGCGACCCGACCTCGGAAACGGGCCGGATCACCGTGCTCCCTGCCGCCGTCACCCGTGGTGCCCACCCCAGGGCGTCGCCACCGGTGACGGCCGCCTCAACCTCGCCTATGCCGATCGAGTCGCAGGGCGAGGACGAGGGAAGGGTTAGCGGGTCTCGCGGTGGGCCTGGTGCGTCTTGCAGTTCGGGCAGTACTTCTTCAGCTCAAGCCGATCCGGGTCGTTACGCCGGTTCTTCCGCGTGATGTAGTTGCGGTGCTTGCACTCCTGGCAGGCCAACGTGATCTTCGGCCTAACGTCTGTGGCAGCCACGTGGGAGTGCCTTTCTACGTTTGGGACTCTGGACAAACCCGGACCGGGCTCCTATGGAGGGGGACCCGGCAGGGTAGTAGCGGAGGCCGGACTTGAACCGGCGACACAACGATTATGAGCCGTTTGCTCTGCCTGACTGAGCTACTCCGCCTGGAGGCCGACGAAACTCACCGGCCACGCAAGGATACCCGACCTGCACGACAGTCACGCACATGCGCGCATCGCCAGGATCGGGCCAAGAAGCCCACGACTTTCACCGGAGCCCCCACATCGCTTTCGGCAAGAAACCCTGCGCCCGAACAGACGCCGCCCTTTGCCAACCGACATCCTAACCCACCGCAACCCCAACCGAGACACGCGCTCCACCCCCGAGCAGGTCGCACGGCCAAGCCTGCCACCCTCAGCGAACAGCTCCGCAGTCGCCCGAACGAAGCAGCAGCTTGATCCCGTGGTTCTCCCACCCACCCATCCCTTTGTTTTCCCTCGGGCTCCGCCCGCCCCCGTCAACGCCGTGGTCACCCACAAGGAACGACCACCATGACAGCGTGGTTCTCCCACCCAACCCTTGGTTCCCGCGGGCACCGCCCGCCGCCGCCAGCGCCACAGTCACCACACGGGACGACCACCATGACAGCATGGTTCTCCCACCCAACCCTTGGTTCCCTCGGGCTCCGCTCGCCCCCGCCATCCCGTGAGCGCCCGAATGAAGCGGCAGCTTGACCTGGGTGGGTTACCCATCCACCCAGCCCTTGGTTTCCTCTCCGTGCTCCGCCCGCCCCGGTCATCCCGATGGCTCTCACACCACCGGCCCTTTCCGCTGAAGATGCCATCACCCACAGGTCCATTGGCGGCAGGTTCGACGATGCCGGTGCCGGGGGCGGGCGGAGCCCGAAGGTAATCAAAGGGATGGGTGGGTGGGAGAACCACGGGATCAAGCTGCTGCTTTGTTGGGCCGATCACGGGATGGCGGGGCGGGCAGAGCCCGAGGGAACCAAGGGTTGGGTGGGAGAACCACAGCGCTACAACGCGGAGCCCGAGGGCAAAGGGATTGCGCGGAGGAACCAAAAGGTCGCCCTGGGAGACCAGAAGCGACCTGTCTGTGTGGCTAGATGGGAGCCCCCAAACGGAATCGAACCGTTGACCTTCTCCTTACCATGGAGACGCTCTGCCGACTGAGCTATAGGGGCGGTATCCGTGTCGCTCGCGCGCTGCGGACAGGTGCAACCATACACGTCCGCCGCGACGGATGCGAAATCAAATCCGCCCTCCGACACGCCCGACCAGCACCCCGCCCGGCGTCACGGAGTGGCTAGGGTTCCGTTGAGATCGGCGCCCTCTTGCTGGGCCACCGGCAGGTCCACTTGGATGTCATATTTCGAGAAATACGCCTGCCCCTGAGCCATCTTGATCGAGCTCAGTGTCACGGTCGCGTCATACGGTTTGTCCAGGCACTCCGGCAGGCACCAGCTGCCGCTCAGCTTCCCGGCGCCGACAGCGGTCTCCGGCCCCCAGTTCCGCCAGGTCAGCTTGCTCAGCGAGCTGAACTCCGAAACCACGAGATCGGCCGGCCGCTGGTCGGGCCTGCCCTCCTCCTCACCGAAGGAGTTGAAGACGTAGACCGTGGTCGGGGGCGTCTCCGCCGGGGTGGCGGAAATCGGTTCAGGCGGGGTGGCGGTCGCCGTACCGGACGTTGGGGTTTCGGCTGCCGAAGGCGTACCGGATGGGGTTGAAGCGCCGCAGGAGACGGCGGCTAGGGAGGCGGCGGCGAGGGCGATGAGCAGGCGCATACTTCGACGTTAGATGGGTTGGCCTGCGGATTCGCGGAATCAACGCAACAGTGGCGGCTACGGAACGGCGGCCCAGCGGTCGGCGGTGCGGCGGGGCAGCGGAATGACCTCGCATAGGTCGGCAAGGTCGACATGTCGGGCAACGGCCTCGACCGAGAGGCAGTCGGCGATCACTTCGCCGTTCCGCCTGACGCGCAGCACCTGGCGGCCGTCGAGAAACGCGGGCACGATGTCGTATCCGTCCGGTCCCACCCATCGACTGTCCATAGCTCGACAAACTAGCGTCCAGCACCGTCATTTTCGGGCAATGACACACGCCACTCGCGTTTCACCAAGTCGACACTAGGTCGACCTTAAGCGGCCAGGCGCACCGTAGGTCCATGACGACCCCAGATCTCACCGGAATCCGGATCATTCACCGCGCAATGCGTGGCGACTTGCACCGTCTTGTCGCCCTCACCGAGGCGATCGGCGCAGGCCGCACCGACGTCTCCCCCGCCCGAGCCGCCGCCATCGCGCACTTCGTCGGCCAGATCCGGCACACCATCCATCAGCATCACACCCGCGAGGACGAGATCGTCTGGCCGCTGCTCGAACGCTCGGCCGGTGCCGCCGTCGACCTCACCGACCTGTCCGACGACCACTCGACTCTCGATCCGCTGCTCGAAGAGATGGAATCCGCCGGGCGCGCTTTCACCGCGAACCGCGACAACATCGCCCCTTTGGCCGCCGCTATCCGCAAACTCTCCGAACTCCTCGACGAACACATCGAAGAGGAGGAACGCCGTATCTTCCCCGTCATCGCGCAATACGTCACCGTCGCCGACTGGGAACGCGCCGAAACGGCCATCCGTAAAGGCGGCAGCATCAAGTTCGACCTCGCCTGGGTCTCCCAGTACGCGACCCCGGCCGAACTGGCCCACATCCGGTCCAAAGCGGGCCCCATCATCACCCTGATGATCGCGATGATCCGCCCTGGCCACCGCCGCCGCCAACGACTCATCTTCGGCTCAACCGGTTGATCCCCGCCCCCGGGGACTCGTGCAGGTTGCCGTTCAACCGACGGTGCGACTGACAACCAGCCCATCCCCGCCCTCGGGACTCGGACGATCCTCCCGGATCGGCGGGGATGTCCAGCCCTGCCCTGATCAAGCTCCGGGCACGCAGGGCAGGAAAGATCAAAGACGATGCAATGCCTCACGGGCCTGCTGGGCGAAGTGGGTGGAACCGACTCGATCGGCGGTTTCGACGGCTGAGGTGTAGTGGGTCCGGGCAGCGGCTGGGTCGTTGAGGTATTCGGCCAGTTCGCCGAGGGTCTGATCGATCGGACCCAGGGTTACCGAGCCGCTGTGCAGGCCCGCGATCTCCCCGGACAGCTGTCCGAGTTCGCGATAGCACCAGGCGGCGACCTCGCGATTGCCGAGAATCATGGCAGTTTCGGCGCGCAGGACGGTGAAGCACGCCCAGTACACCTCGGGCTTGGCGGGGATGTCGGGCCGCCAGGCGGCGCGGGCCTCGTCCACGTGCCCCGCCGCGATCAGAGCGCGAATGTACAGCTCGTGGAGCTCGTCGCCATAAATGTGGAGAATATCGGTGATTTCCTGCAGCGATTCCCCACCACGCCCCGCCAGATGCCGTACCGCGAACCGGGCCACAGCTCCGAAAACGGCTGCGTTGATTCCGCCGGTCTCGGCGATTCGGTCGGTGAGCGTCCCGTATGCCGCCTCGGCCGCGTCGAACTCGCCCGCTATGACCAGGTCGAGCGCGTCGAGGATGGCGACGATCGCCAGCATGTGGCCGAGTTGCCCGCTCGTGCTGTATTTGGCGGCTTGTTCGGCGTGCCAGCGCGCCTGCGCCCGGTCGCAGTTCCCCAGCGACACCATGACCATGTGATAGTGCCCGAGCGCTTGGTAGGCCGGCAGACCATGCGTCTCCGACATCTCCAGCATTTGGCGCCCCGCCGATGCCAGCTCGGTACGGCGCAGCGGATAGACAAGCACCCAATACAGCCCATTGAGTGCCATACAGAGCAGGACAGGATCGTCGAGGTCGCGCGCGATTCGCATCGCCTCGGCGCTCGCGGCTTCGATAGCCGTATGGTCATGCCCTTCCAACTGGTGACATAGCGCGACAAGCAGCCGGGCCCGGAGCGGCGGGTCCGCCGACGGAATCGACTCCCGGATGGCGGCGACCATGTCCGTCTCCATGGTGCGGCTCGCACGAATCGTCCAGATCAGGGGCGCGTCGAGGCACGCCGCCCGTGCGAGTCCCTGCGGATCGCCCATCCGCCGGGCCAGCGCCACCGCCTCGGCGCGCACCCGCACCGCCGCCGAAATGTCCCCGGACAGCGCCTGCGCCGACACCAACCTGCACATCACGTCCAAAGTGAGCGCGTCGTCGGGCTCCGCGGCCTGGCCGAGCGCCTCCAGCGCGCCCCTCAGCAGGGTGACCGCTTCCCGATGCGCGTACAGACCGGAAGCCTTGGCCGCGGCCCGCAACCCATATCCGGCTGCCCGAATCGCGGTGGCCGGCGTCGCAGCCGCGAGGGCATGATGACCGAGAGCGCCGACATCGCCTGGCCGTACCGATTCGAGGGTTGTGAGCACTTTCGCGTGCAGCCGGGTGCGCCTCAACCGGGGTATGTCCTCATAAAGGGTTTCGCGCACCAGCACGTGCGCGAATCTCACCTTTCCCGGCGCGGGCTCGGTGAGCAACCCGGACAAGACCCCCGCTTCCAGCCCGTCGAGCACGGTCTCCTCGTCCGCTTCCGGCAGCGCGATCAGCACATCCGCGTCGGCGTCCCGCCCCAGCACGGCCGCGTTCCGCAGCGTCGTCTGCGCCGTCGCCGGCAACCGCGCCAGCCGTCGCCGGATCACATCCCGCACCCCTGGCGGCAGCCGATAGGCCGCGGAAACCCCTTCCGCCCCCAGCAGCCGCGCCATCTCGCTAACAAAGAGCGGATTTCCCCCGGTACGCTCCGCGATCGTGACGATCGTGGCCGCCCCCACCTCGACCCCGGAACGTTCCCGGACAAGCGTGGCCACATCCGCCACGCCGAGCCCGTCCAGCGTCAGATTCTCCGCCGCCTGTACGGCCAGCGCCGCCCTCGTCGCCATAAGATCGTCATTGGTTTCCGTCGGCCGGTGCGTGAGCAGCACCAGCACCGGGGTTTCGGCCAGCCGAACCGCGAGATGGCGCAGCAGGTGCAGGGTCTCGTCGTCGGCCCGATGCACATCCTCCAGTACGATCAGCAGCGGCCCCGGCACCTCGTCGAGGAACTCCCCCACCGCCCTGGCCAGCCAGAACTGCCCGACCGGCGGCGCGTCGTCGGTCAGCAGCGGCGCCAGCCGGGAGGCGAGCTCCGGGGTCAGGGGACGAACCCCGGACAACTGCCGCAATACCTCGCTCCACGCCCACGCGGGCGGCACCCCTCCCAGCGTCTCCGGGCAGCGCCCGACCGCCGTCGCCCAGCCCGCCGCCGCCAGCTGCCGCGCCAGCGCCTCGGCCAGCGTGCTCTTGCCCGCGCCCGCGTCCCCGCCCAGCCAGGCGACCCGGAAACCACCCCTCGCTAGATTCGCCGCCGTCGTCAGGCGGGCGAGCTCGGCCGTACGCCCGACTATTCCGGGGGCGGCGGGAGCTGCGGCACGCTTTGGCCGTACAGGCGGAGGGGTGAGCTGAAGTGTTTCGGTCTGAGCGAGAATGTCGCCCTCGAGGGTACGCAAAGCGGGCCCCGGATCCACGCCCAGCTCATCGGCCAGCGTCTCCCTGGTCCGCCGGATGACCGCGAGCGCCTCCCCCTGCCGCCCGGCGCGATAGTACGAAAGCGCCAGCAACCGCACCGCGTTCTCCCGCAACGGATGCGCGGCGACATGCCGCTCCAAATCCGGTACGGCTGCCGCGTGCCCGCCCAGCGCCAGCCCCGCCTCCGCGCGATACTCGACGGCGACCAGCTTCAGTTCTTCCAGCTGGGCGGCCTCCGCGACCGCCCACTCCTCGTCGGCGAATTCCGCGTAAGGCGACCCGGTCCACAGGTTGAGCGCCTCGTCGATGCGTTTGATCGCGGTCGCCGGTTCGCCCGCGTTGAGCACCCGTACGGCCTCGTCGATCAGGCGCGGGAACCGCCAGGCGTCGACCGCGTCGGGGTCCAGCTGGAGCCGGTATCCCGGGGGCGCGCTGACCAGGACCGTCGCCGGTGTGCGCGGCAATCGTCCGGGTTCGAGGACCCGGCGAAGGTTGGACACGTAGACCTGCAGGGCGCCGAGCGCCTTCGGGGGCGCCTGACCCTGCCAGAGATCGTCGATGAATCGATCCGTTGAGACGATATGTCCGGCAGCGGAGACCAGCCGTGCCACAACGGCACGCTGAAGCGATGTCCCCAGGTCGACGGGCTGCCCCGCCACCTCGGCCGTCAACTGCCCCAAAACACGTATACGCACCATCGTGGGAGAAGCATAAGCGGGTCAGTACCGGTAGTAACCGAGGAGATCGTCGAGAACATTGACACTGTCCACGCGGACTTTTGTGCCGGTCGCGTACGCATTGATCATCTTGCCGTCGCCGATGTAGATGCCGGAGTGGTGGGTGCGCTTGCGCGTACCGAAGAAGACCAGGTCGCCGGGGCGGGGATCGGCGATCCGGCGGAGGCGTTTCAGGTGGGAATCGGTGTTTCCCGGGCCTAGAACGTCATGTCCGTACGCGATGTGGTAGACCCAGCGGGCCAGGCCTGAGCAGTCGAGGCCGCGCGTGTGCTTCGCGGGGCAGGGTTGGATATCTCCCTGATATCCCGAACATGTCCCCCGGGACGGGCCTGGGCGGGAGGCGTGCCCGCCGCCCCATGAGTAGGGAATGGTTCCGGTGATCGCGTACGCGGCGGCGACGATCCTGCTCAGCGCATCGTCGACCTGCACCGCCCCCGGAACGACAAGTAACGCCACAATCCCCAGCACCCGCCAGCGCCTCACGCTCCAGGACTCTATGTCCGGAAATTTCGCAACGCTATACAACCGCATGGTTGCCCAACCTATTGGTTGTGGATATGGTCGGGTTGTGACAGTTGTTGAAGACGAGTTGAGTCTGGTGTTCTCGGCGCTGGCCGACCCCACCAGGCGCGCGATCTTAGAGCGGTTGGCTCATGGCGAGGCGACGGTGAACGAGCTCGCTGAGCCGTTTGCCATGACGCAGCAAGCCGTCTCCAAGCACCTGAAAGTGCTGGAACGCGCCCGCCTGATCTCACGGACCCGGACCGCGCAGTCACGGCCCTGCGTCCTGGACACCGAGCACCTTGACGTGGCCGCCGGCTGGATCGCGCGCCACCGGCAGATCTGGGCCGACCGGCATGACCGGCTCGACGCGCACCTGACCGCCCTGCGAAACCAGGACGAGGAAACGACACGATGACCGAAACCGGCGAACTGACCTTCCGGCGCGTGCACCGGGCCTCGCCCGAGTTGCTGTTCGACTGCATGACGACACCCGAACACCTCACCCATTTCTGGGGCCCGACCGGGACGACGACGCCGATCGGCAACATCACCATCGACCTGCGGCCCGGCGGCGTCTTCGAAACCACGATGGTCAACGACGCCGACGGCAGCACGTACACCATGCGAGCCGTCTACGTCGAGGTACGGCGTCCCGAGCGGCTGGTGTGGATCGAGGCCGATGTCGAGGGCGGCATGCGTACCACGATCACCTTCGTCGATCTGCATGACGGGCGGACCGAGGTGCTCACCCACCAGACCAACGTTCCAGCGGCGTACCTCACCGCCGAGGCCCAGGCCGGATTCATCACCAGCCTCGACCGGTTCGAGGTCTACCTGGCCGATCTGAACAAGTAGAAGGATCCGCGAAATGCCCACAGTCACCTCAGCCGACGGCACCACGATCGCCTACGAGCACACCGGCGCCGGACCCGCCCTCATCCTCGTCGACGGCGCCATGTGCTACCGCGCCGCAGGACCGATGCGGCCACTCGCCGCGCTCCTGCGGGACAGCTTCACCGTCTACACGTACGACCGTCGCGGCCGGGGCGAAAGCTCGGACACCAGGCCGTACGCGACCGCCCGCGAGGTCGAAGACCTCCAAGCCCTCATCGCGGCAGCCGGTGGCCAGGCATACGTCTACGCCATCTCCTCCGGCGCGGCTCTCACCATGGCCACCGCGGCGGTAGATCCGCGGATCACCAAATTGGCCCTTTACGAGCCACCGTTCATGGCCGAATCCGGAGACGACACCCGCGCCAAGGAGTACACCCAACGCCTGAACGAACTACTCGACGCCGGACAAAATGGCGACGCCGTCGCCCTGTTCATGAGCCACGTCGGGATGCCCGCGCCGGTTATCGACGATATCCGGGCGCAGCCCAGCTGGGCCACTCTGGAGGCGATCGCCCCCACGCTCGCCTACGACGACCAACTACTCGCCGGCGGCCGGGTGCCGCATGACCTGGCTTCAACGATCGCCGTTCCAGCGCTGGTCCTCGCCGGCGGGGCCAGCCCGCAGGCTCTCCAACATGCGTCGAAGGCCACCGCGGACGCCCTACCCACAGCCGAACACCGCACACTCGACGGCCAAACCCACGACGTGTCCCCCGAAGCACTCGCCCCCACCCTGATCGAGTTCTTCGGCACCTGACCCGCAAAAGACCCCTGGTGCTTCTATTGGGAGTACCAGTTAGACCATCGCTGGACAAACTGCGACAAGGCTCTTCGCAGATTCCGAGGTCCGTCCGCACGGTTTTTCACGCTCGGGCGCACTCCTATGCGCGCGACGAGACGTGCGCCGGGGAAGGAGCTATGAACCGTCGTTGCCATCGCGCAGGGAATGGATCATGCTCTGCAGGATCCGGAACGCGCCTGACTGCTCGGTCTCGGTCATGCCGGCCAGCATTCTGACCTCGACGGACCGGACCGCTACGGTCGCCTTCTCGAGGATCCGTCGACCGCGAGGCGTGAGCCGCGTGGGAAGAACCTTCCCGACAGGCGCCTCCGCAGGCCTAGTCACGTAGCCCTCTCGTTCCAGAGCCTGGAGCAGCACGTTCATCGACTGCCGTGTCACAAACGCGCCCCGCGCGAGCTCGGAGTTCGACAAGCCCGGTCGTTGAGCCAGCAGCTCGAGGCAGGAGTAGCGCGTCACGCTCATCCCGAGCGGCCGCAGCACCTCCTCCATGGCTGCGCGAAGGACGCTCGACGCCTCTTTCAGCAGGTAGCCCAGCGACGTCTCCAGGTCGACGCCGACACCGTTTTGACTCATGTCAGCATTCTGACATAGATTATCCCGTGTCAGAAAGCTGACACGAAGAGGAGGAGCATCATCATGCCCGCCACCGGCCCCGACTTCATCTCGCTCCAAGCGCGTGACCTCGACGCTTCGCAGGCGTTCTACGAGCAGTACCTCGGCCTCGTCCGCTCGCAGGCCGGACCTCCGCACGCCGTCGTCTTCGAGACGAAGCCGATCGCGTTCGCACTCCGCGACGTCGTTCCCGGCACCGATCTCGCATCCGTTGCCCAGCCCGGCATCGGTGCCGCGATCTGGCTCCACGCCACAGACGTCCAGGCCATTCACGATGCTCTCGTCGCCGACGGGCACACCATCGTCTCCGCGCCGATTGACGGCCCCTTCGGTCGAACATTCACCTTCGCCGACCCCGACGGCTACCAGATCACTCTCCATGACCGTGCCTGAGGCGAGCACCCTGGTTTTCGGGGCCACCGGGGCACTCGGTCGCCACGTCCTGAACGCGCTGGTCGCCCGGGGAATCAGTCCCGAAACGATCACCGCGGTCGGTCGGAATCAATTGCGCCTCGGCGAACTCGCCTCCGCCGGGTTCGGCACTGCTGCCGTCGATCTGTCGGATTCAGTCGCCGTCGCAGAACTGGTTGCCAGGCACTCTGACATTGTGTTGATCTCGGGCAGCGACCCGAATCGCCTTGCTCAGCACGAGTCGGTCATCGAGGCTGCGAAGAACGCGAATGTCCGACACGTCTACTACACCAGCGGAGTTCGAGCCGACGATGACCGGTTCGAGATCAATGCGGACCACAGGGCGACAGAGGATGCTCTTACCGCTTCCGGTGTGACGTACACGATCCTGCGGAACACCTGGTACATCGAGAACTACATTCAGGCACTGGCAGGCCCCCGCTTCACCGGCGTTCTCGCCGCGGCGACCGGTGACGCCGTCGTTGCAGCAGCCAGCCGGAAGGATCTGGCTGAGGCATTGGCCATCGTTGTCACCACAGATGGGCACGGCAACGTCACTTACAGCCTCTCAGGCGACACGAACTTCACCTACGCCGACATTGCCGAAGCGATGTCGGTCGTGCTGGAGCGAGAGGTCACTTACCAGCCCGTCACTCCCGGAGAGTTGCAGGTAGCGCTCATCAATTCGGGGATGGACGGCGAGCTGGCCGGCTTCTTGGTAAGTCTCGATGAAACCATCGCTGCCGGGGTTTTTGCTCGGGCCGGTGACGATCTTTCTCGACTCCTCGGCAGGCCAACGACCGGCCTTGTTGAGGGACTGACGGCAGAGTGAACAGTGGGGCCGGCGCGGGCGAGTCGGCAACCTCGGCTCGCGCCGTCCCTTCTCCCGATCAGCGATTCTGGATCAGCACCGTCAATCTGGATCACGTTGAAGCGGCCATCCAGGGAGGCTTCACGCAAGCGGACCACGGTGCTGGCACGCGTCTTCGCCAGCCACGTCCTGGCGATGAGATGGTTTTCTACTCGCCGCGCACGAACTTATGGGGAGGTAAACCCGTCAGGCATTTCACCGCGTGGGCCACAATCACCTCATCGTTCCGTGCGTGCGATGTTCGAGAGCGGTGTAAGCGATCGATGAACTGCGCTTAGTGGCTCCCCGCTATCCCGCGCGGACCCGAGGGTGGCGAGAATCGAGTACCTGTTCGGCGATGACCTTCCCGGCGGGCAAAGCACCGTTAGGGTGTCCTGAGTTGATCTACAGTATCGAATCATGAATTTCCGGGTCTGGCGCCATCTGGTAGCGCTGCCATTGATGGCCGGGTGCGTGTGCGTTCCGTCCCGGCACGATGTGGCCATGCCGCCCGCGAGCGCGAGCCCGCAGGAGGTCGTCACGGTGTGGCTGGAGGCGATGACCGCCAAGGATTCGGAGACGGCGCTGGCCCTGATGGTCCCCGGCGAGGACTACTCGATGGAGTTCGAGAACTCACAGGGCCCGTTCAAGAACTGGATCGACATCTCGGACCTCGAAGTCGGCGAACCCTACGAGGCCGACTGCGAACTGGGCGAACAGTGTGTCCGGGTCTCCGTCACTTTCAGGCTGTGCGCTTACGAGTTCACTGGTGACGGCGACCCGTGGAGCCACTCGTTCACGGTTCAGAACAAGGGCGGGCGCTGGCTCGTCAGGGGGTACGGCTCGGGCTGAGTTGCCTGCCTTGAGAACGGACGCCTGGCCGAGGGCGAGGCTCCCTGGTCGAAGGGCCGGAATGCGGATCCTCACCGACCGCTGCGTGGAACTCGGCCCCGGAGGGCTGGCGCTCGCCGGTGGCGGAGGCACTGCGAAGGCTCATCCGACCGGAGTCACCCCGAGCGTGGCTGGGTCCCACCGCTGACGCTGGTCCTGGAGTACCCGCAGTGGACCGCCGCCCTGGTCCGGGACCCAGATCTGGGACATGCGCGAATGCCGCTCCGGCCGGTGTTCACACAAACGATCGCCGCTACGAAGCATAGGCTCGCGTGTGGAGGTCAAGAGTCGCGAGAACTGGTGCGCGGCGAGGTCGTTGACGTGAACCCTTCGGGCGGCTCGCGGTGAAAGCAGAGCAGCAGACCCCACCGCCCGAGAGGATCCCATGAGGGAAGCCACCGCGACGGCCCGGGACAACGACCTCGTTCGCGGGTCCCTGACCGACCCCGAGTGCTTCGCCGCCCTTTTCGATCGGCACGCACCCCATCTACACGCCTACGTCGCCCGCCGATTAGGCCCCGACGTGGCCGACGACGTCGTCTCCGACACGTTCCTGGACGCCTTCCGCCGCCGCCACGTCTACAACCCCGACCACACCGACGCCCGGCCGTGGCTCTACGGCATCGCGTCCAACCTGATCGGCAAACACCGCCGCCGGGAACTGGCCCGCTACCGTGCCTACGCCCGTAACGGCCCCGACGAGACGATCGCCGCCCTCGTCGAGGAGGGTGTCACCACCCTGGCCGTGAACCGGCCCCTGCTGCACGCCCTGGCCGCGCTGAAACAAGGAGACCGCGACGTGCTGCTGCTGGTCGCCTGGGCGCAGTTCACCTACGGGGAGGTGGCGCTGGCCCTGTCGATTCCCGTGGGCACGGTCCGCTCCCGGTTGAACCGCGCCCGCACGAAGGTGAAGACCGCGCTGGAGGCCCCCGATGCGTGAGCTGGAGACCCTGTTCGAACGCCGTCCGGCCACCGAGGCCGACCTGGCCACCGCCCGGGCCCGTTTCGTGGACGGAGCCGCGAAGAGCCGCCCCCGCGGCTGGAAGAGGCTGGGTCCGTTCCTGGCGGCGCTGGCGACCGCGCTGGTGGGCATGACGGTCGCCGTGTTCCTTCGGCCGGTCTCGGTCGGCCCTCCGCCGCCACCCGAGCCGCCGCTGCTGAGCGGTGCGGAGATCCTGCGGCGGGCCGCCGACGTGGCCGAGGCGCAACCGCTTTTGAAGGCAAAGCCGGGAGAGTACAGGTACGTCCGCGCCGCTGTGGCGCCACTGAGCACCAGGGGAAGCGCCTCCTACACAACGACCGAGGTGTGGACACCCGCGGACGGCAAGGGGCCCTGGCTCGACCGCTCGACGACCGAACGTGTGGAGACGCTGAGCCCCATCCTCTGCGGCTATGAGCATCCGCCTTCCTGGCCGGCGGACCTGAGCTATCGCATCCCCAAGGGGACCGTTCCCGTATACGCCAACCAGTTCTTGAACGTCAAGATCAAGATTCAGGTGGCGGCGGCCTACCCGCTCCAAACGGCACGCTTGCTGCGGGTGGCTGCGGAGTTTCCCGGCCTGATCGTCAAACGAGGAGTCACGGACGCTGCCGGGCGGCCCGGGGTGTCTGTCCTGCTCGACACCGTCGGTTACAACACCGGCGATGAACTGATCTTCGATCCGCACTCCTATCGATTCCTGGGGGTGCGCTTCGTGTACCCCAATGAGAGCGTGCAGGGCGACCCCATGAATCCCGGCAAGGTCATCAAGAAGGGCGATGTGCTGAACGGGTGGGCGCTCCTGTCAGTCGGCGTCGCCCAGGCGCTACCAGCTCGCGAGGACGGGATAAAGCGGCGCGAGGCCCCGAAGAGGCGCTGTCCCAAGTTCTGACAGACGCGACAGGGCGCCCTCCGGAAGGATCCGGAGGGTGCCCTCACGTCGGTGGTGCGACCCCGTTCGCCCAGGACTTCCCGGCTCAGGATCGAAGTCACTGCCTGCGCCACTCCGCTGTCTCGACGTGGCCGAACGCCGGCGTACCCGCTCCCCGGGTTGCCCAATGGGCGGGTCACAGAGTGAACGTGCTGCCGCGCGTCTACGCCAAATGCATCGACGATCAAGCCGGTGCGGCAATGCGCCGAATCTCGGAAGCCATCGCCTGGGGGTCCGAAAACTTCCCCGCGTATTTACCACAGATAGCCGTAGAGAGCAATCAACGCCCGTAGGCAACCGGGGCAAACGAGAACAGCCCTTGACTGGCATATGCGCTGGTCAAGGGCTGGTTCTGCTGTTGGTGGCAGGTCCAGGATTCGAACCTGGGTAGGCTGAGCCGACGGATTTACAGTCCGACGATCATAGCGCTCTGACCTGCCGCCTTTCGGCGGCAACCACATCTCAGGGAACACATGGGGAACCATGTTCCAAGTCGTGAGAGCGGTCCACCAAGGCAGACAAGGGCCGCAGTCCTCTAACATGACGTCGCCAGCACTGTGGGATCCCATCAAAGGCGGTTCGATGAGCGAGGATCGACTGATCAACACCAGCCCACGGCCTCGCGTGCTGATCCGTGGATTCTCTGACCGCCCAGACCTTGTTGAGAAACTTCTAAAGGTGGCCGAGACTACGCGCCACATAAAATCACTTATTGAAGTCCGTCAGGCAGAATGGGATGTGCTGATTACGGATCGCGGGCTACCAGAGGGCGACAGAAGACAGCGCCAACTCGAACTCCACGAGCACATCCACGCAATATGCATAGTAGGGGAGACGGCATCCGACTGGCTGATTGAGGACAACGACCGCTGGTCCAGGGGGATCAGAATAGAGTTCAAGCACGTTTGCCAGGAACTTCGTCGCCAGTCCGACCTCATCCCAGCCCTACGCGACCTGGTTCGCGAGTTGGAGCCTGTTCTAAAGGCTCGACCCAACCATACAATTATCCAACATACTCAAACCCCCAAGTCCAGCTCAATTAGCTTCAGCAGTAACTCGCCCGGAATGAGCGCGAGCTATGACCCTCCTCCGCCTATTGATGCCTTCATTGAAACTGCGGACGGCTTCGCCTTGGCAGCACGCTATCGAAGGTCACCTAGCGCGGAGGCATGGATTCTACCGAATGATACCCCTGATCCTATTCCATGGATTCGAGCGGCTTTCGGTGAATGGCATTCTTCGGCTCCCGACAGATTTCCGGGCAACCCAGATTGGTCGCGCCAACCTCAGTGGCGTACACAGCGGGAGCAACTGGCCCTAGCCGAACTCGCTAAACTTGCAGACGCCCACGCAGCTGCAATGGAGCGGTTCGCCCAACAACAAGTATCGCTGCGGAGGGAACTAGCCCAAGCCGCAGCCGAAGCCGATCAGTATGAACGTGCACTTCTGACACAACAATCTGACGTCCTTGTGCAAGCGGTATATCGAGCCCTTCAGGAAATCGGGTTCAAGGCAACCGATGTGGACAGTCAGCGACCAGATGGCGACCATCTCGAAGATCTGCGGGTTGAGGATCCGGATGTGCCCGGTTGGATGTGCCTCGTCGAAGTTAAGGGCCTATCCAAGGGCGCACAGTCGGGAGCATTCGCACAATTCATTCGCCATCAACTGCGCTACCAGAAGGAAACAGGGCAACCTGCGGATAGGCTCTGGTACATCGTCAACCAGTTCAAGGACCGTGATCCTGGAGCGCGACAGCCTCTTCTGAATGGACGGGACGAGGACGTCCACGCTTTCGCCTCTGTGAATGGTGCCGTCATCGATACCATTCACTTGTTCCACCTATTGAGTGAAGTTCGCTGCGGAATGATCTCCACGGCCGAGGCGCGTACCCGTTTACGAGAAGCCTCTGGCCGCTTTGAGATGTGACAACCGCTAGATCAGTCGACTTGTATATCCGGCCCGCACCAACCGCCCGAAGGCTTCGCCGACATCATCCGGATATGGCTGCTCGACGGCGAAGCCATTCTTGGCGTACTCCGTGATCCGCTGAGTGTCGCCGACCAACATGTTGATTACACGATCAACATCCCCAATGCTCTCAACATAGTCATCGAGCGACAGCGGAAGCGCAGCGCAGGTGATCTCAATCTCCGGCCAGAGCTTCCGGCATGTGGCGTACGCGCGGCGCTGCTGGTAGGGACGCGAAATGAGCACAGCCGACGTGACGGGGACCCCATGCTGCGCCAACAGTGCGCGAGTGAAGGTGAAGTTCTCCCCGGTGTTGGTTGCCTGCGGTTCTATCAAGACCACCTCATCGGGAACCCCCTGTTCCACGGCGTGCTCCTTGTAGTGGATTGCCTCTCCCCGGGGGAACTTACTGATCGTGGTGGGGGCATTCGCGCCCGTGAAGACGATCAGCGGAAACAGGCCCTTGTGATAGAGATCGGCAGCACAGGTGGCGACCCCGAGATCGTGACTCCCCAAGCCGATACCGACGTCTGATGGTCGGGCGACATGGTGCATGTCGTGGTAGTCCCACAGGATCTCTATGTCGGCACGAAGATCCTCGGGCACTAGGGTGCTGGTACTCATGTCGTCTACCTGTCCTCAGTCGGGAATCTTGAACGTGTACGACCACGCGAAGCGCGACGCGGCGTGGAGACCACGGGCGAATTCGACCAGTCGGCCATCACGAGTGAATGTTCTCCGCTGGAGGATCATGACCGGTTCACCGGCTGGTAGTCCGAGCAACTCGGACTCATCTGGTGTGGGCATGCGCGCGTGAATGTAGTTGTGAGGGGCCATTGCAGTACTCGTTGCAGTATCACGGAGCCACCGGCAGAGCACCCCCGCCGGAGGCGAAGCAGCTATTGTCGAAGACGGCGGCGTCCGGAATGACCGACGGATCATGAGTGACGCATCCCCTGTCGTCTTGCCGCTGGTCTTCATCTCCATCATCTGGACGCTACTTGCCACCGTGATCAAAAATGCGAGCGAGAGCACCAAGAGCGGTAGTCGGCTGCTCACCGCGCTCTCCTCGATGGCTACCGCTGACCTGTTCGTCGGTGCCGGTTTCTTGGTGCTGACGTCCTGTTCATGATGGCGAGCAACTCAGAGGGTTAGTCACTCCCCCACCGTTACCTTGATCGGTAACGGGGTGTTTGCCTGGTGGAGCCTAGCGGATTCGAACCGTTGACATCCTGCTTGCAAATCGGCCATATCGCCCAAGTCGCAGGCCCTGACCCGTGCTGGAAGCGAGTCCAGGGTGACCGTGTTTGCCCTTTGCTGACCGCCCCTAATGGCACGACGATCGCGCCGACGCCAGGTCACGGGCACCAACCCTCCCGCCCCCTGGTTCTTCCCCGTCCTCCTCGTAGCCGCCGACCCCTAAGGCGAGAGCGCCGTGTCAAGGGTCAGCGAAGCTGATCGCGAAGCGACGCCGGCGGCGCCCTTGACGCGGTGGGGTCGTCTAGGACAATCGACCAGCGAGGATGCTGGATCACCGTCCCGGCCGCCATCCGCCCAGCAGTAGCAGTTACCGACGAGACCACTGGCCCATGGGTATGCACGTCGGTGGGGGACTTGAATTGTTCGCCTATCTGCTTGACCAGGGCGAACGGTGGATGGAACCGGCTAGGAGCGTCTCAAGTAGCGCTGGTCAGAGCAAGCGTGGTCGTTGTCGCAGGCCCACACTGATGGACGGAGCATCCGCTCGAGCCGCGAGGGATCCGGGCCTTTAGTAGGCGAATCCTCCGACGTCTCATCCGATAGATCGCTGACCCATTAGCCGATCGAAGAGGCCACGTGCCCTGCAAGAGGTCGATGGGTCGAGCGTGTACGGCGCTTCGCCGAACATTGGCGACTCCATCGACAGAAGGGGCCGAAAGCCCGCTCTAACAGCGCGCTGGAGCGGTACAATCCGGAGTCCAACCACAAGATAAAAGTACAACTACCGAGCTGCGAGACTTCAAACAATCTCACGAAAATCTACGAGGATCGAATGCCAGAGGCAAAAACACCTACTTCGTTCGGCGCCCCCGAGATTTCAAGGAGGTATTTCATATCGGAAGTGGAAGTTGAGGGCCTCTATGGTCGATACAATTATCGAATAAGTCCACTTTCAGAAGAAGATGCCCAAAAGGGGGCCCCGCCCCTCATGCTTATTTATGGTGACAATGGGTGTGGAAAGACAACTGTTCTGCGCCTGCTCTGGCACCTTCTTTCCCCTGCCGATTTTAAAGGACACCGTTCCGCGCTTGCTCAAATACCTTTCAATAGGCTACGCGTCCGACTAGGTCGAGGCGATACGATCGATGTACAGAAGAAGGAGAACATTATCGGGTCATATTCGGTAATAGTTAAGCGCCCCGGCCAATCCAGTATAGAGCAGGAATATCTATACGACGAAGTCCATCAGGCCGTCATAGGTAACGATTTTCGGAGCGCTGCCAGGGAATCAATGCGACGCATCCTCGGATCGAATTACCGCATCTACGCTTCGAGCAAGCAGGATTTTATTGACAACGCTAATCAAATAGATGAAGATGCATTCACTCCCTACCTCCAGGCGCTGAAGACTCGTCCGTTCTTTCTGGCAGACGATCGACGCATCCATGTGGACGCCGAACAGCCGAGTGGTCGGAGCCGGCATTCCGGTTTTACGGAGGACGACAAATCCGAAGAAAAAATATCCAGCGTTGCGGAGGAACTTCAAACCGTTATTCAGCGCGCTAATGAGTGGCTTAGACAACAGTTGCTTTCAGGCACTCAGCGGGGCTCCTATGGCGCTGACACGATTTATAGGCAAGTGCTTTCGCATCTCGCGGTGTCGGACGCCGAAAGCACTCGAACGGTCGATGACCTTTTGAGCGATCTTCAGCAACTCGGGGACAGGAGCGCACGCTTCAGTGAGCTGGGGCTAGCACCTCGCGTTTCGACGGATGATTTCGCACGCCTGCTCGATCAAATTAAGGAAAATAGCCGACGGGAGGCAGCGCTAAGCATCCTAGCCCCATATATCGAGGGGCAAAAAGCCCGTTTCGATTCTCTTCAGCCAGTCGAGGAGCTAATTCGAACCTTTATAGAAAATGTTAATCGCTATCTTCGGGACAAACGAATACACTTTACCCCTGCCAAAGGCCTAAGAATAAGATCCCAGCATGGCGATCTTCTCACGCCCGCCCAGCTCTCATCTGGTGAGCGCCAATTGGTTCTCTTGCTCACCAACTGCCTCGTTGCACGCGAATCGGCGAGCCTATTTTTGATCGATGAACCCGAACTGAGCCTGAACGTCAAATGGCAGCGGGAGCTAATCAAAAGTCTACTGGAATGTGTTCGCGGAGCAAATGTACAATTCATCCTTGCTACCCACTCAATCGAAATGGTAACTCGAAACAGGAGTTACCTTGCCCAACTGGTTGGAGAACATGGATGACTCTCCGTCAAATAGCAGAACTGGTAACCCTCTATGAACTGGAGCCTTCCTTGAGGGAGATATATACAGAAGGGCGCACTGACTCGGCAATCATCCGCGAAGCGCTATTAGAGGCGGGATTGAATATCCCAGTCTATGCGGTCTCCGACAGAGTAGAGGTTCCTCCAGACCTTATGGAGGAGCTCGACTTGAGCTGGGGAAACAGGAATATTGTGATTGCACTTGCCCATGCATTATCCGAAATTCCACAAATAGCTGAACGAATCGCTTGTATAATCGATGACGATTTCGATACTGCATTCGAGGAAAAGATCGTCGAATACCCTTGCCTGTTAAGGACGGATTACGCCTCTATCGAGGCTTACTGCTTCAATGAGGCCGTTCTTGGAAAGTTCCTTCGCGTAACGCTCCGCGCTCCTATCGACATAGATGCGCAATCAGTGCTCGACGCCCTCGCGGACCCGCTGGAGACTCTTTTTCGGGTCCGATATATTCTATATAATTGCCCCGAGGCGACACCTCTAATAGGTAAGTTAGAAAAGCGATGCACCATCTATGGTGGAGATATCACAGTTGATCACTTTAAGCTAATTCGCGATTCACTTTCCGCCAACACCCGAGTTTCGAACCAACCCGATACTCAGCGTGCCGCATTCATGGCTTACGGTGAACTGAGGAAGGATGAGACACTTGATCGCCGACATCTAATTTCCGATCACGACTTTCCCGCGATGCTTTCCATCTATATTTCCGCATTTTGTCCACAACTCTTTCGTGATGACCGAAAGGACTTCAAAAACCCTCGAACCGCCATGGCCGCCTTGTATGGCTGTCTTGATCTTTCCAAGTTGCTCCACGAGCCACTTTTTTCTCGATTAATACAGCGCTTTAGCTGAGTCGGCAAACACATAGTCACAACTTGGGCTCGGCGTGCGCTATATGATCATCCGACTTCAGGCAGTTGTTCCACCTTGATCGGGCGCGAGCGAAGCTCCTCGGTTCTTATGCCGATAATCACGCTTCCGTACTTGGCGCTCCATGATCTCGACTGAGAGCAGCCAGTGAGCCGCTCAGCGAGTTGCTTCGCGATGACATTGCGACCCGCGGCCAGCGCCTAGAAGATTGCTCCTCGCGAGATCCGGTCGACTACGTCGGGGAACGATGATGCGGGGGTATCAAGTGCCCGCTTCTCTCTGCTCGCCGTCAGCTACCATCTCCGGGGCTTTCGGGCAAGTTCTGTCAAGGATGGCTTCGCGTGTACCTATTCCGGTGACCTTCCACCTGTACTAGTTGTCCTGCCAGTCCAGCCGTCCTTGACCGGTTCTGCCCGCCCCGGATAATCAGGCAACGGGTACAGGGATTACGGCGGGAAGGCGGCGGATCGACCTACGGTGCGTTCGTTCGACAACAGCGGCTGCGCTGGTCGGTGGACGGCTCGGGGCGCTGCCGTCCGGGACCGGCCCCCAGGCCGCAGCCCGGGCGGCGGACGGTGGAGGGCCGGGTACGGCGGCGCGGCGCGCCGCGGCTTGATTCCTATGAGCTCAATTCGGCAAGAGCTTCCAGTGCCCGCTTCCAGGGGTAGGCGTTGATGCGGTTCCCTCCCGAGTTGGGGGGGTGGGGTTCGAAGTCTCCTGGGCCGAGGAGTACGCGGATTCCTTCGGCGTGTAGTTGGTCGACTGCGTGCCGGAAGGGGGCGCGGGTTGCTAGTGCGGTGTTGACGAACGGCAGGATGATGACGGGGATGTTCAGTCCTGGTGCTTCGGCGAGGAGTCCGAGGGCGTAGGTGTCGGCGGTGCCGTGGGCGAATTTGTTGATGGTGTTGTAGGTGGCGGGGGCCACGATGATGGCGTCGGCTTGGGGTGATTTGGGTTCGCCTGGTGTGCGGTACTGGCTTCGGATGGGGCGGCCGGTCTGTTTCTCCAGGGCGGGTGCGTCGATGAAGCCGAGTGCGGGCGGGGTGGCGATGATCTGGACGGTCCATCCCTGGTCGTGGGCCAGGGTGACCAGTTTGCCGACGTCGGCGGCGGGTCCGGCGGCGCACACGATGATGTAGAGGACCTTGCCGGTGGGGCTGGTCATGCGGTGACTCCGAGGGATTCGGCGTATTCGCGGGCGTCGCGGCGGACGCTGATGGGTGCGGTTTCCATGAGGTCGCGGACCAGGCGCAGGGTGGTTGGGCGGTTGATGATCTCCTCGGGAGCGATTTGCCCGGCGGCTCGCAGGACGTGCAGGGCTTGTTCGTGTTTGCCCCACATGAGGAATGCCCGGGTTGTGTCGATCAGGAGTATGGCTTTGCGTTCGTTGATCGGCAGGGCGTCGATGTCGACGCGTCGGGCGGCTTCGATGGCGGTTCCGGCGTCGCCCATGGTGAGGGCGATGTTGACGCGGTGGCACAGGACGTTGTTGGGGCCGAAGGCGGTGAACATGTGGTTGCCTTCGTGGCCGAGTCGCTGGCCTGCCTGGTCGGCTTCGTCGAGGAGTTCGAAGGTGGCGGCTCGGGTGCCGTGTTTGGCGGCGGCGATGGCCCCGCGGAGCAGCAGCGATCCGTACACCGAAAGGTCGTTGGCGGTGGGGTTGGTGAATTCGGCGGACATGTGTTCTGCGGCTTTGGTGGCGTTGATGTAGGCGGCGCGGTGGTGTCCGCCGTCCATCAACGCGTGGGTGATGATCCGGGCGCTGGAACCGATCATCAGAGGGCTCTCGGAGGCGTGCGCGGCTTGGACGCTACGGTCGGCCGCGAGCCAGGCAAGACCCTTGTCCTCATGCTTGAGCAGGATGGAGGCGGCCACGTGGTGTGCCTCGGCCGACAGCTTATGAGCTTGTTGGAGGTCGGCGCCGTCCATGACCGTGCCGGCGGCTCGGAGTGAGCGGAGCAGCGGCGGGAGCATGAACAGGACTTGGGTGTAGTGGCATGCCTGGTAGGCGTTCTTGGCGTCGTAGACAGCCGCAGCCAGGGGTGAGAGGTCGGTGGGCTCGCGCATGAGCTGAGGGAGTGGTTCGGTCATGGCGGCGGCGAGCTCGTCTATGCCGCTGGCGGGGTTCTCCGTGGTGCTGGTGCTGCCGACCACGGCGCTGAACAGGGCGGCTCCTGTCAGGCCTACGAACTGTCGTCGTCGCATCGCTTCCCCCTCGCCTGGTGCCTGGATGAGGTCCACGCTAGGCGGGGAGATTGGCTGGGCGAATCCCTGCGCGTCATCCCGTCGCGGGATGGGCACGTGAACGGGTGTCCGGGGGGCCAGGCCGAATGCCATCCGAGCCATGTCCAACATCTCCAGGTCTTCCACGAGGCCAGAGCCGAAGCGTTCACCCCCGAGGAGGCGTCATCGCCGCTCATGGACGTGCCCTATGCGCTCCGGCATGCCGCCGTGTCCACATGGCTCAATGCCGGGGTTCCTGCGCCTCAGGTCGCTGCGTGGGCTGGCCACAGCGTAGACGTCCTGCTGCGCGTCTACGCCAAGTGCATCCACGGCCAGGAGGCGGACGCTATGCGCCGGATCTGGGACGCTACCCGCCCTGATCGTGGGAACGCATTGGGAACGGCTACCCGTAGAAGGCCGACGCTAGCCGTACACAGCCGGACAGACGAGAACAGCCCTTGACCGGCATATGCGCTGGTCAAGGGCTGGTTCTGCTGTTGGTGGCAGGTCCAGGATTCGAACCTGGGTAGGCTGAGCCGACGGATTTACAGTCCGCTCCCTTTGGCCGCTCGGGCAACCTGCCTTGTCTTCCGCTTGCGCGGTGACAGGTAGAAGAATAGCGGACTTCGCGGGTGCTCGTGACACCCGGTTTGCGGGCGGTGGGCGGGGTGGGTGGTGG
>NZ_BLAF01000032.1:0-45107 GCF_009687885.1 Acrocarpospora pleiomorpha
GGACTGGGGTTGGGGGTGGGTGGAGTCCTGGTCGCCGAAGATGGTGTTGAGGAGGTTGCCCAGGAGTTCGCCGAGGCCGCTGCCGCTCATCCGCTTTCGTTCCTGGTCGAGATCCTGGGACATGGTGCCCATGTCCATGCCCCGGTTGAGGCGCTTGGCGAGCATGGACATGACCATGGGCGCCACCATCGTCAGCACCTTGGAGACGGTCCTGGGGTTGATGCCCATGAACTGGGAGATGCCCTGAGCCGCCTGTTTCGTGCCCTGGTCGCCGAGGACGTGGCCGAGGATCTTCTGGCCGTCGTTGGCGTCGGCGAGGGCGGTGACGTTGGTGAAGGGGTCACTGTCGGTGTGCTGGTCCAGGGCGGAGCGCAGGGATTGCGCGCCGCGCGCGTGCTCGGTCTGGTGGGCCATGCCGCCCACGATGGTGCCGAGCGAAGCCTGGACAGCGCCCTTCGCCGATTCGGTGTCGGTCCCGATCATGATCGCGATCTGCTGAATGCCTTTGGGTCCCAGCTGGGAGAACAGGTCGTCCTGCATCGACTGGCTCACGGTAACCCCCCGTATGAACGTCGTCTCCGCGAGGCCCTTCCCCGGACTAATTACGCATAACTTCCTAAAAGCCTCAAATCACTCTCCGAGGCCAGCCTGTCGCGCCCGGACCACGGCCTGGGCGCGGTCGGCCACCTGGAGTTTGGCGAACACGTTGGTGAGGTGGTTCTTCACGGTCTTCAGGCTGAGGAACAGGATTCTGGCGATGTCGGCGTTGGACTTGCCGGAGGCCAGCAGGTCGAGGATCTCGCGTTCGCGCTGGGTGAGTTCCGGGAACGGGCCGCTGCCGGGGCCGGTGGCCAGGAAGCGGCGGATGCGGCGGGCCACGGCCGCGCCGTACACAGCCTCGCCGCGGGCCACGGCGCGGACGGCGGCGATGAAGTCGGCGCCGCCGGTGCCCTTGAGCACGTAGCCGCGCGCCCCGGCGCGGAGCGCGGCGAACACGGAGGCGTCGTCCTCGCTCATGGTGAGGACCAGGATGCCCAGGTCGGGGCTCCGGTCGATGAGTCTGCGGGTGGCCTCCAAGCCGGAGGTGCCGGGCATGACGAGGTCCATCACGACCACGTCGGGGTTGCTCGCGAGCGCCATCTCGATGGCTTCCTCGCCGTCGCCCGCCTCGCCGACGACTTCGGCGCCGCCGACCTGTTCGAGCAGGGCCCGCAGGCCGTGCCGGAACAGCGGGTGGTCGTCCACCAGCAGCACCCTGACCGGGGACTCCGTCATCTCGTCCTCCTCGTTCACAGCGGCTCGGTCACAACGGCTCGGTCACAACGGCAGCACCGCCGCGACCGTGGTCCCGCCGCCCGGCGCGGACCATCGTTCCAGCGTGCCGCCCAGCTCGGCGGCACGCTCCCGCATGCTGCCGGAACCGACGCCCTCCACCAGGGGTTCCGGCAGGCCGCGGCCGTCGTCGCGGACCTCCAGGAGCAGCCGGCCCTCGCGGGCCGCCGCCGAGATCTCCACCTTCGCCGCGTCGGCGTGCCGGAGCGCGTTGGCGAGCGCCTCCTGAACGATCCGGTACGCGGCGACCTCCACCGCGGCGGGCAACACCGGCAGCGGCCCCGGCATCGACACCGTGACCACGGGACCGCTGTCCGCGTCCAGCGCCAGATCCTCCAGCGCTCCGCCGAGGCCGAGCTCGTCCAGCGCGGGCGGGCGCAGATCGTGCACGATCCGGCGGACGTCGCCGACCAGCGCGTGGGTCAGTTCGCGGACGTCGGCCAGCGGCTCGCGCAGCGCCGTCGGCGCCTTGGCCTCGATCAGGTCGAGCCGCACGCCGATCGCGGCGAGCCCGGGGCCGAGACCGTCGTGCAGGTCCCGGCGGAGCCTGCGGCGCTCCTCCTCGCGGGCGATCACCAGGCGTTCCCGCGAGGTCTGGACCTCGCGGGTGAGCCGGACCGCGGCGACGGCCAGCGCCAGGTGGCGGGCCAGGTCGTCGAGGACGGCCAGGTCGGCCCGGGACAGCGCTTCGCCCGGTGATCTCGGAGCCGCGCGCAGCTCACCCTCACGGCGGCCGCTGGCGTGCAGCGTAAGCCGTACGCCGTCGGAGGGCACCTTTCCCACGACGGACAGGGGGGTGCCGTCGGCGGCCAGGACGGCGACCGCGGGGAGGCGGAGGGTGCGGGCCACGGTGTCGGCGGCGCCGTCGAGCAGGCGGGTGGGGTCGGCGGAGGCCTCCAGCTGGTGGCCGAGGCGGGACAGGGCGGTGGCGGGGTCGCCGCGGTTGCCGAACAGCAGCCTGCCGACGGCGCGCTGGACGGCGTCTCGCACGGGGGCGAAGGCGATCGCCACCACGGCGGTGCCGATCAGGGGTTCCAGGGTGCCGCCGTTGAGGCGCAGCAGTTCGTGCGCGGTGCCGACCACGGCCAGGTAGATCGCCAGCAGCACGCCGGTGACGAGGACGGAGACCACCGTCCTGCGGATCAGGATCTCCAGGTCGAACAGGCGGTAGCGGAAGATCGAGATCGCCGTGGCGGCCGGGAGCAGGGGCAGGGTGAAGCCCAGCAGCCACACGCCGATCGGCGGATGGTACGGGAGGAAGGTGTCCGCCAGCACGGCGGCGGTGATGGCGGCGGCGGCCGCGAACACCGGGACCAGTTGCCGTCGCTGTTCGCCGTTGGGCTCGGTGCCGCGGAACCGGACGGCGAGGGCGGCGGCTCCCGCAAGGCCGAGGGCGACCATCACGACGGCGAAGGCGATCGCGGCGTGTGGGGTGGAGACGAAACCGATCGGGTTGGGCTCTTCGTGGCCCCAGACCCAGATGCGGTCCCGGAAGACCAGGATGAGCTGGAGCACCGCCATCCCGGCGATCAGCACGCGCAGGACCGGCCGCCAGCGCGGCGATGGGAGGCGTCCGTCCGGGAGCAGCAGGGGAAGCAGTAGCAACGGGCCGAAGCCGGTGAAGAACACCCAGTTCAACGACCAGGCCGCCAGATCCGCGCCCGGCCAGCCGAGCCCGTCGCCATACGCCGCGTAACCGCCGAAGAACGCCTGGAGTGTCACGCCCGCGCCACCGACACAGAACAACCAGCCCACCGGATGCCGTGGCAGGCGCGCCAGGATCAGCGCTCCGATCAGCGGATACGTCAAGCCGACGACCGCGTCGAGCGCGAGATAGGTCAGGTCTGCCTCGGGCACGCTCACACTCAACACGACGCCCCCGACAATCCCGAGCGAGCACAGGACCGGGATCGCCCATGGCCACCGGGAAGCGGTACTACGCATTAGGACATCATCGAACATTTCATGACACGAACGAAATGGGCCTAGAGTCCTGGCTCACCCGGGACCTGGTGAAACGGCCACGGGCGACGCCCATGGGAACAGCGCCTCCAGACCGACCGGGACTCAGAGGGGACCCGCCGATCAGGCGAATAGGACCAGTCCACCGATGAACTCCAGCCATGGACACCACCCATTCGCCCGCCCTGGTCCGCAAGCAGCTGACGGTATTCGCCGTCGTGCTGCTCGTGCTTGTGCTACCCGCCTTGGCGTACGCGATCTCCCAAGGTCTTGACCTCAACCGCATCAGCGAGGCCCCCATCGGCGCACAACTCGCCGTCTACAGCCAGGCGTTCGCCCCCATGCTGGCCGCTCTCGCCGCCTGGCTCGCCGGAGGCCACGGTCTGCGAGGATTCGACTGGGGCTTCCGCAGAGTGCCATGGCGCGCGCTCGGCATCGCCTGGGTCATCCCCGTCATCGGCATCTCCCTCGGCTACGGCTCCGCCTGGATCACCGGCCTGGCCCGCTTCGCGCCCGGAAACGTGACCGACTCCACCGGTCTGCCCCCCGCGCCGGCGATCGTCCTCGGCCTGCTCCCCGGCATCCTCCCCTACGTGATCCTCGCCCTCGGCGAACAGATCGGCTGGAGCTCCTTCCTGACCACCCAGCTCTCCCAGACCAGGACCACCGACGCCACCGCCCTCATCGTCGGCCTCTGCTGGGCGTCGTTCCACGTGCCTATGATGCTGTTCGTCCCCGGCGCGATCGACCAGGGCGTCCCTATCTTCTACGCCATCCCCTGCTTCGCCGCGCAGTCGGTGACGATCGCCTTCCCACTGGTCTGGCTCCGCGTGCGGACGAAGAGCATCTGGCCGGTACTCATCCTGCACGCCACCCTCAACGCCGCGCTCTACTTCGTGGCGGGCGCCATGACCGCCCCCACCGAGAATTCACCCTGGTTCGTCGGCGAAGGCGGCGCACTCACCACACTCGGCCTGCTGATCGCCGTACTCGCAACCCGCAGGCTATGGCGCAATCCCAGATAGCATGGCGATCGTGTGGGACACCGTCTTCGGCCCAGTCAAATTCACCTACGAAGGCGACTCCCTCCGCGCCGACGTAGACGGTGACATCAGCTTCCGAGGCGTCGTGTTCGGCGGCTGGACGGCCTCACTCGCGGCCCTGGCCGCCGCCGACGGTCTGGACGGCCAGGTTCTGAGCGCGCTGCACGTCGTCTTCACCGGCCAGGTACGCCCAGGCGCCCTCCTCTTCGACATCGAGCAGCTGCGCACCGGCGGCTCGATGGCCGCCCGCCGCGTGACCGCGCACCAGGGCGGGGAGCCACTGGCCTCGATCCAGGCCTGGTTCACCCGCCCCAACCTGTTCCCACCCGCGACCCACCCGCGCGCCACTCCACCTCAACGCCCCTGGAACGACTGCCCCACGATCGAATGGTCCTGGCCGGACGCGCCCTTCCTCCGCCACATCGACGAACGCGGCATCGACTACCCCACCTCGTACGCCACCTTCCAGAACGGCCCGCCGCACGTGGAGCTCTGGGCCCGCATCAAGCGCAACCTGGAGCCACTCCCCCGCCAACTCCTCGACGTGATCCTCTTCGACGCCCACCTCCTGGACGCCGCCTACCGCGCGACCACCCTCACCGACCTGCACATGGTCTCCCTCGACCTGTGCGTCACCTGGGCCGCCACCCCGCCGGACGGCTGGCTGCACGTCACCACCGACGCCCTCATCGGCCCATCTCTGGTGGCCACCACCGGCACGCTGGCCGACGACCAGGGCTCCCGCTACGCCGTCGCGACCAGCCAGGGGCGCGCATACGCCCCACGCTGAAGCTACCTGCCCCGCTGAATGTCGATCCGCGGGGGAATGCCCGCCGCCTCGTACGCCTCGGTCTCGTCCAAGGTCTCCCGCTCCAGCAACGCACTCACGATGTTGTCGAGTTTGTCGCGGTTATCCCGAATCACCTGCTGCGCGGTCTCGTAGCACTCCTCGACGATCCTGCGGGTTTCCTCATCCACCTCGGCCAGCGTCGCCGCGGCCGCCTGAGGCTGATCGTCCTGCGGCAGGATGTTCAACGGGCCGATCTTGGGCGACATCCCCCACCGGCCCACCATTCCCCGGGCGATCGCGGTGACCTGCTCCAGATCGTTCTCCGCCCCGGTGGTGACCAGCCCGAAGACGACCTGCTCGGCGGCCATCCCGCCCAGCGCGCCGACGATCCGGCCGCGCAGGTAGTTCTCGTCGTAGGCGTACCGGTCGTTGTCCGGCGTGGACAGGGTCACGCCGAGCGCCCGCCCACGCGGAATGATCGAGATCTTCCGTACGGGATCGGCGCCCGGTTGGAGCATCCCCAACAGGGCGTGACCCGCTTCGTGGAAGGCCGTGCGGATTCGTTCGTCTTCGGGCATCACGATGGCGCGAGCCGTACCGAGCTGGAGTTTTTCCAGCGCGTCGGCGAGATCGGCGGAGTGGACCTGGACGTTGCCGCGCTTGGCGGCGAGCAGTGCGGCCTCGTTGACCAGGTTGGCCAGGTCGGCGCCCGTCATGCCGGGGGTGCTCTTGGCGAGCCTGGCCAGGTCGACGTCGGCGCCGAGCGGGACGCCCCGGGTGTGCACCTTGAGAATCGCGGTACGGCCCGCCGCGTCCGGCGGAGAGACCACGATGTTCCGGTCGAACCGCCCAGGCCGCAGCAGCGCCGGATCGAGGATCTCGGGGCGGTTGGTGGCCCCGATGACGATGACGCCCTCCCCGGCGGTGAAACCGTCCATCTCGGTGAGGATCTGGTTCAGAGTCTGCTCGCGCTCGTCGTGCCCCCCGAGCGCGCCCGCGCCCCTGGTCCGCCCGATGGCGTCGATCTCGTCGATGAACACGATCGACGGCGCGACCTTGCGGGCCTCGGTGAACAGCTCGCGGACCCGGGACGCGCCGACGCCGACGATCATCTCGATGAACTCGGAGGCGCTGGCCGAGAAGAACGGCACGCTCGCCTCGCCCGCGACGGCCCGCGCCAGCAGCGTCTTGCCGGTGCCCGGCAGCCCGGTGAGCAGCACCCCTTTGGGGAGCTTCGCACCGAGTTTGCGGTATTTGGAGGGCTCCTTGAGGTAGTCCACGATCTCGATGAGCTCGTTCTCGACCTCGTCGATCCCGGCCACGTCCGCGAACGTGACCCTGACCTTGTCGGTCGCGATCGGATGGGCCGCCCGGGATCGGCCCAGCGCGCTGAGACCGCCGCCGCCCATCATGGAGGTGCCCCGGCGCAGCAGCCACATCCACACCGCGGCCAGCAGCAGGACCGGCAGCAGCGACAGCACGAGATTCCAGAACGTCCCACGCGAGTCGCTGGGCGGCTCCGCCTTCACCGTCACGTTCTGGCTGGTCAAAAGCTGAAATATCTGGTTCTGGTTGGCGAAGACCGGCATCTCCGTCGAGAACTTGGTGTACGTCTTGTTGCCGTCGGGATCCCTGGCCTGCGCCTTCAGGTTGCCCTGGATCGAGTATCCGGTCGCGTAGATGTCCTTCACGTTCCCGGCCTCGACCTGCTTCATGAACTGCGTGTACGAGATCGTCTCCACCGGTGTCCCGTCATAGAACGAGGAGACCACGAAGAACAGCGCGTACGTGATCAGCAAGGTCAGCGCGAACCGGAACCAGTTGATCTTCGGTTTGCCCGGGGGGAGACCCTCGGCGCGCCAGGGCTTGGGCTCGTCCTCGCCCGCGGGCTTGTCCGGTTCCCTGCGCTCCTGCGGCTGGTCGGCCACGGGTCTCCCCCCGCCCGTCGACGACGGGGCTCAGCGGCGCGCCGCGGCCACGGCGTGCTTGAGCTGGTCCTCCTGGTCCTGGCTGAGCGAGGTGTGGATGATCCGCCCGCCGTACGGCGCGAGCTGCGGGATGACCTTGTCAGGCGTGCTCTTGTCGATGAGCAGGAACAGCGCCGCCGCGCCCGGCTTGAGGCCTTCGGCCAGGTCCTTCATGAACTTGTCGTTCACCCCCACGTCGCTCATCGCGCCGACCGCGGCGCCGGTGGCCGCGCCGACGGCCATGCCGAGGAACGGCATGAAGAAGATGAGCCCGATGAGCCCGCCCCAGAGGGCTCCCCCGGCCGCCCCCGCGCCGGTGGTGCCCACCATCTGCTTCATCTTGATCTTGCCCTTCATGGTGCGCTCGACGATCGCCATGTCCTGGAGGTCGATCAGCCGCTCCTTCTGCAGCTGCTGGACCTTGTCCCGGACGTCCACGGCGGTGGAGACGTCGTCGTACGCGATAGCGATCAAATTCGCCATTGGAAATCCCCCCGATTATCCAGATGGCGCTATATCTCCCCAGCTCAGAGCTCTCTAAAGCACCTTAATCTTGGACATTACGGTGTTGATGTCGCGCCAGCGCTTCTTCTGGGCGTCCGGCACCGTGATGAACACCAGCGCGGGCTTGCTCTTCGGCACGTCCAGCAGCGCGAGCGCGGCCATCGAGCGGCGTTTGTCGCCCTTCACGGTGTAGCTGACCTCGTAGCCGAGCAGCCAGCCGTTCCGGTCGTCCACGCTGATCGGCTGGGAGGCGGTCCACTCCAGCGTCGCGCCGGCGGGGTGGTGGTTGAGGGTCCAGCGGGCGGCCAGGAACGCGGTGTCGCGCAGGCTGTCCTGCACCTCGATCGGCACCGGGCAGGAGACCAGCATGCCCCGGTAGGCCATGCCCTTGATCTTGCCGAGCAGCTGGCGGGAGGCGAACGGCGACGCCTTGGCCAGACTCCATTCCTTGCTGAACCGGGGCACGGCGATCCCGGAACGTTCGTCCTTGATGGAACCCCGGACGGGCGCGGAACGCCCCGCCAGGGCGGCCAGCTTGGTGTCGGAGGCGGGCAACGCGGGCACCCGGGGATCTTCCTGGGCGGTGCTCAGCGCCGTACTCGCCGATGGGCTGGGCGCCGCGGAGGCGACGACCGCGCTCCCGGACGAGGCGGTGGGGGACGGCGGCGCGAACGTGGGAGTCGCCGAGGGGGCCGCGGCGGCCGGCAGCGTGCCAGGCTCGTCCCTGGTCGCCACCACGGCGGCGGCGACCACGGCCACGAGCCCGGCGACCACGACGCCCGCGACAGTCCGGTAGACCAACCGCATCGGCAGGTCACCAAGGCCTTTGCCCGACGGTGGCGGCGCTGGAAGCTCCGGGATCGTGATCTTCGGTAGCGGTGTGGTCTCGGCCTCAGCCGCGACGTACGTAGGAACCGCCTTAGTCCCATACTCCCCAGGTGACACGAACGGGAGCGTACGCGAACTCCGGGTATTTTCGGGTGCGATCACCATCACACTTCGGGAACAGGTGCGTACCCGATAATTGGTCCGATAATGGTGGCGTGCGCGTCGAACTCCGCTTCACCGCAGGTACCGGTATCCATCACGATCTTTCGGCCGTTCGCCAGGACGGCCACTGCCTCTGGGTGGCCGGAGACGAGTCCGCGGCCGTCGAACGCCTCACGTGGCGGGACGGCGCTTACCAAGATCATCAATCGTTTCGGCTGTCCGAATTCGTCGAGCTGCCGGCCGGTCCGGACGACGAAGCCGACATCGAGGGCCTGGGCCGCGCCGACGGCTGGCTGTGGGTGGTCGGCTCGCACAGCCTCAAGCGCAGACGCGTCAAACCAGGTCAGACCGGCGAAAAAGCCCGCAAGCGGCTGGCGTCGGTGCTGCGCGAGGAGAACCGCTTCATCCTGGTACGGCTTCCACTCGTCGAACGCGACGGACTTCCGTTCCCGGTACGCCAGGACGGCCGCAGAACGGCGGCCATCCTGTCCGGTCCCGGCCGGAACCTGGCGGACATGCTCGACGACGACCCCCATCTCCGCCCGTTCCTGCACCTGCCCGGCAAGGACAACGGATTCGACATCGAGGGCATCGCGGTCATCGGATCCCGCGTGCTGGTCGGATTACGCGGCCCCGTGCTCCGCGGCTGGGCGGTCGTCCTGGAGATCAGGCCCGAGACGAATCCGCACGATCCACACCGTCTCCGCTTAGACGGCGGTTACCAGACCCACTTCGTCGATCTGGACGGTCTCGGCATCCGGGATCTCTGCCCGATCGGGGATGACCTGCTCATCCTGGCCGGGCCGACGATGACCCTGGACGGCGCGTTCCGGGTTCTGCGCTGGCGGCCCAACGGCGACTTCGCCAACCCTCCGACCCTGGTCACGGAGCTGCCCATGGTTCCGGGCGCGGACCGCCCCGAAGGTATCGCCCTGCTCCCCGACGGCCGCCTGCTGATCGTGTACGACACCCCGGCGCCGGAACGCCTGACCCTCGACGGCGTCTACGCGGACATCGTTCAGGTGTGACGCAGCGGTCCCCAGCCCTCCGGCCGGAAACCACCCCGCCGGAGCCAGGGCGTATCCGCGATCACGGTGACGCTGCCGGGTTCGATCTCGGTGAAGCCCGCGTCCCTGACCGCGGGCAGGCCGCTCGCCACGAGCTCCCGCCAGTCGTCCGGCGCGGCCGTCCGCACATCCAGCGCGAACCCCTTGGCACGCCACGCTTCCCGCTCCTCGGGTCCCGTCCCCCACCAGGCGAGTTGCGCGGCATGCCCGCATTGCGCCATCGCCTTGCCCGCCGACATGTCCAGCCCGGGATTCACCCACAACACCACATCCCCGGCGGCGCCAAGCGTGTGGTGATCCTCCAGATCCGTCCCTGACACCTGCAGCCGGGACAACTCCTTCGGCCACCCGTCCAGCGGGATCGGCGGATGCACCCGCACCTCGGCCGTGCCCGCCGTCACCGTGAGCCCCGGCAGCTCCAGCACCCGCCGCCACTCCGCGCCCCTGGCCCGCCGCACCACCTTGCGAATCCCGATCCGCTCCCATTCCTGTACGGCTTCCGCCCACTCGCCCGGCTCGTCCAGCAGGGCCAGCACGCCCCGGGCGGCGGCTTCCAGCGCGTCGACGCGCTCGGGCGGGGTGGCACGCTCGATCCGCACCACCAGGGGGAGCACTCGTTGGGTCACGAAGTCAAGGATGCCGCACGATTACGGGCGATCAGCAAGGACATGATCGCGGCGAGCGCGCAGAGGGCGCCGGCGCCGTACCAGGCCAGGTCGTAGTGGCCGAGGTGGTCGCGGGTCAGGCCGGCGAGGGTGGCCGCGAAGGCGGCGCCGATCTGGTGGGAGGCGAAGACCCAGCCGAAGACCACGCCGCCGTCCGCGCCGTAGATCCTGCGGCAAAGCGCGGCCGTCGGCGGCACGGTGGCGACCCAGTCCAGGCCGTAGAAGATGATGAAGACCAGCATGCTCGGCTGGGCGGTCTCCGCGAACAGCTGCGGCAGGACCAGCAGCGAGGCGCCGCGCAGCGCGTAGTAGACGCCGAGCAGGACGCGCGGATCCATGCGGTCGCTGAGCCAGCCGGACAGGACGGTCCCGACGATGTCGAAGATCCCGACCACGGCGAGCAGCCCGGCGGCGGTCGTCTCCGCCATGCCGTGATCATGCGCGGCCGGGATGAAGTGGGTGCCGACCAGCCCGTTCGTGCTGGCGCCGCAGATGGCGAAACCGCCCGCCAGATACCAGAACGGGCGCGTCTTCGCCGCGTCCCGCAGCACCCTGACCGCTCGGGCTGCCGCGCCTCCGCCGGGGACGGTCACCGGCGTGTCCTCCGTCGCGCCGTACGGCCTGAGCCCGAGCTCCTGCGGCCGGTCGCGGAGCAGGAACCAGATCAGCGGGACGACCGCCAGCGCGGCGGCGGTCACGGTGAGCGCGGCGGCCCGCCAGCCGGAGGATTCCACCAGGATGGCCAGCACCGGCAGGAAGATGAGCTGGCCGGTCGCGCCGCCGGCGGTGAGCACGCCGATGACCAGGCCGCGGTGGCGGGCGAACCAGCGGTCGGCCAGGGTCGCGGCGAAGACCAGGGCCATCGAGCCGGTGCCCAGGCCGACCAGGACGCCCCAGCAGAGCACGAGCTGCCAGCTCTGCGTCATGAAGATCGTGACGCCGCTGCCTAGGGCGACCAGGGCCAGGGCCACGGTGACCACGCGGCGCATGCCGAAACGGTCCATCAGGGCGGCGGCGAAGGGGGCGGTCAGGCCGAAGAACATGAGGTTGACCGAGACCGCGAAGCCGATCGTGGCGCGGGACCAGCCGAATTCGCGTTCCAGCGGGCTGATGAAAACGCCCGGCGTGGCGCGGAACCCGGCGGCGCCGATGATCGCCACCAGGGCGACGGCAGCGACAATCCAGGCCCGATGCACCTTGAATCCGCGTTTTGTCGGCCCGACTAGCGGACCCTCCGTTTCGTCCTGATTGCCGATCATCGTCATGGCATTCATCTTCTCGTCGCGAAATATCGCCTGACGAGTGGCCTGATAGCCAATATGTGAAAGAATCCGGCCATGGCGTACAAGCCGCATCGGGTGGTCGTGGTGGCGATGGAGCACTTCGCTCCGCTGGATCTGGGCATTCCGGGGCAGGTGTTCCGGTCGGCGGACTCGGACGGGCGGCATCGCTACGAGGTCGTGACCTGTACGCGAGGTGGGCTGCCCGTCCCCTGCGAGGCCGGGTACCAAGTCCTGCCGGATCACGACCTGTCCGTCCTGGACTCCGCGGACACGGTGATCGTTCCCGGCATCCACGGCGGATCCGCCTGGGACAACGGCACCATTCCCGACGACCTCGCCTCGGCGTTGCGGCAGGCCGCCCGATACTCCCGGATCATGTCGATCTGCACCGGCGCGTTCGTCCTGGCCGCGGCGGGCCTGCTCGACGGCCGCCCGGCCAGCACCCACTGGCGGCACACCGACCGCTTCCGCGCCTTCTTCCCGCGGGTACGCCTCGACCCCGACGTCCTGTTCATCGACGACGGGGACATCCTCACCTCGGCGGGCAGCGCGGCCGGAATCGACCTGTGCCTGCACGTGATCCGCCAGGACCACGGCAGCCAGATCGCCAACCAGGCGGCCCGGCGATGCGTGACCCCGCCCTTCCGGGAGGGCGGCCAGGCCCAGTTCATCGAACGCCCGCTGCCCGAGGCCGGCGGCCTGTCCACCGCCGCCACCCGAGCCTGGACGCTCACCCGCCTGCACGAACCGCTCGACCTCGCCGCCCTGGCCGGTCACGCCCGGATGAGCGTGCGCACCTTCACCCGCAGGTTCCGCGACGAGACCGGCCTCAGTCCCGCCCGCTGGCTCACCCGCCAGCGGGTCGAGCACGCCCGCCACCTGCTGGAAACCACCGACCTCCCGGTCGACGTGGTGGCCCGCCGGTCCGGTTTCGGCACCGCCGTCTCGCTCCGCCAGCACCTGCACGCGGCCGTCGGCGTCGCGCCCCTCAGCTACCGCCAGACATTTCGCGACACGGCGGGCGTCACCTGACGACACGGGGCCGAATTGCGGGCATCGTTGTACTACGACGGCGAAGGGATGTTGATGCCAAGCCTGCAGGTGCTCACAGACCGGCACGACCCATACGTGGTGATCACCGTTCTCGGCGACGTGGACGCCACCACGATCGGCGTGCTCCAGGAGCAGGTGGAGATCGCCCAGCGCATCTCATCCCATCTGCTGTTCGACCTGGCGGGCATGACATTCATGGACAGCGCGGGCATCAGGGTCCTCCTTGACGCCTACCACCACGCCCGCGCGAACCAGGGCACGGTCGCCGTCTGCTCCCCGCGCCCATCCCCCAGAAAGGTCATGGAACTCGTCGGCCTGACCGGCTACATCCCCGTCCACGCCTCCCTCACCGAGGCGCTGACCTCCTGAGACATGACGAAGGGCCGTGACACCCCCGGCGTCACGGCCCCGCGCTTCAGCTATCGCTTCGGATTCTGCGGAATCCTCGGCTGCACATACGGCGGGCCCGAGAAGATCAGATCCGCCTTGATCGAGTTGTACGCCCGCTTCGGCTGGTAGTTCTCGTCATACAGCGTGGCCAGACCCTCCGGCGGGTTGGTGAACCAGCCCGGCACCCACGAGTGCTTGTCGGTGAATCCCCACACCGTGTACGACAGGCAGTGCCGGTTGGCCAGGCACGCCTGCATCAGCACGCTGAAGTTGGCGGCCGACGCCTGCAGCCTCGGATTGATCTCGTTGGAGTCCCCCGCCTGCACGCCCGCCGTCATCTGGCTGCGCACGTCCACCTCGGTGAACGCCGTCGCCAGCCCCAGGTCGGAGAAGGCGTCCAGCGCCTCCTTCACCTGGAAGGCGTCGTAGTTGCCATACTGCGTGCCGAGGTGCCCCTGGCTGCCGACCCCGTCGATCGGGACGCCGCTCTGCCGCAGCTGCTTGACCATCTTGTAGACGAAGTACGTCTTGTCCCCGGGCCCCTTGTCGCCGAACGCTTCAAGGTTGTAGTCGTTGTAGAAGAGCAGCGCGCTGGGATCGGCCGCGCGCGCCCACCGGAACGCGTCCGCGATGTACCCGGCGCCGAGGTGCTGCGCCCAGAATCCCTTCAGGTGGATCTCCGGAGGGCTGTCCCACGGGTCGGTCGCGGCCTCGTTGACCACGTCCCACTGCCAGATCTTGCCCTTGTACCGCTTGACCACGGTGGTGATGTGCTTGCGCAGCAGGTCGCGCAGCTGCGCCGTGGTGATCGTCCCGTTGGCGACACCCTCGGTCAGCCAGGCCGGCAACTGGTTCTGCCAGACCAGCACGTGCCCCCGCACCTTCTGGTTGTTCTTCTTGGCGAACTCGACGAGCTTGTCCGCCGGTCCCCAGTTGTAGTTCCCCCGGGTGGGCTCCAGGCTCTCCCACTTCATGACGTTCTCGGCGGTGACCGTATTGAACTGCGACGCGACCAGCTGCCGGTACTGCGGGTCGTTGGCGTCGTCGAGCGCCGCCATGTCCACCGCCGTACCGATGTAGAGGCCGTGCCGCGCACCCAGCGCGCGCAGGCTCTGCCCGGACGGCTCCTGCGGGGTGCTCCCCGCAGAAACCGGAACCACATTCAACGTGCCCGCCAGCACCACCGCGACAGCGCTGCCTAACAGGAGGCGCCTCAACCTCATGGGAACATCCTTTCGACCCGAGGGGCGTACCAGGTGACCTTGGGAGCGCAGGTCTCGCTAACCGAGCCCCACCAGGAACCCGGCAAGCCGAAAGTGATACCGAAATATTTCGCGACCGTGCCGAAACTTTATGGTAACGCCCAGCCACCGTCAAGGGTGTGATTGACCGTCTTAGCACCATCCATATACCATCCATATGGATGGTGCTCGGATGGAATGCACATGGCCGACCGGTACCATCCAGGCATGCCTGAGGCGGAAAAGATCACGATCAACATGAACGTCGTCGACCTGGGCAAGGTCGACCTTCTGGTAGAGGAGGGTTTCTACTCCAATCGCACGGATTTCATCCGCACCGCCATCCGCAACCAGCTCAACCGCCATGACGACGAGGTGCGGCACAGCATGACCCGGCGCGAGCTGGCGATCGGCGTCATCTCCTACGACCGGGCGGAGCTGGAGTGGCACGCGGCGGCCGGCGAGCGGCTGACCATCGCGATCACCGGCCTGCTGGTCATCGCTTCCGACGTGTCTCCGGAACTCGCCCGGCAGACCATCGAATCCATCAAGATCGTCGGCGTGTTCCGAGCCAGCAAGGCGGTGAAGGACGCGCTGGCCGACCGTACCCACTGACGGGAGGAACACGTGCTGCTTCGCATCCACCGGCTGACCAAGGACTACCGGCGCGGCGTGCGCGCCAACGACGGCATCGAGCTCAGCGTCGACGAGGGCCAGGTGCTCGGCCTGTTCGGCCACAACGGAGCCGGCAAGACCACCCTGCTCAACCAGGTGACCGGCCTGGTCAAGCCGACCTCCGGCACCATCCACATCGACGGCGCCGACGCGGTGGCCGACCCCGCGCTGGCCCGCCGATCCTGCTCCCTGCAGCCACAGGCACACGCCCCGCTCGACGGCGTGACGCCACGGCAGGCGATCGACACCATGGCCAGAATCCGCGGCGCCGACCGCCGCCGGGCCCGCGAGCGCACCGGCGCGCTGCTCGACGCGCTCGACATCGGAGCCTGGGCCGACACACCCGGCCAGAAGCTCTCAGGCGGCGTACGGCGCCTGACCGCCTTCTGCATGGCCGCCGCCGAACCGGGCCGCATCGTGATGCTCGACGAACCCACCAACGACGTCGACCCCGTACGCCGCCGCCTGCTCTGGGAACAGATCGCCGCACTGGCCGCCGACGGGTCCGCGGTCCTGGTGGTGACCCACAACGTGGTCGAGGCCGAACGGCGCGTAACCCGCCTCGCCGTACTCCACCACGGCCGTCTGGTGGCCGACGGAACCCCGGCCCAGCTCCGCCACGACCACGCCGACCAGAGCATCGAGGAGATCTACATCGACCTCGTCGGTCCAGACCCCGCTGGTACGGAGGAGGGGGCACGCGTTGCGTAGCTACGGACTGCTGTTGCGATGGAACCTGCTGCGCCTGCGCAGCATGCTCCCACTCCTGGTCATAATCCAGACGCTCGTCAGCATCGGCGTCGTGATCGGCTTCTCATTCCTCCTCCCCGACGCCGACCAGACCACCGGCTTCTACCTCTCCACCGGGGCCCTCACCCTCGGACTGATCACCGTCGGCATGGTGGCCGCACCCCAAATGGTGGTCCAGGCCAAACTCACCGGCATCTTCGACTACCAGCGCTCCATGCCGGTGCCCCGCCTGGCCATGCTCGCCGCCGACGCCACCGTATGGGTCGCCCTGGCCCTACCCGGCCTGGCCGCGGCCCTGGCCGTCGCCGTCCTGCGCTTCGACCTCAACCTGCGCATCAGCTGGCTGGCCGCACCCGCCATGCTCCTGGTCGCCATCTGCTCGGTAGCCATCGGCTACGCGGTCGCCTACGCGACCAAACCAGAAGTCGCAGGAGCGATAAGCCAGCTCATCTTCTTCGTAGCCCTGATGTTCGCCCCAATCAACTTCCCCGCCGACCGCCTCCCCCACTGGCTCGCCGAAACCCACGACTGGCTACCGTTCGCCTCCATGGCCCAGGCAATCCGGGAAACGCTACAGGTCCCAGCAGCCGGAATCTCAACAGCACCCTTCGCGATGCTGACAGCCTGGTGCGCAATCGGCCTGGTCGTCACCTACCGCGTCATGACCCACCGCCCATGACGTAACAACTCTGACATGGATCGCATGCGGGAGGCGCTGCTGCACTTCGTAGAACTGAACGACTACCTGGACGACCAGGCCATCCCCGCCACGGTCTGATACGGGTAGATGACCTTGAACGCCGAGGCTGAGGGACGTGCTGCCGCCGCGCGGTTCCGCCACGAGCCATCTGAATGAGCGAAGTTTCTTGCCAACTTCTCTTATATCTAGATAGGCTGACGATTGCCGCGCAGTGGATGTGGGTTACGCAAAGGAGTCCGACCTTGACAACCAACGCTCCGAGCTTCGACCCGAGGTCGGCCTCCGAGCCCGAACTCTTCGCCCTATTCCGCGAGCGGCTCCACACCCCGGTCGTCGGCGACATCCTCGACACGCTCGGGCTCATGCATCAGTTCCTGCCACCGGAGATCCACGGCATCCGGGCCGAGGTGAAGGTGGTCGGGCGAGCGATGCCCGTGGTCATCGCCGATGTGAGCGGCCCGCAGAGCCGGCCGTTCGGCCAGCTGACCGAGGCCCTCGACCAGCTCGAGCCCGGCGAGGTCTATGTCGCGCAGAACGGCACCGTCCCGACCGCGGCCTGGGGAGAGATCCTGACGGTCACCGCGCGTGGCCGCGGAGCCGTGGGCGCCGTGATCGACGGGTATCACCGCGACACCCGCGCCGTGCTCGAGCAGGATTGGCCGGTCTTCAGCCGGGGCGGCTTCGCGCAGGATGCCGGCGTTCGCAAGGTCGTGGTTGATTACCGCGTCCCCATCGAGATCGGCGGCGTACGTCTAGCGCCAGGTGATCTTGTCTTCGGGGATGACGACGGAGTCGTTGTGGTGCCGTCGCACGTCGAGCAGGAGGTCATCGAGCGGGCGATCGAGAAGGTCTCGACGGAGAACGTCGTTCGCCGAGCGATCGAGCAGGGCATGTCGTCGACCGATGCGTTCGAGCGTTTCGGCGTCCTGTAGAGCCGCTCCTCAATCTGAGACCTGAATTGTCAAGGAAATACCATGAGCGTTATCAAGAGTGTGTCGACCGCGGTGGTGGCGGCGAACTTCGATTGGACGATCGTCCGGATCGAGACCATGGATGGTCAGGTCGGATGGGGTGAGTCCTTCTTCGCTCCCGGCCTCACCAGCATCATCCGTGCCATGGCGCCCCTCATGGTCGGGGAGGACTCGCGGAACACCGACGCCGTCATCGCGCGCCTGCGGGCCGCGGCCTCGGGCGCGGGCTCCGTGGGCGGCATCATCCACAACGCGCTGTCCGGCATCGACGCGGCGCTGTGGGACCTGAATGCCCGCGTGCTCGGCGTGCCGCTGTGGCAGATGCTCGGCGGGCGCTTCCATGAGTCGGTTCGGGTCTACGCCGATTGCCACAGCGGCGGGGGCTTGATGAGTCTGGGCCCGATGCTGGATATCCGGCCCGTGCCCTGGCATGACGACGAGGCGGTCGCGGACGGCGTGGTGGGCAGGAGCCTGTTCGACCCGGACGCCGAAACCGGCAAGATCGACCTCGACCTGCTCGCCGACCGGGCTCGGCAGGCGGTCCGCCGGGGGTTCGACGCTCTGAAGTTCGACCTGGACGTGCCGGGTCTCGTGCCGACCCGAGCCGGCTCGAGATGCATGCCGGTCGGAGCGGAGCGCCTGGCGCGGGAGATGGTCGAGGCGATCTCGAGCGCGGCCGGGCCGGAGGTCGAGCTCGCTTTCGACCTGCATTGGCGTTATGACATGGCATCCGCGGTGCGGCTCGCCCGAGCCCTCGAAGGCTTCCCGATCCTCTGGCTGGAGGATCCGCTACCGCCGGAGAACGTCGCCGGCCTCATCTCGCTCGCCCGGACGACCTCCACTCCGCTCGGCGGGGGCGAGAACCTGATCGGCCATCGCGGATTCGCGCCGCTGCTGGAGACGGGAGCGCTAGCCGTCGTGACGCCGGATCTGGGCAAGGTCGGCGGGGTGTCCGAAGCTCGGCGGATCGCGGCGTCCGCCGCGGAGCGCGGCCTGGCCGTCGCGCCGCACAACATCGCCGGGCCGATCGGCACCGCGTTCGCCGCGCAGGTCGCAGCGACGTGGCCGAACCTGCTGGCCCTGGAATTCCACGCGCAGGACGTGCCGTTCTTCGACGAACTGGTGGGCGGCGAGCTCATCGTCGGCGGCCACATCGCCATGTCGGACCGCCCGGGGATCGGGGTCGAGCCGGATCTCGCCGTGCTGCGCCGGTGGGCGAAGCCGGGTGAGGAGTTCTTCGCATGAGCACCACCGAGAACCTGGCCGCCGCCCAGAGCCTCTCCGGGAGCCTCTCCGGCCGTACTGCGCTCGTGACCGGCGCCGCCCGGGGGATCGGGCTCGCCATCGCGGACGCGCTGGCCGCTGCCGGAGTGTCGGTCACGGTGCTGGACCTGGCGCCGGAGCCGGCGCCGGACCTGCCGTACCGGTACATCGCAGCCGACCTGTCCACCGCGGAGGCGCCCGCGTCCATCGCCGAGCGAATCGGGGATGAGCCGCTCGACATCCTCGTCAACAACGCCGGCTATGAGGTCGAGGAGGACTCGCTCGAGCTGAGCCTGGCGGACTGGGATCGCACCCTGACCGTGAATCTGCTGGCGCCGGTACGCCTGATCGGTGCTCTGCGGAAGAATCTCACCGCGCGTCCCGGCGCTGCCGTGGTCAACGTGACGTCGATCCACGAGCGCGTTCCGTATCCCCGCCACCTTTCCTACAGCGTGTCCAAAGCGGGATTGTCGATGGCGACCAAGGTGCTCGGTATCGAGCTGGCCCCGCGCGGCATTCGCGTCAACGCGGTCGCCCCCGGTGTCATCCGAACCGCGATGAACGAACACACGATCGCCGCCGTCGGTGAAGACCTGTTCCAGCGTGCGGTGCCGACCGGCACGATCGGCGTGCCCGCCGACGTCGCGGGCGCGGTGGCCTTCCTCGCCTCCGACGCGGCTCGCTACATCACCGGTACGACGCTCTACGTCGATGGTGCCTACAGCGAGAACATCGTCCGTTACTGAGCCAGAACCCGACATCGAAAGCGAGGCGCCACCGTGCCTTTCGACCAGCATGACCAACGGGCTGCCACCCTGGTGGCGCAGCTGACCCTCGACGAGAAGATCCAGCTCGTCACCGGCTACATCGGCATTCCCATCGGCGCGGACGGCCCCGAGACCGACGACCCGATGTTCAAGCTCACCCCCGAGACCACGCCCCCGCCCGGCGCGGTCGGCAGCGACGGGTTCGTTCCTGGCATTCCGCGTCTCGGCATCCCCGATCTCCAGCTCGCCGGCGCCGGCGTGGGCATCACGTCTCTGGTCGAACGCCCGGGCGGTGAGAACGTGGTCTTCCCGTCCTCCGTCGCCCAGACCGCGACCTGGAGCGAGCCGCTCGTCCGGGAGTTCGGCCGGCGGCTCGGAGCGGAGGCGCGTGCCCAGGGCATCAATGTCGTGCTCGCCGGCGCCACGAACCTCTCGATCGAGCCGCGGTCGGGGCGCAACTTCGAATATCACGGCGAGGACCCCATCCTGGCCGGCGCCATGGTGCGGGAGGAGTTGCTCGGCACCCAGGACAGCGGGGTCGTGGCCTCCGTCAAGCACTTCGCGGCGAACTTCCAGGAGACCGGCCGATTCGTGGTCAGCTCGGTCGTCGACGAGCGGTCCCTGCGCGAAGGCGAGCTGCTGGCCTTCGAGGTGGCGCTCACCGACGGCGATGTGGGTGCCGTCATGACGTCGTACAACCGGATCAACGGGGTTTACAGCTCCGAGAACCACTATCTGCTGACCGAGGTGCTGAAACAGGAGTGGGGCTTCCGCGGCTGGGTCATGTCCGACTGGGGCGCCGCGCACAGCACGGTCCCCTCCGCGCTGGCCGGTCTCGACCAGGAGTTCCCGCTCGCGCACTGGTTCGGCCAAGCGCTCAAGGATGCCGTCGAGCGCGGCGAGGTTCCCCTGGAGCGCCTCGACGACATGAACCGGCGCATCCTTCGATCCCTGATCGCCGTCGGTGTGCTCGACCGGGACGCCTCGGAGAAGCCCGCATCCGCGACGGAGGACAACCTCGACACGGCTCAGCGGATCGCCGAGGAAGGCATCGTTCTGCTCAAGAACAACGGCGTGCTGCCGCTTTCCGACGCCGCCTCCCGCGTCGTCGTCATCGGCGCGCACGCGGACATCGCGGTTCCGTCGGGCGGCGGATCCGCCGCCATCCGGCCGATCGGCGGCAACCCGGTGGAGGCCGCGCCCGGGGCGTTGCCGCAATACTGGGTGCCGTCCTCGCCGCTGGACGCGCTCCGCCGGGAGCTGCCCGGCGCCGAGATCACCTGGTTCGACGGCTCGGACGCCGAGGCCGCGGTGAGCGCGACGGAGCATGCCGACGTCGCCGTCGTTTTCGCCGCGCAACTGACGAGCGAACACTTCGACGTACCCGATCTGGGTCTCGCCGACGGGCAGGAGGAGCTCATCGCGGCCGTCGCGGCCGTGGCGCCGCGTGTCGTCGTGGTCCTCGAGACCGGCGGCGCCGTGACCATGCCGTGGCTCGACGATGTCGAGGCGGTCGTCGCCGCGTGGTACCCCGGGCATCGCGGTGGCGACGCCATCGCCCGGATCCTGACGGGCCGGGTCAACCCCTCGGGAAAGACACCGCTGACGTTCCCGCGCAGTGAGGACGATCTGCCCCACCGGGCTGTCTTCCCAATGCCCCCGCTGCCGGGGCAGACCGGACCGGTCGAGCTGACGCTGGTCAACCTGCTCAAGGAACAACAGGGCGAGTACTTCGACGCGGTCTACGACGAGGGACTGCTCCTGGGCTACAAGTGGTACGACGCCGGCGACCGGGCGGTGGCCTTCCCCTTCGGTCACGGACTCTCGTACACGAATTACGAGTACGGCGCCGTCGATGCACAGTGGACACCCGAGGGCGCCCGCGTCACCGTGAGCGTGCGGAACGCCGGAGCCGTGGACGGCAAGGAAACCGTGCAGGTGTACGCGACCCTGCCCGAGGACGCGGCGGCGCCCCGGCGTCTCGTCGGCTGGGCCAAGGCCGAGCTCCGGTCCGGAGAGACCAGGACGGTGACCATCGACGTGCCGGCGAAGTACCTGTCGGTGTGGTCGGTGGCGAACAAGATCTGGTCCTTCCCCTCCGGGGCCTTCGCAATCGAGGCGGCGGAGTCGTCGCGGGATTCCCGCGGAACGGTGCACCTGCACCGCTGACCTCCACCCCAGGCCGCAGCGCCGTCGCACAGCCTGCCAACTTCTATTATTAGCTGATATCATCCGGCCATAGTGCCAGATGAGATGCTCCTGGAGGTCTCCGTGAAGGTCGCCCACGACGTGGCCCTGCCCGGCACGGTCCCGCGACCCGGCGCTGCCGCATGATCGCGTACACGGCGAAGCGGGTCGCCTCTGCCGTCTTCCTGGTCTTCGTCGTCTCGCTGCTGTCGTTCTTCCTGACCCGGCTCGTGCCGGGCGACCCGGCGCGCACGATTCTCGGGGTCTCCGCGCCCGCCCAGCAGGTGGCGGAGAAGCGCACCGAACTGGGGCTCGACGAGAACGTGTTCGTCGCATACGCGCAGTGGCTGGGCCACGCCGTGACGGGCAGTCTCGGCTCGTCCTGGTTCACCGGCCAGGATGTGGCGTCCTCGATCGCGAGCCGGCTGCCGGTCACGCTGTCCATCGCGCTCGTGGCCACGGTGGTCGCGGGCGTCATCGGCACAGCTCTCGGCCTGCTGGCCGCCGTTCGGCGCGGCTTCGTCGACCGGCTCCTGCAGCCGATCTCGATCGGCGGCTTCGCGATCCCCAACTTCATCGTCGCGATCGTGCTGCTGGGTGTCTTCGCCATCCACCTGAGGGCCCTGCCGGCCACCGGGTACACCGACCTGACGGTGGACCCGGCCGGGTGGGCTCGATCGATCACCCTGCCCGTCGTGGCGCTCGCCGTGGGCGCCATCGCCGCGGTGGCCCAGCAGATGCGCAACGCCGCGATCTTCGTCCTCCAGCAGGACTACGTCCGGTCGCTGCGCGGGCGCGGCCTGCGCGGTAGCACCCTCTACCTCAAGCACGTGCTGCGCAATTCCGCTCCGGTGGCGTTGACCGTGCTCTCGTTGCAGTTCATCGGCCTGCTCAGCGGCGCCGTCATCATCGAGAACGTGTTCGCGCTGCCGGGCATCGCCGCGTTGACGGTCAGCGCGTCGACGCAGCGCGACGAGCCGGTGATCCAGGGCGCGGTCGTGACCGTCGTCGTTGTCGTCGTCCTCGTGAACCTGCTCATCGACCTCGCCTACGCGTGGCTCAACCCGAAGGTGCGCACATCATGACCGAGGTTGTCGACCCCACGGCGACAGCGCCGCAACTGCGTACGGGTGCTTGGCGCCGGCTCCTGCGAAGCCCGGGCATGCTCATCCCAGCCGTCGTGCTCGCGCTCGTGATCATCGCCTGTTTCGCCGCGCCGCTGCTCGGCCTCGTGTCGCCAAACGCCACCGACCCCCTCCACGCGCTGTCCGGACCGACCGCTCAGCACCTGCTCGGCACGGATTCCTCCGGACGCGACGTGCTGAGCCGGCTGCTCCACGGCGGACAGGCGACCCTGCTGGCGGGGTTGATCGCCACCGCGGTCGCCCTGGTGCTGGGCCTGCCGCTCGGCCTCATCGCCGGCTATTACGGCGGGCGGATCGATCGGGCGCTGAACTGGGTCTCCAGCCTCGTGCAGGCCCTGCCGGCGATCGTCGCGCTGCTCGCTGTGGCGGCCGTCATCGGCTCGAGCCCGTACGCCATCATGGCCGTGTTCGGCGTGCTGCTGCTGCCGGCGGTGTTCCGGCCGGTCCGCGCCGCGGTGATCGACGTCCGGCGTGAGCTGTACATCGACGCGGCCAAGGTCGCCGGGATCGGCGACACCTCGATCATCGGCCGTCACATCCTCAGCGTCGTCTTCCCGGTGGCCCTCATCCAGACCGGGTTCATCTTCGGCGTCGCACTCATCGTGCAGGCCGGCCTGGAGTTCATCGGCATCGGCGATCCGACGGCGGCGAGCTGGGGCGCCATGCTCCAGGACGGCTTCAACGCCATCTACGGCAACGCCTTCCTGGTCGTCCCGCCCGCCTTCGCCATCGCGCTGACGGTCCTGTGCCTGATGCTCCTGGCGTCGGCCGGCCGTGACCTCGCGAGCGAGAGCTCCACACCGTCGCGCCGCGCACGCCGGCGTGTCCCGGCGCCGGGATCCGATGCCCCGCGAGGACTGCTCGACGTCCGCGACCTGGGCATCGCGTATCGTGCCGACGGCAAGGACGCCAAGGTCGTGGAGCACGTCGACTTCTACGTCCGCGAAGGCGAGATCCTCGGGCTGGTCGGCGAATCGGGCTCCGGCAAGACCCAATCGGTGCTCGGCGTTCTCGGGCTGCTGTCCGCGGGCGGCGCCGTCACGAACGGAACCGTGCTCTTCGACGGCCGCGACATCACCGCGCTGTCCCCGAAGGAGCTGAACCGCCTGCGGGGTCGGGCGATCGGCTACATACCGCAGGAGCCGATGTCCAACCTCGATCCCAGTTTCACCATCGGTTCGCAGCTCACCGAGCCGATGCGGCAGCACCTCCGGCTGTCCCGCTCCGAGGCGAAACGCCGGGCGCTCGAGCTGCTGACCCGGGTCGGCATCGTCGACCCCGAACGGACGTTCCGCAGCTATCCGCACGAGATCTCGGGCGGCATGGCCCAGCGCGTGCTCATCGCCGCCGCCGTCTCGTGCGAGCCGCGCCTCATCGTCGCCGACGAGCCGACGACGGCCCTGGACGTGACGGTGCAGGCCGAGGTGCTCGATCTCCTGCGCTCGCTGGTCGCCGAACGAGGGCTGGCGACCGTGCTGGTCACCCACGACCTGGGCGTGGTGGCCGACATGTGCGACCGCGTGGCGGTCCTGCGCGACGGCCACGTGCTGGAAAACGCGGACGTCCAGCAACTCTTCACCCAGCCGCAGGACCCGTACACGATCGCTCTGCTCGACGCGATGCCGTCGCGCCTCCCGCCGCGGGACGTCACCCAGCGGCAGATCGGCGAGGTCGTGCTGGAGGTCGAGCGCCTCCGGGTGAGCTACCCGGGCCCGCGCGGCACGGCGTTCGTCGCGCTGGACGACGTCAGTCTCGACGTCCGGCAGGGCGAGACCCTCGGTCTGGTCGGCGAGTCCGGCTCCGGCAAGTCGACGCTCGGGCGAGCGATCCTGGGCCTGGCCCAGGCGACGTCCGGCGACATCCGCTGGGACGGCCGCAGCATCGTGAACGCCTCGCGGGCCGCGCGGCGCGAGCTCAGCGCCGACATCCAGGTCGTGTTCCAGGATCCGTTCAGTTCGCTCAACCCGGCCATGTCCGTCGAGGACATTCTCGTCGAACCACTGCTGAGCGACCCCACTCTGACGCGTGTGCAGGCATTACAGCGGGTTCGCGGGCTGCTCGACCAGGTGCATCTGCCCAAGGATGCCGGCCGGCGCCGGGCACGGGAGTTCTCCGGTGGCCAGCGTCAGCGGATCGCGATCGCGCGGGCGCTCTGCCGGTCGCCCCGGCTGATCATCTGCGACGAGCCGGTGAGCGCTCTGGACCTCTCGACCCAGGCACGCGTGCTGGAACTGTTCAACGAACTGCAGGACCGGACCGGTGTCGCCTACCTGTTCATCTCGCACGACCTCGACGTCGTGCGGCACATCGCGGATCGGACGGCGGTGATCCGGCACGGCCGCCTGGTCGAGCTCGGTGCGAGCGAGAAGATCGCCACCGACCCCGCCGATCCCTACACGCGGGCTCTGGCGGAGGCATCACCGCTGCCGGATCCCGTGCTCCAGGCCGAGCGCCGCAAGAAGCGCCTGGAGTCCCGAATGGCGTCACTGTGACCCGCACCGTCGACCAGCCTGAGGAGGCACCCGTGACAACTGGAACCGTCAGCGTGACCGATCGTTCGCTCGGCACGATCTCGCCGTTGGTGTTCGGCGGCATGATCGAGCATTTCGGCCGCACCGTGTACCCCGGGGTGTGGGACGTCGAGCGGGATGGGGTCCGCGCCGACACCCGGGAGGCCGCAGCCCGCATGGGCGTACGCCTGCTGCGGTACCCCGGCGGCTGCTTCTCCTGCGACTACCACTGGCGCGACGGCGTCGGGCCGCGCTCCGAGCGGCCGACGGTGGCGGAGACCTTCTGGACCGGCCTTCCGCATCGGATGGCGGGCTTCGGGGCGGACTCCCAGCTGGCATCGGGCGCGGAGGCCCTCGGCCGACTGATCGGCCCGGCCGAGACGAACGCCTTCGGCACCGACGAGTTCCTGCAGTACTGCCTCGACATCGACGCCGAACCGTTCCTCGTGGTCAACATCGGCACCGGGACGCCTGAGGAGGCCGCCGACTGGGTGCGCTACTGCAACGTCGACCGCAAGTCACCCCGTACGGTCACCTGGTGGTCCATCGGCAATGAGACCTGGGGCTCCCACGAGTACGGGCACGACACGCCCAGCGCGTACGGCGAGCGCGTTGCCGAGTTCGCTCGGGCCATGCGCCTCGTCGACCCCGCCATCAAGCTCGTGGCGGTCGGTCTCCCGGTCTCGGACGGGACGGAGATCATGGCATCCGGTGAGGAGGGGCTGGGCCTGACGACGTACGCGGCTCGGGAGTGGAACAGCGGTGTCCTCAAGGCCTGCGGCGACGTCATCGACCTGCTGTCCGTGCACTGGTACTTCCCGGGCATGATCGGGCGGGCCCTCGACAACGAGAACGACCTCCTGCAGCTCAACACCTCGCCCGATCAGCTCGCGGAAATCCTGCGCGACACGGCCGCCTTCAATGACGAGATGGTTCCCGGGCGCGATATCGGCCTGTCGCTGGACGAGTGGAACCGCATGGTCCAGTTCGACGATCACCTGAGCACGAACCACCCGCTGGGCAACGCGGCGTTCTTCGCCGGCTGCTATAACGCGCTGCTGGCCAACGCCGAGCGGGCGCCGATCGCCGTCATCAGCCATCTCGTCAACTGCCTCGCGCCCATCCAGACCGACGACGACCGGCTGTTCGGCACGGCCGCCTTTCTGGTCGCGCAGCTGTACGAGGCGCACGCGCGGGGCACGTCGCTCGCCGTCGACGTCGAGGCCGCCGCGATCGACGTTCCGCCGCTGGATCGGCTGGCCCCGGATGCCATGACTCTCGGCGACGTGAGCAGCCCGCGCCAGGCCCCGGTGCTCAGCGCGTCAGCGACGCGTCACGGCGACGAGACGAGCGTGTTCCTGGTCAACCGCAGCGTCGCGGAGGCGGCCGAGGTGTCCGTGCTCGGCGCGGCCGACGGCGAGGCGATCGTGCGCTGGATCGACGGGCCGGACCTGTGGGCGGTGAACACCCTCGACGCTCCGGAGACGCTCACCGTGCGGGAGAAGCGGGTGGTGGTCGCCCAGGGCCGTGTCGTGGTGACGGTGCCGCCGTGCGGTGTCGCGGTGCTGACCCGATGACGGTGTTCGAGCGCATCGCCGGTCATGCGGTGGCGGCGCTCGTCGCCTGATCCGGCGTGTCCGCCGGGAAGCCGGCGTTGCCCGCGACCTGGCGGTCACCGTCGCGGATCGACTCTTCGAGGCCGAGCCGGGCCTGCTCGAGGTGGACGACCATCGCGGTGGCCGCGGCGTTCTCGTCCCCGGCCTCGATGGCGGTCAGGATCACCCGGTGCGCGTCGATGATCGCCTCGACCCCGCCGCCGGCGTTGACCCATCCGTTCCACACCCGACGGCGGAGCCGCCGCAGCAGGGGCTCGAGCGACTCCAGCGTGAGCTCGCAGAGGTCGTTGTTCGCCGCTTGCGAGACGGCGGCGTGGAAGGCGACGTCCGCCTCGTGCAGGTGCTCGGCGTCGCGGACCGAGGTGAGCGAATCCAGCGCCTCGTGCAGCGCCGCGATGTGTTCGGGCGTGCGGTTGCGCGCGGCGAGCCGGGCGTTGCCGACCTCCACGATCTCGCGGAACTGCTGCAGCTGCTCGTCGTCGACCGCGGTGCCGACGATGCGGAGCGCGAACAGCCTCGACATGTGGGTCGAATCCGGCGTCGAGACCGTGCTTTCCCGGCCTTGGTGGCGCTTGAGCAACCCGATGGCAGACAGGCCCGCGACCGCTTCACGGACCACCGGCACGCTCACGTTCAGCATCTCCGCCAGCTCCCCGGTGCCCGGCATCTGATCGCCGTCGCGGAGGTTGCGCTCCTGGATCAGCTGGATGATCGCCTCAGTCGCCTGGTCGGTGAGCGACGTGCGCTTGATGGATGCCGGCATCTCTCAGCTCCACTCCCGGCGAAACCCGCGGTACGGGCCCGCGGTACGATCGGGCAGGCCACTTACAAACTTCTCTGATATTAACAGAGAGTCCGCGATGCGGTGAGCGTGGCGCTCCCACGCGGAGGCACCCGGAACCCTGTGGCGCGACGTCGAGTCCGGTCGATCCGGGCAAGGCTAAGGGCAAGGTGTCGCGCAGTCCAGTGGCTTGTGACGCCGCGCGTCTGCGCTGGTCACTCAGCAGAAACCTCCCCGAATCATGTCAGTTATCTCATTGACACATATCTACTTCTCATATTAGATGATGTGAACTCGCGCACCGCGGCGACCCGGGGGCAGAGAGAGAGGCCTTCCACCAGATGAAACACATATTTGCCGCCGGCATGTCGGCCCTGCTGTTGGCTGCGACCGTCGCCGGCTGCTCCAGCGGAACCAAGGACTCGTCCGGGACCAAGCAGACCCTGACTCTCGGCGCGATCGTCGACGTCGCGTCGTTCGATCCGTCGCAGTCCGACGTCGGCAACTACATGCAGTACCTGCAACCTGCGTACGACACGCTGATCAAGATCGACTCGAGCAACCAGCTCCAGCCGATGCTGGCGACGAAGTGGACCTACACCGACGGCACCAAGACGAAGCTGGAGCTCACCATCCGCGGTGACGTCAAGTTCTCCGACGGCACCGCCATGGACGCGGATGCCGTCGTCAAGAGCCTGGAGCGGTTCAAGGCGGCGAACGGGCCGCGTTCCTCCGCGCTCCAGAACGTCGAATCCATCACGGCACCGGACAAGACGACGGTCGACATCACGCTTTCGTCGCCGGACCCGGCCCTGGTGCACAACCTCGGGCTCGTGGCCGGCATGATCACGAATCCGGCGGCCGCCGCGACCGACCTGAAGAGCACCCCGGCCGGCACCGGACCGTACGTGCTCGACACGAAGAAGACGAACCGCGGGAACGTCTACGCGTTCGTCCGGAATCAGCACTACTACGACACGGCGGCGTTCCCGTTCAACGAGATCGACATCCGCGTGATGACCGACCCGACCGCACGGTTGAACGCCGTCAAGACCGGAGAGGTCGATGCCGCCTTCGCGCTGGCGTCGCAGACGAGCACGGCCAAGGGGTCCGGCCTGACCGTGTTGTCCAACCCGGGAGACTGGCAGGGTCTTTTCCTGAATGACCGTGACGGCAAGATCGTCAAGGCGATGTCGGACGTCCGGGTCCGGCAGGCGATCAACTACGCGATCGACGGCGACGCCATTCTCAAGGCGTACGCGTTCGGGCACGGGTCGCCTTCGACGCAGATCTTCTACCCCGGCACCCCCGCCTACGACGATTCCCTGAACTCCAAATACCCGTACGATCCGGCGAAGGCCAAGCAACTGCTGGCCGACGCCGGATATGCCGGCGGATTCACGCTGACCATGCCGTCCTCGACCGCGTTCTTCGGCAGCGTCTACCCGATCCTCCAGGAACAGCTCGCGGCAGTCGGCATCAAGGTGGTCTACAAGAACGAACCGGCGTCGGCCGGGCTGACGCCTTACCTTTCGCAGGAGTACCCCGCCTACATGTTCAGCTGGGGCTCCTCGGACAACTGGCTCGACGCCAGCCTCCTGCTCGCCAAGAACGGCGCGTGGAACACGCTCCACGCAGGCGACGCCACCATCGAGTCCCTCATGAAGCAGATCGCCACGGCGAGCGGCTCCGCGCAGGACGCGCTGTACAAGCAGCTGTCCGGGTACGTCGTCGACCAGGCCTGGTTCGTGCCGTTCTACGTCGCGGACAACATCTACATCTCGAGCACATCGGTCAAGGTCGTCGCGCAGCCGGAGCAGAGCGTGCCGTCGATCTACAACTACTCACCGGCTACCTGATCGATTCAGCCTCCGGCCGGGCCGGCGCCGTACCGAATTTTCACGGAGTGAGCCCGGCCGGACAGCCCCATAAGAAAGGTCGCGTTTGATGAGCGTTTCCATTCCGCGCTGGCGCGGATTCAACCTGATCGACTTGTTCTCGACCAGCGCCCGATGGAAAGACGAGTTCCCGATGAGTGACGGCCTGGTGCCGGAGGAGGACTTCGCCCTCATCCGCGAACTCGGCTTTGATTTCGTCCGGGTCCCGCTCTCCTACCTCTGGTTCGGCAAGGGCGCATTCGGGCGGGAAGTCGACCAGGAACGGCTCTGGCTGCTCGATCGTGTGGTCGAGTTCGGCCGGCAGTACGGGGTGCACGTCATGGTCGGTTTCCACCGTGCGCCCGGCTACTGCGTCACCTCCTCGTCGTACTTCGACTTCCCGGAGCGCGGCGACCTGTTCCGCAGCGATGAGGACCTCGCCGATTTCGTCGCGTGGTGGCGCGCCCTCGCGGAGCGATACCAGCACGTGCCGGCCCAGGAATTGAGCTTCAATCTGCTCAATGAGCCCATCGATATCGACGACGCGACCTTCGATCGTACGTTCCTCCCGGTGATCGAGGCCATTCACAAGATCTCGCCCGACCGCCTCATCCACGTCGAGGGACGGTTCATGCTGGAGGACGGGACCCTGGACGGCGGTGTCCGCTACGAACCGCCCACCAAGACGGTCCGGACGCTTCCGAACATCGTGTCGTCGGTGCACATGTACAGCCCGCTGCACCTGACCCACTACGACAACCCGTGGGCGGGATCGAGCGCGCACCTGCTTCCGCCGCAGTGGCCGTTCACCCCGACCCTGCGTCCGGGGAGCACCAAGCCGTTGGTCGGTGAGGACACCCGCGTGTGGGACAAGGCCGCTTTGCGCGACACCGTGGCGCAGTACCTCGATCTGGCCGATTCGGGCCTAGCCGTGCACGCCGGCGAGATCGGCGCCTACACGAAGATCTCGCACGACACCTTCCTGGGCTGGCTCGCCGACGCCCTCGAGGTGTTCGCCGAGCACGGGATCGGATGGGCCCTGTGGAACTTCCGCGGCCCCTTCGGAGTTCTGGACAGCCGCCGGGCCGACGTGAACTACGAGCAGTGGAAGGGGCATCAACTCGATCGGAAGATGCTGGAAATCCTGCGCGCGCACTGATCGCCGCCTGTCGAATCCGACCCCGTCGAGAGGACATCATGTTTCGCCTTGCCGAGTTTCTCTACCCACGCAAGGAGCCGCTGTGGGAGCTCGTGAAACAAGCAGGAGTCACTGACGTCGTCGCGATCATGCGGGGTGCCGAGCAGGAGCAGCGGATGTTCGCCGCGCTCGACGGCGGGTTCCGGGGCGAGTCGAAGACCGACGACCTCCCCTGGAGCGAGAAGTCGCTCGCCCGGGACCAATCCGTCTTCGCGGCCGAGGGTATGACCGTCGTGGCCATCGAGGACACGGTCCCGATGGACCGTGTCCGGCTGGGCCTGCCCGGCCGGGACGAGGACATCGCCGCCGTCGTCCAGCAGATCGAGGCGATGGGCAATCTCGGGATCGGGGTGCTCTGCTACAACTGGATGCCGATATCCAGCTGGTCCCGGACGGCGAGCGGCATCCCCAGCCGGGGCGGCGCCCTGGTCACGGGCTTCCGCCTGGCCGACGCCGAGGCACTGGCCGAGGTCGAGCACCCCGAGACCAGCACGGAAGCCATGTGGGACGCCCTGGGCTACTTCCTCCAAGCGGTCGTGCCGGTGGCCGAGCGGAACGGGGTCAAGCTGGGCATGCACCCGGACGACCCGCCCCTGCCGCGCCTGCGCGGCGTGCCGCGCATCATGGGCTCCGCCGACGCGTACCGCCGGCTGCTGGCGCTGTACGACTCGCCGGCCAACGGGGTCACCTTCTGCCAGGGCAATTTCGCCCTGATGGACATTGACGGACCCGCTCTGATCCGCGAGTTCGGGAAGCGGATCCAGTTCGTCCATTTCCGTAACGTCCGCGGCGCGGCCGCCGACTTCGTCGAGATCTTCCACGACGATGACGGCGTCTTCGACATGGCCGAGTGCATGCGCGCCTACGAGTCGATCGGCTTCGAGGGCCCGCTCCGGCCCGACCACGTGCCGACGATGGCCGGCGAGAGCAACGAGCGCCCGGGGTACGAGACGCTCGGACGCCTGTTCGCGCTCGGTTACATCCGCGGCCTCCAGCACGCGATCAGCCCTCGATGACCGTCTCCACCCGGACTTGCCCAAGGCTGGTTCGTTCAGGTGGGCAATGTCGGGGAGGGCGATAGGTGAGCGCGTTCGCCTTGGGCGCTGAAGAGGGTGAGCAGTTCCGCGGGCTGGGCGCCGGCACTGCTGATCTGGTGCGGTGTGCGGGTGTCGAACTCCGCGGCTTCGCCGGGGCCGAGCCGGTATTCCTGGTCACCGAGAACGAGTCGGGCATGTCCGTTGAGCACGTAGAACCATTCGTACCCGTCGTGGGTCTGCAGTGTCGTCGTGGCTGTTGTTCCGGCCGGCGGGTAGATGACTTTATAGGCTTGGATGCCTCCGGGGCGTCTGGTCAGCGGTACGACCGTGAAGCCGGATCGCCGTACGGGGCGCAGGTGGATGCGGGGATCACCGGTGGGTGGCGCCGCGACCAGATCATCGAGCGGGACGCCGTGCGCCCGTGCCAGCGGAAGCAGCTGCTCCAGCGTCGGGCGCAGCTTCCCGTTCTCGAGACGCGACAACGTGCTCGCGGTCAGGCCGGTTTCGGCCGCCAGGGTGGCAAGCGAGATGTTCCGTGCCCGACGCAGCGCATGCAGGCGGGGGCCGACCCCGGCAAGGACGTCTTTCGGAGTGACACTCATGGACCCATGATGCGGATCCGCAATATTTCTAGCAAGTAGGCACTATTGCTGGTCAAGCTGGTAGCGGAGGTAATCACCGATGCTCACATCAGCAGCAACTTCGAGAACCGCACGCTGGTCGCGCTCCCTGACAGCCGTCGCGGCCGCGCTCGTCCTGTCGACAGCATGCTCGGCCGCCGGCGGGAAGGCGCGGAACACGGCGTCGGGGCAGACGACCGCGGCCGCCTCGGCGGGCCACGACTCGGCCACCCGAGGCGACGCCGAGTTCAACCGTCAGTTCCAGCACGAAATGGCCGACGTCAATGGCGTGCGGATGCACTACGTCACCGGCGGGACCGGCGAGCCGCTCGTCCTGCTGCACGGCTGGCCGCAGTCGTGGTACGCGTGGCGTGGGATCATGCCGGCGCTTGCCGAGAGATACACGGTGTACGCGCTGGATCTGCCGGGACTCGGCGACAGCGTGGGTACGCCGGCCAGTTACGACAAGGCCACCCTGGCCCGTTACGTGCACGGGCTGCTTGCCGACAAGCTCGGCCTGCGGAAGATCAACCTGATCGCGCACGATCACGGCGCCGGCGTCGGGTTCCAGTACGCCGCACAGTTCCCGAACGAGGTCGTCAAGTACGCCCACCTGGACTATCCGCTGCCCGGCCCGGCGCTCAGCGCGAACAACTTCCGCCAGCTGAGCTGGCACATGTCGTTCCACAGCCAAGGCGGCTTCGGCGGACCGGGCGCGAAGGCTCCGTTCACCGCGCAGCAGATAGATGAGTTCGCCCGCACGTACCAGCGCCCGCAGGTACTGACCGGCGGCTTCGAGCTCTACCGCACCCTGGACCAGGACGAGCGGGACAACGTCGCCGCGAAGCCGATCACCATGCCGACGATGCTGCTGACGGCCGAAGGTACGCTCGACTTCACCCGCTCGACGGTCCAGCCCCTCATGTCCAACATCACCCGTGCCGTCGAGGTGCCCAAGTCCGGCCACTGGCTACCCGAGGAGAACCCGGAGTTCGTCACCGCCGAGCTGGTGAAGTTCTTCGGGAGCGGTGCGGGTCGATGACCGAAGCTCTCGATGCTGAGTCGTTCTGACGAGGCGCACGAGACCTGGCTCGCCAACCCGCACACCGACGGTTGTTTACTCGAACACTGCTTTGCAGGTGGAAGAGTTGTGCCATGCGCGCTACGACAGCAGCGACCCCGTGGACAGGACGGGCCCAGCGGGATAGGTGTCGGACAGGAGCCAGAGGCGCGAGGTGGTGAGTTCGATGCCGAGGTCGTCCCAGCCCTCATGATGGACGACGGACTGGTCGTAGGCGGGGACCTCCAGGACGGTCCAGGCGATGGAGCCGGGGAACGTGCCGATGACCACCGGACGCTGCCGGGCGCCCTCTGCGGGTGAGAGGGCCGCAGCCGAGATCCAGATCTTGCCGGCGGGATCCTGGGCGATGGAGTGCAGGCCGACGATCTCGGGCGGAAGCGGTACGGCGGTCCACGTGTCGCCGTCGTAGCGGTTCAGCAGGGGTTCGGTGGGCCGGGGTTCCCCGCGCGTGTAGTTGGTGCCGGCGACCCAGATGTCGGCGGCGCTACGCGGAAGGACATCCTCAAGCACAGACCCCTCGCTATGCGGGGCCGGGTAGGGGATGTTCTCCCAGGCCGTCCCGGTGTAGTGGGCGACCCCCGGGACAGAGTCGTCCTCACTCGCGCCACTGCCCACCGCCCACGCCTCGGCGGCGATGCCCTTGATGGCCAGGACCTTCTGAATCGGCATCGAGTGCGGGACCCAGGCCGAGCCCTCCAGCCGCCAGATACTACTCGCGCCCGGTTGCGTGCGACTCCCCGGAACCCACAAGCCCGAGGAGGTGTGTTCGGGTGCGGCCGACGCCAGCCCGGGAGGCGCCTCGACCTGGACGAACGCGCCGTTGACCAAGTGCGCCATGTAGGCGGCCCCGCTCTTGGTCCCGCCGATCCACACCTCGCCACCGGCGGTGGCGTTCACGCTGCTGAGGACACCCCGACTGGAGAAGTTGGGGATCGTATACCCGGCCCACCGCCTGCCGTTCCAGCGGTGGACGACTGGATTGCCCGGATAACCGGGCTTGAGCGCCTGGTAGCCGACGATCCAGATCTGGTTCTGCTCCGACGCGGCCAGGTCCAGGAGCTCCCCCTTGGGACGGAGTTCGGGCAGAGGATGGCCCTGCAAGACCGGATCAGCGGCCAGCGCGGGCGAAGGCACCATGACTGCTGCGGCGAGAACGAGAGAGGCCGCCCCAACCCGGGCGATAAAGGGTCTCATAAGACAAGCTTTCCAGAATTCGCTACCCCACCCGTTTCTCCAGAAGGCAAGAAACTCGTATTCGTACCGGCCCGGAACTGAACCAAATCTGCAACATCCGCGCCACCCGAAAGCCCTCAAGAAGCGCGCCACAAACAGCAGCAGACGCCACTGTCAGACAAGGACATCTCGACCGACAAGATCTAAACGTCCAGTCAACCACGGCAAACGCGCTAGCAACCTCAGGGGGCGTGGGGGGCTGTGCCCCCCACACCGGGGGGCTCGGGGGGTCGTCCCCCCGTGTAACGACGAGGAGGCCTACGGGAGCGAGCAAAGCTCGCGACCACAGGCCTCCGTCTCCGAGTGGAGCTATGGGGATTCGAACCCCAGACCCCCTCCATGCCATGGAGGTGCGCTACCAGCTGCGCTATAGCCCCTTGCGTGGTCCGCAGCGGTCTCCCGCTTGCGGCGCCACGCCAGTGTATAGGACATCGGACGGGTGGTTGTAATCGTTAACCGAGGGCGCGCGTGCGGGTGATCAAGTCGGCGAGTTCGGTGACGGCGGGGTCTTCTGTGGTGGTGGCCAGGCGGGTGGGGCGGGAGGTGAGGTCGTCGAGGGTGACGCCGGGGAAGGTCTCGCGGGTGCGGAGGTATTCGGCGAAGGCGGCGGCGAGGACGTCGATCTGGAAGCGGGGGGAGGTGGCGGTCCAGAGGTCGGTGGCGAGGGCGGAGGTTTCGATGGAGCGGGTGGTTTCGGCGGGGCGGCGGGTGTCGGGGTCCTGCCAGCGGACGGTGGCGGTGGCGAGCTGGCCGGTGGCGTCGGGGCGCAGGTGCACGCGGTAGAGCGCGGTGACGGAGTGGCCGGGGCCTATCTCGCCGCCGTCGCGGGAGTCGTCGCGGAACTCCTCGGGGGCCAGGGAGCGGTTCTCGTAGCCGAGCAGCTGGTAGGTCTCGACGACGCCGGGGTTGAAGACGACCTGGGCTTTGGCGTCGCGGGCGCGCAGGTCGAGGGTGGCGGGGAGCTGGTCGACGAAGGCCTTGCGGGCCTGGTCGAGGGAGCTGACGTAGATGGCGGCGCCGTCGCCGTTGTCGGCGAGCTGTTCCATCAGGTCGTCGCCGTACTCGCGGCCGACGCCGACGGAGAGCAGGGTGATCTGCTTGGCGGCGTGTTCCGCGACCCGGTCCAGGATGGTCTGCCAGGAGGTGGAGCCGGTGTTGGCCAGGCCGTCGGAGAGCAGGATGACCCGGTTGGTGGCGACGGAGCGGAACGCGCGGGAGGCCTCCTGGTAGCCGGTGATCAGGCCGTCTTCCAGGTTGGTCGAGCCTTCGACGACGAGGCGGTCGATGGCGGCGTGCAGGCCGGAGCTCTCCGAGACGGGGGTCATCGGGATGAGCAGGCGGGCGCTGTCGCTGAACGGCACGATCGCGACCTGGTCGCCGGGCATGAGCTCGTCGACGAGGGTGTGCAGGGAGTCGCGGACCAGGTCGAGCCGCCCAGGCTCGGCCATCGAGCCGGAGACGTCGACGACGAAGGTGAGGTTGGCGGGCCGCCGCGCGCTGCTGTCGGTCGCGCGGGTCTGCAGCCCGAACCGGATCAGCGCCTGCTCGCCGGGCAGCCGCGCCCCGTCGGCGTGTACGGCGAAGCCGTTGTCCGCGGGCTGCGGATAGTCCTGCGCGAACGCGTTGACGAACTCCTCCACCCGAACCTGCCCAGGCTCCGGTAACCGCCCTTCCAGGATCGTACGGCGGGCATACCCATACGAAGCGGTATCCACATCGAGCGCGAACGTGGACACCTGCTGGCCGAGCGTGTCCCGCTGCGCGGGCTGCTCCTGGGCGGCGCCGGCCAGCGGGTCCGGCGGCCGCTGCACGGGATTGGGCGCCGGACCATCACTGGTGCCCCCGCACGCGGCGAGCAGCAGAACGGAGATCGCGAGAACGAGGGCGTACGGTCGTGCTCTCATGGGTCGCCTCCATAGGAATGGTGCTCTTCCCGTACGACGACGCCCTGCGGGAGCACGCCGGGCTCGTCACTCAAGCGACGGCAAACCGTAGTCCCGGCGTTACTCCCGGCGCGTGTCCAGCAATTCGGCCAGCGCGGCCCGGTCGTTGACGCCGGTTCGCTCGTACACCGCGTACAGGGTGTTGGCCACGGTCCTGATGGACAGCACCAGGCGTTCGGCGATCTCCCGGTTGGTGAGGCCGCGCGCGGCTAGCACGGCCACCTCGCGCTGGCGCGGGGTCAGCCCGGGAATCTCCAGGTCGAGCAGGGCGAGGGTACGCGCGCCCTGGCAGCGCCGGGTCAGCGTCCAGGCGCGCGTCTCGGCCGACCGGGCGCGCCGGAGCAGGCCCGCGTCCCGGTAGGCCAGGGCTGCCTGGGCGGATGCCTCGGCCGCGTGCAGGGGCATGCCGAAGGTTTCGAAGCCGAGGGAGACCTCGTCCAGGTCGCCGGGGGTGGCGGCGGTCGCATGCCGTACCAGCAGGGGGAGGAGGGGGCCCTCGACGGCGAGTTCGGTGAGGCGGGCGGCGGCCGAAGGGTGGCCGAGGCGGACGAGGTCGTGCAGGCCGATCATGGCGTAGGTGGGGTAAGGGCTGGCGGCGACGGACAGGGCGGTCTCGGCCGCGCCGGTGATGTCGCCTCTGGCGGCGAGTGTCCAGACGCGGGCGAGCTGGAGCGGGACCTCAGTGGCGGGCCCGACGGGCACGGCCTGCTCCGCCGCCCGGGCCAGGGTGGCCTCGGCCGCGGCCACGTCGCCGAGCAGCGCCTGCGCGTGGGCCAATTCGCCCAGGCAGCCGCCGGCCACGGCACTTGTCCGCGGCAGCAGCGCGACCGCTTCGGCGGCGGCGGCCAGGGCCGCTCTGACCTGGCCGCCCAGCCGGAGCGCGGTGGCGCGGTAGGCGCCGAACTGGGCGCTGGACCTGGCCCAGTCGTCCTGGCTTCGGGCGTGGTCGGCGAGGCGCAGGGCCTCCGGCAGGTCGCCGGTCGACAGCGCGATCCTGATCTGGGCCTCGACCAGCGAGCTGGTCATGCTCGGGTAGAGGTCGGCGTCCGCGCCGAGCGTGGCCATCAGGTTCGCGATCCAGTTCCGGTAGTCCGTGGCCCGGCCGGCGGAGGCGAGCACGAGCGCCCGGGTAACGCCTCCGGCGCGGATCCCGCGCGGGCTGGGCGGCCCGAGCCGTTCGGCGGCGTCCAGGCGGGCGGTGGCGGCGTCCAGGTCCCCGCCGTACGCGGTGACGGCTCCGGCGACGAAGTCGAGCCCCTGCCGCGCGTCGACGCTGATCTGCCCGTCGTCGGCCGCGTCCAGCACCTGAAGCGCCTGGTCCAGCCGTCCCAGTCCCCACAGCAGGTTGAGCGCGCGCGTGGTCGCGCAGTCGACCCTGCGGTCGCCGGTCAGGCCGGACTCCAGCTCTCGGAACACCTCTTCGGCCTCGGCGTAGCGGTCCTGGTAGCTGAGAATGGTGCCGAGGCCGAGCCGCACGCTGAATCCGCCGCCCGCCTCGATGGCGGCCCTGGCCAGCCGCTCGGCCAGGGCCAGGTCGCGCACCGCCCTGGCCTGCTCGGCGGCGCGGGTGAGCAGGGCGGGGTCGCCGGGGGCGCCGCCGTCGAGCCGCCAGACGGCGACTCGGAGCACGTCCTCGCGGCGCCGCCCGCCGGTGGCCTCGATCATGGCGGCCAGCCGGCGGAGGACGGCGCGGGTGCGGAGCGTGCCGCACGAGTCCCGGATGACCTCCCCGTAGAGGGGATGCGCGAGCCGGACCTGCAGGCGCCTGCCGTCCGGCTGCACGGTGATGAGCTGCCTGTCCTCCAGCCGTTCGAGGACCGGGGAGTCCAGGCCGAGCGGTTCGCCGTAGGCGAGGAGTTCGACGACCTCGCGTTCCTCGGCGGTCAGGTCGCCGATGCGGGCGGCGATCGTCTCGCGCAGGGTGCTGGTCAGGGTCAGCGAGCCGTGCCAGAGCCAGAGGCCGCCGACGTCCCGCAGCACCCCGGAGAGCACGAGTTCGCGCAGGTAGAGCGGGTTGCCCTGGCTGGATTCGCAGAACCGGGCGAGGGTGGCGGTCTCGATCCTGCCGCCGAGGGCGGCGGCGAGGACGTCTTCGGTCTCGGCCGGCGAGAGCGGCTCCAGGTCGAGGCGGGGCACCAGGTCGTCCTTCCAGAGGGCGACCACCGCGTCCGGCGCGGCCGCTCCGGTGCGGATCGTGGCCAGGACCCTGACCCGGCCGTCCAGGACCAGCCGGTGGACGAGCGCGGCCGACACCGGGTCGAGCAGGTGCGCGTCGTCCACGACCAGGGTGGGCGCGTCGATCGCCGACGCCGCCCAGCTCAGCGGGTTTCCGGCGGGCGGGGTGGGCGGGAGCAGGTGGGCGAAGGCGCCGAGCGGGATCTCGGCCGCCGACGCGGTGGCGCGCACCCAGGCGACTCCGTCCAGTTCTTCGACGGCCTGGGATACTAGGCGGCTCTTGCCCGCTCCGGCGGGACCGGCCACGACAATCCCCCGCGAGGCCGACCGTAACGCCGCGAGCGGCGCCGATCGCCCCGCGAAGGGCCACGAGCTGGGCACTTGCCGAGCATATTTAAGTAGACCCTACTCATGCGAGCCGATTGCCTCGCCCAGCAGGATCAGGCCATGGACATCACCGAACTCGTGCGAACCAGCTTGGGCGACCCGGAGGCGGACATCGCCGAACAGCGGGTGGAGCCTATCCACCACCCGACCGGCATGTTGTCGACCGCGGGGCTGTCCCGTGTGTGCGGCACTACGACGACCGGGCGTCCGTGGTCGTTCGTGGTGAAGTCCATACAGTCCGTCAAACACTGGGCGGGGTTGGAGACGGTGCCGGAACACCTGCGGGCGGAGTTCGTGGCGAGCTTTCCGTGGCGTACCGATGTGGATGCCTATCTGGCGGACGAGCCGCTGCCGAAGGGGCTGCGGATGCCTCGCCTTTACCGGCTGGACGATCTGGGCGATGACCGGCTGGTCGCTTGGATGGAGGACGTCGAGGCCTGTACCGAACCGTGGGATCTGGACCGGTATCGGACGGCGGCTCGGCTGCTCGGCGAACTGGCGGCGAGCCGGCCGGCCACAGCGTCCGCGAACCTCGGGCTGCATGCGCTGTACCAGGGGCCGATCGTCAACCTTTTCCTTCCGGCGCTGGCCGATCCGACCACCTGGCGGCATCCGCTGCTTCCGGGGGGTGACGATCCCCTGCGTACGGACATTCTGGCCATCGCGGATCTGCTGCCTGAGATTATCCGGGTGGTCGACAGGTTGCCGTACACACACGTGCACGGTGACGCCAGCCCCGCCAACCTGCTGGTCCCCGTGGACGGATCGGCCGATTTCGTGGCGATCGACTGGAGCTGGGGCGCTCCGGCCGGTATCGGATTCGACCTCGGGCAGCTGCTGGTCGGACAGTCCCATGACGGCGTCACCGAACCGGAGGATCTGCCCGTAATTCATGACACGATCCTCGCCGCGTACACCGACGCGTTCGAAGCCGACGTGCGCCTCGGATACGTCGGCGCGCTGGTCGTGCGTAGCCTGTGGACCGCGCTTCCACTGGAGCGTCTGAGCGAGGAGCCGACCCCCGAACTGGCCGAGTTCTTCCGTAAGAGGGTCGGCCTCGCCCGTTTCATCACGGCGCTCTTCACGACACATGTACGGCCTTACGTGGCATAAGAAACGCCACCACCAGCGAAACGGCCATCAGCGCCCCGGCCATCCCCACCGTGACCAGGACCGCGCTCGCGGTGCCGTCGAACCGGCCGAAGAAAACCGTCCCTAGTAACGCCGTGCCGAACGCCCCGCCCAGTTGCTGCACGGCGGTGAGCGTGCCGGACGCCGAACCGGTCTCCTGCTCCTCGACCCCGGCCAGCACGATGTCGAAGAACGGCATCATGAACAGCCCGAGCCCGATCCCGGCCGCGAACAGCGGCGGCCCGAACTGCCAGGCGGTGATCCCCGCTCCCGCCGAGGTCACGATATATCCGGCCACGACCACGCCCGCCCCCATAACCAGGGCGCCGAGCTGCACCGCCGTACGACCCAGCTTGGCGGCCAGGCCCGCCCCGCCGATCGCGAAGCCGAAGATGGTGCCCACCGCCATCGGCAGCGCGGCCAGACCGGCCTGCAGCGGCGTGTAGCCGAGCGCGGCCTGCGTGTAGACGCTCCACACCAGCGAGAACCCGATCATCCCGGCGAAGAACAGCAGCCCGGCGACCAGCCCGGCGGTGAAGGCGCGCTTGCGGAACAGCTCGGGCACCACCAGCGGGTCGCGCCCGGCGCGCTGCTTGCCGATCTGATGCCGGGCGAACACGGCGAACACCAGGACCGAGGCGGCCATCGAGGCGAACGTCCACACCGGCCAGTCCAACTCGCGACCCTGAATGAGCGGATAAATCAGCAGAAACGAGGCCGCCGTCACCAATCCCATCCCGGTCACGTCCAGCCGGGAGGCGTGCGCGGAACGCGACTCCGGCAGGAACACCAGCGCGGCGGAGAACGCGGCCAAGCCGACCGGCAGGTTGATCAGGAAGATCATGCGCCAGCCGGTGCCGAAGAAGTCGGCGTCCACCAGCCAGCCCGCCAGCACCGGCCCGCCGACCGAGCCCAGCGCGATGACCGGCCCGAACGCCCCCATCGCGGTGGCCATCTCCTTGGGCGGGAACATCTCCTTGATCAGCCCAAGGCCCTGCGGGATGAGCACCGCGCCGAACAGGCCCTGCAGCACCCGGGAGCCGACCAGCATCTCCGGCGACTGCGCCAGGCCGCACAACACCGAGGCCGCGGTGAAGCCCAGCGCGCCGATGAGGAACATGCGCCTGCGGCCGTAAAGATCGCCGAGGCGCCCGCCGGTGATCAAGCCGACCGCCATGGCCAGGGCGTATCCGGCGCCCAGCCACTGCATCAGGCTCGCGCCGCCGCCCAGGTCGGCCCGGATCGCCGGGGCCGCGATGGTGGTCACCAGCGCGTCGAGCACGTCCATGACCTCGGCCGCGAGGATGACGAAGAGCGCGGCCCAGCGCCATCGATACATGTCGAACTCCATTCGTTGAACGAACACTGTTCGTCTCGTTATAAGGGTGAACAGTGTTCGTGTCAAACAGTGTTCGTTAGGGGAACGGTGTTCGAACCGGATACGGTGCTCGCATGGACGTGCCGACGCCGCCGTGGCGAACCCCGAGAAAGACCGCGCGCCAGCAGCTCAGCCAGGACCTCCTCGTCCGTACAGGCCTGCGCATCCTCGACGAGGAAGGCCTCGAAGCGCTCAGCATGCGCCGCATCGCCCAGGAACTCGGCACCGGGCCCGCCTCCCTGTACGCCCATGTGGCCAACAAGGAAGAACTCCTTGAGCTGATCTTCGACGAGGTGGTCGGCGAGATCGAGGTCCCCGTCGCCGACCCGGCCCGCTGGCGCGACCAGCTCAAGGCGCTCTGCTGGCACATGTACCGCGTGCTCGGCTCACACGCCGACGTCGGCCGCCTCGCGCTCGCCAGCATCCCGGTCGGCCCCAACGCCGCCCGCCTCTCCGAAGGCTTCCTCTCGATCATGCTCGCGGGCGGCCTGCCCCCCCAGATGGCCACCTGGGGACTCGACCGCCTCTACCTGTACGTCACCTCCGACGCCTACGAAAACTCCCTGTTCCTGGCCAAACAGCGCGCCAGCGGCCTCGAACCCGACAGCTGGGCCGACCAGTTCTTCGGCCAGGTGCGGACCTACCTCAGCGAACTGCCCGCCGACCGGTTCCCCAGCCTCACCAGCAACGTGGACGCGATGATGCGCGGCGACGGCGACGAACGCTTCGAATTCGGACTGGAGATGCTGCTTCGCGGCCTCGACAGCTTCCGCGACTATTAATCAGAAACCCGGCCCATAGCCAGCCGCATAGACGCCGACCAGGCAACTCACCGCCGCGGCTGTCCAGATCACGACTTTCTAATTAAATCGCCAGCGCGAACCAGACGGTCTTCCCGCCCGCCACCCGGCTGGTCCCCCACCGCGCCGCCAACTGGCTGACCAGGTAAAGCCCCCGGCCGTCCTCGTCAAGCCCGCCCGGCTCGCGGAGCACCGGCATCCGATGATCGTCATCGCTCACTTCGCACAGCAGCACATCGGTCCGCAGCAGCCGTACCGTGATCGGCCGCGGCGTGGTGCGCACCGCGTTGGTGACCAGCTCGGAGGCGAGCAGCTGCGCGGACGACACCAGATGGTGGAGTCCCCAGCTCTCCAGCGTCCGGCTGACCAGCCCGCGCACCCGGCCCGGCGTGGTCACCTGCGGCTCCAGCATCCACTGCGCCACATCCTGGCTGGGAATGCCCTTGAACCGGATCGCCAGCAGCGTGACGTCGTCGCCGTGCCCGTCCGGGATCAGGCTGTCGGCCAGATCCTCGATCGGCTCGCCCTCCGACAGGCGCCGGCGCAGCCGCTCCACGCCCAGCAGGATGTCCTCGCCGCGCTCCTCCACCAGCCCGTCGGTGTAGAGCACCAGCATGCTGCCGTCCTGGACGGCGATCTCCATCGTCTCGAAGGGGGTGCGCCCCAGCCCGATCGGCGCGCAACTCGGCGGCGCGAGCACCTCGGCCTTGCCGTCCGAGGCCACCAGGATCGGCGGGAGATGCCCGGCGCTGGCGATCGTGCAGCGCCGCAGCACCGGGTCGTACACGCAGTAGACGCAGGTGGTGATGGTCTGCGCGGCCAGCCGCTGGGCCATCTCGTCCAGCGAGTGCAGCACCTGCTCGGCGGGCAGATCGAGCGAGGCCAGCGTCTGCACGGCGGTCCGCAACTGCCCCATGATCGCGGCGGCGTCCAGCCCGTGGCCCATGACGTCGCCCACCACCAGCGCGACCCGGCTGCCCGGCAGCGGGATCACGTCGAACCAGTCGCCCCCCACCCGGGCCACGGCGGGCTGGTAGCGGAAGGCGATCTCCAGCCCGGGTAACTCCGGCGGGCGGCCCGGACGCATCCCCCGCTGCAACGTCTCGACCGTCTCCAGCTGCTGCCGGTGCAGCCGGCCGTGGAAGATCGTCAATGCCGCGGGCACTCCGAGCTGCCCCGCCACCTGCACGTCCGCGTCATCGAACGGGGTCCGTTCGCGTTCCCGCGCGAGTACGGCGCAGCCGATCGCCTTGCCGTACGCGCGAAGGGGCACCACCAGCGTGCCATCGGCGGTCAGGGCCGGTTTGATCTGGCCGTCGTCCTCGGCCCACCGCGCGGGCAGGCGCCCGCGCGGGTCGATCCGGTGCTGCGCGCCGCCGTCCAGGTAGACGGCGGCGGCGTCGGCCATTCGCGGGACGACGGCCTCACACAACAACCGGGTGGCCTGCTCGGGATCGAGACTGTCCCCGATCGCCCGCATGGCCTCACTGAGAGTCTCCCCGTCCCACGACACGGGTTTCACTCGGCTCAGAACTGGTTGCGGCGGCAGTTGAGGAACAGCTGGATCTCCGGCGGCGCCTGGGTGGTGGCCGGGGCGTAGGAGATGTCGGTCTCCAGCACGACCGAGAACCCGGCCTCCTCGATCACGGCGCGCAGGTCGTCACGCAGGTAGCCGGTCACCCGGACCGGAGCCCCGAGGAACTGGAAGGGCACGTCGTCGAGGTCGATCTCGACCATGCTGAGCGCGAGCACGCCACCCGGCGTAAGCACGTCGTGGATCTTCTTGAGCGCGCGCGCGATCTCCTCGCGCGGCAGCATGAGCAGCACGAAGAACGCGACCACCGCGTCGAACCGGCCGAGCGAGTCGTCCAGATCGGTGATGTCGCGTTCGAGGAAGGTGCCCTCGGGGACGTTCTTGCGTGCGATGTCGAGCATGACGGGCGAGATGTCGATGCCGACGACCTCGCACCCCGCCTCGGCGAACTGCTGCGCCGTCGGGGCGCCCGTGCCGCAGCCGACGTCCAGGACGCGAGCCCCCGGCTGAAGCTGTTTGATCAGCCACTCACCAGCGGCGATCTGCCCTTCCTTGTGCGGAAACGCGTCGTCGTAGCGGGACCCGATGCGATTGAAGGCCTCAGCCTGCAGCGCACGGTACTCCTCGCGGGAGCTTCCCGACTTGGATTCAGTTGTCATCTATGCCGCCATTGTGATCAGCCGTCGTCTGCCCACTCTTAGATAGGGGCACATCGTACACAAGTCAAGATATATCGGCGTAAATTCAACGTTTCCGGCCCACGACGTGCACGATTACCAGTAACATGCCGGAATTGGACAGTCAAGTCCCGTGTCAAGGCCAGGTTTCCCACCCCGCACTACTTTCCCACCATTTCCCGGGATAGCCCAGCCGTGGCACCAACTTGTGGCTACCCGAAGCTCAGCAGCCCCGCCCCCACAACGGCCCGCCCGAACACCCGCGCCAACTCGGCCAGCCGCTCACATTCCCCATCATCCAGTACGGCATACGCGGGAAACGCCAGCACATCGGTCCGATCCTCAATCCCCTGCCGGAACACCCGCCCCCGCTCCGTCAACGCG
>NZ_BLAF01000032.1:45541-119300 GCF_009687885.1 Acrocarpospora pleiomorpha
CCCCTGGCCCGAAGCCCCTCTTCCCCCGCCGCCCAGTCCTCATCCGACCACCCACGCGTCCCCTTGAGCAGCGACACCATCGCGGGCGCAGTGGCCGCATAGAGAATCAGCGCCTCCAGCCCGCTGACCCCTTCACTCACCAGCACCGCGACATGCCCATCCCCCCGATACTCCCGAAGCAACGTCTGCGCGTGCCACAACCGCAGCAACGGATCCTCCGGCCACGGCAACGCCGCATGCGCCCCGAACAAGGCCCGCCCCCGCACATGCGCACACGCCTCCTCCGCGGCCCGGCTCGCCAGCTCCAACGTCTCCGCCAGCTCAGGAAACTCATGGATTCCGACCCGCCGCAACGCCGCTCCCGCCGCCTCAAGCCGCGCCTCCACCAGCTTCTCCGGAGTGACGACCTCCCAGACCTCCGGAATCCCCCGCCGCACCAGATCCGGACAAAAGTTGAAAAATGTAGCTATAACCACCTCAGCCGAAACGGCCCCCATCGCCGCAACTCGCGACGCAAAATACCCTACCTGCGGATCGCCCACCCCAAGGGCCCGATACCGCCTCCGAGCCTCCGGCACGAAGTAGACCATCGCATGCAAAGGCTCCAACCGCCGCCAAGCCTGCCGCGCCACCCCAACCGAAGCCATCCCGGCCCTCCAACCCAAGGTGACCGAACATTATTCGGCAACCCCCAAACCGTCAATGACCTCCTGCACAGCTGCGGGATCCGTGATCACGATGCCCGCCTGGAATGATAAAGACTTAAGCCAAGGACTTGATCTCAGGGCCACTCTCACCCGACACGCACGAACGATCTTGAACCACCGCGAGCCGCAGGCCCTGCGACTCCTGCCGAAGACACTGAGCTTCAGCCTCAACCTGCTCCACACCACCAGCACTTTCGATAGCCCGATGCAGGTGATCGGTATCGCGCCATCTGCGATAGCTACGCATCGATTCGCCTCCTTACCTGCGCCTCCGCCCCGGAGCACGTCAGAAAAGCGACAGGCTGCCCATCAACTTGCCAGCCGCGTCAAGTGCACCCAATGATCGCCCCAGTCAAACAGGGCAAACGCGCTAGCAACCCCCAGGGGGCGTGGGGGGCTGTGCCCCCCACATCGGGGGCTCGGGGGGTCGTCCCCCCGTGTAAACGACGAAAAGACCCTGGGGAGGAAGCGCTCGCTTCCGACCATCCAGGGTCAGTCGTTCGTGGAGCTAACGGTCTCCTACTCGAACACGCCGGCCCAGCTAGAGGAACTACGGCAACGCGTAAGCGCGCCGTGACCCACAGCCTCAGGGGCCGAGTAGCGCGCCGCTACTCTCGTAAATCCGCAACCGTGATCTGCAAGTGGGTTTCCTGATGACGATCAGGAGACCCACTTACCCCATCTGCGGCTTCTTGACCACGTAGATGGCAACAAGCGCCGTGACCTGACCCGTGATCTGAATGTCACCGCCTGTGAAGTGGCGGTGCCGACATTCGGTCACTCGGCGTCAGGAGAGAGGTGGTACAGCGTGTTGCAGAGAACCAATCGCGGTCGATGAATACTCCGGGCCATGGGCGAGCGCGCGGTCGCGACTCTGAAGACCTGGAAAGTCCTGGCCAAACTCCGCTGCTGCCCGCACCGGGCCACCGCGATCGTGCAGGCAATCCTCACCCTGGAAGCCATCGAAACCACTCGCTACTCAGGGTGAAAAGTACTCAGTGTGCCAATCGACGCAGACCGGGCCATGAACGGCCGATTACAACTAGTGCTTCAGCAGCTCATCACGCCGCCGCGGCTTCCTTTTCCGGCCTGCGCAGCCTGATCACAACCAGCCTCGAAGGGAGCCGTTAATGCGCGTCCACGCTACCGCTCAGCTCATCGGCGACCGCAGCCACCAGTGTGACCCCGACGAAAAAAGCCGATGGCAAGAGTAGATCAAATCGGTCGGGTCGTTATCTCATCACCGACGGAAGAACAAATATGACCACACCACGTGCACAGAGCATGGCAGTCGAAGACACGATTTTGGAGGATTGCGTACGTGCCATTATCGGCCGCCACGAAGCCGTCGATTGGCGGGTAGAGCCGGGTGACTTCTGGTGCAATGTGCGCCCCGGTCGGCAGTCGGGACGGCAGGCCATCCAGGGATGGAAGCTGCACCTGTCGGCGACGGTCCTGTCCGCGCCTCACGTACTGGCCCGGGCCGCCGACGTGCTGGTCCGACATGGATGCGAATTCAAATTCGCGCACACCCTCGACGTCGTGCGGCAGTTGACGTCAGCGCGCTACGACCGAGGTGGCGGCGGCAAGTTCATCACGGCATACCCGCAGGGCGACGAGGAGCGGCTGCGCCGGCTGGCCGATGAGCTGCACGAGTCGACGGCGGGGTTGCCGGGCCCCGCTATTCTTTCCGATCGGCGTTACCGTGAGGGCAGCCTGGTGCACTATCGGTTCGGCGCGTTTCACGGACTGCCGATGCTCGGCAACGACGGCTCGTATGAGGCGATGCTGGTCAACCCCGAGGGCGAGCCGGTCCTCGACCAGCGTAAGGCTTGGTTCACTCCGCCGACCTGGGCGCCACGCGATCCCTTCCGGTCCGCGCCGGCTGGCGCCACCGGCCAAGCCGCCGCACCCACGACAGTCCTGCTGGATGGACGGTACGCGGTCAGCGTTGCGGTCAGGCACTCCTTCAGGGGCGGTGTCTACCGGGCCACGGATCAGGTGACCGGCGAGCAGGTGATCGTCAAGCAGGCCAGAGCTCACGTGAGCGGCGACATGACCGGGAGGGACGGCCGCGACGCGCTTAGGCGTGAGGCGTCCTTGCTGGAGACGCTGGGCACGTCGGCGATGACGCCCCGCCTGGTCGGTCTGTTCGACCAACAAGGGGACCTGTTCCTGGTGCAGGAGGCGGTCACCGGTGTCACCCTGCGGGAATTGGTGTGGACCCAACTGCGGTTCGCCGACGACGTCGCCTGGGGACCTCCGACCGGTAAGGCGGTCAGGCTGGCCTCGCAGCTGATCGACCTGCTGGAGGCGGTGCACGGGCGCGGGCTGGTCTTTCAGGATTTCACTCCCGACAATCTGATGGTTACACCCGAAGGCGACCTGCGCCTGATCGATGTGGAACTCGCCGCCCGCCCCGGCGAGACCACGGTGCGGGCGTTCACTCCCGCCTACGGCGCTCCCGAGCAGCTGTCGGTGACAGGTCTGGGCCCCGCCCCCGACCAGAGGGTCGACCTGTACGGCCTGGGCGCGACGCTGTTCTACCTGGCCAGCGGGGTCGATCCGTTGCTCGCGCCCGAGCGGCCGCAGGCGCGTACGACGCACGAGCGCCTGCGGGCCTGGCTGGCGCACATGTCGATCGGCAATCCAGTCGTGCGTCGCCTGGCAGTCGTCATCCTCGGGCTCATGGATGAGGACCCCGGGCGGCGTCCCGGCCTGGCGGCCGCACGCGACCTCATGAAGGAAGCCCATGCCGTTTCGTTTGATGTCTCTCCGAAACCCGAGCAGATCAGCGACGCGGCCATCGATGGGCTGATCGCCGACGGGATCGATCATCTGATCGCGACCATGGAGCCGGAGAACGAGGCACGACTGTGGCCGGCCACGCCCATGGACCGGACGACCGATCCGCTCAACGTGCAGCACGGCGCCGCCGGGGTGCTGGGCGTGCTCACTCGTGCCTATGAGGTTCGGCCGAGCACGGCGCTAGGAGAGACTGTCGCCATCGCGGCGAACTGGATCCGCCGTGCCGTGCCGTGCGAGCCTCGCCTGCTCCCCGGCCTGCAATTCGGCCGGTCGGGCACGGCATGGGCGCTCCTGGAAGCGGGCCAACTGCTCAACGACCAGCGATTGGTCGACGTTGCGACCGACCTCGCGCTGCGCGTGCCCCTTTCCTGGCCTAACCCCGACGTCTGCCACGGCACCGCAGGGGCCGGTCTCGCCCAGCTGCGATTCTGGGAGAAGACCGGAAACGAAGAGTTCCTCGCCCGGACGCGGACGGCGGCCGACGCTCTCCTGGCGGCAGCCGAACATCGAGACGGACAGATCCTGTGGCCGATCCCGCAGGATTTCAACTCCTCCCTGGCCGGCGTCGTCCACTACGGCTTCGCCCATGGGGCGGCGGGGATCGGAGCCTTCCTGCTCGCCGCTGGACGGGCACTCGACGACAGCTCCTACGTCGACCTGGCGGGGGAGGCGGCTGACACGCTCGTGTCGGCTGCGCAGATGAAGGACGACGCCGCCTACTGGGGCGCCGAGCCCGGCGATAAAACCCTGCACACCCGTTGGTGCAGCGGATCAAGCGGCGTGGGAGCCTTCCTGCTCCAGATGTGGCGCCAAACCGGCGACGAGAGCCTCTACCCGCTGCTCGATCAGGCCGCCACCGCGATCCGCCGATCCCAATGGTCCACGATGCTCGGCCAATGCTGCGGCCTGGCCGGCGGCGGTGAGCTCCTGATCGACATGGCCGAGGCCACCGGAACCCCGCGCTATCGCCAATGGGCGCAGGAGCTCGTCCGAGCCGCCTATCTGCGGCGTTTTCACCGGGATGGCCGCCAGGTGATTCCCGATGCGTCCGGCACCGATAGCTTCGCGTACTTCGGTAACGGCCTATCCGGAATTTTGGCCTTCCTCATTCGACTGCGGCACGGTGGTCCACGGCCATGGCTACCCGAGGCGTTCTCCCTGGGGTCGTGAACATCAGCTTTCCCTTAGCCCTCCGTTGCACGCTTCCGTGGCACGGAGACCAAACCTCAGTACGGAGGGAGGTGATTTCTTATGGAGATCGACATCATGGCGTTGGACACGCTGCCGGCTGAAGACCCCACGGGCGTGGGCCTTTACCCGTGCTTCGCGACGTGTCTCATCATTACCTGTGCATACCAGGGCTCGACGATCTAGTCGAGGTCGACATTTCTCTGATTTCCGTTTGATCGTCTGACGGATTTCAGATAAATGATACGTGCCGGTCTCTCTCGAGGCTCTGCTTGGGGAGGGGCCGGCATCTCGCCGGGCCGCCTGGATAGAGCGGGATGGCGTTTGCCTAGCAGGCTAATCCATTGACGAAAGCCAGATTGGGGGGATTGTGGTGAATGTAGCGCCGGGGGACATGGTTTATCGAGTCAGCTTCCGATTTTCCGCGCGGGGGGAACATGCCGCCTGCCTGACCATCGACGGCGACGGCCGGACCGCCATTGAGGCATGGTCGTTCGAGCGAGGGCACGCGGACGTCCGGCGGGTCGATACATCGGCCGCTGTCGTGGTACCGGCGCAGGTGATTCCAGCGGAGGATGGAAGAATTGTTCTGCTACGGCCTGGATCCGGCACCCATGAGGTTACCGTCATAACCCCGTCCGATTCTGGCGGCCACATCGAGCATCGGGTGGCCACGGTGCGAGCCGAGGGGTTGCGCGCCTTTCCGAGCCCCGATCCTGCCGTGCCGGCCATGCTGGTGTCCTACGCGGACGGCCGCACGGTCATCCAGCGGCTCACCGACGAGGGCCTCGAGCCGGTCGTGGGCCTACCGGGGATGATCACGAAGGAGTGCCGCCTCACGCCTGACGGTCGCCAGCTCGCGGCCAATCAAATCGTGGACGGCGAACGCCGAGCCGTCGCACTGGATCTGACGAACGACGCGGTGACACCGTTCGCCCACGACGTAGGCGCGGTCCTGCTGTCGTCCCCCGCGACGGGAGACGTGCTGGTCGCGGTCGACACCCCGGATGGCGTGAAGTTGGGCTGGCTCACCCCCGGTGACGCGCATGCTCGCCTGCCGGGCGAACTGAACGACATCGAGGGTGTCGTGCTGCCGCTGGCCGTCGACCCGGCCGGGGATCGACTCGCGCTGAAGGTCACCGACGGAGCGCGTTCCCGCCTGCTGATCCACGAGCGGCGCACCGACAAGGTGCGCGAGCAGCCAATTCCGCCAGGAGTGATCGGGTTCGCGAGCGCCTGGACCGAGGGCGCGCTGCGCTTCAGCTACTCCGCCCCCACGCATCCTTCCGGCGTGCTCGCCGTCGACCCGTCCGGCACCGCCGCGGAGTGGGCGGAGGGACACGACACGCCGGACACCTTGCCCTGGTGCGATGCCCGGCTTGAGCGCTTCGATGGGCCCGCCGGGACGATGGAGGCCGTCGTCTACGGTCCGGACTGGCGGCAAACCAAACATGTGCTCATCGCGTTGCACGGCGGCCCCGAAGCCGCCTGGGACCTGAGCTTCGACCCCACCCTCCAGCGTTTTGCCCAGGCGGGAATCAGCGTGATCGCGCCCAACCAGCGCGGGAGCACCGGTTACGGGGCCGCGCATCGAGCCGCCATCGTGGATCAGTGGGGCGGCCCCGATCTAGCCGACATCCGCCACCTCCTCGCCGCCGTCAACACGGCGCGCCGCTACCCGCGGCACCCGGCGCCCATGCTGTTCGGCGCATCGTACGGCGCGTTCCTGGCCCTGCTGGCAGCTGCGGCGGACCCACTGATGTGGTCGAGTTGCGTGGTGGTCGGCCCCTTCCTGTCCGGCTCCCGACTGTACGCCGACGGCTCGCCCGCGGTGCGGTCGCTCCTCGACCGGCTGGGCGGCTCTACCGACCTCGACGACGACCTTGGCCCACGAGATCTGCTCCGCCTGTGCCCCCAGATCCAGGCGCCCCTGATGGTCATCCACGGCGAGCAGGACAACGTCATCCCTGTGGAGCACTCGCGCGCCCTGGCCCAGAGGCTGACGGCAGACCGCAGGTTTATCTACCGGGAGATAGCTGGCGGGGAGCACTACCCGTTGAGCGGCCGGGGCGGCAGGGCGCTGCTCGACGAGGTCGTGGACTTCCTGCTCAGCCCTGTGAGGGACAACCTCGCGCTCGCCACGCAGGCAGCCCCGGCATGAGGACAATCCTTCACGTCATGCGGCTTGCGCCGGGCGACACCACGATCGACACGGTGTGCGGACTGATCGCGGTGGGCGCGCGATCCGCATCCTGCTGTTCGACGGCACCGGCACGAGGATCGGCACGCACGACGAACTGGTGAGGAACTCCCCGCTCTACGCCGACCTGGTCGGCCATTGGGAAGCCCCAGGGTCAAGGCGCCTCAGTAGCACGCACGCCCAGCGATCAAAACGACTGCAGCTCAAAGGAGATACGAAATGGCAAGTCACGAAGGGCCGGACGAGGTGATCTGGGACATCACCTACGCATGCCCGCTCCGGTGCGTTCACTGCTATTCGGAGTCGGGCAGGCGGCCCGCACGACGATTGAGCGAGGGCGGCATGCTGCGCGTCGCCGAGGCCATCGCCGCCATGCAGCCGGAAGGGGTCGCGATCGCCGGAGGCGAGCCGCTGCTGATCCCGAACCTGATCCAGGTCATCGAACGCATGGCTGACGCCGGCCTGAAAGTCGCCGTCTACACCAGCGGCTGGCTGATGGATCACGACACCGCCCGGAAGCTGGCCGACGTCTGCGACAAGGTCGTGGTCAGCGTGGACGGTGCGACCCCCGAGGTGCATGACCGCATTCGCGGCAGGCAAGGCTCATTCTCCCGCGCGATGCGGGCGCTGACGATTCTCGACGAGGTCAGCGCGGAGCGAAAGTCCAACGGACAACCGCCCCTCAACTTCGGCATCGACTGCATCCTGCTGCAGAGCAATTTCCAGCACATGGAGCTGTTCTGCGAGGCCATCGCGTCCCGGTTCGGCCATCTTCAGTTCATTGCCTTCGGGGCGGCCGTACCGGGGGGATTGGCAAGCCGCCCACGATTCGACGAGCACGAGCTGCTCACCGAGGAACAGATCAACCGGCTGAACGACCCGGCCCACGCCCAGCGGCTGCGAGCCCTCGCACCTGCCTCGGTGATGGTGGGCACGACCGACAACCGTATCCTGCAAATGCACCCCGAATTGATCGCCCGCGGCATCGTCTTCAATGTCCTGCAAATCGAACCGGACGGAGAGGTGCGGGCGATGCCCATCTACGAGGGAACGGTGGGAAACATTCTCGCCGATCCCCCCGACGTGCTGTGGAAGCGCGCGAAGGCGCGATGGAGCGATCCCTTCGTCACAACCGCCTTGGGCCCGGCTAAGACCATGAAGCAGTGGGCCGAGGCAGCACGCCTCATCGACCAGCGCTTCGGCTCCACCGTCGTCCGCGAACGAATCAGCCGCCGCCCCGAATTCCCCCTGCCGAGCAGTTCGAGGAACAAAAGCCAGTAACCGAGCGAAGCGAGGCCTTACCAGGGAGCGCGAGGGGGCGAAGCCCTCTCGTATCGGGGGTTCGGGGGGTCGTCCCCCCGTGTGCAGAAAGGCGAATGGCTCGTGGCAGGTGCCCCGAAGGGGCAACAACCACGAGCCATTCATTTCGCCTGTGGAGCTATGGGGATTCGAACCCCAGACCCCCTCCATGCCATGGAGGTGCGCTACCAGCTGCGCTATAGCCCCTTGCGGTGGTGTTGAGTGTATCGGACCTCGGGAGTGAAGAGGTAACCGTCGGGATGTCACGTTGGGGTGGCGTCGTGCGTCTGGAGGTTTATGGGTGTGGAGACGTTTCTGGAGCATCGGGAGATCTTGGTTGGGGTGGCGTACCGGATTCTGGGGAGCGCGGCCGATGCGGAGGACATCGTGCAGGAGGCGTGGGTGCGGTGGGCTGCGGTGGCGGAGGGGGAGGTGGAGGATGCGCGGGCGTTTCTGGTGCGGGTGACGACGAATCTGGCTATCGATCGGTTGCGGCGGTTGAAGGTGCGGCGGGAGTCGTATGTGGGGGATTGGCTGCCTGAGCCGGTGAGTACGGGGCCGGAGCTCGCGGAGCGGGCCGAGCTGGCGGAGAGTGTGGAGGTGGCGATGTTGGTGGTGCTGGAGACCTTGTCGCCGTTGGAGCGGGCGGTGTTCGTGTTGCGGGAGGTCTTCGGGTTCTCGCACGCGGAGGTCGGGGAGGCGATCGGGCGGGCGGAGCCCGCAGTGCGGCAGTTGGCGCGGCGGGCGCGAGAGCATGTGCGGGAGCGGCGGCCGCGGTTCGATGTCGATCGGCGGGAGCGGCGGGAGGTCACCGAACGGTTCATCGGGGCGTGCGCGGGTGGGGATCTGCGCGGGTTGATGGAGCTGCTGGCCAAGGATGTGACCTTGGTGTCGGACAGTGGGGGCAAGGTTCGGGCGCCCCGGCGGGTCGTGGTGGGGGCCGATCGGGTGGCGCGGTTCCTGGTCGCGATCGCTTCGGAGGCGGGGGTCGCGTCGTTCCTGGCGCATGCGGGAGTTCCGGAGGGGGCTGCGTACGAGATGGAGATCTCGGATGTGAACGGCGCGCCGGCGATCGTGGTTTCGGTAGAGCGTGCGGTGCTCACGGTGGTGTCGTTGCTGGTCGTCGATGGGATGATCGAGACCATCTATCTGATGGCGAACCCCGAGAAGATGGCGCATGTGTGATCACGGTTGGGATTGATCTGGCGGCCGAGGCGGTCGATACGGCGGTCGCCTGGGTGGAGTGGTCGCAGGGCCGGGCGCGGGTCAGCAGGGTGGAGACTCGGGCGGATGACGCGCTCGTGGTTGAGGCGATCCTGGCCGCGGGGAAGGCCGGCGTCGACTGTCCGCTCGGGTGGCCGAATCGATTCGTGGACTTTCTCGTCGCGCATCGGGGTGGGGAGGTCGCCTTGCCGCTGGGCGGTGTCGGGCGGCTTTGGCGCAGGGATCTGGCGAATCGGGTCACCGATCTGGTGGTGCGGGAGCTGACGGGGCAGCGGCCGTTGAGCGTGGCGGCTGACCGTATCGGATATGTCGCCATGCGGTGTGCTGGGCTGATGGCGGAGCTGGCGAGGCGTGGCCAGGTCGTCGACCGGCGTGGGGGCGGGGTGGTGGTCGAGGTGTATCCGGCCGCGTCGCTCAAGCGGTGGGGGTTGCCGTTCACGGGTTACAAGCGGGCCGCGAATGTGGGTGAGCTGAACCGGCTGGTCGATGGGCTGGGCAGGGCCGCGCCTTGGCTGGAGCTGGGGGCGTTTGAGGGAGTCTGCCGGGCTTCGGATGACGCCGCTGACGCCGTCGTCGCCGCGCTCACCGCGCGGGCGGCCGCGATGGGTCTGGTCACGGTGCCGTCGCCCGGGCAGGCCGAGGCGGCCCGTACGGAGGGGTGGATCGCGGTTCCGACCACGTCGCTGGATGAGCTGATGTCACGTTCTGAGGATGGCCCACGTCCTGGGGTGCATGGATGAAATCACGGTAATCGGAGGCGGGCTCGCCGGGCTGACGGCGGCCATCGCCTGTGCGGAAGAGCGCGCGCGGGTCGTCCTGTACGAGGGGCACCACACGCTCGGCGGGCGGGCGCGGTCGTCCGCGGCGCCGTACATCGCGAATGACGGGACGCGCGTCTTCTACGCGGATGGGGAGCCGTTCCAGTGGCTGGCGCGGCGCGGGCTGGCGCAGCCGTACCGGCGGCTGGGGCTCAAAGAGGGGCGGAAGGCGCGGGTCCGGCATCGGGGCAAGCTGAAGGCGCGGGTTCCGCGGCCGTTGCTCGCGGCGATCGTCAGGCGCGGGCTGGTCGCGCCGGTGGATGAGGACTTCCGTTCCTGGGGGGTCAGGCGGCTGGGGGCCGACGCCACCGACGCGGTGGCCGGAATACTCGGAGTCGTCACCTATGACGCGGATCCGGGGCGGCTGTCGGCGGCATTCGTGTGGGAGCGGTTCAGGCGGGCCACCGCGCCCCAGTTCCCGGCGCCGCGGTACATCGTGGGCGGCTGGGGCCGGGTCGTCGACCGGATGGCGGCTCACGCGCGCGACCTGGGCGTACGCATCGAGACCGGAACCCACGCGGACACGCTGCCCGCGGGACCCACCATCGTCGCCACCTCGCTCGACGCCGCTCGCCGGTTACTCGCCGACGAATCGCTGCGCTGGGAGAGCGGCCGCGCCGTCCTTCTCGACCTCGGGGTACGGCGGGACCCGCGCGACCTGTTCCTCCTGTCCGACCTGGACGAAGGCGGCTTCCTCGAGCGCTATTCGTCCCCCGATCCGTCGTTGGCTCCGGACGGGGAGAGCCTCGTCCAGATGCAGATGCCGATGCGGCCCGGCGAGTCGAAGGCCGACACGCTGGCACGGCTGGAGCGGGTGGCCGATCTCGGTCTGCCGGGGTGGCGGGATCGGGTCACCTGGCGGCGGGAGGCGCTCGCGAACGGGCGAACGGGGGCTCTGGATCTGCCGGGGGTGAGCTGGCGGGATCGGCCGGCCATCGAGCGGGGTGACGGGGTCTGGCTGGCCGGGGACAGTGTCGCCGCCCCCGGCCTGCTCAGTGAGGTGTCGATGCGCAGCGCGCTCATCGCCGCCGAGCGGGCGGTGGCCTCGGTCAGCCGTCCGGGGACCGCTTCGAGGAGATCGCCCGCTGCAGGACGATGAAGACGAACAGCAGGGCTCCGGTTACGATCTTGATCCACCAGGAGCTGAGGGTGCCCTCGAAACGGATCAGCGTCTGGATGGAGCCGAGCAGGAGCACGCCCAGCAGGGTGCCGAGGACGTAGCCGGAGCCGCCGGTCAGCAGGGTGCCGCCGATGACCACGGCGGCGATCGCGTCGAGTTCCATGCCGACCGCGTGCACGCCGGTTCCGGACAGCGTGTACGTGGCGAAGAGCATGCCCGCCAGCGCGGAGCAGGTGCCGCTCACCACGTACGCGCCGATCTTGGTGCGCGCCACGGGGAGGCCCATCAGGAGCGCGGACTGTTCGTTGCCGCCGATGGCGTAGATCCCGCGGCCGAATCTGGTGTAGTGCAGGGTCCAGAAGGCGAGCCCCAGCACGGCGATGGCCACGAAGACGGTCGGCTTGATGAACATGTCCCCGGGGAGCGGGATGGGGATGTGGGGCCATTCGGCGAAGAGGGGGTGCTTGATCGAGATCTGGTCGATGCTGATGACGAAGCAGAGGCCTCGGGCGAGGAACATTCCGGCCAGAGTGGCGATGAAGGGCTGGATCTCGAAGTGGTGGATCATGTAGCCCATCAGGAAGCCGAGTGTCGCGCCGACCGCCAGCACGATCGGAATGCTCGCCAAGCCCACGTGCTCGACCAGCGAAGCCGACAACATCGCCGACAAGGCGATCACCGCGCCCACCGAGAGATCGATCCCCCCGGTGAGGATGACGAACGTCATCCCGATCGCGGCGACCAGCAGGAAGCCGTTGTCGATGAACAGATCGATGATGACCTGACCCGATCCGAAGGCCGGATAGATCGCGGAACCCGTCCCGAAGAGCACCACGAACAACGCCAGGGTCACTAGGACCGGCAGATACTCTCTCCGCAGGCGGGCTTCGAAGATGGCGGTGACTCTCCCGCCCACCCGGACTCCGCCGCCCACTGGAGCCCCGCCCCGGTCCTCGCGGGCATCGATCGCCACGACTTCACGCTGCTCACCGCCCGGCAGGTTATCGCCCACCGTGGCCTCGTCTCGTTTCCGGATGCGGTCCATCGGCTGCTCGGTTTCTCTCGGACCACGTTTCATGCCGGCACCTCCGCTTCAGCCGGAGCGGGAGTAGATGGTCGTCGGCGTCGGAACGCCTTCGCCCGGAACGCGGGAGACTGGATCAAACACACCGCAGTCACCACCACGGCCTTGAACACCAGCGTCACCTGAGGCGGAACCCCGGTGGTGTAGATCGTGGTCGACAGGGTCTGGATGATCAAGGCCCCGAGGACCGTCCCGGCGAGTGAGAAGCGGCCTCCCATCAGGGAGGTCCCCCCGATGACCACCGCGAGGATGGCGTCCAGCTCGATCCACAGGCCCGCGTTGTTGCCGTCGGCCGCGCGAATGTTCGAGCTGATCATCAGTCCCGCGATCCCGGCACAGAACGCGGAGAAAACGTACGCGAGCACCAGCAACCGCCGAGCCCGGATGCCCACCAGACGCGATGCCTCCGCATTGCCTCCGACGGCCTCCAGCAGCAGTCCGAGGGCGGTTCTCCGGGTGAGGACGGCTGCTGCGGTGAAGACCAAGACGGCGATGAGAACGGCGAACGGGAAGCCGAACAGGTAGTCGCCACCGATCAGTTCGTAGGGGGCACTGTTGATGGTGATGATCTGGCCGTCGGTGATCAGCTGGGCTATGCCGCGGCCGGCGACCATGAGAATCAAGGTGGCGATGATGGGCTGGATGCCGACGCGGGCGACGAGTAATCCATTCCACAGGCCGAGGACCAGGGACAGTCCGAGGGCGAGGGCGACCGCGGTCAGCACCCCGCCGACCGCCTCCTGATCCGACTGGTCGGCGATGATCGAGCAGGCGAGGGCGCCGGAGATCGCCACGGTCGCGCCGACCGACAGGTCGATGCCCCCGGTGGCGATGACCATGGTCATGCCGAGGGCGATGAGGATCAGCGGGGCGCCGTACAGGAGGATGTCGATGAGGCTCCCGTACAGGTGGCCGTTCTTCAGTTCGATCCGGAAGAAGGTCGGCGTGAAGATCAGGTTGGCCAGCAGCATCACGGCGAGGATCGCGGACGGCCAGAACAGGCGGTGTCTGGTGATGGTGGTCATGGCGCGACTCCGTTGGCGATGATCTCCAGCAGCCGTTCGGGGGTGACGTCGGTCTCGTTGGCGATCTCCGCGATTACGGCGCGATCCCGGAGCACCTCGATTTTGTGGCTGATGCGCAGGACCTCCTCCAATTCGGCGGAGATGAACACCACGCCCATGCCGTCACCGGCGAGCGAGACGACCAGCTTCTGGATCTCGGCCTTGGCCCCGACGTCGACCCCCCGGGTTGGCTCGTCGAGGATGAGCAGCCGCGGCTGCGTGATCAGCCACCGGGCGAGCAGGACCTTCTGCTGATTGCCCCCGCTGAGGTTGCGAGCCGGAATATCGGGATCCGGCGGATTGATGCTGAGCGCCGTGATGTACTTCCCGACCAGTTCGGCGCGCCGCGCGGCGGACAGCGGCCGCAGCCAGCCCCGAGCCGCCTGCAGCGCCAGCACGATGTTCTCGCCTACGGTCAGCTCCCCGACCAGCCCTTCGGTCTTACGATCCTCAGGGCAGAACGCCACACCACGCCCGATGGCCGCACCAGGCGTGCGCAGCGCCGAAACCGACCCGCCGACCTCCACCGTCCCGCTGTCGGCCCCGTCGGCCCCGAACATCAACCTGGCCGCCTCGGTCCGCCCGGACCCCAGCAGCCCGGCGAAGCCCACCACCTCCCCCGGATGCACATCCAGATCGAACGGCGCGATCCCGCCCTTGCGCCCCAGCCCGCGCGCCGCCAGCACCGGCTCCCGGCTGGCGATCGCCTCCCGCACGTCCTCCCGCGGCGCGTGCAACTCCTCCAGCGTGCGCAGCACCCGCCCCGTCATATACCCGACCAGCTCTACCCGGCTCAGCGCCCGCGTCTCGAACTCCCCGACCAGCCGCCCGTTGCGGAGCACCGTCATCCTATCCGAGATATCGAACACCTGGTCGAGAAAATGCGAGACGAACAGCACGGCCACCCCGTCGTCCCGCAGCCGGCGCATGACCGTGAACAGCCGTTCCACCTCTTCGCGGTCCAGACTGGAGGTGGGTTCGTCCAGGACGAGCACCTTCGCCGAGATGTCCACTGCCCGGACGATCGCCACCAGCTGCTGCACCGCCAGCGAATAGGACGCCAGCGGCGCGGCCGGGTCGATGTCCAGCTGGAAGCGGGCCAGCAGTTCGGCGGCCCGGCGCCGGGTCTCCTTCCAGCGGATCCGGCCCAGCCGGCTCGGTTCCCGCCCAATGAACACGTTCTCGGCCACCGTGAGGTTGGGGCAGAGGTTGACCTCCTGGTAGACGGTGCTGATCCCGGCCGCCTGGGCCTGCTTGGGGCTGCCGATCGTGAGCGGCGCGCCGTCCAGGCTTACCTCGCCGGAGTCGGCGGAGTGGACCCCGGTGAGCACCTTGATGAGCGTGGACTTGCCGGCGCCGTTCTCCCCCATCAGCGCGTGCACCTCGCCGGGGAGCAGCCGGAAGTCGACGCCGTTCAGCGCCCGTACCCCCGGGAAGTCTTTCGTGATGCCCGTCATTCGCAACACGGCGGGCCCTCCTTCGGGGCCGGGCGGCGCGAAGCCGCCCGGCACAGGGGTCAGTACTGGCGGGTGGACAGGACCTCGGCGGCCTGCTTCGGGGTGAAGGTGGTCTCCTTGGTGACGATGCGCTTCTCCATGGGCTGCCCGGCGGCGGCCTGCTTGGTGAGTTCCATCAGCTGATCGCCCAGGAGCGGGCTGCACTCGGCGATGAAGTTGATCTCGTTGGCGGCCAGCGCGGTCATGCCGTCCTTGACCGCGTCGATAGTGGCGATCTTGATGTCGACACCCGGCTTGAGACCGGCGGCCTTGATCGCCTCAATGGCGCCCAGGCCCATGTCGTCGTTGTGCGCGAAAAGCAGGTCGATCTTCGGGTTGGCCTGCAGCAGCGCCTGCATGACCTCTTTGCCCTTAGCTCGGGTGAAGTCCCCGCTCTGTGAGGCGATGACCTTCAGGTTGGGGTTCGACGCGATAGTGGCCTCGAAGCCCTTCTTGCGGTCGATCGCGGGCGCCGAGCCGACCGTGCCCTCCAACTGCACGATGTTGACCGGCCCGGTCGCGGACTTGAACTCCTCCACTGCCCACTTGCCGACCTCCTCGCCTTCCTTGACGAAGTCGGAGCCGATGAAGGTGGCGTAGAGGGAGGCGTCGGAGTCGACCGCGCGGTCGGTCAGAATGACCGGGATCTTGGCGGCCTGGGCCTCCTTGAGCACCGCGTCCCAGCCGGTGACGACCACCGGCGAGAAGGCGATCACGTCGACCTTCTGCTGGATGTAGGAGCGGATGGAGGCGATCTGGTTCTCCTGCTTCTGCTGGGCGTCGGAGAACTTCAGGTCGATCCCGGCCGTGGCCGCCGAATCCTTGACCGACTTGGTGTTGGCGGCACGCCAGCCGCTCTCCGAACCGACCTGGGAGAAGCCGAGGACGATCTTGTCGGATCCGGCGTCCCCGCCGGTCGCGGTGTCCGCGCCGCCGCCACCGCAAGCGGTGAGGACGGAAGCCAGCAGTCCGGCGGCCAGCGCCGCCGACAGTTTCTTCAACATGAGTGTTCTCCTTGGGGGATGTCAGAGGCCCTGGGCCAGGCGGTAGTACGCCTGGTTCCAGCGGATCTCCTTGGTGAACTGCCTGGTCGTGGTGGTCTCGTCGATGAGCAACAGCTCCGTCCCCGCCATGTCGGCGAGGTCGGTCAGCTCCTCGGGCCCGATCGCCGCCGACAGCGCGGTGTGATGCGGGCCGCCGGCCATCAGCCAGCTCTCAAGGGAGGTACGGAAGTCCGGCAGCGGCTTCCACACCGCGCGGGCCACCGGCAGCTTCGGCAGTGGCTCGGTGGGCGCGACCAGCTCCACCCGGTTGGCGACCAGCCGGAACCGGTCTCCCATGTCGGACAGGCCGACCACGACGGCGTCCCCGGGCGCCGCGTCGAAGACGAGCCGCACCGGGTCTTCCCGGCCGCCGATGCCGAGCGGGTGGATCTCGCAGGACGGTACGGCGGAGGCGATGCTCGGGCAGACCTCCAGCATGTGCGCGCCCAGCACGCGTTCCTGTCCTGGTTCGAGGTGGTAGGTGTAGTCCTCCATGAACGAGGTTCCGCCCGGGAGGCCCACCGCCATCGCCTTCAGGGTGCGGACCAGCAGGGCGGTCTTCCAGTCGCCCTCGCCGCCGAAGCCGTACCCGTCGGCCATCAGCCGCTGCACGGCCAGGCCCGGCAGCTGGCGCAGGCCGCCGAGGTCCTCGAAGTTGGTGGTGAACGCGCCGAAGCCGCCGTCGGTGAGGAAGCCGCGCAGGCCGAGCTCGATCCTGGCCGCGTAGCGCAGCGAGTCCAGGCGCTCCCCCAGCAGCGCGGGCGCCACCTGGTAACTGTCGGCATACTCCTTGACCAGCGTCGTCACCTCGGCGTCGGCGACCGCGTCCACGGCCGTGACCAGGTCGTTCACGCCGTAGGTGTTGACCGAGACGCCGAACCGCAGCTGCGCCTCGACCTTGTCGCCCTCGGTCACGGCGACGTTGCGCATGTTGTCGCCGAAGCGGGCCAGCCGGAGCGAGCGCATCTCGGCCAGGCCGAGCGCGGCCCGCGCCCAGGCGGCCGTGCCGGCGACCACGGCCGGGTCGGTGACGTGCCCGGCGATCGTCTTGCGGGGCACGCCGAGGCGGGACTGCACGTAGCCGAACTCGCGGTCGCCGTGGGCGGCCTGGTTCAGGTTCATGAAGTCCATGTCGATGGAGTGCCAGGGCAGCGCGACGTTGGCCTGGGTGTGCAGGTGCAGCAGCGGGGTGCGCAGCGCGTCGAGGCCGGCGATCCACATCTTGGCGGGCGAGAAGGTGTGCATCCAGGCGATCACCCCGACGCAGTCGTCGTCGGCGTTGGCGTCCAGGCAGATCCGCCGGATGGCGCCGGCGTCGGTGAGCACGGGCTGCCAGACGATGCGGACCGGGAGGCCGGAGCCGTCCAAGGTCTCGGCGATGCGCCGGGATTGGTCGGCGACCTGGGCCAGGGTGTCCTCGCCGTACAACCCCTGGCTTCCGGTGAGGAACCACACGTGCTTCATCGGACTCCCTGCCCGTAGACGTTCTGGTAGCGGTCGTACAGCCGGTCGACGTCGGCCGGCGCGATCTCCTCGGGCGTGCCGAGCTGGCGGGCGATGTGCACGGTTCTGGCGACGTCCTCGCACATCACGGCGGCCTTGACGGCCTCGCGCGGGGTGCCGCCGATGGTGAAGACCCCGTGGCTGCGCATCAGTACGGCGGGCGAACGGTGGCCCTCCAGCGTCGCCACGATGCCCCGGCCGATGTCGTCACCGCCGATCAGCGCGAACGGGCCGACCGGGATCTCCCCGCCGAACTCGTCCGCCATCGCCGTCAGCACGCACGGAATCGCCTCCCCGCGCGCGGCCCAGGCGGTCGCGTACGTGGAATGGGTGTGCACGACTCCGGACACATCCGGACGTTGCCGGTACACGTACGCGTGCGCGAACACATCGCTGGAGGGCTTCAACCCGTCCTGTACGGGTTTCCCCTCCAGATCGCACAACACCATCGACTCGGCCGTCAGCTCCTCGTACGGCACGCCGCTCGGCTTGATCAGCAGAAGGTCGGCCCCAGGGACCCGGGCGGACACGTTGCCCGCCGTCCAGACCACAAGACCGGCGGTCACGAGTAACCGGTGCAGGTCAGCCAGTTCCTGCCGGAGTTCGATCATTTCCCAACCTAGCGATAGTTCGTGATTGCGTTAACATCTTGGACCTCAGAGAACCCAGGAGGCTCTTACTTCGTGGTTCAGAGTGCTGTCGTTCGAGTCGACTTCGTTTATCGGCGTTGTGCGGTTATAGGCATTGCGCGGTTATAGGCGTTGCGCGGTGGACTCGCGGACGACGAGCTCGGGCTCGACCATCCGCCGGACATCCCCCTCGACCCCGGCGATGCGGTCCAGGAGAAGTTGCAGGGCCTGCCCGCCGACCTCGCCGAAGTTCTGCCTGACCGTGGTCAGCGGCGGCCAGTAGTACGCGGCCTCCGGAACGTCGTCGAACCCGACGATGCTGACGTCTTCCGGCACTCGTTTGCCCGCTTCGCGCAGCGCGCGCAGCAGGCCGAGCGCCATCGGGTCGTTGGCGGCGAACACGGCCGTGACCTCGGGGTCGCGGGCCAGCCGTCGCCCGTGCTCGTAACCGGACTGCGCGCTCCAGTCGCCGGCCAGCGGCTCCGGGATCGCGCGGCCCTCCGCCTCCAGCACCGACCGCCAGCCGCGCACGCGGCCGTTGGCGTCGATCCAGTTGGCGGGCCCGGACAGGTGCCACACCGTCTGATGTCCGAGGCTGAGCAGGTGCCGGGTGGCGCGCGCGGCCCCGGACTGCTGGTCGACGGCGGCCACCGGGACCGGGACGCCCTCACCGCCGCCCACGTCCACCACCGGCAGGTCCTTCGGCAGGTGCCGCAGGCCCTCGGCGGCCGACTCGTGCGGGGCGATGACGATGACGCCGTCCACCGACTGGGAGCGCAGGCGTTCGACGCCCTCGGCGATGGATCGGCGGGTGAGAGCCTCCAGGCTGGCGATGCTCACCAGGTAGTCGTGCTGCCTGGCGGCGCGCTCGATACCGTAGAGGGTGGAGGCCGGGCCGTACAGCGTGGTGTCGAAGCTGACCACGCCGAGCACGCCGGACCGGCCGGTGACGAGGGAGCGGGCGGCGAAGTTGGGGCGGTAGCCGAGTTCCTGGACGGCCGCGAGCACGCGCGCCCTGGTCTCCGGCCGCACCTTCTCCGGCGCGTTGAGCACGCGGGAGACGGTCATCGCCGACACTCCGGCGAGCCCGGCGACGTCCTCCATGACCGCCGCCCTGGGGCGGTCGGCCGGGGGGTCAGCCGTCGGGTTGCTCGATATCATCGGCCGCGATCCGTCCTTGTGCTGGGTCGTAGGTGTGTTGCGGGGAGATTTCCGAGTGTTTGCGATAACACTGGCTCTGTCAATACCTCGGTACTGCCTATCACGAAGAACCCACGATCCCACAGCTGAAACCGGATCGTTATGGGGTCCATGGCTTGACCAAACCGGCTGATAGCGCTAACAGCTTCAACTTATGACCGAGCTTTTACCTGGTGCAGGGTGGGGCGCTTCACCGGTTTGAGGCGAGATGGCCTACTCTTGATCTGTGGTCGCCCGAGGCGAGGTCAGGTCGCCTCGGGTGGCCACCTTTGTCTGAGACCGGTCCTTGTCCGGCTCCTCGCCGATTTCGTCTGGTACGGCGTGCGCCTGGATCTCTTCCTCGTAAATCTCTTTTTCGTGGATCTCTTTTTCGTGGATCTCTTCCTCGTGGATCTCGTCTTCGAGGACCCGGTCGGCGCCCGCGTACCAGCCGGTGGCCAGCTGGGCCGCGACGACGGCGAACAGCACGGCGAACGGCCACGTCCAGCCGCCGGTGGCGTCGTAGAGCAGGCCGATCATGAGGGGGCCGACCCCGGCGATGAGATATCCGACGCTCTGCGCGAACCCCGACAGCGCGGCTGTGCCCTCGGCGGTGCGGGTGCGCAGCGGGAGCAGCGCCAGCGCCATCGGGAAACCGCCCATCGCGATCCCGACCACGATCGCCGATCCCCAGAGCGCGTGATCGGTGAGTAGCCCGGCGAAGCCCACGGCGTACAGGGTGCAGAACAGGGCCACGAGTTTGCGGACGTTTCTCATCCTCGCGGTCAGGGCCGGGATCACAAGCGAACTCGGGATGGAGAGCGCGGTGAACACGCCGAGGACCAGGCCCGCCTGATCCTCGGTGTAGCCACCGTCCAGGAGCACCTGGAGGAGCCAGCCGAACAGCACGTAGGCGAGGAGACCCTGAGTCCCGAAATATCCGGCTATCGCCCAGGCCAACCGGCTGCGGACCAGCGTGCGGGGCCCCGCGTACGCGCCCTCGTGGTCCTGTTTCGGGTTATCGCGGAGGACGGCGATCCATGGCACCGCCGCGATCAACGCCATCGACGCCCAGACTCCGAGCCCCACCCGCCAACTCCCGCCGGCCGCCCGCTCGATCGGCAGGGTGAGCGCCGCCCCGAGCATCGTCCCCACGGCGAGCGAAGTGGCGTAGACGGTCATCATGACGCCGGTCTTGGCGGGAAAGTGCCGCTTGATCAGCGTCGGGAGGAGAACGTTCCCCAGCGCGATCCCCGCCAGCGCCACCACGCTCAAGGCCAGGAACGGCCACGCCGACCCCACCACCGCCCGCGCCAGCAGCCCCACCGCGATCAGCCCCAGCGCCACCACCAGCAGCCGCTGCTCCCCCACCCGCCTGGCCAGCCACGGCGTCCCCGCTCCAAACACCGCGAAACACACCACCGGCAACGTCGTGAGCAACCCCGACAACGCCCCCGGCATCTCCAGGCCCGCACTGATCTCGTGCAGCACGGCCCCCGTACTCGTAACCGCAGCCCTCAGATTGAGCGCGGCCAGCACCACCCCCACCACAACCAGCCAGGCCACCCACCGCCCCCGCCCAACCCCACTCACCAAAACCTCCACTCACCAGATCATCGGATGAGTCCACTACACCACCCACCCCACCCATAATGGGAGAAAACACCAAAGAACTCCCGAGTAGTCCACTTCACGCACCCGCCACCGCAATCAAGGCTCTTCGACAACGGACCAGGTGGCCCCATATCCGGGCGGTCCCGGCCCTCGGGACCGGTAAAGATCGATGATCGTGTGATCCGAATTCCCGTCTCGGTCTCTGCCTCTGTTCACTCCGCGTGATCGTTTGGGCGTAGCGGCTCCATGTCCCGCCGCCAACTATCCCGAATATACTCGTGGAGCGAGTATATTCGGGGATGTGAGTTCCGGTCAGGCACGACATTGGCGCTCGGCAACCGATGCGCTCGCCATGCTTCGGCGCGAGGCGCGAGTCACCCGGCCGCAGCTGGGCCGCCAGCTCGGCTTGGAAAGCGGCCCGACGTCAGACCTCGTCAAGCGGCTGTCCGCCGCCGAGTTGATCTGCGAACGTCGTACGACATCGAATCGACGCGGACGTCCGACGACTACCGTGCACGCTCACCCGTCCGGACCGGTCGCCGTCGTCGTGGACGTGAGACACGGTGACTGGCGGCTCGGGACGTGCGACCTCGATGGGACGGTTAGGGTCATCGCCACCGGTCAGCACGGCGGCATGACGCCCGGCAAGCTCCTCGCCCGGCTTCAGGCGCGGGTCGGCAACCTCATGCGTAGTCTTGACGGCCGCGTCGCCGGAATCGGCGTGGCCGTCCCAGGCCCCACGGCCGACAACCGGCTCGTGCACGCCACCATGCTCGGCTGGCACGATCTGGAGGTTGCCCGCGTCGCGCCCACCCCGGACGTCCCTGTTGTCGTCGGCAACGACGCAACCATGGCCGCGATGGCCGAAGCCCGCCTGCACACGCCGCACCCGCACACCCTGCTGCACGTGGTGGTCGAAGTCGGTGTCGGCGGCGCCTTCATCGTGGACGGCAGGCCCACGCCCAGCGCTCGCGGTCTGCACGGCGAGTTCGGGCATCTTCCGTTCGGCGATCCCGGCGTCATGTGTCCGTGCGGCGCGCGTGGTTGCTGGGCCGCCGCCTTTGACGTGCCGGCGGTCGCCCTTCGCGCCAAGCTCCGTGCGGAGCCGGATTCCCGCGCGTGGCTGCACCGTCTGTTCACCGACCCTGACCCGTCACCGGAGGCCCGCGAGACTCGAACGGCACTGGCGGCCGACCTGGGGCGCGGGATCGCTGGACTGGTCAATGCCCTGGACCCGGATCTCGTCACCCTCGGCGGGCTGGCGGCGCAGGTGCGGGATGCGTCACCTGCCGGCTTCGAGCGTGCCGTCCACATCGGTCTGATGAAGGTGCACCGAGACCGGCCACCCGGCGTCGTCGCGGCCCTCGCGGGGGAGAACGCGCCGCTCGTCGGCGTAGGCCTCTCGGTGTTCGACCGCGTCCTGGACGCCGAGATGCTCGCGCGGTGGGCGACCCGCGGACCGGTGACGACATGATCGGACGCCGATATCGAGCTCCTGCCGAAGGGCATGTGCAGCCGGGCTACCAGCGTGACGTTGCCACCTGGGTGGCGTTCGCTGCCCTGTTCGCCTTTGGCATCCTCAACGCAGCACTCGGACCGGTATTGCCGTATCTGCGGCAGACCGAACACACCTCCTACCTCGCCGGTGCGCTACACCAGGTCGCTTTCGCGATCGGCGGCATGGCGGCCGGTATTCAGGCAAGCCGGTCCCATGCGCCGCGAAGACGCACGATCGTTGTCGGCCTTAGCGGCGCCGCCGTGACCGGTCTGCTGCTTGGCTACGGCCAGGTGTTCCCACTGACAATGACCGCCGCATTCTTAGTCAGCGCCTTCGCCACCGCAGCGCTCATCCGGGTCTGGGCAGCGCTAGCCGATATGCATCACCGCTACCGTGCCGTGGCGATGACCGAGGGGGAAGTCGCCGTCAGCCTCGCCGGAATCGTCACACCGGCGGTGGTCAGCGCCTGCGCCGCCACGGCGCTCGGCTGGCGATTCTCCTTCGTGATCGCATTCGCCCTCGTCATTGCCACAGCAATCGCCGTGCGGGCCACGCGCTTACCCGATTCAGCTCCACGAACGGGCGTCGACACCACCGAGCATCACAACGCCGAACCTGCAGGTCAGCACCGACACTCACACCTGCGCACCCTCACCACGATCTTCGCCGTGGTGGGCCTGGAGTTCACCCTCAGTTTCTGGGCCGCCAGCTACCTGCACGACGTCGTCGGCATCACGCAAGATACCGCGGTCGCCCTCGTGAGCGCCCTCTACGCCGCAAACCTCGCCGGCCGCGTACTCGCCAGCCGACTGGTTCGGCGGCTACCGCCGACGACCGTGCTCCGGCTGTCGCTTGCCACCGCCCTCGCCGGCACGCCGGTCATGCTTGCCGCCGACAATCCGGTGCTGGTGACGGTCGGCCTCGCCGTGACCGGCATCGGGATCGGCGGCACCTTCCCGCTCGCGTCCTCACTACACGTCGCTGCCAGCGGCCGCACCGCCGACCAGGCACTCGGCCAGATCCTCACGGTCGCCGGCATCGGCCAGATCACCGGTCCTCTCGTCGCCGGTGCGCTCGCCCAGACCACCGACCTTCGCCTCGGCCTGCTGGTCCTGCCCGCCCTCACCGTCCTGGCCGCCACCACCACCCGGGCATCACGGCGCGCGAGGTCCATCGGCGGGACAACCACGGAATCACCGCACTGACCAGCACTAGATCAGGAACCACGCGGCGTAAAGCGCCGGCACCGTCTCGATACCGAGGATCCGCCAGGAGACACAACCTGGGTCAACGTTCGGCCCGAGTCCCGGCGTGATCGTTGTGACGTGGTCGGGTTCACCCCCGGATCGCCATGCACTCAGAGAACTCTGATGTGGATGTCGGGGTGCCGTCGGTCGCGAGCGGGGTAGCGGTGGCGGTGATCACGCCGGAGGGCGGCAGTGCGGCTAGTTGAACGGCGCCGTCGGCGTGGCCGGCTGCTCCGGTGGTGACCGTGGTCAGGCCGCCGGGGAGGAAGAGAAGGCCCTCGCCGAACCCGGTCGGATCGCAGGCGCTGCTCCAGTAGAACTCGATGCGCATCTGGGTCCGGGGCAGGCTGTCGAGGGTCCAGGTGACCGTGGTGGCGGTGGGTGTCCGCACGGCGCTGGTGAGCGACGGGGCGTTCTGCAGGTCGTTGGCGCCGGCGTCGGCGTCGCGTGGGTCGAGCACGGGATTGTCGGTGTTGCGCCCGTCCGGGGCGAGGTCGATGCCGAGTCCGCCGTTGCGCAAGATCGAGTTGACCAGGATGGAGTTGCGCGTCCCGCCGGTTATCTCTACGCCGTCATGGCCGTTGTGGGAGATGACGTTGAGGCCGGCGGCACTGCCGTCGCCCACCTGGTTGCCGCTGCCACCGATTTCTATGCCGCTTTCGGTGTTGCCCAGGTTGGCGGTCCCGGTCAGGTCGGTCCCGATCCGGTTGCCCAGGACGCGGGTTCGGGAGGAGGTCGATGGGATGTCGATACCGTCTCCCGCGTTGGCCGAGATCACATTGGCCGCGCCGGGTTCGGTGCCGCCGATGACGTTGTCGTTGCCCACGAAGACCGCAATGCCCTTGCCGGAGCCGATGGCTCTGCCGTTGGGCATCGCCACCGCGCCGGAGACATCGACGCCGATCTTGTTGCCCTGGATCACATTCGCGTCGGCCGGATCGAGGTTGTTCCGCGAGAGTTCGATCCCGAACCAGTCGTTGCCGGAGACGGTGTTGCCGTCACTGGACTCGGTGCCGCCGATCTGGTTGCCATCGCCTCCGTGGACCCAGATCCCCTCACCGTTGCCGATCGCCTTGGTGCCAGTGGCATCGGTGCCGATCAGGTTCCCCCGCAGCGTGTTCTGGTCTCCCGAGACATACACCCCGGTGCCACAATCTGAGATCAGATTGTCGCTCACGGTGTTGGTGTCGGCTTCCTCGATCGAGACGCACCTGACTGCGACGCCGGCGCCGAGACCGCCAGATCCGGCGGCGTCGGTGCCGATCCGGTTGCCTGTGATCAGGTTGCGGCTTCCCGCTGTCACACGCACGCCGTAATAGCCTGAGATCAGATTGCGCGTGGTCGGCGAGCCGCCGATGACGTTGTCGTTGCCGTCTATCTGGACGCCGTAACCGGCGGTAACCGGTGTGCTGCCGGGGACGTCGGTGCCGATGTGCGAGGCGGTGATCCGATTCCGGTGACCCGTGATCTGAATGTCGGTGTGGAGCGCGCCGCCGGCTGACGGCGCGCCGTTGACCACGAGCCCGGTGATGAGACTGTCGTCGGTCCGCACCTCGAGTCCGACCCCACCGGCCACATTCGAGGCGTCGATCTCGACCTGCAGCGTCGCCGGCGCGATGGCGCTCGGGGGAACCGCTCCGGACTGGGTGTAGCCGTCGATCGTGACGGGATCGGTGATCGCCGGAAGCTTGGCGCGTCCCAGGGCGATCACGTGCGGGCCCGCCCCCGGAATCCTGAAGACGATTTCATCCTTACCTTTGGTGGCGTTGGCCTGCGTGATCGCGTCGCGTAAGGTGCCGATCCCGGCGTCGTCGGTGTTGATGACGATGTAAGTTCTCACGGCTGCAAAAGCGGGTGCCGCCGGGGCCAGCGCCGCCGCCCCTGCCACGCTGGACGCGACAATCGTCGCCCGCCACAGCGCCACCATTCCGCGCCTTCTCGGACCGATCACCCTCGCCCTGTGTACAAAGCCTGCCGACCGCAGCCGAATCGATGCCATCATGGTGTTTCCTCTCCATGGCACAGACCCACCCGGTCCGTGCATCACCGAATTGTGCTGCCGCGTATGGAGGGGAAACATGTCCTGCTACGCACGCTGACCGCGTACTACTGCACATATGACTGCTTAGAGGGTCTCCTTGAGCCCGGATTGATCTTCGCTGGGACCTGCGCACGCGCCGATCACCTCCGCCTGAGTCGCACAGCGTGCCCGGCACGACCCCCATCACCTGGTCGTTGACCACGTTGCGCGTTTGTACCGCAGGCCGAGTCGATGACCTCAACCAACAGGCGGATGAAGCCGCGCACCGTGCCGTAGCGGGCGACCGGCTCGGCCCGCCATTCCGCGTCGTCGTCCCCGTCGGTGTCCGGGGGCCACCGCGGCGATCGTGGCCAGCGCCTCGGCCAGCTGATCGCGCGGGACGACCTGCTCGATCGCCGACCACGCGTCCACCACGGAGACCACCTCGCCCGTCTCGGTCGCCGGCGGCGTCGTCATCAGCACGTCGACCGCCGCGGGCCTCTTGCTCAGCAGACAGGTACTCAACAGGCATGCCGAGGAACGTAGAGCCCGCTGACCAGGCATAACGGGCACGTCACCGAACCGAAATCAAGATCACTCGATCATCGACTTCTACCAGTCCCGAGGGCCGTCCCGCGACGATGGAGGCCCTCAGCGGATCGCAGGGCGAGCACAAGCCCTTGCCGGGTATACGGTGCGATGGATCTACGGGAGCTCAGGTGCGCCGGGTTCGATGTTTCAGCAACCAGGCGAGCCCGATGATCGGCAATACGAGTGGGATGAACAGGTAACCGCTGCCGTATCCCGACCACACGGTCGCGTGCGGGAACGCCTCCGGATCCAGGAGGCTGAGCGTTCCGACGATCAGCACGCCTGCCAGTTCGATCCCGCAGGCAAGAAACGCGAGTCGCCGATGCCCTCTCGCCAGCGCGACCGTCAGCACGATATACACAAGGGCCGCAAACGCCGACAGCAGGTAGGCGAGCGGCGCCTCAGCGAATCGCGTCGCGATCTGCACCCCTGCCCGGGATGTGGCGGCTATGGCGAAGACCGCATAAACCGCAACCAACACCCGCCCAGGACCACCGCCCAGCGTTGGCGCCTTGGCGTCACCTTCGGCATGCCGATTAGCCCCGTCAGACCCGCCGACACGATTCATGCGGCGCCATTCCAGATCTGCAGCAACCGCCCGGTCATGACCGCGACGGTGAACGCCCCAACCGCGATAACCCCAGGCCCCCAGCGAGTACGCTCCACCTTCCCCCACCACAACGCCGCCAGCGGAATAACAAGCGTCCCCACCAGATAACCAATGAAAGTCGCCCGCTCAGTCACCTTCTCCACCTGAGCAAACGCCATCACCGCCTGAACGACCAGAGCGATCTCCAGCACCACAAGCCCGACCAGCAGCCCAATCCCCATACGACGATCACGCGCAGCCGCGACAAGACACCCCAAAGCCAAAACCAACGCCCCACCGATAACCCACCCCGAGTAGGCCCCGGTCACCGCCAACCATCCCTAGCAGACATGGCCAGCAGGCTACCGCTCACCCCACCCGCCCCCACTTCCGGTCATCCCCGAACCCGACCGCGACCATCCAGCCACCGCTTGCAATCGTCACGACCGCCTTCACCACGGCGCTGAGGAGTTGTCCCTCCAGACGGGTGACCGCCGACCGCCGACCCGGAACCGCGTGTCCGCCTGGCGCGAGCCACGTGGCCGCGCGCCTGGGTTCCCTGATGACCGCTCTCAAGCCCTCAGGCCCGAACCTGCATGGCTCCATCCAGCCACCACCATCGGCCCTCAGCGTTCGGCCTGCATAACCGTCGGCGGCCCAGGCGGGCGAGGTCCAAGGCTTGGCTAGGTCAGGTTGTGTTGGGAGGCGAGGATGGCCAGACGGATGCGGTTGGGGCAGCCGGTTTTGATCATGACGCTGGAGACGTGGGTTTTGACGGTGGTGACGCCGACGTTGAGGCGGTCGGCTATTTCGGGGTTGGAGAGGCCTTCGCCGATCAGGGCGAGGATTTGGTGTTCTCGGCGGGTCAAAGGGAGCGGGGGTGGAGAGGTGGTTGATCGGGTGGTCAGGGCCTGGTCGACGAGGCGGGCGAGGGCGTTGGGGCTGAAGGCGTGATCGCCTTCGGCGGCGCGGCGGACGGCGTCCAGGAGGTCGGCGGGAGCGGTGTCCTTGACGAGGAAGCCACAGGCTCCAGCGGAGAGCACCGGATAGAGATGATCGTCGTCGTCGAATGTGGTGAGCGCGAGAATTCTCGTGGACGGCCTCGCCGACATGATCCGCCTGGTCGCGGCCACCCCGTCCAAGCCCGGCATCCGCAAATCCATCAGCACCACATCAGGCACGGTGTCATCCACGAGCCGCACCGCATCGGACCCGTTCGCCGCCTCCCCCACCACCTCGATATCCGGCGCGGAATCAAACAACATCCGCAACCCCATCCGCACCAAATGCTGATCATCCACAAGCAGAACCCGAATCACCCCTCAACCTCCCGTCTCCTCTCCCAGACAACCCATTCCAAGTCACCAACCCATCCCCACAGATCACGCTCTGGGCGCCACCCCCTGAAATCCCTTGGTCGGCGAACTGACACGACGCTAAGTCCCTTCCTGCTGAGCACACAGCCCCCAAGCCCCACCATGGCAAGGCGCACCGCGTCCACCGCGAGATCTACGGCGAGCACGCCGGCCCGCCCGACAGAAAAGGCAAGTCGCCGGACCGCCTACCGTTATCCGGCGCCGTTCACACAGGTGGTGGCTCTCGCCGCACCGGCGCCAAGAGCGGCAGCGCCGTTCTGACCGGAGGATGACAACCCCAGGTAGTCGTACAACATCGGCATCGGCATCGGCAGGCAGCTTGTCCCAATTTTCACGCCAGTGCGGCGTTACCGACATCACACTGTGGCCTCCCGTCTTTCTCGGGGGTTCTTTTGTTCGGCGGGTAGTACGGCGCTGAGGCGCCAGCCTTTTCCTACTGGGCCGACGGAGAGTGCGCCGCCCAGTAAGTCGACTCGTTCGCGCATTCCGATCAATCCGTGGCCTTCGTGTGGTCCGGTTCCACGGGCGGTGGGTGGTTCGGGGTTTTCTTGTGGGGGGCGGCCTTCGTCCTCGATTTGGATGTGGACTGAGTTGTCTGTATCCAAGGTGAGGTTGAGGGTTACCTGGGCTGCGGGGCCGGCGTGGCGGATCGTGTTGGCGAGGGCTTCCTGGGTGAGGCGGAGGACGGTGGTGCCGCGGAGTGGGTCCAGGTGGGTGGCGGAGGGGTCGATGGTGGCCTTGACGTGGAGGCCGGTGGCTCTGGCTCGGTCGATGACGACGGTGAGGGCGTCGGGGAGGCCGCCGGGGTCGACGAACGCCGTGGTGGGGAAGGGGGCGGGGTCGCGGAGGACGCCGACGAGTTTGCGGAGGTCGGCGAGGGCGGCGGTGCTGGAGGTGTGCAGGTCGTCGAGGACCTGGGTGATGCGGGGATCGGTTCCGGCGGACAGCACGTGCCGGGCGACGCCCACGCGCAGGACCATGGAGGAGACGTGGTGGGCGACCAGGTCGTGGAGTTCCCTGGCGATGGCGGTGCGTTCGGCGGCGCGGGCGGCGGCGATGCGTTCGGCGGCGCTGTCTCGTTCGCGCCGGGCGGCGTCGCGGGCGAGCCGGACATATCCGCCTAGGAGCAGCGGCACGCCGACCACGATGACCATGCGGAATCCGGCCGCGCCGATGGTGGCGGGGAGCTTGTCGAGCAGGTTGAAGCAGACGACCACCCCGAGCACGGTCGCCCCGGCCGCGACCTGCCGCCCCCGCCCCCGTACGGCGAGCTCGAACAGCAGCACGCAGGCCAGCACCTTGAGCACGGGCGCAGCCGCGAAGGCATACCCATCGGCGAGCAGGAGCAGGCCCGACTGGATGAGCAGAGCCCACAGTTGCGACCAGCGGCAGACCGCACTGAGCACCAGCGCGACGAGCGCGAGCACCCAGTCACGCGTGCCTACTCCTGGCACAATCCAGAGCAGATCGCCCACCAGTGCGGCGAGCAGAATCGCCAGCCGGACCAGGATGTAGTCCGGCTCGAAGATGCGCTCGATCCACGCCACGCCACGAAGCGTAAACTCCACCCCCGACAGAAACCTCCTCCACCTGGAGGAGACCACGCGGAAACCACGGGGGAAAGCTGATCCCGAGACCTAGCCGAGACGCTGGGACTCCGAGACGCTCAGGGCTCAAGACTCTCGGGGCTCCGAAACGCTGGGACTCCAAGACGCTGGGACTCTGCGGAGACGCTGGGACTCCGAGGTGTGGGAGCCAGGGGTGGTCAGTCTCCGGCGGTTTCCTTGAGGAGGAGGTCGACTACGTCGCTGAGTTGGCCTCGTTTGTTGAAGGCGGCGCGTTGGCGGGCGGCTGAGCTGCCGCGGGCCAAGGCGTCGGCGGCGAGGCCCGCGATGGTCGGCCAGTCGTCGAGTTGTTCCAGGGTTGGGCGGAGATCTTCCAGCAGCCACTCGATCAAGCCGGGGGCGGGCACCGGTTTGCCGTCCACGGGAGAGATCAAGTCGCCTTCCAGCCCGGATCGGGCCGCGCGCCAGTGGCCCGCGCGGAGCAAAGTAGGACGGATGTCGCCCCGCGGCGGTGAACCCGCCTGGATCGCGGCCGTCTCCCTGACGACCAGAGCCCGGAACAGGCCCGCGAGCAGGATGACGTCGTCGACCAGCGGGCAGGCGTCGCAGATCCGCAACTCCATGGTGGGCACGTGCGCGGACAGGCGGATATCGAAGTAGACCATGCCCGCGTCGTCGATGACCCCGGAGGTGACCAGGTCGGCGACCGCCTGGTCATACTCGGCGGCCCCCGCGAACGGCCCGACCATGCCGGCCGTCGGCCATCGCTGCCAGGCCACCGCGCGACTGCTCGCATACCCGCTGTCGGCCTCGAACCAGTACGGCGAGCTGGCGCTCAACGCGAGCAGCGCGGGCAGCCACGGCTCGACCCGCTGCGCCACCAGAACCGCCAGATCGCGATCGTCGATGTCCACATGGACCTGGGCTCCGCAGATGAGCTGTTCCCTGGCGATGAACTGATAGGTGTCGTGCAGGTACTGATACCGATCGTCAGCGGTGATCACGAAACCACTGGCCCCGTGCAAGGGTGAGGTCCCCGCACTGGCGATGCCCAGCCCGTGGGGTTCGGCGGACGCGATGAGGCGACGCCGGAGATCGACCAGGCCGGCGCGGAGCGTGGCCAGGTCGGTGGTGGGCTCGCTGTTGGTCTCCACCACGGCCCGTTGCAACTCGGCGGAGAATCCGGCCTCGGGTAGCCCGTCCAGCACTACGTGCGCCTGTGGGGTCAGCCTCCGGCTCACGAGATCGACGACGTGGAACTCCTCTTCGACGCCTAGTGCCACCTTGTGAGTCATGAAGGGGACTTACCCACTTGTCCCGGTATAACAGCGCCCAAATTCCCTCAACCGACAAACGAAACATTTCACACTTCCCCCGACTCAAAGGAGTGGGGGCTATCTATCGGAGGAAACGGGCAGTAGAGCCGTTCAACACCAAGCCTCTCGCATGGGATTCAGCCCCATCTGACGCCGCCATCTACCCGCCGTAACCCCGGAAGATGCTCCACCCCAATCTTCCGCATGTGAACACGATATTTCGGATTTACGAAAATTTGGGAATTTGGTCTTCCGAGAAGGCATCCGGCGGCCTAGTCCGAGTTCACCCGGCGCAACTGGGCCAATACCAGATCTAAGACGAAAGACTGTCCAACCACGCGTTGTGCAGCCCCGCGAACCGCCCCGCCGCTGAGATCAGCTGATCGGGCGGCCCGTCCTCGACCACCCGCCCGTCGTCGATGACCAGAACCCGATCGGCGATCTCCACCGTGGAGAGCCGGTGCGCGATGATCAACGCCGTCCGCCCGGCCAGGATGGTCCGCAACGCCCGCTGCACCAGCCGCTCGCTCGGCACATCAAGACTGGACGTGGCTTCGTCAAGGATCAGCACCGCCGGATCGGCGAGAAAGGCCCGCGCGAAGGCGACCAACTGCCGCTGCCCCGCCGACATCCGCCCCCCACGCTTGCCCACTTCGGCGTCGTATCCCCCAGGCAGGCTCAACACGAAATCATGCGCCCCGATCGCCGTAGTCGCGGCGATCACGTCACTCATCGGCGCACCCGGCCGCCCGAACCGGATGTTGTCCGCCACCGTCCCGCTGAACAGGAAGTTCTCCTGCGTGACCATGACAACCGCCTGCCGCAACGTGGCCTCGTCAAGATCGCGCAGATCCACGTCGTCCAGCAGCACCCGGCCCGCGACCGGGTCGTAGAAACGGGAGATCAACTTCGCCAAAGTGGTCTTGCCCGCCCCGGTAGCCCCGACCACGGCAATCGTCTGCCCAGCCGGAATATCCAGATCCAGGCGATGCAGTACGGGAATATCGGCCTGATAAGCGAACCGTACCCCGTCAAAACGCACCGCACCCCGGGCGGCGGTCAGCGGGATCGGCTGCGCGGGCTCGGCGACCTCCGGCGGCTCCTCCAGCACCCCGGACAGCTTCTCCAGCGCCGCCCCCGCCGACTGCAACGCGTTATAGAACTGCGAAATCTCCTGCATCGGCTCGTAGAACTGCCGCAGGTACAGCAGAAACGCCGCCATCACCCCGGCCGTGACCTCACCGTGGAAGGCCAGCCACCCGCCGTACACCAGAACCAGCGCGATCGTCACGTTGCCGATCAGCTTGATCCCCGGCATGAAGATCGCGACCAGCTGCATGCTGCGATGGTTGGCAGCCCGGTAGTCCTCGTTGAGCTCCTCGAAGATCTCCTGGTTGCGCGGCTCACGGCGGAACGTCTGAGCCGCCCTGATCCCGGTCATCGACTCGACGAAATGCACGATGACCAGCGCGACCGTCTCCCGAGTCCGCCTGTACGCGACGCTGGACGCGCGCCGGAACCACCGGGTCATCAGCAGCAACACCGGCAACGGCGCGAGCGCCACCAGACCCAGCTGCACATCCAGGATCATCAGCACCGCCGCGGTCCCGACCAGCGTGAGCACCGCCGTCACCAACCCGTCGAACCCGGCCGCGAGCAACTCGGCGATGGCCTCCACATCCGAGGTCAGCCGCGAGATCACCCGCCCGGAGGTGTACTTCTCGTGAAACGACAACGACAGCCGCTGGAAGTGCACGAAGACCCGCCGCCGCAACTCCAGCAGGATGTCCTGCCCGATCCGCCCGGAGGTGCGGAGAAACGCCTGCCGGGTCAGCGCCTGCGCGAGCGCCGCACCCAGAATCGCCGCCACGATCAGGACCAGCGTGCGCGGCCCTTCCCCGCGCACCATCGGCGGGATGCCGTCGTCGATGCCCACCTTCACCAGGTACGGAATGGCGAGCCCCGCGGCGTTGGACAGCACGATGACCGCGATCATCCCGGCGATGGCACGGCGATGCGGCCGCATCAGGTCGCCCAGCAGCCGCCGGGACCGATCACGCAACAGCAGCGAGATCCGCTCCGGCATATCGTCCTGGTTTTCGGCGGCGACCCCACGCCACTCCCGAACCGTCATCGCAACACCTCCTCCGCGGCCAGCAGCGCCCGATATTCCGGCACCCCACCGAGCAGCTCCTGATGGGTGCCTACGTGCGCGATCGTCCCGTCCCGCAACATCGCCACCCGATCGGCCAGCAGCACGGTCGAGGCCCGATGCGCGACCACCAGACCGGTCGCGTCCGCCAGCACCCGCCGCAGCGCCTCCTCGACCAGGGCTTCGGTCTCCACGTCGAGCGCCGACAGCGTGTCGTCGAGCACCAGAATCTTGGGCCGCCCGAGCACCGCGCGGGCCAGCGCGAGCCGCTGCCGCTGCCCGCCGGACAGCGACATGCCCTGCTCGCCGATCCTGGTGTCCAGGCCCCACGGCAGCTCGTACGCGAACGTGGCCTGGGCGATCTCCAGCGCCGCCCGGACCTCGGCGTCGTCGGCGTCGCCGTGACCCAGCGTGATGTTCTCCCGCACGCTCATCGAGAACAGCGTCGGCTCCTCGAACGCGGTCGCGACCACCGACCGCAGCGCGGGCAGCGTGAGATCCCGCACGTCCTGCCCGTCGATCGTGACCCGCCCGGCGGTGACGTCGACCAGCCGGGGCACCAGCGCGGTGAGCGTGGTCTTGCCCGAGCCGGTGGCCCCGACGATCGCCACCGTCTCCCCGGGCCGCACGTCAAGGGAGACGTCCCGCAGCACGGGCTCGGCGGCGCCGGGGAACCGGAACTCCACCCCTTCGAACCGCAGATGCCCGCGCGGCCGATCGATCACCGCGGCGCCCCCGACGATCGAGGGCGGGGTGTCGAGCACCTCCATCACCCGGTCGGCCGAGGTCATCGCCTCCTGCGCCATGGCCAGGATGTAGCCGAGCGAGGCCACCGGCCAGACCAGTTGCAGGACGAACGTGGTGAACGCCACCAGCGTGCCCACGGTCAGCGCGCCCCCGCCGACCGCGGTCGCCCCGAGCAGCAGCACCAGCCCGAGCGTGACGTTGGGGATCACCTCAAGGAAGGTGAAGAACCGCGAGGCCAGCCGCACCTTGGTCATCGACGTGCGATGCACCTTCACGGCCACCTCGTCGTAGCCGTCGAAGACGTGGCGGCCCCGGCCGAACGCCTTGATGGTACGGATCCCGAGCGCCGACTCCTCAACGGTCGTGGCGAGATCGCCCTGCTCGTCCTGAACCTGCCGGGAGACCACCATGTAACGGCGCTCGAACTTGATCGAGACGTACACGATCGGCAGCGCCGACCCGGCGACCAGCAGGCCGAGCGGCCAGAACATGTGCAGCAGCAGGATGGTGACCGTGATCAGCTGGAGGATGTTCATGACCAGGAACAGCGCGCCGAAGCCGAAGAACCTGCGGATCGTGGATAAGTCGGTCGTGGCCCGGGAGAGCAGCTGCCCCGACTGCCACTCGTCGTGGAAGCTCATCGGCAGCCGCTGCAGGTGGGCGTAGAGATCGTTGCGGATCGCGGTCTCCACCCCGAAGACCACCGACCCCTGGCACCAGCGCCGCAGGAACGTCAGGAACGCCTCGATGACCCCGAGCGCCAGCGCCAGCAGCCCAAGACCGAGCAAAGCCCCCAGATCACGACGAACGACCGCGTCATCGATGACCTGCGCGCTCACCAGCGGGACGACGATCCCCGCCGCGATCCCCACGACCGCGGCGACCCACACGACAATCGTGGTGCCAACGTACGGCCGAAGGTAGGACTTCAACCGCCAAAGCGAGTTAGAGACTGACTGAGGACCAGATCGTTCGCCGTCTGCAGACATCGTCAGGCAAGCAACTCCTCACGGCTGGGGACCCCTACCAGCGTAAGCATGCACTTCAACCGATTTTCCAGCGGACCTCAAAGCGCCCACACCAAATCCGCATTTATTAACCAGAAACCCGTCCCATAGACAGCCGCATAGCCGCCGACCAGGCGATTCACCGTCGCGGCTGTCCAGATCACGACTTTCTAGTTAATAGTCCGGCCCAAGAAACGGGCGATCACGCCTGGATGTCGTCGCTGCTGACCGGAGTCGGCAAGGTGCCCGCGTTGTGCTCGGTCAGCCGCCAGCCCCGGGAAGACTCCTCCAGGACAGACCAGGAACAGTTCCCCAAGCCGCCCAGAATGGGCCACAGCGGCTCCGGGAGGTTCAGCAGGGCAGCGATGCCCAGGCGGATGGCCGCGCCGTGCGAGGCGACCACCAGGAGGCCGTCCTCCGCCAGGCTCGCGGCCCAGCGGCGGACCGCGGCGTTGACCCGGTGGGCCACATCGGTGACCGATTCCCCGTTGGGCGCCTCCCAGCTCCTGAACTCCGCGGGCCAGCCGGCGCGGATCTCCTCCCGGGTGAGGCCCTCCCAGTCGCCGCCGCCGCGCTCCCTGAGCTCCTTGTCGACGGTGACGGTCAGCCCGGTGAGGCGGGCCAGCGGAAGCGCGGTCTGGTGGGCGCGCTGCAGGTCCGAGGAGACGATCATCGTGGGTTTTAAGGCGGCCAGCAGCGAGGCCGCCCGCGCGGCCTGGGCCACGCCGACCTCGTCCAGGGGGATGTCGGTGTGGCCTTGAAAGCGGTGTTCGACGTTCCAGCGGGTCTGCCCGTGCCGGAGGCAGACGATCCTTCTGGTCACTCAACCGCCCCGCGGGCGCGCTGGGCCGCCACCTTGGTCACACTTTCGGGCAGGGCGATGGCGGGGCAGTCCTTCCAGAGGCGCTCAAGCCCGTAGAAGGTGCGCTCCTCCTCGTGCTGCACGTGCACGACGATGTCGATGTAGTCGAGGAGGACCCAGCGGCCCTCCCGCTCGCCCTCGCGGCGGACCGGCTTGGCCGCGGCGTCCACCCGCAGGCGCTCCTCGATCTCGTCCACGATGGCGCGGACCTGACGGTCGTTGCCGGCCGAGCAGACGACGAACGCGTCGGTGATGACGAGGCGGTCGCTGACGTCGTAGGCGATGATGTCGTCGGCCAGTTTGTCGGCCGCGGCCTCGGCGGCGACCTGGACCAGCTGGATTGATCTCTCGGATGCGGTCACGATGCGGTTCTGTCCTCCATTGACAGGGATGGGGCAGGTTCGGATCCCCTCCCCAGGGTGCCCACCGGATGGCGGCTCTTCAAGCCTATTAGCCGCATGGCCGTACCCGGTCGAGGCATGACCCTACTTCCCGCCACCGACAGTTCCGGAGTGGTAGAGGCCGCGCTTGCCGATGTATTGGACGATGCCGTCGGGCACGAGATACCAGATCGGCTGTCCCGCCTCGACCCGGTCGCGGCACTCGGAGGAGGAGATGGCCAGCGCCGGGATCTCGATGAGGCTGATCATGCCTTCGGGCAGGCCGGGGTCGTGCAGGGTGTGGCCCGGGCGGGTGCAGCCGACGAAATGGGCGATCGTGAAGAGCTCCTCGACGTCCCGCCAGCTCAGAATCTGGGCCAGCGCGTCGGCGCCGGTGATGAAGTAGAGCTCCACCTCCGGCCCGTAGATGCCGAGAATGTCGCGCAACGTGTCGATGGTGAAGGTCGGCCCTGGCCGGTCGATGTCCACCCGGCTGACCGAGAAGCGCGGGTTGGAGGCGGTCGCGATGACCGTCATCAGATACCGGTCCTCAGCGGCGGAGACCGTCTTGTCGGCCTTCTGCCAGGGCTGCCCGGTCGGGACGAAGACCACCTCGTCCAGCTCGAAATGGTGGGCGACCTCGCTCGCCGCCACCAGGTGCCCGTGATGGATCGGGTCGAAGGTGCCGCCCATGATGCCCAGCCGCCTGATGGCGGCCCCGTTCCTCATAGGACGGACCATAACGCGCGGGCTGGGACCGACCTGAAAGCGGGTTCATGCGCATCAGGGGAAACACCGACGTAGCATGCCCAGCATGACCACTCCCGATCGCAACCGCGTCCAGCTGCCCGGAATCAGCTCCCGCGCGTACGAACATCCCGCGGACCGGTCCGCCCTGGTCGCGATGCGCTCGCTGTCCGGGTTCGACTCGGTGTTGAAGCGCATGTCCGGGCTGTTCAGCGAGCGCCGCCTGCGCCTGATGTTCCTGGCCTCGGCGGTTCGCACGTCCGACACCCAGTTCCGCGCGCTCTACGACATGGGTCGCGACAGCGCCTACATCCTCGACCTGCACCGCATCCCCGAGGTCTACGTCCAGCAGAGCCCCCGGGCCTACGCGATGGCGATCGGCTTCGACGAGCCGTTCATCGTGGTGTCCACCGGCCTGCTGGACCTGATGGACGAGGAGGAGCTCCGCTTCGTCGTCGGCCACGAGACCTCGCACATCCTCTCCGGCCACGCCGTCTACGGCACGATGCTGCAGATCCTCACCCAGCTCGCCACCCGCGTGGCCTGGATCCCGCTCGGCTACATCGGCCTGCGGGTGATCGTCGCCGCCCTGGAGGAATGGGCGCGCAAGGCCGAGATGTCCGCCGACCGTGGCGGCCTGCTCGCCGGTCAGGACCCCGACGCCGCGCTCCGCGCCCTGATGAAGCTGGCGGGCGGCTCGCGCCTGCACGAGATGAACATCGAGGCCTTCCTGGACCAGGCCAGGGAGTACGACACCGCCGGCGACGTCCGCGACGGCCTGCTCAAGGTCCTCAACCTGCTCGGCACCACCCACCCGTTCGCGGTCACCCGGGTGGCCGAGCTCGACCGCTGGCGCCGGAGCGGCGAATACGACGCGATCCTGGCCGGAAACTACCCGCGCCGCGAGGACGACGCCAACGCCAAGATCTCCGAGGAGGTCAAGGCGGCCGCCAACTCCTACCGCGAGTCGTGGGCGCAGTCCCAGGACCCGTTCATCGGCGTGCTCCGCGACGTCGCCGAGGGCGCGGTGAACGCGGGCGAGCGCATCTTCAACCGCTTCGCCCGCCGCGAAAACTGATCATCCGAACTGAGCGGTCGCCTTCGCGATCTCCTCGGCCAGCTCGTCAGCGAGGTCCCTGGGATCAGATAACCGGAACGTGTCCGCCGGACTGGTCACCAGCTCGAGATCGAGCCTGGGCCGATCACCTGCGGGTGCCCGCTCACGAGGCCATTGGAGGTGCGCCAGTGGGAGTTCCAGGCCGCCCCTGGCTCCCCGGCGCGACCTCTCTTCCATGATCTCGACGCAGGCCTGCTCGACCACGTGATGGGCCTGGGAACGCGCCGTTCCGACCATCCGGTCCAGGAGCAGCCAGCTTTCGACGTAGCCGTCCAGAGCGGTCCGCGCACTCGCCTCCAGCTTCCCGAGCTCCTTCAGGACCGCCTTGCGGAGCCGCCGGGTGTGCCTGTCAGCGTCGGCGTGCGGATCGTGCGCGAGCACCTCGGTGGAGATCACGGCCAGGCCGAGGAAGACGAGCAGGGCGATGAAGGCCCATTTCAGGTCACCTAGATCCTGGAACTGCTGCGACCCCGACGCCGCGGCGATGTACGCCACCAGGCCCAGCATGATGAGCACCGCGAGCGCGGCCACCACCGCCCCCGCCAGGCGGATCCTCGCCCCTATCCCGGCCAAGCCGTCAGGACCACGCAGCGTGCGTGCGAGCATGATCCCGGAGACGTACAGGCAGATGGATAGCCCCACGCCGATCAGGTAGGCACCCCAGTAGACCCAGTCGCCGGAGCCAACGCCCAGCACCCGCTGGGCCATCTTCCCGACGAAGGTCGCGTCGAAGAGTGCGCTCAGGAACAACACCACCAAGGGCACCCAGGACGGGAACACCCTGCGGAGGCGATCGGGGCGGCCCTTGGTCCGCTCGTCGACGACGAGCGCGCGCATGGCCGCGGCCACGTGGATCGCTCGGAAACAGGTGTACCTGCGCAGCTCGGCTATGCGCGCCTGCGTTTCCCGCAGTCGGCGCAGAAGCTGGCGGCAGGTGTCGTCGATCGCCGGGCCCGCGCCCGCGAGCCCCGAGTTGGCCGCCAGGAAGGCCTGCGCCAGCTGGGCCGCCTCCCGGTCGTCGAGTTGCTCCGGCGTCAGGGTCCGGGGGCCGCTGATCGGCTCCAGCCGGAGCTGGTCGCACTGCTTGGCCGCGTTCGACCGGTAGCCCGCCCCGTTGACTGTGCGGTGGTTCGTGTCCGCCATCTGCCTAATCCTTGATCACGACGATGTCGACCCGGCGGTTGCAGGCGAGCCCGTCTCGCTCCCGGCACGGAGCGTCGCTCTCCCCGATGCCCCGGGCTGTTATCCCTCGTACGCCGTTGGCCGCCAGCACGTCACGGACCGCCTCGGCCCTGAACTTGGACAGCCGCTGGTTGTACTGGCTCGGACCAGTGGTGTCCGCGTACCCGCGGACCTCGACACGGGCTCCCTCGGTCGTCCGGATACGGACCGACAGCCCGATCAGCCGAGGATCGTACGGATCCCTGATCTTCGCCGAGGCGTGATCGAAGAGGGCCGCGGCGGGCACGCTGTAAACAGTGCGCCGATCGTTGCCGAAGTTGACCTCCCGGTCGGCGAGCGGCAGCGGACCGGAGAGCTGATCGCCGGAGTTCACCGGCGTATCGACGGAACACTTCTCGGGCTCGAAGGCCAAGCAGAGTTTGGTCCAGAGCCGTTTAAGCCAATCCTGCTGCGCGGCCGTGGGGAAGGGCCGCCCGGAGCCTGGGCTGCCCACGCCCACCAGGGTCACCTGGACGCCGCTGAGCAGTCCCGGGGTGATCTCATGACGGTCCAGGCAGAGTTTGACGATCTCGTCGATCTCGCTTTCTGTGCCGAATCCGGCCCAGGTGAGGTCGGCGCAGCCGATCGTCACCAGCCCGTCGGTGGCCATCGCCAGCCGTTTGGGGCCGGTCAGTCCGGCCAGACCGGCCCCGGCCACGCTCAGCGCCTTGAGCGGGTCGCTCTGCGGGGACCCGGGCGGAGTCTTGGCCGTGTCGGCGAATCGTTCGGTGAGGCAGCCGAGGGCGGTCTTCCGGCGCGACTCCTGGTTTTCCTCGTTGTCGTTTCCGGTCAGCCAGTCGGTGGACAGCACGCCGTCGGCGGCCCGCCAGCCCGTCTCTGTGCCGCTGAAGCTCCCGATCGAGACGTTGGCCCGGGCGGCGATGTCCTGCTCGGCCAGGGGTTTCAGCGCGGCCGGGTAGAGCGGTGCGGCCGCGCCCGGCTGGGCCGCCGTGGTGGATCCGGACACGTCGATCAGGTAAAAGCTTCCCCCGGCCACGGGCGAGGTCGTCTTCATCCAGTCGCAGGCCTCGCGCGTCTTCGGCCCCTCGCATCCGGCCAAGCTGATCGACAGCAGGACGACGACAGCCGCTTTTCGGTGAGATCTCACGTTCTTGGGTCCGTTCTAGGTCCGGTCGTCGACCAATGAGCCGTAGGAGATACCGGCCTGCTTGCAGAAGCTGCGGACCGCCTTGTCGTAAGCGTCGGCGAACTCGTAGAGCCCGAGCTGCCCGTGGTTTCCACTGGCCTGCGTCAGCACCGTGATCAGGTCAAGCGAACGCTGTTCGCGGGTGGCGGCCAGCGACTGCATGACCCGGGCGAATTCGCCGTCGACGAGCGCCGCCACGGCCGGGGCGAGCAGTCGCCGTTCGTCGGGCCCGAGTGTGGCGAGGTGCTCCAGGCTCCGGACGACCTCCAGCCAGGCTTCGACTCGCTCCCGCACGTGGCCCGCCTTCAGCAGGCCGAGACTGTGTTCGACGGCGAGTTCGAGCCGCCGGCCCTCCAAGGGAAGCACCCGCTCCCGGACAGCCGGGTCGAGGAGGACCCGAACCGACGGTGTGCACCTCAGCTCCCCGTGCTCGGTGTCGTAGCACCAGGGCGCGAGACTTTCGTTGATCTTCAGCTCCACTCCGGCCAGATCGATCGGCTGGAAGTCCCGGCTGATCGGCCAGATCCGGCGCAGGAGATCGCTGCGCGCCTGGGCCTGCCACTGGTCGCTGAAGTTCTTCAGCCGGTCCATGCTCATCCGTCCGGCCCAGATGAAGTGCGGGATGACGTGGAACGAGAAGACGTTGCCCGCGCTGGACAGGATGACCGGGTCGGAGGCCGTCCCGGTCATCGCTGACGGGTCGTATGTCACGAGGTGAGACGGTTGATCGGGCGCGGCGAAGAATCGCCGCAGGCGGGTCCAGATGCTCACGACAGTGTGTCTCCTTGGTCCGGGGGCTGCCGCAGCAGCGCGTGAATCCGGGGGATGAATTCGGCGGTGCCGTGCTGGCTGCTCCAGACCCGCATGTAAAACAGAGCGGGCCGATTCAGAGGACCGGCCATCGCGGCCAGCACCACCGGTTCGAGCACGTCGGCCAGGTGTTTGTCCCGGTCGGCGCAGTGCAGCCAAAGGCGCAGGCACTCCCAGGCCCGGCGGGCCAACCGGCTGCCGAGCGCGCGCCGCCATAGTCCGGCCAGCCGCTCGCGAGGCTTCCCGTCACTGGTCAGGGCCAGGAGCGTCGGCCAGTCCTCCGTGCCGGGCTCGCCCCCTTGGAACCGGGCGATCAGCAGCAGAGTACGCACCGCGTGATCGGCCAGGCTCTCGCTGTCGCTGTGGGCCCAGTCGGCCACCTTCTCCGCCACCCGGTGCGGGGCGATCTCGAACAGCGCGGCCAGCGAATAGGCGATCGAGTTCCGGCCGACCAGGGCCGTGCCCCAGCCGAGCCCTTCGAGCGCGCCGATCGCCGCGTCCACGTTCTCCGCGCCGATCGCGGTGCCATAGGCGCGGGCGGCGCTGTCCTTAAGCCGCCAGTCGGGGCTGTGTGCCCAGCTCAGCACCTGGGATTTGACGCGCGACGCGAGCCGGTCGTCGGAGTGGGCGATCTCCAGGGCGAATGCGGCAGCCGACCGGTGCGCCACGTTGCCGCGCGCCCATACCCGAAGCAACGTGGCGTACACGTGATCGAAGTCGAAGGTGGCCAGCAGCCCGGCGATCTGCGCGGCCCGGATCTGGATCCGGAAACCGCTGTGCCCGAGCAGGACGACAAGCCAGGCGAGCAGCGGATCGCGGAAGGTGTCGTACTCGTGCCAAGCCACCTCCAGCAGCGTCCTCACCAGCTTCTCGTCGACGATCCTGGCCCGGCGCGGATGATCGCCGTTGCCGTTCGGCGTCCTGGCCTCCGGCGCGCACATCTCCGGATGGATCAGCTTGCTCAGGCTGCCGTCCGTGATCAGGTACTGCGGCACCGAATCCCGCACCTCGAACCTGGGCAAGATCTTCAGACTGAGCATCTCGGCCACGGTGAACACATCGGCATAGGTGTGGTCGAAGAAGAGCACGTACGCGATCCGGAACGCCTGCTTGCGGAGCTTCAGGTGTTCCTCGCCAGGTTCGTCCTCCTGGTCCAGCAACTTCCTGGCCAGCCGATACAGGCGCTGGTCCCAGCGTCGCACCAGAAGGGCGACGTCCTCCCCCGTGTGCACGTTCGCCGCGAGCTCCCTGGCCAGTTCCACCACGTCGCACATATGCGCCACGACGGTCGCCTGCTTGCCCACCTCCGGGTTGTCCAGCCAGGCGCGAACCTGGTCATCCGGGACCACGGTGCACGACGAACCGTCCTCGGGGCGGCACTCGGCGCGGTGGTCTTCCAAACGGGCCCGAAGATGGGCGGCGAGCACCTGCAGGCGCGGTGGGGGCACGTGCCGGACGGTGTACCGATCATGTTGATCCCTGGTCGAGCGGTCGATCACGACCAGGAAAGCCCCAGCGGCGGAGAACTCCGTCCGGATCACATCGAGCGTGGTGGCCGACAGCGGTCTGCCGTTGAGCACCAACAGATAACCGTCGAACCTCCGCAGGAAGCCGAACTTGCCGGGGAGCAGGGCGAGCGAGCCGGAGCCCGTGACTGTGATCACGCCGATGCGCCCGGGTGCGCACATCTCGGCCAGCAGCACGATCGCGGTGGTCCGCGGGCCTTCGCCCGGATCGGCGCACAGGCGGAGTACGTTCAAGTCGTGGAGCATGGCGGACGCGTCCCGGTCGTTCTCGCCCGGCTGGTACGTGTGCATCTCCTGTTCGACGACTCGCTCGTCGAAGAAGCCCGACTGAACTTGGACCTCGTCCGAGGCGCCCAGGTAGTTGACCTCGTTGTAGATCGCGGTGCCATTGGGCGCGACGGCCCCGCGTTTGCTCCGGACGTCGAACACACTGGCGTTGCGCCGCTCGTCACGGCCTTCGCGGAAATGAGCGTCCTGGTCTTCTTCTGTCAGGGGATCGGCGGCCGGCCCGCGGATCTGGCCGACGGCGTCGGCGACCCCGGGGCCGTGGGGATCCTCAGTGTCGGGTCTCGGCGGATCGGGCGCGCCACCTGGATCGGGGTGGCCCTCCTGCGGGTCGGACGCCTCCCCAGGGCTGGTCACGAGTTCCACTCGTTGTAGGTTGTGTGATCTCCGATGATGTTTCTGTTGCCCTTGACCCGTATCTGCCGAGTGGCGTCTGACCCGCCGGTGGCCTCGTTCGCCTGTTTCCCGCCGCCCAGTCGTCGGGCCACAGCCTCGATCAGCGGTTTGGTGTCGTTCTCGACGTAGCGGTGGCGGATCTCGACGTACTGCTGAGTGTTCAGGGCCTTGATGTCGTCCGGGAGCTCGTCCATGCGAGGCAGCTTCGCTCCCCCGACGAGCACCGGGATGACCGTGATATGCCAGTTGAAGGCCCGCTTGAGCTCCAACCGCAGGATGTCCTTCGGGTTCTCGATCCTGGGACGGCCGCTGCTGTCGGCAAGACTCAGCCATTGCGGCCCGATCACGGAGAGCATGACGCGGCTCTGCCGGAGGGCGATCTCCAGCTCTTTCGTGAACATGGCGCCCGGCTCCATGGAACGGCAGTCGCGGAATACCCGATCAGCGCCGAACCGGTCGCACATGCTCTTGTCGATGAGCTCGGCCGAAGCTGCGCTGTCGTCCTTGCGATAATTGATAAAAATGTCGATCACAGGTGGTTTCCTCCTAAAAGCACGCATGCGTAAATAGCACGCCTGGCGTGAAATGTGACGAGGTCGTCGAATGCGGCAAATCCCCGCGTTCCACCCTGACAGGGGGTGCTAGTTCCGGGAAGGGGTTGCCTGCGCCCTCATCGAGGCGGGTGAGCGGTCAGAGAACCGATTTCAGTAATGGCCTGATGTGCTGCACCCGCGGATTCGAGCTCCTGCGGTTCAATACCGCGTTGAGTCGCCGCGCGTCCACCCGGATCGTGGCGGAACCAAGGTATCGAGCCAGCTGGAGGGCCGTAGTGGCCGTTTCACAAGCAGAGTCGATCTGCTCGTTCATGGCCAGCGCGAGTCCGAGCTTGAGGCCGTACCGCGCGCGGGTGCGGAGCGCGTGGGCTGGTACGCGTTCTAGTTCGGCCGCCAGGATGGCCGCCGCCTGGTCTGGGCGTACCAGATCCAGGAGGCAGGTGGCTGTGGCGAAGGCTAGCGGATCGGGCATCGTCACGCTGCCCAGCGCGAGGTCGTCCGCGCCTTCGGCGTGGGCCGCCTCGCGGAGCTCCGTAGCCTGGTCGAGCGCGCGCCGACAGGCGTCCTGGTCCTGCGCGAGAGCATGCCCCTGTGCCTCGCGTTGTGCGGCGAACCACCAGGTCCTGGGACTACGCGCAATCTCGCCCGCCGCTTGGGCCAAGGCGATCGTCTCGTCCGGATCGTTGCGGTACATGGCAAGGCCCGCGAGCCGGACCAGGGCGTGCGCGGCGAAATCGTTGTCTCCCCCGGCGTCGGCGAGCCCTTGGGCCCGCTCGGTCCACCAGGCCGCCATGGTGGCGTCCCCTTGTTCCTGCGCCATCCAGCCGATGTACTCGGCGTACCGAGCGGCCAGCCGGTAGGCCTCCTGCCGCAGTTGCGGAGGCGCGCTCGCGGCCAGCGCGCACAGCCCGTGGTCCATCCCGACCATCACCTGGATCACCACGGCCGGATGGCTGCTCTGACCCAGCCGGCGCTGCACCGCGAAGCTCTCCCGGAAGAAGTCCAGCGGCGCGTCGGCCGCGACCAACTCGGGCGGCGGGACGGGCCAGGTGAGCAGGGCGGTGGCGGACAGGTTCGCCAGACCCCGACGGTTGACGACGTGGAAGCGCCCGTGCCCATCCACCGCCATGCTCATGCCCTGCGCCCTGCCCTGCGGGGCGATGGCCATCGTGACGCCGCGGCTGGCCCGGGGCCTCGCCAGCGCGACCAGCTCGCCGGACGCGTTGAGCACGTTGTCTAATGTGCGGGCGCATGCGACGCTGGGCACCCTTTTATCGTTTTCTATCTTGCTGAGATGGGAGACGCTGTAGTTGGTCCGCCGGGCGAGCCCGGTGAGCGAAAGTTTGTGGGTCTTACGGATGCGACGAACCGTAGAGCCGAAGGAAGTCTCAGAATCCATCCGTGGATCACATCCTAAGCGTCCGATCGCCCGTCGGTTTCGACAGACGCACGGCACCATACCTCTCCGCACCATGACAACAGGCCCGATATCAGGCTGTATACCATCTTCAAAAATGTCCTACCGCAACCGCTATGCTTCTAATACGCTACAAGTTTAGACAAAGAGCGATATAGCGCGTACGGCTACCGCACACAAAGCCACAAATCCGCCCAGAACCGCGAGTGCCCGCAGTCCTTCCCTGCGAAGATCGGGCAACTCGGCCCCGATGCGTTCCACCTCGCGGCCGATGATCGCGCCGCACACCACGCCGAACACCACGCCCGCGACCGTGACCGGCACCGGCTGATTCCACCAGTCGGGCGCCAGCCGGCCGCCCCCGGTCGCCCAGAGCGTCGCGAACGCGGCCAGCCCGGCGGGAATTCCCGGCCAGGCCAGGGCGGCGATCAGCGATCCGGCCAGGGTCAGCGGGAACGACACCACCCGGAGCACGCTGCGGACCTTCGCGGAACGCCGCTTGCGCACCAGCCAGTGACCACTCCACAACGCCCTGGCCAGCACCACGAACGCCCCGGTGATCGCGAAAGTGGCCACCGGGTACACGACCGAGATCACCACACACGGCACGGCGAACGTGGCCAGCAGGGCAAGCGCCGCGTTTCCGGTCGGAATCCCTGATCCCGCTCCGACGACCGCCTCTGCGGCCAGCGCGGATTCCGCCTCCGCGGCCAGCGCGGATTCCGCCTCCGCGGCCACCTGACCGCGCGAGGCTCTCCGCCTCTCCCCGGAACCCGGGGACGAACTCCGGCCGGTTTCCCCGGAAGACTTTCGTTCCCCAGACTTCCGGCCCACTTCCACAGAAGCTGGCTTCCGCCCCGATTCCCCACCCGCCGGGGACTTCCGGCCTGCTTCCGAGGAAGGCGAATTCCGCCCCGCGTCACCACCCGCCGGGGGCTTCCGGCTCGCTTCCCCGGCCGTTCGGCCTGCCTTCTTAAGATCGTCGGTGCGCTTCCGATCGTCCTCCGCCGGTTCGACCTCCTCCGCGCCGCGCTGCCGGGGCTCGTCGACCGTGACTTGGCGTGCTCTTGACGCCTTCTTGGTGTCCTTCGGTTTCCTCCCGAACAGGCGCAGACCCCGCCGTGGCTCCTCCTCGGGGGGCTCCTCGGCCTGCGGTTGATCCGGCTCGGCGGGGGCGATCGCCCGGGCCAGGCGGTGCAGGCGGTCGGCGAGCAGCGCGGCGGTCGGGCGCTTGGCTGGCTCCCGGTTGAGTGCCGCCCTGATCAGCGGCAACAGCGCCGCCGGAACACCCTTGAGATCGGCCTGCCCGTGCAGGATCGCGTACATCTGCGACTCGACCGTGCCCCGCCCGAACGTGGGGCGCCCGGTCGCGGCGAACGCCACCGTCGCCGCCCAGGCGTGCACGTCGGCGGGCTCCCCCACGACCTCGTCGGCGAACAGCTCGGGGGCCGCGTAACCGGGGGTGCCGAGGAAGGTGCCGGTCCTGGTGACCCGTGTCGCGTCCATCACCTGGGCGATCCCGAAGTCGATCAGGACCGGGCCTTCCTCGCCGATCAGCACGTTGGCCGGCTTGAGGTCCCGGTGCACCACCCCGGCGGCGTGGATGATGGCCAGCGCCGTGGCCAGCCCCTGGGCGACCAGGACCAGCTCGGCCTGGGCCAGCGGCCCGCGACGCCGTACCGCGTCGAGCAGGGTCTCCCCCTTGATGTGCTCCATCACCAGGTACGGCCGATCGCCGGACAGATCGGCGTCCAGAACCTGGGCGACATAGGGGCTCTCGACCCGGCGCAGGGCACGGACCTCGCGGTCGAGGCGTAATCGGGCCTCCGCGTCATCCTCGATCGGGTCGCGGAGCATCTTCAGGGCCACCTGCTCCCCGCGCCGGGTGGCCGCGAGGTAGACCTCGCCCATGCCGCCGCGGCCCAGCCGCTCCAGCAGCGCGTACGGGCCGACCCGCCCCAGACGTCCACCCATAGGGTGGCCCACGTTAGTGGACCCCCCCGACAATTCGCGGGAGGCACGCCGTGTCAGACGGGTTGCGGCACGGACGGCACGGATTTGACCTCCCGGCGACGCCCGAAGAGCAGGTAGTCGAGGCTGATCCGGCCCGGTCCCGCCACCGCCAGCAGCAGCGCGACCGCGCCGAGCGCCAGCACCAGCTCGAAGCCGCCGTTGGCCAGCAGGATGCCGTGGCCGACGTGCACGAACATGAGCGCCCCCGCCATGAGCACGAACAGGGCCGCGCCCGCCAGCATGGTCAGCAGTCCCAGCACAAGCAGGATCCCGCCGCCCAGCTCGGCGACGATCGCGAACCAGGCCGAGATCCGGGGCGCCGGGATGTTCCATTCGGCGAAACCCTGCGCGGTCGCGTCCACGCCCCGCTTGTACTTGGCCCATCCGTGCGCGATGAAGATGACCCCGAGCGCGAGCCGGCCGACCAGGGCCGCGATGTCGTAGAGGGCGCGTTTCATCGGCCTTCCCTGACCGGTTCTTCGAGCAGGTGCTCCAGGCCGACGCCCGGCTCCGCGGGTAGCTTCTTCCGGCCCGACCTGCGCCAGTTCAGATGGCCGTGGCTCTCGAGCAGCAGCAACAGCCGGTCGGCCACGACCAGCACCACCGCCACGAAACCCAGCGCGATGAGAATATCCATAACAACAAGTGAAGGTGACCCCACAGAACGTCACTGGGAGCGACACGCCCCGATGCGCTAGTGACCGCCAAGTCGTTCCCAAGACCGCTGCGCCACTCTGTGATCAGAGCGTCGTCGGTTGGAGGAGAAATGAGCGGCACCATCACCGCTGTCGTGGCGGACCAGCATCCGCTGTACGCGGAGGGAATGCGTTTCGCGCTGGAGCGCGAGACCGGCATCACGGTGCTGGGGACCGCCAGTGACGCCCTCGACGCGCTCCGGCTCGCCGTCCGCCTGCATCCTGACGTGGTCCTCATCGATCTGGGCATGCTGGACGCGCTGGAATACCTCCAGCGCCGCTGCCCGGCCGTACGGGTGCTCGCGCTTGGCCAGTCCGACGGCGAGGCCGACCTGGTCACGGCGCTGCGCGCGGGCGCCCAGGGCTACCTGCTGAAGGGCACCCACCCCGGCGAGATCGCCGCCGCGGTCCGCTCGGTGGCGCTCGGCCACATGGTGTTCGGCCGCGGACTGGCCGCCAGCGTGCTGACCCGGATGACCACCAGAACCCCGAACAGCCCCTTTCCCGGCCTGACCCAACGCGAACACGAGGTCCTGGAGCGCCTCGCCGACGGCCGCTCCAACGCCGAGATCGCCCGCGAACTCCACCTGGCCCCCAAGACGGTACGCAACCACGTCAGCAACGTCCTCACGAAGCTGGAGGCGGCCAGCAGAGTGGACGCGGCCCTGCTAGCTCGCGACGCGGGCCTGGGCTCCCGCAGGCTGGTCGCAGCAGGGGTCTAAGGCTTCGGCTACGTCCTGATGTGGCCGTCGCCCGTGTAGATCCACTTGGTGGAGGTGAGTTCGGGCAGGCCCATCGGGCCCCGGGAGTGGAGCTTCTGGGTGGAGATGCCGATTTCGGCGCCGAAGCCGAACTCGCCGCCGTCGGTGAAGCGGGTGGAGGCGTTGACGGCGACGGCCGCGGAGTCGACCAGGGCGACGAAGCGGCGGGCGGCGGGCTGGGAGCGGGTGATGATGGCGTCGGTGTGCGCGGAGCCGTAGCGGCGGATGTGGGCCACGGCCTCGTCCAGGGAAGCGACCACGGCCGCGGCGATGTCGAGGGACAGGTATTCGGCGTAGAAGTCGTCTTCCGTGGCCGGAACCACGTCGGAGCTGTAGGCGGCGATGGCCGGGTCTCCGTGCACGGTGACGCCCGCGCTCTTCAGCGCGGACAGCGCCTTGGGCACGAACTCCTCGGCGATGGCGGCGTGCACGAGGAAGGTCTCGGCCGCGTTGCAGACCGACGGGCGCTGCGCCTTGGCGTTGACCAGGATCGACAGCGCCATCTCCTGGTCGGCGTCGGCGTCCACGTAGACGTGACAGGTGCCGACGCCGGTCTCGATCACCGGAACCGTGGACTCCTCCACCACGCTGTTGATCAAGGACGCCCCGCCGCGCGGGATGAGCACGTCCACCAGGCCGCGCGCCCGCATCAGCTCCTTGACCGAATCCCGGGTCAGACCGGGCACCAGCTGCACGGCCCCGGCGGGCACCTCGGTCTCCGCCAGCGCCTCCTGCATGATCCGCACCAGCACCGTGTTGGACGCGTAGGCGCTGGAGGACCCCCGCAGCAGCACCGCGTTGCCGCTCTTCAGGCAGAGCGCCGCCGCGTCCACGGTCACGTTCGGGCGACCCTCGTAGATGATCCCGATCACGCCCAGCGGCACCCGCACCTGGCGCAGCTCAAGCCCGTTGGGCAGGGTGCTCCCGCGCACCACCTCACCCACCGGATCCGGCAGATCGGCGACCTCGCGGACCGCACCCGCGATCTTCTCCACCCGGGCCACGTCCAGCCGCAGCCGGTCGATCATCGCCTCCGAGGTGCCACCCTCGCGCGCCTTGTCCACATCCTCGGCGTTCGCGGCGACGATCTCCCACGCCCTGGCCACCAGGGCGTCCGCGATGGCGCGCAGGGCGCGGTCCTTCGGGGCGCGCGGCAGCGGAGCCAGCAGCTGGGCGGCGTCCTTCGCCGCGTGGGCGACCTTCAGAAACTCACTCATCGCGGAATACCTCCGTCAAGGGACGTGCGGCTCGAGTATGACGATGTCGTCGCGGTGGATCAGCTCGCGCTCGTATTCCGGGCCGAGCGCGCTGGCCAGCTCGCGGGTGGAACGGCCGAGCAGCTCGGGGATCTCCCCGGCGTCGAAGTTGACCAGGCCCCGGGCCACCGGATGGCCGTGCGGGCCGTACAGGTCGACCGGGTCGCCGGCGGCGAAGTCGCCCTCGACCTTCAGCACCCCGGCGGGCAGCAGCGACATGCGGCGGTCCACGACGGCGGCCACCGCGCCGGTGTCCAGGTGCAGCCGTCCCCGGCCGGTGGCGGCGTGCGCCAGCCAGAGCAGGCGGGTGCCCGGATGCCGCCCGCCCGGGTGGAAGTAGGTGCCGACGTCCGCGCCGGCCAGGGCGTGCGCGGCGTGGGCTGCGGCGGTGAGCACCACCGGGACGCCCGCGCCGGTGGCGATCTTGGCGGCCTGCACCTTGGTGACCATGCCGCCCGTACCGACGCTGCCGCCGCTGCCCAGCTCGACCCCGTCCAGGTCCTCCGGGCCGCGCACGTCGGCGATCCTGGCCGAACCGGCCTTGCGCGGATCGCCGTCGTAGAGCGCGTCCACGTCGGAGAGCAGCACCATGGCGTCGGCGTGGGTCAGGTGCGCGACCAGGGCGGCGAGCCGGTCGTTGTCGCCGAACCTGATCTCGTCGGTGGCCACCGTGTCGTTCTCGTTGACCACCGGCACGATGCCGAGTTCCAGCAGCCGGGCCAGGGTGCGCTGGGCGTTGCGGTGGTGCGAGCGGCGCATCATGTCGTCGGCGGTGAGCAGGACCTGGCCGACGCGCAAGCCGTACCGCGCGAAGGAGGAGGTGTAGCGGGCGATCAGCACGCCCTGGCCGACCGAGGCGGCGGCCTGCTGGGTGGCCAGGTCCTTGGGCCTGGCCCGCAGGCCGAGCGGGCCGAGCCCGGCCGCGATCGCGCCGGAGGAGACCAGGACGACCTGCGTGCCCGACTGGCGGCGGGCGGCGAGCACGTCGACCAGGGCGTCCACCCGGTCGACATCGATCATGCCCTGCGGGGTGGTCAGCGAGGAGGACCCCACCTTGACCACCATGCGTGCCGCGTCGCGGACCCGTTCCCTGGCCACGAGACTCCCCCTACAGTCTGCTGTCGGAGCCCCGGGGGCCGCCGATGCGGGTCTGGGCGGCCTCGGAGGGCCGCCAGTCGAAGATATAGCCGTTCTCCATGGAGCCGATCACGACCTCCACGCCTACGTCGGCGCCCGCCTCGATGAGCGCCTCCTCCACGCCGAGCCGCTCCAGCCGGTCGGCCAGGTAGCCGACGGCCTCGTCGTTGGTGAAGTCGGTCTGCCGGATCCAGCGTTCCGGCTTCTCGCCGGTGAGCTGGAAGGTGGTCTCGTTGACCCGGCGCAGCGTGAACCCGGTCTCGCCGAGCTGCTTGGGCCGGATGACGAGCCGGGTGGGCTCCTCGACCGGCTTCTCGGCGCGGGCCCGCGCCACCATCTCCCCCATCGCGTACGCCAAGGGGGTGAGCCCTTCGTGCGACGCCGCGGAGATCTCGAACACCCGCAGGCCGCGCTCGGCCAGCAGCGGCTTGACCAGATCGGCGAGCTCCCGCGCGTCCGGCACGTCCACCTTGTTGAGCACGACCATGCGCGGCCGGTCCTGCAGCGAACCGTAGGCCGCCAGCTCCGCCTCGATGACCTCGAAGTCAGTGACAGGGTCACGCCCGGGATCCAGGGTCGCGCAGTCCAGCACGTGCACGATCGTGGAGCAGCGCTCGACGTGCCGCAGGAACTCGTGGCCGAGCCCCTTGCCCTGGGACGCGCCGGGAATGAGCCCGGGCACGTCGGCCACCGTGTAGATGACCTCACCCGCCGTGACCACGCCCAGGTTCGGGATCAACGTCGTGAACGGATAGTTGGCGATCTTCGGCCGGGCGGCCGACAACGCCGCGATCAGCGAGGATTTGCCCGCGTTCGGGAAGCCGACCAGCGCGACGTCCGCGACGGTCTTCAGCTCCAGGGTGATGTCGGCGACATCGCCGGGCTCGCCCAGCAGCGCGAACCCGGGCGCCTTGCGCTTGGAGGTGGCCAGCGCCGCGTTCCCGAGCCCTCCGAAACCGCCCTGCGCGGCCACATACCGGGTCCCGACGCCGATCAGATCGACCAGCACCTCCCCCGTTTCCGCATTTTTCACCACAGTGCCGTTGGGGACCGGCAGGATCACGTCCTCGCCGCGCGCGCCGTCCCGGTTCGAACCCGCGCCCTGCTTCCCGTTGCCCGCCTTGCGGTGCGGCCGGTGGTGGTATTCCAGCAACGTCGAGGTGTTGGCGTCCACCTCAAGGATCACGTTGCCGCCCGGGCCGCCGTTGCCCCCGTCGGGGCCACCCAGCGGCTTGAACTTCTCCCGATGGATGGAAGCGCAGCCGTTGCCGCCGTCACCCGCCTTGATGTGCACGATGACGTGATCGACGAAATCAGCCATAGCCTGCTTCCCCTAGAAATGAAACGAGGCGGATCGGACTCACCGACCCGCCTCGCCCTCCGGTACTGCGCGGGATTTACTCCGCGACCGGGATGATGCTCACTGCGCGGCGACCGCGCTTGCGACCGAACTGCACGTGGCCCGCGACCAGCGCGAACAGCGTGTCGTCGCCGCCGCGGCCGACGTTGTCGCCGGGGTGGTGGTGGGTGCCGCGCTGCCGGATGATGATCTCACCGGCGTTCACGAGCTGCCCGCCGAAACGCTTGACTCCGAGCCGCTGGGCGTTGGAGTCGCGGCCGTTCCGGGTGGACGAGGCGCCCTTCTTGTGTGCCATGACTCCCTACTTCCCAGGGTTGATGCCGGTGACCTTCACCTGGGTGTACCGCTGGCGGTGCCCCTGGCGCTTCTTGTAACCGGTCTTGTTCTTGTACTTGAGGATGCGGATCTTGGGACCCTTGGTCTCGCCGAGAATCTCGGCGGTCACCTGGAACTTGCCGAGCACGGCCGGGTCGGTGGTGACATCGCCGTCGTTGACGACGAGAATCGCCGGCAGCGCAAACGTGGAACCGATCTCACCAGGGACCGTGTCCACTTCGATGACGTCTCCTACGGAGACCTTCTGCTGCCTGCCGCCGCAACGAACGATCGCGTACACCGCGGAAACCCTTCTTGTCTACTGGATGCTGCGCCCCGACACCCGGTCGCTGGATACATTTGCCGGCGGACCAGGGGAGCGCGCGAAGCCAGGCACGCCACCAGGCGCACCGATTGACTAGAGTACCGGATTAACGGGACCGAGGTCGAACCGGGCGGAACACCGGAGCTAGGAAGTCTCTGAGAAGTCAGTCTAGTGCCGTAACCGATCGTGTTTGCCCTGCTTCGGGGTGACACGACGATCAAGGTCCCACCTCGGTCGGTGTGCCCCAAAGAGGGCAAACGTGGCCTGATACGGCACTAATCCATCGATCTGGACCGCCTGGAGCGTCGCCGCCCACGTGGCTGGCCCTCGTCGAAACTGTCGGTCACGCTCTCCCGGCCGTCGTCGGCGGCGACCGCCGAGCCGTCGCCACCGAGCTTGTCGGCGACGGCCTTCTCGATGGCCATCTTGCCCTGCGTGCCGCGCGGCTCCGGCTTGGCCTCGACCGGTTCGGTCGAGACGATCAGGCCGCGGCCGTGACAGCAGTCGCAGGGCGTGGAGAACGCCTCGAGCAGGCCCTGACCGACCCGCTTGCGGGTCATCTGCACCAGGCCGAGCGAGGTGACCTCGGCCACCTGGTGCTTGGTCCGGTCCCGGGCCAGGCACTCCAGCAGCCGCCGCAGCACCAGGTCGCGGTTGCTCTCCAGCACCATGTCGATGAAGTCGATGACGATGATGCCGCCGACGTCCCGCAGCCGGAGCTGGCGCACGATCTCCTCGGCCGCCTCCAGGTTGTTCCTGGTGACGGTCTCCTCCAGGTTGCCGCCGTGGCCGGTGAACTTGCCGGTGTTGACGTCGACGACGGTCATCGCCTCGGTCCTGTCGATCACCAGCGAGCCGCCGGACGGCAGCCAGACCTTGCGCTCCATCGCCTTGGAGATCTGCTCGTCCACCCGGTAGGCGGCGAACACGTCGCCGGCCTCGTCCCAGCGGGACAGCCGCTCGGCCAGGTGCGGGGCGACGTGGCTGACATAGTCCTCCACGTCCGCCCAGACCTCCTCGCCGGAGACCACCAGCGAGGCGAAGTCCTCGTTGAACACGTCCCGGACCACGCGCACGGTCAGGTCGGGCTCGCCGGACAGCAACTCCGGCGGGCTGGCCGACTTGGCCTTGCGCTGGATCGCCTCCCACTGCGCCGACAGCCGCGCCACGTCCCGGGCCAGCTCGTCCTCGGACGCGCCCTCCGCGGCGGTGCGCACGATCACGCCCGCGTTCTCCGGCATCACCTTGCGCAGGATCTGCTTGAGCCGGGTGCGCTCCTTGTCCGGGAGCTTTCGCGAGATACCGGTCATGGAGCCGTCGGGGACGTAGACCAGGTAGCGGCCCGGCAGGCTGATCTGCGAGGTCAGGCGGGCGCCCTTGTGGCCCATGGGGTCCTTGGTGACCTGCACCAGCACCGGCTGGCCCGACTTGAGCGCGGCCTCGATCCGGCGCGGCTGCCCTTCCAGGCCGGCGGTGTCGAAGTTCACCTCACCGGCGTACAGCACCGCGTTGCGGCCCTTGCCGATGTCCACGAACGCCGCCTCCATCGACGGCAGCACGTTCTGCACCTTGCCCAGATACACGTTGCCGACGTAGGACTGGCTGGCCTCGCGGTCCACGTAGTGCTCGACCAGCACGCCGTCCTCGAGCACGGCGATCTGGGTGCGGCCGCCATGCCTGCGCACCACCATGACCCGCTCGACGGCCTCGCGCCGGGCCAGGAACTCCGACTCGGTGATGATCGGCGGGCGGCGGCGGCCCATCTCGCGGCCCTCGCGGCGGCGCTGCTTCTTCGCCTCCAGGCGGGTGGAGCCGCGGAAACCCTGCACCTCGTCCGCGGAGGTGGTGGTGGACAGGGCGGTCCGCCCGGCGCGCGGCGCGCGGATCCGGACCACCGTGTTCGGCGGATCGTCGCTGATCGGCTCGGCGTCGTCGGTCCCGCGCCTGCGCCGCCTGCGGCGACGCCGGGAACCGGTCGTCTCGCCCTCCTCCTCGGCGGGCGCGGCCTGCGCGTCCTCCTCCTCGGCGGGCTCCTCCTCGCCGCTCTCGTCCTCGCCCGCCTCGTCGTTCTCGCGGGCCCGGCCCCGGCCGCGGCCGCCTCGGCGGCGACGCCGGCGGCGGGAACCGTCCTCGCCGGCCTCCTCGTCGCTCTCCTCGGCCTCTTCGGCCTCGGCGGTCACCGGCTCCGGCTCCGCCACCGGTTCGGCCGGTACGGCGGGCTTGGCCGGCGCCTGCTTCACCGGAACCTGCTTGGCCGCGAACGGGTCAGGAGCCTGGAACAGTGGCTGGAAGACGGCGGCGGGCGGCTGGAAGGTCACCGACGGCACATCGGCCTGCCGGGCGGCCGACAGCCCGAATGGGTCGGCCACGACCCGCGCCTGCGGGGACAGATCCTCGTCCAGGTCCTCCCCGGCGGGCTCGTCGTCCAGCGGCTCCTCGGCGGGCATGGCCAGCAGCATCGCGGCGGCCACCTGGGCCTCGGCGGCGCTCATCGCGCTGGATCGTTCCCCACGATGATCTCCGTCGTCGTCCTTCTTCCGGGTACGGCGACGCTTCACCGGGGCTTCGGCCGCCGCCTCGACGACCGCGTCGATCTCAGCCTCGACGACAGCCTCCTCGACCGAAGTCACGGGCTCCTCGACGGGCTCGGCCTTCTTGCGAGTCCTGGTACGGCGGGCCGGCTTGACCGGCTCCTCCGCCGAGACAGCCACATCGGCCACGGCGGCTTCCTGCGTCTCAGCGGCCTCGGCTACATCGGCGGCCTTCGTCCGGCGGCGGGTGACGCGCTTCGGCTTCTCGGCGACCTCGGCCGTCGTTCCCGATGCCATCGTTTCTGCCGATGCCGTCGTTTCCGCCGGTTCGGCCGCCGCACGCCTGCTCGTCCGCGTGCGCTTGGGCTTCTCGGCGACAGCCGTACCCACGGCAGGGCCGGCCAGCGCCTGGGCGGCGGCGGCCTGGATCGCCGGAGCCGTCGGGATGTCGTCCGGCTCGGGCGGAGGCCCGGCGGGGCGGCTGGCGCGACGGCGCACGGTCTTGGTCTCGTTGGTGTTCTGTTCTGTTGTCTCTGTTGTCGTATCGCCGACAGTGGGCTCGTTGTCGAGCATGCGGGCGCTCTCCCGTCAGCTCCCGGGCGCGTTTCCGCGCCGCGCGGGAGCATTCGTCTCTCGCGGTCCGCCTGGCCTCCTCACGGGGCCGCGGCGGCAAGTCCTATAGGTGGTCACCAACCCGGTCGGCTTCGAGCGGGTCGGCGGGCTCACCGGTGATCGCGTCGAGCGGCCCCTGCGCCAGCCGGGTCACCGCGGGGGGTGACGGCGGCGCGAGGCCTGCCACGAGACGCAATCCCATGAGCACGTCATCGGGCCGGACGGCAGGAGTTTCGTGCCGAACGACCATGCGAAGTATGACACACGACTGAATCGGCTCCTGACCTGCCGTTCCATCCGCGTTCTCCGCCACGGTGAGGGTCTGGACCGCCTGACGTGCGTCGAACGCACGCAAGCCTTTCTTGGTCAGGCGCTCCACGTCCACACGCGCGGCGGCCAGAAACGTCGTCACCGCCGATGCGGCCTCGGCCGGGTCCACCCCGGTCAGCCGCACCTCCCACATCGACCCCTCCAGCCGGTCGGCCAGGCTCTCCGCGCGGGCCTCGACAACGTCGAGCACGTCCAGGCCCGGCGGAAGCGAGGCGTCCAGGTCGGCGCGCAGCCGGAGCGGATCGCACGCGCGGCTCACCCCGATCTCCAGGTATTCGGCCTCGCTCGCCACCCCGGTCGGGGCGGCTCCGGCGTAAGAGATCTTCGGATGTGGACTGAACCCCGCGCTGTACGCCACCGGGATACCCGCCCGCCGGACCGCTCGTTCGAGCGCGCGGGAGATGTCGCGGTGGCTGGTGAAGCGCAGCCGTCCACGCTTGGCGTAACGCACACGAAGGCGCTGCACCACAGGCGCGGGCGGGGGCCCATCGGGAACGGGTTTCAGTGCTCCGTCGTCCTTCCGGTCTCGTCAATCCCTGTTATTGATGTTGAATCGATACTCTTCGAGTCAGAAATTCTTCTCTCAGCATATGCCGCTCTCACGCGTCGTTCACACGACGGTCAGCGGCAGCAACTTCCGCCCCGTGGGCCCGATCTGAATCTCGGTCCCCATGGTGGGGCAGACGCCGCAGTCGTAACACGGTGTCCAGCGGCAGTCCTCGACCTCGACGTCGTTGACGGCGTCCTGCCAGTCCTGCCAGAGCCATTCCCGGTCGAGGCCGGCGTCGAGGTGGTCCCAGGGGAGCACCTCGTGCTCCTCGCGCTCCCGGATGGTGAACCAGTCCACGTCCACCCCGACCTCGGCGGCCGACTTCATCCAGCGTTCGTAGGAGAAATGCTCGCTCCAGCCGTCGAACCGCCCGCCGTCCGCCCACACGGCCTTGATCACCGCGCCGACTCGCCGGTCCCCCCGGGAGAGCAGGCCCTCCACGATGGACGGCTTGCCGTCGTGGTAGCGGAATCCGATGGCCTTGCCATACTGCTTGTCGTTGCGCAGGCTGTTGCGGAGTTCGCGGAGCCGCCGGTCCACCGTCTCGTGGTCGCACTGGGCGGCCCACTGGAACGGGGTGTGCGGCTTGGGCACGAAACCGCCGATGGAGACCGTGCAGCGGATGTCCCGCGAACCGGTGGCCTCGCGACCGGCCTTGATGACCTTCTTGGCCAGGTCGGCGATGCCGAGGACGTCGATGTCCTCCTCGGTGGGCAGGCCGCACATGAAATACAGCTTCACCTGCCGCCACCCCTGCGTGTAGGCGGTGGTGACGGTGCGGATCAGATCCTCCTCGGTGACCATCTTGTTGATCACCTTGCGCATGCGCTCGGAACCGCCTTCGGGCGCGAAGGTCAGGCCGGAGCGGCGGCCGTTGCGGGAGAACTCGTTGGCCAGGTCGATGTTGAACGCGTCGACCCGGGTGGACGGCAGCGACAGCGACGTGTTGGTGCCCTCGTAGCGGTCGGCGAGGCCCTTGGCCACCTCGGCGATCTCGGAGTGGTCGGCGCTGGACAGCGACAGCAGGCCGACCTCGTTGAAGCCGGACTCCTTGATGCCGTTGGCCACCATGTCGCCGATCACCGTGATCGACCGCTCCCGGACCGGGCGGGTGATCATGCCCGCCTGGCAGAACCGGCAGCCCCGGGTGCAGCCGCGGAAGATCTCCACGCTGAACCGCTCGTGCACGGTCTCGGCCAGCGGCACCAGCGGCTTCTTCGGATACGGCCACTCGTCCAGGTCCATCACGGTGTGCTTGAACACCCGGGAGGGAACCCCCGGACGGTTGGGCACGACCCGCTTGATCCGGCCGTCCGGCAGATACTCCACGTCGTAGAACTTGGGCACGTAGACGCCGCCGGTCTCGGCCAGCCGCAGCAGCACCCCGTCCCGGCCGCCCGGCTCGCCCTCGTTCTTCCACTCGCGGATCACCTCGGAGATGGCGATCGCGATCTGCTCGCCGTCGCCGAGCACGGCGGCGTCGAGGAAGTCGGCGATCGGCTCCGGGTTGAACGCGGCGTGCCCACCGGCCAGCACGATCGGATCGTCGTCGGTCCGATCGACCGCGTGCAGCGGGATCCCCGCCAGGTCGAGCGCGGTCAGCAGGTTGGTGTAGCCGAGTTCGGTGGAGAAGGACACCCCGAGCAGGTCGAAGGCGCGCACCGGCCGGTGCGCGTCCACGGTGAACTGGGGCACGCCCTCGGCGCGCATCAGCGCCTCCAGGTCGGGCCACACCGCGTAGGTGCGCTCGGCCATGGTGTCCGGGAGCTCGTTGAGGATCTCGTACAGAATCTGCACGCCCTGGTTGGGCAGGCCCACCTCATACGCGTCCGGATACATCAGCGCCCACCGGACCGTGGCCTCGTCCCAATCCTTGACGGTCGAGTTCAGCTCACCCCCCACATACTGGATCGGCTTCTGCACTTTGGGCAGCAGCGGTTCCAGGCGGGGGAACAAGGACTCGACAGACATGCTCCCAAGGGTATCCGCTTCAGAAGGCGTGCCAGGTACGGTCGTCACCGGCCCGTAGCGAAGCGAGCCGGAACCGTAACTCCGCCCGCGACCCCGGATCCCGGTGCGCGTTCCTGAGCACGGCCGTCAGCGTCTGCAGTTCCCGGGTGTCCCGCAGCACCCCATACCCGGACCAGTTCCTGGCGTCGTACCCGTACGCCTCGACGAACCCGTCCCGTTCCGCCTCGGTCAGCCCGAACCTGGCCCCCACCAGCGTGGGCACCAGGTCGATCTCTCGAGGCCCGGCGCTCACCGAATCCCAGTCGCACAGCAGCAGTCCCTCAGGTGTACGGAGCAGGTTGCCCCGGTGCGCGTCACCGTGCACCAGCCCGTACGGCAGAGCGAACTCCAGCCGCTCGTAGTAGGCGTCGGAGAGCGCCGAGCACCGTTCGGTCAGCCACTCGCGCTCCTCCTCGTCGATGGCCCGGCTGGCCGCGATGGCCCGCCGGATCGTGCCGAAAGGATCGAAGGTCGGCAAGTCGAACGGCACCGGCGGCAGCGCGTGCAGCCGCCGGAGCATCAAGCCGAGCGGCGCCGGGTCCGGAGGCGGCCCGGCGTGCTCCTCGTAGTGCCAGAACGTGGCCAGCGCGCCGTCGACGGCCAGCGGCTGCTTGACGTCCAGCGGCATGGTGGCCGGGAAGCCCTGCTCCACCAGCCAGCGGGTGACCTTGAGCGAGACGACCAGGCGGTCGTACTTGCCGAGGGCGTTGGCGTCGGAAAGCCGTACCACCACCGACTCGCGGGGCAGCAGGTAGACGATGTTGGCGAAGCTGCGCAGCAGGCGCGCGCCCGCCGGGTCCAGACCGGCGGCATGGCAGGCTTGCGCGAGCGTCGCGGGAACTCCGGCGACGGTGGGAGCGGTCATGTGTTCAGCGCCCTCGCCGGGGTTTCGAAACTCAGGTCACGGGTCTGCGCCAGGCCGACCGAGCAGAAGCCCTCGATCTGGCGGGCCATCCGGTCCGACACCAGCGATCTGCTGGCCGCCAGGGTGGCGCCCAGGCTGTCGATCCTGCGTTCAGGCGGCAGTTCCAGTAACGGCGCGACCGCCTGTTCCGCACCCTCCTGGTCGTCCTCCAGCACGTAGGCGATGGCCAGGTGGGCGCGGGCCATCGCCTCGCAGCCGTAGGAGCGGTTCTCCCGCTCGTCGGCGGAGTAGAGCGCGATGGCGGCCCTGGCCTCCTCGATCGCCCGGGGCGCCTGGCCCAGATGCAGGTGGGTCACGGCCGCGTAGTAGTGCTCCTTGGCGGGCCGGAAGGCGAACTCCCCGGCGATCTCGTCGTGCAGTTCGTCAGGGCCGCCGGACGCCCGGGCCTGCGAAGCTCGGTGAAGTTCGTCCCTGGCTTCGGCGGCGCGGCCCAGCATCGCGCAGGCCCGGGCCCTGAGCATGTGCAGCCTGGCCCCGCCGCTGCCGGTGGACAGGTGGGTGAGGGCGTCGCCGGCGTATCTGGCCGCGTCCTCGTAACGGCGGTCCCACAGCGCGACCGAGGCCTGCATGCCGCGGGCCCAGCCCATCAGCGAGGGATGCCCGGAGATCCGGCCGTACGTCCAGGAGGCCCTGGCCAGCGTGTCGGCGGGCACCCGGCGGCCCATGTCCATGCTGGCGTTGGCCATCAGCCCGCAGAGCGCGCCGGTCAGGAAGTACAGCTCGCCCGCCTGGGTCGGGTGGATGCGGCGTTCCAGCGCCTTTCTGGTCTGTTCCTGGAGGGCGCGCATCTCGACGAAGAGCGGGAGCGGCGTCTCCCACACATACCTGCGGCCCACCCAGATCACCTGGGTGCGCAGGCGTTCCAGCGCGCCGGAGCCGAGTTCGCTGGTCTCGGCCTCCTCGGCATGCTCGCTGGCCTCGGCGGCGGCGTCCGCGATCGGGTCGCCCGCGCCCGCCTGGGCCCGGCGGGCCTCCTCCGGCGTGTAGTCGCGGGCGAAGCCCAGCTGGACCGGGCCGGTCTCGAACAGGCGGCAGAGCAGGTCGGTGTACTCGCGGTCCGGCCGCGCGCCCGCCTCCCACTCCCGCCAGGAGCGCTCGGACAGGCCACGACGCTTGATCTGGGAACGGTCGCACATCTCGTGGAACCGCTCTATCGCCTCCTCCACCGTCCAGCCGTTGGCCAGCCGCATGCACTTCAACCGGGAGGTCTGGGGGGAGCTGAGGTGGATCTCCTCGGCGATCTGATGGATGACGGCGGTCGACGGCGCCTCGCCCAGGGCCGCGAGCGTGCGGTCCCGGATGGCGCCGGCGAACTGGATGGCCGAACGGTCACGGGCGGAATGGGTCATTGACTCTCCAAGAGGGGGCGATACCACGCTAGCCCGGCACTCGTTACGAAAAGGTCACCGTGCGCACTGCGAGTCGCTCTCCGCGTGGAACGGGCCCACCGTGCCGCCGTTGCGCAGCTGGGCGAGGAAGAGCTGCCCGCACAGGCTGCTCGCCGTCTGGGCGAACCACACCGTGGGCGGGTTCCCGGCCGCGGCCGCCGCCCATCGGCCGCCGCCGTACACGATCCGGTAGTCGGGAAATGCCTTTCGGAGCAGGTCCAAAGCGCGCCCGCGCTCCTGCGCCTCGTCGTCCGGAGTCACCGTTCCTCCGTCTTCGGGGGATCTTCGGGGATGGCGTCCTGCGTTCATCTGTCATCGCACATTCAAGGTACGTTCCCAGATTGTTCGCTTGACGAAAGTCGCGCCAGTGAGAGCGCACCGCAGGATCCTGCGGGCGGCTCTCACCCCGCGAAGCTTCGCTCCTTGATGTGGATGGCCTGCAGTAACCCGATCCCGATCATGTTGGCGAACGTGGCCGTCCCGCCGTACGAGACGAAAGGCAGGGGCAATCCCGTAATCGGCATGATGCCGATTGTCATCCCAACGTTAATGAACATCTGGAACGCGAACCAGCAGACGATGCCGCTCGCGACCAGCGCGCTGAACCGGTCCTCGCAGTACCGCGCGATCCGCAGCCCGCGCAGCAGCACCACGCCGAGCAGCGCGATCACGGTGACCGCGCCCAGGAACCCGAACTCCTCCCCCGCCACGGTGAAGATGAAGTCGGTGTGCTGCTCCGGCACGAACCGGCCGGTGGTCTGGCCGCCGTGGAACAGGCCCTTGCCGAAAATCTCGCCGGAGCCGATCGCGATCAGCGCCTGGGTGCTGTTGTAGCCGACCCCGCGCGGGTCGCTGGCCGGGTTGAGAAACGCGGTGAACCGCGCCACCTGGTACGGCTGGAGCAGCCCGAACGACCACACCAGCCCGCCCCCGAGCACCGCGGCCCCCGCCACCACGCCGATCCAGCGTTTCCGCACCCCCGCGAAGATCAGCACACCGGCGGTGATCACCGAAAGCACCATCGTGGTGCCCAGGTCGGGCTGGAGCATCACCAGCGCCATCGTCAGCCCCGACGCGGACAGCGCCAGCACGAGATCCAGCGTCCTGGGCCGGTCGGTGCCCTCCGCGGGTTCGGCCAGCAGCATGCCCAGCAGCAGCACCAGCGCCGGTTTGGCCAGCTCGGACGGCTGCATGGCGAAGCCGCCGCCGAGCATGATCCAGGAGTGCGAGCCGTTCACCGTGGTGCCCACCGGGGTCACCACCAGGATCAGCGCGAGCATGGCGATCAGGTAAGCGACCGGCGCGTACGCCCGCAGCCGGTGCGGCTCCACCATCGCCACCGCGCTGAGCAGGACGGCGCCGATGCCCAGGTTGAGCACATGTTTCTTGACCAGGCCGGTCGGCTCCACCGACATCCAGGTCCTGGTGGAGGACCAGACCAGCAGGGTGCCGAGCACGCAGAGCGCGCCCACCGCCATCAGCAGCACCCCGTCCATCCGGCGCACCGCGGAGCCCTCGCCGACCGCGCGGCTGGCCAGCGACCTGCGCCGAGGTACCGCCGAGGCGGGGATCACCGGTTCACCGTGCCATCGGGCTTGATCACCGGCAGACGCTTGGCGGGTTCGGTGAGGGCGGCGGGCGCGTGGTCCTTGCCGAAACCGAACATGCCCTCATAGATCTCGCGGACCGCCGGGGCGGCGGCCGAACCGCCCATGCCGCCCTGGGAGACCATGACGACGGTCACGAAGCGGGGTTTGGCCGTGGGGGCGAACGAGGCGAACCAGGCGGTGTCGGCTTTGCCGTACACCTCGGCGGTGCCGGTCTTGCCGCCGATGCTGACCAGGTTCATCGGCCAGCCGCCGAACGCCCCGGCCGCGGTGCCGTCGGAGGGCACCTGGCTGAGCGCGTTCTTGATGTAGGCGCGGGTGGTCTCGTCGATCGGCAGCTTGCCGATCACCGGCGGCACGATCTCCTTGACCTTGGTGCCGTCCGGCCGGACCAGCGCCCAGGCGATCCGCGGGCTGCGCACCTTCCCGTCCCCGACCAGCGCCGCGTACGCGTTGGCGAGTTGCAGCGGCGTCACCAGCACGTCGCCCTGCCCGATCGAGAAGTTCGCCGCGTCACCCGCCCGCCACTGGAAGCCCTCCAGGCAGTTCTCGTACGCCAGCCGCTTCAGGAACGCCGCCCTGTTCCCGTCCTTGACCTCCGGATACCCCTTCTTGGCGCGGATGCAGTTCGTCGCCCGGGTGGCCGCCCACAGGTTCTTCTTCCAGTACCGGTCCGGAATACGCCCCGCTGACTCCCCCGGAATGTCGATCCCGGTCAGCTTCCCGAACCCGTACGCCCGGGACATCGCCGCCATCGGGTCCTTGGGCTTGGGCTTGGGCTTCATGCCGCCGTCGCGCAGCCACATCTCGTACGCCGCCCGATAGAAGATCGTGTCGCACGACTTCACCAGCGCCGTGTGCAGGTTCATCGGCCCGAGCCCGATCCCCCGGAAGTTGTGGAACGGCCGGCTGCCGACCATGAACGCGCCCGGGCAGTCGTAGGTGCCGTTCAGCGGATACCCGTCCTTGACCATCGCCGACACCGAGGTGACCTTGAACGTCGAGCCGGGCGCGAACGTGCCCTTGATCGCGCGGGACACCAGCGGACGGCCGGACTTGTCCGACAGCAGCCGCTGGTATTCGTTCTCGGAGATCCCGCCGATCCACACCGACGGGTCGTAGGTGGGCATGCTGGCCATCGCGATCACCCGCCCGGTCCGCACGTCCAGCACCACCCCGGCCGCGCCGTCCGCCTGCGGCGACCGCTTCATCGCCCCTTCCAGCGCCTTCTCCACGATGGCCTGCACCTTCGCGTCGATGCTGGTGATCAGGGTGTCCCCGGTGATCGGCGCGACCTGCTGCTCCACGCCGATGACCTTGCCCATGCGGTCCACCTGGACCCGGCGCAGGCCCGACTTGCCGCGCAGCGCCTGGTCGTAGACCTCTTCGAGCCCGTCCCGCCCGACCAGGTCGACACCCGAATAGCTGGCCTTGAGCCCTTGCCGGCGCTCCAGCTCCTGCTGCGTCACGGGCTGCAGATATCCGAGCACCTGCGCCGCGTGTGTCTTGCCGGGATAGTCGCGCACCGCCTGGACTTCGGCCGTCACCCCGGGAAAGTCCTCCTGGCGCTCCAGGATCTGCAGTGCCTCCGGGGTCGTCACCGCGTCGTCCACCGGAATCGGCTGGTATCGCGAGCCCGTCCAGCACGGCCGCGCCACCCCGGGTCCGCACGAGCGGATCCGCTCCCGCAACGACTCCGGGGTCGACCCGAGCACGGCCGCCAGCTTCTTCAGCACCGCGTCGCCCGCGTCCGGCATACGATCCAGGCGGGTGCGATCGATCGACACGACCAGACCGGTGCGGTTGCGCACCAGCGGCCGCCCCGTCGAATCCAGGATCTGCCCCCGGATGGCCGGCACCACCACATCCCTGGTCCGCGTCTCGGTCGCCACCGCCACGAACTCCGGCCCGCGCACCACCTGGACCTGCCACAGCCGGACGGAGAGAACCGCCAGCAACGACAGCACCAGCACGTGCAACACCACGAAACGGGTCCGCATCCGGTTCACGGCCGTCTCCTCCCCATGATCAGGACGTCCCTGGACCGGGCCGGCCGGAACAGCGCGCGCACCGCCCAGACCACGATCGGCGCGGCGAGCAGGTTGCACAGCGCCGTGCCCGGCCAGATCGCCACGAAAGTCGACCAGTCCACGCCCGGATCGCCCAGCAACGACCCCACCCCGACCGCCAGCGCCGGCGCGCCGACCGCGCACGCGGCCACCGCCAGCATCGGCACCCTGGCTGCCCACCGCCCGGCCAGGTAACCGGTCAGGCACATCACCAGCGCGTACTGCCCCAGGACGTGGTCGGTGGGCGGGGTGAGGTCGGCGGCGAGCCCGGCCAGGAACCCGATGACGGCGCCCGCGGTCTCGCCGCGCAGCGTGGCGAGCGCGATCACCACCAGCAGCACCAGATCGGGTGTCACCGAGAAACCCATCCGGTTGATCACGGTCATCTGCACGACCAGCGCGGCGAAGATCAGCGCGGCGGTGCCCAGGTTCCGCGCCATGTCAGACGCTCGGGACGGGTTTGAGCGGCTTCGGATCCGGCCGCCCGCCCGGCAGGACCGAGTCACGCGGCGGCCGAGCCGGCGCCTTCACCACCACGCCGACCACGTCCAGCGAGGTCAGATCGGCGAACGGCCGCGCATACGCGGTGCGGGTGAGCTCGCCGGGGGTCGCCTCCACCCGCTCGATCACCCCGATCGGAACGCCCGCCACATACGGCGTGCCCCGCATGGACCCGAAACTGACGATGCGGTGCCCGACGGTGAGCGGCGCGGAGGAGTCCAGCAGCCGGAACCGCAGGAACCGCCCGGCGCTGCCGTTCTCGCCCAGGCCGTTGACCACGCCGAGCTCGTTGCCGCCCTCCAGCCGCGCCCCCGCCGAGGAGGCCGGATCCGACAGCAGCACGACGGTCGCGGTGTGCTCCTCGGCCCGCACCACCCGGCCGACCAGGCCGTCGGCGTTGAGCACGGTCATCTCGGCGCGGATGCCGTCCCTGGCGCCCGCGTCGATCTCCACCGCGTCCTCGAACCCGGGCGCGGACCTGCGCGCGATCACCTGCGCCGGCAGGACCCGGTAACCGCCCCGGCCGGCCAGGCCGAGCATGCCGTTCAGCTGCGCCGACCGCTGCCGGTCCAGCCGCTGCGCGGTCAGCTCGCCGCGCAGCCTGCCGTTCTCGGCGGACAGTTCCGCGATCTTCCGCTGCGCGCCGGACGCGCCCGCCAGCGCCCGGAAGAACGAGCCGACGGGCTCGGTGACCGAGGCCGCGGCCTGTTCCGCGGCCCCGAACGCACCGGCGGCGACCCCACGGATCGGCCCGAGCACCGGGCTGTCACCGCTGCGGTGATCGAGCGTGATCAGCAGCAGCGCCGTCGCCAGCAGCGAGCCCACCACGATCCGCGTCCGCCGTGTGTCCTTCATCGCCGTGCCTCAGTGCCTCGGTTCGGGGACCAGAACCTGCTGGAGCGCGTCGAAGTCCTCCACGCACCGGCCGGTGCCGAGCGCGACCGAGTCGAGCGCGTTGTCGACCAGATGCACCGGCATGCCGGTCTCGTCGCGGAGGCGTTCCTCCATGCCGCGCAGCAGCGAACCGCCGCCGGTCAGCGCGATGCCCCGGTCCATCAGGTCGCCGGACAGCTCCGGCGGGCACTTGTCCAGGGTCGACTTGACCGCGTCGACGATCGCGTTGAGCGGCTCATCGATCGCGGCGCGGATCTCGTCGGCGGACACCACGATCGTCTTCGGCAGGCCGCTGACCAGGTCACGGCCGCGGATCTCGGCCTGGCCCTGCTCCGGCATCACGCACGCGGCGCCGATCGCGATCTTGACTTCTTCCGCGGTCCGCTCGCCGAGCATCAGCGAATGTTCCTTCTTCGCGTGCGCGATGATCGCGTGATCGAGCTCGTCGCCGCCGACCCGGATGGACTGGCTGGTCACGATGCCGCCCATCGAGATGATCGCGACCTCGGTGGTGCCGCCGCCGATGTCCACGACCATGTTGCCGGTCGGCTCGTGCACCGGCAGGCCCGCCCCGATGGCCGCGGCCATCGGTTCCTCGACGATGTAGACGCGGCGGGCGCCGGCCTGGTAGCCGGCTTCCTTGACCGCGCGCTGCTCGACGCCGGTGATCCCGCTGGGCACGGCGACGATGATGCGCGGTTTGGCGAAGTGACGGCGTTTGTGAATCCGCTGGATGAAATAGCGCAACATGCGCTCAGTGACGTCGAAGTCGGCGATCACACCGTCCTTCAGTGGGCGGACCGCCACGATGTTCCCTGGCGTACGGCCGATCATGCGCTTGGCCTCGATGCCAACGGCGACGATCTTGCCCGAGGTGGTGTTGATGGCCACTACCGACGGCTCATTGAGCACGATGCCACGCCCGCGCACATAGACCAGCGTGTTGGCCGTGCCGAGATCGACCGCCATGTCACGGCCGAGAAACGCAAGCTTGCTGCCCATGGGAAGGAGGCCTCCCTTCAGGTGGTCCGCAGGTGATAACGCATCGCATTCGAATCGTAACGTGTCGTACCCATGGCCGAGCACGCCGACCCTCAGAATCTTCACGTTTATCCACATCTACCTGCGGAAACACGAAAAGCCCCGGGTTTCCCGGGGCTTTCGCGGGTGCGGCGCCTAGAAACGGTCGGGGAAGAAGATCTTGATCTCCCGGGCGGACGATTCGGTCGAGTCGGAACCGTGCACGACGTTCTCGCCGATCTCCAGGGCGTGGTCGCCGCGGATGGTGCCGGGAGCCGACTTCACCGGGTCGGTGAGGCCCGCCAGCGCCCGGAACGCCTCGACGGCGCGCGGGCCCTCGACGACCATGGCCACCAGCGGCGCGGAGGTGATGAACTCCACCAGCTCCCCGAAGAACGGGCGCTCGGAGTGCTCGGCGTAGTGCGCCTTGGCGGTGTCGGCGTCCAGCGTGCGCAGCTCCATCGCCACGATCTTGAGGCCCTTACGCTCGATGCGGCCGATGACATCGCCGACGAGGCCACGACGGACACCGTCCGGCTTGATCAGGACAAGCGTACGCTCGGACACGGGTTTCTCCTTTGATGCGATCCGCGTGCGCAGGAACGGCCGCGGAAGGAAGACTCGGGGCGCGCACGCGCGCAAGCCGCAGTTTACCGGTCGGCTCCGGCGTCATCGCTCCTGTCCTCTGGAGAGGGCGTGGGCGCCGGAACCACCGGCGGCTCCGGCTCCCCCGCTTCCGGCTCCTCCGGCCGTACGGCCAGCGCGGACCGGCGGGCCAGAAAGGACGCGAGCAGCAGCACCAGAACGAGAACGAACCCACCGATGAGCGCCCACAGGTGCAAAGCTCCCACGAACGCGTCCACCATGGTCTGACGGGTGGCGTCCTCCGCCTCGCTGACCGCGCGCAGCCGGGTCACCTGGATGCCGGTGCCGACGAGGAAACCGGCCAGGACCGCCGGGAAGAGCAGGGACAGGCCGAACAGGGCGGCCACCTGCCCCGCCAGGCGCAGGGCGCTCACCAGAGCGACCGCGGCCCCGGTCGCGAGCAGAACGAACGGGACCAGCAGTATCGATCCGCCCATGGTGGGCACCAGCAGTCGCACCGCGCACAGGCCGACCACCACCGTCACCAGCCCGGCGGCCGCCAACCGAGCCGCCATCTCCTCGTTCACGCGCATCGCCGCGTGCGCGGCCAGCAGCGCGACGACGGCCGCCACCCCGAACGGCGCCCACATGCCCGTCAGCCCGGGTCCACCCAGACCGCCGAGTTCCACATACGTCATCTGCGCGGCGGTCGGCAGCACAACCAGCCCGACCCCGACATTGGTGAACGCCAGCACCCGGCCACCAGGACCGTCGAAGGTCGCCACCGAGCCCAGACCGAGCATCGCGACCACGGCGACCGACGCGACCGCGATCACCATCAGCGGCGGCCAGTCGAACGTCGTCCCCACCGCGAGCAGCGCGATCCCCGCCGACGGCACCGCCGCCATGACCAGCCGCGTCCGCTCAGTGGCCGACAGCCGCGGTCCACCGGGGCTCTTCTTGTCGCTCACCAGCCACAGCACCAGGAAAACGGCGGCCAGCGCGAGCGCGATCCCGGTCAGCAACGGGTACGGCTGGAGCGTGACCTGCCAGGAGGAAACCGCGTCCAGTGGCCACAGCGCCAGCGCCTGAGCGGTCAGCAGGCTCACCGCCAGCGCACCGGCCCACACCGGGAGCAGGATTCGCCGGGACGGGCGCTCCATCGCCGCCACCAGCGTCGCCGGGACCAGCAGGCCCGCACCCATGCCATGCAGCACCCGCAGCACGCCCACCGTCACCGGGCCGTCCGCGAAACCACCCCCTGCGTCGGCCAGGGCCAGCACGGTCAGACCGGCGACCAGCACGGGAGCGGCGCGGAACCGGCGCACCGCCAGCGCGGCGGCCGGGACCGTGAGCAGCATGGCGGGCAGGGCCAAGCCGTGGGCGCGAATCATCGCGATCTGCGACACGTCCGGCGGCAGCAGCGCCGCGACGACGGAGATCGTGTTCGGAATCGCCAAGATCGCCAGCGGCAGGGTGGCCACGATCAGGAGGGCCACCAGGATGTCGACCACGATGGCCACCGCAGGCGCTCGGACGACGTCCAGCGGGGGGTGCAGCGGCTGAATTGGAGGGACGGCCATGGTGGCCGACTTTAGCGCTTCGTCGCTCCCTCGACACGGCGAGCGACGAATATCGCCGTTATCCATAGCGCCGCGAAGATTGCCCCGAGGAAGAACATCGTGCTGACCAGGAAACCTGTCGCGATCGCCAGAATCTGCAGCAGAGTGCCCGCGATGAAGGCGGCCGGGTATCTGAGCAGGCCCGCGACGATTACGCAGAGGACCGCCATCCCGATGCCGATCGTGGCCGCGAGGCTGGGCTCCACATTCTGGATGGTGATCGCGACCGGGGTGGCCAGGGCGACGACGATCGCTTCCATGCCGAGAACGGTGGCGCCCAGGCGGCGCATGCCGGGGGTGACATCGAACATGATTACCCGACCTTCAAGAGGACCCTGGCATCACCGGCGGTGACGTCGAACATGATTACCCGACCTTCAAGAGAAGCCTGGCGTCGCCGGCGGTGACGACGGAACCGGTGATGAGCACTCCGGCCCCGAACTCGTCGCCCTCGTCGGCGAGGCTGATCGCGAGGTCGATCGCGTCGTCCAGGCGGGGGGCCAGATGAACACGGTCCTGGCCGAAGACGCTCTCCGCGCGTTGCGCCAGCTCCTCGGGGTCCATCGATCGGGGCGAGGAGTTCTTGGAAATCACGATCTCTTCGACGATGGGTTCCAGGAGTTCGAGGATCGTGTCGACGTCCTTGTCGGCCATGACGGCCACCACGGCTATCAGCCGGGTGAAGCCGAATGATTCCGTGATCGCGTCCGCCGAGGCCTCCATGCCGCCGGGGTTGTGCGCGGCGTCGATGATGACGGTCGGGCCTCTGCGGACCACCTCCAGGCGGCCTGGGCTGGTCACCTGGGCGAAGGCTTGCCGTACCAGGTCGTCGGCGAGCGGATCATCGCCTGCTGTCAGGGCTTCCACCGCCGCCAGGGCGGTTACGGCATTGCTCGCCTGATGTGCTCCGTAGAGGGGGAGGAAGACCTCCTCGTAGGAGCCCTTGAGTCCCTTGAGGTGGATGAGCTGGCCGCCCATGGCCAGTTCGCGGTGGAGCACGCCGAATTCCAGCCCTTCGCGCGCCACGGTCGCCCCGACCTCGGCCGACCGCCGCAGCAGCACCTCGGCGGCGCTGATCACCTGCTGCTCCAGCACGGCCGTCGCGCCCGGCTTGATGATGCCCGCTTTCTCCGTCGCGATCGTTTCCACGTCGGGACCGAGGTAGTCGGTGTGGTCCAGTGAGATGGAGGTGATGACGGCCACAGTCCCGGTCGCGACATTGGTCGCGTCCCACGTGCCGCCCATGCCCGTCTCGATGACGGCCACGTCCACGGGGGCATCGGCGAAGGCGGCGAATGCCATCGCTGTGAGCACTTCGAAGAAGCTCAGCCGCCCGTATTTCTGGTCCACGATCCCGAAGTGCGGCTCCAGTTCGTGGAACAGCTCGATGAACCGGTCCTCGTCCAGGGGGACACCGTCCACGCAGATGCGATCGCGCATGGACGCGAACTCGGGACTGGTGTAGCGCCCGACCCGGAGGTTCCGTTCCCGCAGCAGCGCCTCGACCATCCTAGCCGTGCTCGACTTACCGTTGGTGCCGGCGATGTGGATCACAGGAAACGCCGCCTGGGGCTGGCCCAGAAGGTCGACCAGGCCGGCCATGCGATCCAGGGTCGGGTCGATGTCCCATTCGACACCGCGCGCACGGATCGCGGCCTCTACTGCGTGGATGTCCTGCGCTGCTGTCACCGAGCCAGTTTAATGCCGCCCCAACCGGGGTCCCCCGCGGCCAGGCATCCCAACGGTGTCGGGTGATTGAGGCTGCTGTCGCTTGATTGAGACGGTTGTCGCTTGGTCGAGACGGTTATCGTTTATCACCGGCCTGCTCGTGGCGTCCCCGCGCGTACGTCGCGCGGCTGCCGGCCGACCTGGACGAGGTCGCCCCCCGCGCACGACGCACGCGGCTGCCGGCTGCCCTGGACGGGGTCCCTGCGGCTCCCCGCGCGTACGTCGCGCGACTACTGGCCGACCTGGACGAGGTCGCCCCCGCGGCTTCCCCGCGCGCACGACGCACGCGGAGGTCGTCGCTGATAGACCGCGTAGACTCGCGCGGTGAGCTCTGACAGCGCCTTCTTCGCGGACTGGCGGTCGCGTCCCGACGCCTCACGTCGAAGCCTGGAGCGAGCCCGGCAGCTGCTCCGCCTGATCGGGCTTTCCGGTGCCAGCGTGCCCGTTCTCACGGTAGTCGGCTCGAAAGGAAAGGGCACGGCGGCGACCTACGCGTCCGCCTTCCTCGCCGCGTCGGGTGCCCGTGTCGTCACGGTCACCAGTCCCGGCCTCCGGTCCAACCGGGAACGGATCAGGCTGGATGGAGCCGCGATCTCCGCCGCGGAGCTCACCTCACTCGGGGATCGAATCGCTCGCGGCCTTCAGCGGCTGCCCGGCCGGGACCGCCTCCCTGGTCATCTGGCCCCCGCGGGATTGTTCACTATCGCCGGTGTGCTGTTCGCGGAGCAGGTCGAAGCCGATTACCTCGTGCTGGAAGCAGGAATGGGCGGCGGGTCGGATGAGGTGTCAATCTTTCCCGCATTGGTGGTGGCGATCGCGCAGATCTTCGCCGAGCATGTGGGCGTGCTCGGCGACACACCCGTGGAAATCGCCCGGGAGAAGGCATCCGTCGTCTCCAGCCAGACCGAGGCAGTCCTGTCGCTCCCTCAGGAGCCCCCCGTACAGGAAGCCATCGAGATGGTCGTGCGGCAGAAGGCAAACCTGAAACTCGACATCCTCGACGCGGATGCCCTTCCGGCGGAGTTGCTGCCCCCCTCGTACGGCAGATGGAATGCCGAACTCGGCTGCGCGGCGGCGAGCACGACGGTGTCGCTCCTGGGCAGGAATTCCCCGGCTCCGAGGGATCTCCATCGGGTGCTCGAATCCGTACGACTGCCGGGCCGGCTTTCCCATCATGTCGTCCCGGACAGCGAAACAGAGGTCTATGTTGACTCAGCCATCAGCCGGGCGGGAATCGCCACGGCTCTGATGATGGCTCACCAGCGCTGGGACACCATCGACCACGTCCTCCTGTGCCTGCCCGACCACAAGGACGTGGACGGAGCCATCACCGAACTCGCCGACTATCCGGTCACATTTGTACGGCTCGCCGACGCGCACTTCAGTTTCACCAAGGCCCTCCCCGACAAGTGGCCGGTCGTTGACGAGAAAGAGATCACTCCGACGTTCTTGAGCGGGTTGGGCAAACGTGTGCTCAGCCTGGGAACGGTGTTCTTCTCCGGCATGCTGCTGAACGTCTTGAACGCTCCGACGGAACGGCTCTTCGTTCCTTGACAGGGACTCGGGTGATTTCCTCGGGGTGGCTTCTGGGCCGAAAAAACGAAGGGCCCCAGCCGTTTGGCTGGGGCCCTTCGATAAAGATTGTCCGGCGGCGTCCTACTCTCCCACACCGTCCCCGGTGCAGTACCATCGGCGCTGGAGGGCTTAACTTCCGGGTTCGGAATGTAACCGGGTGTTTCCCCACCGCTAAAACCGCCGAAACACTATGAAACAAACAACACAGCACACGCCGGTTGTTGTCTCAGAATCACATAGTGGACGCGAGCAAAAACCTCACTACAGAAAGTCCGCGCAGTCTCTAAAGGCACAACACCTCCAAGACGCAGCACAACCACCGCAGCAAAAACTGCTTCATGGTCAAGTCCTCGGCCTATTAGTACCGGTCAGCTCCACACGTTACCGCGCTTCCACACCCGGCC
>NZ_BLAF01000033.1:0-18581 GCF_009687885.1 Acrocarpospora pleiomorpha
ACCCGCACCCGCGGGCGGACGCGGACCACCGGCGCCAGGACCGGGACGCGGGCCACCCGCGCCGGCCGGGCCGGGACGGGGACCGCCCGCACCCGCGGGACCCGGACGGGGACCGCCGGGACGCGGACCGCGATCGCCGTCGCGACGCGGCTCGCGCGGACCGCGGTCCTCGCGGGGGCCACGATCCTCACGCGGCCCGCGGTCGGGACGGTCACCGCGGTGCTCGCCGCGGTCGGGACGGTCGGGACGGTCGGGACGGTCGCTGGGGCCACCCGGACGCGCCGGGCGCTGCCCCATGCCGCTGGCGTTGGATGAGAACGGGTTGTTGCCCGGACGCGGGCCACGCGGACCCGGCTTGGGGCCACCCGGACCGGAAGGACGCTCGCCACGACCTGAGCCGCCACCGGTCGGAACGCCGGGAACGGCGGGACGCGGCGCCGGAGTGGGCCGGGGGCCCGGCTTCGGACCGCCGCCGGGACCGCCGGGACCACCCGGACGGGGACCGGACTCGGACCTGGAGTCAGGCCTGGCGGACGCCGCCGCGGGGCGAGGCGTCTCGGGGCGGACCTCCGGACGGGGCTGTTCCGGCGCCGGACGCGGAGCCTCGGCCTGGGGCGCGGGCTGCGGCGTCGGATGGGGCATCGGAACGGGCCGCGGCATCGGCCGCGGTCCTGGCTTCGGCCCGGGGCGGATGCCGCCGTCGGTGGCCGGAGCGGATGGAATCGGGGAAATCGGCGCCGCCGTGGCGCCGTTTCCGGCCTGGCCGCCTGCCTGGCCTGTCACCTGGCTTGTCGCCTGGCTCTCAGCCGGCCGGGGCTGGGGCCTCGGCTGCGGCCGTGGGGTCGGCCTGCCGCCGCCCCTGGAGTCGCCCTTACCGAACGCCTCCGTCAGTTTACGGACGACCGGCGCTTCAATCGTTGAAGAAGCCGATCGCACGAACTCGCCCATTTCGGTGAGCTTGGCCATCACGACCTTGCTCTCTACGCCGAACTCCTTGGCGAGCTCGTATACCCGGACCTTCGCCACTGCACTCCCTAACTCGGCCCGGGAGGCTGTGCCGCCGGACCGTCGCTACCTGGACGTACTCATTGCCGCGTGCTCATCAGGCGCTCATAGCAATCTGACTCCGCCCATCAACTCGGCGTCCTACATGACAGTTGGTAACCATTCACCCGGCCGCTTTCTCGCGTCAAGCCCGTTCCACCAGGTGATCCCGCAGACGCGTGACATCGAGCGTCCCCTCCGCGCGAAAAGCGCGAGTGAACGCCCGGCGACGTTCTGCGAGCTCCAGACAACTCACGTCCGGGTGCAGTGACGCACCTCGGCCCGGAAGCCGTCCTTGCTGGTCAGGGGTAATAACACCCTCGACCACTACCAGTCGGAGTAGCTCGGACTTGGCCGTGCGAACCCGGCAGCCCACACACGTTCTCAGTGGGACAGCCTGGCCACCATATTCCAGCTTACCTTGCCGACGCATCTGCGGGATCGGCCGGTGCCTCTTGAGTGTCCGGCCTGATGTCGATGCGCCACCCGGTCAGCCGCGCGGCCAGCCGGGCGTTCTGGCCTTCCTTACCGATCGCCAGCGAGAGCTGATAGTCCGGCACGGTGACCCGCGCCACCCGGCCGTCGGCGTCCACGACCTCAACCCGGGAAACGCGCGCGGGTGAAAGCGCATTCCCGACGAATTCGGCCGGGTCGTCGGACCAGTCGATGATGTCGATCTTCTCGCCGTGCAGCTCGGTCATCACGTTGCGCACCCGCGAGCCCATCGGCCCGATGCAGGCGCCCTTCGCGTTGACCCCGCTCTTCCGGGAGCGCACCGCGATCTTCGTGCGGTGCCCGGCCTCCCGGGCGATCGCGGCGATCTCCACCGAACCGTCGGCGATCTCCGGAACCTCCAGCGCGAACAGCTTCTTCACCAGGTTCGGGTGAGTACGGCTGAGCGTGACGGAAGGCCCCTTGTTGCCCTTCTTCACCTGCACCACGAAGCAGCGGATGCGCTCGCCGTGCACGTATTCCTCGCCGGGCACCTGCTCGTTGTGCGGCAGGATGGCCTCGATCTTGCCCAGGTCCACCAGCACCACCCGGGGATCCTTGCCCTGCTGGATGATCCCGGCCACCAGCTCGCCCTCGCGGCTGGCGAACTCGCCGAAGTTGATCTCGTCCTCGGCGTCCCGCAGCTGCTGCAGGATGACCTGCTTGGCGGTGGTCGCGGCGATGCGGCTGAAGTTGCCCGGAGTGTCGTCGTATTCCCGGACGACCGTGCCCTCCTCGTCCAGCTCGGCCGCGAGGATGGAGACGTGCCCTGAGACCCGGTCCAGCTCGGCGCGGGCCTTCTGCGCGGCGCCCTCGGTTCGGAAGTAGGCGATCAGCAGCGCGTCCTCGATCGCTTTCACGACGAGGTCGAACGAGATGTCCTTCTCCCGCTCCAGGCTGCGCAGGACGCTCATGTCAATGTCCACAAGGCTCCCCCTTAGCCCTCATCGCGGTGTGCGATGCCATCGGCGGCTCCGAGGTCGTCCTCGTCGTCGATGTCTTCGTATTCGTCTTCGATGTCTTCTATGTCGGTGTCATCCTCGTCGTCCAATCGACGGAATTCCACCTGGACCTTGCCCTTGACCAGGTCCCCATACCCGAACCGCCCGGCGCCCTCGATCTCCACGCCGGCGTCGTCCACCAGCAGGATCCGGCCCTCGGCCGCGGCCCCGTCCCGCAGCTCGGCCTTGACCAGCCGGCCCCGCGCGCGCCGCCAGTGGCGGGGTTGGGTGAGCGGGCGGTCCACGCCTGGCGAGGTGACCTCCAGCACATACGGACTGCCGCCGAGCAGGTCCGTCGTGTCCAGCTCCTCCGACACCGAGCGGCTCACCTCGGAGACGTCGTCCAGGCTGATGCCCCCGTCCCGGTCCACCACCACGCGGACGAGCCGGCGCTTGCCCGCCGGGGTGATCGTCACGTCCTCCAGATCGAGCCCCTCGGCGGCCACCACCGGGCGCAGGAGCTCCACAAGGCGGTCGCGTCGAGCGTCGCTGCCCATGCCGACCTCCCATTCACGGGCGTACCTCGCCCAACGTGCCCACAGCCTATCGACACAAGGGCACGGAAAGAGCAGCACTGCCCGCTGAGCCGTACGATGAGACTTCGTGACGGCAAGGAGCGACGGGGACCTGGCTACGGGGATTTCTTCAGCGATTTCCCCGCTGATTTCCACGGTGATTTCCCGGCGGGCTCTGCTGGGAGCCTCGGCCGGGCTGGCGCTCGCGGGCTGCGCGGCCTCGCCCGGCACGGAAACGGCCGTGCCGGAACCGCTCGACCCGCAAACGGTGCTGCTCACGGGGGTGATCGCGGCCAAGGAGCAGATGGTCTCGCTCTACCAGCAGGCGACCCTCTCCGACGCCGATCTCGCCGCCACTCTGCGGCCCTTCCAGCAGCGGCATCTGGCCCATCTGGTCGCGCTCCGCCGCCACCTGCCCGAGGACGCGCCGTCCGCGCCGCCGGGATCGCCCGCGCCGGTCGCCAGCACCGCCCCGGACATCTCGGTGGCCTTCCTGCGGGACGCCGAGCGTAAGGCCGCCGCGGCCAGGTCGCGGCAGCTGACCGACGCCTCGCCGGTCCTGTCCCAGCTGCTGTGCAGCATCGGCGCCTGCGAGGCGCTGCACGCCGCCGCCCTCGGACGGCTCCGATGAGCCCGGCCCTGGCCCGGGCGCTCGCCGCCGAGCACGCCGCGGTGTACGCCTACGGCGTGGTCGGCGCCAGGACCTCCGGCGGCCTGCGCGCCCGCGCCAACGCCGCGTTCGACGCCCATCGGGCCAGGCGCGACCAGCTGCGCGCCCTGATCGCCCAGCGCCGCGAGAAGCCCGCCGAACCCGGCCCCACCTACCAGCTGCCCTTCGAGGTGAGCACGCCCGCGCAGGCGGTCCGGCTGGCCGCCCAGGTCGAGGACGGGGTGCTGGCCGCCTACCTGGAGCTGTCCGCCGACCCCGACCCGGCGCTGCGCCGGCTCGCCGCCCTGGCCATGCAGGAATGCGCGGTCCGCGGGTACGGCTGGCGCCCCGCGATCCCGGCGTTCCCCGGCATGCCCGGCGAGGGTCAGGTGGGCGCCACGCCCGGCGTGACCGACCCGACCCCCGTGCCGCCCATCACGATCAGCCAGTAGACAGCCGCACAGCCGTCGGTCGGACGACTCACCACCGTGGCTGTCCGGATCACGACTTCTAATCAGTAGCGGCCAGCACGCGGCTGACGGCCTCGTCGAGCGGGATCTCGTCCTTGCTGCCCGAGGCGCGGTCGCGCAGTTCCACGACGCCCTGGGCGAGGCCGCGGCCGACGATCAGCACCGTGGGCAGGCCCAGCAGCTCCGAGTCCTTGAACTTGACCCCGGGCGACACTCCGGCACGGTCGTCGAGCAGCACCCGCAGGCCGCGCGCCTCCAGGTCCTCGGCGAGCCGGGCGGCCACCTCGATCTGGTTCTCCTTGCCGGTGGCCACGATGTGCACGTCGGCGGGGGCCACCTCGCGCGGCCAGGACAGGCCGAGCGCGTCGTGGCGCTGCTCGGCGAGCACGGCCACCGCGCGGGAGACGCCGATGCCGTAGGAGCCCATGGTGATCCGGATCGGCTTGCCGTCGGGGCCGAGGGCGTCCAGCTGGGCGGCGTCGGCATACTTGCGGCCGAGCTGGAAGATGTGGCCGATCTCGATGCCGCGGTCGATGGACAGGCCGGAGCCGCAGACCGGGCAGGAGTCCCCGGCCCTGATCTCGGCGGCCTCGATCGTGCCGTCGGCGGTGAAGTCCCGCCCGGCGACCACGTGCACCGCGTGCTTGCCCGGCTCGTTGGCGCCGGTCACCCACTCGGTGCCGTCGACCACGCGGGGGTCGACCAGGTAGCGGATGCCGAGCTCCTTGAGCACCTGGGGGCCGATGTAGCCGCGGACCAGGCCGGGGTGTTTGGCGAAGTCGCCGGCCTCGAAGATGGCGGGCTCGCCGGGCGCGAGCGACGCCTCCAGCCGCTTGAAGTCCACCTCGCGGTCGCCGGGCACCCCGATGATCAGGGTCTCCGGCTCCTTGGCGCCGGGCGTGACCACCTTGACGACCACGTTCTTGAGCGTGTCGGCGGCGGTGATACCGAGGCCGTGCGCGTCGTTGAGGTGGTTGACCAGGGTCTCGATGGTGGGGGTGTTCGGCGTGTCCAGCACCTTCAGCGGCTCCCGCTCACCGGTGCGGGCGGCGGGCGCGGGGGTGGTGACCGCTTCGGCGTTGGCCGCGTAGCCGCAGTTGTGGCAGGCCACGAAGGTGTCCTCGCCGGTGGGGCTGGGGGCCAGGAACTCCTCGGAGGCCGAGCCGCCCATCGCGCCCGAGGTGGCGAAGCAGATCTTGACCTCGATGCCCAGGCGCTCGAACGTCCTGATGTAGGCCTCGCGGTGCTGCTCGTAGGAGCGCTTGAGGCCGTCGTCGTCCAGGTCGAAGGAGTAGGAGTCCTTCATCAGGAACTCGCGGCCGCGCAGGATGCCCGCCCGGGGACGGGCCTCATCGCGGTATTTGTTCTGAATCTGGTAGAGCGTCACCGGATAGTCCTTGTAGGAGGAATATTCCCCCTTGACCATGTCGGTGAACAGCTCCTCGTGGGTGGGGCCGAGCAGGTAGTCGGCGCCCTTGCGGTCCTTGAGGCGGAACAGGGTGTCTCCATACTCGGTCCAGCGGCCGGTGGCCTCGTAGTACTCGCGGGGCAGCAGCGCGGGGAAGAGCACCTCCTGGGCGCCCATGCGGTTCATCTCCTCGCGCACGATCCTGGCCACGTTCTCCAGGACGATCTTGCCGAGTGGCAGCCACGAGTAGATGCCGGGGGCCACCCTGCGGACGTATCCGGCGCGCACGAGCAGCTTGTGGCTCGGCACTTCCGCGTCCGCCGGATCCTCACGCAGGGTGCGCAGGAACAGGGTCGACATACGCAGTAGCACGGCTACTCCTCGGCTCGTGGCTGTTTTCGGTGACGTACAGGCTATCGACTCCTGGAGGTCAGAGCGCGAAGACGAGCGCGCCGTACGAGCCGGAGTAGGTGAGCGCGACCACGAGCGCCCACAGCCGGCTGAGGGCCTGATGGCGGAAGACGAGCAGGATCACGCCCGCCAGCAGCACCGACGTGGCCACCGCCGCCTGCCAGCCCTGGTACGGCTGGCCGTTCGCGAGCTGCACGAGCTCGTCCGCGGCCTCGCCGAGGATCACCCCGGCGGCCAGGCCGGTGGCGGCGATTCCCCAGCGGTCCTCGCGGGTGGCCACGTACGACAGCGGGCCGAGCGCCACCAGGGCGAGCAGGAGGATGTTCAGCCCGCCGGACCCGCTGGCGAGCCCTTCGAACGGCGCGATGCCGTGCGCGGCCACGCTGGCGATCAGCTGGCCGACCAGGCTGCCGAACGCGGCCAGCGCGCCGTTCACCAGCGACCAGCCGAAGCTGACGGCCTGGCAGCCGACGATCACGATCAGCACCATGAAGATGAAGGGGTCGTAGATCGACAGCAGCCAGTCGGGCATCTGGTCGGCGAGGCTTCCGCCGAGGCCGCCCAGCACGACGCCCAGGATCAGCGCGGACAGCATGTACCACTGGATCCGCCGTTCCCGCCGGTCGAGCGCGACATACTCCTGGTCAGGGCCGATCTCGCCGGCTCTGCCGTCCCGTTTCGCCTTACCAAAAGCCCAGGCCACTCGATCCCCCGATCAAATGCTCACGTGGCAGGTCAATGATATTCAGTCACCACTTAACTACAGATAGCGACACACTCTAAAGTCTGTCGCTGGTGGTTCTCCCACCCACCCAGCCCGTTGTTTCCCCTCGGGCTCCGCCCGTCCCCGTCATCGCCGAGCTCGGGCTCCGCCCGTCCCCGTCATCGCCGAGCTCGGGCTGCGCCCGTCCCCGTCATCGTGGAACTCCGCCCCCGATGTCGGTGAACTCGGGCTGCGCCCGTCCTCGCCGTTGAGGAACGCCAGCGAGGAAGCGGACCGCTCCCGCCGCCTAGCGAAAACGGGCATATCACCCGTGTCAACAATGAATGGGTCGATGGCATTCCAACACACCGCAAACTGGCCAAAAAGTAGGTCAGCCGCCGAGGAGTTCCTCCCAAGGGCGGCGGGCGGAGGTGTGGTGTAGCGGGTCGAGGGCCTGGGAGAGGCGCCAGAGGCCGGGGCGGGTGCGCATGCGGTCCAGGCCGAGGGGGTCCACGGCGTGCAGGACGAAGGGGGTGCCGAGGACGTGGAGGGTGCTATTGCCGGGGTGGTGGGCGAGGTCGTCCAGGCCGGAGTCGGTGAGGCGGTCCAGGAGCAGGGCGGCGAGTTCGTGGGCGTAGGGGCCGTCGCGCCATTCGATGTTCCAGGCGTGGTCGGCGCCGAGCCACCAACTGAGGTCGCGGCAGGACTCGATGGCGTCGGCCTCGGCGGCCAGCGCGGCCAGCACGCGACCGAAGGCCTCATATCGCACCGCCTCGCCGGGGCCTTCGGCCGGGCCGCCGCGTGGGTTTCTGGAGGGTTGCCGCCGCCTCTTCGCCCCTGAGCTCACGGGAGACAACTGTGATCGCGGGCGATACCCCCACGCAAGCCCCCAATTCCCTCCGTGGCGGAACACTCGCGAGTTCCCGCTGATTTCGCCGGAAAAGATCGACAAACTGCTCGCACAGGCACGAACCGCCGCGCCGCCGCGAAACGCCCTGACCCTGCGCCGGTCGGAGCGGAACGCTCACAAGGCGCGACGATTACGCCGGAAAAGATCGACAAATTGCTCGCGTGGGCATGATCTGTCGCGTCGTCGCGAGACGCCACTGGCCGTGCACGCTTGGATGGGTGAAGAATCGCAAGTATCCGCGTCTTGGAGGCTCTAGTGACGTTGCGTGTGGCGATCGTGGGCTCTGGACCCGCCGGGATCTACACCGCGGAGGCTTTGACGAAACAGTCCGCAGGGCCGGTCGAAGTCGACGTGCTGGAACGCCTGCCGACCCCGTATGGGCTGGTGCGGTATGGCGTGGCCCCGGACCACACCTCGATCAAGTCGATCGCGCACTACTTGCGGCGCGTCCTGGAGACGCCCGGCGTGCGCTTCCTCGGCGGGGTCGAGCTGGGCGCCGACCTCCATGTTGAGGACCTGCTGGCCTGCTATGACGCGGTCGTCTACTGCACTGGCGCGATGGTCGACCGCCAGCTGGGCATCCCGGGTGAGGACCTGCCCGGCAGCGTGGCCGCCACCGACTTCGTGAACTGGTACTGCGGGCATCCGGACGCCCCGGACTTCACCCTGGACGTGGCGGAGGTGGCCGTCGTCGGGGTCGGCAACGTGGCCGTGGACGTGGTGCGGATCCTGGCCAAGACCGCCGACGAGCTGCGCGCCACCGACATTCCCGAGCAGGTGCTGACCGCGCTGGCCGAGTCCCGGGTCAAGCGCATCCACATGATCGGCCGCCGGGGCGCGGCGCACGCCAAGTTCACCCTCAAGGAGCTGCGGGAACTCGGCGAGCTGCTGAACGCCGACATCCTGACATTTCCGGACGAGGTGGCGGTCGAGGACCTGACCGACCTGTCCCGCCAGGTCCGCGGCAACGTCGACGTGCTGCAGGCCTGGTCCACCCGCCCCCCGCAGGACCGGCCGCGCCGCCTGGAGGTCCGGTTCTGGCTGCGCCCGGTGGAGATCCTCGGCGTCTCCCGGGTGGAGGGCATCCGCCTGGAGCGCACCCGCCTGGAGGACGGCCGCGTGGTCGGCACCGGCGAGTTCGAGACGATCCCGGCCGACATGGTGCTGCGCTCGGTCGGGTACCGCAGCGTGCCGCTGCCCGGCGTGCCGTTCTCCGAGCGGAGCATGACCGTCCCCAACGAGGCGGGCCGGGTCCGCGACCGCGAGTATGTGGCGGGCTGGCTCAAGCGCGGCCCGACCGGCGTGATCGGCACCAACAAGTCCGACGCCGCGGAGACCGTCCGCACCCTGCTGGCCGAGGTCGTCCCGGAACCGGCGCGGCCGACGCTGGATGATCTGCTGGCCGCCCGGGGTGTCACCCCCGTGACGTACCAGGACTGGCTGGCCATCGAGGCGGCGGAGGAGAAGCTGGCCAGAACGCTGGACCGGGGCGAGAAGGTGAAGCTGGTCGGGCGGGCGGCCATGCTGGACGCGTTCGGTGGTGCCGACCGCAGGTGAGCGTGCTGGAGATCCGCGTGCTGGGCCCGTTCGAGGTCCTGTTCGACGGAACTCCGGTGCCGTTGGACGGGCGGCCGCGCGAGGTGCTGGCGCTGCTGGCGGCGGAGGCGGGTCGGCCGGTCAGGACCGAGACGATCCTGCGGCGGCTGGACTTCGCGTCCAAGGGCAACCTGCAGTCCTCGGTGTCCCGGCTGCGGCGGGCGCTGCCCAGCGAGGCGGTGCTCACCGTGCCGCACGGGTACACGGTGCGCGCCGACGTGGACGCCGTCAGGTTCGCCTCGCTGGTGACGACGTCCCGGACCGCGGAGGATCCGGATCCGCTGCTGGCGGAGGCGCTGGCGTTGTGGCGCGGCGAGCCGTACGCGGATTTCGGCTTTCTGGAGGCGGAGCGCAAACGATTGGCGGCGCTGCACGGGGAGGCGGTGGAGCGGCGCAACGAGGCGCGGCTGGCCGCCGGGCAGGGCGCGGAGCTGGTCGCGGACCTGGAGGAGCTGCTGCTGCGGCATCCGACCAGGGAGAAGTTGTGGGGCCAGCTGATGCGGGCGCTTTACAGGTCCGGGCGGGTGGCCGAGGCGGCGCAGGCCTTCCAGCGCGCGCGGGAGGCGCTCCTGGAGGAGGGTTTCGAGCCAGGGCCCGAGCTGGCGGGGATCCAGCGAGATGTGCTCGCCCACGACTCCCGGCTGGTGCAGGGGGACACCTGCCCCTACAAGGGGCTGGCCCGGTTCGAGCGGGACGACGCGCCCTACTTCCACGGCCGGGCGAAGCTGGTGGCCAAGATGGTCGCGCACCTGTCCCGGGCGCCCCTGGTGGCGGTGGTCGGCGCGTCCGGGAGCGGGAAGTCGTCGGCCGTGCGGGCGGGGCTGCTGCCGCGGCTGGCCGGGGAGGCGCTGCCGGGGTCGCGGCGCTGGCGGCAGGTCGTGCTGACCCCCGCGACCACCCCGGACCTGGCCGCGGCGCTGCCGGACGAACCTGCGGTGATCTTCGTGGACCAGTTCGAGGAGGTTTTCACCACCTTGACGGCCGAGCGGCGGCGGGTGTTCCTGGACACGCTGGCCGGCTGCCCGCACAAGGTGGTGCTCACCCTGCGCGCCGACTACTACGGCGGCTGCGCCGAACATCGCGAGCTGGCCCGGCTGGTCGTGGACGCCCAGGTGCTGGTCGGCCCGATGACCAAGGAAGAGCTCGCCGAAGCCATCCAGGCGCCCGCCGGGCAGGTCGGCCTCACGCTCGAGGACGGCCTGGTCGAGGCGCTCCTGGCCGACGTCCACGACCAGCCTGGCTCGCTGCCGCTGCTCTCCACCGCCCTGCTGGACCTGTGGGAGCGCCGCGAGGGCCGCACCCTCACCCTGGCGGCCTACCAGCGTTCCGGCGGGGTGCGCGGCGCGATCGAGCGCATGGCCGAGCGCGCGTACGCCTCGCTCACCGAGCCGGAGCGGCGGATCGCCCGCTCGGTCTTCCTCCGGCTGGCCGACGGCGGCGAGCGGTTCGTCCGGCGGCGGGTGGCCACCGGCGAGCTGGCCGATCCGGAAGTGCGCCGGGTGCTCGGGCTGCTGCTCGACCGCCGCCTGCTGATCACCGACCACGACACGGTGGAGGTCGCCCACGAGGCGCTGCTGACCGAGTGGCCCCGGCTGCGCGACTGGCTGGAGTCCGACGCCGACGGCCGCGCGCTGCGCCGCCACCTGTCCCCGGCCGCCAGGGACTGGGCCGACCGGGGCCGCGACCCGGCCGAGCTCTACCGGGGCGCGCGGCTGTCCGGCGCGCTGGACTGGGCCGCCGGGCACCCGGAGCTGCTGACGGCGGTGGAGCGGGAGTTCCTGGACGCCTCGGCGGCCGAGGCCGAGCGGGAGTCGCGGAGCCGGTCCACCCGGCGGCTGCGGGCGATGGCCGTCTCCCTGGTGGTCGCGGCGATCATCGCCGCCATGGGCTGGACCCAGAAGACCGCCTCTGACGAGGCCCGGCTGATCGCCGACGCGGAACGGCTGGTCGCGCAGGCCGTCAGCGACCCCGATCCGGCCCGCGGCGGCCTGCTGGCCGTCCAGGCGGTGCGCATGTATCCGACCCCGCTGGCCCAGCGCACACTCCTGGCGCTGCTGTTCGCCAACCCCCGCCTGCTGCGCGGCACCCCGGCCCTGCCGGAACTGGTCGGCGCGACCGCGCTCAGCGGCGACGGCCGCCGGCTCGCGATCTCCTCCGAGCTGGGCCGCGTCCTGGTGTACGACATCGCCACGCTCGACCCCGTCGGCCCGCCCATCGACGCGGGCCCCACCGTGGTCCGCCGGATCTCGCTGGACCAGGGCGGCCGGCGGCTGATCACCATGAACCGCCCGGGCACTCCGGTCAGGATCTGGGACGTCGCCACGGCCACCCCCCGCAACCTGAGCTCCCGCTCCGGCCGGATCCCCGACACGGCCGTCTTCGTGGCGGGCGACGCGATCGCCGCCGTGGTGGCAGAGCACATCGAGGTCTGGGATGCGGAATCCGAACGAGTGCTGCCCAACTCAGAGACCAACAGCGGCCTGTTCACCAGCGGCGACCTCGCCCACCTGGCCGTGACCACGGTGTCGGGCCGGACCCGCGTGCTCGACCTGCGCGGGAAGCTGCTCGGCGACCTGCCGACCGCCTCCGCCGAGACCCAGGCCCTCAACCGGGACGGTACGGCGCTGCTGACCACCGCGATCGACCAGATCACCATCTGGGACGTGCCGAAGGGCCGCCCGGAGGGCCCGGTCCGGTACGGCACCGACATCACCTGGGCGTCCTGGTCGGCCGAGAACGCCGAGGTGATCTCCGGCGACGGCCTGGGCCGCGTGAACGTCTGGGACGCGGCCACCCGGCAGCTGCTGCGCAGTTTCCCGGCCGCCGGGCGGGTGGCCGGGGCGGAGATCGCCGAAGGCGGCCGGACCCTGGTCAGCGTCACCTTGGACGGCGTCATCCTCACCTGGGACCTGACCGGCGACCGCGGTTTCGGCGCCCCCGTACGGATCGGCGAGGGCGTCGACGGCCGGATCGACGGCTTTCGCGCGGCCTGGAATCCGAACGCCGTCTACGCCAGGGACGGCCAGGTGTGGGAGCTCGGCCTGACCCCAGGCTCCGCCGAGCGCCCGCTGGCCTCCTTCGACGGGGAGGACTTCAAGGGGGAAGACGGGGTCGTGGCCGGGGTGGGCGGGGGGAAGATCGTGGTGGCCACCACGGATGACGTACAGGTGATCGGCGGGCTCACCCGTAAGATCTTCAACCCGCTGGCGGCCCTGTCCGGCGACGGAACCCGGTTGGCGATCACCACCAAGCCGACCGACACGACCGCCGACCGGCCGGTACTGGAGATCGTGGACGCCGGCACGAATGCCACTCTGGCCACCGTTCCGCTTCCGGCCAAGGCGTCCGTCCTCGCGTACACGCCCGACGGCGCGCTGCTGGCAGGCCTCGTGAACGGGACCGTGATCGTGCTGGACGCCGGTGGCAGGCAGGTGGGGGCTCCGCTCGCGGTGGCCAGGAGCGACGCGGAGGTCTCGGCGATCGGGTTCGGCCGGGACGGGCAGGTCGCCTTCGGGGCCGACGACGGGCAGTTGTCGCTGTGGGACTCCGGGACCTGGGCGCCGCAGCGGGTGCTCTCGCGCACCCGGCCGGGGCAGTACCGCAGCATCGCGATCTCGCCCGACAACCGGTTCGTGGCCAGCAGCCAGGCGGACGGCCGGATCTCCCTGCACGAGCGCGGCACCGGGCTGCTGATCGGCACCACGCCGGGGCCGTACGACAACACCTCCCGGTTCCTGACCTTCGACGGCAGCGCGCTGCTGAGCGTGTCCAGTGACAGGTCCGTGCACCGGTGGGACCTCGATCTGGAGTCGGCCCGGCGGCGGGTCTGCGCGGCGGCCGGGCGTGACCTCACCGTGGCCGAGTGGGACGCGTTCCTGCGGGGGTACCCGTACCAGCGGCAGTGCGCCTGACCTGCGCGCAAGCGCGGGACAAGCGTTCGGTGAGCGGTTGGCAAGCCGGGGCGGCTGCACTGGGAGCATGCGAACGACTCTCGGCCTGCTGCTGGCCGCATCCCTGACGTTCCCCGCCCTCCCGGCCGAGGCCGCCGTCTCGGCCCAGCGCTCCTTCACCGTGCACTCCGCGTGGGTGCGCCTCACCTCCGGCGCCCCGCTCAAGCGGGACGACTTCGCCGGAACCATGACCAAGGACGGCACCCTCTACACCCTCAACGGCACCCTCAAGGACCGCCACGGCGAAGGCTCCTCCGCCTACCTCTACATCTCCTGGGGCCCCAAGAGCAGCTGGATCGGCTTCGACCCGGGCGACGACCGCGTCGGCGTCCCGGGCAGCCAGCGCGTGATCGCCAAGTTCCGGTCCCCCCGGTTCGTGAAGCTGCGCGTCTGCGACAAGCCGAAGACCTCCAGCAGCCCGGGCTGCGGCAGCTGGAAGTTCGTGGTCGGCTCATGATCAGATGGCCGTTCCTGGGCCGCGACGAGGAGCGCGCCGCCCTCGCCGCCGCGCTGGACTCGGGTGGCGGCGTGCTGCTCACCGGCCCGCACGGGGTCGGCAAGAGCGCCCTGGCCGCCCAGCCGGGCGGCCTGCGGCTGCGCGGCACCGGCCCCAGCGTGGCGCTGGGCGCGTTCGCGCACCTGCTGCCCGCCGACGCCCCGCACGCCAACCTGCTCGCCTGGGCGGCGGAGCGGCTCGGCCCGGGGCTGCTGCTGATCGCCGACGACGCGGACCGGATCGACGACGCCTCGGCCGCGCTCCTGCACCACCTGGTCACCCGCGACCAGGCCAGGGTCGTCGCGGTGGCCAGGAGCGAGGCCGGCCTGCCCGCGCCGCTGCGCGCGCTCGGCCTGCCCCGCCTGGAGCTCGCGCCGCTGCGGCAGGAGCACGCCGCCCGCCTGCTGACGGCCGCGCTGGGCGCCCGGGTCGAGGGCGCGACCGTGCGCCGGTTCTGCCGCGCCGCCGCAGGGGACCTTCGCTTCCTGCGCGAACTGGTCACCGCCGCCCTGGCCGCCGGGGCGCTGGCCCGGCTGGACGGGGTCTGGTGCTCGCGGGGGCGGCTGCCGCTCAGTCCGTGCCTTCGGGAGCTGGTACGGGCCGAGATCGGCGACCTGGACGAGGACGAGCGCGACGTGCTGGAGCTCATCGCCGTGCACGAGTCCGTCGACGCCGCCCTGCTGCTGGCCTGTGGCCGCCCCGACGCGGTGCACCGGGTCGAACGCCGCGGCCTGATCACCTCCTGCCCGCGCGGCCAGTCCCTGCTGGTACGGCTCGCGCACCCGATGTACCAGGCCGTGGTCCGCGAATGGGTGGGCCCGCTCCGCGCCCGGCACCAGATCCACCGCCTCTCCCCCGCCGACACCGCCATGACCGACCGGGAGCAGCAGGTGGGCCAGCTCGCCTCCTGGGGCCTCACCAACCGAGAGATCGCCGACTGGCTGGGCGTCTCGCACCGCACGGTCGGCAACCACCTGCACCGCCTGTACGCCAAGGTCGGCGTCAACGATCGCACCCACCTGGCCGAGGTGCTGACGTTTCCGCGTTGACCCCCGATCTGCCAGGATCTCCGGATGGAAACCACCTTGGGCCCGGTGGAGATCGCGGGATTCGCCGAGACCCACGGGGAACAGCAAGCCCGCTATCCGGCGGCGAACCTCCCCTGGCAGCCCGTGCACACCGTCTACGTTCCCGCCGACCGGCTGACCTCGACGACCCCCACCGACTGGGGCCGGGCCGCGACAGAGCTCCTGGACCGCCATCCTGAGGCCTTCGCCGCCGTGTTCGACCACGACGGCCTCCCGAGAGTGGCGGCCAAACTGGCCACCGAGCCGATCGAGGACCTGCGCGTGGACTTCGAGGACGGTTACGGGGTCCGTCCCGACGAGGACGCCGACACCGAGCGTGCGGCCACCGCCATCGCCGCCATGCACGCGGCGGATTCCCTCCCCCGCAGGTGGGGCCTGCGGGTGAAATCCTTCGCCGACGGCGATCCCGCCCGTGCGATCCGCACTTTGGACGGCTTCCTCACCGGCGTAATCCGAAATATCGGACAACTCCCGTCCGGCTTCACCGTCACCTTCCCAAAAGTGCTTATGTCAGCTTATCTCGGACAATTCGCGACATATCTGGAGGAATTGGAGGATGGGCTTGGTCTGCCGTACCAGACGCTGGGCTTTGAGATGCAAGTGGAAGCACCACAGACGGTGTTGTTCCTTTCCGAGGCCACGCGCGCGTCGGGCGGACGGCTGCGGGCCGCGCATTTCGGGGTTTTCGACTACACCGCCGCCTGCGGGCTGCCGCCCCACGAACAACGGCTGGACCATCCGGCCTGCGATCATGCCAGGAACGTGATGCAGACGACACTGCTCCCGGAAGGGATCGAACTCTCCGACGGCTCGCTGGCCGCCTCGCCCGCCTCGGACTCCCACGACGACGTGCTGGCCCTGTGGCGACGCCACTCCCAGCTGGTACGGCACTCGCTCGGCAACGGCTTCTACCAGGGCTGGGACATGCACCCCTCCCACCTGGTCAGCCGCTACGCCACCACCTACGCCTTCCACCTGCGCCACTACGACGAGTACCAGTCACGCGTCCGCGCCTGGCACGAACAGCGCCAGGAGGGCGGCGTCATGGACGAACCCGCCACCGTGAAGACCATGACCGCGGCGCTCACCCGCGCCCGCCACTGCCTAGGAATCGAGTAGCCGCCGCCATTCGGCCACCCGGGCCCGCTCCACCGGCGACTCCCACGACTCCCGCACCGCTCCCCCCACATGGAACGCCTTTATCCCGTAGTCGTGCAGCACCGGCACGTGCTCCCGCCGCAGGCCGCCCCCTGCCATGATCAACGCGCCGTCCCCGGCCTCGGCCCGGGTGCGCAGGATCGGCAGCCCGCTCGCCACGCCCTTCGGCGAACCCGCCGACAGCACGGTGGCCAGGTTGGGCAGCAGCCGGACCGCCCGCCAGCCCGCCTGCACGTCGGCGGCGCAGTCCACCGCGCGATGGAAGGTCCACGGCAGCGGCGCGACCGCGTGGATCAGCGCCTCGGTGGCGCCGCGGTCCACGGCGCCCTCCGCGTCGAGGAAGCCGAAGACGAACCCGGCGGCCCCCGCCTCGGACAACTCCCTGGCCGAGCGGCGCAGCCGGTCGAGCTCCTCGGGGCTGACCGTGAACCCCGCGTTGGACCGCAACATCACCATCTGCGGGAGCGTGCACTCCTTGGAGATCGCGGCGACCGTTTCCGGAGCCGGCGTGAGCCCGTCGGCGGACATCTCCGCCACGATCTCCAAGCGGTCCGCGCCGCCCTCCTCGGCGGCCACGGCATCGCGCACGTCCAGCGCGATCACTTCAAGCAGCGATCCGGTCATGGACCGAACATTATCGGGTCCGTTTGCGGGGCCGTACGGCATCCGCCCTGTTCAGCACCGAGTCAGTGTGATAGCAGAGCCTTTTGCTTGGGGACATAAGTGGTCAGATCGTGCACATGGGCCGGCATGAAGCCACCCCGGACACCCGCCGGGCGTTCGAACAGCGCGCCGGAGGCCCGGTGCGGCAGGTCGACCGTGCGGACATGGCGGAAGCGCTGGCCCAGGTAGTAGCGCTGCAGGCGGTTGTTGTCCTTGGAGCAGTCCAGCCGGACGAAGCGGCAGCCCGCGGCCAGGGCGCGCAGGCCCGCCCAGTCCAGTAACGCCTCGCCCACGCCGAGCCCGGAGTAGTCCCGGTTCACGGCCAGCTTGTGCACGTACAGCGCGGCCTCGGGCCGGTCGCCGGGGGTCCAGAACTCGGCGTCGGCGTGGTCGTCCAGCGCCATCACGCCCGCGGTCCCGTCTTCCGCGTCGAGCACGTAGAAGTTCCCGGCGCTGATGAGGGGCTCGATCCGCTCGGCCGGGAAGCCGCCGATCGGCCACTGCCGCACCCCGAGCGCGTTGAGCCAGCCGGCGGCGCGGGCCAGCAGGGAAAGCACGCCCGAAAGGTCGGCGTGGGTAGCCCTGCGGAGCGTGAGTTCTGCAGAGAGATTGAGGGTGTCAGAGCGCATGACAGGTCCTTTCGTTGCTACGGGTGTCGATGTGATTACTTAGAGTCACGGTTTGACGCCGCACGGCTTCCAGCCGAGTGGCGGCGAGAGGGGGTTCACAAGGTCGTTAAGGCCGACCGGAAAGAGCGCCCGCGTGCGAGAAGGCGGGCGTGATATCGGCGATGGCGCCGTTTCTGGCAGACGTCACCACTGCCCCGAGCGCGGCCAGGGAGTCGCTCGCGGCGGTACCTCGCGTTGGGCCGCCCGATCAGGACGGCCCGTGTTCGGTCAATGACGTTCCAGCTCGTACCTGATCAGGTGTTTGTCGGCGGGCAACACGGACACGGCGACGCGGACGGGGACGTCCTCCTCGTCGTATCCGACTCGGACGTAGACCACAACCGGGGTTCCAGGCTCCAGTTGCAGCCGGGCGGATTCATCGGGAGTCGGCATCCGTGCCGAAATATCATCGATAACACGGACCTGCGGATGCCCGAGCTCTTCCAGCACCCGGTTCGCGCCCCGCTTGATGTCGCCCGGACGGACGATCTCGGAGTCGCTCACCAGCTTCAGCGGGAAGTAGGAGTCGTTGGTGTTGTACGGCTGCCCGTCCACGAACCGCAACCGCCGCCGCACGACGGCCAGCGCCCGGTCCTCGACGAGCTCCAGCCGGGTCGCGATGTCCTCCGGCGGCTGGACGATCTGAACCTCGATGTTCTGGTCGGCCTGGCGGCCCTCGGAGGTGACCGCGTACACGAACGAGTCGAAACGGGGGCGGCTGTCACCACGCGGCAACAGCTCGTCCTGCGGGCGCATGAGCAGCGGACGGCGTTCCCGGACGAAGGTGCCGCGCCGGCGCATCCGGAGGATGAGCCCCTCGTTCTCGAGCTCGCCCAGGGCCAGCCGCACGGTGTTGCGGCTGACCTGATGGCCGTCCATCAGCTCGGTCTCGGTGGGGATCTGATCGCCGGGCCCGAATTCGCCCGAGTAGATCGCCCGCCGGAGTTCGGAGGCCACCTGCTGGTAGAGCGACGATCGTGCCATTTTCCCTCAATCCACCCTTTTGTGCCAACAAATCTAGACGATCTCGGTCTGACTTGGAACAACCACTTGACCTGACGCTGGGATCCGCGCATTATCCAAACGTTGGTACAAATCCATCCAATGGGGGTGGGCCGGTGTTGACGGTCCGTGCGGGTAGGTGCTGCCTGCTGTCGCGCGATCCCTGTGAGGCAACGCGTTTACTGCGCTACGCGTTACATCACCAGGGTCAACACCACTACCAATGCCACATTCGAGGTCAAGTCGAATCTGCCGAGGTCGACCTGATCCCGCTGACTCCGCGCGACTAACGGCACGGACGACCCCATCCCTCGCCGGGGTCGTACGTGCCACGCCGGGGCGGTACGTGTCCTGGCG
>NZ_BLAF01000033.1:18832-65140 GCF_009687885.1 Acrocarpospora pleiomorpha
GGGGCGGTACGTGTCCTGGCGGGTCCCCCACGCCCGCCAGGACACGTGTCCGTTAGAAAGAAAAACGGCTCCCCTCCCGGGCCTGGGAAGGGAGCCGTGTCTTGCTCGGATCAGCCGAGCTTCTCCGCGCCGACCAGGCGCACGCAGGTGGCCAGACCGCTGATGGCCACCTCCAGCTCGTCCAGGTCCGGATAGGTCGGGGCGATCCGGATCGTCCGGTCGGCGGGGTCGTTCCCGTACGGATGTGTGGCCCCGGCGGGAGTAAGCGCGATCCCGGCCTCCGCCGCCTTGCGCACGACCTCCTTGGCGCACCCGTCCGGCACCTCGAGGCTGATGAAGTAGCCGCCCGCCGGGCTCGACCAAGTGGCCAGCCCCGTGCCGCCGAGCTCCTTGCTCAGGATGCGGTCCACGGCCTCGAACTTCGGCCGGATCAGCTCGGCGTGCTTGAGCATGTGCGCGCGCAGCCCGTCCTCGTCCCGCAGGAACATCACGTGCCGCAGCTGGTTGACCTTGTCGGCGCCGATCGTGCCCTTGCCCAGGAAGCCGAGGAACCAGGCCACGTTGGCGGGCGAGGAGCCGAAGAGGGACACCCCGCTCCCGGCCAGCGTCACCTTCGAGGTGGATCCGTAGACGAAGACCCGGTCGGGGTTGCCCGCCTCTGCGGCCAGCGCGAGCACGTCGGCGATCTCCGCCGGATGGTCGGTGAGGTGGTGCACTGCGTACGCGTTGTCCCAGAAGATCCGGAAATCCGGGGCGGCGGTCGGCATCGCGGCCAGCCGGGCCACGGTCTGGGCGCTGTAGCTGACCCCGTCCGGGTTGCTGTACTTGGGCACGCACCAGATCCCCTTGATCCCGGCGTCGGCGGCGACCAGCCGCTCGACCTCGTCCATGTCCGGGCCTTCCGGGGTCATGGGAACCGGGATGAGCTCGATCCCGAACCGCTCGCAGAGGGCGAAATGCCGGTCATATCCGGGCACCGGGCAGAGGAACGCGACGCGCTCCTCGTCCGCCCACCGGCGCTCGCCGCCGACCGGGACGCCGAGCAGACAGTACACGATCGAGTCGTGCATCAGCGCCAGGCTGGAGTTCCCGCCGACGATCAGCTGCCCGGCCGGGACCTGCAGCACCCCGCTGAACAGGGCGCGCAGCTCCGCGAGCCCCTGCAGCCCGCCGTAGTTGCGGGTGTCGCTCCCGTCCGCCGCCGTGTGCGTCTCTCCCGGCAGCCGCAGCAGCTCCGCCGACAGATCCAGCTGCGCCGACGAGGGCTTCCCCCGGGTGAGGTCCAGCTTGAGGCCCTTTCCCCTAAGCTCCTCGTAGTCCCGCCGCGCCCGCTCGATCTCCACCGTTCCGCCTCCGCCCGTTGCCGCTGATTCGCTACGAAAGGATAGACCCGGTTTCCAGATCCCACAGATCGAGGCAGTGGGCGTTGACGAGCGCGGCGACCCTGCCGAGTGCTTCGCCGACGGGAAGCGGGGGGATGGTGCGGGAGTCGCGGAGGCGGAGTGAGACGGTGTCGGCGACGGCTTCGCGAGCGCCGATGATGGCCTGGTACGGGGTCAGGTGGGCGGCGCGGATCCGCGCGGACAGCGATCCTTGTGCGGAAATATCGGCACGTAGGCCGAGTTCGAGGCAGCGGCTGACGACTGCTTCCGCCACTGGGATCTCGTCTTCGGAGATCGGCAGGACGATCAGCTGGCGGGGAGCCAGCCAGGCGGGGAAGGCGCCGCCGTGGACCTCGATGAGGTGCGCGACCGCCCGTTCGATGCTGCCGATGATGCTGCGGTGGACCATGACCGGGCGGTGGTGCGCGCCGTCCTGACCGGTGTACTCCAGGTCGAAGCGTGCCGGTTGGTAGAAATCGATCTGCACAGTGGAAAGGGTGGACTCGCGCCCGGCGTGATCGACGATCTGAACGTCGATCTTGGGTCCGTAGAAGGCGGCCTCGCCCTCCTCCGCCTCGTACGGCACTCCGGCTTCCTTCAGCACCTCCACCAGGAGCGCGCTTGCCCTATCCCAGAGTTCGGGATCCGCGACGTACTTGCCCCCGGCCCCCGGAAGGGACAGGCGGTAGCGAACCGGCTGGATTCCCAGCGCGTCATAGGCGGCGGCGATCAAGTCCAGGGCGGCCCTGGCCTCGTCCAGGGCCTGGTCGGGGGTGCAGAAGATGTGGGCGTCGTTGAGCTGGATCGCGCGCACCCGGGTGAGCCCGCCGAGCACGCCGGACAGCTCGGCGCGGTACATACCGCCGATCTCGGCCATCCGCAGCGGCAACTCGCGGTAACTGTGACCTCGGGAGCGGAACATCAACGCGTGATGCGGACACAGACTCGGCCGCAGCACCACCTGCTCCGCGCCAAGATCCATAGGCGGGAACATGTCCTCGTGATAGTGCGCCCAGTGTCCTGAAATTTCGTACAACTCGCGTTTGCCCAGGACTGGGGAGTACACGTGCCGGTATCCGGCCTTGCGTTCGACGTCGCGGATGTACTCCTCCAGCGCCAGCCGTACAGCCGCGCCATCCGGCAACCAATACGGCAACCCCGACCCGATCAGCGGATCGGTGTCGAACAGATCGAGCTCGCGGCCGAGCTTGCGGTGGTCGTGCACAACGGTCTCCTCGCGGGAATCATGGGGCGAGCGACCGGGAAACACGAAAGCCCGGGGCGTCGCCCCGGGCTTGGCACATCAGGAGTCAGCGCGCCGGGACAACCTCCGGCGTCGTCGTCATGGCGGCACGCTTGATCATGGGCCTCACCTTAGTTCCAACTCCCCCGGCCCGCGAGCGTATTTCCGATAACCGCCACCCCAGGACGGCGACCTGTCGGATCTGCAACGCTTGTACCTGTTCAGCACCCACCCGATCATCGCCGAGCTTGGGGCTGCCCAGATGACACCGTCGTACCCACCTGCGCACGGTCTGCTCAACGGAAAGGTCGCCCTGGTCACGGCCGCCGCCGGCGCCGGAATCGGGTACGCCACGGCCAAACGCTGCGCCGAGGAGGGCGCCACGGTCGTCATCTCCGACCGGCATGCGGAGCGGCTCTCCGAGGCGGCCGACTCGCTGACCGCCATCACCGGGGTCAAACCGCTCGCCGTCTCCTGCGACGTCACCTCCGAGTCCCAGGTGCTCGCCCTGTTCGACGCCTCCCTGGAGGCGTACGGCCGGATCGACATCGTGGTCAACAACGCCGGGCTCGGCGGCGCCGCCGAACTCGCCGAGATGGCCGACGAGCAGTGGTCCGCGGTGCTGGACGTGACCCTGAACGGCACCATGCGCTGCACCCGGGCCGCCCTGCGGCACATGATCCCGCGCCGCTCCGGCGTGATCGTCAACAACGCCTCGGTGCTCGGCTGGCGGGCCCAGCGCGGCCAGTCCCACTACGCCGCCGCGAAGGCCGGGGTGATGGCGCTGACCCGGTGCGTGGCGCTGGAGGCCGCGCCGCACGGCATCCGGGTGAACGCGGTCGCCCCCTCCTCGGCCGGGCACCCGGTCACCACGGGCGACCTGCTCGCCGAGCTGACCGCCCGGGAGGCGTTCGGCCGCCCGGCCGAGCCCTGGGAGGTGGCCAACGTGATCGTCTTCCTGGCCAGCGAGTACGCGACGTACATGACGGGCGAGGTGGTGTCGGTGTCCAGCCAGCACCCTTGATTCAGCGCGCGGCCAGCAGGTCTACCAGGGCCTTGGCGAACATGTCGGGGGCGTCGAACTCGGCCTTCAGGTAGAGGTAGGGCTCGGTCAGCTCCAGCTCGATCAGCACCGGCTGGCCGTCCGGCATGCGGACCAGGTCGACCCGGGCGTAGAGCAGTTCCTCCGCCACCTGCCCGAGCACTCGCTCGGCCAGCTCGAACTGATCGTCGTCGGGGTCACGCAGAGTGAACTTGCCGTTCCCGGCGTCGCGGTCGCCCAGGTCGTGCGCCAGCATCGCGCTGCGCCGCACCGCGTGGCTGAACTGCCCGCCGAAGTAGATCAGCGACAGCTCGCCCTCGTGCTCGACGGTCTCCAGGTAGGGCTGCACCATGATGGTGCGCCCCTGACTTTCGAGTTCGACGGCGAACGCCTCCGCCTGCTGCCGGTCAGCGGTCCTGATCGTGTCCCGGGCCCCGGCGGAGATGGCGGGCTTGACCACGTACTCATCCCAGACCGGGAGATCGATGGAGCTCCAGTGCGTCGGCACGATCGGCACGCCCAGGTCGCGCAAATAGGTCTTGTCGGTGTTCCAGGTGAGCACGGTGGCCGGATTGAGCAGCCGCGTCGCCGCCCCCGCCCGCCGGGCCCAGGCCGTGAACTCGTCCCGGCGATGCACGTAGTCCCAGGTGGAGCGGACCACGGCCGCGTCGAAGGAGGACCAGTCCACATGCGGGTCGTCCCAGCGCACGGGCGCACCCTCGATGTCGGCCCCAAGCCAGGCCGCGAGCATCACCTCCCTCTCGTCGTCCCAGCCGTCCCAGGTGACATACGCGACCTTCATCGTTCTCCTCGTCGTATTCAGGACGTTGAAACACCCATGAATACAACAGCGGCGCGCGCCGGGCCCTTCCGGGTCCCGGCGCGCGCGTTCCTCCGGTTAGCGGAACCGGTAGGAGAGGCCGACGCCGCCCCCGCGGGTCGCGGTGGCCGCGATGCCGTTGATGTTGTTCACGTTGGTCGAGCCGCTGCGGCCGATGTTGGTCGCGGCGATATTGCTGAAGTTGTTGCCCGACTGGGCCGAGTCGACATTCCGGCTGCTGTTCCTGGTCCAGGTGTCGGCCTGGGCAGGGGTCGCCACCATGGCGGCGCCACAGGCGGCGGCGACAACGGCGGTGGTCACGGCGATCTTCTTGAACATGTCGTCTCCTTCGTCAGTGCTGCGGGAGTGGTTCGGCCATGCGTATCGCGTCGGGGACCTAGTAGAAGATGTAGGTGACCGTGACGCTGCCGCCCGAAGCGGTCGCGGCGATGCCGTTGATGTTGTTGACGTTGGTGGAGCCAGTGGAGCCGGCGTTCCGGGCGGCCACCCAGCCGAAGTTGTTGCCCGACTGCGCGGAGTCCCGGTTGGAGCTCCAGTTGGAGGTCCAGGTGTCGGCGTGCGCCGGGGTGGCGATCAAGCTCGCGCCGCAGGCGGCGGTGAGGATGGCGCCGGTCACGGCGATCTTCTTGAACATCTCGCTCCTTGGGGTACGCCAGAGCCGTGAGCACGAGCGAGGACGACGGGCCCAGCCATCCACGCTCTTTGACTCCCGGTTGATCTGGCCGGTCAAAGCAATAGCGAGCATATAGCTGAGCGTGGCCGAATGATAGCTCTACGTAATCAAAATCTTGGAGTCGCGCCGGACCCGGTCAGGAGAACGCCGCCACCTGACCGGTCAGCGTCTCCGCCGCCGCCTGACCGCACACCCGGGCGGCCCCATGGGTGGCGACGTGCACCGCGCCCAGGTCGGTGCGTCCCGGCAGCCCCATCTCCACCACGATCCCGTCGGGACGCCGGGCCAGCAGGTGCGCCAGCGCGTCCATCTGCCAGGCGTGCCGGTGGGCGTCCCGCACCACGATCACCAGCGGCCGGTCCACGGCCTGGGTGAGCACGTCGGCGGGCAGGCCGTCGGCCAGCTCCGGCTCGTGCAGGCGCGTCACGGTGGTCCCGGGCAGCAGCTTGCCCAGCGGCTCCCCCACCCCCCACGGCATGCCCTTGTCGATCGCCAGGTTCATCTCCGGCGAGAGCTCCACCACGTGCGGCGCCACCACGATCGGCAGCACGGAGCCGTCGTCCCTGCTCACCCGGATGGCCCGGCGCGCGGCGGCGAGTCCCACCGGCTCGCGCGTCAGCGGCGCGACCCGGGCGGGACGCCAGGCGGCCAGCGCCAGCACCCGCGCCGCCGCGTCGGCCAGCCGCTCCTCCGGCAGCCATCCCTCGAAGACCGCGTCCACGATCGCGTCCCTGATCAGCTCCACGATGGCCTCGTCGGCGTGCTCGCCGCCCACGCAGATCGCGTCGGCCCCGGCCGCGACGGCCCGCGCGCTCGCCCCGCCGATGCCGAACGGCCCGGAGACCGCCGCCATCTCGATGCCGTCCGTGATGATCATCCCCTCGAAGCCCAGCTCCCGGCGCAGCAGCTCGGTCAGGATGTGCGGGCTCAAGGTGGCGGGCGACTCCCGGTCGTACGCGGAGACGAGCAGGTGCCCGGTCATGATCGAGCGCACGCCCTCCGCGATCGCGGCGCGGAACGGGCGCAGCTCGACCGCGTCCAGGTCCTCGCGGCTCGCGCCCACCACCGGCACGCTGTAGTGCGAGTCCACCGCGGTGTCCCCGTGCCCCGGGAAGTGTTTGGCGCAGGCCGCCACTCCGGCCGACTGCAGCCCGCGCACCCACGCGGCGGTGTGCCGCGCCACCAGCTCGGGATCCGCGCCGAAGGAGCGCAGCCCGATCACCGGATTGTCGGCGTTGGAGTTGACGTCCGCGGCGGGCGCGAAGTCGATCGTGACCCCCGCCGCCGCCAGATCCCAGCCGACGTCCCGCGCGACCGCCTCGGTCAGCGCCTCGTCGTCCACGACGCCCAGCGCGTAGTTGCCGGGCCGGGAGCTGCCGGTCCTGGCTTCGAGGCGGGTCACCTCCCCGGCCTCCTCGTCGATGCCGACGACGACGTCCGGGTTCTCCGCGCGCAGCGCGGCGGTCAGCTCGGCCAGCTGGCTGGGCGTGTCCACGTTGCGGGAGAAGAGGACCGCCCCGGCGAGGCCGTCGCCGAGGCGACGCCGCAGCCAGTCAGGGGGCGTGGTTCCCAGGAAGCCGGGGAACAGGACCGTGTCTGCCAGACGCAACAGCTCCGTGCTTCGCGTCATGCGGCACCGCACTTGGACATGCCCGAAATCTAATAGGAAAGTTTCCTATTCGCTAGGGGGCTGACCTCCTATTTCACAGATCGGTTCGTTGCAGTTTGTTGTCGACGACACGGAAGCCCGCTGCTGTGACCACCGGTGCGCCGGGCTGGTCCACGAACGCGACGGCCCGGTAGTCCACCGTGAAGTCGGACATGCCGGCCGTGACCACCAGGTAGCCGCGCCGGCCGTCGAAGAACTTGAGGTGCGGGTTGAGCGCGAGCATCGCGGTCCCGTCGGTGGCCGGCGGGCGGCTGGTGACCGAACTCGTGACGAACTCCACCCCGCCACCGAGCTCCACCCCGCCGCCGAACTCCCCCGCCCACGCGTTGTGCACGTCCCCGCTCAGCACGACCAGGTCTCCGGTCGCGGCGGCGAGGACCTTCGCGCGCGAGTCCGGGAAGCCGTCCCAGGCGTCCGTGCTCGGCGGTTCCAGCGGGAACTTCCGCGGCGCGAAGAACAGCGCCTGGGCGATCACCTTCCAGCGCGCCGTCGACGCGCGCAGCCGGGCGGTCAGCCACTCCTGCTGCTCGGCCCCCAGCATGTCCTTGCCCTTCCGGTACTGCCGCGCGTCCACGAACATGAAGTCCGCCACCTTGCCGTACGGCCGCCAGCGGTAGAACTGAAGATTGTTGCCCACCGGCCGGACCCGCAGCGGCAGGTGCTCGTAATACGCCTTGTAGGCGGCGTTGCGCCGTTTCAGGAACGCGGACTGGCTGGACCCGTCCCCCGGCAGCAGCCCCGCGTAGTTGTCCCGCACCTCGTGGTCGTCCGGCATCGTGATCCACGGCGCGGCCGCGTGCGCCGCCTGGAGGTCCTTGTCCAGCTGGTAGCGCGCGTACCTGCGGCGGTAGGCGGCCAGCGTCCGGCACTCCTCCGTCGCCTCCAGCGGCCTGATGTACCGCCCCGGCTGCGGATTGGCGGGTTTCCCGTATTCGTAGACGTAGTCCCCCAGGTGGAAGACCACGTCCGGCCGCTCTGCCGCCACGTGTTTGAGCACGGTGAAGAACCCGTGCTCATACCGCTGGCACGAAACCACCGCGACCTTTATCGGCTCGGTGGAATCCGGTCCCGGAGCCGTTTTCGTACGCCCTACGGGACTTGTCTGCCCATCCACGCTGAACCGATAGAAATACTCGGTCCACGCCCGCAGCCCGCTGACGCGCACGTGCACGCTGTGCGCCCAGTCGGGCTGCGCCGGCGCGGTTCCCGACTGGATGACGCGGGTGAATTCCTCGTCTTCCGCCAGCTCCCATTTAACGGAGAACACCTGATTCGGCATGCCGCCAGGCTTACTCCCATGCAGCGGCTCAACCGCCAGCCGCGTCCACAAGATCACCCCATCAGCAGACGGTTCCCCCGAAGCCACCCCAAGAGTGAACGGAAACCCTAATTTCGCCATAGAGGGATCTTCTAGTAGGCCGATGACGTATGCGTACCAATTCGAAAGAGAATCAGGCTTTGAACGCCTTTCTGAGGAGCGGGGTGAGCAGGGCCAGCGCGGCGAGCACCAGCAGGACGACGGCGATCGGGCTGCCGACCAGGGTGGTGACGTCGCCCGCGCCGATGGCGAGCGCACGGCGGAGCTGGATCTCGGCCATCGGGCCCAGGATCAGGCCGATCACGGCGGGGGCAACCGGGAGGCCGAACCTGCGCATCGCGAAGCCGAGCAGGCCGAGCAGGTAGAGCACGATCAGGTCCACCCACGAGTTGTTCAGCGCGTAGACGCCCAGCGCGGCGAAGAGCACGATCCCGGCATACAGGTACGGCCGCGGAACGCGCAGCACCCGGGCCCAGATCGGGGCCAGCGGCAGGTTGAGCACCAGCAGCATGGTGTTGCCGATGAACAGCGAGGCCACCATGCCCCACACCAGGGCGGGGTTGTGGTCGAACAGTTGCGGGCCTGGCTGCAGGCCGTACTGCTGGAAGGCGGCGAGCATGATGGCGGCGGTCGCGGAGGTGGGCAGGCCCAGGGTGAGCAGCGGGACCAGGGTGCCGGCGGCGGAGGCGTTGTTGGCCGCTTCCGGGCCGGCGACGCCCTCGATCGCGCCCTTGCCGTACTCCTCCTTGGCGGGGCCTTTGGCTATCCGCTTCTCCACCGCGTACGACAGGAAGGTGGGGATCTCGGCGCCGCCGCCGGGCAGCGCGCCGAACGGGAAGCCGAGGGCGGTGCCGCGCAGCCAGGGGCGCCAGGATCTGGCCCAGTCGGCGCGGCCCATCCAGGCCCGGCCCACAGGCATCACCTCGGGGGGCGCGTGCCGGAGCCGGGAGGCGACGTAGAGCGCTTCGCCGAGGGCGAACAGGCCGACCGCGACGATCACCACGTCGATGCCGTCGAGGAGTTGCGGGATGCCCAGCGTGAGCCTGGCCTGGCCGGTCTGCTGGTCGATGCCGACCAGGCCGATGGCCAGGCCCAGGCTGAGCGAGGCCAGGCCGCGCACGACCGAGCGTGACAGCACCGACGAGACGGCGGTGAAGGCGAGGATCGCCAGCGCGAAGTAGTCCTCGGGGCCGAAGGAGATCGCGAAGTCCACCACCAGCGGCGCCGCGACCACCAGCAGCGCGGTCGCGATCGTCCCGGCCACGAAGGAGCCGATCGCGGCGGTGGCGAGCGCCTGGGCGGCCCGGCCGCGCCTGGCCATCTTGTTGCCCTCCAGCGCGGTGATCATCGAGGAGCTCTCGCCGGGGGTGTTGAGCAGGATGGAGGTGGTGGAGCCGCCGTACATGCCGCCGTAGTAGATCCCGGCGAACATGATGAACGCGCTGGCCGGGGGCACGTTGAAGGTGATCGGCAGGAGCAGGGCCACGGTCATGGCCGGGCCGATGCCGGGCAGCACGCCGACGAGGGTGCCGAGGGTGACGCCCATGAGGGCGTACAGCAGGTTGACCGGGGTGAGGGCGGTGGCGAAACCGTCGAGCAGCAGGTTCAGGGAGTCCACTCAGATCACCCCGGACAGCAGGCCGCCGGGCAGGGTGACCCCGAGCCCCTTGACGAACGCCAGGTAGGTGGCGACGGCCAGGATGATCGCCACCACGGCGGCTCTGAGGCGGTCCCGCGCGCCGAGCGCCAGGGCCAGGCCGAAGAAGAGCAGCGCCCCCGCGATCACCCAGCCGAGCAGGTCCAGCAGCGCGGCGAAGATCAGGAAGATCACGCTGACCAGGCCGACACCGCGCCAGTCGGCGGGGGCCCGGGCGTCCACGTCCTCGCTCTCCTCCGGGTCGCCGTGCCCGCCGCGGACCACGTCGACGACGTAGCAGACGCCGATGACGATCATCGCGGCGCCCACCAGCAGCGGGAAGAACCGGGGACCGAGGCCGAGCGTGGAGGCCGCCGCCGCCACGTTCGCGGTCCCGGCGATCACGAAGACGCCGAGCCCGAGCACGATCAGGGCGAGGGCCAGTTCGGGCCTTCGCCAGGAAGGAACGACGCCACGCGAGGTGACGTCGTTCCGCTCATCTGGTACGGACATCAGGACACGAGTCCCATTTCCGCGATGATGCCCTTCACCCGGGCCTGCTCCGCGGTGAGGAAGTCCGCGAACGGCTGGCCGGTCTGGAACGAGTCGATCCACCCGTTCTTGGCGACCGCGTCCTTCCACGCCTGCCCGTCGTGCATCTTGGTGACCAGATCGGTGAGGGACTTGACGCCCGCCTCGTCCAGCCCGGGCGCCGCGACGAAGCCGCGCCAGTTGGCCAGCTCGACGTCCAGGCCGCCCTCCTTGAGGGTCGGCGAGTCGAGCGTGGGAATCCGGGCCGGGGCGCTGATCCCGAGCGAGCGCAGCTTGCCCGACTTGACGTGCTCGGCGAACTCGCCGATGCCGGAGACGCCGATCGAGACCTTGTTGCCGAGCAGCGCGTTGAGCGCCTCGCCGCCGCCGGAGTGGGCGATGTAGTTCACCTGCTTGGGGTCGATGCCCGCCGCCTTGGCCATCAGCCCGGCCAGGATGTGGTCGGTGCCGCCCGCGGACCCGCCGGCCACCGAGACCTTCGCCGGGTCGGCCTTCCACGCCGTGACCAGGTCGCCCAGGCTCTGGAACGGCGATTCCGCCGGAACCACCACGATCTCGTACTCCTCGGTGAGCCGGGCGATCGGCGTCACCTGGGCGAGGGTGACCGCGGACTTGTTCTGCTCGACCGCGCCGACCATGACCAGGCCCATGGTCATCAGCATCCCGGCGTCGCCCTTCTCCTCCGCGAGCTGGGCCAGGCCGATGGTGCCGCCCGCCCCCGGCACGTTGAAGACCTCCACCTTCCTCGCGGGGTCGACGGACTTGATCGCCTGCTCGGCCGTACGCGAGGTCTGGTCCCAGCCGCCGCCGGGCGCGGCCGGAGCCATGATGCGCAGGGCGCTCGCCCCGCCGGTCGAATCCGTTCCGGCCCCGCAGGCCGTCAGCGACGCGACCACCGCCGCCAGTAGGGCGAGCCTGGATATCTTCATGATCACTCCAACACCGTGAGTTGCAATGTGGTGAGGATCGTGGGCGCGCCGGTCGCCGCTGTCGATGCTTGGCGTGCTTACCGTCGTATTGGTGGTATTGGTCAAAGCCGCCGCAACCGCGCTGTTATCCGGGCTCCCGTATATTTCGGCCAGATGTCGAGCAGGCCGGAAGAGCAGGTGAGGGACCGTGCGACGCGTGAGCAACCCCTCCCTGGGCACCCAGCTGTTCGTGCTGCAGATGGTCATCGTCCTGCTCGCCGTGGGCGGCACCGCCACCGTCTGGGCCCAGCACACCCGCCGCCAGCTGGACGACCAGTACCGCCAGCGGGCGCTGGCCATCGCCCAGTCCGTGGCCGGGCTGCCGGAGGTGCGCGAGGCGTTCAAGTTCCCCAAGCCCGAGGTGCTGCTCCAGCCGATCGCGGCGGGCGTGCAGCGGGCCACCGGCGCCGACTACGTGGTGATCGCCAACCGGGACCAGATCCGCTACGCGCACCCCAACACCGCGCTGATCGGCCAGCGGCTGTCCACGGACGGGTCCGAGGTGCTGGAGACCGGCCAGACGTGGACCGGCTTCCAGACCGGCACCCTGGGCCGCTCGGTCCGGGGCAAGGCGCCGATCTTCGACGAGGCCGGGCAGGTGATCGGCCTGACCTCGGTCGGCGTGCTGGAGCAGACCGTCGCCGACCAGCTCGGGTCCGCCCTGCCGCCGCTGATCTGGACCGTGCTGGCCGTGCTGGTCGCGGGCTCGCTGGCGGCGGCCCTGATCGCGCAGCGGGTGCGCCGCCAGACCTTCGGCCTGGAGCCCACGGAGATCGCCGCCCTGCTGGAGCAGCGGGAAGGGGTGCTGCACGGGGTCAAGGAGGGCGTGCTCGCGCTCGACCTGACCGGCAGGGTGACGCTGGCCAACGACGCCGCCAGGGAGCTGCTGGACCTGTCCGCCGACGCCGTCGGGCAGGATCTGGCCGAGATGCCGCTCTCCGACCGGGTCCGCGATGTGCTCGGCGGCGACGACCCCGGTGAGGACCGCATCGTGCTGCACCAGGGCCGGGTCCTCGTCCTCAACCGCACCCCGGTCTCGGTGCGCGGCCAGCACCGGGGCTGGGTGGTGACCTTCCGCGACCGCACCGAGCTGGTCCGGCTGTCCAGGGAGCTGGACGACGCGAGCACCACGACGGACGCGCTCCGCGCCCAGGCGCACGAGTTCGCCAATCGTATGCACACCGTCGTCGGGCTGCTCGAACTGGGCGAGCACGAGACCGCCGTGCGCTACATCACCCAGACCACCGAGGCCTACAGCCAGTTCGCCCAGGGCATCCGGGAACGTGTCGCCGACCCCACGCTGGCGGCCCTGCTGCTGGCCAAGTCGGCCGAGGCGGCCGAGCGTGGGGCGTCGCTGGTGGTGGCCGAGGAGTCCCGGGTGGACGATCTGGAGGATCCCCGGGACGCCGTGCTCGTGGTGGGCAATCTGGTCGCCAACGCGATCGACGCGCTGGAGGGCACCGGCGGCGTGGTCGAGGTGCTCGTCCGCACCGACGACGCCGGGCTGCACGTGCGGGTCCGCGACTCGGGCCCGGGCATCACCCCCGACCTGGCCGAGGAGGTCTTCCGCGAAGGCTTCACCACCAAGATCGCGCATTCCGGGGCGCGAGGGCTCGGGCTCGCGCTGACCCGGCAGACCTGCCTGCGCCGGGGCGGCTGGGTGCGCCTGCACAACGCCGACGGCGCCGTCTTCACGGCGCTCCTCCCGGCCGGCGAGGCACGCCGATGAAGGTCCTTGTCGTGGACGACGACTTCATGGTGGCCCGCATCCACGCCGGATATGTCGCCAGAACGCCTGGTTTCACCGTTGTCCGTAGTGCTCATACCGGCCGTGCCGCGCTCACCGCCGTCTCCGAGGACGGGCCCGATCTGGTCCTGCTCGACATCTACCTGCCGGACATGTCCGGTCTTGATGTGCTGCGGGCGATCCGCGGCCTGGCTCAGCCCGTCGACGTGCTCGTCATCACCGCCGCCCGTGACGTCGGCACCGTCCGCGCGGCCCTGCGCGGCGGTGCGGTGAACTACCTGATCAAGCCGTTCACCGCTGGAGCCCTCTCCGACCGTCTGATGCGTTACGCCGAGACCCGGCGCCACCTCACCGGGATCGGCGGCGAGGCCCGCCAGGAGGACGTGGACCGCCTCTTCGGCGCGTCTGCCGTGCATCTGCCCAAGGGCCTGTCCCAGACGACCTGCGCGCTGGTCGCCGAGGCCCTCCGGCGCACCGGAACCGACCTGTCCGCCGCCGAGGCCGCCACGCTCACCGGGCTGTCCCGCGTCAGCGCCCGCCGCTACCTGGAGTACCTCTGCGCCACCGGGCGCGCCGAACTCCGCCCCCGCTACGGCACCGCGGGACGCCCCGAACACCGTTACCGCTGGACTTCCTGAAGGAGCAGCGCCGCGACCGTGTCCGCGTCGCGATCCCGGCAGTCGATTCGGGTCTGCCGCCAGCCGCGTCGCTCCAGGAAACGGTAGACCTCGTCGTACAGGGCGAGTTCCCGCTCGGGCGAGCCGATGCGCTCCAGCCGTGACAGGCTTGCGCGCGCACGCAGTCGCTGTTCCAGCACGTCGGGCCGATGGTGCAGGTAGCAGGACAGGGACGGCGGAGGCACGTGCGCGTTGTATCGCCAGATCTCCTCAAGGGGTAGCTGATCCAGCTGTTGCAGCGCCAGGGACGACTGCACGTAGCGGTCGCTGATCACCACCTGCCCCGCGGCCAGCGCCGGACGGATCTCCTCCTCGACATGAAGCGTGCGGTCGGCGGCCACCGCCAGCGCCAGCGCCCTGCCGGGCCAGGTTTCCTCGCCGTCCCTCGCGAGTCGTCCCAATGGCGTATCCGTCGGTTCCGTCGTGACGTGCACAAGAAAACCGCGTTCCCGCATTCGCGCGGCCAGGCAACCGACGGTGGTGGACTTCCCTACCCCATTGGGCCCTTCCACAACGATAAACATTCGCCCGTCCCCCGACTGAAACTTCCCTTACGTATCTTCGCAGGGATTATATGAAATACCCCTTAGGGGTTTATTTCCCTTAAGGGGTATACGTCTCATCTGCTCCATTGACGGTAATTCGGCCCGGGAAGAGTCTGGCGCCACGCGCCGGACATACACGGCCTTTGATCCGGCGGGTTAGGGAGTAGATGATGTCATTTCATCGTGCCGCGCGGCTGGGCGCCGCGCTCGTGGTCGCCACAGCGGTCACGTTGACCGGGATTCCGGCCGCCCACGCAGTCGTTCCATTCACGGTCTCCAGTCTCAACGGCAGCGGCAACAACGTCGCCAATCCGACGTGGGGGCAGGCGAACACGCCGTACAGCAGGGTGGGGCCCACCCGCTACGTGAACGGGCTGAGCCAGCCGTTCGGCGGGCCGAACGCGCGGAATGTCAGCAACCGCATCCACAACGACGTGAACCAGAACCTGTTCTCCGAGCGCAGGGTCACCCAGTGGGGGTTCACGTGGGGGCAGTTCATCGACCACACCTTCGGCCTGCGCGACGGGCGGGAGCCCGGCGACCCCCAGGGGGAAACCGCGAACATCCCGTTCAGCTCCTCCGATCCGCTGGAGGACTTCACCAACACGCTCGGGTACATCCCGTTCGTCCGGTCGAATCCGGCGCCGGGCACAGGGGTCAGCAATCCCCGCCAGCAGACCAACACCAACAGTTCCTATTTGAACGGCTTCCCGGTGTACGGCCCGGACAACACCCGCCTGGAATGGCTGCGCACCGGTCCCGTGGACGGGAACCTGGCCAACAACAGCGCCTCACTGATGTTGGCCAACGGATACTTACCCCGCAGGGACGCCCGGGGCAACGCCGGAACCGCGCCGGTCATGGAGCTCAACGGCCGCCTGATCGGGCAGCCGGGGCGGGCCATGGTGGCGGGTGACGTACGGGCGAACGAGAACCTGTCCCTCACCGCCACCCAGACCCTGTTCGCCCGCGAGCACAACCGGATCGTCGCGCTGCTGCCCGGCTCGCTGAGCGAGGAGGACAAGTTCCAGATCGCCCGCCGGGTGGTCATGGCCGAGCAGCAGTACATCACCTACAACGAGTTCCTGCCCTCCCTCGGCGTCGCCCTGCCGCGCTACACGGGCTACAACCCGGGCGTCAACGCCAACCTGGGCAACGAGTTCGCGACCGTCGGCTACCGCGCGCACAGCATGATCCACGGCGAGTTCGAGCTGGAGACCAACGCCTCCCGCTACTCGCAGGCGACGCTGAACGCGCTGACCGCGCAAGGCGTCGAGGTCGCGGTGGACGGCGACGACGCCGAGATCGCGATTCCGCTGAACCTGGCCTTCTTCAACCCCGACCTGCTGGAGCAGGTCCAGCTCGGCCCGATGCTGCTCGCGCTCGGCCTGGAGTCGGAGTACAAGAACGACGAGCAGATCGACAACCAGCTGCGCAGCGTGCTGTTCCAGATCCCGGTCTCCGGCAACCCGGAATGCCTGGACGGGCCGGGACTGCCGGAGTGCTTCAACGGCGTCGTGGACCTGGGCGCGATCGACATCGAGCGTGGTCGTGACCATGGCATCCCGACGTACAACCAGCTGCGGCAGGCGTTCGGGCTGCCGGCCAAGACCTCCTTCACTGCGATCACCGGCGAGGCCGCCGACGCCTTCCCCGCGGACCCGCAGCTGACCGCGGGCAACGAGATCAACGACCCGGACAGCCTGGACGTGCTCCAGCTGTTCGACATCGACGGCACCCCCGTCGACCTGAACGACGAGGACGCCGTCGAGGGCACCGCCACCCGCGAGGTCCGCCGCACCACGCTGGCCTCCCGGCTGCGCGCCCTGTACGGCAACGTCAACAACATCGACGCGTTCGTCGGCATGGTCGCCGAGCAGCACGTGCCCGGCAGCGAGTTCGGCGAGCTCCAGCTGGCCATGTGGGCCCGGCAGTTCCAGGCCCTGCGGGACGGCGACCGGTTCTTCTACGGCAACGACCAGGGACTCACGTACATCAGGAACACCTACGGGATCGACTACCGGCGCACGCTCGGCCAGATCATCGACCTCAACACCGACCTGACCGCGGCCGACCTGGCGCCCAACGTGTTCCTGGTGCCCGAAGCCGACCTTCCCCCGGCGACCTGCACGGTCAGCTTCACCCAGACCACCGACTGGCCGGGCAACTTCCAGGTCAACACGACCATCACCAACACCGGCACGACGCCGATCAACGGATGGGCGCTGCGCTGGGAGTGGGCCAACGGTCAGACCATCAGCGAACTCTGGAACGGGGTGGTCAGCCAGAGCGGCCGGAATGTCACGGTGACGAACACCCCCACCAACGGCACGATCGCCCCGGGAGCCAGCCGGGACGGCGTCGGCTTCAACGCCCAGCGCGACAACGTCACTAACGCCAAACCGCCCAACTTCACCCTCAACAACCGCCGCTGCGCGACCGCCTGACCTGAGGACCGGTCACGGGCCTTCCGCCCGTGACCGGTCCACAAGACCGAGCCGATGCGAGATGATCAGGGCCTCCGACCTGGTCCGCGCCCCCAGCCGGAGAAACAGCCGGGCCTGTACGCTCTCGACCGTCTTGGCCGTGATGCCGAGCCGCCGCGCGGTCTGCCCGATGGTGTGCCCGAGCGCGATCGAATCCAGCACGTCCCGCTCCCGGGCGGTCAGCTCGGGCGGATGCGCGGCGATCCCCGCCGTGAACGCGTCCAGGCAGAGCGCGGTCATCGTGAAGTAGCCCCGGCACATGAGCGACAACATCCCGCACAGATCCTCGGGCACGTCCTCCCGCCAGACCAGCGCGCGGGCGCCGTGCCGGACCGCGTCCCCCACGGCCGCCAGATCGGGCGGCACCGAGCAGACCACCAGCGTGGGCGCCCCCAGCCGGGCCGGCAGCTGCCAGTCACCCGGATCCGGGTCGATCAGCACCGCCGCCAGCGTGCCCCGCCGCCACTGCAACCAGTGCGCGCCCGCCGAATCCCGCAGCACCGCGAACGACTGCCCGCAGGCGAGGAGCGTCTCGGCCACCCGGTCCCGGCACGCTCCTGGCCGCGCGTGCACGACCACCACCTCAGGCCGGGTGCGGCCGCTGTCCGGCAGTGGCCGATGATGGTCGAAGAACCCGAGCGAGATGGCCCTCGCCACCGCGTGCGCCTGGCTCACCACGCCGAGTTTGCGGTAGATGCCGCGCTTGCACGCCTCCACCGCGCAGGTCGTGACGCCGAGCGACGCAGCGATCCGTGCCGTGCTCAGCCCTGACCCGAGCAGATTGAGCACCGTCAACTCCGAGGAGGTCATCGCGACCTCATTCCCGGGTCTTTCCACCGTCCTGTCCATGTGCACGTCCCGACCCCTGGGATGCGACCACCCGGAAACTGACGCTCAGGACGACTTGTGTCAAGTCTTGGGGTAATTGTGTGACATCGAACTGGGAAGATCCATGAACGCTTCACGAATGGAACGGGACACCGGGCAGCGGTGCTTCGATCCGCTGCCCGGGTTACCGTCAGCGGCCCTGAAGTGCCTTGACGTTGTCCCCGAAGGTCCAGTTCCGCGAGCCGTCCCAGTTGATCGACCAGGTCATCAGGCCCTTGAGGCTGCCGTTGAAGGCGTTCCAGCTCTGCGAGACCAGCGAGGGCGTCATGTAGCCGCCGCCGGCGCCGGACTGGGCGGGCAGGCCTGGCACCTGCTTGTCGTACGGCACCCGGATCGTGGTGCCCTGGATGACGAGGCCGTTGTTCAGGCAGGTGGTCTGGGCGGTGAATCCCTGAACTGTGCCGGCTGAGTAGGAGTCGCCGGAGCAGCCGTACATGCTGCCGTTGTAGTACTGCATGTTCAGCCACCAGAGGCGGCCGTTGTCGGCGTACTTCTTGATGATCGGCAGGTAGGCGCCCCAGATGGAGCCGTAGACGACGCTGCCGCCGGTGACGTACGCGGTCTCGGGGGCCATGGTCAGGCCGAAGTTGGACGGCATCTGGGCGAGCACGCCGTCGATGATGCGGATGAGGTTGGCCTGAGACGCCGACAGCTGGTTGATGTTGCCGCTGCCGGTCAGGCCGGTTTCAATGTCGATGTCGATGCCGTCGAAGTTGTACGTCCTGAGGATCGGGACGATGGTGGCGATGAAGCGGTCGGCCACCGTGCTGGAGTTGAGGTCGATACCCGCGGTCGCGCCACCGATGGACATCAGGATCGTCGCGCCCGCCGCCTTGGCCGCGCACATCTCGGCCGGGGTGGCGACCTTGACGGTGGCGTCCATGCCGTCCTGCCAGAGCGCGGTGCCGTCAGAGAGGATGACCGGGAACGCGGCGTTGATGACGTTGTAGCCGTGCGCCTTGATCCGAGCGTCCGTGATCGGAATCCACCCGAGCGGCGGGTGCACGCCGTTCGACGCGCCGTCCCAGTTCTCCCAGTAGCCCTGCAGGACCTTCCCGGACGGCTTGGACTTCACCGGGCACGTGCCCCCGGTCGGAGAAGGCGACGGGCTGGGGCTGGGGCTCGGGGAGGGGCTAGGGCTGGGGCTGGGGCTCGGAGACGGGCTCGGGCTCGGGCTCGGGGAGGGGGATGCCGTGCCGCCGGGACCGTCGAAGTTGACGTCGTCGGCGTAGTAGGTGCCCTGGCCGTACCAGCCGTGCAGATAGACCACAGCGGAGGTCTGACCGGCCGCGGTCGTGAAGGAGAGGGTGAGCTGCTGGTAGGCCGCCGACGAGGTCCACGTCGCAGACCCGCCGTTGACACCCAGGTAAACGTAGTTCCCACGCACCCAGGCGGACACCGTGTACGCGGTACTCGGCCGCACACTCACCGTCTGCGAACACTTGGCGTTGTCCGACGCGCTAGCCGCACCCGAGAGCGCCCTAGTGCCGCTGCGAACCGGCGTACTGACGACGGACCCGAGACCGCCGGTACAGGACCAAGGCGACAGCGCACCGGTCTCGAATCCGGGATTCGCCAGCAGGTTGGCCGCATACGCCGACGTCTGCGCGACGACGACGCCCAAAGCAGCCAGGAGTAACGAGACTGCCAGAGTCAGCAGCCGGGGGGTTCGCTTCATGGAGAAACCCTTCTGTCACCCGGAGTAAGGTCACCGGGCATCGACATAGCGATGGGGTTGCGAAGCCATGGTGACTAAGGCTCGCGAGCAACAGTTCTCCGAATTATCTTCCAAGATCATGGTTAATGTCCATAACGAACTCCCACTCGAACATCACCAGACGCGCAGCGACCACGCGGGGGCCCGCACACGTGTGGTGTCACCAGCCCCCGCTAGACGGGGGAATCTTGGTAGAGCGGACCGTGGTCGGCAGGGCTCGCAGTTCGCTCTCCAAATCGGCGATCAAGGCGTGAGCCACCTGCCGCAACCGTGCCCGGCGCGCGCTCAGGTCCTCGGCGAAGCGTCTGGCCACGGGCCCGACCCACACGGGCCGGCCGGCGAACTGGCGGTGCGGCGAATCGAGCGCCGCCTCCAGGTCCGCCACCCGGGTTCTGAGCTCCGCCAAAGTCCGTTCCATGAGTTGGTGCCGGGGGTTGGGGACCATGTGGTCCGCGGAGTGGCTCATATGCCCCTTCGCTAAACGTCGCGATTACTTTCTACGTTATGGGATCTGCCATCGTTTATGCAGGTACGCCAGACCAATCTGTCGCAGGAATATTAGAGTGAAGCGGGGCGGCTACAGGGTGGAGTGAGATCATGGAGCAGGGACCCCCTGGAACGGGACCGTTGTCACCGGATTTCAGTGGCATCGATCCAGGTCTGATGAGCACGTTCATCGCTTCTCTCGCAAGTGGCCGCGATGTCATCAAAGAAGAGATGGAAGCGATCCGCCGCCTGCTGACCAACGCCGACCTGTCGAGCCAGGGCCTGCAGCCGGTCGGGCAAATTCTGGACTGGCTCGAAACCGAATTACCGCAGCTCCGTAGACGCAATCAGGCGATTCAGGCCTCGGACAATATCCGGTCGTGGGCGCCTGGTCTGCTGAGCGGCCTGGTGCCGCTGGACGAAAAAACGATGTTGTCCCAAGCGGAGGCGCGACGGCAGGGGAAGGCGCTGGCGGAACGCTTCGCCGGCACCCAGGCGATCGACTGGGGATGGCCCGGCGGCAAAACCAACGACGACGTACTCGCCGAAATGGCGGCCGAATTGGGCGCACACTGGAATGACGCGGATTTCACCGCCTCCTTCTTCGCAACGCTCGGAGCCGAGGGCACGCTTGCGATTCCCGCCAAGCTCCGGGCGGGCATGAAAGATCCTGATGACACGATCGACCTGGTCAGCCGTGCGTTCGGCACCGCGGTCAGGTTCGGAGCACAGGTGCCAGGCTTCGCCGAGACCCGGTATGAGATAGTGACCGGCCGGAACCCCGGATCCTCATCGCAGACCACGCTCTTCCAGCCGGCGAAAAGCAGCGTGGCAGACTTCACGGAGCTCAGCGACAACGCCGGAACGTACGGCCCGGAGAACGGCAATCAGGCTTTGGGCGACCTGCTCCGGGCCGGCAACTTTCCCGCAGCCTGGCTTTCAACCGTGGTGAGCCGACATGCGCTGAGCGGCAAGAGCACAGTGAACGGCACGAGCCTGGCCGGATATCTCTACGCGCTGGGCAACAATCCCGAAGCCGCAAGAACAGCGATCTCCACCGCGACCAAGGAACACGGGGCCCTGGCAGCGGCGCTCCACCGACTGAACGACAGGGTGAAGGTCTATTCCACCTTCTCCGGGCAGGCGGATTTGCAGGAGAAGGAGAACTCACGCGCTGACGCCTTCGGCCGGATGCTGGCCGCCGCATCCGGCGTCTACGACGAGAAGGATGGGGCGCACTCCAAGGAGGCCGCCCTGAATGCCTTCCAGCTCATGACGACGCTTCCGACGCTGGAGATCCGCGAACCTACCCGTATACATCTCGCCGAGATCGCGGGGGCATATGCCACAGAGATCGTCGAAGGCGCGAACCTGGGTGACGCCAACCGCACCCAGCCAAGCGCCTTCGGGGACGTGAAGACGATCATCTCCGGGCTAGGTCCGGCATTCCGCCTCAGCCCGAAGGACACCTATGAATTCGTCAAGATCTTTGCCGACTCTCCGGAAAACATCAAACCCTTCGAAGAAGGTATGGGGAACGCCGCCGACCGGCTCATCAACGTGGCCGCCGCGAAAGACGGCGGCAAAGGGATCGAACATCTCAACAGCACGATGCGAGCGATGGGATATGTCGCGGGACTGCAGTTAGTGGCCGAGAGCGAGGTCCAGGGAAAGCTCGACGCCATTGATCAGCAGCGGATCAAGGCGCAAGTATTCGTGGCTAGTCTGGCTCTTGGTGTGGGCGGCCTTGCGATACCCGGCTTGGGCGGTCAGGCCCTGTGGCTGGGGATCTCCACTATTACACCTCCGGGCCTGGAGTCCATGTTGACGCCCGACGAGACCCGCGTATCCGCGCTGACCGAGAAGACACGTGCGGCTTCGCTGGCACGGGAAGGCTGGATGGTGAACATGCTGATAGCCAACGGTTTCGAACCAAAGGTCGCGCTGACTGACGCCCGCTTTTCCCGCCCGCCCATCACCGATGGCAACGGGAATCTCCTACCTTTTGCGGAAATAGTCAAGGACAAAGAATCCGTGAACAACTTCGACAATTGGCTGATCGCCAATGGCTCCGGAGGGACCGATAAGAGCGAGCTCGGCGAAGCTCACAAGTGGCTGAAAACCGCCTTCCTGGGAGGGAAGACCGAAATAGTGGACGACTTCCAGTGACTGTGTGAGCGATCCACCTCGGTTATTTCAAGAGCAAGCAATCCGTTTCGCCTCGAGCGGCCATCCGTTCCTTAGCTGGTGAGTAAAGCACGATCCGCGTCCGAAACTTGGCACTCACGGCCACCTTCGCGGTCAAGTGGCTCGCGATCAGTTCGTACTCGGCGTGCTGGGCCACCGAAATCAGCGCCCCGACGAGTATAGTCGCGATTACATCCGAATCACCGGTACCGGCTCCGGCCTCAGCTTCGGCGGCGTAGGTACGCTTGTACTTTCCATTGCCACAGGGGATATCCTTTCCCCCAGGGTCTGTGATCTTTATTTCTACGGCGGACAAATACTTCAAAGTCTGGTCGATATGACTCTTGAGCACCTCGCCGGCTTCGGCCGCGGTCGGCTCCGGAGGGGCGTCATCCCCACATCCGGACAGCACAAATACGATGACAACGGCAATCGACTTGATCCGCCACGCGCGACGCGTCATCTACCCCTCCGGCCATCCGGTCCATGCAGCAGACCCATAATGTCCGGGAACTAGCGCTAGTACGCCCATTTCGCAAAAACAGCAAGAAGCCGGCCTGTGGCGACCTACGCGCCACCATGCGGTCCAGGCGCGGGTCAGCCGGAATCGGCGTCGAAGTTTAGTTCTGAGGTGACTCGGTAGCGGTCGCCGCGGTAGATGGATCGGGTGAACTCGACGATTCTGCTGTTTACGTCTCTGGTGGTGCGCTCCACCATCAGTGCGGGGAAATGTTCGGGCACGTGCAGCAGTTCCGCCTCCGTCTCGTCGGTCACGGTGGCCTCGATTGTCTGGATCGCGCTGCGTACGTCGACGCCGAAACGTTCGCGGAGGAAGCGGTAGAACGAGCCGGATTCCATATCTGTGGGGACCAGGCCGTCGACCAGGGTGTGAGGTAGGTGGAGGCGTTCGATGGCCATGGGTTCGTCGTCGACCAGGCGGAGGCGTACGACGCGGAGGACGGGGGCGGCGGGGGCGAGTTGGAGGCGGCTGGCCAGTTGAGGGCCGGCGGGGGCGGAGCCGAATTCGAGGATGCGGCTGGCCCAGTGGCCCTCGGCGGGTGGGGCGTAGAACGAGCCGCTGGGGGTGGCGGCGAGGGCCTGGGTGACGCGGTGGGGGCCGGTGAAGGTGCCTCGGCCGTGTTCTCTGACGAGTTGGCCGGAGCGGACCAGGTCGTCGATGGCGGCGCGGAGGGTGGGGCGGGAGACGCCGAGTTCCTTGCACAGGTCGCGTTCGGAGGGGATGGCCTCGCCCGGCTTCTTGTCGGCGATGAAGTCGAGCAAGAAGTCGCGCACCCGGTCGCGCTTCAGCCCGGCCCGCATGTTCAGAGTCACAACCTCGACCTTACCAGCTTCTGACCAGTTGGCCAGGTTAACGCTTGATAACAGGCCTTGACGGGACAACTGGTTAAGACCACTCTACTCGCAGCAGGCAGATTGCTTACCAATATCTGACCACTGGGAGTACCAATGAGGTCCCGCTTCCTTACCGCTTCGGCGGTGCTGGCGCTCGCCGCCGGCCTGACCGCGTGCGGATCCACGCCAGAATCCACCACTCCCAGCGCTGACGCGGGGCCGGTCAAACTGACCGTCTGGGTCATGCGGGACAGCTTCACCGACGGGGTCATCAGCCGGTTCAAGTCCGACTTCGAGGCGAGCCATCAGGGGACCACGCTGGACATCCAGATCCAGGAGTGGGACGGCATCGGGCAGAAGGTCACCAGCGCGCTGGCCAGCAACGACGCGCCCGATGTGATCGAGGTCGGGAACACCCAGGTGGCTGAGTACGCGGCCAGCGGCGGCGTCAAGGACCTCACCGACAAGGTCACCGAGCTGGGCGGCGGGGACTGGATTCCCGGGCTCGCCGAGCCGGGCAAGATCGACGGGCGGCAGTTCGGGATCCCGTGGTACGCGGCGAACCGGGTCGTGATCTACAACAAGGACCTGTTCGAGAAGGCCGGGATCGCGACCGCCCCGAAGACGCGGGACGAGTGGATCGAGGTCACCACCAAGCTCAACAAGGGCGGTACGCAGGGCATCTACCTGCCGGGCCAGAACTGGTACACCCTCGCCGGGTTCATCTGGGACGAGGGCGGCGACCTGGCGGTGCGGGAGGGCGACCAGTGGAAGGGCGCGCTGGACACGCCGCAGGCGATCGCCGGGATCGGGTTCTACCAGAAGCTGCAGGCGCTCGGCGAAGGGCCGCGCGACTCCGACGAGGCCAAGCCGCCGCAGGCCGACGTGTTCGCGAAGGGCGACGTGGCGCAGCTGATCTCCTCCCCCGGTGGCGCGACCGCGATCGAGAAGGCCAATCCGGAACTGGCCGGGAAGCTGGGATTCTTCCCGATTCCGGGGAAGACGGCCGACAAGCCGGGCGCGGTGTTCACCGGCGGCTCCGACCTGATCATCCCGGAGGCGTCCAAGAACCCCGACGCCGCGTACGAGGTGGTCAAGGCCCTGGCGGGTGAGAAGTTCCAGCTCGACATGGCCAAGGAGATGTCGTACGTCCCGAACAAGGCGTCCTTCGCCGGCGTGCTGAGCGGCAGCGAGGGCGCGGCGGCGATGGCCATCGGCGCGACCAACGGGCACGCCACCCCGAACTCCCCCAACTGGGCCGCGGTCGAGGCGAAGAACGTCATCAAGGAATACATGACCAAGGTCCTCACCGGCGGCGACCCCGCGACCGAATCCGCCGCGGCGTCCCAGGTCATCACGGACATCCTCAACACCAAGTCGTAGGTGTACGGCTCACGCCCGCGAAACGGAAACCGACCGAACTGCCGGGGTAGGCGTGACGTCGTCGAAGGCCAAGAGCACACAGAATGACCAGGTCACCGAGTCTCTCGCCGTTATCCGGCGCCGTTCACGCTGGTGGTGGTTCTCACCGCACCGGCGCCAAAGAGCAGCAGCGGCATTCCGTCTGGTGTTCTAAGCCCCCACCAAGTCGTAGGAGCGCGGCCCACCCTTCCCAAAGGTGGGCCGACCCTCCCGTCCCTGCTCCCCACGACCTTCTGAGGAAGCCCGTGTCCGCACCGCCCGTGGTCGCCCCCCGCCAGGAAAGTCCCGCGCCGCCGGTCAACCGGCGACGCCAGGGACGATCCCGGATGGCCGGATTGTGGCCGTATCTACTCGTCGCCCCCACCGTGGTCGGGGCCGCGTATCTCCTGCTCTACCCGCTGCTGCGCAGTGTGGTGATCTCATTCCAGCACTTCCGGACCGGCGAGCTGATCCGTGGCGGGGCGGCTTTCGTCGGTCTGGAGAACTACCAGGAGGTCCTCGGCAGCGACGAGTTCTGGTCGGTGGTCTGGCGGACCTTCCTGTGGACGGCCGTGAACGTCGCCGCGATCATGGTGATCTCCACCCTCGTCGCGTTGATGATCGCCCGGCTGCGGAAACGCCTGCGGCTGGCCGTGATGAGTGGCCTGGTGCTCACCTGGGCGACGCCGGTTCTGGCGGCGACCACCATCTTCCAGTGGTTGTTCCAGTCGAGGCTGGGCGTGGTCAACTGGCTGCTGGCCACGCTCGGTCTCGAGTCCTTCCGGGGTTACACCTGGTTCGCGGACGGCACGTCCACGTTCGTCATCCTGGTGGTGCTCGTCGTCTGGCAGTCGGTGCCGTTCGCGGCGCTCACCCTGTACGCGGGACTGACCACGATTCCGGCGGAGCTCTACGAATCCGCGCGGATCGACGGCGCGACCGGATGGCAGATATTCAGAAATGTCACCTTCCCGATCCTGCGCCCGCTGTTCGGGCTGATCACCTCCCTCGAAGTGATCTGGGTGTTCAAGTGTTTCGCCCAGATCTGGGCGATCAGCCGCGGCGGCCCAGACGGCGCGACCACCACCCTCCCCGTGTACGCCTACCAGATCGCCCAATCCCTCCATAAATACGACCTGGGTGCGGCCATCTCCACGCTGACCGTCCTGATCCTGGTCGCCGCCCTGATCACGCACCTGCGGCGGATGCTCCGGCACGAAGGGGACCAGCTGTGAGACTCCGGCGCCTCCCGCTCACCCTGGCCGCTCTGTCTGTCCTGATCGTCTCGGTCTTCCCCGTCTACTGGATGGTTCTGACCGCGTTCAAGCCCACGAAGGACATCCAGGCCGACACCCCGACATTCTGGCCCGCGAACCCCACGCTTGAGCATTTCGCCACCGCCGTGAACGCCGAAGGATTCGGGTTGTTCTGGCGTAACAGCCTGCTGGTGACCGTGAGCGCGGTCCTGGCCGCCCTGGTCGTCGCGCTGCTCGCCGCGTTCGCGGTGGCGCGGATGCGGTGGCGGGGGCGGCGCGGCTTCATCCTGATGGTCTTCATCGCCCAGATGGCGCCCTGGGAGGCGCTGCTGATCTCGATGTTCATCATCGCCCGCGACACCGGCATGCTCGACAAGCTGTCCATGCTCAGCCTGATCTACTTCATGACGACGCTTCCGTTCACGATCGTCACGCTCCGGGGCTTCCTCGCGGCGATCCCGCCGGAGCTGGAGGAAGCCGCCCAGATGGACGGCGCGAGCCGGTTGGTCGCGTTCCGCCGGGTCGTCTTCCCGCTCCTCGCGCCGGGCCTGATGTCCACCTCCCTGTTCGGGTTCATCACCGCGTGGAATGAGTTCGCCTTCGCGAACGCGCTGATCATCAAGAACCAGGACGACCGCACCCTGCCCGTCTGGCTGTCGTCGTTCAGCAACATCTTCGGCACGGACTGGGGCGCCACGATGGCCGCCGCCACCCTCTTCATGCTGCCTGTCCTGCTCATCTTCCTCGTCCTGCAGCGCCGGGTGACCTCCGGGTTCACCGCCGGCGCGATCAAGGGCTGACCTGAAAGGGATCTCCACGTGATAATTCCGCGGCCCAGGAAACTGGCCGTTCTCGGGGGCACTGTCGCGTACGACCCTGAGCGTGTCCGGCTCGCACCACCAGACCCCGCACTCGGACCGGAAGGCTACCGACTGGACATATCCCCCACGGGTGTCGACCTCACGGCCGGAGGCGACGCGGGCCGCTTCTACGCCCGCCAGACCCTCGCCCTGTACGGCGACGCGCTCCCCCACGCCACGATCGAGGACCGCCCCAAGTACCCCTGGCGCGGCCTCATGCTCGACGTCGCCCGGCATTTCATGCCCACGCACTTCATCCGCAGGCTGATCGACCTGCTGGCCCTGCACAAGCTCAACGTGCTCCAGCTGCACCTGAGCGACGATCAAGGCTGGCGCCTGGAGATCAAGCGGCACCCCCGGCTCACCGAGGTGTCCGGCGATCATTACACGCACGACGACATCCGGGAGCTCGTCGCGTACGCGTCGGAGAGGTTTGTCCGGATCGTCCCCGAGATCGGGCTCCCGGGTCATGTCCAGGCCGCGCTCGCCGCGTATCCGCATCTGGGGAACGATCCCTCCCGGCAGCTGCCGGTGTGGGACACCTGGGGAATCAGCCCGCACACGCTCAACCTGGAGGAGTCCACGATTGCCTTCTTCGAGGAGGTGCTGGACGAAGTTATCGAGATATTTCCGGATCAGTACATACACGTGGGCGGGGACGAATGCCGCCCCGGTGAATGGGAGAAAACCCCCCGAGCCCAGGAGCGTATCCGCGAGCTAGGACTTCCCGGCGCGCACGCCGCCCGGAGCTGGATCATGACGAGGATGGCCGAGCACCTCCAGCGAAGGGGACGCCGCCTCGTCTACTGGCACGAAAAAGCCGACGGCCCGCCCGGCGCGACCACGATGACCTGGCTCGACGAGCAGAGCGGCCCGCTCGCCGCCCTTGAAGGCCGCGACGTCATCCTTGCCCCCCATACCCGGACATATCTCGACTACCCCGTCGAATTCCAGCCGGGCCCCTTCGCCCCCGATCGCATCCTCACCCTGTCCGACGCGTACCACTTCGACCCACCCCCCGCCCCGCCCGGCGCGGACGGCCGGATCCTCGGCGTGCAAGCCCAGCTCTGGACCGAATACATGCCCACTCCAGAAGACGTCGAGCGCCAGACCTTCCCCCGCCTGTGCGCCTTCGCCGAAGTGGCCTGGGGCTCCCCCCAGGACTACCCGGACTTCCTTCGGCGGCTCGACCCGCACCTGGCCCGGCTGGCCGCCCAGGGCATCCAGATCGGGCCGCTCATTCCTTAGACCTCGGGGGATTCGTACACGGAAAGGAAGAATGTTGTCCAGAAAGAAGTGGTTAGCCGGCGGACTGGTGTCCGCTCTCGCCCTCATCGGCCTGGTCGCCCTCCCGGCCGACGCCGCGACATCCGTCCGCCTGCAGTACAAGACCAGCGCCTCAGGCGCCACCGCCGACCAGGTCGAACCCTGGTTCAACCTGATCAACAACGGCACCACCGCGATCCCGCTGAGCGGTCTCAAGATCCGCTACTACTTCAAGGCCGACTCCGCCTCGCAGCAGTACCGCTTCGCCTGCTCCTGGGCGGTCGTGTCCTGTTCCACGGTCACCGGCACGTTCGGCACCATCTCGCCCGGCACGGCCACCGCCGACCGCTACCTTGAAGTCGGCTTCACCGCCGGCAACCTGGCCACCGGCGCCCAGTCGGGTGACATGCAGCTGCGTTTCTACCGCGCCGACTGGCAGCGCATCACCCAGAGCGACGACTACTCATTCGGGACGAACACCTCCTACATCGACTGGACGAAGGTGACCGTCTACCAGAACGGCACCCTGCTCTGGGGCACCGCGCCGACCGGCGGCAACCCATCGCCATCGCCGTCCCCGTCCCCGTCCCCATCGCCGTCACCCCCGCCGGGCGGTTCCGGCGTCGTGTTCGACGACTTCAACTACACCGACGCCAACGACACCACCATCAGCGCACACAACTGGACCATCCGCACCAACCAGGGCGGCCCCGGCATCCCCGGAGCGACCTGGCCGAAGGAGAACATCTCCTTCCCCGTCGTCTCGGGCACCAACAAGGCGCTCCAGCTCAAGTCGGTCACCGACGGCACCTCGGCCGGCACCCAGCAGTCCGAAGTGCTGCACCAGCGCAAGTTCCTGGAAGGCACCTACGCGGCCCGCGTCAAATTCTCCGACGCCCCGATCAACGGCCCCGACGGCGACCACATCGTGCAGACCTTCTTCACGATCACACCGCTCAACCAGGACCTCGACCCCAACTACAGCGAGCAGGACTTCGAGTACCTGCCCAACGGCGGCTGGGGCGAGCCCGCCAACATCATGTACGCCACCTCCTGGGAGACCTACCGCAACGAACCCTGGCTGGCGGTCAACGTGCACACCGAGAACCGGATCAGCTACGACGGCTGGCACGACCTGGTCCTCCAGGTCTCCGGCGGCCAGATCAAGTACTACATCGACGGCGCGCTCTTCGCGACGCACGGTGACATCTACTACCCCGAGACGGTCCAGTCGGTGAACTTCAACCTGTGGTTCATCAGCGGCGGCCTGCTCGGCAGCTCGACGCCCCGGACGTACGTCCAGCAGGTCGACTGGTTCTACCACTCCAAGAACGAAGTCGTCGCGCCCACCGAGGTCCTCAACCGGGTCAACTCCTACCGGTCCGCCTCGACGCGCTGGGTGGACACCGTGCCCAGCGTCTGATCATCCGGCACGGCTCGCGCGTATTCGGGGCGCGCGAGCCGTCCCTTACTCCGGCACGTTCTTAAGCGCCTCCCGCCGCGAGAGCCCGCTGATGCCGTGGTTGTTCACGTATCGCACGACCTCCCGCGGATCGGTCTTGGCGTATTCGCGCAACGCCCAGCCGATGGCCTTCCTGGCGAAGAACTCCGTATCCGACAGGCTCGGTTCGATGCACGCGTAGAGCAGCCCCAGGTCGGTCCTGTCCTTGAAGGTGTTCTGGCACAGGATCGAGGTGCGCCGCTTCCACAGATCCGGATCCCGCGCCCACTCCAGCATCGTGACCTTCATCGTGTCCGGGAACAGCCGCAGCAGCGTTCCGATGCGATGCACGGCCAGCTCGTCCACCAGATCCCACCAGGCCCCGGTGACGATCATCTCCTCGTACATGGGCAGCGTGTAGAGCGTCTGCCAGTCGCGGTAGAGCCGCGACCCGGTCAGCTCGATCGCCGCATACCGCTCCTCGCGATACTCGGCCTCCCGCCACAACGTCAGCACGGCCTTGCGCCACTCCGGCGCGGAACCCAGCCGGTGCCCGGCGAACACCTTCTTCAGCGCGGTACGGCGCGGCCCCGACTGCACCCCGAGGAACGGCAGCTCCGACTTCATGTACGCGCGCATCGCGGGCGCCTTGACCGGGTCGGCGACCTCGGCCAGCGCCCCCCGCACGGCCTCGATGATGCTCATGCCTGCTGGCTGGTCCGGTCCCCGGTCGCGAGCCCGTCGAACAGGACCTTGACGTAGTGCTCGGCCAGCCCGGCCGTGTTGAGCCGCCCGCCGGGGCGGAACCAGCGCACGGCCACCCAGATGGTGTCGCGGATCATCCGGTAGGTCAGCTTGGGGTCGACGTCGCCGCGGACCTGCCCGACGGCCTGGCCGCGCTTGATCTGCTCGATCCACATGCGCTCGACCTCGTCCTCGGCCTTCACCAGGTAGTCGAAGCGGTTGTCGGGAAGCGAGCGCAGGTAGCTCCAGTCGTTCTGCATGACAGTGATCGCGGCGCGGTGCAGCTCGAGGGTGCCGAACCCGATCCTGACCATCTCCGACAGGACCGCGCGCGGATCGCCGTCCGTGTGCAGGGCGGCGCGGTAGCGGGCGATGAGGTCTTCGAGGAACGTGCGCAGCACCTCGTCGACGATCGCCTCCTTGGAGTCGAAGTGGTGGTAGAGACTCCCGGACAGGATGCCGGCCTCCTCGGCGATCTGCCGGACGGTGGTCGCTTGGAAGCCCTTGCGCGCGAAGAGCTCCGCGGCGAGTTTCACCAGGTGGTCCCGGCGCTCGGAAACGGCGCTGGCCGTGGTGGTGCCCCGCCTGCCCCCGGTCTGACGCCTGACCGGGGTCGCCGAAGTCGCCGTGCCGGAGTTCTTTCGCTGATTCACGTGCTCCATTATGAGCGGTCAGGCGGGCCTGAAGGAGTCCCGGGCTTCCGGGGCGGCGTGTTTGATCATGAGATGGCGGACCACGGAGTACTCCTGGACGGCCTCCTGGCTCATGTCCTTGCCGAAGCCGCTGCCCTTGACGCCGCCGTGCGGGGCCTCGGAGGCGATGGGCAGGTGATCGTTGACCCACGTGACGCCGACGTCGAGCTGGTGGGCGACACGCAGGGCCCGCGCGACGTCCACCGACCAGATCGAGGAGGCCAGGCCGTAGGGGGTGTCGTTGGCCAGGCGGATGGCCTCCTCCTCGGAGTCGAAGGGCAGCGCCACCAGGACCGGGCCGAAGATCTCGCCCTGGACGATCTCGCTGGACTGGTCGGCGTCGGCGATCAGGGTGGGCGGGTAGTAGAAGCCGGGGCCGTCGATGGGCTTGCCGCCGAGGAGCACACGGCCGGAGGCGCGGGTGACGAAGCCGTTGACGCGGTCGCGGTGGGCGGCCGAGATGAGCGGGCCGATGTCGGTCTCGTCGGACCAGGGATCGCCGGGCCTGACCTGTTCCATGGCCGCGTGCAGGGCCTCCAGCGCCTCGTCGTAGCGGGATCTGGCGATGTAGACGCGGGTGGCGGCGGTGCAGTCCTGCCCGGTGTTGTACGTGGCGCCCATGGTGACCCCGAAGGCCATGTCCGCCAGCGAGGCGTCGTCGAAGACGAGGGCGGGGGCCTTGCCGCCCAGTTCGAGGTGGACCCGCTTGAGGCCGCCGGTGGCGCCGCGCATGACGGCGCGGCCGGTGGCCGTGGATCCTGTGACGCCGACCATGTCCACGCCGGGGTCGGTGACCAGGGCCTGGCCGATGTCGGCGCCGCCGGTGACGACCTGGAGCAGGCCTTCTGGGGCGCCCGCTTCGGCCATCAGGGCGGCGAGGCGGAGCGTGCTGCGCGGGGTCGCGGGGGCCGGTTTGATGACGACGGCGTTGCCGGCGGCGATGGCGGGGCCGATCTTCCAGACGGCCATGATGAACGGGAAGTTCCAGGGGGCGATCGAGCCGATCACGCCGATCGGGCGGCGGATGAGGGCGGAGGTGTAGCCGGCGCTGAGCACGCCCGCGCCGGTGCCGTCCAGGGAGCGGGCCGCGCCGGCGAAGAAGCGCAGGTTGTCGATGGCGAAGGGGAGCTCGCCGTCCCGGAAGACGGCGGCGGGTTTGCCGGTCTCCTCGACCTCCAGGCGGGTCAGCTCCTCGGCGTCGGCTTCCACCAGGTCGGCCAGGCGCAGCAGGAGCCGGGCCCGGTCGGCGGGGGTGGTGTCCCGCCACTGCGTGAAGGCGTCCCGCCCGGCCTGTACGGCCGCGGAGACGTCGGTGGGAGTGCTGTCAGGGACCTCGTCGACGGGTTCTCCGGTGGCGGGGTTGATGAGGAGGGTCATCGGGGTGGTTCCTTACTCGTTCAACTGTCAAAACCGATGCCGAAGCGGTCCAGGGCGCGCAGCCAGGGCCCTCGGCGGCCCTCGTTGGCGTCCGCGCGCGCCAGCGCGCGGCGGGTGAACTCGACCACCGGCCAGCGCAGGGGCTCCGGCGGGAACGGCACGGGGTGCCGCCGGACCATGCGCAGACCCGTCCTGGGGGTGTTCCTGCGGGCGAGCAGGTCCAGGCCGACCAGCGCCCCGAATCGGGACGCGCCGACGCCGAGACCGGTGTAGCCCAGCGCGTACGCCACCCGCCCGCCCATCGCCGTCCCGAAGAACGGCGTGAAACGGCTGGTGGAGTCGATCATGCCGCCCCAGCGATGGGTGAAGCGCAGACCCCGCAACTGGGGAAATGTCGTGAAAAAGTGCCGGGCGAGCAGCTGGTGGGACGCGTGGCGCTGCTCGTTTCCGGTGCCGGCGAAGTTGTAGACGGCGTCGTACCCGCCCCAGAGGATGCGCTGGTCCCGGGTGAGCCGGTAGTAGTGGAACTGGTTGCCCACGTCGGTGATGCCCTGGGCGTCCGGCCAGTTCAGCGCGGCTCGCTGACCGGCGTCCAGCGGTTCGGTGACGAGCACGTAGTCCCAGACGGGCAGCACGAAGTTACGCAACCGCCGCAGCGGCGCGGGGAACGCGTTGGTGGCCAGCAGCACCTGGCGGGCCGTGACGACGCCCCGATCGCAGGTCGCCCGGACGGCCGATCCGGATCGCTCCAGCCCGGTGACCGGCGTGTTCTCATATATCCGGATACCGAGATCGCCCGCGACCCGCAGCATCCCCCACGCCAGCCGGGCCGGATCGACCAGCCCGCCGTTCCCCCGGATCCGCAGCCCCGCCAGATACGTCGGCGAGTTCACGTCGGCGCGCATCTCCTCGGGGCCGAGGAAGGTGACGTCCTCGCCGTACTCGCGGTGCAGTTTCTCGGCGCGGCGGAGATCGTCGACATGGTGCGGCGCGACGGCCACGCTGGTCTTGCCGACCAGGCGGAGGTCGGCGTCGATGGCGTGTTCCTCGACGAACGCCGCGATCTGCGCCAGGTTCTCCCGGCCGAGGGCCAGCAGCAGCGCTATCTCCCCAGGCCAGCGATGCACGCCATGCGCCAGCCCGTGCGTCAGCGAGTCGGAGATGAAGCCGCCGTTCCGCCCGCTCGCCCCGAACCCGACCGTGTGCGCGTCGACCAGCACCACATCGCACGCGGGGTTCTCCCGCTTGGCGAGCACCGCGGCCCACAATCCCGTAAAACCCGCGCCCACGACGAGCAAATCCGCAGTAGTACGCCGCTCCAAAGGTGGGTATGCCGGAAGAGTTTGGCCATCCGTCCAGTAGACCCGGGGAGCCGCATCCTTGAGCACCGCGTCTCCCTTCGCCCCATGTTTGTTGAATCGTGATTCAAATGCCCATCGAGTTCCTACGTCAAGACCTGCGAGACTAGTTGTGAGATCGTTCAGACGGGGACGGGTGTCATGACTCAGCGCAAGAGCAAGGCAGATCGGCGGATCGAGCTGATCGACGCGGCGCGGCGCGCGATGATCCAGCACGGCGCGGAAGGCGTGCATCTGAACCAGATCGCAGAGGAGGCAGGGCTCACCTCGGGCGCCGTCCTCTACCACTATCCCGACCTGCGCGACCTGCTCATCGAGGCGCACCACGCGGGCATGGAGCGCTTCTACGAGCAGCGGATCAAGAAGATCAGCGGCATCGCCGACCCGGCCCAGAAACTCATGGTCACGATCCGCTCCGGCCTCCCCCAGGGCCCCGACGACGCGGGCGTTCGCCTGCTCTGCGAACTCGGCGGCGCCGCCGGCCGCAACCGGGTGTACGGCACGCTCCTCACCACCCTCTACGACCGCCAGGTCTCCATGTACCAGACCATCCTGGAGGTCGGCGCCGCCCAGAACGTCTTCACCCTCGCCCAGGACTCCGAGACCATCGGCCGCAACCTGGTCGCCCTCGAAGACGCGTACGGCTACCGCATCGTGGCCAGGCACCACACGATCGGCGCGGACGAAGCCGCGGAGCTCATCCTCGACTACGCCCGCCTGGCCACCGGCCACCCGCTCAAGGCGAGCATCCCGCACCGCACCACAGCGACCCGCAGGCCGTCCGTGCCACGCACCCAGAGCGCCTGACCGCTACGCGGGCACGAGCACGGCGTCGTCCGGGTTCCAGAACAGCCCGACCGTCGCGCCCGGAGCGATCCGGGCCGAGCCCTGCGTGGCCACCAGCACCTTCCGGTCATGCCCTGGCACGTCCACCGCGATGTGCGAGATACCGCCGAAGAAGCTCACGTCGACCACGGTTCCGTCGGCGGCGCCGCGTCCGGGGTCGCCGAGCCGGACCCGCTCGGGGCGCACGGCCAGGACCGCGATCCCGTTGGGCAGGTCGGTCTTGCAGGGCAGCGGGCCGAGGCCAGGGACTTCGAAGCCGTTGTTGGTGACCGTACCGGTGAAGAGGTTGTTGGCGCCGATGAAGTCGGCGACGAACCGGGTGCGCGGCCGGTCGTAGAGGGCGATGGGGGCGTCGACCTGCTCGATCAGGCCGTTGTCCATGACGGCGATGCGGTCGGCGAGGGACATCGCCTCCTCCTGGTCGTGGGTGACGACCACGAAGGTGATGCCGACCTCGTGCTGCAGCCGCTTGAGCTCCAGCTGCATCTCCGCGCGGACCTTCTTGTCCAGCGCGGACAGCGGCTCGTCCAGCAGCAGCATGCGGGGGCGCTTGACGATCGCCCTGGCCAGCGCGACCCGCTGCTGCTGGCCGCCGGACAGCTGCGCGGGCCGCCGCCCGGCCATCGTGTCCAGGCCGACCTTCTCCAGCACCTCGCCGACCCTGGTCTTGATCTCGGCGCGGGGCAGGCCCTCGCGCTCCAGGCCGTACGCGACGTTCTTGGCGACGGTCATGTGCGGGAACAGGGCGTAGGACTGGAACATCAGGTTGACCGGCCGCCGGTGCGGCGGCTGGCGCAGCAGGTCGGCGCCGTCGAGGCGGACGTCGCCGCGGTCCGGCCACTCGAAGCCGGCCAGGATGCGCAGCAGCGTGGTCTTGCCGCACCCCGACGGCCCGAGCAGGGCGAAGAACTCCCCCGCCCGGATGTCGAGCGTGACATCGGAAAGAGCGACGACGTCCCCGAACTTCCGGGACACTCCCTCGATGGAAAGCAGCGTCATTTGAAGGACTCCGTGAGTCGGGTCATCCGCTGGACGGCGATCACGGCGGTGAAGCTGACCACCAGCAGGATCGTCGCCAGGGCGTTGATGTCGGGGGTCACGCCGAAGCGGATCATGGAGTAGATCACGATCGGCAGCGTCGGTTCGGTCGGCTCGGCGGTGAAGTACGCGAGCACGAACTCGTCGAGGGAGAAGGTGAAGGCCAGCAGCGCCCCGGCGGCCACGCCCGGCATCAGGCCGGGGAGCGTGATCCGCAGGAACGTGGGGATCGGGCCGGCGCCCAGGTCACGGGAGGCCTCTTCGAGGGACATGTCCATGGAAGCCAGGCGGACCCGGACGACGACGGCGACCAGCGGGATGCCGAACGTCAGGTGGGCCAGCAGGATCGAGTGCAGGCCGAGGGTGAACTGCACGGTGGAGTAGAAGATGATCAATCCGACCGCGAGCATGAGCTCCGGCAGGATGGCCGGGAGGGTGGCCAGCGCGTCCAGGATCCTGGACCGGGTGTAGCGGGCCAGGCCGACCGCGAGCATGGTGCCCACGACCGTGGCGATCACGGTCGTGCCCACGGCGACGATCAGGGTGTTGACCAGGCCGTGCAGCACGTTGTCGTTCTCGGCCAGCGCGCCGTACCACTTCAGGCTGAAGCCGTGGAAGCCGAACGGCGAGTCGCTGGAGTTGAACGACATCACCACCATGACCACGATCGGCGTGTAGAAGAACACGTACGTCAGCCAGAGCGGCACGTAGATGCCCAGGTTCCGCCTACGCATTGCGCATCCTCCTGGAGGCCACGGCCTGGGCGATGAGCAGCACGAACGTGAAAACAATCATGACCAGGGCCAGGGTCGCGCCGAACGGCCAGTCGCGGGCCTTCAGGAACTGGTCCCTGATCATGTTGCCCACCATGATCGCCTTTCCGCCGCCGAGCAGTTCTGGCACCACGTAGTTGCCGAAACTCGGCACGAACACCAGCACCGCGCCAATCAGCGCGCTGGGCAGCGTCAGCGGCAGCGTCACGCTGAGGAACGTGCGGAACGGGCTCGCGCCCAGGTTGGCGGACGCCTCACGCAGCCGGGGGTCGATCTTCTCCACAGCCGAGTAAATCGGCAGAATCATGAGCGAAAGGTAGCCGTAGACGAGGCCGAGCACGATCGTGCCCTCGTTGTAGAGGAGCGCCAGCGGCTCGTCGACGAGACCGAGCCCGGTGAGCGCGTCGTTGACCAGGCCGGGCCCGGACAGCAGCACGATCCAGGCGTAGACGCGGATCAGGAAGTTCGTCCAGAACGGCAGCATGATCGCCAGCAGGGCGATGGTCTTCCAGCGTGGCGGCAGCTGCGCGATCGCGTAGGCGGTCGGGTAGCCGATCAGCAGCGCGATCAGGGTGACCAGACCGGCGATGACCAGGGAGTCGCCGATCACGCCCAGGTAGAGGGGGTCGTTGAGGCGGGCGAAGTTCTCCAGGGTGAACTCGTAGACGACCCCGCCGAAGCGTCCTCGTGGGAAGAACATGTAGGTCAGCATCAAGATCATGGGCACGATGGCCAGCACGATCAGGGCGGTCAGTCCAGGTGCCAGGAAGAACACCGCCGCGGCGGCCCTTCCCCAGCCTAGCGGCCTCCGGGAAGTCTCCGAAGCCTTCGTGAGATTTCCGGACAAGCGGCGCTCCCTTCCTGATGATTCGCGAGTGTTGCAGGAGAACTCAACTTAGACAAGACTTTGCTGAGCACGGTGAGCTTTACATTTGTGTTTCTTGTTGAAGCGACGTTCAGGAGTAGGCGTGGACACTCCACGGTGGCGGCTGTCGGCGACGGCCACCCTGATCCCGGGGCTCCCGATCGAACCGGGCCTGTCGGAGACGCTCCTGCGCACGCTTGCGGATCCACCGGATCCTTTCGTCGTACGGAGCATGCGTCCCCTTCCGCCCATCCCGGCCGGAGAACGGGTGATTCCGGCCGACCAGACCAACCACTCGGTGATCGTAGGTGAAACCGTAGTGGTTAAGTGGTTTGCGAGGCCTTCTGGTGATTCGCCCGCGCCTGAGTTGTTCGCGCATCTGGCGGAGGTGGGGTTCCGGGCGATCGCGGAGCCGTATGCGGCGGTGTTCTGCCGGGATGAGTTGCTGGCGCTGGTGACCGCGTACCTGCCTGAGGCCAGGGATGGCTGGGAATGGTGCGTTGACGAAGCCGTTTCTGGGGGTACAGAGTTCGCTGGCGAGTTGGGGCGGATGGCGGCGGAGTTGCATGTGGCGCTGGCGACGCCGTCGAGTGTGTTGCCGGATCCTGTGCGGGTGGTGGAGGCGTCGTGGGCTGGGCGGGCGTTCGAGGCGCTGAGTGAGGCGCTTCGGGTGACCGAGGACGCGGAGGATTCGGCGTGGCTGAGCGCCCATGAAGGGGATCTTCGGCGGGAGTTGGCGCCGCTCGGAGTGGCTGGGGATACGCCGGTGCTGCGGATTCATGGGGATCTGCATGTGGGGCAGGTGCTTCAGTGGCGGGACGGGTTGGCGATCGTAGATTTCGATGGGAATCCGACGGTTTCGGGGGCTTCGCCATACCAGCCGGCGGCGCGGGATCTGGCTCAGCTGACGACCAGCCTTGAACATGTGGCCCAGGTGGCCGTGAAGCGGCGCGGGGCTGATCCCCAGGCGATGGCCGCGTGGGCCTGGATGACCCGCGAAACCCTCGAAACCGCCTATGTCACGACATTGGCGGAGGCTGGACAGTCAGAACTGCTGGATCGCTCGCTGCTGCGCCCCTTCGAGATCGAACAGGAATGCCGCGAACTCCTCTACGCCGCCCACCACCTCCCCCGCTGGCGCTACGCCCCCATGGGCGTCCTCCGCACCTGGTTCTAGATCTCGAAAGGCTCTTGATGGACGCCGCGTTGTATTTGGCTGATTTGGAAGCGAAGCCTGAGGCTCTGGCCGGGCTCGCCGATGCGTGGGAAGCCGGTGATCTCCTGGGCGGAGTGCCGTTGGATGTGCGGCGGGTTGTCTTCTTGGGGATGGGGAGTTCCCGATACGCGGCGGGGGTGGCGGCGCTGCGGTTGCGGGCGGCGGGGGTTGACGCGGTGGCGGAGTATGCCTCGGCGGCTGGGGGGTATCCGGCTGATGCGTCGACCTTGGTTGTGGCGATTTCGGCGTCTGGGGGGAGCCGGGAGACGCTGGACGCGGTGGCGCGGTATCGGGGGCGGTCGCGGGTGGTCGCGGTGACCAACCAGGTTGAATCGGCGGTCGGCGAGGGCGCGGATGTGGTGGTGCCGATGTTGGCCGGGGCGGAGAACGGCGGCGTCGCTTGCCGGACATTTCAGCACACGCTGGTTTTGCTGCTGGGGCTTGTTGATCGGCTGACGGGGGCGGGTGGCGATATTTCGGGACTTGTGCGGCGGACGGCGGAGGCCAGTGCTGATCTGCTCGATCGGCGGGGAGTGTGGCTGGATCAGGCGATCTCGTTGCTGGACGGGCCGCATGGCGTGTACACGATCGCGCCCGCCGAGCGATTGTCCTCCGCACAGCAGTCAGCGCTGATGTTCCGGGAAGGCCCGCGGCGTCAGGCCGATGCCTGCGAGACCGGCGACTGGTCGCATGTGGACGTCTACCTCACCAAGACCTACGACTATCGCGCCCTGTTCTTCCCCGGATCTCGCTACGACGACCAGGCGATGGAGTGGATTCGCCAGCGCGATTCGACGGTCCTGACGGTGGGCGGCGAACTCCCCGGGCAGAAGGCGTCGATCCGCTACCGCCACGACGACGACCCCGACGTGGCCCTGCTCACCGAAACCCTGGTCGCCGAACTGATCGCCGCATCGCTCTGGCAAAGACACTGAGCCGGCCACGATCGGTTCATTGGATAGCATTGCTGTCCAATGACGAGGTACCCTCGTCCGTATGCGGATCTCCCAGCTCAGCGCCGAATCCGGGGTGCCCATCCCGACCATCAAGTACTACCTGCGCGAAGGCCTCCTCCCCCAAGGCGAGCAAACCTCCGCCACCCGCGCCGAATACGGCCAGACCCACCTGCGCCGCCTGCGCCTGATCCGCGCCCTCCTGGAGGTCGGCCGCCTCCCCATCGCCGCCATCCGCGACGTGCTCGACGCCGTCGACGACGAGACCCTCGGCGTGCACAAGATGCTCGGCACCGCCCATTACGCCCTCAGCCCCGGCGTCGAACCCCACGAGGACACCCCCGACTGGCAGGAAGCCCGCGAGATGGTCGACCAGCTCATCACCGACTTCGACTGGCAGATCGAACCCGAGGCCCCCGCCCGCGAAGAACTGGCGCAGACCATCGTCACCCTCCGCCATCTCGACGCCGAACCCACCCTCGCCGACCTCACTCCGTACGCCACCGCCGCCCAAACCCTGGTCCAGACCCACGAAATGCACAAGATCCCCTTCGACGCCCCCCGCGAGATCACCGTGGAAGCCCACATCATCGGCACCGTCATGTACGGCCGGGTCCTGGACACCATCCGCCGCCTCGCCCAGGAATCCGAATCCGCCAGAATCCTCACGACCTAGAGCCATCGCGCCATGGCGTATATATCGCTCTAAGATTGGCTTCCGTCCAGCGGTCGAGGAGCATGCGTTGAGCGAATCGTACGAGCCGCCGCCGGGGCTCAACCCCGCTGTTCCCAGCGTCGCGCGGATGTACGACTACTGGCTCGGCGGCAAGGACAACTTCAGCGCGGACCGTGAGGCGGCCGAGGAGGTCATCCGGCTGGTCCCCGGCGTACGCGAACTCGCTCGCGAGAACCGGGCATTCCTGCGCCGAGCCGTGGAACACCTGACCAAAATCGGGATACGCCAGTTCATCGACATCGGCGCCGGCCTGCCCACCCGGGAGAACACCCACGACGTGGCCCAACGCCTCGCCCCCGACGCCAGGGTCGTATATGTCGACAACGACCCGGTCGTCCTGGCCCACGCCCGCGCCCTCCTGGCCAACAACTCGCGAACCATCGCCGTCGAAGGCGACCTCCGCGAGCCCAAATCCATCTTCGACCACCCCGAGCTGCTCGCCCATCTCGACCTCGAGCTCCCAACAGCCGTCCTGATGCTCTCCGTCCTGCACTTCATCACCGCCGACCGCGACGCCCTCGCGGTGGTCGCCCAGGTGCGGGACTCCCTCCCCACGGGCAGCCACATCGTGATCAGCCACATCTACGCAGGTGACATGCCCCCCGACGAACGCGCCGCAGGCCGCGCCATCTACGCCCGCACCTCCTCCGGCCCCGCCGCCGACCGCTCCCTCACCTGCCTCACCAACTTCTTCACCGGCACCACCCTGCTCGCCCCCGGCCTCGTCCCCGTCCACGACTGGCACCCCGACCACCCGGTTCCTCCGCGTATGGACACCGGCAAGCCCTATGTTCTCGGAGGCGTCGGCACGATCACCCGCTGAGGAGTTCCATGTCACGGTTCAGCTACGCGGAAGCGGTACGGATTCTCGGCGGCGAAACGGCCACACTGCGCGCACTCGACAAACTGCTCGGCGGCGTCCTGCTGGGCGCGTCCGCGGTTCCCGGAGTCGGCGCCACCGCCCTCAGCCTGTTCGACGCCAAATCCGAGGCGGTACGACTCGGCCACCAACTCATCACCGCACTGCGCGAGAAGGTCACCGGCGCCACCCGCTACACAAGATCAGAACGTCTGTACGCAGCCCAATCGATCATTCTGGCGACCGCGTTCTTCGAGTCGCTCGACGATATCGACCTGCCTTTCACGCTTAGCGACCTGGAGCTCCTTGAGACGGAGAAACATGATCTCTTCGCTTTCGCGGAGACGAGGATCTTCACGTCGAACTTCCCGCTCGGGATTACTCACGGGCACGTGGCGCCGGAGAGGCTGAAAGGCTTGATCTCGCAGGATCGGTACAAGATGTACTCGGATGCCGGTGAAGTTCTGCTTCGTTTTGCCCGTGGTCTGGCGATATGGGAGAACTTGACCTCGGCCCAGCAGGCCCAGGCGTCCTTGGAGATCTCCGGCAACCTGCCCACAGCTGCCAGCCGCCGCTATGACGATATGTACCGGCGACTGGCAGTCGAGTTCCCCGAGTTCGCGTTCTGGGCGATCGAACGCGAGCATCATGTCACCCAGGAGCAGCTCCGGCAGGGACTCGCCGGCCTGACCGACTTACTCGCCTCGGTCTCATCCGGCCGGGTGCCACCGCCGAAACTCCGCAGCCTTCTCACGCTCAACCAGGCAGCCCTGACTCGCCCCATCAGCCCCAGCGATGATCTGCCCGATGGCCTGTCCCTGCCAGACCTCTCCGACGGATATGTCAATCCCCGTTTCCGGGTCGCACTCGGGTCGGCGGACCTCAGCCTGGAGAGATCCTGGTCAGACGTGCCGATACGCGACGACCTTCAGGACTTCCTGGCCGGACTGCTGACCTCGTTGTCCTCCAGCGTCAGCCCCCTCCTGGTTCTCGGCCAGCCGGGGGTCGGCAAGTCCGTGCTCACCCAGATGATCGCCGCTCGCCTCCCAGCCGCTGACTTTCTCCCGATCCGCGTCCCTCTTCGCCAGGTACCGGCGGACGCGGGAATCCAGGAGCAGATCGAAACCGCCATCCGCGTTTCCACCGGCGAGTCGATGAGCTGGCCTGATCTCGTCCGTTCCGCTGACGGAGCCCTCCCGGTGGTCCTGTTAGACGGCTTGGACGAGCTACTCCAGGCTACCGGCGTCAATCGGGCCGACTACCTGGTGCGGGCCGCCGAATTCCAGGCACGTGAGGCAGAGCTCGGCCGTCCGGTCGCCGTGATCGTCACCACCCGCACAGCGGTGGCCAACCGCTGCCGCCTGCCCAGGGGAAGCCTCGCCATCCGACTGGAGCCCTTCTCCGACGACCAGGTAAAACTGTGGATCGACACCTGGAACAACACCAACGGCACTCATTTCGCAGGCATCGGCCGAGAGCCGCTTTCCTATGACGACGTGCTCGCTCACAGCGAGCTGGCCGAACAACCGTTGCTTCTCCTGATGCTCGCGCTGTACGACGCCAGCGGACCGAATCCGCAGGGAGCTCTGCGCAACGTCGGCACGCTCAGCTACGGCGAACTGTACGAACGGCTGCTCCATGGATTCGCCGCCCGGGAGATCGACAAACACGAGCCCGGCCTTCCCCCCAACCGACGCGAGCAGGCGCTCGAACGGGAACTGCACCGCCTTTCGGTGGCCGCGTTCGCCATGTTCAACCGAGGTCAGCAATGGGTCACCCACGATGACCTTGATCGCGATCTCACCGCACTGATCCCGGAGCAAACCTCGGCCGGGGTGGGTTTCGATCGTCCCCTGACCGTGGCCCAGACGGTTATCGGCCGCTTCTTCTTCATCCACCAGTCACGGGCTTTACACGACTCCCACGAGCTGAGCACCTATGAATTCCTGCACGCCACCTTCGGTGAATATCTGATCGCGCGTTTGGTCCGGGACCTCCTGCGCGAAGAGGCCCAGCGAGCAGCGGTTTCTCAGGAAGGCATGCTGAGCGGGATGTTCAACCCACGCTCCGATCCAGGGCCATCGGGCGCACTGCTGTCGTTCGCCGTACTGTCGGTCCGCGTCCCTATTCTCGCATTCCTGCACAGGATCTCCGAACCAGGCGAACACCTGAGGCCGTTCTTATTGCGCCGGTTCCAGGAGACCTACTTCGGCGCGGAGTCGGCACGCTCGAACTACGAGCCCGTAGCGTTGTCGGCGACTCAGCGCATCGCCCGGCAAACCGCCAACCTTGTGCTGCTGACCACCGTGCTAACGGGGCCGGTCACCGCCGCGGAGCTGTTCGGCGCGGATTCGGACTGGGTGCGGCATTGGCAATCCGTCGTCGATCTCTGGCGGGCGGGTACGCATCAGGATGAATGGCCCAGCCTGGCGTCCTCGCTGCGAATCGCCCGTTCCTGGGAGGGACAGGAGAGAGTTCTGGCCGTGTACTGGGAAGGTTCGTGGTCGCTCCCCATGGACGGTGTGAGATTCAGCGCGGACGCGGCCAAGCTCCTGCGGACAACCGAGGACACGCTCGCCTGGGCGCACAACGTGCACCCGGCAACTGGCCTTCGACAGTGGCAGGCTTCCGGCGCTGATACCTCGCTGGACACCGGCGCTGACCGATCCGTGAACTCAGAAATCTTCGACTCGCTCTATTTTCATATGAGGCACGCTGTGACGTCGATCGGCAGCGTCAGCGGCGAGACCTCCACCTCGGTGTTTACCGCTCTCAATGAGGTATCGATCGCCAGGGAGCGGTACTACATCGGTCAGGGCGTGCTTACGGCGATCTACGATCGCGCATTCAAGATGATCTCTCTGTTCCCAGAGGAATCTTCATTGCACCTGAAACAAACGCTGATCCACCTTGCCCGTGACCTGCCGATCATGACCACGACCGAGGGGGCTGCCCTTCTGGCCCAGGCATTACCACTGGTGAACCCCAGCTCCATGCCCGAAACCCACCAAATGGTCGCATGCCTCCTGAACCTGGTGGCACGCGATCGTGAGCAATTGGAATTCCTCGGTCAGGTGCTTTACGACCTCGATCTGCCGGATTGGTCATACTTAGAGGCGGCTGTAACGCTCATGGAGTTGGACGTCGACCCGTCCGAAGTTCCCGTGACCGCCTTCGATGTGGTCCGCCGCATGCGCCCGGATCAGCTAATCGACATCGAACGCGACCACCCGCATCTGTTCCACCGCGCCCGCCGCATCATCCGCGCCGACGGCGGACGCTACCGCCTTGTCTGGCCGACCTGATCAACGCCATCCCGATCAATCTGATGAGGCGTGCTCGGAGCGAAAAGCCCTACCAGAACGTGCACGAAGTTGGAGCACTTCAACCAGGAACGCGAGGTCCGCCCGCCACGACGAACTCGCCCGCCTGCAACCTGGCCTGCTGAGCTCGGGCGTGGCAGGGAGCCTCCGGGCCTCCCGCGATCGCGTCGCGGCAGAGCACACATCCGGCGTCGGGGCAGCGGGTGATGTCCTGCACCAGCGCACCCCGGTAGCGAGATCAGGAAAGCAGCTGGTCACCGTCGCCGGGGAGCGATCGCGCGAGGGCGTCGAGGATCGCGTTGAGGCCGAACTCGAACTCGTCGCCGAACTCGTAGCCGGGCTGGAGGATGTGCTCGGTCGCCATCTCCACAAGATGGGGGTAGGCGTCGGCGGCGAACTGCTCCATGATCGATTCGGTTACCTCGGTGGCCGCGCCGGGGCCGCGGAAGGGCAGCGAGACTTCCTGCAGCGCGAAGCCGTAGGTGTAGCTGTCGAGCAGGGCGGACGCGTGCGCGGTCATCGCCACCGAGAAGCCGGCCGCGCGCAGCGTGGCGATGGTCGCGTCGAGGTGCCGCAGTTTCGCGGGGCCGGGGGTGACTCGCGACTCCAGCAGGCCGATGGCCCAGGGGTGACATCTGAGCACACGCCGGGTCGAATCGGCTCGCCGCCACATCTCCGCGCGCCAGTCGCCGCCGGGCGACGGTAGTTGGATCTCGCTGGAGACGAGGTCGACGATGCCGTCGAGGATCTCGTCCTTGTTGGCGACGTGGTAATAGACCGACATCGGCTTGACGCCGAGCGCCTTGGCCAGCGAGCGGATCGTCAGCGATCCGATTCCGCCGGCGTCGGCAACGTCGATGGCCGCCCGCAGCACTCGCTCCCGGGTGAGCGGCATGCGCGGCGCGGGTCTCCCGCTATTTGGCTTTGACATCTCTCTTCGAGACTCTAGCACTTTCGTACTTAGTACGTTACGGTCGCCGTACTAAGTATGAAGTACTAAGTACGAAGAGTCGGAAGAAGGGGAAAGGTCATGTCAGCACGCACCATCGGCCGGATCGTCGGGGCCTGTTACCTGCTCGCGTTCGTCTTCTACCTCGCGGGCGGCGCCTTGGTCGGCGCCGCCTCGGGGAGCGCCGACATGCTGTCAGGCGTCCTCGACGCCACGATGCCGCTGTCGGCGGGAGCCCTGCTGATGCTGGTCAACTCCGTCATCGCCGGCGTCAACGGCGTGCTGGTCTTCAGCCTGCTGAGATCGCGCCGCCCGGTCTCCGCCAGCGCGTACCTGACGGCCAGGACGATCGAGGTGGTGGTACTGGCCGTCGGGATCCTCTTCCTGCTGCTGCTGATACCGCTCGCGCAGGAGTACGCCGCCGCCGGCGATCGCGCCTCGGTCTTCCCGGCGCTGGCGCGGGTCGCCGAGCAGGGGAACTACTACGCGTTCCACCTCGGGATGCTCGGAGTCTGCGCCGCCATGCTGGTGTTCTGCCACGCGATGCTACGCGAGCGGCTGGTGCCCGCGTTCCTGGCGGTGTGGGGGCTGGGCGCCTACGTGCTCTTCCTGGTCGGCACGGTCGCCGAACTCCTCGGCTACAAGGTAGCCCTGGCGACGTCGATCCCCGGCGGTCTCTTCGAGGTCGCCCTCGGGATTCTGCTCATCGTGAAGGGATTTCCCGCCAGGCCGGAGACCGGTCAGGGCATGGAAAGCGCTTCGGCGGGCGCGAGGCGGGACGCGCGCCAGGCGGGGTAAAGGCCAGCGATCACGCCGATGACCGTCGTCGCCAGCACACCCGATCCAGCACCACGATCTCGTAACCGTTGACATCCAGTTCGGCAAGCCGGTGGGGTTAGAGGAGGCCGACGCCGCTGTAGCCGTCGGCGCCAGGGAGGAGAGGGA
>NZ_BLAF01000033.1:65176-116493 GCF_009687885.1 Acrocarpospora pleiomorpha
GGCGGGGGGAGGCGGGGTCGGGGCGCCAGTCGTCGGTGGAGACTAGGCCGGGCTCTACGAGGGTGAAGCCGTCGAAGAAGCGGAGGATTTGGGCGTGGGAGCGGGGGCGTACGGCGCCGGCGGTGGTGCGGGTGTAGACGGCGGTGCCTTCGGCTAGCTGGGAATCGTCGAGGTCGCCGTAGGAGAGGTGGCTGAGGACGATGGCGCTGCCCGGGGCGAGGTGGTCGCGGAGGGCTTGCACGATGGTCTCGGCCAGGTCGTCTTCGGGGATGAAGTGGAGGACGGCCAGCAGGAGCACGCCGACGGGGCGGGTGAAGTCCAGGTGGGCGTTGACCCGGGGGTCCTTGAGGATGGCGAGGGGTTCGCGGAGGTCGCCGTCCAGGACGATGGTCTGCTGGTTGTCGGCGAGCAGGGCGCGGCCGTGGGTGAGCACGATGGGGTCGTTGTCGATGTAGACGACCCGGGAGTCGGGGGCGGCGCGGAGGGCGACCTGGTGCACGTTCTCCTGGGTGGGGAGGCCGGCGCCGATGTCGAGGAACTGGCGAATGCCGGTCTCGGTGAGGAAGTTGACGGCGCGGCTGAGGAAACGGCGGTTGGCCTGGACTCCCTCGCGGACGTTGGGGGTGAGTTCGATGATCTTCTCGGCCGCGGCCCGGTCGGAGGCGAAGTTGTCCTTGCCGCCGAGGAAGAAGTCGTACATCCGGGCGACGCTCGGGATGTTCGGGTCGATCCCTGTGGGCGCCTGCTCGAACTCCATCGATCCCCCAAGCCTGACCACGTACTTTGACGATCTTAATCTAGCCCAACGATATGAGTATTTATCGCCTTTCCGGGGTTATATCCGACCGGAAGCCATGTCCATGAGGCGGGCCAGAACCTGCCCGCCGGACACCCGTACGCCGTCGTGCTCCCACTCGTTGGTGACCCAGGTTCGCACGTTGCCCACCCGCCGCGCGGTCTCCAGGGAGAGCGCCGCGTCCACGTACATATCGTCGTGGTAGACGGCCGCGAAGACGGGGATCTCGTTGGCGGCCAGCCGGTCCTGATCGTAGAGGGAAGGCCAGGCGGCGCTGGTGGCGAGCTGGTCGGCGGCGGGTTTGAGGGGGCGGAGGGCGCGGATGTCGTCGAACATCCAGGGGTAGATCATCTCTCCGGTGAAGAGCAGCGGAGCGGCGTCGTCGGCGAGTTCGGGGGGCAGCAGGCGGGCGGCCGACCAGTTCGTGGCGGCGCCCTGGGCGTAGATGGATTCGTGCAGCACGGCGTAGAGCGGGTTGCCGGCGAAGCTGGTTTCGGTCATGACCTGATGCAGGAAATCGTCCGTAAGACCTTCGTCGATCAGCCAGTGCAGGCGCTGCGCGCCCTCGCCGGTGCCGAGCATCATGCCGAGGGTCTGGAAGCGGCGCACGGTGAGGCGGTCGCCGTCGGGGAGGCACACGTCGTGGGTGCGCAGCTGGTCGGCGATGGCCTCGATCTTTGCGGCGTCGGCGGGGAAGCGGGCCAGGTAGCGGCGGCATTTGTCCAGGACGCGGGGGTAGGTGCGCGCGTAGACGTCGTCGGCCGTCGCGTCCAGGCCGGGCAGGCCGCCGGTGATGTAGCAGGTGCGGAGCCCTTCGGGAGCCTGGGAGAGGTAGGTCAGCGTGAGGAAGCCGCCGTAGCTCTGGCCGAGGGTGTCCCAGGGCCGGTCGGTCAGCCGCCGCCTGATCAGTTCGGCGTCGGCGACGATCGCGTCGGCCCGGAAGTGGTGGAGCTCCCCGGCCAGGTCGGGGGTGCGGGCGGTGACCGGGGTACTGCGGCCGGTGCCGCGCTGGTCGAGCAGGAGCACGCGGTGGGTGCGCAGGGCGTGGCCGAGCCAGCCGTCCGCCGAGGTGGGGCGGGGGGACTTGCCGCCAGGGCCGCCCTGGAGGAACAGCAGCCACGGCAGGTCATCGCCACGCCGGGCCGGGTCGACCGCTTCGCGCGCGAACACCTCGATGGTCCGGCCGTCCGGGTCGGCGTGGTCCAGCGGAACGGTGAACGAATGGTCGCTGAGCGCCACACCCGGCAGCAGAACGGTCATTGCGCAAAGGTACCCGTTAGCGGAGTTCAACCCTCCCGTAAGGAGGACTGCCCACAATCGGGGACATGACGAACTCTCCCACCGTCTCCGGCCTGGTGAAGACCGCACTCGCCCTGACCGCGGTCAGCCTGGCCCTGATGGGTTGCGGCCCGGCCGCAACCTCCCCGAGCGCCGACGAAGCCGCCCCCGAAGTGGTCAGCGTCGCCACCCAGGAACCCGAAGAAGCAGCCACCGAACCCGCAACTGAACCCACTGAAACCACCGCGGAAACCACTGGGGACACCACCGGGGCCACCGTCCAGCCCGGCGGAACCCTCATCGACGGCAGCGTCGTCTCCGGCGAGCTCACCCGAGCCGGCCAGAAAGACGTCTACGTCATAGATCTGGGCGAAGCCCGCGAGTTCTACGTCGCCGACATGAACGGCTCCACCGACCTGCAGTTCCAGGCCTTCTCCGACGTCGAGACGAACCGGTCGGCCTGCCCAACCTCAGCCTGTCCTTCGGCACCTGGGTCTTCAAGCTCACCAAGGCCGGCACCCACCGCCTGGAGGTCTGGGGCAACAACAACACCATCGGCAAGTACGGCTTCCGCATCGCGACCGTGAAACCCCGCACGTTCCCCGTCACCATCGGCATGAAAATCGAAGAAGGCACCCCCGCCGGAGCCGGACGCCTGGACGTGCCCGGACGAATCGACCGTTTCGAGTTCGACTCGGACGGCGCGACGGCCATCAAGATCGTCGGTGGCACCGGCGCGTGCACGGCGATCGAACTGGAACTCGTGGACGCGGCCTACGCCGACATCGCCAACGCCCGCCAGCCGGTCCCGCTCTGCGGGGATTTCGACATGGCGCTCTCGAACGGCGACGGCAAGTACGCGCTGATCGTCCGGTCGAACTCGGCGAAGACAGGCCCGTACGCGTTCCAGCTGGTTCGCGGCGGTTAGGACGAGCGGCTGAGCTCCCCCCGGTACGTCAGGGAGCCGCCGCCTTCCTGCCCTTCGAAGACCAGCGTGTCCCCACCGGAGGACGTGAGCGTGATGTCCCCGCCGACGCATTGATCGACCTGCTCCATGGTGAGGTCGAGCGCGTTGCCCCGATTCCTAGTGACCCGCACCACTTGCCGGCACCCGTCCCGAACCACCGACCCCTCACGATCGCCCTCTCCCAGGGTGATCGTGAGGCCGTAGGTGTCCCTCCGGCTGTCCTGGGAGGTGACGTCCCCTTCCCACGAACCCGCGAACTCCGCGGACACCAGCACTCCCGTCTCATTCCCGGGCTGAGTCTCCGCAGAAGTCCCCGCAGAAGTCTCCGGCTCAGTGTCGGCCGCCTCACTGACGGTTGACTCCCGCGGCCCTGAGGGCTCAGAGGTGCCGGGTCCCTGGATGACCAGGAAACTCGCCACGGCGACGATCGCGACGACCGCCGCCCCACCCACGATCGCGGCCATCGCCCGCCGGGAGAATCGTGCCGGATGCCGATCGCTCGCCCCGAGCATGGCCGTAGGCGACGCCAGCGTCGGAGCCGTCACCCCACTAAATCGCGAAAAATCCGGTGCGACCAGGGTGGCCGATTCTCGCGTGGGGTCGACCAGGCGGATCATCAGTTCCTTCGCCGTCGGCCGATGCTCCGGGTCCTTCGCCAGGCAGGCCCGCAACACCGGCAGGAGGCTCTCCGGCACCCCCGCCAGCTCCGGCGGCGCGCTCAGAATGCGATGAAACACTGAAGCCACCGTGTCCTGCCCGAACGGCGCCCGCGCGGTCGCCGCGAACACCATCGTCGCCGCCCAGGCGAACACATCGGCCGCCGCCGACGCCGGCACCCCCCGCAACTGCTCCGGCGCCATGTACGGCGGCGTCCCCGTCAACTCAGAGGTAGCGGTCGCCCCATCAAGCGGCCGTGCGATCCCGAAATCCACCACCCGGGGCCCATCCGGCCCCAGCAGCACGTTCCCCGGCTTGAAATCCCGGTGCACGATCCCCGCCGCGTGGATGGCGGCGAGCGCGGAAGCCGTACCGACCGCGAGCCGGTCCAGATCGCCGTCCCGCAACGGACCACCGGTCTTGACGCGATCGTGCAGCGAGGGCCCGTCCACGAACTCGCTCACCACATACGGTTCCGGCCGGTCGAGTTCGGCGGCCAGCACCCGTGCGGTACAGAACGGCGCGACGCTGCGCGCGGACTCCAGTTCCCGGGCGAGCCGCCGCCGGGTCGCCGGATCAGTGCCACCCTTGAGAACCTTTATCGCGACTCGCTCCCCCGCGGCCGACCAGCCTTCGTACACAACGCCCTGCCCGCCCTCCCCCAACCGGGCGACGATCTCGAAGCCACCCAGCGTGCGCGGGTCGGTGCTCTCCAGCGGGCCTGCGGCCATTCGATCCTCCTGCGGGTCCTGGCCCGTATAAGGTACGCCGCGCGTGGGAACAGTCATGAACCTTGGCCCGAGGATCGAGACGAGCGTAGGTCAGATCCACCAACAGCGCGCGCGGAAAAGGCTGCCAGTCACAGGCTGAGCGTCTGCCCGGCCTCCACGGCCTCCTGGATACTGCTGGCCACCGTCCTCTCCAGCACGTCGGCCTGAGACGTCAGCTGTGCCAGGCCCTCGGTGTCGTCCGTATGCGCGAGCAAGGCCAGGTACTTGTCGTTGTTCCGCAGCGCCTCGCGTGCCCGCAGCGCGGCGTCCGCCTCCTGAACCCGGTAGGCGTACCTTTCCAGCCCTTCGACCCTGCTGGTCACGGAGTCGACCGAGCGCTGGAGAGCGGCTTGCTGGGGTTCGAGCACGGCGCTCAGTTCCGCCGTCACGACACCCTCACGGGCCCGATGTTGCTCGTACTGGAGGTGCGACTGCATGCGGAGCAATCTGGCGATCTCCCAGATCTGCTGCGGGAGGACCACATCGTTGGCCACTGCGTCGAGCAGGCCCGCACGCTTGACCTGCGAATCGCCGATAACGGCAGCGGCTCGCTCGGCCCGGGAAAGAAGCGCCTGCGATTCCCCTGTCAGCTGGTTGATCTCGACGAATCGGTCGCGGTAAGGGCCATGAAAGGCGTGCGGCCTGCCCTGAGCCAAGAGCCGGGGAATGAAGCCGTCAACGACGGCCAGGTGCTCATCAGCGGTCAGCGTGGGGTCCAGCACGAGGTGAACGGAGTTGCGCACATGCTCACGCTCTATTGCGAGTATGTAGTTGACCCCGCTAGGAATGCGCCGGAAGTATCCGGACTTGACCAGATAAATGACACCAGCCACGGCAAGACAGGTGACTACGACGAAAATGATGCGCGCGCCAGTAGCACCCGTCTGGTCCGCGATACCGGCTAACCCCACCACACCGAGCAAGATCAGTATTGCGGGGGCCCAACCTGCGTTGCCTTTGGCCACACGATCCCCCTGGAGCGAGATGCCGAACCGCAGGTGGACAGACTAGCCGCCTCCACACCGAAATTGCGATATCCGGAAAAAGCCATATGTGGACCGGCCGAACGCATTCCGGATACACGCCATGTTCAGTCATAGATTCTGGCCCGGGATCGAGCCAGCTCGCCGGGGTCGGTGGTGCCGAACCCGATGCCCTTCCATGCCCGGAATCTGGTTCTTTGTGGCGGTTTGCGCGAAGATCGTTACATGCCGCAGATGGACGCCGCTCGGCGGGCCTAGGCGCGGACCCGGCAATCGCGTGGGACATCCAGGCGGCGGGCGGCCCGCCGTCCGGGTTGAACGTGGTGCCGCGGTCGCGGTTCCGGGTGGGCACCTTCCGGATCGCGCGCAGGAACCTCAGCGATGTGTTCGTGCCGGCATACCCGACGTCGTGGGTGGTCGCCCGCTGGAGCTGCGGCGCGACCTGTTGAGCAGCCATACCCATTCGGTTTGCAGCGAATAGGTGACATTTCTGCTCCGGTGACAAGCTGGCGGACAGGTGAGACCTTCGTATGAGTACGCGGCGTTAGGTCTTCGCGCCGAGTGCCTGTTGGAGGGGGCGAATTCGGTGAGCGAGTGGACGGTTCCGGGGTATCGGGAGATACGTGAGTTAGGCGTCGGGGGCAGCGGGCGGGTCGTGCTGGCGACCTACGAGTCCACCGGCGCCTTCGTGGCGATCAAATACCTGAGCGAGCGGCTGCGCAACGACCCCGAGTTCCTGGCGGGCTTCCAGCGCGAGGCCCGGCTGATGGTCGAACTCCAGGACGCCCACATCGTCAAGCTCTACGAATACGTGCAGTCCCCCTATGGCGACGCCGCCATCGTGATGGAGCTCGTGGACGGCGTCCCGCTCCGCCGGATCCTCGCCGAACACGGCACCACCAGTCCGGAGGCGGCGCTGGTCGTGCTCAAGGGCTCCCTGCTCGGCCTGTCGACCGCGCACGCCCAGGGGGTCGTGCACCGCGACTACAAGCCGGAGAACGTGCTCATCCAGGCCGACGGCACCAGCAAGCTGGCCGACTTCGGGATCGCGGCGCACCGCGGGGAGCAGGGGGTTCCGTCGGGGACGCCGTCGTACATGGCGCCGGAGCAGTGGGCGAGCAACCCGGCCAGCCCGGCCACCGACGTGTACGCGGCCACGTGCGTGTTCTTCGAGTGCCTGACCGGGCGCAAGCCGTACCGGGCGGATCACCTGGCGGGGATCCGGCACGCGCATCAGCATGCGCCGATCCCGACCATGGAGGTGCCGTCCTCGGTGCGCGCCCTGGTCGGGCGGGGGATGGCGAAGAACCCGATGGACCGCCCGCCGACCGCGCGGGCCTTCGTGGCCGATCTGGAGGAGGCGGCGGTCGCGGCGTACGGCTCCGACTGGGAGGAGCGCGGGCGGCGGCACCTGGCCGAGCTGGCGACCCTGCTGGCGCTGCTGTTCCCGCTGGCGCGCCCGGCGTCGGCGCCGGAGGTGGGCACCTCGCTGGCGCGGACCGTGCTGTCGGATCGGCTCGGGCATTTCGCGCCGCGGTTCGCGATCGGCGGGTCGCTGGTGGCGGCCGTGGTGATCGCGGTGCTGGTCGCCTCGAACGGGGCGACGCCCGTCTCGGAGGGCACGACGCTCCGCCCGCCGGCGCAGAGCGAGTCGCCTGAGCCGGTCGCGCCGACGGTGGAGCCGACCGAGGAGTCCACGGAGCCGACGGAGCCGACCGGCGAGGCGGTGACGGATCCGACCGATGAGGCCAGCGAAACCCCGGTCGCGCAGCCGCCGGTGATCGACCCGCCGATCGTCACGCCCACGGTGACCGCGACGGCCACCGTCACACCCGCTCCGCTGAAGGTGACCGGGCTGGCGGTCTCGTCGTTCGACGGGCAGTCGGCCTCGCTGCGGGTGCGCACGTCGGCCAACCGACCGGTGTCGCTGCGCGTGGTGTTCGCAGAAGGGCCTGACACCGATCATCTGGTGGCGCGTCCCGCGCAGGTGATTCCGCTGGCGGGGGCCACCACGTACACACCGGTGGTGCAGGACGCCTTCACCGCGCCCGCCTGCGGGAAGACCTCGTATCGCAGGATCACCATAGCCACCACGCCGAAGGCGGGGCCGGTCAGCAAGACGACGCCGATCAAGGGCCCGGCGTGCCCGCCCCCCGCCGTGCAGAGCGTGACGATCGCCAGCTGGGACGGCACGACCGCGGGCGTCGAGGTCAAGACCGACGGCCCGGGCCCGGCGAAGGTGACGACGGTGTTCGCCCGGGACGGCAAGCCGGCGCAGACGAAGTCGACGAACATCTCCGGCAAGACCACCTACCCGCTGAGCGTCAAGGGGGACCTGGGCGAGGTGGCCTGCGAGAAGGTGGCCGTCTTCAGCGTCACGGTCACCACAGAACCGGCCGCCGCGAACGGCCCGCAGACCAAGCAGGTGCGGGTGCCGGGGCCGCAGTGCGCGCCGCCGGCCGTGCGGATCACGTCGTGGAACGGCCGGACGGCCAGTGTGCAGGTGACGTCCGGCTCGACCGCTCCGGTCAAGCTGACCGTGTCCATCGTGCAGCACCTCCGGTACGGCGAGCGGGACCTGGAGTTCAAGGACGCGCAAAGCGCCACGCTGGAAGGCGACACGCAGTACGCCAAGGAGTTCTCGGCCTCCTTCAAGCAGCCGCAGTGCGGTTTCACCGACGAGCGAGTGATCACGGTCAGCGCCTCCCCGGGCGGCGCCACCGCGACCTCCACGTCCAGGGTCGTGGGCCCGGCCTGCCCGGATCCGGAATCCGAGGAATCACCCAGCCAGGGGACCGACGGACCCATCCTCTAAGGATCTCCGTCCGGCACTGAGGGAGGCACCGGCGACGCCGTGCCTCCTATTCCTGTTTGTTCATGTTTGGGTAAAGTGCGTTGACTCTATGCATAGATGTCACTGAATATCCCTTTTGCGAGGGATCTCCCCCTTCGTGACTCATGTCCCCGAAGGGAACGGGAGGCCCCCCACTCTCATGAGCCCCGAAATGGCGAAGTTGATCGCCCTGCTGCGGCAGGAGATCGGATACACCGAACGACCGAATGGGCACACGAAGTTCGGCAAGTGGTACAACAACGTCGAACAGGATGCCGACTACTCCACGCAGGCATGGTGCGACATGTTCCTGTCGTGGGGCGCGCACAAACTCGGATACCAGGAGTGGTTCGGGCAGTTCGCCTGGACCGTCGGGCACGCCCGCTGGTTCCGCGAGCAGGGCGCCTGGGGTGACAAGCCGGCGCCGGGCGCGGTCGTCTTCTACGACTGGGACGGCTCGGGCAGCCTCGACGGCATCGACCACATCGGCCTGGTCACGGCGGTGGAAGGCAGAGAGATCACCACCATCGAAGGCAACGTGGACGGCAGCCGCGTCCGCGAGAAGTCGCGGGACCAGAGCAATGTCGTCGGGTACGGCTACCCGGACAAGATCAAAGAACGACTGCAACCGACCCAGGCCAAACCGGACTCCGAGCCCGAAGCCGTCAAACCGCCCGAGGTCATCTCCGGGGACGCGCCCGAAGACACCTCTCAAGACCCGGCCGCCAAGGTGGCCACACGGGAGGCGCGCCCGAACTCCCACGACCACCGCGACCAGCGGAACCACCAGGGCCAGCAGAACCACCAGGGCGAGCGGGACCACCAGGGCCAGCAGAACCAGCAAGACCAGCAGAACCAGCAAGGCCAGCAGGACCGCACCGCCGAACGGCCCGCGCCGGAGAAGCACGCGAACAAGAGGACGCCCGAGAAACCACCCGCCAAGACCGCACACCCGAAATCCCAGCAGAACAACGAGGGGATCGCGGGACACCTGGCCACATTCCCCGTCTCGGCCGTCCAGCACATCCCCGCGAGCGGCATCGAGGCCCTCAACGCCCAAGCCCTGATCGCCCCCCTCCTGCTCGCGATCATCGCCTTCGGCTACGCCAGAACCCGCAGGACCCGCCTCAACGCGGTCGCCGCCGCCGAACCCCCCAGCTGGTTCGACCCCGCCGAAACAACAGCGGAGCTGCCCAGATACCCCGCCCCACCCCAACCCCAATACCGCGGCAAACGCCGCAAGCCTGAAGCGTCCGACATCTACCGGAGCGGCGCCCTCCCCGACGCCCTCAAAGCCACCTGGGCCGAGCACTCCGACGAACCGGCCCGCGGCCGCCACCGCAAGCGCTGAACGACGGCCCTCCGAAGATCGAACTTCTCCTGATCGCCACGGTACGGCTCTTCGACTTGACACCTGAGCCGTTGTTACGCTCCGTAGTCGTGCGAGTGTGCACCGAGATCGGGGGATTTCTAGATGATCAATACTCGGAGGGGTCGGCGTTCATTTTTGCCGGTATTGCTGGGGTGCTTGCTCGTAGGGCTGGCCGTCGGCCTGGTGCTACCGGCGTCAGCGTCCCGCGAGGCGCAGTTGACGGTACGAGTCACTGACAACCGGACATACGTGGCGCCATCCGCCACCGTGAGCTTCACGGTTACCGTGATCAACGAAGGAGGCGAGAAAGCCAAGGCGATCGACACCCGGCTTGAACTGGGCGCTGGACTGATTGTCTCGTCGGCCTCGGACGGCGGCTCCGCCGGCGGCGGCTCGGCGAGCTGGCCCAAGTTCTCGCTCGCCGGTGGGGCGGAGCGGGTCTTCCAGGTGGTCGCCCGGGTGCCGGACCAGGCCACCGCGGGCTTCCGCTACGAGTCCAGGGCCATGGCCACCGCCCAGGGCACCATCGCCGACGCGACCGACGAGACCTTCGTGGGCGCGCCCCAGCTGGCGGTGAGCCAGACCGACCGCGTGCAGGAGGCGGTGCGCGGCGAAACCCTCACCTACACCATCACGGTGAGCAACCCGGGCACGCTGGCGCTCGGCCAGGTCCACCTGGTGGAGTCGGCGGGCAGCGGGCTCCAGTTCGAGTCCGCCACCCGGGGCGGCGCCTGGAACGAGACCCACCGCCAGGTGAGCTGGCCGGGCTTCGAGCTGCCGGCGGGCGCGGAGGAGAAGTTCATCATGACCGCCAAGGTGCCGGCCGACGCGAAATCCGGCCAGGTGCTGCGCACCACGGCCAGCGTGACCGCGGTCGGCCTGAGCGATCAGGCCGTGGACGAGACGCTGGTGACCGTGGCCACCGGCTTGGCGCTGAGCAAGAGCGACGACCGCGCCGACGCCAAGCCCGGCGAGGAGCTCACCTACACCATCACGGTGCGCAACACCGGCGAGGTGAACGAGCCTTCGGTCGCGCTGGTGGACCGGTTCGGCGAGCGGCTGGAGTTCGTCTCCGTGTCAGGCGACGGCACGTACGCCGACCGCGAGGTGCGCTGGCCCGAGTTCCCAGTCAAGGCCGGGGAGCGCCGGGTGTTCTCGGTGGTGGCCCGGGTGCTCAAGAAGGGCGAACGCGATCTGGTGCGGAACGAGGTGATCGCCACCACGCCCAACGGCCGCCGGAGCAGCGCCGAGGACACCACGGTGATCATCACGCCGCCCCCGCCTCCGCCGCCGCCGAAGCCCACCCCCACCCCGAAGCCCGGACCCCCGGCGCTGAAGATCGCCATCGAGGATGACGAGGACATCGACCAGGCGCCGCCGAAGGTGCGGGTGCAAGTGAAGGAGGACACGCCGACCGAGATCAACTGGTGCGACGACCAGGGGAGGCCCGTAGCTCAGGCGGGCCTCGGCACGGATGAGGGACAACCCGTCAAGGGTGAACCCTGCGTGCCCCGCGAGCATCCGGTCCACATCCCAGACCAAATCGACCACCCCATCCCGGTGGATCGTGTCGACCATCCCGGCCGTGGCGATCACTTCGACCGCCCGGACCACTTCGACCACCCGGACCGCTTCGACCACCCGGACCATGGCGACGACTTCGACCAGCCCGACCACGGTCCCACCTGCTGCGACACCGGTCCCAGCTGCTGCGACACGGCCGGGCCCCTGCTGCCGCAGACCGGCACGATCATGATCCCCGTCCTTGGCGCGGGCGTGATCCTGCTCACCCTGGGCGGCGTCATCCTGCTGATCACCCGCCGCCGCCGGCGCAACATCTAGAGGCCGCGACGGCACTACCGCGACGAGCTCCCGGCGACCCCGGGAGCTCTTCGTTTTGGACCCTGGTCACCATCGCTCCGGCCATTTACGATTCCTAGGCCCGCTGGGTGAACGTTCAACCGGATCACGGCGTCACTTCTGTGGCACACGTGAAAGGGGGTGACGTCAGGTCGACAGGGTCACCAGTCGTGCCCGGCTCGTCGGCGAGCTGGAGTCGGCCCTCCGCGACACGCCGAAGACCGTCCTCATCGTCGGTGCGGCCGGCCTCGGCAAGACCCATCTGCTCGGCGAGCTGACCGCCAGGGCGACGGGTTTCCGCGTGCTGCGCGGCCGCGCCCGCGAGCTCGACGAAGGTCTCGCGTACGCGCCGCTGGTGGACGCGATCGAGTCGCTGGGCCGCGACAAACGTTCCCAGACCGGCCTGTGGGAGCTCTACGACGCGATCGACCGCGCCGCGCTCGGCCACCCCGCCAACCAGACCCCCGGCCACCCGGTGGCCGCCCCCGCCGTCCTGGCCGCCCAGCTGCTGGAGTCGCTGCCGGGCCGCACCCTGCTGGCCATCGACGACATCCACCACGCCGACGCCGACACGCTCCGCCTGCTCGCGGCCCTCCCCCGCAGCGCCCCCAGCCTGGCCATCCTGTGTACGGCCCGGCACGTCCCGGCCCTCGACGTGGACCAGACCGTGCGGCTGGAGCCGCTCACCCGCCAGGAGGTCAGCGCGCTGATCACCAGCCTCCTGGACCGCACCCCCAGCGACAACATGATCGACCGGGTGCACAACGAGAGCGGCGGCAACCCCTGGTTCGTCCGGGAGTCGGTGCTGGCCCTGGTGCAGGGCGGCGCGGTCCGCTCCCCCGACCCGGACGCCCGGCGCGGCGCGATCCTGTCCCGGGTCTTCCAGCGCGACCGGCCCGGCCGCGACCTGGCCCGGGTGCTGGCCACGCTGGGCCGTACCCGCGACACCACCGCGATCGACACGCCCGGCACCCTCGAAGCCGTGGCCGAGCTGGCCGGTCTGGACGCCCGGGCGGGGGAACGCGCCCTGATCGGCCTGGTCCGCGACGGCGTGCTCGTCTACACCGGCGACGGGTACGCCTTCGCCCACCCGCTGGTCGCCGAGGCACTCTACGACGACCTGAACGCGGGCGAGCGCCGCCGCCTGCACGCGCGCATCGCCGAACTGCTGCACCGCCAGGGCCTGACCGGCGCCCGCCGGGTGCTGGAGTGGGCCACCCACCTGGCCGAGGGCGGCCCGCCCGCCGCCGCGCTGGCCGCGATACTGCGCGCCGCCGAGCTGACCCGGTGGACCGCGCCGCTGTCGGCCGCGCACTGGTACGGCCGGGCCGCCGAAGTCGCCGACGACGCCGGCCAGCGCGGCGACCTGCTGGCCCGCCAGTCAATGTCCTTCTGGAAGGGCTCCCGCCCCGCGCTGGCGCTCAACTCCGGGCAGCGGGCGCTGGCGCTGCTGCCCGCGGGGCGGCGGCGCACCAGGACCTCCTACACGGTGGTGGGCGCGGCGCACGCGATGGGCTGGTACGACGTGGCCCTGACCATCGCCGCCCAGCAGATCCCGCGCGCCGACGACCCGACCGCGCTGCTCGCCCAGCGCGCCCTGCTGCTGGCCGAACTCGGCCGCCCGCTCGGCGATCATGTCAAGCAGGCCTGGGACGGCCTGGCCGGCTGCCCGCCGGAGGACCGGATCATCACCGCGGGCTGCCTGGCCCTGCGCGCCCTGCTGGACGGCGACTGGACCGAAGCGGAGCGAGCCGTCGACGAGCTGCTCGGGTTCGCCGCCGCGCTCCCGCCGGGGGCCCGGCTGGCGGCGCTGGAATCGGCCGCCCACGTGACGAGCACCGCCGGGCTGCGGGCCCGCTCGACCGCCCTACTCGAGCAGGCCGAGCAGATCCACCGCGGCCTGGGCTGGCATGACATCGCCGGGCAGAACGTCCGGGTGCAGGCGCTGATCCGGCGGCTGGCCGGGGAGTGGGACCGGGCGCTCGCCGACATCCAGGCCGGCGCCGGGCCGCTGGCGGAGGCCGGGCTGCTGGAGAACCACGGCCTGCTGCGCAACATCGAGCTGGACATCCTGCTCGACCAGGGGCGATACGAGGAGGCCGCGACCGTCCTGGACGATCCGCCGCCGGTGTGCGCCACCCATGCCGGGCTGCGGCACACCATGCGCGCCCGGCTGGCGCTCGGCCTGGGGGACCTGGCGGCGGCCCGCGGCTGGGCGGACCGGGCGCTGGCGGCCGGGATCGCCGACGTGGCCCATCGCGCGCTGGCCGTGCGGGTGCTGATCCACGCCGCCGCCGGGGATCGTGAGAGCGGGCGGCTGGCCGCGGCCCGGCTGGACGAGGAGAGCGCCAACGGCACGCCCCGGGCCAGGATGGCCGCCGACCTGGCCATGGGCTGGGCGTTCGAGGACACCGACAGGGCCGGGGCCGCGCTGGAGCGGGCCAGAGCCGACGGGCTGCCGTTCGAGGAGGCCAGAGCCCGCCTCGTGCTGGGCACGATCGGCGACCACGCCCAGCTGACCCGCGCGCACACCGCCTTCAACGCGCTCGGCGCGATCCCGTGGCGGGACCGCGCCGCCCGCCTGATGCGCGGCGCCGGCCTGGCCCCCGCCGGAGCACTGACTCCGACCGAGCGGCGGGTGATCGAGCTGGTGGCGGGCGGCCTGAGCAACCCCCAGATCGCCGACGAACTGCACTACAGCCGCAAGACCGTCGAGGTCTACCTGACCCGGGTGTACGCCAAAACCGGCTTCAAATCCCGGGTCGAACTCGCGCTGGCAGTCGAACGCGGCGAGCTGTGACATGGCCGCGCCTCCGGCACGGCGGGCTCGGCCGCCTTCAGCCTGCGTCTTCCCTCGTCACTCCGGCCGCTCCGCGACCTGCGTTCCTCAGTCCAGACACAGGCGCGGCCGAGCTGTAGGGATCTCCCTACTGGGCCCGGCGGGCAGCCGGGCGACAGGATTCTCGCATGGGGATCCTGGAGTATGCGGACAAGGTGTGGCGGGGCTCGGTGCAGGCCTACGAAGTGCCGCTCGCCGAGTTACGCGCCAGTGGCGCCCAGGAGGTCGCCGAGGGCGTGGCCATGTGGCCCGCGTTCGGCAACGTGTACGCCATCCGGGGGGAAGCCGGTCTAGCGCTTTTCGACACAGGTAACGCGATGGACGCCCCGGCCATGCACCGGGCCGTGCGTTCCTGGTCGACCGAGCCGGTCCGGTACGCGATTTTCTCGCACGGACACTTCGACCATGTGGGGGGAATGGAGTGTTTCGACGAGGAGGAGGGCTCCCGGCCAGTCGTCGTCGCACACGAGGGGGTAGCGACCAGGTTCGCCCGATATGCCAGGACCGCCGGGTACAACTCGGTGATCAATCAGCGGCAGTTCGGGTTCGCCCAGATGCACTGGCCGGCCACTCATCGCGTACCGGACCTGACTTACCAGGAGCGGCTGACCCTCTCGCTCGGTGACGTCACCTTCGAGCTGCGCCACGCGCGCGGCGAGACCGATGACGCCACCTGGGCGTTCGTTCCTGAGCACGGCATCCTGCTGACCGGCGACCTGTTCGTCTGGGTGACGCCCAGCGCCGGGAACCCGCAGCGGGTGCAGCGGTACCCCGACGAGTGGGCGGTGGCGCTGCGCACGATGGCGACCCTGGACGCGGAGCTGCTGCTGCCCGGCCACGGCCTGCCCATCTCCGGCTCCATCCGGGTCCGCCGCGCCCTGGTCGACACGGCCGACTACCTGGACAGCCTGGTCGAGCAGACCCTCGACCTGATGAACGCGGGCGCTCGCCTCGACGAGATCCTGCACACCGTCAAACCACCCCTGGAGCTCTCGCAGCGGCCCTACCTGCAGCCGTACTACGACGAGCCCGAGTTCATCGTGCGTAACATCTGGCGGCTTCACGGGGGCTGGCACGATGGCAACCCGGCCAACCTGAAACCCGCGCCAGACGCGGTTTTCGCCCGCGCCATCGCCGAACTCTCGGCGGGCGCGGGCACGGTGGCCGGGCGGGCGGTGGTCGCGGCGGCGGAGGGTGATCTCCGGCTCGCCTGCCAGCTCGCCGAACTGGCGGTCCAGGCCGAGCCGGACGACCACAAGATCCACGAAATCCGGGCCCGCGTCTACGCCCTCCGCGTCCAGGAGGAGCCCGGCGCGATGGCCCGCGGCGTCTACGCCTGGGCCGCCGCCGAATCCCGCAGCAAGGTCACCGGCAGCGACCTCCTCGACGTCTACCACGAGGTCACCGACGGCCGCATGTGGTGGATCCCCGCCGGCACCGCCGACCGGAACTGATCGGCGAAGCGGTCAGAAAAGGACTGAGGTGAAGGTGTCGACCTCGCGGAAGCCGACCTTCTTGTAGGCGGCGCGGGCCGGGAGGTTGTAGTCGTTGACGTAGAGGGTGACGATCGGGGCGAAGTATTTGAGGGCCTGTTCGACGACGGTGGCCATGCCGGTGGCGGCGTGGCCGCGGCCCCGGTAGAGGGGGTCGACCCAGACGCCCTGGATCTGGCAGGCCTGGGGGGTCACGGCGCCGATCTCGGCTTTGAAGATGACCTGGCCGTCCTCGATGTGGGCGTAGGAGCGGCCGATCCTGATGAGTTCGGCGACGCGGGAGCGGTAGAGGGCGCCGCCGTCGCCGTTGTCGGGGGAGACGCCGACCTCCTCGGTGAACATGGCGACGCAGGCGGGGAGCAGGGTGCCGAACTCCTCGGGGCGGACGCGGCGGACCTCGGGGTCGGGAGCGACCAGAGGGGCCGAGGAGGTGGCCATCACGGGCTGGGCCCAGCGGATGGCTCTGGCCCGGCCCCAATGGGGTTCCAGGCGCTCCCAGAGCAGCTCCACCGCGGCCGACGGGCCGACGATGGAGGAGCAGCGGCGGCCCTGCTTGCGGGCGCGGTCGGCGAAGGCGTGCACGGCCTCGCGGCCGACGTTGACCGGGACCAGGTTGGCCCCGGCGTAACACAGGGAGATCAGCCCGCCGCGCGGGCCGAATCCCCACATCTGACCGCCGAGCCGGGTGGGGTTGAGACCGACGGCTCTGACCCGTGAGGCGACGAAGACGTTGGCGACCGGATCGGAATCGAGGAGCCCCAGCACCTCATCTCGATCGTTGTCGTCCAGCACGCGCGACGCCGAAGTGCGCAGCATCACGGGGCCAAGCCTACGCGACGACCTCGATTTTGGTAGTCACCCCGGAATCTGGGAGATATCCCCCAAGAGGATGCTCGCCAGCGACCCCCTCCCGCTCGACGCCTCCGCCGTCATCGGGGTCAGCGGCCGGGGCGCCGGCTGCGACGGGCAGGTCAGATCGGCCACCCGGCCCGCCTGCCGCCGCGGCGCCAGCACCCCTTCCCGCAGATAGGTGATGACCTGCCGGTCGACACAGGCGTTGCCGCTGAGCGCGACCCCGTGGTTGCCCCCGGGTTCGGCCACCAGCCGCGCGGTCGGGAACGCCGCCCGCATGCTCAAGGCCCCCTCGTACGGCGTGGCCGCGTCCCGTTCCGCCTGGAGGAGCAGCATCGGCGGCAGATCCTTCGTCCCGACCTTGACCGGTTTCACGCCCCGCTCGGGCCAGAACACGCAGGGCGCGTTGTAGACGGTGTTGGGCCAGGCCATGAAGGGCGCCTTGGCGTGCACCCGGGCGGCGTCGGCATGCCATTGGGCCCAGGTTTTGGGCCAGGCCGCGTCCCGGCACTGCACGCCCAGATACACCGCGTAGCCGTTCTCGTCGGCGACGTCGTTCTCCGCGTGCTTGTGGTAGGACTCGATCAGGCCGGTCGTGTCGCCGGAGCGGACGTATTCGGAGAAGATTCGGCCCAGCTGCGGCCAGACGGTGTTGGTGTAGCCGCCCACCATGAAGATGTCGTCGAGCTCGCTGGGGCCGACGATCCCCCCGGCCGGGTGGGTCCGCAGCCGCTGGCGCATCGCATACCAGGCGAACTCGACGGCCCTGAGGTTGTCGCCGATCCGGTAGACGGAATGGTTGGCGGCCACCCAGGACAGGAAGTCGCGGTGCCGCCGGTCGAAGGCGTAGTTCTGGGCGATGTTCGCCTGATACCAGACCTCCTCCGGGTCCACCACGCTGTCCAGCACCATGCGCCGCACGCGCTGCGGGAACAGGGTGGCGTAGACGGCGCCGAGATAGGTGCCATACGAGTAGCCCAGGTAGCTGATCTTCTCCTCGCCCAGGGCCTGGCGGATCACGTCCAGGTCGCGGGCGGTGTTCTCGGTGGTGAGATACGGCAGGAACCAGGACCACCGGTTGGCGCAGCCCGTGGCGAACTCCTCGGCGCGCCCGAGCAGCGCGCTCTCCTCGGCGTGGTTCTGCGGCACGCTGTCGGCGCGCGGCGCCGCGTAGTAACGCTTGATGTCCACGCAGCTGAGCGCGGGCTTGCTGGCCCCGACCCCGCGCGGGTCGAAGCCGATCACGTCGTAGCGGGCGGCCAGGTCCTTCGGCAGCTTGGTGGCGACATACGCCGCCAGAGCGGTTCCGGACGCGCCGGGGCCGCCCGGGTTCACCAGCAGGACCCCCAGATGGTTGCCGTCCCTGGGAGCCGACCCCTTGATCCGGTTCACCGCGATCGTGATCTGCTGCCCGTACGGCTCCGCGGGGTCGAGCGGCACGCGGACCGAACCGCATTCAGCCCGGCTGGCGCCCCCGCAGGCCACCCAGGCGATCGACTGCGGGCGGGCCGACGCGCCCCCGGGCCCAAGGCCCACGACCAGTCCGGTGCAAAGCACCGCAACCCCCGATACCGCCCCGACGACTCGCCTCACGCCAACTACTCCTCTGCTCAGACGGTATAGATCAGCTTCCCCTCCGTAACGGCTCGGCTACCATACGCACCCCATGATCGCTATCACTGTGTAGTCATAATGTTGCTCTGTGTAATCACATTCACCGTGTCCGAGATTCCCTAAGTGATGAATGTTTCAACGGGTTCACCAGCCAATATTCCCGTTGGGGGCGATCTTCGCGGGGGTGTCTGCGCACGTGATCCGGGGGCCGCGCCACACCCCCGCCGGTCCTCGCGTGTCCGGTTTAGGCGGCCCGCAGACCGCCGTCCTGTACGCCCCAGAAAATCACCCGCACCATCAAGGCACTGCAGGGGAGTCGGCGTCGCGGCCGGGGCCCGCAGCGAAGCCAGACGCCCGCTTTCTCAGGCTGGACTACGGCCACCCCCGCTCTTCCCGGGCTGGCCGGAAGGGAACTCATGGTGAACTCGACAGGCAACGTGGCTCCGCGAGCCACGCTGGATCAAGGAAAGAGAATCAGGAGACGTCTGACCGTTTGGGCCGCCGCACTGCTCCTGGCGCTCGGGACTGGCCTCGTGGTCACCCCCACCCAGGCGACGGCGCACGGCGTCAACATGTTCCCCGGCGCTCGTACGTTCCTGTGCTGGCAGGACGGGCTCCGCGAGAACGGGCAGATCCAGGCGTACAACCCGGCATGCGGCCAGGCCATCGCGGCCAACGGAACCACCCCGCTGTACAACTGGTTCGCCGTGCTCCGCTCCGACGCGGGCGGCCGGACCACCGGCTTCATTCCGGACGGTCAGATCTGCAGCGGCGGCAGCGGTGGCCCGTACAACTTCTCCGGCTACAACGCCGCCAGGACCGACTGGCCGACGACGCACCTGACCTCGGGCGCCAGCTACCAGTTCCGGTACAGCAACTGGGCGGCCCACCCGGGCACCTTCCACCTGTACATCACCCGGAACGGCTGGAACGCGAGCGGGCCGCTGAACTGGTCCGACCTGGAGTCGTTCGCCAGCGTCACCAACCCGCCGCAGAGCGGCGGCCCCGGCGCCCTGAACTACTACTTCTGGAACCAGCAGCTGCCCTCGGGCAAGAGCGGCCGGCACATCATCTACATCCAGTGGGTGCGCTCGGACAGCCAGGAGAACTTCTTCAGCTGCTCCGACGTCGTCTTCGACGGCGGCACCGGCCAGGTCACCGGCGTCGGCCCGAACCAGAGCTCGCCGTCCAACCCCGGCAGCCCCAACCCGGGCAGCCCCTCGCCGGGCAGCCCGTCGCCCGGTAGCCCCTCGCCGAACAGCCCGTCCCCGGGCAACGGCGCGTGCACCGCGACCTACACCAACAACGCGATCAACTGGCCTGGACACTTCCAGGGCACGGTGACCGTGCGCAACAACAGCTCGACGACCCCGCTCAACGGGTGGACCGTGCGCTGGACCTTCAGCGGCGGCCAGACGTTCGAAGGCGCGCCGTGGAACGGCACGGTGATCTCGAACCCGCCCAATGTCGGAGTCCGCAATGCCGCCTACAACGGCAATGTCTCGGCCAACGGGACAACCTCGTTCGGCTTCAACGGCGCGGGTAACGCGCCCAGCCCGGTTCCGACGCTGACCTGCACCAGCCCGTAACCGGATACGTCCTGGGGCCCGGCGCGCCGCGCCGGGCCCCTTCCGGCTGACATCCCGCCGCCCAGGTCAGGAGGACCCCGATGCTCGACACCCCGGCATCCGAGCAGGTCAGCGAGGACCGCTCAGCACAGGACAGCGCACCGAGCGCCTCCCGCGAGCGCGTGCTGTGGACGGTCGGAGCCACGCTCCTGGTCCTGGTGATGGTCGCCCTGTTCCTGCGCGGCGTGAGCTCCTCCTCCGGCCCGGGCGGCCGCTCAGCCGACGGCCTGCCGCAGCAGCGGCCCTCCCCCGTGTACGCCCTCTCCGACGCGTTGCGCGCGCAGCTCGCCGTCGAGGTGACCACGATCCTGGAGAAGTCCTCCCCCGCCCAGCACCACGCCCACGGCCACGACTTCGGCGACGAATACGAGAAGCAGCGGCTCCGGGTGGTCTGCGCGGTCGATCCCTTCGGCGTCGAACCGGTCACCGCCACCACCCGCGAGGAAGTAAAGACCGTCTACGCCCAGCACATGTGCGCGATCGACGAATTGGGAGACCCCTGGGCCAAGTCGATCCGCGTCGCCGGACCGCTCGCGGTGACCCTCGACAAGAAAGAGCCCGTCATCAAGCTCCCTCTGTCCGGCGAAGGCTACCCCGAGCACGTCCGCGAGCTGATCCCGCCCTACTTCCTGGAATCCGCCTTCAGCAACTACTTCGACCCAGAAGCCCTGGAGAAGGCCCGCGAACGCTTCGAGAACGGGCAGAAACCGCCGCCGGTCGCGATCAGCTGACCACGACCTGCGGACCGGGGGCGTCGTCATCGTCCAGGTCCACGTCGACGCCCATCTCCTCGGCGAGGCGGAGGGCCTCTTCGATCAGGGTTTCGACGATCTGGGATTCCGGGACGGTCTTGATGACCTGGCCCTTGACGAAGATCTGGCCCTTGCCGTTGCCGGAGGCGACGCCCAGGTCGGCCTCGCGGGCTTCGCCGGGGCCGTTCACGACGCAGCCCATGACGGCCACCCGGAGGGGAACCTTGAGGCCGTCGAGACCGGCGTGCACCTGCTCGGCCAGCGTGTAGACGTCCACCTGGGCGCGGCCGCAGGACGGGCAGGAGACGATCTCCAGGCCGCGTTCACGCAGGTTGAGCGATTCCAGGATCTGGATGCCGACCTTGATCTCCTCGACGGGCGGCGCGGACAGCGAGACCCGGATGGTGTCCCCGATGCCGTCGGCGAGCAGCGAGCCGAAGGCCACCGCGGACTTGATCGTCCCTTGGAAGGCCGGACCCGCCTCGGTCACGCCCAGGTGCAGCGGGTAGTCGCACTGCTCGGCCAGCAGCCGGTACGCCTTGATCATGACCACCGGGTCGTTGTGCTTGACCGAGATCTTGATGTCCCGGAAATCGTGCTCCTCGAACAATGAGCACTCCCACAGCGCCGACTCGACCAGCGCCTCCGGGGTGGCCTTGCCGTACTTCTGGAGCAGCCGGGGGTCGAGCGAACCCGCGTTGACGCCGATCCGGATGGGCACGCCGTGATCCTTGGCCGCCCGCGCGATCTCGCCCACCTTGTCGTCGAATTTCTTGATATTCCCGGGATTGACCCGGACGGCCGCGCACCCCGCCTCGATGGCGGCGAAGACGTACTTGGGCTGGAAGTGAATGTCCGCGATCACCGGGATCTGCGACTTCCTAGCGATCATCGGCAGCGCGTCCGCGTCGTCCTGGGACGGCACCGCGACCCGGACGATCTGGCAACCGGCCGCCGTCAGCTCCGCGATCTGCTGCAGGGTCGCGTTCACGTCCGAGGTCAGCGTGGTGGTCATGGACTGCACGGAAACCGGGGCGTCCCCACCCACCGGCACCGAGCCGACCTGGATCTTCCGCGACACCCGCCGCGTGGCGATCGGCTTCATCGGAATGGACGGAATCCCGAGATCAACAGACATTTCAGCACCTTGCGCTCATGGCCATGTTCCCCGACAGCCCAAGTCTAGGCAGTGCCCGGAACACGCCAACCCACGCGCTCACCAGTCACTCCAGCTTCATCTGGCGTTACGCGGTGAGTTCCCTGGCCCGGGCGCGCGCCCACTCGTCCGCGCCGAGCACCTCGTCCAGCGATTCCGCCTGGCCGGGGATGTGCTCGCCGACCACCCGGGCGACCGTGTCCACGATGCCGAGGAACGGCAGGGCGCCCTTGAGGAAGGCGTCCACGCAGACCTCGTTGGCGGCGTTGTAGACGGCGGGGGCCGTGCCGCCCTGCTCGCCGACGTAGCGGGCCAGGGCCACGGAGGGGAAGGCCCGGTCGTCGAGGGGTTCGAAGGTCCAGGTGTGCGCCCGGGTCCAGTCGACCGGCGCGGACACCTCAGGGAGCCGGTCGGGATGGCCGAGGGCCAGGGCGATCGGCAGGCGCATGTCGGGCGGGCTGGCCTGGGCGACGGTCGAGCCGTCCACGAACTCGACCATGGAGTGGATCATCGACTGCGGGTGCACGACCACCTCGATGCGGTCGAACGGGATGTCGAACAGCAGGTGCGCCTCGATCACCTCCAGGCCCTTGTTGACCAGGGTGGCCGAGTTGATGGTGATCACCGGCCCCATCGACCAGGTGGGGTGGTTCAGCGCCATCTCCGGGGTGACGCCGTCCAGGTCCGCCCGGGTCCGCCCGCGGAACGGGCCGCCGCTGGCGGTCACCACCAGCCGCCGCACCACCCGGAGATCGGTTCCGGACGGCCCGGACGCCCACAGGCACTGGGCGAGCGCGGAGTGCTCGGAGTCCACCGGGAGCAGCTGGCCGGGCTTGGCCAGCCGCTTGACCAGCGGCCCGCCGATGATCAGTGACTCCTTGTTGGCCAGCGCCAGCACCCGCCCGGCCTCCAGCGCGGCCAGCGTGGAGGTCAGCCCGAGCGCCCCGGTGATCCCGTTGAGCACGACGTCGCACGGCCACGCGGCCACCTCGGCGACCCCTTCCGGCCCGGCCAGCACGACCGGCTCGGCCCCGCGCGCGGCCAGCGCCCGTTTCAGTTCCGGTACGGCACGCGGATCGGCCACCGCCACCGCCGCGACCCCGAACTCGGCCGCCTGCCGGGCCAGCAGATCCACCCGCCCGCCCCCGGCGGCCAGCGCGGCCACCTCGAATCGGTTGCGGGCGATGACATCGAGCGCCTGAGTGCCGATCGAGCCGGTCGAGCCGAGCAGGACGACCGACCGCGGCGTTTCGGAATCCACCCGCCCATTGTCATGCACGCACCCGGAACCCCAACACGGCTGGGCCGCGCCTGTGTCTGGACTGAGGAACGCAGGTCGCGAAGCGGCCGGAGAGACGAGGGAAGACACAGGCTCCCAGAGCGGCCGAGCCCGCCGATCCGGAGGATCGGCCATAAGCACTGAGGTCTGGGAGAAATCAGTTCATCTGTGTCCGAGTCCCGCCATATCCGTATCTGCATACGAAGAGAAATAGCGCTACAACGCTCGCTAATTTCGCGCGTCAGGACATCCATCACGGAGGTACGCAATGCACCGCTCGGCGCGTCGCCACTTCGCCCGCCTGGCTCCTCTTCTCACCCTGCCCGCCCTCGCCGTTGCGCTGCTACCCGCCCCCGCCCACAGCGCTACGGCCGCGCCCAAGCCGATCACCTACGACGCCGCCGACACCAAGACGGAGCAGCGCTCGGTGGCCAACTACTGGACCGCAGCCCGGATGGCGGCGGCCAAGCCGCTGGACGCGCCCGCCGAGTCCGCCAGCCGGTTCGTCAGCTCCGCCCTGTTAGACGTGCCCGACGGCAAGCCCATCAGCATCAAGCCCACGCTGACCCTCACGGCGGCGGAGACCACGGCCGCCTCCCCGCGCAGCGACGGCGAGCCGTGGACCTCGGAGGGCGCGATCACCGACACGGTCGGCCGGATCTTCTTCACCGTCACCTCGGGCTCCAGCGCCGGCCGCAACGCCTCCTGCTCCGGCAACGCCGTGACCAGCGCCAACCGGAGCGTGGTGATCACCGCCGGGCACTGCGTGAAGATCGGCGGCTCGTTCCACAGCAACTGGGTCTTCGTGCCCGGCTACGACCAGGGCAACCGCCCGCACGGCACCTGGGTGGCCACCAGCCTGCTCACCACCCCGCAGTGGAACTCCCGCGAGGACATGAACTTCGACCTGGGCGCCGCCGTGGTCGCCCCCCTCGACGGGCGGCTGCTCACCGAGGCGGTCGGCGGGCAGGGCATCGCGTTCAACCAGAGCCGGGGGCGGCAGATGTACGCCTTCGGGTATCCGGCGGCTTCGCCGTACAACGGGTCGAGGTTGATCTACTGCAGCGGGCGGGCCTTCGACGACTTCCTGATGTCGGAAGATGTCGGGCTCAACTGTGACATGACCGGCGGGTCCAGCGGCGGGCCCTGGTTCATCAACTTCAATGAGAGCACCGGGCTCGGGCTGCTCAACTCGGTGAACAGCTTCAAGTACAACTTCGCGAACTACTGGATGTTCGGGCCCTACTTCGGGGGCGAGGCGCAGGCCCTCTACAACGCCGCGCAGCGCACCTCTCTCACATGATTTACCTAAAGTAGCCACTGGAACACGTTTCGTGGTCCAAACTCGGATGCCATGACCCCGAGCATCCCCCTGCTTGCCGTTTCGCTCGCCCTGTTCGGGCCGTCCGGACCGGCCAAGCTGCCCGACGTGATCGAGCACACGGCGGCCGTGGCTCCCGTCCGCTACTGGACCGCGGAGCGCATGGCCGCCGCGCTGCCGATCGATCTGCTGCCGGTGCTCAGCCAGGTGGCCCCCACCGCGCGACACCAGCGGGGCGGGGCGGCCACCAGCGGGGCGCGGTGGAGCGCCGGGGGCGCGGTGGCCAGGACCACCGGGCGGGTGTTCCTGACCATGGACGGCGTGGACTTCGTCTGCTCGGCCGGGTCGGTGCGGAGCGCGAACAGGGACCTGGTGGTCACCGCCGGGCACTGCGTCAAGGACGGCACCGGGTCGTGGGCGGCGAACTGGATGTTCGTCCCGGGTTACGACGCCGGGCGGGAGCCTTACGGGTCGTTTCCCGCGCGGCGGATGTTCGTGGCCGGGCCCTGGTCGCGCAGCGCCGACGACAGCTACGACGTCGGCATCGTGGCGGTGGCGACCCGGGGCGGGCGGCACCTGGCGGACGTGGTGGGCGCCCAGGAGATCGGGTTCAACGCGCCGCGCGGCAGGCACGCCTACGGCTTCGGGTTTCCGGCGGATCCGCCGTACAACGGGCAGAGCCTGATGTACTGCGCGGGCGGCACCAAACCCGACCCGAACGAGCAGACCTACGACCAGGGGCTGCGCTGCGACCTCACGGCGGGGGCCAGCGGCGGCCCGTGGCTGTCCGGTTTCGACCAGGCCACCGGGAAGGGCACCGTGACCTCGGTGAGCAGCTTCAAGTACAGCAACGACCGGGGCACCATGTACGGCCCGTATTTCGGCAGCGCGATCAAGACCCTGCACCAGACGGCGGAACGGGCATAGGGCTCGGACGAGCCCGCCGTGCCGGAGGCGCGGCCATAAACACAGCTACAGCTCGTAGGCGTGGCCGTTGTGGTCTTCTTCCATGCTCTCTGCGGCGGTGCGGACGATCTGCGGGTCCGGCGTGCCGACGACCTGCTTGTCCTTGTCGTCATAGTCGAACAGGGACAGCACGTGGCGCATCGCCTCTAGCCTGGCGCGCTTCTTGTCGTTGCTCTTGATCACCGTCCACGGCGCGATGTCCGTACTGGTGTTGAGGAACACGTCCTCCTTGGCCGCGGTGTAGTCGTCCCAGCGGTCCAGGGAGGCGATGTCCATCGGGGAGAGCTTCCAGCGGCGGACCGGATCGACCTGCCGGATGATGAAGCGGGTGCGCTGCTCGGAGCGGGACACCGAGAACCAGAACTTGATCAGTGCGATGCCGTCCCTGACCAGCATGCGCTCGAACAGCGGCGCCTGGAACATGAACTCCTCGTACTCGGCCTGGGTGCAGAAGCCCATCACCCGCTCGACCCCGGCCCGGTTGTACCAGGAGCGGTCGAAGAGCACGATCTCCCCGGCGGCCGGGAGGTGTTCGGTGTAGCGCTGGAAGTACCACTGGGTGCTCTCGCGCTCGCTGGGCTTCTCCAGCGCGACCACGGTGGCGCCACGCGGGTTGAGGTGCTCCATGAACCGTTTGATGGTGCCGCCCTTGCCGGCCGCGTCCCGCCCCTCGAACAGGATCATGACCCGCGCCCCGGAGCTCTTGATCCAGTACTGGAGCTTCAGCAGCTCGATCTGGAGCAGGCGCTTGTCACGCTCGTACCGGGGGCGGTTCATGCGCTCGTCGTAGGGATAGTGCTCGCGCCAGGTGTCGACCGGTCGCCCGTCCGCCCGGACCAGAACCGGGTCGTCGTCATCGTCGTCGTCGACCCAGAGTCCAGGGGTGTGGACGAGCAGGTCTACCACATCGTCCCGTTTCGGGGTCATCTGACCAGGATCGCACACCCTGGTTAACATCACGGATCAGAGGGATAGTCCTGTGATGACCATGACCTTTTCATAAGTCAAATCCGCCATGGCCGAGCGCAGACCCTCGCGCCCGATGCCGGATTCCTTCACCCCGCCGTACGGCATCTGGTCGGCCCGGTACGACGGCACGTCGCCGATGATCACTCCGCCCACCTCCAGCTCCCGGTTGGCCCGGAAGGCGGTGTCGAGGCTGCGAGTGAACACCCCGGCCTGCAGGCCGTAGCGGGAGTCGTTGACGGTGGCGAAGGCCTCGTCCACGCCGGACACCCGCTGGATCACCAGGACCGGGCCGAAGACCTCCTCCGCGATGACCTTGGCGCCGGCCGGCACGTCGGCCAGCACGGTGGGGGCGACGGTGGCGCCGTCCCTGGTGCCGCCCGCGAGCACCTTGGCGCCCGCGCCGGTGGCCTCGGCCACCCAGGCTTCCACCCGCTCGGCGGCCTGCACCGAGACCAGCGGCCCCACCTGGGTCTTCTCGTCGTCGGGGTCACCGGTGACCAGCCCGCCGACGGCGGCGACCAGCTTGTCGGTGAACGCGTCGGCGACCGTGTCCTCGACGATCACGCGCTGCACGGCGATGCAGCTCTGCCCGGCCTGGTAGTTGGAGAACAGCGCCACCCGCCCGGCCGCCCAGTCCAGGTCGGCGTCGGCCAGCACGACCGCGGCCGCGTTGCCGCCGAGTTCGAGCGTGACATGCTTGCGCGGCACCCGGTCGATGATCGCGTACCCGACCGGCCCGGAGCCGGTGAACGAGACGACGGGCAGGCGCGGGTCCTCCACCAGCGACCCGGCCCGGTCGTTGGGCACCGGCAGGATCGAGAACATGCCCTCCGGCAGGTCGGTCTCGGCCAGGATCTCGCCCAGCAGCAGGGCCGAGAGCGGGGTCGCGGGCGCGGGCTTCACGATGACCGGCGCGCCGACCGCGATGGCCGGGGCGACCTTGTGCGCGACCAGGTTGAGCGGGAAGTTGAACGGCGTGATCGCCAGCACCGGGCCGTATGGCACGCGCGTGACATAGGCCAGGCGGCCCTGCGCGGCCGGTTCGGTGTCGAGCCGCTGCACGTCCCCGCTGAACCTGCGGGTCTCCTCGGCGGCGAACCGGAAGGTGGCCACAGCCCGGCCGACCTCGCCACGCGCCCAGAAGATCGGCTTGCCGTTCTCGCCGCTGATCACGCGGGCGATCTCGTCGGCCCGCTCCGCGATCCGCCGCGACACGTGCGCCAGCGCCTCGGCCCGCACGTGCAGCGGCAGCGCCGCCGCCTGCGCGCGCACCGCGTGCGCCGCGGCCACCGCCTCCTCCACCTGATCCGGCGTGGGTACGGCATGCACCCCCACCACCCGCCCGTCATGCGAATTGGTGACGGTCAGCTCGGTCTCGCCGGTCGCGGGACGGCCGGCCAGCCAGAAGGGACGAATGGGGTTTCCCGGCGAGATGGTCATACATTCACGCTATGCCTATCCGCCCGGACGCTCCTTACTCCGGGCCGCACAATCTCCTGTCCAAACCCCGCCACGCTGGACAACTTCCCATGTTTCAGATTGATGTCACGGATGCGCAGCAATTTCAGGATGTTTTCCGTTGCGAGACGGTTTGAAGGGTTCGTGGCGTGGTTAAGTCAAGACGCGGGTCCACACCAGGACCCACTCGACGAGAAGGGCTCGTGGCTCATGGGTACCCCGGCGCCGCTCGGTCTTCAAGGTGCCTACGCCCTCGGCCAGCGCAGCGGATACGACGAGCTTCGCACCCGGCTACTCGACGTGGCCAGCGAGCTGCTGATGGCGTCGGGACCGGAGAGCCTCACCGTCCGGCGGATCGCCGCCGAGGCGGGCTGCGCGACGACCGTGATCTACACCATGTTCGGCAGCAAGGAAGGCCTCGCCGAGGCGCTCTACCTGGAGGGCTTCGAGCGGTTCCGGCGGCGGCTGGCGGCTGTCACGCCCCGGCCGGATCCGTACGAGTATCTGGTCGCGCTGCAGCCGATCTACCGGGAGGCGGCGCTGGCCGAGCCCGGCTACTACAGCCTCATGTTCGAGCGGGCGATCCCGGGATTCGTCCCCAGCGAGCGGGCCAGGACGCTGGCCAGGGCGGCGCTGAACATCATCGACCGGGTGATCGCGGACTGCATCTCGGCCGGGTATCTGACGCCGACGCAGCCCCGCAAAGTGGCGGACGCGCTGTGGGCGGCGGCGCAGGGCGCCATCAGTCTGGAACGTGCCGGGCACCTGTCCGACAGCAGCACCTACGACGCTGTCACGTCCGCGACGATCAGCCACTACCTCATCCGCCGGGGTTGAACGTCAGGGCGATCCAGAGTTCGGCGCGGGTGGCCGGGTCGTCCAGGTCCCGGCCCAGCAGCTCGCCGACCCGGCGCATCCGGTAGCGCAGCGTGTGGCGGTGCACGCCGAGGCGTTGCGCCGCCGCGTCCCAGTGGCCGTTGCTGGACAGGTACGCGTGCAGCGAGGTGACCAGGTCGGCGCGGGAGCCGTACGCGTGCAGGGGGGCGAGCAGGGCGGCGGCGAAGGCGCGGGCGGCCTCCGGGTCGACCAGCGACAGCAGCCCCTGCCCGGCCAGCTCCGCGAACCTGGCCACGGGATGGGCCGTGACCAGCGCCTGTTCGGCCTGGTCGATGGCGGTGCTCAGGTCGGCGCCTCTGGGGTCGCCGACGGGGTTGCTCGCGCCGACCCGGCCGCGGGCGGCGGCGAGGGCGATCAGGTCCTCGGCTTCGGCGGCCGGGGCCAGGGCGATCGTGATCTCGCCGTAAGGCGCGGTGAAGCAGGGCAGGCAGGCGACCAGCGCGTCGGGGTCGGGGGTGTCGCAGGCGAGCACGACCAGCGGGCCGGACGGAAGTTCCGCGCCGAGTTCGGCGACTGTCTCGGTCGCGCCCTGGACTTCGCCCGCGAGCAGCAGGCGCAGGACGGCGGCGCGGACGCGACGGCCGCCCTCCTTTGGACCGCTCCCCTGTTCCAGGCCGAGGGTCAGCAGGGAGGCGGCGGCGTTGATGATGGTGTGCCCGATGGCGGAGAACGGCCGGGCCGAGCCGACGGCGAAGGAGCCGCGCCGGCCGAGGGGCTGGACGACCACGTGCTCGTCGGGGGCGGCGAGGGCGAGGCTCGACGGCGCTCCGGCGGCGCGCAGCCGGGCGACCTCGGGCGCCAGCGCGGCAGCCCTTTTCGCGGCCAGTTCCGCGGCCCTGTCCGGGGCCTTCGTCCCGCCGGGCTCCCCCGCCGCATGCCGGATATTTCCTGCTTCGTCGAGGAGCAGGACCCAGCCGCCGATCTCGCGGGCCAGGCGGTCGACGACCGCGTCCATGCCCTCCGGCTGGAGCGCCGCCCTGGTCAGCCGTCCCTGCGCGGCGAAAGCGCCGCGGATCTCCTCGTACCGCTCGGCCGCGAGCAGGTCGCTGACCGCCTTGCCGACGGCGATGAACGGCGTGGCGCGGGGCACCTCCACCAGCGGCAGCCCGGCCTCCTCGGCCGCCCCCACGAACCCGGCGGGCACTTCGTCATGCGTCAGCCCGACTCCGAACCCGAGCCCGGCCACCCCCCGCGTGACCAGCCGCGACACGTAGAGCTTGGCGTCGTCCGACGTCAGCCGCATGCCCGTGGTCAGCACGAGCTCGTCGCCCTCGAGGAACGGCGTCGGGTCCTCCAGCTCGCTGACCGCGACCCAGCGCACCGGCCGGTCCAGCGCGCCCCCACCCGCCAGCAGCCGCAAGCGCAGCGCGTCCAGCGCCACCACCCTGCGCAAACTAGGCGCCACGGCCCCATACCTCCGGTGTTGTGCAATCCGGCCAAGCCGGGTGCGTCAATTGTTCCATGGCGGAGCATCGGCAGGCGGGAGCGGGAGTCGTACCGTCGAAAGCATGAGCACCACAGCTGAGGGCGGCCCTGGACTCGCGCAGGAGCGCCGCCTCGTCACCGAGATCCCCGGGCCGCGTTCCCGCGAGCTGTTCGCGCGCAAGCGGGCCGCCGTGCCGCCGGGCATCGGCACCACCCTGCCGGTCTTCGTGACCCAGGCGGGCGGCGGTGTCGTGGTGGACGCGGACGGCAACTCGCTGATCGACTTCGGTTCCGGCATCGCGGTGACCAGTGTCGGCAACGCGGCGCCGCGGGTGGTGGATCGGGTCCGGAGGCAGGTGGGCGAATTCACCCATACGTGCTTCATGGTCACGCCGTACGAGTCGTATGTGGACGTCTGCGAGAAGCTCAACGCGCTCACGCCCGGGGACCACGAGAAGCGCACGTTCCTGGTGAACAGCGGCGCGGAGGCCGTGGAGAACGCGGTCAAGGTGGCCAGGAGCGCCACCGGGCGGCAGGCGGTGGTCGTGTTCGATCACGGGTATCACGGGCGCACGCTGCTGACGATGACGCTGACCGCCAAGAACATGCCGTACAAGCAGGGGTTCGGGCCGTTCGCGCCGGAGGTGTACCGGGTGCCGCTGGCGTACCCGTTCCGGTGGCCGACCGGGCCGGAGAACTGCGCGGAGGAGGCGGCCGCGCAGGCCATCGACATGATCAGCAAGCAGGTGGGCGCGGCGAACGTGGCCGCCGTGGTGATCGAGCCGATCGCGGGCGAGGGCGGGTTCATCGTCCCGGCGCGCGGGTTCCTGCCCAGGATCCTGGAGTTCTGCAAGGCCAACGGGATCGTGTTCATCGCGGATGAGGTGCAGACCGGCTTCGCCCGTACGGGTGCGATGTTCGCCTGCGAGGACGAGGGGATCGTCCCGGACATCATCACGACGGCGAAGGGCATCGCCGGCGGGCTGCCGCTGGCGGCGGTGACCGGGCGCGCCGAGCTGCTGGACGCGGTGCACGTGGGCGGGCTCGGCGGCACCTACGGCGGCAACCCGCTGGCCTGCGAAGCGGCCCTCGGCGTGCTGGAGACGATCGAGGCGGACGGGCTGGTCGCGAAGGCCGCCAGGATCGGCGAGCTCATGCTGCCCCGGCTGCGAGGGCTCCAGGAGCGGTTCGCGATCATCGGCGATGTCCGGGGACGGGGGGCGATGACCGCGATCGAGCTGGTCGTGCCCGGCACCAAGGAGCCGCACCCGACCGCCGCCGCCGAGATCGCCAAGCGGTGCCACGCGGAAGGCCTGGTCGTGCTGACCGCGGGGACTTATGGGAATGTGTTGCGTTTCCTCCCGCCGCTGGTGATGCCCGAGCACCTGCTTGAGGAAGGGCTCACCATCCTCGAAAAGGCGGTCTCCGCACTCTGAGAATCAGCACGAGGGCACCCGGCTTGCGGTCGGGTGCCCCTTTTGTTATTCCGCGTTCCCGTCATTTAACCGCCCCTTGACATCACGCTAGTCGATCACGCGCGGTAACCGCGTTATAACGGTTCCGGTATCGACCGAAGGGATGGCCGAATGGACCGGAAAGCGGGCGGATCATCATGTTGACCTTCGACCCCGTCGGCCTGACCGCGGTTCAACGTGACGGCGACGCCTGCGTGGTCTGCCACAAGAAGTGGCCCCGGCCGCGCGTGCTGGTGGGCCGGCTGCCTGACTCCGCGCCCGTGCACGCCTGCGACGACTGCGCCGAAGCGCTGCTGCCGCCGCACGAGGGCACGGTCCCCAACCCGCGCCACCTGCGCGCGTTCTCCTGAGGCCTACTGGTCGCGCATGCCCCACGGCGACCCGTACGCGGTGAGCAGCTCCAGGAACGGCACCGAGTCGAACGCCTCAGGACCCAGCACCCCGGTGCCGCGCCAGACGCCGGTCGCCACCAGTTCCAGCGCGACCACCGGATGCACGGCCGTCTGCCAGACGACGGCCTGGCAGCCGTACTCCCGCATCGACCAGGCGTTGTCGACCACGTGGTACAGGTACACCTCGCGCGGCGCGCCGTCCTTGCCGACGCCCTTCACCCAGGTTCCCGCGCAGGTCTTGCCCGTCATCCTGGAACCCAGCGTGGACGGGTCGGGCAGGCTGGCCGCCACCACGTCGCGCGGCGAGACTTGGACGCCCTTCACGGTGAGCGTGTCGGCCGAGTCCAGGCCGAGCTTGCGCAGCGTCTTGAGCACCTCGATGAACTCGTTGCCGAGGCCGTACTTGAAGGTGACGCGCTTGGCGTCCACCCAGCGCGGGACCAGCAGCACCTCCTCGTGCTCGACGTTCACGCACTCCACCGGGCCGATGCCGGCGGGGAAGTCGAAGACCTCGGGCTCGCTGAACGGCTCGGTGGTGTGCCAGTCGCCGTCCTCCCAGACGATGGGCGGGTTGAGGCACTCCTCGATGGTGGTCCAGATCGAGAACGTGGGGGCGAAGTCGTACCCGTCGACGGTGAGGTTCCCGCCGTCGCGGATGCCGATCTCGTCGATGCTCTGGAACAGGTGATCGGCAGCGTACCGGGCGAACACGTCGGCCAGGCCGGGCTCCACGCCCATCCCGACCAGCGCCAGCCGGTCCCTGGCCCGCCACTGGTCGGCCAGCGCGAACTGCTCGTCCCCGAGCTTCACCCCGGGCAGCTCGTACGGCCTGGCGGGGTGTTTCACCGAAAGGGACATGGCCATGTCCAGGTAGTGCGCCCCCGCGTTCAGGGCGGCCCGGAACAGCGGCATGTCGAAGCGCGGGTCGACGGCGTTGAAGAGCACATCGCAGCGATGGTCGCGCAGCGCGGCCGCCACCGCGTCGGTGTCCGAGGCGTCGAGCGCGATCGCGCTGAACCGCGGGTCTCCCGCCCTGTCGACCACGGCGGCCGCCCGGTCTTTCTCGTAATCGGCGACGACGATGTGCTCGAAGAAGTCACGGCGAGCGGCGATGGGCACCACGGCGGAACCCACACCACCTGCGCCGACAAGCAGGATACGCATGCGGGAGACGGTATCAGTTGACTGACTGACCATTCAATAAAGGAACCAGTTTCGACTGGTCGTTCAATCAACGAAATCCGTAGCCGGGGATGCGGCCAGACATGCCGCGGGGCGTTCCGAGGTCGGGGGGAGCACTCGAAACGCCCCTGTTGGCAAGCGCCTCCCCGCGGGGGACGGGCGCGCTCGCGGTCCTGAGAATCGCGCGGCTAGTCCACCAGCTGCTTCCAGCGGTCGACCCACTGCGCGTAGTCAGTGCATTCCCCGTCCCGGCCCGGGCAATCCTTTGCCGGGTAATCGGCAAAGGAAACCCCTTTGAACGCCCGCGACGTGCCGACCCCGTAGAGGCCGCAGACGCGCTCGGCCCGTTCTCGCACCGCGGGTTCCACATCCTTGGGCGCCGCCTCGCACACCTCGGCGTTGGCCGGCGCCATGCCGGTCCACGCGACCGCCTTACGCTGGACCTCCGCCGAGGTCACCCAGCTCAGCCACTGGTAGGCGCATTCCGGGTGCGCCGCCTCCGCCGACACCTGCCACGAATCCACCTGCCCGGTGACCCGCGCCTCCGCGACCGCCCTGACCGGCCTCCCGGCCCGATCCAGCACATCCAGCAGGTACGGCGTGCCCTGCCCGAACCGCGCCGACCCCGCCGCGAACCCGGTGACCACCTGCAGCGGATCCCGCCAGTACACGCGCTCCGCCTCCTTCTCCAGCAGCCCCACCGCAGCGTCGAGCTGCTCGGCGGTCAACGCGAACGGATGCTCGACCCCCTGCCGGAGCGCCGCGTCCGCGATGCTCAACGGCGTGTCCCTGACGAACACCGGACCCGCGTCCGCGTACATCGCCTCGGCTTCCCGCGGCCGCACCTTGCTGCTGTCATAAAGCAGGACATTCTTCTCCCACAGGTACGGCACGCCGTGCCCGCCCGCCGCCTCACGCAGCCGTTTGGGGATGTCCTGGTAGCCCTCCACCCGATCGGTGTCGATCTCCGCCACCCGCTGCTCGGCGACCAGACGCCCGGCCAGGTCGGGCGGGCCCGCGATCACGTCGAACGCGTCAGGATCGAGGGTCTCGCTCTGGTCGACGGCCGGGTCGTAGGCGAACGGCAGGTAGTTGACCTTGCAACCGCTGGCCGCCTCGAACCCGCCGACCCAGTTGACCTGCGGATCGGTGCCGCCCCACTCCACGTGACCGCGCGGCGCGAGCACGACGAGCGCGCCTTCACCGGTGCCGGCGGGACTGGGACTCGGGCTTGGACTGGGGCTTGAGGTGTGCGAAGGGCTGGCGGCTTTGGGCGATTTGCTGGGCGATGCGCTCTCCCCCGCGCCTTCCGCGGAGCCGCCCACCGCCGCGCCCGGCAACGCCGGCTTCACCGCCCCGGAGCCCGGCAACGCCGAGCCTCCCGTCGAGGCCGACATCGTTGAGCCTGCCGCATGGCCGCAGCCCACGGTGAGCAGTACTGACGCGACGGCCGCCGCGACGACCATCGGGCGCGCGATCGGCACGGCTCCCCTCCCCTGAGCTAGACGCCCCGAGCCTACTCGGCACACCGGGGCCCAGAAACCGAGCGGCGGATTGTCGGAGGCCCTGCGTACAGTCATGGGCATGACCGCCCAGCTCCCCCCGCCCTCGCTCGCCCACGACCCGGAGCCCGGCTCTCCCGGCCGCAAGGCGATGGCCGTCCTCGTGCTGGCCTGTATGGGGCAGTTCGTGGGGGTTCTGGACGTATCGATTGTGAATGTGGCGCTTCCCGCCATGGCTACCGAGCTGAACCTCACGCCCACCGGCCTGCAGTGGGTCGTCAACGCCTACGTGCTGGCCTTCGCCGGTCTGCTGCTGCTCGGCGGCCGGGCCTCCGACATCTACGGGGAGCGGCGCGTCTTCGTCGTGGGCGCGTCCCTGTTCACGCTGGCCAGCCTGCTGGGCGGGATCGCCACCACGCCCACCCAGCTGATCGTCGCCAGGGCCGTCCAGGGTCTGGGCGCGGCCGTCCTCGCCCCGACCACGCTGACCATCCTGACGACCACGTTCGCCAAAGGCCCGCGCCAGACGAAGGCGATCGCCAGCTGGACCGCCGTCGGCGCGGCGGGCGGCGCTGCCGGAGGCACGCTGGGCGGCCTGCTCACCGAGTACCTCTCCTGGCGCTGGATCCTGCTGATCAACGTCCCGATCGGCATCGCGCTGGTGACCACCGCGCTGATCGTGATCACCCGCTCGCACTACGGGCGGGAGCGGCGCCTGGACGTGCTCGGCACGATCCTGGTCACCGCCGGGCTCACCGCGCTGGCATACGGCACGGTGCAGACGCACGAGCACGGCTGGGTGTCGGCTGCGGTGCTCGTGCCGCTGGGGGCGGGCGTGCTGAGCCTGGCGGCCTTCCTGCTGGTGCAGTCGCGAGCGACCCAGCCGCTGGTGCCGCTCGGCCTGCTCCGGAACCGCCTGGTGGCCGGAAGCAGCCTGGCCATGTTCCTGACGGGCGCGATCTTCCTGTCGATGTGGTACTTCCTGTCCCTGCACATGCAGAACGAGCTGGACTACACCCCCCTGCAGGCCGGCGTCGGCTTCCTCCCCCACGCCCTGACGCTGATCGCCGCCTCCCGCGCCGCTCCCTGGTTCTTACGCCGCATGGGAAACCGCACGCTGATCGTCGCCGGGGCACTGGTCGGCCTGGCGGGCATGGTCTGGCAGGCCCAGATGGCCGACGGCTACGTCACCGGCATCCTGATCCCAGGCCTCCTGATGTGCGCGGGCCAGGGCGTGTCGTTGACGCCCATCACTCTCGTCGGCACAGCCGGAATCGACCGCTCCGACTCCGGCCTGGTCTCCGGCCTCCTCACCGCCGCCCGCACGGTCGGCGGCTCTCTCGGCCTCGCGGCCCTCGCCACGGTGGCCGCCGCCCAGGCGACCCCGGTCCAGGGCTCAAGCGCCGCGTTCCTGGTGGGGGCGGGCCTGATGGCGATCACCGTCGCCGTGGTGCTCCTCGTCCTCCCCCGAGGAGCCGGCCACTCCCCGGCTCCCGAACCAGGACTATGAGCCCAGGACTAGACCTACTGGTCGGCCAAAGCGTCGACCTGCTCGGCGGTTGTCGGGAAGGCCAGGTTGACCCCGCCATGCGAGGTCCAACCTGCCGGACGTGATGGCCTTTCAGCGGTTTGTCGGGAAGCCCAGGTTGACCCCGCCGTGGGACGGGTCGAGCCAGCGGGAGGTGATGACCTTTCCCCGGGTGTAGAAGTGCACGCCTTCGACGCCGTGCACGTGGGTGTCGCCGAACAGGGATGCCTTCCAGCCGCCGAAGCTGTAGAAAGCCATCGGAACCGGGATCGGCACGTTGACGCCGACCATGCCGACCTCGACCTCGTTCTGGAAGCGCCGGGCGGCGCCGCCGTCGTTGGTGAAGATGGCGGTGCCGTTGCCGTACTCGCCGGTGTTGATGAGGTTCAGGCCCTCCTCATAGGAGGAGACCCGGACGATCGACAGCACCGGCCCGAAGATCTCCTCGCGGTGCACCCGGGAGTTCGCCGGGACGTGGTCGAGCACGGTCGGGCCGAGCCAGAACCCGTCCCCGTCCGGCAGGTTCTCGCGGCCGTCCACGACGAGCTTGCCCTCGCCGAGGTCCAGGTAGGAGGCGACCTTGTCGCGGTGCTCGCGGGTGACCAGGGCGCCCATCTCGGAGGCGGGGTCGTCGCCGGGGCCGATCCTGATGGCCCGGGTGCGCTCGGCGATCTTCTCGACCAGCTGGTCCCCGATGGGGTCCACGGCGAGCACGACCGAGATGGCCATGCAGCGTTCGCCGGCGGAGCCGAATCCGGCGGAGACGGCCGAGTCGGCGACCAGGTCCAGGTCGGCGTCGGGGAGGACGAGCATGTGGTTCTTCGCGCCGCCCAGAGCTTGGACTCGTTTGCCGTGGGCGGTGCCGGTCTCGTAGACGTACCGGGCGATGGGGGTGGAGCCGACGAAGCTGACCGCCTTGACGTCCGGGTGGGAGAGCAGCCGGTCGACGGCGACCTTGTCGCCCTGCACGACGTTGAAGACGCCGTCGGGCAGGCCCGCCCGCCGCCACAGGTCGGCGATCAGCAGGGACGCCGAAGGGTCCTTCTCCGACGGTTTCAGCACGAAGGTGTTGCCGCAGGCCAGCGCGACCGGGAACATCCACATCGGCACCATGGCGGGGAAGTTGAACGGGGTGATCCCGGCCACCACGCCGAGCGGCTGGCGGATGCTGAAGGAGTCCACGTTGGTGGAGACGTTCTCCGAGAAGCCGCCCTTGAGCAGGTGCGGGATGCCACAGGCGAACTCCACCACCTCCTGGCCGCGGGAGACCTCGCCTAGCGCGTCGGAGTGCACCTTGCCGTGCTCGGCGCTGATCAGCGCCGCGATCTCGTCCTTGTGCGCCGCCAGGAGCTCGCGGAACCGGAACAGGACCTGGGCGCGCTTGACCAGGGAGGCGTCCCGCCAGGCGGGAAAGGCCCGGGCGGCGGCGGCGACGGCCTCGTCCACCTGGGCGACGTCGGCCAGGAACACCCGGCCGGTCTCCGCGCCGGTGGCCGGATTGAAGATCGGAGCGGTGCGCTCAGGGGTGCCTGCGGGTGCGCCGTCGATCCAGTGGGTCACATGCTTCACGAGATGTTCTCCAGGGCGGTCACCAGGATGGCGAGGCCTTCGCGGGCCTCGTCCTCGGTGAGGGTGAGCGGCGGGGCCATCCGCATGGCGTGGCCGTACAGGCCGCCCTTGCCGGCCAGCAGGCCGAGGCTTCTGGTCTCCTCCATGTAGCGGGCGGCCAGAGCGGGCGCGGGCGCGCCGGTCTCGGGGTCGACGAGTTCGATGGCGAACATGAGGCCCTTGCCGCGGACGTCGCCGACGATCGGGAAGCGGGGAGCCGCCGCGCGCAGGCCGTCCAGGATGATCGCGCCGGTCCTGGCCGCGTTGGCCTGCAGGTCGTGGCTGAGCACGAAGTCGAGGGTGGCGTTGGCGGCGGCCATCGCGATCGGGTTGCCGCCAAAAGTGGCCAGACCGACCGCGTGCGGCGCGTCCATCAGATCGCCGCGCGCCACGACGCCGCCGACCGCGAATCCGTTGCCGAGACCCTTGGCGAAGGTCATCATGTCCGGCGTGACCCCGTGATTCTGAATCCCGAAAAATGCCGATCCGGTGCGGCCCCAGCCGGTCTGCACCTCATCGGAGATGAACAGGATGCCCTCGGCGGCGAGCACCTCCTGGTAGGCGGCGAACAACCCGTCGGGGGCCATCGTGAACCCGCCCACCCCCTGGATCGGCTCGGCGATCAGCGCGGCCACGTCGCCCGCGACCGCGGTGGCGAGCACGTGCCGCAGGTCGTCCACGCAGGCGGCGATGTAGCCGGCGTCCGACAGCCCCTTGAACTGGGTCAGGTGCCGGTCCGCGCCGTGCAGGAAGTGCACGTTGAGCGGGGAGAGCGAGTTGTTCTTCCAGCTCCGGTTGGACGTCACGGAGATGGCGCCGAACGAGCGGCCGTGGTAGCTCTGCCGCATCGCCAGGACCTGGTCGGACTTGCGGGCGTAGGTGGCCAGCAGCAGGGCGGTCTCGTTGGCCTCGGTGCCGGAGTTGGTGAAGAACACCTTGGCGTCCGGGATGCCGGACAGCCGGGCGATCTTCTCCGCGAGCTCGATCTGCCCGCGGAGAAGGTAGACCGTGGAGGTGTGCACGACGCCGGTGGCCAGCTGCCGCTCCACCGCCTCCCTGACCTCGGCCACGTCGTACCCGATCATGTTCGTCAGGATGCCCGCGAAGAAGTCGAGGTAGCTCTTCCCGGTGGCGTCGACGACGCGGTTTCCTTTGCCGCTGACGATCTCGATGGGGTCCTGGTAGTACAGGGCGAGCCAGTTGGGCATCACCGCACGATGGCGAGCAAGAAGGTCCGACATACCTCCGAGTATCCCGGCTGGCCCTGGCCCCTCCCACCAATCAATGTGTCGGGATAGGCGAAACTTCCGTTACACGTTGACGGGGAAGGACAGCCAGCGCGACGATCGCGGCGGCGATCGCGAAGCCGAGGCCGACCAGCGATCCCACCGACATCGCCGACAGGAACGCCTCCTTGCCCGCGTCGACCAGCACCGGGTCGCCGCTGTCCAGGGCCGCGTTCACCGACGCGCGGGCGGCGTCCGGAGCCGACTCCGGCATCGAGGAGGTGTACGCGCCGGACAGCACGCTGCCGAGAATGGCGATCGACAATGCGATGCCGACCTGCTGCACGGTGTCGTTGAGCGCGGACCCGACGCCCGCGTGCTCCGGCGGCACCGCGCCCATCAGCGCCGTGTACGCCGCCGGACCGGCCAGGCCACCGCCCACACCCATCACGATCAGGCTGACCACCAGCAGCAGGTACCCATCGGAGCTGTCCAGCGTGGACAGCAGCCCGAACGCGCCCGCGATGACGGCCAGGCCCAGGGTGATGAGCGTCCGGTTGCTGACCTTCTTGCCCAGCCCCGCGCCGACCCCGTTGAAGATCATCGCCGCCACCACGTACGGCAGCAGCGCGATCCCGGCCTGCAACGGCTCGTACCCGAGCACGAACTGCAGATACTGCGTGAGCGCCAGCATCAGCGCCCCCGAGCCGAAGGCCAGCAGCACGATCGACGCGCAGGCGCCACTGAACGCCCGGTCCTTGAACAGCCCCAGCGGCAACATCGGGTGCTCGGTCCTGCGCTCCCACAGCACGAAGCCGCCCAGCCCGAGCACGGCCGCCGCGACCAGGCCGAGGTTCCAGCCGTCCGCGGGGAATGTGATGACCGCCCAGACGAGGGAGCTCATCCCGATGATCGAGAGCACCACGCCGACCGGGTCCAGGCCCCGGCTCGACCCGTACGTCTCCGGCATCAGCGTCACGGCGGCGATGACGGCCACGATCGCGATCGGCACGTTCATCAGGAAGACCGAACCCCAGTAGAAGTGCTGCAGCAGCACCCCGCCCAGCGTGGGCCCGGCGATCACACCGATCATGGCCACCGAGCTCCACGCGGCGATGGCCTTGCGGCGTTCGTCCTCGTCGAAGACGGTGATCAGGATCGACAACGTGGACGGCATCAGCACCGAGCCGCCGACGCCCATCAGCGCGCGGGCGGCGATCAGCTGCCAGGGTTCGGTCGCCAGCGTGGCCAGCCCGGAGGCCAGGCCGAAGATGATCAGGCCGATGATGAGGGCGCGGCGTCTGCCGTACCGGTCGGAGAGGGAGCCGACGGTGAGCACCAGACCGGCGAAGACCAGGACGTAGGAGTCCAGGATCCACTGGATGTCGGCGGGGGTGGCGCCCAGGTCGCGCATGAGCGCGGGGATCGCCAGGTTGAGCACCGTGCTGTCCACGACGAGGACGAGCACGGTGAGGCAGAGAACGAGGAGAATCCACCAACGACGGGGATCTCGTACAGTGTTCGAGGTCACTCGCACACTGTACGACAGTTCTCGTACAGTGTGCGAGAGAATATCGTGGGGTGGTGGCACCCAAGAAGTTCACCTCGGTCTGGATGCGGGAACCGCGTGGTCAGCGCGAGCGCGGGCTCACCCGGGACCAGATCGTCAAGGCCGCCATGGAACTGCTCGACGCCGAAGGGCTCGACGCGCTGAGCATGCGCAAGCTGGGCGCGAAGCTGGGCTCGGGGGCCACGAGCGTCTACTGGCACGTGGCGAATAAGGACGAACTCCTCGAACTCGCCATGGACGGCGCGTATGCGGATGTGGTGCTGCACCCGGGGCGATCCTGGCGGGAGACGGCCAGCGATTTCTCCTATGGCCTGCGTGGGGCGATCTTGCACCATCTCTGGCTGGCCTCGCTGATCGGCGTGGTGCCCAGCCTGGGGCCGCAGGCGCTGCGCTGTTCGGCCATGCTGGTGGACGCGTTCGATCGGGGCGGGTTCAGGGGCATGGACGTCGACTTCGCGGTGGCGGCCGTCTTGTCGTACACGCTGGGGGCGACCCTGCCGGAAGCCTCCTGGCGTAGCGCGGCCATCAGGACGGACTCCACCGAGGGGGAGCAGGTGGAGGCGCTCGGGCCGGTGATCGACAGGGTCGCGGCCGAACATCCGGCGCTGCACGCGCGTTACCAGAGTTACCACGCCCGCGACTACGACCCGGCGCTCGCCAGGAAGATCGGTTTCGACTACGGCCTGGTGGCCATGCTCGACGGTCTCGCCGAACGCCTGCGCCAGGCGGGATCCCGTGAGGCCCAGGCCAGCCCGGCCAGCGCCACGGAGAGCACCACCGACCAGCGCAGGTGAGCCATCGCCCAGCCGGTGGTCTGGAGGCCCCACGGCAGCCAGCGCGCCGACGCGACCCCGAGCAGCCCCGCCCCCAGCACGCACAGCGGCCCCAACGCCAGCTCGAAAACGGTGGGAAACCGCTCCAGCAAAACAGGCGCTCGGCCGCCGGATCGCGCCCCAGCAGCCGCAGCGTGCCGGAATCGGCGGCGGCGGAGTGGTTATTCGGGGGCGGTCGAATACCGGCGCACGAACCCGCGCCGCGGCCCGGCGGCGGACTTCATCGCCGAACAGGTCGCCAAATATCCCGGCGAGGTAACAATTCTCGCCATTGGCCCGGCAACGAACCTGGCGAAAGCGGTACAAACCCACCCCGACATGGTCTCGCTGGTTGAACACGTCGTCTACCCGGGCGGCGAGCAGGAGTTCAACTGGTGGTTCGACCCGAAGGCCGCCCAGATCGCCGCCAACACCCCATTCCCACACAAGACGGTCGTTTCTATGGATGTCGACTTTCCCCTCCCCAAGGCGGACGCCAGCCCCGCGCTGGGGCACTTCTTCGCCCGCAGCCCGGAACTCCCCGCCTGGGACGCCATCGCCGCCGCGATCATGCTCGATCCGGCCATCGCCACCGGCCGCGCGAACGTCGGCGTGACCGTCGACAGCGTCGGCACGATGGACCTCGGGCCCGGCACGACCTCACTCGTGCTCGCCCTGGACCAGGAACGATTCCGACAAACCCTGCATAGTGTCAGGGATTGATGTCTCATACTTACACCCTGATCCGGTAGCCTCGCTGCATGCTCCCCACGGTCGCGGACGTGCTCTCGCTTGATGCCGTCCGGCGCGGTAACCCGCGCGTCGTTGCGGGCGCCGATCGGCTCGACACCCGGGTTCGCTGGGTGCATGTAGGGGAAATCAGCGACATCGCCCACCTGCTCAGGGGTGGCGAACTGGTGCTGACCACCGGCGTGGCCTTGCCGTCGGAGCCCGACAAACTCGCAGAATACGTCGCCGACCTCGCCGCGGTCGGCGCGTCTGGCCTGGTCGTCGAACTCGGCCGCAGATTCGTCAAGGAACTGCCCGGAGCCGTGGTCCGGGCCGCGGAGGACCACGGGCTGCCGCTGGTGACGCTCGCCAGGGAAACCCCGTTCGTCCAGATCACCGAATCCGTGCACGCCCGCATCATCGACATCCAGCTCCAGGAACTGCGCGCATCCGAACAGCTGCACGAGGTCTTCACCGAGCTCTCCGTCGAAGGCGCCTCCCCCGCCGACGTGCTCGGCCAGGTGACCCGCTTCTCCGGGCGGCCGGCCCTGCTGGAGAACCTGGCCCACCAGGTCCTCGCCTGCGAGTCCGCCGGGCAGGACACGGGCGCGCTCCTGGCCAGCTGGGAATCACGCTCCCGGGCCGTCGCCACCGAGGGCCGCACGGCGTACGACGGGACTTCCGGGTGGCTGGTCACCACCGTCGGGGCGCGCGGGCAGGACTGGGGGCGGCTGATCCTGCTCTGCGACGGGCCGCCCAGCCCGCGCGACATCGTGCTGGCCGAGCGCGCGGCCACCACGCTCGCCCTCGGCCGCCTGCTCGAACGCCACCAGGAATCACTGGAACGCCAGGCCCACGGGACGATCATCACCGGGATCCTCACCCACGCGTACGCCGATCCCGACGAGGCCGCGGCACGCGCTCGCGCGGTCGGCGTGCCGCTCACCGGCCGCAAGCTGATCAGCGTCGTGCTGCGGCCCATCGCCGAAGGCGAGACCGCGCTCGACGAGCAGGTCCGCCTCGGCGACCTGGCCGAGGCCACCGCCTCCGCCTGCCGCGACGCCCGCCTCCCCGCCCTGGTCGGCGCCCTCGACCAGGCCCGCGTCGGGGTGCTGCTGCCGCTCCCGCCCCGCACCGCCGCCGAAGCCGCGCTGGCCGCCCTCGCCGACCGCCTGCGCGCCGGGTTCCCCAACCCCTTCGTGCTGGCCGCCGGGTCGATCGTGGAGTCCGTCCGGGACGTGCGGCGCAGCTTCCTGGAAGCCGAGCAGGTCGCCGACGTGGCCGTCAGGCAGCCGGACGGGCGGCCCTACTACCGCCTGCCCGACCTGCGGCTGCGCGGGCTGCTGCACCTGCTCAGGGACGACGCGCGGCTGCAGACCTTCGCCGAGCGGGAGCTGAGCCCGCTGCTCGCGCACGACGCGCAGCGCAACGGCGACCTCACCCGCATCCTCGGCATCTACCTCGACTCCGGCCGCAACAAGGCCGTCGCGGCCCAGCGGGCGCACCTGTCCAGGCCCGCCTTCTACGACCGGCTGCGCCGCCTGGAGCGCATCCTGGACACCGACCTCGACGACGTCGAATCCTGCCTCTCGCTGCACGTCGCGCTGCTCGCCCTGGAGTCGTTCCGGAGAGAAGCCCGGTGAGGGCACGCGACCACGGCGTCATCGTCGGCTCCGGCACGCCCGGGCCGCACAACGCGATCACGGACGTGCCGGGCGTGCGGGTCGGGCACACCACGCTGATCAGCGGTGACGGCCCCCGCGTGGTCGGCTCAGGGCCGATCCGCACCGGTGTCACCGTGGTCCTCCCGCACGAGGGCTCGGCCTTCGACGAGCCCGTGTACGCCGGGCTGCACTGGCTCAACGGCAACGGCGAGATCACCGGCATGGCGTTCCTGCGGGAGTACGGCATTCTCGGCTCGCCTATCGGGCTGACCAACACCGGTTCGGTCGGCGTGGTCCGGGACGCGCTCGTCGAGATCGAGGTCGGCGCGCTGCGCAAGGGGTCGGTGTCCTGGTCGCTGCCGGTCGTCGGGGAGACGTGGGACGGGTCGCTCAACGACATCGACGGCCAGCATGTGACCGCGGCGCATGTGCAGGAGGCGTACGCGGGTGCCTCCGGCGGGCCCGTCGAGGAGGGCTCGGTAGGCGGGGGTACCGGGATGATCTGCCACGGCTTCAAGGGCGGCATCGGGACCGCGTCCCGGGTCGTGGACGGGTACACCGTCGGCGTGCTCGTCCAGGCCAACCACGGGAGTCGGGAGCGGCTCACCGTAAACGGGGTCAACGTCGGGCGGTGGCTGCCGGAGTCGCCCGCGCCGTACGAGGGGGCTGGATCCATCATCGGGATCGTGGCCACCGACGCGCCGCTGCTGCCGCACCAGTGCCGGCGGCTCGCCCAGCGGGCCGGGCTCGGCGTGGCCAGAACCGGCGGAGCCGGGGAGAACTCCAGCGGCGACGGCTTCCTCTGCTTCGCCACCGGCAACCGCAACCTGCCCGCCAACGCGCTGGACGCCGATCCGCCCAGGACCTACCAGGTGACCGTGCTCGCCGACGAGCACATCGATCCGCTCTTCTACGCGGTGATCGAGGCCACCGAGGAGGCGATCGTCAACGTGCTGGTCGCCGCCGAGACGATGACCGGCGCGGACGGGCTGACCATCCCGGGCCTGGACGGCGCCGTCCTGGCGAACCTCCTCACCTGACAGGGCTCGATACCACCCGACAGCGCCGCAGGTCAGGGGCGCGGGGGAGAAATCACACCCCACCGGGTGTAAGAGCTACCCCACTTGGTTACTCTACGTATGCTCGCCATTACGGACCGATCGTGCTTGGCTGCTGAGGTGACCCTAACCGAGCAAGCGATCACGAACGGGTCGGTCCCGCCGCCCGATCCCGCGACCACGGTCCGCGCTCTCTCCCGCCGCTTCCCGGGCTGGACGATCTGGTGGGGGGAGTCCACCAACCGGTACTGGGGGATGTCCCGCCGAGCGGGAGGCGCGTTCGTCTCCGTCGAAGCGCAATCCGCGGCCGAATTCGTACAAAAGGCACGAGACATCGAATACCGCTCACCACAAACCAACCTGTAAAAGGCTGACAACGCCGAATTCTCATACTCTTTGGCGTGTTTCGCTCTCCTTGTGCGATCAATGTCGCCACGATGGTCCCTTAGGCCATTAATCAGGAGAGAACCAACATGCGACGCCGCCTGACCGTCGGAACCGCCGCGTTGATCGTCACAGTCACCGCTGTGTCGGCACCAGCACTGTCCGCGACAGCCGCATCAACGGAATCCATACCGGCCGGACTGCCCTCCACCAAGTTCCCCCTGGGGGTCCCGGGCATTCCCACCGCGGCCGGAAAGGCGCTCGGCGCCGGAATCGAATATTTCACCCTCAAGCACGGCACCGCCGAGGACGGCTACACCGTCAGCCTCCTGAGCGCCGGCAAGGACGCCTTCACCGAGAACACCGCCCAGAATCTCGCCGTCTCCGCCCAGTCGGCCGGCTTCGAGCCGACCATCGTGCAGTTCACCCGCCCCGCCGTCGCCGACTTCCCCGCCCAGGACTACTGGATGGTACGGATCGGCAACTGGACCCTGAAGCAGAAGAAGCAGGCGGCCGAGGTCGTCACGGAGCTCAAGGACGCGGGGATCAGCTCCAAGGTGGACTATCTCGGCGACGACGGCTTCCTGACCTCGGGGCCCTGGTCGATGAAGGTGGTCACCATCGATCCGCGGACCTTCCGCGGCACCTTCGCCTCCTCGCTGGGGACCAGCACCGCCAAGCGGGAGAAGGTGTCCGCGATGGCGAAAGCCGGAGGCGCGTCGATCGCGGTCAACGGGGGATTCTTCGACATCCACACCTCCGCCGCCTACCGAGGAGATCCGACGGGGATCTCGATGGTGGGGGGCAAGTTGCTCAGCGAAGCCGTTCCCGGGCGTACGGCGGTGGTGATGAAGGGGCGGACCGTGCGCATCACCGAGCTCGCCTCGAGAGTGACGGCGACGGCCGCGGATAAAGCCAACTTGTCCGTTGCCGGGGTGAACCGGGTGCCCAAGCCCAACGAGCTCGTTCTGTATACCGAGGAGTTCGGCACGAAGACGCCGTCCACCGGGGGGACGGAAGTCGTGCTTGACGAGACCGGTCAGGTGCTGGGAGTGCGGACGGCTGGGGGGAAGGTCACCAAGGGCCGGCGGGTGCTGCACGGGGTCGGCACCGCGGCCGACTGGCTGACGGCACACGCTACGGAAGGGCAGACCGTCACCGTCAAGACGGTCGTCAGTGACCTGCGGAAGAAGCGGACCATCCCGTTGACGCCTGACACCTACATCGTCGGTGGCGGGGTGGGGCTTGTCCGCAATGGCAAGACCTGGATCACGGCGTCGACGGATGGCATGGCCAATATCAACATGATCTTGCGGCGGCATCCGCGGACGCTGGTGGGCGTGGGCAAGACCGGGAAGCTGATCCTCGCGGTCATCGACGGGCGGGCGCCTGGCGCTACCGTGGGGGCGTCCTTCCTGGAGGCGGCCCAGGTGATGCGGTGGCTCGGGGCGCGGGACGCGATCAACCTCGATGGCGGCGGGTCCAGTGCCATGGTCGTCCGCGGGAAGGTCGTCAACAAGCCGTCCGACGGCTCGGAGCGTGCGGTCGGGGACGCGTTGCTGGTCAAACCCTGAGTTTGTCGATCGTGTCGTCGTCGCAGGTGGCCCAGAAGGAGCCGACGACGTCCTCCAGATGGCTCAGCGAGGCGGCGGCGAACAGGACATCCTGATATTTCGTGATGTCGTATTCGGTGGCGCCCATGGCGGCTAGGTCGAGGGGGCGGATGTCCATGCCGCGGAACTCCTCGATCTCGCCGTACGAGCTCAGGATGCCCGCGCCGTACGCCTTGAGTTCGTTGTTCTCGTTCATGACGCCGAACTCCAGGGTGAACCAGAAGATCTTGGAGACGAACTCCAGGGCTTCCTCGGTTTCCACGTGCTGGGCGGCGCGGCCGGCCAGGCGGTAGAGGTCGGCGAAGCGGCGGGAGGCCAGCGTGTTGCCGTGGCCGATCACCTCGTGGATGATGTCGGGCTCTGGTGTGTAGAACGGGACCGAGTGGTGGCGGATGTACTGGGTCGAGTGGAAGTAGCCGTCGGCCAGGACACCGTAGAACTCGCGGAGGGGGACCAGGCCGGCGGCCGGGAGGTACCGGAATCCCGTCAGCGGGGTGAGCAGGTCGCTGACCTCCTCCAGCTGGGGAATGTGGTCGGTGGGGAGACCTAGCTCCTCGGCGGCGTTCACGAACTCGGTCACCGCGTACTTGTGGTGTTTGGCGGCCAGTTCTCTTGTTACCAGGGCCCAGACCTCGTGCTCCTCGTCCGTGTACTCCGCGTGGGGGATGGGGTCGCCCCTGGTGTGGCCTACTGCCAGGGCGGCGATCGCGTTCCTGCGGGCACGGTAGATCGGGTCGGCGAAGCCGGGGTGGTTGGCCGCGAGCTGAACAGTGACGGAACCGTCCTCGTTCGCTGCGACCGGAGCGAAATACTGAGCTTCCTCGAACATATATAAATGACATCAACTTGGGCCTGCCACTGGCAAGTGTGCCCAACCAAACCTAGACAATCCGCCTAACACGCCTGAAGTCTGCCGGTCACGACTAGACAATCTGTCCAGGTCCATTCGAACTGAGCACCGAAGGCTCCCGTCGTGCCGCGCGGCCACATCGGTCAGGAATCGAGAAGCGAGGACCCCCGAGCCGCAGCTAGCGTGACCTGCATGGACGTCACCGTTCGTCCTTAGGCCAGACCATCCCCACGACTTCAGGAGTCCCCCATGGCAGGCTCTTCCACCCAGGGAATCAAGACCGTGCTGCACCCCGTTTCCGACCTGGCGAAGGCCAAGGAGGTGTACGCCGCCCTGCTCGGCGTGCCACCGGTGGCCGACTCGTCCTACTACGTCGGCTTCGAGGCCGAGGGCCAGCACATCGGGCTGGTGCCGGGCGGTGGGCCGCAGGGCATGACCACACCGGTGGCCTACTGGCACGTGCCGGACATCGAGGCGAAACTGGCCGAGGTGACCGCCGCGGGTGGCACCGTGAAGGAGCCCGCGCACGACGTCGGTGGCGGCCGCCTGGTGGCCACTTTTGCCGACCCCGATGGTAACGTCCTCGGGCTGCTTCAGGACCGATAAGTGCCGACCCCCACGCCCCCGCTCGGCGTCGTCGCGACGCCGAGCATCGGCGGCCTCCCCTAACAGATGGAGAAACGATGAGCATTGCCACGAGTACGGAGACGCAGTCGCCTGCGCCGCACGTCGCCGACAGCCACGACCTGATCCGCGTGCACGGCGCGCGCGTGAACAACCTCAAGGACGTCAGCGTCGAGCTCCCGAAGCGCCGGCTGACGGTGTTCACCGGCGTCTCCGGCTCGGGCAAGAGCTCGCTGGTGTTCGGCACGATCGCCGCGGAGTCGCAGCGGCTGATCAACGAGACCTACAGCGCCTTCGTGCAGGGCTTCATGCCGACGCTGGCGCGGCCCGAGGTCGACGTGCTCGACGGGCTGACGACCGCGATCATCGTCGACCAGCAGCGGATGGGCGCCGACCCCCGCTCCACGGTCGGCACCGCCACCGACGCCAACGCGATGCTGCGCATCCTGTTCAGCCGGCTCGGGCAGCCGCACGTCGGCTCGCCCAACGCGTTCTCCTTCAACGTCCCCACGGTCCGAGCCAGCGGTGCGATCACGGTCGAGCGCGGCGCCAGTGCCGGCAAGGCCGTGAAACAGACCTTCACCCGCACCGGCGGCATGTGTACGCGCTGCGAAGGCCGGGGCAAGGTCACCGATATCGACCTCACCCAGCTCTACGACGACTCCAAGTCGATCGCCGAGGGCGCGATCACCGTGCCCGGCTACAAGGTGGACAGCTTCTGGACCGTAAAGATCTTCGCCGAGTCGGGCTTCATCGACCCGGACAAGCCGATCCACAAGTTCACCAAGCAGGAGCTCCACGACTTCCTCTACAAGGAGCCGACCAAGGTGAAGGTCGACGGCATCAACCTCACCTACGAGGGGCTGATCCCCAAGGTGCAGAAGTCGTTCCTCTCCAAGGACCCCGACGCGCTGCAGCCGCACATCCGGGCGTTCGTGGACCGGGCGGTCACCTTCGCCTCGTGTCCCGAGTGCGGTGGCACCCGGCTCAGCGAGGCGGCCCGCTCCTCGCGGATCGGCGGGATCAACATCGCCGACGCCTGCGCGATGCAGATCAGCGACCTCGCCGAATGGGTCCGCGGCCTCGACGAGCCGTCGGTCGCGCCGTTGCTCGCCGCGCTGCTGCAGAGCCTCGACTCGTTCGTGGAGATCGGGCTGGGCTACCTCTCGCTCGAGCGGCCGGCGGGCACGCTGTCGGGCGGCGAGGCGCAGCGCGTCAAGATGATCCGCCACCTCGGCTCCTCGCTCACCGACACCACCTACGTCTTCGACGAGCCAACCATCGGCCTGCACCCCCACGACATCCAGCGGATGAACGACCTGCTGCTGCGGCTGCGGGACAAGGGCAACACGGTGCTCGTGGTCGAGCACAAGCCGGAGGCGATCGCGATCGCCGACCACGTCGTCGACCTCGGCCCCGGCGCCGGCACGGGGGGCGGCACCGTCTGCTTCGAGGGCACCGTCGAAGGGCTGCGGGCCAGCGGCACCATCACCGGCCGCCACCTCGACGACCGGGCCACCCTCAAAAAGACAGTACGGACGTCCACCGGCGCGCTGGAGATCCGCGGCGCCACCGCCAACAACCTGCAGGACGTCGACGTCGACATCCCGCTCGGGGTGCTCTGCGTGATCACCGGCGTGGCGGGCTCCGGCAAGAGCTCGCTTGTGCACGGGTCGATCCCCGCCGGTGCGGGTGTGGTGTCGATCGACCAGAGCGCGATCCGCGGCTCGCGGCGGAGCAACCCGGCGACCTACACCGGGCTGCTCGACCCGATCCGCAAGGCGTTCGCGAAGGCCAACGGCGTGAAGCCGGCGCTGTTCAGCGCCAACTCCGAGGGAGCCTGCCCCAACTGCAACGGCGCGGGCGTCATCTACACCGACCTGGGGATCATGGCCAGCGTGGCCACCACCTGCGAGGAGTGTGAGGGGAAGCGGTTCGAGGCGTCGGTGCTCGAATACCACTTCGGGGGTCGCGACATCAGCGAGGTGCTCGCGATGTCGGTGACCGAGGCCGAGGCGTTCTTCGGCGCCGGCGAGGCGCGCACGCCGGCCGCGCACGCCATCCTGCACCGGCTCGCCGACGTCGGGCTCGGCTACCTCAGCCTCGGCCAGCCGCTCACCACGTTGTCCGGCGGCGAGCGGCAGCGGCTCAAGCTGGCCACTCACATGGCCGAGAAGGGCGGCGTCTACATCCTCGACGAGCCGACCACCGGCCTGCACCTTGCCGACGTCGAACAGCTGCTCGGCCTGCTGGACCGGCTCGTCGACTCCGGCAAGTCGGTCATCGTCATCGAGCATCACCAGGCGGTCATGGCGCACGCCGACTGGATCATCGATCTCGGCCCCGGTGCTGGCCACGACGGTGGCCGGATCGTCTTCGAGGGCGCACCCGCCGATCTCGTCGCCGCCCGTTCCACCCTCACCGGCGAGCACCTCGCGGCTTACGTCGGCGCCTGACCGAGGGCCTCGCCGTACCTTTGGAGGGTTGAGGTCCGTAGCGGGTGGGCACGGCGGACACTCCGGCCGACCGTTTACGTCGGCGCATAGCTGTGAAGGTTGAGGTCCGTAACGGGTGGGCAGGGCGGACACTCCGGCCGACCGTGATAGCTAGCCTCTCGTTAGCCGCTGGTCAGCGGCCATCGCGGGCGCGGTGGTCTCTGGCACGGTCTGATATGAGACGGCCCGTCAAGGTTTTGCTGCCACCGTGTGTCTGGTTTGGGTTGGTGTGGTGCCGTTGTTCCGGTGTTCTCTCCCGGGTTCGGGGATGGGTCTACCGCTCCGGTGGGTCAAGACGCAGCGCCCGCAGCGCAGCGAGGACGAACGGTCTTGAGGCGCCGGATCAGGTAGACCCACAATTGCCGGGCTGGGGGAGAACGCGCGGGATGGGGGTGGCCTACCCAGGCGTGGTCGTGGCGCTGGCCACTGCCATTCTGATA
>NZ_BLAF01000034.1:0-18104 GCF_009687885.1 Acrocarpospora pleiomorpha
CTCGCCCGGGGGGTCGCATCTGGCTCCGGCTCTGCCCAGGGTGCCGCATCTGACTCCGGTATGGCCTCCACCAGCGCCGCATCTGACTCCGGTCTCGCCCGGGGGGTCGCATCTGGCTCCGGCTCTGCCCAGGGTGCCGCATCCGACTCCAGCATGGCCTCAACCAGCGCCGCAACCGGCTCCGGCCCCGCCCGTAATACCGCATTCGACCCTGGCATCGCCCGGGGTGTCGCATCCGATCCTGGCTTCGTCCGGGGCGTCGTGGCCGACCCCGGCAGGGCCCTCACCAGCGCCGTGCTCAACCCAGGTCTCGCGTGAGTCCGCCCCTCTCGGCTTGCGTGGCTTCATCCGTTCGCTTGGGTCCATTCCTGGCTGGTAAGCCCCTCAAGACTCCGTCCTTGTCTTCACTCCCGACGAGGGCCATTCCTTCGTCGGCGGCGTAAAGGCTCATCAGTTCGATCTGTGACGCACTCGACGCGTGCATCGAAAGGGCCTGGCAGCTCCGGCGTTCAGGCTTCAGCCCGCTCTCATCCGGCTTCCGCAAGGTATTCGAGGAGCTCTCCGTGTCGGGCCTCCGCATGTCTGGTGGCGATGATGATCCGCATTGCGAACTCGGTGAATAACGGATTGTCCTGGCGATGACGAATCCAGTTTCCGTGACGGTCGCTGCGAGATCCAAAGCTCCAGCACAAGCCGGTCTGCGCGCAGGGCGATTTCAAAGTCGCGCCTGGGTGGTTTGTCCTGATTCTATGGCTCTGGAATCCGGACGCTACGGCATAATTTGGTACAGGTCTGTGGTTTCGAAATCGTCTTGGGTTGGCGCGGTGCCAGCGGTCGGATCGCTGGTCATCCCGACGAGAAGTCTGCGGTGATCAACCAGATCTGTGATGTGATGTTGTTATTCGGAGGTCATCACTGGAGGCGCAAATGACCGTTTCCCATCGGCCTGGCGACGATCAAAATCGCGACGGAATGGAGATCACCATCAGGTTGACACCGTCAGAGGCCGAGAGCGTCGGCAAGGACGCCTTACTCATGGCCGAAATCCTCGACAGCTGCTTGTGGGCCATGGCCATGCTTCGTACCAACATCAATTCTCGCGACCCCGGCGCGCCCGCCCCGACGCAGGGCGATTGGGCTGCCGCGCTCCGCGGGCTGGACCGACTTTCGCCTCGCCTTCAGGGAGCACGGGACGGGGTAATCCGTGCCTACATCACCGCGGGCGGAACCATCCAGCGGGTAGCCGAAGCTTTGAACATGAGCGCATCGGACGCACAACACCACAGCGCGCAGCTCACGGACGACCCCCCAGCAGTCTGGGAACAGTGGGCGACGTCCCGCCGGCCTGGTATGCGTTCGTCCAGCGCGCCATGACGGGTGTAGAGGTCTGAAGCAGCGTCAGATTCGCGTATGCGTTACATGGCCGCCCATTCTTGGGTCGGCGGCGGAGCCGTTCGTTTCTCCCAGGAGCCGGCCGAGCAGCGAATCCGGATGCAGCGGGGCTTCCAGAGCGCGGCCGACCAGATCGCCGAGCGGATTCGCGCCCAGGGCGGTCACGCCCGGTCGCCGTCCCTGTTCACCTCGATCGCGGTGATGTCGGCCGCGGCGCCGGACGGGTTCGCCGGGACGAAGCGATGACCCGCCTGGTGTGGGACCTGGACCGCGCCGCCCCCCGGCCAGGCAGTTGAGCCCAACTCCACCTGAAGTTAGGGCGGCTGTCATCGGGAATCCCTAGCCTGCTCGACATGAGAAGAACATTGATCATGTTGGATACGGTGGCGCTCACCCTCGCCGTCGCCGTGCCCGCCCAGGCCGATCCCTCCCGGCACGGCCAGTACGGCAGGGCGACGCTCACCGGTTTCGCCTCCCTGCCGGCGCAGACCTACGTCCCCGGCAGCGAGCCCTCCGGCTCCCTCCTGGGGACGGCGCCGAGCAACGGCATCACCCCGCCGTTCCCCGGCCAGCCGGTGCAGGGCTTCAGCGGCATCGTCCGCAACCACGACGGTACCTTCTACGCGCTCTCCGACAACGGCTACGGCGCGAAGGCCAACAGCTCCGACTTCCTGCTCCGCGTGCACCACATCAAGCCCTCCTTCCGGGACGGCACGATCAAGGTGCGCGGCGGCTTCAACTTGACCGACCCGTACGGCAAGGTGCCCTTCCCGCTGACCCGCCCGGACCGCACGCTCACCGGCGCCGACTTCGACGTCGAGTCGATCGTGCGCACGAGCGACGGCACGTACTGGATCGGTGACGAGTTCGGCCCGTTCCTGCTGCACTTCTCGGCCGGCGGCAAGCTGCTGGAGGCGCCGATCGCGCTTCCTGGCGTGCAGGCGCCGGAGAATCCGTACCTCAACGGCGGCACGCCGAACCTCGGCGGCAGCAAGGGTTTCGAGGGCATGGCCCGGTCGGTGGACGGGCGCACGCTCTACCCGCTGCTGGAGGGCACGGTCACCGGCGACCCGGCCGGCACGCTGCGGATCAATGAGTTCGACCTGCGCCGTCGCGCGTACACCGGCCAGCGCTGGGCCTACCAGCTGGACTCGCCGTCGAACGCGATCGGTGACTTCATCGCCATCGACAAGCGCCGGTTCCTGGTCATCGAGCGGGACGGCAACCAGGGCGACGCCGCCGCGTTCAAGAAGATCTTCGAGGTGACCCTGAGCAACCACGGCGTCAAGAAGACTCTTGTCGCCGACCTGCTCGACATCGCCAACCCCCGGCACATCGGCGGCTTCGGCGACACCTTCCGCTTCCCGTTCCAGACGATCGAGGACGTCGTCATCCTTGACGACCGCACCCTCGGCGTCCTGGACGACAACAACTACCCGTTCTCGAACGGCCGCACCGCGGGCGTGGCCGACAACAACGAGTTCATCACCATCCGCCTGACCCGCGACCTGGACGCGGATCGGCGCGTGTACTCCTGATCGAACGTGATGCCAGGGCGTCGTCCAAGGGCGACGCCCTGGCCACCACAGGTGAGGTGGAGACGGGATTTGAACCCGTGTACACGGCTTTGCAGGCCGTTGCCTCGCCTCTCGGCCACTCCACCGGGGAAGATCTGCGAGCGGAAGACGGGATTCGAACCCGCGACCCTCACCTTGGCAAGGTGATGCTCTACCACTGAGCCACTTCCGCGCACGCCTCGCGGCGACCCTCGGATTCTAGCGGGTTTTCGTCAGCGGCCGTTAATCCCGCGCGCGCGTGGCGAGGTTGCGGAACGCCCGGTCGGCGCCCCGCTCGATGGCGGGCAGCATCAGGAAGATCTCCAGGATGCGGGTGAGCCGGTGCACCTCGATGCGGTGGAAGTCGGGGCCTTCCGCGCGGGCCAGCACGAGCGAGAGGGCCAGCGGAGGCAGCGGCGCCGTGATCAGATGCAGGCCGGATTCGAGCGTCGACGCGACCGGCCTGGACGGGGTTTCGGCGGGAAACGGGATGATTTCCGGGGCGCGCCAGCTGGAGTAGACGGTTTCCCGGGGCGTACGTTCGGTTCCGGCGGCGGCCCAGTCGGCGCTGAACAGGACCGGCATCGAGTCGATGAGGGTGGCCAGGGCGCGTTCGCCGGCCGTGGTCAGGAACTTGAGGATTTCCAGTTCCGGGTAGGTGCCGGGCGCTTCCCGGGTGGACCAGACGCCTTCGATCTTGATGTCGTCGATCTCTTCCAGGGCGTTGATCAGGTATTCGCGCGGTGCCGCGTCCGGCCAGTACACGGTGAAGTCGTCGACGGCCCGGCCGTCACCGCGTTCCAGCACGATGACCTGGGTGATATCCGCCCCCGCCGACCCGAGCGCGCTGGTCACCTGACCCAGCGAACCCGGACGATCCGGCACGGCGATACGCAGCCGCAACAACATGGACGCCTCCCCGACCGCTCCAGACCTCAGATTATCGGCCATAACGCGATCTTGTAACCCGAGGACCCGCTCAAAGACGGGACAATGGCATGGTGAAAATCGGGACGCTCGACGTGTGGCCGCCGGTGGTGCTCGCCCCGATGGCCGGAATCACCAACATCGCCTTCCGCACCCTCTGCCGCGAGCAGGGCGGCGGCCTCTTCGTCTGCGAGATGATCACCTCGCGCGCGCTGGTCGAACGCAACCCGCTGACCTTCGAAATGATCAGATTCGGCCCGCACGAACGCCCCCGAAGCCTCCAGTTGTACGGAGTCGACCCGGCCATCATCGGCAAGGCCGCCCGAATGATCGCGGAAGAGGATCTGGCCGACCATATCGACCTCAACTTCGGCTGCCCCGTGCCCAAGGTGACGCGGCGTGGTGGCGGTTCGGCGCTGCCGTACAAGCGGAGGCTCCTGCGGGCGATCCTGCGCGAAGCCGTCACGAACGCGGGCGGTCTGCCGGTGACGATGAAGATGCGTAAAGGCATCGATGACGATCACCTGACATATCTGGACGCGGGCCGGATCGCCGCCGAAGAGGGAATCGCGGCCATCGCCCTCCATGCCCGCACCGCCAAGCAGCACTACGGCGGCGCCGCCGACTGGGACGCCATCAAACGCCTGAAAGACGCGGTCCCCGACATCCCCGTCCTCGGCAACGGCGACATCTGGACCGCCGACGACGCCCTCCGCATGGTCGCCCACACCGGCTGCGACGGCGTGGTCGTCGGCCGCGGCTGCCTCGGCCGCCCCTGGCTCTTCCGCGACCTGGAAAACGCCTTCAACGGCAGCCCCGACCGGGCCCGCCCCACCCTCGGCGACGTCACCCGCACCCTCCTCCGCCACGCCGAACTCCTCTGCGAGGTCATCGGCAGCGAGCGGTACGGCGTGGCCGACTTCCGCAAACACATCGGCTGGTACCTCAAGGGCTTCGTCGTAGGCGCGGAAACCCGCCGCGTCCTCGCCCTCTCCACCAGCCTGGCCGAACTCGAAGACCACCTCGCCGAACTCGACCCCGCCCAGCCCTGGCCCGGCGAAGCCGCCGACGGCCCCCGCGGCAAGAGCGGCGAACGCCAGAAGGTCCTGCTCCCACACGGCTGGCTCGACGACCCCGACGAACTCGCCATCCCTTCCCCCGACGCCGAGGACCCCACGTCAGGCGGTTGACCCCGTTACATCCGGCTCAGGCCGCTGACATGGAGGACGGCGAAGCCCGCCTCGTCGGAGGCGGCCAGGTCGACCTCGGCTTTGATGGACCAGTCGCCGTGGCCGGCGGGGTCCTCGATGACCTGACGGACGCGCCAGAGTTCCTTTTCCTCCTCGATCTGGAGGAAGGCGGGGCCGCGGGCCGAAGGGCCGGTGCCGATCTCGTCGTGTTCCTCGTAGTAGGCGTCCATGGCGGAGGCCCAGTCCACGTCGGGGTAGAGCTCTTCGAGTTCTTCCTGCTTGTCCAGGGCGGTGAGTTCGACCAGGCGGAACATGGCGTTGCGGACCAGGACGCGGAAGGCGCGCGTGTTGGCGGTGACCGGGCGGAGCTTGGATTCGAGCTCGTCGCGGGTTTCGAGGGCCTCGGAGGGGTTGGCGAGCTTCTCCCACTCGTCGATGAGGCTGGAGTCGACCTGGCGGACCAGCTCGCCCAGCCATTCGATCAAGTCGATGAGGTCGTCGGTCTTGAGGTGTTCCGGGACGGTCTTGGAGAGGGCTCGGTAGGCGTCGGCGAGGTAGCGCAGGACGGTGCCCTCGGAGCGGGCGAGCTCGTAGAACTGGATGTAGTCCACGAAGGTCATCGCGCGTTCGTACATGTCGCGGACGATGCCCTTGGGGCTGACCGTGTGGTCGCCGACCCAGGGGTGGCCCTGCCGGTAGGTCTCGTACGCGCCGAAGAGCAGGGTCTCCAGCGGCATCGGATAGGTGATCTCCTGAAGGAGCTCCATCCGCTCCTCGTACTCGATGCCGTCGGCCTTCATCTGGGCGACGGCTTCGCCGCGGGCCTTGTTGAGCTGGGCGTGCAGGATCTGGCGCGGGTCGTCGAGGGTGGATTCGACGATGGACACGATGTCCAGCGCGTACGTCGGGGAGTCGGGGGAGAGCAGTTCGAAGGTGGCCAGGGCGAAGGTGGACAGGGCCTGGTTGAGGGCGAAATCCTGCTGGAGGTCGACGGTGAGGCGGGCGCGGCGGCCCTGGTCGTCGGGCTCCTTGAGGGTTTCCACGATGCCGCCCGCGAGCAGGGACCGGTAGATCGCGATGGCGTGGCTGATGTGGCGGCGCTGCCACTTGCGATCTTCGTGGTTGTCGGTGAGCAGGCTTTTCATAGCCTGGAAGCAGTCGCCGGGGCGGTTGATGACGGCCAGCAGCATGGCGTTGCTGACCTTGAAGCGGGAGGTCAGCGGCTCCGGCTCGGCGGCCTGGAGGTTGGCGAAGGTCTCCTCGCTCCAGTTGACGAAACCCTCCGGGGGCTTCTTGCGGGCGTAGCCACGGCGGCGTTTCGGGTCGTCGCCGATCTTGGCGAGGGCGCGCTCGTTCTCGATGACGTGGTCGGGGGCCTGGCAGGCGACATACCCGATGGTGTCGAATCCGGCGCGGCCCGCGCGGCCCGCGATCTGGTGGAACTCGCGGGCGCGCAGGCGGCGGACGCGGTTGCCGTCGAACTTCGTGAGCGCGGTGAACAGCACGGTGCGGATCGGGACGTTGACGCCGACGCCGAGGGTGTCGGTGCCGCAGATGACCTTCAGCAGGCCGGCCTGGGCGAGGCGTTCCACGAGGCGGCGGTATTTGGGCAGCATGCCGGCGTGGTGCACACCGATGCCGTGCCGTACCAGCCGGGAGAGCGCACGCCCGAACTTCGTGGTGAACCGGAAATTTCCGATAAGTGCGGCGATGGATTCTTTTTCGGCTTTGGAGCACATGTTGATGGACATGAGCGCCTGGGCGCGTTCCATCGCGGCGGCCTGGGTGAAATGCACGACATACACGGGGGCCTGGTTGGTGGTCAGGAACTCTTCCAGGGTCTCGTGCAGGGGGCTCATCCGGTACGAGTAGACCAGCGGAACCGGGCGTTCCGAATTCTTGACCACGGCCGTGGGGCGGCCGGTGCGGCGGGTCAGGTCCTTCTCGAAGCGCTCGACGTCGCCGAGCGTCGCCGACATCAGGACGAACTGCGCCTGCGGGAGCTCCAGCAGCGGAACCTGCCAGGCCCAGCCCCGGTCGGGTTCGGCGTAGAAGTGGAACTCGTCCATGATGACCATGCCGACGTCGGCGCGCGTCCCTTCGGCCAGCGCCACCTGCGCCAGGATCTCCGCGGTGCAGCAGATGATCGGGGCGTCCGCGTTCACGGAGGCGTCCCCGGTCATCATGCCGACGTTCTCGGTGCCGAACACCGCGCACAGGTCGAAGAACTTCTCCGACACCAGCGCCTTGATCGGAGCCGTGTAGAAACTGACCTCGTCCCGCGCCAGCGCCGCGAAGTGCGCCCCGGCCGCCACCAGGCTCTTCCCGGAACCGGTCGGCGTCGCCAGGATCACGTTGCTGCCCGAGACCACCTCCATGAGGGCCTCTTCCTGCGCGGGATACAGCGTCAGACCGCGTTCCTCGTTCCACTGCACGAACGTCTCGAACAGGGAATCAGGGTCGGCGGTCTGCGGCAGTCGCTGCGTGAGGTTCGTGAGGTTGAGGTCCACGCCCCCTATCCTGCCCCCGACTGCCGCTTTCGCCGAACGGGAATGTCAGCTCCCGCTGTCAGACCCGTTCCAGCACGACCACCGGGATCTCGCGCGAGGTCTTCTTCTGGTAGTCGTCGTACGCGGGCCACGCCGCCGCCATCACCCGCCACATGTCCGGCTTCTCCGCCGCGGTGGCCGTGCGCGCGCGAGCCTTGAAGCGCTCGCCCCACACCTGGAACTCCACCTCGGGGTTGGCCTCCAGGTTGAGGAACCACTCCGGTGGCTGCGGGGCGCCGCCCTTGGACGCGACCACCAGATAGGTGTCCCCATACTGCTGGTAGATCAGCGGCGTGGTGTGCTGCTTGCCGGTGCGGCGGCCCTTGGTCGTGAGCAGGGCGGCCGTCGTGCCCTGCCAGTCGTGGCCTTCCTGGCCATCCGTGGCCAGGTACCTTTCGATATGCTGCGCGCCAAAGAGCATGCTGGTCACCTTCCCTTTCGACCGCCTCAACCATCCGTGGCGTCGATCAATTCCAGGGCGACCTTCAGGGAGGTGTCGGCACGCTCGGCGTCTGTCACGTCGGGCATCATGAACCACACCGCGTGCAGCGCGAACACCGCCAGCGTCCGCTTCAGCCGGACCGTCAGGGGATCATCGCTATCGACGAAGAACCCCATCAATGTCAGCATTTTTCCGCGCATCTGGCCCATGGTCGGGTGCTCCTTGAGCGCCGTCTGGTTACGCTCCATGAACCGCATGATCTGGGTCTGGCTGCCCGCGTGCAGCCAGTCGGCATAGCGCCGGATAGCCTCGCGCCGGACCTCCGGCGAGCGCGGCTGGTCGCGCACCCAGTCGATCAGGCTGTCCATGAAGGTCACCCGATCGATCATCATGCTCGCGACGATGTCCTCTTTTGTTTTGAAGTGGTAGTACAGTGCCGCTTTCGTCACCCCGAGTTCCTCGGCGATCTCCCGCAGCGAGGTCGCCTCGTAGCCCTGCTCGGTGAAAAGCCGGAGCGCGATCTCCTGGATACGCGCGCGAGTGTCCCGCGGACGCTCGTCGCCGGCCTCGGTGGCGAACGCACTCTCCGTGCTCGTTCGCTCGCTCATGATCACCTATGTCCCTTTTATTCAACTTGACGGGCGGCAAGTAAGGACCCTACCGTATCTCCGGTACCTAGCCGGTCGGCAAGTAAGTAAGAGTTTATCAAGGGGGCCCACAATGACGGAAACTTCGGCCGCTCCAGCGCGGTCGAGAGAGGTCATGATCGTCCTGCCAGGGCTGATGCTGGCCATGATGCTGGCGATGCTGGACAACATGATCGTCGGCACGGCCATGCCGCGCATCGTAGGCGAATTAAACGGCCTGGAGTACTTCACCTGGGTCACCACCGCCTACGTGCTCGGGACCACCGTCTCCACCCCCATCTGGGGCAAGCTGGGCGACCTTTACGGACGCAAGAACATCTTTCTCGGCTCGATCGTCATCTTCCTGGTTGGCTCCGCCCTCTGCGGCATGGCCGGTTCCGCCCTGTTCGGCGGCGTCGACGGCGGCATGACCGAACTGATCGCCTTCCGCGCGCTGCAGGGTCTGGGCGCGGGCGGCCTGATCGTCGGCGTCATGGCCATCATCGGCGACCTCGTCCCGCCCCGCGAGCGCGGCCAGTACCAGGGCATCATGGCCGCGATCATGTCGCTGGCGATGATCGCCGGCCCGCTGGCCGGGGGATTCATCACCGACCACCTCGACTGGCGGTGGGCCTTCTACGTGAACCTGCCGCTCGGCGGCATCGCGCTGGTCTGGCTGTTCCTCAAGCTCGACCTGCCCAAGCGCCGCACCGAGCACCGCATCGACTGGCTCGGCGCCGCCGTCCTCACCGTCGGCATCACCGCGCTGGTCCTGCTCACCTCATGGGGCGGCCAGAGCCACGGCTACCCGTGGGGCTCCTGGCAGATCATCTCGCTGGGTGTGCTCGCGGTCGTGTCGCTCGCGCTGTTCGTCCCGATCGAGCGCCGCGCGCCCGAGCCGATCATGCCGCTGCACGTCTTCAAGGACCGCAACTTCAACCTGATCTCCTGGATCGGCTTCCTGCTCGGTTTCGCCATGTTCGGCGCGATCAGCTTCCTGCCGCTGTTCCAGCAGACCGTGCAGGGCTCGACCGCCACCAACTCGGGCCTGCTCCTGCTGCCGATGATGGGCGCGGCCATGGTCGTCTCCCTGTTCGTCGGCCGGGCGATCACGAAGACCGGCAAGTACAGGATCTACCCGGTGCTCGGCGGCGTCGGAATGGCGGCCGGCATGTGGCTGCTGTCCCGGATGGACGTCAACACCCCCGCGTGGCAGACCGGCGTCTTCATCGCCGTCCTCGGCCTCGGCATGGGCTTCCTCATGCAGACCACCATGCTGATCGCCCAGAACAGCGTCGAGCAGAAGGACCTGGGCGTCGCCAGCAGCGCCAGCACCTTCTTCCGCTCGATCGGCGGCTCCTTCGGCGTCGCCCTGTTCGGCGCCGTCTTCAACAACCATCTCACCAGCAGCCTGACCGAGAAGTTCGGCGCCGAGGCCGGGAAGATGGTCTCCTCGGGCGGCCAGATGAGCCCCGCCGCCCTGGCCGACCTCCCCCCGGCCATCAAGACCGGCTTCCTGGACTCCCTCGCCGGCGCCATCAGCGGCGTGTTCGTCTGGGCGCTCATCTTCGCCGTGCTCGTCCCCGTCCTGGCCGTCTTCGTGAAGGAAGTCCCGCTCCGCGGTGGCAACGAGCCCACCCCGGAGCCCGCGGAACCGGCCGTCGTCTGATCAAACTGGGGTACGGCTGCCGCCCGCGAGCGGCAGCCGTACCCCATCAGCCTTTGACGGCTCCCGCGGTCAGGCCGCTGACGATGTATTTCTGCAGCCACAGGAAGACGCCCACCGTGGGGATCGCGGTCAGCAGCGTTCCCGCGGCGAACATGCCGAAGTTGGCGTTGCGTACGTCGTTGCCGAGCATGCCGAACATGCCCACCGCCAGGGTCTTGGTCTCCGGGTCGCGGAGGAAGACGCTGGCGACGATGAACTCGCTGATGATGCCGATGAAGGCCAGCAGCCCGGTGACCGCGATGATCGGGGTGACCAGGGGCAGGATGATCCGGAAGAAGATCTGGGCGTGGGTCGCGCCGTCGATCGCCGCGGACTGGTCCAGCTCCTTCGGGACGGTGTCCAGGAAGCCCTTCATCAGGTAGGTGTTCACGCCCAGCGCGCCGCCCATGTAGAGCAGGAACAGCCCGCCCATCGAGTCGAAGCCGAAGGCGGGCCAGAGCTCGCTCACCCGGGTGAACATCATGATGATGGCGACGATGGCCAGGAACTGCGGAAACATCTGGATCAGCAGCAGCGAGAGCAGGCCCACCCGGCGGCCGGCGAAACGCATCCGGCTGAACGCGTAGGCCGCGCAGACGCCCAGGAAGATGCTGGAGAAGGCCGAGATCAGCGCCAGCGCCAGCGAGTTCACCATCCACCGCAGGAACGGATAGTTCGGGTTGCCGAAGAGCTTCCCGAAATTGTCCAGGGACGCCCCGGTGGGCAGCAGCTCCGAGGAGCCCAGCGTGCCCAGCGGATTGAGCGCCGCCGACAGCACGAACAGGATCGGGAAGACGGCGAACAGGGTGAGCGTGATCAGCACCAGGTGCCGCCAGCCCATGTGCCGGAGCCAGCGCGTCATGCGTACACCTCCTCCTGGTAGCGGGTGCGGCGGAAGGCCAGCGCCGAGATGATCCCGACCAGGATGAAGATGAAGACCGAGATTGCCGCGGCGAAGCCGAATTCGGCGGAGCCGCCCTCGAAGGCGAGCCGGAAGGTGTAGGTGATCAGCAGGTCCGTGCCGCCGACGGTGGTGTTGTCGACGGAGAAGGGCGCGCCGTTGGTGGTCAGGCGGATCGCGTTGAAATTGTTGAAGTTGAACGCGAACGAGGAGATCAGCAGCGGGGTGACCGCGATCAGCAGCAGCGGCAGCGTGACCCGGCGGAAGTTGTGCCAGGGGGTGGCGCCGTCGATCCTGGCGGCTTCGCCGAGTTCCGACGGGATGGCCTGCAGGGCGCCGGTCGTGACCAGGAACATGTAGGGGAAGCCCAGCCACAGGTTCACCAGGATGACCGCGAACCGCGCGCTGACCGGTTCGCCGAACCAGTCGGTGTGCAGGCCGAGCACCCGGTTGATCAGCCCGAAGTCGGTGTTGAACATGTCCCGCCAGACCAGGAACATCGCGAACGCCGGCATCGCGTGGGGCAGCACCAGCAGCACCCGGTACAGGCGCGTTCCCCGCACCTTCACGCCGTGCAGGGCGAGCGCGGCGATCAGGCCGATCCCGAACGTGCCGAGCACGCTGGCGGCGGCGAAGAGCAGGTCCCAGGCGAACAGGCTCAGGAAGTGCGCCGAGATCCGCGGATCGGTGAAGACCCGGGTGAAGTTCGAGAACCCGACGTTGACCTGCCAGCCCTGGGCGAGCCGGGACCCGTCGGCGGCGACGAAGGCGCCCTCATCCGGATCGGCCGTCCATTTCTGCCCGGTCGCGCTGTCGGTGACGCAGTCGCAGTCCGGCGCGTACGCCTTCGCGGCCCGCCCTTCGAACGCGCGGCTCAACCCGTTCGCCTTGATCGCGCCCTCGGCGGTCGGCACGGTCAGGGCGGAGATCTCCGCGCCCCGGGCCGCCGCCTGCGGGATCGTCAGGACCTGGAACCCCGGCGCGCTGAGCACCTTGCCGGTCAGCCCGAGCTCGGCGCCCGAGACGGGTTCCAGTCCGGCGGCCGTACCCGCCTGGACCTGCTTGGTGGCGGTGTCGACCAGGAGGAAGACCAGCTCGCCGTCGCGTACGGCGACCGACAGGTTGTACTCGGGGGAGCCCGGGACCTGGGCGACCGACGAGGTCTGGATGGAGGTGATCGCCTCTTCCTTGGTGCCCCGGTGGCCCTCGCCGAAGTTGGTGAAGGCCGTGCTCAGGGTGAAGAGCACCGGGAAGATCTGGAAGGCGATCAGGAACACCGTGCCGGGGACCAGGTATTTCAGCGGCAGGTGTCGTCGGCTGAGGTAGATGTAGGCGATCAGCGCGGTGGCGGCGGCCAGGACCGTCAGGCCGGTCCAGCTCTCCGCCGCGATCAGCGGCGGCGCGGCGTAGAACGCGACGGCGGAGCCGACCGCGAGCACGAGGATCCGGCTCACCACGAACCCGGTGCTCAGCTCCCGCCGGGGCCGGGGGAGCACGCGCCGATGCCCGGAGGGCGGGGAATCGTACCCCGCCCTGGGCGTCGCTTTCACTTCTCGATGGCCTCGGTGATCGCCTTGTTGGCGGCGGCCGCGGCCTTCGCCGGGTCACCGCCGTTGATCACAGCGGCCTCGGCCACGCCGAACGGCTGCCAGATGGCGGCCATCTGCGGGATCGCGGGCATCGGGATGCCCGTCTTGCCGGCCTCGATGAACTTGCCCATGTCCGGGTTGGCGGCCTTGGCCTGGTCCAGGGCGGCGGTCAGCGCCGGCGGGCGCGGGTCGGCGTTGTAGAGGGCCATCGCCACGTCCGGGTTGGTCACGTAGTTGGTGACGAACTCCTGCGCGAGCGCCTTGCTCTTGCCCTTGCTGGCGACGTAGAAGGTCTGCACGCCCACGAACGGGGTGGCGGGGGAGCCGCCATCGAAGGCGGGCACGGCGGTGACGTCGTAGCTGATCCCGGCCTTCTTCACGTCCGCGATCGCCCACGGGCCCGAGATCAGGTAGGCGCACTTGCCGGACGCGAACGTCGCGATCGTGTTGTCGTTGCCCAGCGACGTCTTGAGCGCGCCGACGCCCTTCTTGCCCAGCTCGTTGAGCTTGGTGAACGCCGGAGCCGAGTCACCGACCGTGATCTTGGTGGGGTCGGGGTCGCCGCTGGCGGTGGTGCCGAACAGCGAACCGCCCGCCGAGGAATAGAACGGGTAGATGTGGTAGGCGTCGCCCTCTTGGCCGACCGGGACGCAGAGGATCTCCGACACCTTCCCGGCCTTCTTCAGCGCCTGGCCGCTCTCGATCAGCGCCTCCACCGACGCCGGGGCCTCCGGCGCCAGCGCGGTGTTGCGGATCAGGCCCAGATTCTCCACCGCGTACGGCGCGCCATAGGTCTGCCCGCCGAAGGTGACCGCCTTGATGGCGATCTCCTGGAAGGCGCTCTTCTGCTCCGCGGTGAGCTGGACCGGGTCGATCGAGCCGTTCTGGACGAGGTTGCCGATCCAGTCGTGCGCGGCGATCAGCACGTCCGGGCCGCTGCCCTGCTGGGAAGCGGTGAGGAACTGGTTCTGGAGCTCCTCGGCGATCTCCTTGATCTCGACGGTGACGCCGTTCTCCGTGCCGAACTGCTCGGTGAACGGCTTGAGCGCGGCCGTACGGACCGGGTCGGCCCAGATGACGAGCTTGCCGTTGCCCTTGTCGACGGCGGGAGCCGAGGCGGACTCGGCGGGAGCGGGGGCGGCGGCCGGCTGGTCGCTGCCGCAGGCGGTCAGTCCGAGCGCGATGCCGAGCAGGGCGGCACTCAGACCCGCGGCGCGCTTGCGCATGGGTTTCTCCTCTGAAGGGGTCAGGCCCGCAGACGCGGTCCTCGGGGGAATCCACCGTTGGTGCCGCGAAGTTAGCAACCCATTGCAAGAACTGGAAGAGTTTTCAACCAGCCAACATCAGGCGTGGGCGGGCCGCACCGGCAAAGCGCGAGCTTGCAGCGTTCTTGCACAGCCGCCGAGACCTAATCGTTAGGAAATATCCAGCTAAAAGGGCACGCGTTTGGGTGATTTTGCCTCCGATCTTGGTTGGAAGCTTGCAGCAAGTTTCTGGGTCCGCATTGCCGTCCTTCGGTCGTCCTGGGCAGCACGAAACCAGCCCAGGACGACACGAAGATCAGATGACGGGGTGAGTCAGGCCGGGCGCTCGGTCCGGTCGCCGGACCAGTCCGTGTGGAAGGTCCCGTCACGGTCGATCCGGCGGTAGGTGTGCGCGCCGAAGTAGTCGCGCAAGCCCTGGATGAGCGCGGCGGGCAGCCGCTCCCGGCGCAGCCCGTCGTAGTAGGCCAGCGCCGAGGAGAAACCGGGCGTCGGCACGCCGATCTGCGCGGCCGTGGAGACCACCCGCCGCCAGGCCTGCTGGGCCTCGGTCAGCGCGTCGGCGAACGTCGGGTCGGCCAGCAGCGTGGGCAGCCCCGGATTCGCCTCGTACGCCGCCCGGATCCGGTCCAGGAACCGGGCCCGGATGATGCAGCCGCCCCGCCAGATCGTCGCCATCGCGCCGCGGTCGATGTTCCAGCCGTACTCTTCGCTGGCGGCGGTGATCTGGTCGAAGCCCTGGGCGTACGCGATGATCTTGGATGCGTACAGGGCCAGCCGGACGTCCTCCACCAGGGAGTAGTTCGGCGCGGTCCCGTTCGGCCCCTGCAGGCGGCGCGCGGCGTCCCGCTGCTCCGGGTGGCCGGACAGCGCGCGGGCGAACACCGCCTCGGCGATGCCGGTCACCGGCACCCCCAGGTCGAGCGCGCTCTGCACGGTCCAGCGGCCGGTGCCCTTCTGCTCGGCCTGGTCCACGATCACGTCCACCAGCGGCTGCCCGGAGGCGTCCACATGATCGAGCACCTCGGCGGTGATCTCGATCAGGTACGACTCCAGGTCGCCCCGGTTCCACTCGCGGAAGATCTCCGCCAGCTCGGCGGGGGAGCGGCCCAGCGCCTGCCGGAGCAGGTCGTAGGCCTCCGCGATGAGCTGCATGTCGGAATACTCGATGCCGTTGTGCACCATCTTCACGAAGTGCCCGGCGCCGTCGGGGCCGACGTGCACGCAGCACGGCACGCCGTCCACCTGGGCCGCGATGCTCTCCAGCATCGGCCCCAGGTCCCGATACGCCTCCGCGGCGCCGCCCGGCATGATGCTCGGGCCGTTGAGCGCGCCCTCCTCGCCGCCGGAGATGCCCGTCCCGACGAAGTGCAGCCCGCGCTCCTTCAGCGCGGCCTCCCGGCGACGGGTGTCGGCGAAGAGCGCGTTGCCGCCATCGACGATCATGTCGCCCGGTTCCATGTGCGCGGCCAGTTCCTCGATCACCGCGTCGGTGGCGGGACCGGCCTTCACCATGATGATCGCGCGGCGCGGGCGGCGGAGCGAGGCCACGAACTCGGCCACCGAGCTCGCGGGCAGGAACGCGCCCTCGTCCGAATGATCCGCCATGAGCTGCTTGGTCTTGCTCTCCGAGCGGTTGTGCACCGCCACCACGTAGCCGTGGTGGGCGAAGTTCCTGGCCAGGTTGCGGCCCATTGTCGCCAGGCCGGTGACTCCGATGTCAGCTGTCTCCATGAGCCGCTCCTTTCCGTCAGGTCAGGTCAGTAACCGTACGACGAGCCCCCGGCTTTACTCGGCGTCGGGGTGGGGGTTGGCGTCGAGGACGCCCCGGTGCCCGCCGCGGCGGCGTTGGACGGCTTCAGCAGCCCCAGCAGACCGTGCTGGGCCTTGCTGATCCCGGCCGAGAACCAGAGCGAGTTCACGCCGCCGTTCTCGGCGGTCCCACGCTCCAGATCCCACAGGCCCTCGATCGCGATCGGCGAACCGTTGGCGTTGCGCAGCGGGCCGAGGTAACGGCCGTTACGGGGATTGTAGGCGTTGACCCAGCCGTCGCCGAAGTTGCCCACCAGCAGGGCGCCGGAGAAGCCGCCGAAGCCCTGCGGAGCGATCGTCATCGCCCACGGCGCGTTGAGCGCGCCCCGGTTGACGACCCGCCCGAGGAACCGGCCGTTCGCGTTGAACTGGCTGACGAAGCCCTTGCCCTTGCCGGGCACGACCTTGCCGGTGGCGTTGTCGCGCACGGCGTACGCGACCAGGACGGAGTTGCCGACGATCTCGACGTTCCACGGTGAGTAGGTGGCGGGCATGGTCGGGTCGCGGAACTGCCAGCGCGCCAGCCGTACCCGATTGAAGTCGCTGTCGAAGACGTGCACCTTTTTGTGGGAGAACGACGGGGCCAGCAGGAACTGGCCCTTGTTGGTCTCCATCAGGGCCAGGCCCTTGTAGTCGGCGTTGCGGGTGAACGCGGCGATCTGGGCGTTCTTCGCGTCCACTTCGGCGTTCCACGCGGTGATCGCGCCGGACGGGCTGGAGAAGATGAACGTGGCCGGTTTGCCCTTGATGGTGAAGCCGTCACCCTTGTTGACGACCTGCCCGGTGGGCGCGCCGCCCGGGATGGCGACCTCGGTCTGCTCCTTCTTGACCGCGCCGGAGTAGACGGTCGCGGTGCCGGTGCCCGTGCCCGACACCCAGAGGGTCTTGCCCATGGCGAGCCCCCACGGGTTGACCAGCTTGGGGTCGGTGACTGTGGCCTTCCCGGCCACGTCGGAGACGAGGTTGACCTGGCTGAACCGGGTCGCCAGGCCCTTGGGCGTGTGTCCTGCCGTCGCTTTGGGTTTGGATTTCGTGGCCGGGGTTTTCGTGGTCGCGTGCGCCGTGCCGGGGATGCTCAGGATGAGAGCGCCGGCACAGAGAACGGCGATGCGTGATCGCATCGAGCCTCCTAGAAACCTGCTCGGGGTTCTTGACTGCTGAGGTAGCTGAGTTCGCGAAGCTCCCTTACGGGCCGAGATACGCGGACGTTTCAGGTTCGGTTCAGCAGGTTGAAAACCTGGTAATCAGATAGGCTTTGTCGAGTTAACGACCCGGCAAAGCTCGGCGGCCGCCGGGACCTGGGCGTCTATCGTCGTCGTGTGATCAACGGAGACCCGCGCGTGTTCCTACCGCAGCCTGCCCTTTCGGCCGTCGCAGTCCCCCCGCCCGGCGAGGGCCCCGGCTTCTGGGCGGGCGCGCCCAGCGCCGTCGCCGCCGACGGCTTCGTCTACCTCGCCTACCGGTTGCGCCGCCCCGTCGGCGAGGGTCGTGGGTACGCCGTGGTGGTGGCCCGCTCGACCGACGGCCAGAGCTTCGAACCCCTGCTCACCATCACCAAGGAGCAGATGCGCACCGAATCCCTGGAACGTCCCACGCTCGTCCGCACGCCCGCCGGTTCCTGGCGGCTCTACCTCAGCTGCGCGACGTACGGCACGAAACACTGGCGGGTGGAACTCCTCGAAGCCGCCACGCCCGCCGCCTTCGACCCCGCCCAGGCCCGTGTGGTCCTCCCCGGCGACCTCAAGACCGGCGTCAAGGACCCCGTCATCGTCCACCACGACGGAATCTGGCACCTGTGGGCATCGTGCCACCCGCTGGAAATCCCCGCCGAAGCCGACCAGATGGTCACCGACTACGCCACCAGCCCCGACGGCCTCGACTGGACCTGGCACGGCACCGCCCTGGACCGCCGCCCCGGCCACTGGGACTCCCGCGGCGTCCGCGTCTCCGCCGTCCAGTTCACCCCCCACGGCCTCACCGCCTACTACGACGGCCGCGCCTCCACCACCGAAAACTACGAGGAACGCACCGGCCTGGCCACCGGCCCCGACCCCTCCACCCTCACCGCCCAAGGCCACACCCCCCACGCCCAATCCCCGTACGGCGGCCTCCGCTACCTCGAAATCCTCCCCCTCCCCACCGGCCAAACC
>NZ_BLAF01000034.1:18801-115968 GCF_009687885.1 Acrocarpospora pleiomorpha
GTGGTGAGGATGTCCTGGTCGACGCCGAGGAAGGCGCAGATGCGGTTGAGGGTGGGCGCCGGGCGGTCGAGCAGGTCGCGGTAGCGGAAGAGCAGGACCTGGTCGCGGGGGAACAGGGTGTAGAGGTGGGCGAGTTGCTCGCCGTAGCGGCCCAGGGAGATGTAGTGCCAGAAGGGGGCCCAGCCGGCGCGGATGCGCTCGGGTTCCTGGGCGCATGCTTCCAGGAAGTCGCCGATGGGTTCCAGGCCCGCGGACCAGAGGTGGGTCCAGTTGGAGTGGGCGCGTTCGACCGGGTCGCGGAGGGTGACGATGAGCTTGGCGTGCGGGATCAGGTCGTGGATCCGGCGCTGGGCCTCGCGGTCGTACAGGTAGAACGGGGTGGATTCGCCGTTGACGAAACCGGGGCGGAATAGGGCCTCGTAGTCGGGGCGGCGCCAGATGTGCTCGCGGTACGTGTCGGCGTCGCCGGGGCCGCCGGTGGTGGGGGGCGGGCCGTCGGTGAGGAAGAACTTGGGCTCCTTGACGGCGGACAGGTGCAGCTGGGGGTGGCCGGCCAGGGCGGCGTGCAGGGCGGTGGTGGCGGCCTTGGGCGCGCCGATCACCAGGAAGTCGGGCAGCGGCATGGGCAACCTCCTACTTTTCCTACAAATTTAGTTGGTAATTACCTCCCCTGCAAAGAGGCAGCGCCTCCTGGATGATCCGGGAGGCGCCGCCAGGTGATCAGTAGCGTTCTGCCACATTCGCGTTGATCTCCGTGAGGATCAGCGTCGAGTCGGTGTAGCGGATGAGGTTGGCCAGGGTCTGGGGCTGGGCCAGCGTGGCCTGCACGTAGCGGACGGCGTCGCCCACTGTGTTCAAGCCTAGGCGCTGGATGGTGATCGTACGGATCTGGGTGCCCGCGTTGATCCTGCGGGTCGCCAGGTTGAGGCTGGTGGCCAGGAGTTCCGCCCGGAGCTTGCGCGGCTGGACCGCCGGCGGGAACAGGACGGCCGAGGCCTCAGACTGGGACAGCGCGCCGTTGGGGGTGGAGTTGTCCGCGCCATCGAAGCGGGTGTCCGTGGCCTGGACGCGGGCCAGGGCCTCCGGGGTGCGAAGGTCGGTGCGGACCATCCACAGAGCGGAGACCAGCGGCTGCCGGCTCGGCGCGACCGCGGTGATCGAGGTCTGCGAGGAGCCCGTCACCGGGTCGAACGCGCAGCCGTTCGTCCCGCCGTAGGTCACGGCGGCGGTGCCGGTCACCGTGGCGCCGGCCTCCAGGAGCAGGCTGGGCCGCGCGGTGAAGACGACGGCGCCCGTCCCGGCGGCGGCGACCGTGCCGAGATTCCATGTCAGGGTCGTCGTGCCGTCGGCGTTCCTGGCCACGGAGGCCGGGCGGGGACCGGCGCCGGTGTCGAGAGCCGTGCTGTAGTACACGTCCGCGGGGAGCGTGTACCTCAGGGTGGCCCCGGTGGCGGCGGCGCTGCCGGTGTTGCGGTGGGTCACCGTGTAGGTGATCGCCTCACCGGCGTTCACGCTCGCGGTCGCGGCGGAGGTCACCGCCATGACCGGCACGTGCGCCCTGGTCGTGGTCGTGGCCGTGTTGTCGGCCAGGGTCTCCGCCGGCTCCGGGGCGCCCTCGGCGTTCTTGCCGGTCACCGCGGCGGTCGCGGTCAGCGTGACGCCGTCGGCGACCGTGCACGGCACCGTGTACGTGAACGTCTCGGTCCTCGATCCGCCGGGCGCCAGGTCGGGGACCGTACGGGTGACCGGATCGCCCACCGGTGGGGTGAAGGTCACCGAGGTGGCGGTCGAGCCGCTGCCGCCCTTGTTGCCGATGATCACGGTCGCGGTCACCGTGTCGCCACCGGCCGCGTCGGCCTTGTCCACGGTCATGCCCGCGGTCAGGTCGGCCGAGGTCACCTTGAGCGCCGAGTCACCGGTCAGCTCCGGCACAATCGGGCCGTGCGAGCCGTCGGACCAGTACGGGCTGCTGGTGAAGCTGTACTTCAGCCGGTCCCAGTCCGGCGGACTGAGCAGGGTCTCGGTGTTCGAGGTGTTGGTGCAGCCCGGGTCGATGGTCGGGATGTGGTTGATGTTGGCCTGCGCGCTGGCCGAGAACGGCGGGCCGTCGCCGGTCCAGTCGATCGGCGCGCTCGCGGAGCCGAGGGTCCAGTTGCCGCCGACCCCGTAGATGACCGGCCGGGCGACGCCGGCCACGCCCGGGTTCTGGGTCTCGTCGAGATCGTCTTCCTTCAGGTTCGCCTTGCCGAACCGCTGGTAGTCGAGCGGGCGGTTGCCGTCGATGTTGGCGAACTGCCAGGAGTAGCTCATCACGCTCTGGTAGTTCGGCTTGCAGTTGAGGTCGTCGACGGTCCCGTTGTCGCGGCGCCCGCCGTGGCCCAGGCCGAAGGTGTGGCCCAGCTCGTGCAGCAGGGTGGCCTGCTCGGCGGCGGCCCTGCCGCCCACGTTGGTGAACATGTTGGCGGTCCAGACGCCCAGCGAGACGACGAAGTCGTTGCCGCCCTGGTCGTGCAGCTCGGCCCGGCCGGAGGTGGTGCCGCTGTTGGTCAGCCCGTTGATGAACAGGCCGTACCGGAACCGCTGGCGCTTGAAGTTGAGGATGTCGGTGCACAGCGGGCTGGCCCGGTCGGCGGCGCTGCCGAATCTGCCGGTGGCGGTGGCGCCGCAGGCCATGGCGGGGTTGCCCTGTTTGATGTCGTCGAAGTCGTCGTACGTGCCCGTGGGCCGTACATCGGCGAAGTCGATCCTGGCGGCGAACGGGACCTGCTCGTCTTCGATCAGGTGCAGGGCCAGGCCGGACGCGCCGGTCTGCGTGTTGGTCACCAGGGCGTTGTTGAACACCTGCTCCACCCTGCTCAGCACGCCGGGCTGCGGCTTCAGGCCGGCCATCCAGTCGATCTCGACGTAGATGTCGCGGCGGGTGGGATCGGCGTCTGGCAGCGTCATGTCGACCACGTTGTCGTTGTTGAAGTCCCGGCCGCGGAACTCCTCGTAGTCGGTGAATCCGTCGCCGTCGGAGTCGGCCGCGCTGGCCGGGGTGATCTCGAAGCAGACCTGTACGGCCGGCTTCGGGTCGGCCCCGAAGATCCCGCCGCCCGCCTCGCCGTTGCCGGCCACGCAGCCGGCGGACGAGGTCAGGTCACCGGTGACCGTGCCGTTGATCATGTTCACCTTGACCCGGGTGAACGGGTCGCCGACCCGCGGCGAGGTGTCGGCCCAGTCGTCGTCGCTGGTCGAGTCGTGGTCCTTGATCAGGATGGAGATCTCCTGTTCGACCACGGTGGTGGGGATGTCCCGGGTGAGCTCCCAGAACGGGGCGACCTGTTCCTGGTCCTCGGCCGCTCTCGGGGTGGTGTGCACGGGGAATCCGGCGAAGGTGATCTCGCCGTAGAAGTCGGGTGCGCTCTCTCCGGCGGCTTCGAGCCCTTGATTGCGGCAGGGATCGATGCAGTTCACCAGGAGGATGCGCACGGTGAGCGGCTGGGTCGCGGCCGCTCGTGCTTGGGCGGGAACGATGGACAGGCCCGCGATGACCAGGAGGAACGCGAGCGCTGCCCGTAAGGGTCTGATCAGCATATTTGCAACGATGTGGGGATTACGGGTGGAGGGCATGAGTAGCCCCGTACTCAACCGAACACGCTGCGTGGTGATTTGACCAGGCTTGATGGGGTTTGCTCTAGCGGCGGTGGATTGGGCCATGCTGGTGAGGGCTGCCGTCGCTTGGACCGGCGGCAGCCCCCGGTGGGTCAGCGGCCGGGCGTCAGCAGCTGCCGAGCATGCTGGAGAGGGCGGACTTCTCCGAGCTCTGGAGCTTCAGGGCCCACTTGTACTTCACGGCGATCCAGGCCTTGGCGTAGGTGCAGTAGAAAGCGGTGCGGGAGGGCTTCCAGGCGGCCGGGTCCTTGTCGCCCTTGGACTGGTTGACGTTGTCGGTCACGGCCCAGAGCTGCGGGCTGGACAGGTCGTTGGCGAACTGCTCGCGCTTGGCGGTGGTCCAGGCGTTGGCGCCGGACTTCCAGGCCTCGGAGAGGGGGACCATGTGGTCGATGTCGACGTCGGAGGCGAGCGTCCAGGTGGCGCCGTCGTACGGGCTGTACCAGCTGCCGGAGGTGGCGGCGCAGCTGGAGTTGACGACGACGCCGGTGCCGTCGCGCTTGAGCACGGTCTCGCGGGTGTTGCAGGTGCCGGAAACGGTGCTCCAGTGCGGGAACAGGTCGCGGTCGTAGCTGGAGGCGTTGGCCTCGTTCGCGACGGTCAGCGCGGCGAGCTGGGAGGTGGCGGTGGCCGTGGACGGGATGCCCGGCGGAGTCGCCGACGCGGGCCCGGCGAGCACGGTGCTGAGGGCGACAGTGGCGCATAACGCGGTGAAGAGCGCGAAGACTCGCTGCACGAGTCCCTCCTTCTGTCCGCAACCCCGGCCAGGGGTGATCCTGGACGCCAACGGGGCTGGACTAAGTGGGACAGTCGCATTCCCTCACAAACGCTGAAATATCAGCCTTTGACTATCCAGATGGGGATCATTCGTGTGATCCCGCCCGATGCTCGCGCGTGTGGCGCGCTGATCAGGAGATATGGCGCGGACGCCCTTTGCTGGGCATCCGAACTCGACGTGAAGTTCGTGTTAACAGGACATTTGCGGCGCAACGGCACCATCCCTAACAGCCGGAGATATCCCGTTTTGAGACGCGGGTGTTGCGGTTGGGGGTGGGCGTGATCGAATGCCCGGAGCGGTTCCGGTCGTAGGGTGGCCCGTTGTGCTTGGCGCGGCGGTCGAGAGACGGCGGTGTGGGTGTTCGCAGGGAGCGGGGAGCAGAGTCCGCGCCGATTGCCAGGCCCGCGAATACCGAGTTTCGGATTAGCAGATTTCCGCTTATCGGGTCGCTGCTTACCGGACTTCCGGTTACCGGGCTTTCGCTTGTCGGGGCGCTGGTCAGCGGGTTTCGGCGAGTTCGGTCAGCAGGGTGGCGAAAGTAGCCGGGAGGGCGCGGATCTCGGCGGGGGAGAAGCGGGCCAGGCGGCCGGTGAAGGCGAGTTCGTACTGGTCGCCGCGAGGGGTGGCCGACAGGGTCAGGTCGAGGGTGGCGTCGTCGACCTCGTGGTCCCAGACCTCGGCGGTGAGGCCGTTCCAGTCGGCGGGGGGTTTGGGGTCCTCGCGGTGGATGAACGAGGCCTGGAAGACGGGATGGATGCCGGGGATGCGGGGGATGCCCGCCTTGGAGACGAGCGTGTCGAAGGGGATCTCGTTGGCCAGGGCTCCCGCGGCCGTTTCCCTGACCCGGGTGAGCAGGGCGGCGAAGGTCTGGCCCGCGGGCAGGGCCACCCGCAGCGGGATCATGTTGACGAAGGTCCCGACGACGGATTCGAGCTCGCGGCGGGTCCTGGAGGCGGAGACGATTCCGACGTTCAGGTCGCGGTGGCCGGTCATGCGCTGGAGCAGCACGGCGTAGGCGGCGCACAGGGCCACGAACGGGGTGGCCGGGCTGTCGGCGACGCGGCGGAGGCGGTCGACGGTCTCGCGCTCCACCCGGATCATGCGGGTCGCGCCGGAGCGGGCGGCGGTCTCGGCCGGCTTGCCGCCGAACAATGGCGGCGGCAGGCCGCGCAGCCGTTCGGCCCAGTACGGCAGGCGTTCCGGCAACCGCCGCGCGCTGCGCTCGGCGGACCAGGCGGCGTAGTCGGCGTACTGCACGGAGGGCGCGGGAGGTTCCGTACCGGAATAGAGGGCGGCGAGGTCGTCGGCCACGATGGCGAGGGAGCCGCCGTCGGCGGCGATGTGGTGGCAGACCAGGAACAGCCGGTGCTCGGACGGCGAGATCCGGTAGACGGTCAGGCGCATGAGCGGGCCCGAGGTCACCGGAAAGTGTTCGGCGCTGGCCGTTCTGGCGAGGGCGAGCGCGGTGGGTTCGCGGTCGGCTTCCGGCAGCCCGCTCAGGTCGGCGAATTCGAAGGGCGCCGGGAGGCCGGGCCGGATGGTCTGGTACGGCTCGCCGTCCACGAGCGTGTAGATCGTGTGCAGGGCCTCGTGCCGGGCGATCAGCGCGGTGAAGGTCCCGGCCAGGCGGGCCAGATCGAGCGGGCCGGTGAGCCGCACGCCGAGCGTGACGTTGGGCGCGGCGGTAGGGTCGGACTGCTGGGCGAGCCAGATGCGGCGCTGTTCGTGGGAGCACGCGAGCGGCGAGCCGTCCCGGGGGATCGGGATCACTCCCTGCGGAGCGGCCTTCTGGGCGAGCAGCCTGGCTACCAGCTCGCGCCGTCGATCGGCCTGCTCGGGCAGGGGCATCCCGTGCTCCTCTCTGATTTCGGGTACGGCAGAGAGGCCTGGGAGCGCTCCCAAATCAGCATAGAAGAAACCGCCCCCGGCGCGTCAAGCCCCAATTATGGGCGGATTAAATATCCCCAGATGAAAGCCGTATTCTCGGCGAATCTTTCTGAAATATGGATGATCTATTGACGCCGTCACACACGAAATCTAGCCTCAGAATGCGTGGGAACGCTCCCACGCCATACGCGCTCCCCCTTACGGCGGTGCGGCTTTTTCTGATGCCTGCCCTCTGGTTGCCTGACCACCGGCTTGGGAGACACGAGCGATGACCGAAACGACCGGCGTGCAAACGACCAGGGTGCACACGACTGAGGCGCACACGACTGGGGTGCAGACGACCGGCGTGCATACGCGTTCCGAGTTGCCGCTGCCGGACGTCCCGACGATCGTCGACCTGTTCGAGGAACGCGTCGCCGAAGGCCCGGATCGGGTGGCGGTGGTGGCACGCTCCCGCACCATGACATACGGCGAGCTGAACGAGGCCGCCGAAGCCGTCGCGGCGCGATTACAGCGGGCCGGGACCGGGCGCGGGGACCTGGTCGCGCTGTTCGCGGATCGGTCCGCGGAGATGCTGTCCGGACTGCTGGGCGTGCTGAAGGCGGGCGCGGCCTACCTGCCGCTCGACCCGGGCTACCCGGCTGCCCGGATCGCGATGGTGCTCGGCGACTCAGGCGCACAGGCCGTGCTCACCCTCACCCACCTGCGCGACAGCCTGCCGCCATTCACCGGACCAGTGCTAGCCCTCGACGAAACCACCCCTGACGAGTCCACCCACGGCGAGTTCGCGCCCCACATTGAGTTCGTGAAATATCCGCATAAAAGGTCCGACAGGGCATATGTCCTGTACACGTCAGGTTCGACCGGCCGTCCCAAGGGTGTCGTCATCCCGCATGGCGCGCTGCTTAATTTCCTCTGGTCGATGCGCGACATCCTGGACGCGGGCCCCAGTGACGCGTGGCTCGCACTGACCTCCCTTTCCTTCGATATTTCCGGACTTGAGCTGTACCTGCCGCTGATCACCGGCGGCCGGGTGATCGTCGCCGACGCCGAGACGGCCAGGGACGGTGCGAAACTCCGCGACCTGATCTCCCAGCAGGGTGTCACCCACGTCCAGGCCACCCCCTCCGGCTGGCGCGTCCTCCTCGACGCCGGTTTCGCCGCGAACGTCGTCGGTCTGGTCGGCGGCGAGGCCCTTCCCGTCGCCCTGGCCAGAACCCTCGCCGACCGCTGCGCCCGCCTCATCAACGTTTACGGCCCGACCGAGACCACGATCTGGTCCACCTCCTGGGAGGTCCCTCGGGGCACCGCGTTCGTCAGCATCGGCGCCCCCATCGGCAACACCCAGGTCCACGTCGCCGACGACCACCTGAACCCGGCCGAGGAAGGCGAACTTCTGATCGGCGGCCTCGGCGTAGCCGACGGCTATCTCGGCCGCCCCGCCCTGACCGCCGAACGTTTCATCCCCGACCCCTACGGCAGCCCGGGCGCCCGCCTCTACCGCACCGGCGACACGGTCCGCCTGCGCGAGGACGGCACGCTCGACTTCCTCGGCCGTTCGGACAACCAGGTCAAACTCCGCGGCCACCGGATCGAACTCGGCGAGATCGAGACGGTCCTGGAGGAGATCCCGGGTGTCCGGCAGGCCATCGTCACCGTGCATAAGGACGTCCTCGTCGCGTACATCGTGGGCGAAAACGTTGAGGGCAAGAACGAGGACCCGAGGGAGGCGCTGGCCGAGCGGTTGCCGCCGTACATGGTGCCGTCGATCGTGGTGCCGATGGCGGCGATGCCGCTGACGCCGAACGGCAAGGTGGACCGGCGGGCGCTGCCCGCGCCGGTGGCCGGGGCCGGGGAGATCGAGCCGCGCACCGAGTCGGAGCGGGTCGTGGCCGAGGCGTTCGCCGAGGTGCTCGGCCTGGAGCGGGTCGGCGCGGACGCGGACTTCTTCGCGGCCGGCGGGCACTCGCTGCTGGCCACCAAGGTGACCGCCCGGCTGACCCGGCGGCTGGGCGTGGAGATCCCGGTCGGCGAGCTGTTCGCGGCCCCGACCGTGGCGGGTCTCGCGGCGGTCCTGGACGGCCTGGACACGGTGTCGGTGCCGTTGGAGCCCCGCCCGCCCGGCACCCCGGTGCTGCTGTCGCCCGCCCAGGAACGGCTGTGGTTCCTGCACCGCTTCGACCCGGGCGACGCCTCCTACAACATGCACCTGACCCGGCTGCTCCGCGGCCCGCTCGACGTGCCCGCCCTGGAGGCGGCGCTGGCGGCCACGATCGCCCGCCACGAAGCATTGCGCACCCGCTTCCCCGACGTGGACGGCCGCCCGGTGGCGGTCATCGAGGAACCCGGCGAGGTCCCGCTCGACCATCTGGCCGCCGCCACCGAAGCCGACGCCCGCGCGCTGCTGTCGGCCCGGGTCAACGCGCCGTTCGACCTGGCCGCCGCCCCACCCGTCCGGATCTCGCTGGTACGGCTGCCCTCCGGCGACCACGTCCTCTGCGTCGTCTTCCACGCGATCGCCGGTGACGAATGGTCGCTGGACGTCCTCGTCGAGGACCTGGCCGACCCCGGCAGGGACGCCCCCGCGGTCCAGCACGGCGACGTGATCGCCTGGCAGCAGGGCCGGGAGGCGCTCGGCGTCGGCGCCGACGCGCTGCGGCACTGGCGGGAACACCTGGACCGGCTCCCGGTCCTGCGCCTGACCACCGACCGGCCGCGCCCGGCGGTGGCGTCACGTCGGGGCAGCTCGATGCGCGTGCGGATCCCGGTGGGGCCGTTGGAGCAACTGGCTCAACGCCATGGCACGACGTTGTTCACCGTGCTGCTCGCCGCGTACCAGGCGGTGCTGTCGGCGGAGACCGGCCAGCACGATTTCGCGGTCGGCGCGCCCACGGCGGGCCGGGGCAGGGTCGAGCTGGAGACCGTGGCCGGGCGGCTGGGCAACGTGCTGGTGCTGCGCGCCGACCTGTCCGGAGACCCGACGTACGCGGATCTGCTGGCGCGGGCCCGGTCGACGGTGCTGGCGGCGATGGCGCACGAGGAGATCCCGGTCGAACGCCTGCTCGCCGACCTGGACCTGGCCAGGGACACCGGCCAGACCCCGCTTTATCAGACCATGCTCGCCCTGGACACGACGCCGGAGCCGGTCGAGATCGCGGGCGCGTCCTGCGTGCCGTTCGACCTCGACCACGTGCCCGCGCGATTCGACCTGACGCTGGACGCCTGGCGGACCGCCGACGCGCTCTCCCTCGTGTTCACCTACGACGCGAACCTGTTCGACGACACCAGGATCGACGCTCTCGCCGCGCGGTTCACGGCGCTGCTCGACGCCGTCGTGGCAGGCCCGGAGCGCCCGCTCGCCGACCTGCTCTTCCCGGGCGTCACGCTCGGCGGCGCGGCCTGGCGGGCCGAGGGACTCGCCGCGCGCCCGGTCGTCCGCGCCGAACCCGCCCCCGCCCAGCGAACCGGACGCCCACCGGCCAACCCCGCCGAACGTCTCATCGCCCGCGTGTTCGGCGAGGTCGTCGGCGTGGACGGCGTCGGCGCCGACGACGACTTCTTCGCGCTCGGCGGCAGGTCCCTGCTGGCCCCGCGCGCCGCCGCCCTGCTCGCTAAGGCGTTCGGCGTGCCCGTCCCCGTCCGGGCGCTGTTCGCCCACCCCACCGTCGCCGCGCTGGCCACCGCGATCGGCGCCGATCCCGGCGTGATCCCGCTCGAACCCCGCCCCGAGGGCGCGCCGGTGCCGCTGTCGGCCGCCCAGGAGCGGCTGTGGTTCATGGACCACTTCACCCCCGGCGACGCCTCCAGCAACATGTACCTGGCCAGGCGGCTGTACGGCCCGCTCGACCGGACCCGTTTCGCCGCCGCCTTCACCGCCCTGGCCGCCAGGCACGAGTCGCTGCGCACCCGCTTCCCCGCCGACGACGGCCGCCCCCTCCTGGTCATCGACCCGCCGCGCGAGGTCGAGATCGAATGGGCCGAACTGCCGGAACGTGAGGCGCGGACGTTCTGCGCCGAACGGGTCAACATCCCGTTCGACCTCGCGGCGGCGCCGCCCATCCGGGTGTCGGTGATCCAGGTCGGCGCCGAAGATCACGTGCTCTGCGTGGCGATGCATCACATCATCGCCGACGGCTGGTCGATCAACGTGATGTTCTCCGAGCTCGCCGCCCTCTACGAGGGCGTGGACCTGCCCCCGCTGCCCGTCCAGGCCGGAGACGTGTCGATCTGGCAGCTCAAGCGGGAAGCCCTCGACGAGGGCGAGGCCGCGCTGGCGCACTGGAAGGAGAAACTGGCCGGCGTCCCCGCGCTGGAACTCCCGCTGGACCGGCCGCGCCCGCTCGACCTGGTCAGGCAGGGCGCGGTGCACAACGAGCACGTGCCCGCCGACCTGGTGGCCGGCCTTGAATCGGCCGGCCGGGAGAGCGGCGTCACGCTGTTCATGGTCCTGCTCGCCGCCTACCAGGCCCTGCTCGCCCGCCACACCGGCAAGCTGGACTTCGCCATCGGCTCGCCCACGGCGGCCCGGAGCCGGGTCGAGCTGGAGTCGGTGATCGGGTATCTCGCGCACACGCTGGTGCTGCGCGCCGACCTGGACGGTGATCCGCCGTTCCACGAGCTGCTGCGCCGGACCTGGGCCACGCTGGTGGACGCGCTCGCGCATCAGGAGATCCCGGTCGAACGGCTCAAGTCAGTCCTTGGCGTACGGCGCGAGCTCGGGCAGACGGCCCTGTTCCAGACCATGTTGATCCTGCACAGCCAGACCGCCGAGGGCAACATGCCGGACACGTTCGCGGGGTTGCGGCACGAGCCGTACAACGCGGGGGCGATCAAGACGGCGTTCGATCTGACGCTGACCGCGTGGCCGGCGCCGGACGGGCTCAACCTGGTCTTCGACTACGACGCGCGGCTGTTCGACGCGCGGACGGTGCAGCGGCTGGCGGCACGGCTGGTCGAGTCCCTGTACGACATCGCCGTCGACCCGTCGACCCGCCTGTCCGTCCTGTCGATGCGCACCCTGGACGACGACGCGTTCCTGGCCGAGTCGACGCGCGGGCCGGAGTTCGCGCTTCCGGCGCCGACGATGCTCGACTTGGTCGAGTCGAGCGACCGGATCGCCGTCGATGGCATGACATATGCCGAACTCGACGCGGCGTCGCGGCGGCTCGCGGTGCGCCTGCGGCGGCTGGGCGTCGGGCGCGGCGACGTCGTCGGGGTGCTGGCGGAACGCTCGGTGGCCTCGCTCACCGGGATGCTGGCCGTGCTGAAGGCGGGCGCGGCCTACCTGCCGCTGGATCCCGCCTATCCCGAGGCGCGGCTCGCGTTCGTGCTGGACGACGCCAAACCGCGCGCCCTGCTCACCGACGGCGAGGCGACCTGGGACGGCCCGACCATCCGGCTCGGAGAGCCGATCACCGAGGACGGCGAACTCGACGTCGGGGTCCTCCCCGAGGACCCCGCCTACGTGCTCTACACCTCCGGCTCCACCGGCCGCCCCAAGGGCGTCGTCGTCCCGCACCGCGCGCTCGTCAACTTCCTGCTCTCGATGCGCGACCTCCTGGACGCGGGCCCCGGCGACGTCTGGCTGGCCCTGACCTCCCTTTCCTTCGATATTTCCGGACTTGAGCTGTATCTGCCGCTGATCACCGGCGGGCGGATCGTCATGGCCGGGAACGCGCTCGACGGCGAGGAGCTCGCCCGGCTGATCACCGAGCAGGGCGTGACCCACGTCCAGGCCACCCCGTCCGGCTGGCGCGTCCTCATGACCGCCGAGCTTCCCCGGGTGACCGCCCTGGTCGGCGGCGAGGCGCTGCCCTCGGGCCTCGCCCGCGACCTGCGCGCCCGCGTCTCCCGCCTGATCAACGTGTACGGCCCGACCGAGACCACCATCTGGTCCACCGCCTGGGAGGTCCCCGAGGACCCCGCCGAGATCACCATCGGCCGCCCGATCGGCAACACCCAGGTCGCCGTCGTCGACGATCTGCTCCGCCCGGTCCCGCCCCGCGCTCCCGGCGAACTCGTCATCGGCGGCCTCGGCCTGGCCCACGGCTACCTCGGCCGCCCGGCCCTGACAGCGGAACGATTCGTCCCAGGACCCGGCGGAACCCGCCTCTACCGCACCGGCGACCTGGTGCGCTGGCGCTGGGACGGCACCCTCGAATTCCTCGGCCGCAACGACGACCAGGTCAAACTCCGCGGCCACCGGATCGAGCCCGGCGAGATCGAGTCCGTCCTCGAAAGCCTTCCCGCGGTCCGTCGGGCCGCGGTGACAGTCCGCGCCGACAACCTCGTCGCGTACGTGGTGGGGGACACCACCGGCCTGCGCGAGCAGCTGATCGCCCGCCTGCCGTCCTCCCACATCCCCAGCACCTTCGTCCGCCTGGACGCCCTCCCGCTCACCCCCAACGGCAAGCTCGACCGCCTCGCCCTGCCCGACCCGCAGCCCTCCCGCGAAGAGGCGTTCGTCGCGCCGAGAACCGACGCCGAAGCCCTGGTCGCCGACGTGTGGAGCGAGCTGCTCGGCCTGGAGGGCATCGGCGCCTTCGACGACTTCTTCCTGCTCGGCGGCCATTCGCTGCTGGCCATCCGGGTGGCCGCCAGGCTCAAGGCCGTGGTCGGCGTGGAGGTGCCGATCCGGACCATGTTCACCCACACCACCGTCGCAGACCTCGCGGCGACCGTCGAGGACATCCTGCTCGCCGAGCTCGACGACCTGTCCGACGAGGAAGCCCTGCGCCTCATGGAGTCCCCGTGACCAGTACACCTGACCTGTCTCTGGCCAAACAGGCCCTGCTCAAGCAGCGCCTGCGGCGCCGTACGGCGGCGGCCTCGATCTCCCCCCGCCCACCCGGCACGGTCCCCCCGCTTTCCCACGCGCAGGAACGCCTGTGGTTCCTCGAGCAGTACCGCCCCGGAACCGCGTCCTACATCGTCCCCTTCGCAGTCTGGCTGGATGGCCCGGTCGACCCCGGCAACCTCAGGAACGCGCTGATCCAGGTCACCGAACGGCACGAGACCCTGCGCACCAGCTTCACCACGTCCGAGGACGGCCTGCCCGCCGTCGTGATCTCCGACGAGCCCGTGATCGACCTGACGATCCTGACCGCGGACACCCCCGAGCAAGCCAGGGACCTGATCTCCGCCGACCTGGCACGCCCGTTCGACCTGGCCAGCGGGCCGCTCCTGCGCACCACGCTGGTGAGCCTCGGCCCCAGCCAGCACGTGCTGCAACTCGCCGCCCACCACGCCATCACCGACGGCTGGTCCGGCGACGTCCTCCTCGGCGACCTGCTGGCCGCCCTCGAGGGCCGCCCGCTCACCCCCCTCCCCATCCAGTACGGCGACTACGCCGCCTGGCAGCGCGAACGCAGCGGCACCCCCGCCTACCAGGCCGACGTCACCTACTGGCGGGACCGCCTGGCCGGGGTCCCCCCGCTGGAACTCCCCACCGACCTGCCCCGCCCCGCCGAACAGGGCTCCGCCGGCGCCGGGTACGGCTTCGGCGTCGACGCCCGCCTCGAAGCCGCCGTGGGCGCGCTGGCGACCTCGTGCGGGGCGACGCCGTACATGACCTTCATGGCGGCGCTGCAGGTGCTGCTGTCGCGGTGGTCCGGGCAGGACGACTTCGCCGTGGGCAGCCCGGTCAGTGGGCGCGGCCTGCCCGAGCTGGACGGCATGGTCGGCATGTTCGTCAACACCCTGGCCATGCGCGCCGACCTGGACGGGGACCCCACGTTCACGGAGCTGCTCGGCCGGGTCAAGGAAGCCGCCCTGGACGCGTTCTCGCATCAGGAGCTGCCGTTCGACCAGCTGGTGAACGAGCTGAACGTCGAACGTGATGTGAGCAGGACGCCGATCTTCCAGGTGATGTTCGCGCTGCAGAACTATGCCAGCGGTCCCGCGTCCGCGCCCGGCGCGGTGCAGGTTAGCGGGTTCGCCGCCGACGTTCAGGTGAGCAGGTTCGACCTGGCCTTCTACCTGTACGAGGGCTTCGAGGGCATGGGCGGTGCGATCATCTACAGCACCGACCTGTTCACCGAGGACACGGTCGCCCGCATGGCGGCCTCGCTGGACGCCCTGCTGCGGTCGATTGTCGCCAATCCGGACGCCAGGATCTCCGAACTCGACCTGCTGCCGCCGGGGGAGCACGAGCGCGTGCTTGCCCTGGGGACCTCGGAACCGGCCGCGCGGCTCGACCGCGACCTGCTGCACGACCTGGTCACCGCCGCGGCGGAGCGCACGCCGGACGCGCCCGCTGTCGTGTTCGGTCCGGATTCGCTCACGTTCCGCGAGCTCGACCAGCGTGCCAACCGGCTCGCGCACCGCCTCAGAGATCAGGGCGTCAGGCCGGGGGATCGGGTGGCGGTCTGCCTGGAGCAGTCGGCGGAGCTCGCGGTGGCCATCGTCGGAGTGCTCAAATCGGGTGCCGCCTATGTCCCCATAGATCCGGAACTGCCCGCCGAGCGGGTGGCGTACATGGTGGCGGACGCCGGGATCAGGATCGCGGTCACCACCGAGGAGCTGCTGCCGGACGGGCTCGCCCCCGTCTACGTGGACGACCAGGGCGGACAGGACACACCCGTGCACAGCGGGGTCACTCCCGGCGATCTCGCCTATGTGATCTTCACATCCGGGACCACCGGACGGCCGAAGGGTGTCGCCGTCCAGCACCGCGAAGTCATGACATATCTGGCGGGCGTACACGAACGTTTCCAGGTCGAACCCGGTTCGGCGTTCGCGCTGCTGCAATCCCTGGCGTTCGACTTCGGCGTGACCGTGTTCTACCTGTCCCTGATGACCGGCGGCTGCCTGCACCTCCTGCCCTCCCGAACCGCCGCCCCCGACTTAACCGAATATTTCCGCAGACGTCCCGCCGACTACCTCAAGATCACGCCCTCCCACCTGGCCGCGCTGCTCGCCGAAGCCGAACCAGCCGAGATCCTGCCCCGCAAGCTCCTCATCCTCGGCGGCGAGGCGGCCCCCGCCGAATGGGCCGCCGACCTGGCCACCCGCGTCCGCGTCGTCAACCACTACGGCCCGACCGAGGCCACCGTCGGCGTCACCACCCACGAGGTCACCGCCGGCACCGGCCTGCTGCCCATCGGCCGCCCGCTCCCGGGCGCGCTGGTCCGGCTGCTCGACGCGCATGGCCGGCCGGTCCCGGTAGGCGTACCCGGCGAGATCAACCTCGGCGGCGAGCGCCTGGCCCGTGGTTACCTGAACAGGCCCGCCCTCACCGCCGAGAAGTTCGTCCCCGACCCCTACGGCCCGCCGGGCACGCGCCTGTATCGCACCGGCGACCTCGGCCGCTGGCTGCCGGACGGCGCGCTCCAGTTCCTCGGCCGCCGTGACCTGCAGGTCAAGGTCCGCGGCTACCGCGTCGAACTCGGCGAGATCGAGACCGTTCTCGCCACCTACCCCGGCGTCGCCCAGGCCGTCGTCGACCTGCGCGACCAGCGCCTGGTCGCGTACCTGGTCGGCGAGGAGTCCGGCGAGCTGCGCGCCTGGCTGAAGGAACGCCTGCCCGACTACATGGTCCCCGCCCGCTACGTCTGGCTGGACCGGCTGCCGCTCAAGTCGCACGGCAAGGTCGACCGCGCCGCCCTCCCCGACCCCACCGGCGGCCCCGCCCTCGGGGCCGAGTTCACCGACCCCGCCACCCCCATCGAGGAGACCGTCGCAGCCATCTGGGCCGCCGTGCTCGGCCTGGAACGTGTCAGCGTGCTGGACGACTTCTTCGACCTCGGCGGCCACTCCCTGCTCGCCATGCAGGTCGTCGCCCGCCTCCGCAAGGCCGGGCACACGGCGACATTGCTGGATTTGTTCAAGCATCCGACTGTCCGCGAACTCGCCCACCTTCTCGACCCCGACACGGTCAAGGGCCCCGACCGGCTGCTCCACCGCCTCACCCCGGCCCGGACGACCACCGCCACCCTCGTCTGCGCGCCCTACGGCGGCGGCAGCGCCGTCATCTACAAACCCCTCGCCGACGTGATGCCGGCCGACTGGGCGCTCTATTCGCTGGCCGTACCGGGAAATGAGCTGGGCGAGGAACCCCGGCCCATCGACGAGGTGGCCGCCGCGTACGCCCAGGAGATCCTGGACACCGTCACCGGACCCGTCGTCATGTACGGCCACTGCGGCCTCGGCGTCATGATCACCACCAAGGCCGCCAGAATCCTGGCGGCGGCAGGACGCCCGGCGGAGGCCGTCTACCTGGGCGGAGTCTTCCCGTTCGCCCGCCCGCGCGGCCCGATGGCCAGGTTCGGCGAGTGGTGGGACGAGCTCGGCGGCGACCAGGGCAGGATCAACGCGCTCAGCGCGGCCGGGCTGGACGTCTCCGAGTTCGACCAGGACGAACTCCGGCTGATCGTCAAGAACCGCAGGGTCGGCACCCGCGAGGCGGAACGCTACTTCGCCCAGATCTTCGAGCAGGAGCTGACCCCGCTGACCTCCCCGGTCATCGCCGTGGTCGGTGAACGGGACCCGGCCGTCGAGTACTACCAGGAACGTTTCCGCGAGTGGCACTGCGTGGCCGAAACCGCCGCCTGCGTCGTCCTCGACGAAGCCGCCCACTATTTCATGAAATATCGGGCGGAGGAGCTGGCGGACATCGTCACCGGCACCCACCGGGCCATCCTCGCCGAGGACACCGCCGCCCTCGAACGCACCACCGGCGAGGAGACCTGGTGGCTGCAGGGCGTCTCCCGCCGGGGCGCCGAGCAGGACGTGCGGATCGGCCCCAAGCCCAGCATGCGCCGCTTCGCCGCGCTGGCCGCCGGGCAACTCGTCTCGATCACCGGCTCCGCGCTGACCGAGTTCGCCCTGCCGCTGTGGATCCTGCTCACCACCGGCTCCCTCGCCAACTTCGCCCTCTTCTCCGTCCTGGCCCTGGTCCCCGGCATGCTCGCGGCCCCCCTGGCCGGAACGGTGGCGGACCGCTTCGACCGCCGCAAGGTCATCCTGTTCAGCGACATCGCGGCGGGCAGCACCCAGCTCGCCCTCGGCATCCTGACCTGGACCGGCAACCTCCAGGTCTGGCACATCTACCCGCTCCTGGTCAGCCTGTCGATCGCGCTCACCTTCCAGCGCATCGCGTACGGCTCGGCGATCCCGCAGCTCGTCCCGAAACGATTCCTCGGGCACGCCAACGGCCTGATGGGCATGGTCAACGGCATCGCGCTGCTGGTTGTGCCGCTCATCGCGGCCGGTCTGATGGCGGTCATCGGGCTCGGCGGCATCCTGATCATCGACGTGGTCAGCTACTCGGTCGCGATCATCACCGTGCTGCTGGTCCGCTTCCCCAAGACGATGGCCTGGCGTCGCCGCGAGCCGATGCTGACCGAGATGATCAACGGCTTCAAGTACACCTGGGGCAACTACGGCATCCGCCGCATGCTGCTGTTCTTCGCGGTCGTCAACCTGTTCATGTCGCCCCTGTTCCTGCTGATCTCCCCGCTGGTGCTGTCCTTCGCCGAACTCGCCGACGTGGGCCGGGTGACATTCTTCGGCGGACTCGGCGTCTTCCTGGGCGGCCTGATCATGACGATCTGGGGCGGCCCCCGGCGACTGCGGCTGCGCGGCCAGCTCTGGTCCACGGTGGCACTCTCGGCCGCCGCGATCGTGGTCGGCTCCCACGAACACCTGCTGGTGATCTCCGCCGGCGTGTTCGGCATGTTCCTGTCGCTCACCGTGCTCAACGGCATCTACGCCACGATCATCCAGGTCAAGGTCCCGCAGCGCTTCCAGGGCCGGGTCTTCGCGCTCAACCAGCTGATCGCGTTCTCCACCCTGCCGCTCGGCTACGGCCTGGTCGCCCCGTACGGCACCGCGCTGTTCGAGCCAATGTTCGCCCCCGGCGGCCTACTGGCCGACACCGCCGGCGCGGTGATCGGCACCGGCGACGGCCGCGGAATCGCCTTCATGTACGTGCTGTTCGCCCTGATCATGGCCTCCGCCGTGTTCGTAGCGCGCTGGATCAAGGGCCTGTGGCGCTTCGACGAACTGGTCCCGGACGCCCTGCCCGACGACGTGATCGGCTTCGAAACCCTGAAGAACCGATCCTTTAAGAAGAAGGAGAAAGTGTGAGCGAGTATCTGGTCGTACTGAACGACGAGGAGCAGTACTCGATCTGGGCCGCCGACCGCCCGGTCCCGGACGGCTGGCGCACGGAGGGCTTCTCCGGCGAAAAGGAGGCATGCCTCGCCCACATCGAAGAGGTCTGGACAGACATGCGCCCCCTCAGCGCCCGCCACTGACTTTGTAAACAGGTCGTTCCCTTAGGCGGCTCCGCTGCTCAGAGGCCCATCGCGATCCCCGCGATGGGCCTCTCGGCATCATGCGGCAGTGGAACACGACGCTGGGCCGCGACCCCCTGTGGCTCTGCCCATCTCTGTAGATTTCTTGCGTCCTAATCCATCGGATTCGTAGACTACTTTCAAGACTCGACCTTGGAGGACGCCATGACCCTCGCCGACGGCCTGATCAGCCCCCCGCCGCCGATCGCCGACGCCCACAACGATCTGCTCATCGAACTGGCGTACCGGGCCGGAGAGCCGGAGCCGTTCCGGCGGCTGTGGCTCGGTCAGCTCCAAGCCGGCGGCGTCGTGGCGCAACTGTGCCCGGTCAGCGCGAACTGGGAGTACCTGCCCGAGGGGGCGCTGCGCCGCGCCTTGCAGCAGGTGGTGGCGTTCCAGCGGGCGGTGGCCGAGAATCCGGCCGAGGTCGCCGCGGTGCGGACCCGTGAGGACCTGCGGCGCGCCGCCGACGCCGGGCGCATCGCGATGATCCTGTCGATGGAGGGGGCGGAACCGCTCGGGTACAGCGAGGAGTTGGCCGACATCTTCTGGCAGCTCGGCGTGCGCGTGTTCGGGCTGACGTGGAACCGGCGCAACCCGTACGCCGAGGGGTGTAACGAACCGGGCGGCGGCGGTCTGTCGAGGCTCGGCCGACGCCTGGTGGCGCGCCTGCGCGGGCCGGGCGCGGTCATCGACCTCGCGCACGCCTCCGAACGCACCTTCTACGACGTCGTGGAGCTGTACGACGGCCCGCTGCTGGTCAGCCACGGCAACTGCCGGGCCGTCTGCGACACGCCCCGCAACTACGACGACGCCCAGCTGACCGCGCTCGCCGAGCGGGGCGGGGTGGTGGGCATCATGGCGACCCCTGGCACGGTCGACCCGGACAAGCCCACCCTGGAGCGGCTGCTGGACCACGTCGACCACGCCGTGCAGGTGATGGGGCCGGACCATGTCGCGCTCGGCGCGGACTTCTTCCAGCAGGTGTCCCGCTCCGGCGCCGTACGGCGCTCGCCGGACTCGATGCGGCCCCCGGAGATGGGCGAGGACACCGCCGTCGCGGGGTTCGAGACCCCACTCGACTATCCCCGCCTGGCCGAGGGACTGCGCGATCGCGGCTACGCCGACGCGGAGCTGAGCGGCATCCTGCGCGACAACCTGCTCGGTTTCCTCGGCCGGGCCCTGCCGTCGGAGGTCGCGGCCGATGTCTGAGCGGGTGGTGATCGTCGGCGGTGGCGTCATCGGCAGCCTACACGCCTGGGAGGCGGTCGAGCGCGGGTACGAGGTCGTGCATCTGGAGGCCGACGCCGAGCCGCGCGGCGCGACCGTCCGCAACCACGGACTGGTGTGGCTCACCGGCCGCGCTCGCGGTCGCGACCTGGACCTGGCGCTGCGCGCGCGGCGCAGGTGGGCGGAGATCGCCGGCGCGACCGGGGTCACCCTGCGCGCCAGCGGCGGCCTGACCGTGCTCTACACCGAGGCCGAGGAGGCGGTCGCCCGGCAGGCCGCCGAGCTCGACGGCGGGCGGCGGGAGTTCCGCGTCGTGGACGCCGAGGAGGCGCGGAGGATCAATCCCGCGCTGGGCGGGACGTTCCGCGCCGCTCTCCACTCCCCGTACGACGCGATCCTGGAGCCGCGGGAGGTGCTGCCGCGGCTGCGTGCCGAGCTGCGCGCCCGCGAGGGGTACCAGTGGCACGGTGGCCGTACCGCGGTCGACTTCGCCGCCGGGCGCGTGGTCGACGACCTCGGGCACACCCACGCGGGCGACCGGGTGATCTTCTGCGTCGGCGCGCGCCGCGAGGGCGTGTCGGCCCGCCTGCTCGCCGACGCGCCGCTGCGGCGCGTCCGCCAGCAACTGGTGCAGACGGAGCCGATGGACATCACCGTCACCACGGCGGTGTCCGACAGCCTCTCGCTGTACTACTACCCCGCGTACGACGTTCCGGCCCGAGCGGCGCTGCCGCGGAGGGAGCCGTTCGACGAACGGCACGGGGTGAAACTCACCATCTCGCAGCGGCGCGGCGGCGAGGTCACGATCGGCGGCGCTCACCTGTATGACGAGCCCTTCGACTTCGCCGCCCTCGAGGAGTGCGACCGGCGGGTCATCGACCGGGCCGAGCGGGTGCTGGGGCGGCCGCTGGGCCGGATCGCGCGGCGGTGGACCGGCACCTACCCGACCACGCTCGACGGGCGGGGCTACGTGCGGCGGGAGGTCACCACGGGTGTGACCCTGGTGACCGCCGTGGTGCTCGGCATGACGGTGGCGCCCGCGGTGGCCGAGGAGACGTTCGAGGTGTTCGCCGCCTGATCCGGGCGGGGTGGGGCGGGAACGTCCGCTCCCACCCCGCCCGCGGTCACTGCGACTCGTCGATCTCGACGGCGAGATAGGCGCCGCTGCCATAGGTGTCGCGCACCAGCCAGCCGCCGCCCTGCCGGACCAGCCGCTCGCGCGACACCTCGCCGTCATCGCCGCCCTGGGTGCCGTCGCCGGTGTCCAGGGCCTCCCACAGCACCCGGCCGTCGGTCGGCAGCAAGGCGTCGTGGCCGAGCAGCGTCTGCACGGTCGCGACGATGTCGATGATGCCGGCCGGCCGGTCCGAGACGGCGGCGCGGATGCCCGCCCCGCCCAGCACCAGCGTCGGGACCAGCTCGTCCGGGCTCAGCGAGCCATGCATGGCGCGGTGCGCCTTGACGGGCGAGACCAGCGCGGCGCCGGCGACGCCGTGCTCGTTGACCTCCCGGGTCCACGGGTGGGTGTAGGCCAGCAGCGGCAGCGTCGGCAGGTCCTGTCCGTGGCCGGCCCACAGCTTCTCCACCGCGACCGTACGCGACCGGTCGGCCGGGGCGTGGCCCCAGCTCACGAAGGTGTCGACCCACGCCTGCGCGGCGAACCACTCGACGATCCGGCCGGACTCGCGCTCCGGCAGGGATTCGGCGGCCGCGAGCTGTCCCTCCAGCGGCCGGATCAGCCCGTCGTCCAGCAGCCCGCCGAAGCCGGCCGCGGCCAGTTCCGCCGCGACGTCGACGTAGCCCGACACGGTGGTGTGCCCGTGGTCGGAGGTGACGATGACCGCGGTCGGGGTGCCGTCGCGCTCGATCCAGTCCAGGATGCGCCCGAGCTGGCGGTCGCTGGAGGCGATGCCGGCGCGGGCCTGTTCGGTGCCCAGGCCGGTCGCGTGCTGACTGTTGTCGGGCTCGCACAGCCACACGACGGCGGCGTCCGGTTCCACCTCGGGCAGGATGTACTCCAGCAGCACGTCGACCAGCCAGGTGTTGAGCGGATCGGCGGGCACGGTCTTCGGCGGCGGTGCGCCGAACCTGGCCTCGATCCGCGTGGCGGCCGTTTCGGGATAGACCAGGTCGGGGTTGACCAGGACGCCGACCCGCTCGGCGTCGAGCAGCGACGCCTGCCCGGCGGTGCCGGTGGTCAGCACGGCGAACCGCCCGCCACGGCGGTGCACCGCCTCGGCGAGGGTCTCCACCCGGGTGAGGCGTCCGTCATGAAACCGGCGCAGCTCGGCGAGCTGGGCGAGGTCGCCGGTGTGGAGCACGCGGTCGGCCCGCCCCGGGTACGGCATCAGGTTCCCGTGGATGCCGTGGCGGCCGGGGTGGCAGCCGGTGCTGATGCTGGCCGACGCCGGCCGGGTCATCGGCGCGTACACGCTGGAGGCCCGGGTGAACGTGGTCCCGCCCCGCGCCAGCTCGAACAGCCGCGGCGTGCCGTCGGCGGTGATCAGGTCCGGCCGCATGCCGTCCCAGACGACGACGAGGACCCGCTCGGCGAGCCGGCGGGTGCCGTGGTGATTCATGGAGTGGAACGCCCCTTCCTGGATTGTCTTGAAGCCGGTTGCATCGGCAGCGACTCCAGCAGTTGCCGGGTGTACGGATGCCGCGGCCGGGCGAACACGTCCTCGGCGCGCCCCTCCTCCACCACGCGGCCGTCCTTCAGGACGAGCACCCGGTCGCTGAGGTGGTGGACCACGCCGAGGTCATGGGAGATGAACAGCAACGCCGTGCCCAGCCGGTTGCGCAGGTCGACCAGCAGGTCGAGCACCTGTGCCTGGATCGAGACGTCCAGGGCCGAGACCGGTTCGTCGCAGACGATGAGACGAGGCCGCGGCGCGAGGGCACGCGCGATGGCGACCCGCTGCCGCTGCCCGCCGGACAGCGACCGCGGATGCCGCTCCAGCAGGTCCGCCCCGAGGCCCACCTGCTCGAGCACCTCGACCACCCGGTCACGGCGCGCCCCCCGGTTCAGCGCGGCCAGGCTCTCGGCCACCACCGCCTCCACGCTGTAGCGGGGGTCGAACGAGCTCAGCGGATCCTGCGCGATCAGCTGCACACGGGGACGCCGCGCGCGCCGCCGCCGTTCGGGCAGCGCGCTCCACGGCTCGCCTTCCAGCAGCACCTCCCCGCCGTCGGGGTCGAGCAGGCCGAGCGCGAGGTTGCCGCAGGTGCTCTTGCCTGACCCCGACTCGCCGACCACACCGACGATCTCGCCGGCGGCGACCTGGAACGACACGTCGTCGACCGCGAGGAACGCATCCCCGCGCCGGCCGGAGCGGCGGGCGAACGACTTGCGCAGCGACCGCGCCTCCAGCACGGGCGTGCCACGCGGCTCATCGCCGCGCTCGGCGGCGGGCGGGCTGATGGTCCGGCCCGGGGACAGCGCCCGCCCGCGCGAGCGCGCGGACGGGATCGCCGCCAGCAGGGCGCGGGTGTACGGGTGGGCGGGAGCGGACAGCACGTCCGCCGTCGCCCCCTCCTCGACCACCATGCCGTCGCGCAGGACCAGCACGCGGTCGGCGATCCCCGCCACCACCGCGAGGTCGTGGCTCACCAGCAGCAGCGCGCTCTTCGCCGACAGTCGCGTCCGCAACAGGTCCAGGACCTGCGCCTGCACGGTGACATCGAGCGCGGTGGTGGGCTCGTCGGCGATGAGCAGCGCCGGGTCCGCGGCGATCCCGCCGGCGATCAGCGCCCGCTGGCGCAGGCCGCCGGAGAGTTGGTGCGCGTACTGCGCCGCCCGGACCGCCGGATCGGGCAGGCCGACCTGCCGAAGCAGGTCCACCGTACGGTCGCGCACCTGCCCGCGCGGCACGACGCGGTGCGCGGCGAGCGCTTCTGCGACCTCCGCCCCGACCGTCCGCAGCGGGTCCAGCGAGACCAGCGCGTCCTGTGCGACCAGGCCGGCGAACCGGCCGCGTACCGATCGCCAGTCGCGGTCCCGGAACCCGGTGACGTCGCGGCCGTCCACGAGGAACCGGCGCGCCGTCACCCGCGCCCCCGGCCCGGCCAGACCGACCAGCGACCGCGCGGTGACGCTCTTGCCGGAACCGGACTCCCCGACCAGCGCGACGCACTCGCCCGCGGCGATGCGCAGCGAGACCCCGTGGACCACCTGGACCGGCCCGGCCGCGCCAGGGAAGCTCACGCGCAGGTCCTCGACCGTCACGATGTCGCTCATCGGCGGCCGCCCTGGATCCGGCGCTGGGTGTACCGTCCCACGGTGGTGAAGGCGATGACGGACAACGTGAGCGCGAGGCCGGGGAAGACGCCGGTCCACCAGGCGACCTGCAGGGTGTCGCGGCTCTCGGCCAGCATCACCCCCCACTCCGGGGTCGGCGAGCTCGGGCCGAGGCCGAGGAAGCTCAGCCCCGAGGAGGACATGATGGACAGCCCGATGTCCAGCGTCGCCAGCACCGGGATGATCCGCAGCACGTTCGGCACGATGTGCCGCGACACGATCCGCCAGCGCCGCCGGCCGTAGACGACGGCATGCCGTACGTAGTCCGCGGTGCGGATCACCAGGGCCTCACCTCTCACCACACGGCCGAAACGGGGGATGGTCGCCACGCCGACGGCGACGGCGACGTTCACGGTGCCGGGTTCGGTGACGGCCACGACGAGCAGCGCGAGCAGCACCGACGGGAACGCCGCCAGGGTGTCCAGGACCCGGGTGACGGCCTCGTCGACCCAGCGCCCCGACAGCGCGGCCAACAGCCCGAGGACCAGCCCGCCGGCGACGCTGATGGCCATCGCGCCCAGCCCGATCAGCAGCGAGTACCGGGCGCCGTGGACCATGCGGGCGTAGACGTCGCGGCCCAGCATGTCGGTGCCCAGGAGGTGACCGGCGCCGGGCGGGCGCAGTGACTCGGTGATCCGGCCGACGCCGGGGTCGGCGTCGGCGAACCAGCCCGGCGCCGCCACCGCCGCCGCGAGGAGCACGATGAACAGCGCCGACAGCAGGACGGGCACGGGCAACGGGAGCGCCGCGACCCGGCGGCGTACCGCGGGCCGGGCCTCGATGAGCGGTTCAGCGGCCATCGTCGGACCGCAGTCTCGGGTCGACCAGCAGGTAGCCGATGTCGACGAGCGTGGATACCAGGACGTAGACGAGCGTGACGAACAGGACCACGACCAGCACGACCGGAATGTCCTTGTTGTCCACCGCCGTCAGCGCGACCGAGCCGAGGCCGGGGCGGCCGAAGATCTGCTCGATGATGACGGCGCCACCGAGGAGCGAGCCGATCCACGTCCCCGCCAGGCTCATGACGGGGACCAGCGCGTGCTTCAGCGCGTGGCGCAGCCGCACGCGGGTCTCGGTGACACCGCGGGCGCGCACGGTCACGATGAACGTGGCGTCCAGGGTGTGCTCCAGCGCTTCGCGCAGCACCTGGCTGAGCACCGCGGCGGGCGCCAGCGCCAGCGTGATCGCCGGCAGCACGAGGGCGTTCAGGCCCTCGCCGCCGGCGACGGGAAACCAGTGGAGCCGGAACGAGAACGCCATCAGCAGCAGGATCCCGACCCAGTACGCCGGCACCGACGCGAAGATCAGCTCCACCGTCGACACCACGCCGCGCAGCGCCCGCCGCCGTCCGGACGTCGCGACCGCGGCGAGGATCGCCAGCACGACCGCCACCGCGGCGGCCGCGAGCGCGAGCTCGACGGTGGGCCACAGGTTGTCGCCGATGACGTCGGCCACGGGCTGCCGCAGGACGTACGACATGCCGAGGTCGCCGCCGGCCAGCCGGCCCAGGAAGCGCAGGTACTGCACGCCGACCGGGTCGTTGAGCCCCCACTGCTCGGCGATCGCCTGCTGGAGGGCGGGATCGGCCTGGTCGCCGGCGAGGATGTCCTCGACCCGGCCGGGGAGCGCCACGAGGGCGAAGAAGGTTCCGGTGACGGCCGCCCACAACACGACCGCCCCGGCTCCGGCCCGCCGCAGCCCCTGCCACAGCACCCTTGGCTCGGCCGTCACGGTGCGAGCCAGACGTCGTACAGGTTGGACGGGGTGTCCAGGCGCACGTCGAACCCGAGCCCGCGCACGTCCTGAGAGGAGGCGATCTGGAAGGCCGGGTAGTACAGCGGGATCACCAGCGCCTGGTCGATCAGACGCCGCTGGATCTGGCCGAAGTAACCGGCACGCGTGGCCGCCTCGGTCGCCGTCGCGCTCTTCGCCGTCCACGCCACGACGTCGGAATCCACGCCGCCGTGGGGCGAGTCCGCGTACAGCGTGCCGTTCGGTCCGAGCAGCCCGAACAGCTGGGTGGCGTCGGCGGCGGCCCAGCTCGCCGGGTAGATCCCCCAGGTGTTGGCCTTGGCCAGGGCCGTGTACTCGCCGTTGGTGACCACCCGCAGGTCCAGGTGAAGGCCGATGTTCTGCTTCGCCTCGGCGGCCACGGCGGAGATGAGCTGGTCGCGGTTGTCGCGTACGGTCGGCGCGGGGTAGATGACCTCGACGCGCAGCCGCTGCCCGTCCTTCGTCCGGTAGCCCTCGCTGTCGCGCGCCGTCCAGCCGGCCTCGTCCAGCAGCGCGTTGGCGCCGGCGACGTCCGCGCCCCAGGTCCCCTTCAGGCCGGCGTCGTGGTACGGATTGTCCGGCCCGAGGGGCGCCCAGGCCCGTACGGCGCTGCCGCGGTAGATGCTCTGCACGATCGCGTCGAGGTCGAAGCCGTCGCGCAGCGCCCGCCGCACCCGTACGTCGGTGGCCGCCCCGTGGTAGGGGTTGACGTTGAGGTTGAAACCGGTGCCGCTCGACGGTCCGGTCAGCAGGCGCAGCGCCGGATCGCCCTTGATCGTGGCGATGTCGGTGGCCTGGACACCGAAGATCGCGCCCACCTGCCCGGAGGTGAGCGCCCCCGAGCGCACCGACGCCTCGGGCAGGAAACGGTAGGTGACCTGGTCGAGATAGGCGGGGCCGGTGTGGCCGGCGGTGCCCACCGGCCAGTCGTAGCCCGGATTCCTGGCGAACGTCACCGACTGGCCGCGCTGGTAGGCGGTGAAGGTGAACGGGCCGGTGCCCACCAGTTTCGGTCCTGGCTCGCACGCCTGCTCGCCGCCGGTCTGCGCGGCCAGCGTGCTCGGCGCGACCATCGCGAGCTTGATGTCCGACAGCGACTCCAGCAGGCTCGCGTCGGGTTCGCGTAACACGATCCGCACGGTGCGCGGGTCGACCGCCTCGACATGATCTACCCGGCCCAGGGAGGCCGCGCCGCGCGCCGCGTGGCCGGGATCGGCGACGAAGTCGAGGTTCTGCTTGACGGCCGTGGCGTCCAGCGGCGTGCCGGTGGAGAAGGTCACGCCCTCGCGCAGGGTGAGCGTGTGGACCTTCCCGTCGTCCGACACCGCCCACTTGTCGGCCAGCCACGGCACGTACCCGCCGTCCGGGCCGCGGCCGATCAGTGACTCGAACACGTTACGGACCAGGGGATAGGAGTCCTGCAGGTTCGTGAACTGCGGATTGAAGCAGACCGGTTCGGTGGCGATTCCGATGGTGAGGCTGCCACCGGGCGCCGGCGCCGCCGAGTCGCCCGCGCCGGCCGCCCCGCTTCCCGCCGCGCCGGACGAGCACGCTGCGCTCACCGCGACGAGCAGCGCGGCGCCGAGCAGCTTCGCGGCGTGCCGCCGTGTCCGGCCACGCCGGGTGGAGGGTGGCTTGGACGTCAACGTTTCCAGAAGAATCATGGCTTGCACTCCGCCGCGCTGGTATGAATATTTTCTGCGTCACGGTCGACCTGTGGCGTAGACTAGTTTCGTGCCCGTCGCGAGTGCAAGTGAACAGCAGGTGTCCACGGGACCCCGCGTCCGCCGAGGTCAGGAGCGCAACACCATGTCCAGCGACACTTCCCAGGAGCTCACCTCGATCGTCGAGGCTCCCCGCGGCGTGTTCGCCCGCATCCGTGCCGGGTACCCGTCGCTGCCGCCCGGCGAGCGCAAAGTGGCCGATCTCCTGCTCAACAACAGTCAGCTCGCGCTCAGCATCCCGATCAACGAACTGGCCGAGCGCATCGGCGTCAGCGACGCCACCATCGTCCGCTGCAGCCAGTCGCTGGGGTTCGAGGGTTTCCGCGGTCTGAAGCTCGCCCTGGCAGCGGAGTCCTCGCCGTCGAACTGGCTCGTCAAGGAGGCCGTCGACGCCGACGACGGCGCGATGGCCATCGCGAAGAAGGTCTTCAGCTCCGGCATGCAGGCGATCTCCGACACCCTCGGCGTGCTGGAGGAGGCCACGCTCGAACGAGCCATCGACGCCATCCGCGCGGCCCGCAGGATCGAGTTTTACGGCGTCGGCAGCTCCGTGCCCATCGCTCTGGACGCCTACTACCGCCTGCTGCGCCTCGGCCTGCCCGCCACCATCGCCACCGATCCGCACATGCAGGCCATCTCCGCGGCGAACCTCCCGCCTGGCGCCGTCGCGTTCGCCGTCTCGCACAGCGGGCGCTCCTTCGAGACCCACGCCGCGCTCCGCCGCGCCAAGGAAGCCGGCGCCACCACCGTTCTCCTCACCAGCTACCGCAATACACCGCTCAGCGACTTCGCCGACATCGAGCTCGTCACCTCCACCCCGGAGTCGACCCTGCGCCCCGACGCCGTCTCCTGCCGGCTGGCGCACCTCGCCGTCGTCGACGCCCTCTCGGTCGCCGTCGCCGTCCGTACGTCCGACACCTCCACGGCGGCCCTGCTCAAGGACGACGAGATCATCGCCGAACGCGAAGTGGCGAACTGATCGCGCTCGCCGCCAGTAGACCGTGAGCGCACCCTCGGCGGGCGGTTCCGCCAGATGGTCCAGGGGTGCGCCCATGGACGCTTCCGTCATGGCTGAGCTCCACCAGGTAACCTCGAGCCATGACTGCGGAGCCACCGCACTCCGCCGGAGATGATCCGGCAGAGATGTTGTGTCCCCGGCGAAGTGGCATGAGCAGTTCCTGGCTGAGTACCATGATGAAGGGTTAAGGGTCAGTTACAGCTTCCACGCCCGAGGGCTGCTACCGACAAGCTGCCCAGCGCTGCTTGTTACGGTGACGTTGGTGTAGTAGTTAACGCCGCGAGACATTACGGCTACCACTGGTCCGAGGTGTCCGGTCCGGCACGCGTAGCTAGCGGTTTGTCCGTTGGTGACTTGAATCGTTACTCTGCAGTTGCTCCCGGTGAACCGGTTGATGTAGGTGTCACCATAGGCATATTTGCCGTCGTCCCCGATGCACGCGGCGAACGAGAAGCTATTGTTCGACCAGGTACGACAACCGCCGCCTTCGGCGTTCGCAGGACCGGCAGAGAGCGCGAGGATACTGGCGCCCGTAAGAATTACGGCAGCGAGTCGACCCATTCGACCGATGAGCCGACCACCTGCATTCCTTGTGCTAGTCCGATTCATGTCTCCTCCTCTATAAAATTGAGTGTCTGTCGTGCTGCTGAATCTTTGGGACGCAACCCTCGGCGCAGCCCGGCAAGGACTGGTTGTCGAAGGACCCACAGGGCCGGTCAGAAAGCGCCCCCGTACAACTGGTGCAGCTCCGGGCGACGGCGGGTGCCTTGAAGTCGGCGTTGCGGTAGAGGATCACCTAGCCGCTCGCCGCGCCTGTCGCGGGCAGTGCCTGCCTCCGTTCAAAGGCACCGGCCCGCCTTCGTCTCGTCCAATACGAGGTTGTAGACGTGGGCGCCGAGAACGGAAACTTTCGCCGCCGCAGAAGAGGCTCCTGACGCCGTCCAGAACGTCATTCACATGAGTTGATTCAGTCGCGACTAGCATAAACTTAGGTTAGCGGCGCGGTCAACTATAGTTGGTCGCTTCACGATTCCTATCCATCTCAGTTGACAGGGCCATAGCGTCGCCCGTCAGCTGAGGTGAGTGGGATGCGTGGAGCCCAGTCGCATGAGCTGCTCCGCCTGCTATCACCGCCGTGTATGGGGGCAATGATCGCTGTGACCGATCCCGTCTCTACTCGCCGACGCACTTCCACGAGTCGAAGCGATGTGTCTCCCGTTGGAGTCCGGCTCGGTGGCCATGCCTAGATGCCCGACGGGGTCCCTCGCCAAGGTGGCGGTCCTTCATTCGCAGTGCAGCAGGTGATCGGAATCCGTCTGATTGCGATAGGAATGAGACGTGGACCCTGATTTAGCCTCCCGCATCCTGCACAGAGTCCGTTTCGGCGTCCGGCTGTTGCTTCTGTTGCTTCTGCTGTGCGGCGCGTTGGTCACCAGTGCGAGTTACATGCCTTCCCCGCGGACAGTCGAGCAGTTTCGCAGTGCGGTGGCGGCCGGTGAGGTCGACCGGGTGAGCTACCAAGAATTCGGCGCCGACGAACTGGCGGCCCTGGTGTGGTCGGAGTCGCCGCTGGTCTGGCACGAGGTGCAGGGCAGTATCGCTGATTCTGAGGGGCCGTACACGACGGAGCGGCTCAGGGCCGATATGCGCCGCGCGTCCGTCCGCCCGTCCCTGATGGAGGAACGTGGGGGAGGGCCTGTCGTGAATAATTCGATCTTTCCCGACTGGCCTTTCGGGTTTCGGGGTGGTTCGAACCTGTGGTGGATCGCCGCCGTGTGGGTGGTCACCTTCGTCGCCATGCTGTTCTCCACGCCACGTCTGGCCAATCGATGGGCATGGTTCTGGATGTTCACCGTCGGACAGATCGGGGCGTTCCTGTTCCTGATCACGGAGCCGAGACCTCTGTGGAAAGGCCCCGGCGAGGGGCTCGCTCCGACCAATCGGATAGAGGGCAGCCGTGGTTGCCTGTACTCGATCGCGCTGAGCTTCGTCTCGCTGGCCGCGGTTCTGGGCGCCGGTCAGCTCATCAAACTGGTCCTGGGCTGACGCGTCGCGACGTAGAAGGAGGCGTTGGTCATTTTTGCGTGACTCGGGCGGGCTCGGCTTTGCGCCGAGCCCGCCTCACGCCGTTAGCGCTGCAGTGTCAGCACGCCCGGCCGGTAGGGCAGGAGGCCGTAGTCGCCGCCGGAGTTGGGGTTGCGTCCTTGGTAGAGCAGCTGCAGGTTGCAGGGGTCGATGGTCATGGTCTGATCGGGGTTGGTGCGGATCAGTTCGCCGTGGCTGATGTCGTTGGTCCAGGTGGCGCCGCTGTTGGCCTTGCCGGCGAAGGGGTTGCTCTCGGTCGCGGCCTGCGGTGTCCACGAACCGTTCAGGCTGGTGGCGGTGAAGGAGCGGAAGTAGCGGCCCTGCGAGCCGATCGCCTCGACGATCATGAGGTATCGGTTCTGGTTCTGGAGCTTGTAGACCTGAACGGCTTCGAACAGGTTGTTCGTCGTGTCGCTCATGATCACTGTTGATGTGGTGCCGAAGCTGCCGGGGAAGTTCCCGATGGGCATGCTGGCCCGGTAGATCTTGCCGTTGTCGCCGGCGAAGAACAGGTACATGTTGCTGCTGTCACCGATGAGTGTCTGGTCGATGGGCCCGGTGCCGGAGCCGGTGATGCTTCCGGAGAAGAGCACTTGCTGCGCTGACCAGCCGTTCGGGTTGGTGGGGTCGCTGGAGGTCCGGTAAGAGAAGGCGGTGCCGCCCCACTGGTAGGCGAGCACCCAGATGTTCCTGGGGGCGAAGTAGAAGAGGGTGGGCGCGACCGTGGAATTGGACATCGTGTTCTGACTGGCCGAGGCCATCTCGGACCAGTTGGTGAACAGGCTGAAGTTCATCGAACCCCACCGTGTTCCGGTGTCGTGCGTGGTCGCGTAGACCAGATGCCTGCCGTTATAGGGGGCGATGGTGAAGTCCTTGAGCGAGACCCATCCCGACTTCGGGGTCGCCAGCGGGCCCGTCGATGTCCAGCGGTACGTCGACGGAAGATTGCACGTACCGGTCGGCGTCGGCGTGGGGGTAGGGTTGCCGCCACCGACCTGGACGAGCTGCCACTGCTGGTTGTTGCCGCCCCAGTCGTCGTACTGGACGATGTTCGCGCCGTCGGCCGTGGATGCGCCCTGCACCTCCAGGGCCTTGTTGCTGTGGCGGGAGATGAAGCGCACATAGCCGCCGGCGGAGTCGGCCAGTCGCCACTGCTGGTTGGTGCCGTTGAGGTCGGCCCACTGGACGATGGAGCCGCCGTTGGCGGTGGACCAGTTGTAGACGTCCAGGACCTTGCCGGAGTGGCGGGACTTGATGCGGTAGTAGCCGCCGCCGGAGTCGACGAACTGCCATTGTTGCTGGTTGCCGTTGTTGCGGGTCCACTGGGTGATGCGTCCGCCGTCGGCGGTGGACAGGTTGTAGACGTCCAGGGCCTTGCCGCTGGTGCGGTTGACCAGCACGTACCAGGCGTTGGTGTCGACGGTCGCCGCATTCGCCGACTGGGTGGCCACTATGAGGCCCGTCAGTAACGTGATCACCGTCGTGAGGACGGCCAGGGGTCTGAGTTTCACGGTGTGCTCCGATTTCATCCGACGCGGACGAGTTGCCACTGCTGGTTGGCGCCGTTCCAGTCGTCGTACTGGACGACGTTGGCGCCATCGGCCGTGGAAGCCCCTTGGACCTCCAGGGCCCTGTTGCTGTGCCGGCTGATCAGCCGGACATAGCCGCCGCTGTCGGCGACGCGCCACTGCTGGTTGGTGCCGTTCAGGTCGGCCCACTGCACGATCGACCCGCCGTTGGCGGTGGACCAGTTGTAGACGTCCAGGACCTTGCCGGAGAGGCGGGACTTGACCCGGTACCAGCCGCTCCCGGAACTGACGAACTGCCACTGCTGCTGGTTGCCGTTGTTGCGGGTCCACTGGGTGATGCGTCCGCCGTCGGCGGTGGACAGGTTGTAGACATCCAGGGCCTTGCCGCTGTTGCGGTTGAGCAGCACGTACCACGCATTGGTGTCGATGGGGCCGCCCGGGGTCGGGGTCGGGGTCGGGTTGGTGGAGCCGCCGTTGAGGGCGTTGAGGACCGAGGTGTACGCCGCCTTCTTGTTGCCCGAGGAGTCGAACAGCAGCGGATTCTCACCGGTACGCCACGAGTCGCTGTCGCGGATACCCCACACCGTGATGCCGGTGCACCGCGCCACGTTCAGGCAGGCACGGGTCACCGTCGCGTATACGTTGGCCTGGTTGGACCCCTGCGCCACGTCGAGCTCGGTGATCTGGACATCGACGCCGAGGTCGGCGAACCGTTGCAGGTTGGCCTGGTAGTCGCTCGACACCGAGGTGCCCAGGTGGGACTGGAAGCCGACGCAGTCAATCGGCACGCCGCGCGACTTGAAGTCGCGCACCATGTTGTAGATGCCGGTGCTCTTGGCGTTGATCCCGTCGGTGTTGTAGTCGTTGTAGCAGAGCTTGGCCCCGGGATCGGCGTTTCTCGCCGCCCGGAAGGCGGCCTCGATCCAGTCGTTGCCGGTGCGCTGGAGGATCGAGTCACGGCGTCCGCCGCTGCCGCCGTCGGCGAAAGCCTCGTTGACGACGTCCCAGGAGTGGATCTTGCCCCGGTAGTTGGTCGCGACCTGCGTGACGTGATTGATCATGGCGTTGCGCAGGTCGGAGCCGGACAGGCTCTGCGCCCAGCCGGGCATCTGCGAGTGCCAGAGCAGGGCATGGCCGCGGATCTTCATGCCCTGCGCGGTCGCGTGGTTCACGATCCGGTTGGCGTTGGTGTACGTGAAGTTGCCGCGCTGAGGCTCGGTGGCATCCCACTTCATCTCGTTCTCGGCGGTGATCTGGTTGAACTCCCGGTTCAGGATGTTCACGTACGTGGAATCACCGAGCCTCCCGGCGGCGATGGCGGCGCCGAAGTAGCGGCCGCCTCGCTCAGCCGCAGAGGCGCCCAGCGTCGAGGCGGCGTCAGCCGGCCCGGTCAGCGTCACCGACAGGCCTACGCTGACAAGCGCCGCGGTGAGCACGGATAAGAGTCGTCTCATGAACGGTTCGTGCCTTCCTGTGTGGGGGGTGCGCCGGTCGCCCGGTCCGGCCGTCCTGCCACGACCGGACCGGGCAAGCGACGCCGGTCAGGGGGTGGTCAGATCGAAGCGGCGTACGGTCACCGCGCCGCCGAGGGCCTGGGTGGCGTAGTTGAAGATCCCGAAGCGGTAGCCCATGAAGAACTGCCAGGCGTTGTTCAACGTGAAGGCGGGACCGAGGGACGTGAAGTTGGTTCCGTCGGTGCTGTAGGAGAACCGGGCCGTGCGGCCCGAGCCGGGCCGGACGTCGGCGTTGACGCGCAGCCAGATCCGGCCGCCGGAGACGTTCGCGCTCGCCGCCTCGGTGCCGGTGCCGGTGGTCTGCCAGGAGCTGTTCATGGTCAGCCCGTTGGTCATCACGACCCGCGTCGTCCCGTTGTCGCGCTTGACACCGATCCAGGCCGACTGGTCGCGCAGCATGGCGAGCCCGGCGCGGTCGCCGTTGGCCATCTGCGCGTAGTCCAGCTCGATCGTTGCCGTCGACGACGGGCCCTGGATGCGGTGGGTCAGGGTGTTGCGGGCGTTGTAGAGGTCGTTCGTGACCGTGGCGGTCTGGAGGCGCAGGCCGTTGCCGGTGGAGAAGCGGCCGGTGTCGGGGTTGTGGTTCCACTCCCAGCGGTGGCCGAGGCTGCCCGAGGTGAAGGTGTCCGGGCCGATCATCGACTGCACGGTCCTGGTCGTCTGGATGTTCGGCTTCGGGTACTGCACGCCCCATCCGCCGTTGACCGTCTGGATGACCGGCCAGTCGCTGGACCACGTGATCGGCGCGAGCGCGGGCACCCGGCCGCCGGGATAGGCGTCGACGAACGACATGTAGTACCAGGCGCCGTTCTGCGTCTGGACCAGGCCGCCCTGGTGGGGCACGCCGCCGCCGGAGATCGGGCCGGGCATGTTGAGCAGGACCTGGCGCATCTCGTACGGGCCCCACGGGGACGTGGAGCGGAGCACGTACTGGCCGTTGGCGGGGCGGGTGAGCCAGATGTAGTAGTAGTTGCCGCGCTTGTAGAAGCGGGCGCCCTCCAGGGTGCCGACGCTCGACGGGGTCTGGAAGACCTGCTGGGCGCGGACCTGGTTGAGGCCGTCGGCCGAGAGCTGGGCGACGCTGATCGTGCTGTTGCCGTAGGCGACGTACATGGTGTCGTTGGTGTCGATCAGCAGGCCGGCGTCGTAGTAGCAGTTGTTGATCTGCGAGCGTTTGGTCCAGGTGCCGTCGACGGCCGAGGCGGTGTAGACGTAGGTGCGGTTGAACTCGACGCAGCCGAGCCAGTAGTACGTGCTGTTGCTGGGCCGGTAGTTGAGGGTGGAGGCCCAGATACCCTTCACATAGGCCCGGCCGCCGTTGAGGTCGTAGGCGCCCGAGCCGAAGTCGAGCCTTGGCACCGAGTGGCCCGCGTACTCCCAGTCGACCAGGTTGTAGGAGCGCAGGATCGGGGCACCGGGGGAGTAGTGCATGGTGGAGGCCGAGTAGTAGTAGGCGTCGCCGACCCGGATGATGTCGCCGTCGGCGAAGTCCTGCCAGACGACCGGGTTGGTGTAGTTCCCGCCCGGGTTAGGCGTCGGCGTCGGGGTGGGGTTCGGCCCGGTGCCGACCTGGACGAGCTGCCACTGCTGGTTGTTGCCACCCCAGTCGTCGTACTGGACGATGTTCGCTCCGTCGGCGGTGGAGGCATTCTCCACTTCCAGGGCCTTGTTGCTGTGGCGGGAGATGAAGCGTACGTAGCCGCCGGCGGAGTCGGCCAGTCGCCACTGCTGGTTGGTGCCGTTGAGGTCGGCCCACTGGACGATGGAGCCGCCGTTGGCGGTGGAGAAGTTGTAGACGTCGAGCACCTTGCCGGAGTGGCGGGACTTGATGCGGTAGTAGCCGCCGCCGGAGTCGACGAACTGCCATTGTTGCTGGTTGCCGTTGTTGCGGGTCCACTGGGTGATGCGTCCGCCGTCGGCGGTGGACAGGTTGTAGACGTCCAGGGCCTTGCCGCTGGTGCGGTTGACCAGCACGTACCAGGCGTTGGTGTCGACGGTCGCCGCATTCGCCGACTGGGCCGTGAGGAACGCCCCCACGAGCAGCAATGACGAGAGGATAGCGAGCACGCGTCTCACAGGAACCTCCAGAGGTTGTTGTTCGGGCCGTTGTCGTCGGCGAGCGCGGCGTTGAGCAGTTGGAAGCTCGCTCGGCTTTCGGGAGGGATTCAGACGGGACAAGGTGTTAGCGATAACATTTCGATCATGAAGTCACCCCGGAAGGTTGCGTTTGGCGGTCGGTCGCGCTCGACGAGGAGCTGATCGGGTCGATGCGCAACACATAGGGTCGGCGGCCGGACATAACGCAAGACGCTGGCTCGCTTTCTCCACTTGATCACGCTCCTCCGGCCGGGCGGATGAGGAGACCGGGTGATTGCCACAAGAACGTCGGGAAGTCGGCTCCGGACGGCCAACCGCCCGCCTGACCTGCTGTCGAGTAGATGCGGGCTCTATGGCAGGGCCAAGGGGCAGGCAAGGACCGAAATCTGTTATCGCTAACATTCGAGACCCTCACACTTCGTGGCATTCCTCCGTAGGTGTGTTGTCGGGGAGTACATCCGACGGTCAGATCCAGAGTCAACGAGTCGCCGCTTCGCTGAGCTGGGTATCGGCGGCGGACTTGCTCCCCGGCCTGGAGGTTCGTCCGAAGCGAGATCACCTCGCAGTGCCTGCGCATGTGAAAATTTCATAGAAGTTACCACTTGGCAACCATGCGCACTCCGGTCAATTTGCGCGGCTGCGTCGTCAGGGAGGGGGATGGCCATGAGATGGAGCATGAAAATTTCGGCCCCTTGGACCACAATTGTCGAGTTAACGTTCGTCCAGAGCTAGGGCTGGCTACACCTGAACCGGGAGGAGCAGCAGGAACGGTCATGATCCCGGACCGAAAATCGCACCGATACACTCCGAACATGGCCTCGACAGAGGGAGCGTCTGCGTCCCCTAGCCAGCCACTCACCCTCACTCAGTTGGCGGGGTTGGCCGGGGTCTCTACCGCAACGGTGTCCAAGGTTGTCAACGGCCGTTCAGAAGTGGGCCCTGAGACCCGAGCACTAGTTGAAAAGCTCATCGCGGAACACGGTTACCGCAGGCAGCGCCGCCAGATCAGGCCGACGAACGTTATCGAGGTAGCGTTCCACGCCTTGGCGGGTGAATACCCCGTTGAGATCGTCAAAGGCGTGCAGCGCGTGGCGCATGCGAAGAACATGAGCGTGGTGATCTCCGAACTGGGTGATCGGCACACACCCCCGGACAGGTGGATCATGGCCATGCTCAGTCGTCGGCCCGCCGGCCTGATCACTGTCTTTTCCGGTCCCACGGACAACCAGCGCGTGCGACTGGCCACTCAGGGGATCCCTTTGGTGGTACTGGATCCCGCTGGGAATCCTGGGTTCGGGGTCCCCTCCGTGGGGGCCGCGAATTGGAGTGGTGGCCTGGAGGCCACGCGTCATCTGCTTGACCTCGGCCATCGTCGCATTGCGATGATCACTGGACCTGAATTCGCCCTCTCCAGTCGAGCTCGCCTGGATGGCTACCGTGCCGCGCTCGATGGAGCGGGTGTGCAAATAGATCCCGATCTAATCTGTCAGGGGGAATTTCAGATCCAGGATGGAGTGATCCACACTCGCCGCTTGATGAAATTGCCTGAGCCGCCCACCGCGATCTTCGCCTCCAACGACGGTCAAGCCATCGGGGTTTACCATGGAGCGCGCGAACTGGGTCTACGCGTCCCCGATGACCTGAGCGTGGTCGGCTTCGACGACATGCCAGCCTGGCGCTGGGCAATCCCGCCATTGACGACGGTCCATCAGCCCTTGACGGAGATGGGCGCTACTGCTGCTGCCATGGTGATCACTATGGCCGGCGGTGAACCGCTCCAGCAGAAGCGAGTCGAGTTGAGCACCGAATTGGTGGTGCGTGAGAGCACTGCCGCCTACCGGGGATAGCAGGCCGATCTTTATATTGGCAAAGTGGCCGGCGTGCCCTGCCAGGCGGCATGCCAGTTCATGCTCGGTATCCGACAGGCGAGTCCTCACGTGGGTGACAGAGGCCGGACTGACGGCCTCTGTCAGCGGGGCAATATCCATCATCGCAGCAGCATGTGTGTGCGACGCAAATAACGACGCTTCCGGATGCGGCCCCTCCGTCGTTTAGAGGTCCTTCGCACGTCGGGCTCGGGAGCTATCAGGTCACGACGCAGGGGATGCCGTTCAGGGTGAAGGCGGTCGGTTCGGCGGTGTTGCCGGTGTGGGTGGCCTGGAAGCCGATGTCGATGGTTGCTCCGGGTGCGAGCGTGCCGTTGTGGCTGACGTTGCGGGCGCTCACCTGGCCGCTGGAGGGAGTGTAGGTGGCGTTCCAGCCCGAGGTGATGGACTGGCCGGAGGGCAGGGTGAAGACCAGCGTCCAGCCGTTGATCGTCGAGGTCCCGGTGTTGGTGATGCTGATGCCGGCGGTGAAGCCGTTGTTCCAGGAGTTCATCGTGTAGGTGACCCGGAACTGACCTGTGCCGCCACTCGGCGTCGGGGTGGGCGTCGGGGTGGGCGAAGGGCCAGGGCCCACGCTGGTCACGAAGGTCATCATGCTTCGAGCGGGGAGTGTGACGGTGAGGGAGCCGTTCGACATGCTCGTCGTTCCCTGGGGCGCGACGTTTCTGCTCGCGTCGGTCAGCCAGGACGAGACACTCGATGCGGTGCTGTTCGCGATGGTGAACTGCTGGCTCACCGCGGAGGTCCCCTTGTTGATGGCGACGATGACGACCGTGGAGTTGCCGCCCTTGTATGCCGAGACGTAGACGTTCGACGCCGGATTCGCCGTCGCCCCGATCCGTACATATCCGGGGCGGACGAACCTGGCGAAGTGCGCCATCATGGCACCGCGTTTGCTGATCTGGCCGTCCTCCCGCATGGGGCCGTAACTGCGCCGGATGTACCACCAGATGTACGCCTGGAACTCCGCGTCCACCATGGCGCGGTGGATGTGCTCCCCCACGTCGAGCGCCTGAGGCCAGAGGTCCGCCGAATCGCTGCTGTTGGGGTAGTAGACCTCGGTCATCCAGAGTTCTTTGCCCGCGCCCTTCTGCTTGAAGAGGGGATAGGGGAAGTTCGCGAACGACGTGCCGTAGAGGTGAGCCCCAATGATGTCCACGTTGGCGAGCGCCGCGGAGTCGTTGAGGATCGGGTCCGACATGTTCTTCAGGTACTGGAAGGACTCGGGCGCGATGACCCTGGTGCCGATCGAGCCGGCGTTCTCCCGCAGGAACCGGACCATTTCTGCGGGAGTCCACCACGTCCAGTCATGCGCGTAATCGGGCTCGTTCTGCACGGATATGCCGTACAGGTTCACCCCGTTGTTCCGCAGGAACGTGTTGAAGTCGTTCAGGTGCTGGGCGTAGGCGCCGTACATGTTGGACCTGAGGCGTTTCGCGTCGGTCTGGCTGCCGCGGACGAAGGTCTCGACCATGCTGGCGGGGGGATTCCACGGCGACGCGATGACGGTCGCCCCGAGCTCGGTCGCGCGCCTCGCCGTCGCCAGATCACGGCTCCAGTCCGCCTGATTCTCGGGGACGGGAATCCTCAGCACGGAAAACCCCAGCCGGCCCTCGCCGGTGCCGAACGCCGTGTCCCGCTGGGCAGCTGTCAGGTCGCCGATCCAGGCCGTGTGAGTCATGCCGCCGAAGCCTCGGATCGTCTGCCGCAGCGTCAACGGATCGATGACCGCCGTCGCGGCGGCAGCTCCCGAGACCCCCACGACCGCGGTCGTGGCCGTGAGGACCGGCAGGGCCCCCATCGTCGTCAGGACGGCTCTCCGGCTCAGCAGCCTTCGCTCGCTGTTCACGGGCTGATCTTGCGTCATGTCTCCTCCTCTTGGCTGTTGGTGCCGATCCGCGTCCGAAAACTGTTTGCGTTAACATTTGCTGGCATAGACCGGCGCGCACTCCGGCGGAGTGTGGTTCGGACCCTCAGCGGGGTCAAGCACCAGGGAGGACGGTGAGCAGGCGAACTGTAGTGATGTCACGCCGAACCGTGAAAATTTCAGGTCAGACTCTGTCGTCCCGCACCGGTTCCGCAATCGAAGATCGACCGCAGATCTGCCGTAGCACCCAGAGGGCTCACACGGCGATGGCGCGCCCTCACGCGATATCCGTTAACTTACGGCCACTGCAACAGTCCCGGCGAGGTGTCAGCGGCCGAGGCCGGCGTCTCGAGCGCGGATGATCGCTTCCGCGCGGTCGGCGGCCTGGAGTTTCTGGAGCACCGCGTAGACGTGGTTGCGTACGGTCTTCTGTGACAGGAACAGTCGTGTGGCGATTTGGCCGTTCGACAGGCCGGCCGCCAGTAGGTCGAGCACCTCGTGTTCCCGGGCGGTCAGCGTCGGGAACGGCGTGACGGTGGCGCTCTGCGGCCTGGGGGCCAGGAAGTCGGCGATGCGCGAGGCCAGGACCGCTCCGAACGCGACGCCGCCGCCGGCCACGGTGGTGATCGCGCGGACCACCTCGTCCGGCTCGGCGCCTTTGAGCAGGTAGCCACGGGCGCCGGCACGGAGCGCGTCGAATATGGTGCCGTCCTCCTCGGACATGGTGAGCACCACGACACCGGTCTCCGGGCGCTCCTGAAGCAGACGACGGGTGGCCTCGATTCCATCCATATCGGGCATCTGCACGTCCATGACCACCACGTCGGGTTCCCGCCGGGCGGCCTGCTCGAGGGCCTCGACGCCGGTCGAGGCGGTCCCGACGACCTCGACCTCGTCGATGCTGCTCAGCAGTGCCGCGAAGCCTTCACGGAACACCGGGTGGTCGTCCACCACGAGGACTCGCACCGGCCGTGTCATACCGCCACCTCTCTTTTGGCCGCGAGCACAGGGGAAGGCGCGACGGGCAGCCGAGCCCGCACCCGCGTGCCCTTCGGCATTGCGGAGGTCACCGCGCACGACCCACCGAGTTCGGCGGCTCGTTCACGCAACGACACCAGTCCCACACCGGCCACCGCCTCGGCGGCGAAGCCGACGCCGTCGTCCTCGACCACCACGTCGAGGCACCCGTCTTCAATGTCGCGGGTGAGCGACACCACGCACTCGGTGGCCTTGGCATGACGGACCACGTTGGTGAGCGCCTCCGACGCGATCCGGTACGCGGCCACCTCGACCGCGGCCGGCAGGCCGGTCAGGTCACCGCGCTCCTCGACCCGGACGGTCAGGCCCGGGGCTCGCAACCGCTCCGCCTGCTGGCGGATCGCCCCGACCAGGCCGACGTCGTCGAGCGCGGGTGGACGCAGGCCGTGCACCAGGCGCCGTACCTCGGCGAGCATCCCGGTGAGCTCCTGACGGGCCAGGCCGAGGATCCGGTCCGCGTCCTCGCCCGAGCGGCGCGCGGTGATCCGAGCAGTGTCGATCCGTGAGGCGACCGCCGCCAGCGTCGGCCCCAGGCCGTCGTGGAGTTCGCGCCGCAGGCGCCGGCGTTCATCCTCCACGGCCGAGACGATGCGCTCACGGCTGCGCTGCAACTCCTCCGCCAGGCGTACGGCACGGGCGGCCGCGGCCGCCTGGCGGATCAGATCCGCCAGGAGCCGTTCGTCGCCGGAGGTGAGCCTGCTCCGGCGGGCGACCTGGGGCGGCAGCAACAGCCGCCCGATCGTCTCCCCCCGATAGGCGATGGGCAGCGCCCGTGTCTCGGCGGGACGTTCGCCGTCTTCGACCAGCAGCGGTTCGCCGCTCACGTCGGTGATCTCCACGCCCACGTACGGCGTCCGGAAGGCCCGGGCCACCGCCCGGGCGAGGGTGAGGAGTTGCGCTTCGGAGTCGTCGGTCCGTTCGAGCCGCTCGGCGAGCCCGGACATCACGTGGTAAGGGTCGTCCCGATCCCCGACGACCCAGCGTCGCACCAAGCGCCACATCCGGTGCCGCAGCTGCGCGTACACGATCGCGACCGCGAAGACGGCGATGACCAGGCGTTCGCCCTCGTTCAAACGTGACCCCAGGAGCCGGCCGGCGCTCCCGAGGACCAGCAGATCGAGGACGAACGTCAGGGCGAGCAGGATGCCGTACACCAAGGTCCCGCCGAGCAGCCGGTCGACGTCGACGAGATCCGGTCGCACGATCCCGATCGCGACCGATCCGGCCGTGAGGGCCACGGCGACGGTCAGGCCGACGGAGCCGAACCAACCGGGCAGCAGCCGGAACGTCAGCATGACCAGCAGGTCGACCACGGCCGCCCACAGCAGCCAGCGCATCCGCATCCGGCCGATGCCGGTCTCCGTCCGGTAGCGTCGTACCACCACGACGAACGGAGCGAGCAGGCTCAGCGGGACGCACAGTTGAGCCACCAGCAGCACACCGGTCCAGACGACGTCCGGCAGGGGAAAATAGAGCGGATCGAGGTTCAGCGCCAGCAATGGCGCGGGAATCGGCCCGGGCTCGGAGGTCGCCTGGGCGATGCCGGACGGCGCCGCGATCAGCGCCAGCGGGAGCAGGCTCGTCAGCCCGAGGCTGACCAGCGAGACCACCCGCCACCACCCCGAGGGCAGCCTCCCGTCCGGGAACAGCAGCAGCACCAGGGGCAGCAGCAGGAGCAGACCCGCGCCGAATCGCTGGTAGACGGAGAAGGCCGCGGACGCGCCCGGAAGCGCGGGATCGTGCATGGTGGCGTAGGCGAGCCACGAGGACGCCGTGCCGTCCAGCGCCCACCAGGCGCCGAAGGCCGACATCAGCAGGCCGAGGGAATGGCGCGGATACCGGGCGAGCACCACCATGCCGGCCGTGGCCAGCGCGACCCCCGTCATGGCGTCGAACCCGCCGGGCTGCAGGCCGAGCACGGCGCGGTGGGCGTTCGGCACCTCCATGTCGATGAGCATCGCCGCCGGCGTGGCGGTCGCCGCGATCGCGAAGAGCACGGGCCCAGGACCCAGCCGCGCCGTCAGAATCTGCACCAGGAAAGTGTGCCTCACCAGGCCTGCGATGTCCCTAGGACCCGCGTCCCACTCGTCCTAGGACGCGAGAGGTGCCGGGAATTGGGACAAGATGCCCTGACTGCTCAGGTTGGTGGTTTACCAGGATCGTCCTCGTTGCCGCGGTGACCCGCACCGCCTACCGAAACGAGGAACAACGATGACTGAGACCCGCACACCGCACGCCGTCACCAGCTCTCCATCCGGGCGGCTCACCGACACGACGGTGCGCCGGCTGGCCCTGAGCCTTTCCACCGGGGCGCTGACCTGGTCGGCCGTCAGCTTCATCTACGGTTTCCAGCCCTCGTCCGAGATGGGCATCGTGCTCACCGACCTGGGTAGCTTCGCGTTCCAGTTCGGCGCTTTGTCCCTCATCTCGCTCATGTCCCGTACCAACGCCACCGGCGTGACCCGCACGGCACGGGCCATGTTGACAGTCGAGCGGGTGCTGCTGGCCCTGGCCATGGTGTGGACCGTGGTCCACGCGTTCTTCCCGTCCGAGCGGGACGCCGTCTGGCTGGCAGTCCTGGACGCGTTCTGGCCGCTCTCGATGCTGGGCATGTTCGTGATCAGCATCAAGATCGCGCTCACCGGCCGGTGGCGCGGACTGGCCCGCCTGTGGCCGCTCGTCGCCGAAAGCTGGGCGGTCGTGACCCTGCCCGCTATGGGAATCCTCGGCCTCTCGGCCGGGAACCTCATCGGTGCGTCCCATTTGCTCGTGGGATACACGACGCTCGGACTCATCATCGCCTTCCGCCCCGAGCTGGTACGCGGCGAGAACTGAAGCGCTTGGCACGTCGACGGTCACGGGGTGCCGGTCTCTACTGGTACCTCATGTCTACGGCCGCGTCGACTCCGTGAGCCAAGCGCGCACCCACGGCACACTGCGCCCCAACGCCGCCGCCAGCCGCCGCAGGGTCCACCCTTCCCTTATTGTGTACTCATCGCTGTTGCGAATAATGTGCAATAAGGAGGATGGCAGTGGGCCAGTACACCCTTCCGGATATGCCCTATGACTACGCGGCTCTGGAGCCGGCTATCACGGGCGAGATCCTGGAGTTGCACCACAGCAAGCACCACGCGGCCTACGTGAAGGGCGCCAACGACACCCTCGACCGCCTGGCCGAGGTGCGGGACAAGGGCGACTTCAGCGGCCTGGTCGGCCTGGAGAAGACCTACGCGTTCAACCTGTCGGGCCACGTGCTGCACACGATCTTCTGGCAGAACCTCTCCCCGGATGGCGGCGACCGCCCCGACGGCGAGCTCGGCGACGCGATCACCGAGCACTTCGGCTCGTTCGAGGCCTTCCAGAAGCAGCTCACGACCGCGACCGCGACCGTGCAGGGGTCCGGCTGGGGCGTACTGGCCTGGGAGCCGCTCGGCCGACGGCTGATCGTCGAGCAGGTCTACGACCACCACGGCAACGTCGGCATGAGCTCCACGCCGCTCCTGGTGTTCGACGCCTGGGAGCACGCCTACTACCTGCAGTACAAGAACGTCCGGCCGGACTACGTCGAGAAGCTGTGGTCTCTGATCAACTGGAACGACGTCATCGCGCGCTTCGACGCGGCGCGCGCCTGAAGACCCGCCGCGTCCGGGCGGGGTCGACTGGCTGCTTTCCCTGTCCGGACGCGGCGACCTGCTCTGCTGGCCCCGGCTTGGCCGAGCCGTAGAAATGATTCGCCACGATTCGTGGGCGTGAGGCATTCCGGAACCACTCCAAGTCGAGCGGATCACCGGCTGGTCAGCCACCACACCAGGACGCCCACAATGCCAGTGCCCGTGGATAGGCCAGACCACGATGACCGCTTGGGCATATTCTTCTTGGGCCGCCGAAAGACGAGAGCGCCGCCCTGCCGGTGGAGCACGTACTTGCGTGCCGAGTGCGATCTGTGGGCACATGTTCGTCACGATCGGGCATACGTGGCCGCGCTTGGCTCAACCCCTGGCGCACTTCTCGATGGTGATCTTTGGTTGGCACAGGGGTACGCGTACCGGGCATGATGTGGTCTTGATGCGGTCAAGAACCGGCTCAAGCGGATGCCGTACCGGCCCACGCTGATCAGCGGCTTCCTCGCCAAGACCGGCTTGGGCCTCCAACTTTCATTTAAGCTCTCGTGCTGGAATGAGCTACGACATCGGCTCGGCCGTCCGCCCAATCTTTCAGTTTCTGGTGAAATTGATGGGGAATGGGCAGCGGCGGTAGATCTGTAGGCTCGTCTCTCTGCCAGCGTCTCATTATGTAGCGATATGCTTCGTTCAACGGACCCAGCGATAGGTCGGAGTGCGTATCCGGTGGTAGACCAGGTAACTGTTCAGCTATGCAAAGGATGATCATCAGTGCGCCCAGGTATGCCATATTGTCCGGGATCTCGTACTTATATGAACCATTGTCATGCGTATTTGAGAAGAAATTGTTCCATCCCTCTATGTCGGTCAATGGAAAGGGGTCGGCATGATTAATAATATGAAGTCCAAGCGTCTGGAGGTCTTGAACAATCTGAGTCGCGTTCCTGGCCAAGGAGTCTTCGTTCTTGTACCCTCTGACAAGGCACCATGCGTGGTCATATAAATACGGAACATACGTGATTCCAAAGATTCCCGTTTCGTGAAATCGAAACAATGAGAGCAGGCCGCCTTCCTCGTTGAGTATCTCATCGATCCGGACTATCTCCGCCTCGAGTGCGATCTTCCTGAGCCCGGAGTCGGTCCGCCAGATTGCCGCGATGTGTTCACGATTTCTCTCGATGCTCTCTCGTCTGAATTCATTCCAAAACGCAGAGAGCGTATCATCTGGTCGGTGGTTGTCTCGCTGGATGTCCGTGCCGGAATTTATCCACGCCAGCAGTCGTATTCCATTCGCATGGATGGCCTTGTCGGGGGACGCGATCATCGCACCGGCTCGTTCGGCTACCTCCTCCTTTACTAATTCGCAGCTGGCAATGCAACTCTCCAGTAGCCAACTTAGCGGAAGATATCGCTCGGATTCTTCTGGGTGGCCGTCGAAAACATGATCGAGAATGCTTCGGGTAAGGTTCCGAATCACATGTGGTGGCAGGTCTATCGATCTCAGGCAGCGTGCCAAGAACTGGAGGATATTGCTCCGGCTGCTTACCGATCGGCGTCGCCGGTCGGCTATCATGATAGCGAATATTCGCTCGGCCCCGCGATCTATCGCATTGTCTTTCATCTGGATCGCGAGCGCGGCGACCACATCCCATTCCTGCTTAGCGACGTGCGGCAGTAGCGTCCGGGCAAGTTTTTCCGGTGTATCGCATATAGCAGACAGGTGTGCGGCCGCGAAGTATTCCAGAAACGTGCGGTGGGTAAAAGTGAAAAGTGTCTCCCCACGTCCGGTCGTCCCGGCGTCAGTGAACACCCACATTCGTCCCCGGCTGAAGGACACGAACTCCTTCGCGGCCTCTTCTGCGTCCTCTATCAGCTCAAAGCCCCGGATATGGAGGAATTTGGTGGCCTCGCGGACCAGTTGCCGCTCAGTCACCGCGGCCCGCGGTTCATCGCTGGTCAGCAGCCAGTGGGCCAGATAGCGGAGGGCCGGTTCGACAAGGTGTCGGGCACGAAGTTCGAGATGTATGCTCCTCCGCGCGTCCCATTTGCGGAAGAGAAGATTCGCACATCTTTCATAAACCTCCGGCCGGTTACGTGGAATAGAACCCTCACCGCGATACAGGATGCACATCAGAGCGAGCATGAGCGGATTGGACCGTAAATCCGACACGCTTGCGCTCTCATTCATGAAGGCTTCAGTCCAGCGATCGACTTCACTGTCCTGAAGCTCTTCCTGCGCGAACCAGTTCCGGACATATTTTTCGACATGGCCGTCGTCGAATCCAGAGATCCGGTAGCACATGAACTGCCGTTCGTCGAGCCGGGCCTGGTCGTATCCGACCAACCGTGATGTGACTAGTACCCGTGCAGCGGGATACTCTGTGCAGAACCGCTCGATTATCGCAGTGACCTCTGCTCGGCGAGAAGTGTCGACCAGTTCGTCGAGACCGTCGAACACGACCAACGCATTACCCGCCAATAACAATCGCGCTACCATGCCCGTGGGTGCGGCGCATTGATAGAAGGCTTCGAGCCGCTGCTCGATATGGCTGACTACGGAGCGCTCCGGCAGTCCGGCGGCGGCGAACTCTCGCAAGGTGACTAGGAACGGTGTCCGGCAGGTGGGGTCGATGGCGTGCCGATGGACTAGGACCTGAGCTGCGGTTGTCTTTCCGCCGCCCGGATCGCCCAGCAGCACGGTCTGGTCGATTTCCTGATCCAGCCGGGTGAGGTCGATCTCCCGTGGCTGCTGGTTCGGTTCTCCCTCGATTACCTGCGTGATGGTGGGCGAGACATAGAGCTTTCCGATCTCAATTCGCCGTCGCCTCTCGAAATCCGGAGGTTCCAGACGCCCGTAGTGTTCGGCCAGATGTCTCCGGTATCGCAGCAGGAAGTCGGCTTCGATCGTCGGATCAGCGCGCGTGGACAGTGCGGCCGTGTGCCGTTCGATGGCATGTAACGTCGCGACTATTCTCGCGCTACTCGCCTCATCGCGAAGCTGGGCGATCAAGAGGGGGTCGGCGGCCTTGAGTTCGTCCGCGATTCTGCGTGACTCCCCGTCGTAGTAGGCGAAGAGTTCCTGCGTGAGCAGCGCTATGTCCACGTCAGGAAATGCAGGCCGGAATATTTGTTCGAAGCTCACGCGCACTCGTTTGGCGTCGATTTCGGGGGCGTCGGTCAAGCGAACCGCGAGCAACTCGTGCAGAAGGGCCTGGAACTCGTCGCCATACAGGACCGAGGCCACGTCCTCCCCGGACACTCCGGCTGGTAACTCGCCGACGTTCGGGCCCAGGTCCGCCAGCTTGTACGTGTCGAACCAGCGTGCGAGTTCGAGCTCCTCTCGCCGACGCTGACCGCGCCTGCCCTTCGCCGCGATTCCAAGCCGTCGCCCTGTGGCCGCGAGTACCTCGACCAGGACACCCACGATAACGTCTTCGATCACCGATCAACCCCAGTGTGTCCTTAGCCTTGGCCTTGACTGAGATATATCCCGTACGGATCCGCAAATAACTAGAAGGATGACTTAAATTCCAGCTCGCCTCAAAATGATCAACGAGGTCATCTCACCCATGCCTGGTCCCGTTCGGGCTCACCATCCGGGATCCAGAGATACTCAAACGTGCAGGTCGGCCACATATCCGCAGCTCAGCGAAAGAGAAACCCGGCATCTGCCTGGAGGTTGCGCGGTCATGCCTAAAGTGAGCCCCTTTCACGACGCGGCGGCTTCGCGGGTTGAAGAACATGAATAGCCTTGGCGAGATGTTCCGCGCGATACGGGCTTCCTCGGGATCCTCCATGTCTTGAGCTGGGCGATCGGATGAGCGGGAACATCAAGAACTCCGATCTCAACTGGCCGACCGTGTTGATTGTCCCTACTCCACGCAGGGCAAACTAGCTAGCGCCGCATCAGGCAATGTTTGCCTTGTCGACTTACCGGGCGTGGGTCCACCCGGGCGATGATCTGCGTGATCGTGGGCGAGTGACCGTCCAGATCGAACAGGTCATCGTCTGGGTGCACCTCGTCGATGCCCAGCACCTCGCACTAGATGGCGGTCATCATCGCCAGAATCCCCTCGTCACCAGCCGTGCAAGCCCACCGTTTTCCCAGCCAGGTAATGTGCGACGCCTGCCATGGTGTAGGGCACCGTGTTGTCCGGGAGTAAATCAGCCGGCACCCAGTCGACTTTTGCGCATTTGCTCGGTTCGGCGTTGGTTGGTTCGCCCGTCCAGGTGTGCGTAACGAAGAAGAATCCCACCCGTGGGCGGCCTTCGGGTGAGAGGTGATGCAGGACGGTGGCGGGTTGCAGGTGTTTCGGATCGATGGTGATGCCGACCTCTTCCCGGGCTTCCCGGATGGCACAGTCGACGATGGTCTCGCCCTCGTCCAAGTGGCCTGAGGGCAGACAGTAAAGGCCGTCGGCATAGCCGGTCCCCGCGCGCAGACACAACAGGATGTGCCCGGTCTGCTCCAGGATGACGTGGACGTCGACCGTGACCTGCTGGCGCTGCGTCATCGAGCCGGAACCTTCCGCCGGGATAGTTCGCTACCGGCGTGACGATAGCCGACGTATGTGATCCGGCGATGGCTGAAGCGACAGCTTGCCCCGTCGCCCGGTGACTGTCGAAGGGGTTGTTTAGGCGCGGGTGACGATCGGGTCGCGATAGCCGGACGCCTGGAGTTTGAACAGGCGGGCGTATAGGCCGTTTCGGGTCATGAGTTCGTTGTGCGGGCCGACCTCGGCGAAGACGCCGTCATGAAGGACGGCAAGCGTATCGGCGTGTCGGATGGAGCCGAGCCGGTGTGAGACGAGCACGCTTGTGCGGCCGCTCCGCAAGGTCGCTATGCGTGTGTGGACCTCGTGTTCTGCCTCCGCGTCCAGGCCGGAGCTCGGCTCGTCGAGGATCAGGAGATCGCTGTTACGGCGGAGCATCGCGCGAGCAAGGGCCACCCGTTGCCACTGGCCCCCGGAAAGGAATACCCCGGTGGTGTCGCCATCCTGGCTGGACTCGTCAATGAACAGCCGGGTCAGGAGGGTTTCGTAGCCGCGGGGGAGGGAGTGAATCGTTTCGTCGATTCCCGCCTCGTGAGCGGCGGTTTCGATGGCGAGGGTGTCCTTCATGAGTTCTAGCCGGCCGATCGCGATGTTCTCCCTTGCCGACATGTCGTACGCCATGAAGTCCTGGAAGACGGCGCCTATTCTGGCTCTGAGTTCGCCTGGCTCGAAGTCCCTCAGATCGATCCCGTCCCAGGTGATACGTCCTGCGCTCGGGTCGTACATGCGGGTGAGGAGCTTCACTATCGTGCTCTTTCCCGCGCCGTTTAGGCCCACCAGGCCCATCGACGTCCCGGCCGGAATCTCGAGGGACGCGCCGCGGAGAATCCAGGGATGTTCTTCGCTGTAGCGGAACCAGACATCATGCAGCCTGATGCTCTGGGACAGGGAGGGGACAGGTACGGGGTGAGGCGCCACGACAAGGTCTGGTTCTGTGCTCTCGACGGCCAGGAAACTCCTGAACAACGAGATCTGCTCATGGGTTCGCGCCATTTGGCCGATGAGCCCGGCGAGTTGACCCTGCATCCCTCCCACAGCGGCGATGAACATCGAAATGTCGCCTACCAGCAGAGCACCGTCATGAGCGCGGATGATGGTCCAGACCAGACCGCTTCCCGCGATCAGCGCCGCCAGGCCGCCAAGCGCTAGCTGGGTTACGAGGTCACGCCGATCCAATGTCCGGTTCTCGGCATTCGCCGCCTGCCGCTCGGAGACCATCCGAGTGTGCAGGAAGGAGCCGATGCCGAACAGCCGGACCTCTTTCGCGGCCTGGCCGTCGGTCATCAACTGGGCGTAGAAGATCTCTCGTCGTTCGAGCGGGCCCAGTCTCATGTGCATGGAGACCCGGCGCCGGGAAAGCGAAATCTCTGCCAGTAGGGTCGGCCCCACACTGATCAGGATCACCCCGGCCATGATCGGGCTGAGGGAGAACAGGGATCCGACAAAACCTGCGATGCCCAGGGCCGCTCCGGCGATGGCCAGGAACCCGGAGAGGATCTGGCTGGGGGTGCGACCGCCCATGGTCTGGGCCAGCTGCAACTGGTTGAGAAAGGCGGGATCTTCGAAGTGCGCGAGTCCGGGCAGTCGGTTGAGTGCGACGTACAGCCTGCTCTGCGCCTTCAGCGCGATCAATCTGTCCAACTCTGATTGACAGTAGCGCGAACCCTCCACCAGCGCCTTCGAGACCAGCCCCAGCGTCGCGAGCAGGCTCGCGAGAACGAGCAGCGTCCTGGCTGGAAGGTTCATCACGATGGCGTCCAGAATGAATTTGGTCAGCCACGCGACGGTGACGGGTACCGCGGCGGTGGTTACGGCGATGACCACTGCCAGGATGACGAGCCGTGACCTCGCCTGCCAGGCCAAGGTAAATGCCCTGGCGGTCGTGTGGACGCTGTCTCGCATTGATTTCATAGAAATCTGACATCCAAACCGTGGGGATACCGGCGGGCCCACTCGTCTAGGCGAAGAGATCTGCCAGGTCGTCCATCAGGATGACCAGAAGCGACAGGATCAATCCCGCGACGATGGTGATTCCTGTTTCCGTGGTCCAGGAGCCGACCCCGACGTCGGCGCTGAGCATACCGACGATAGCTGCGGCCACAAGCAGGGTGTTGCGCACGATGTGCCGGGCGGAAAATTCCGACGCCTGTCGTCCAAAACAGTTGCAGGTCACGGAGCTGCCTCGATGAATCACGGTTGTGATCGCCAGATTGAATACCACGCAGAGCGCGGCAGAAAGGGCGAAGGCATACACGAGCAGAGCCGAGTTCGTCATCAGGCCTACCAGTATCGACAGAGCGGCGATCAGCTCTGCGGTTATTATCAGGATTGTGGCACTCGGTACCGCCCCGATGGGCAGGAGCCGCATTTCACGGACCGAGTCCGTGAACGATGAGTAGTGGAAGATTTTCCCGACGCTCGAGGTGAGGAAGACGACGACGAGTAGAGTTCCGCTGAATAGGAGGGAATAGTCTGCCATCTAGCCGTCACCTACAACAATCAGAGGGAAACAGGCGCCGAGGTCCCATTGGAGACGCTATATTGTCAGCCGCCGTATCATTCGCCCCACTACTCGGTCCATCGGAACGAACCCGAAATGACGCGAATCCATACTGGACGGCAGGTTGTCACCGAGAACGAACACATGGTTCGGCGGCACCGCTTCCAGCCCGCCCGGGAATCGGTCACCGGCAACGGCCGCAATCCGCTTGATAAGTTGCCCCGGCGAATCAGGACGCGTGATCACCACAACGTCCCCTCGCACATAATTTGACGGACGGCGCGCGATAATGACTCTGTCGCCCGCGTTCAGGTGCGGGTACATGCTCGGCCCATGAACATGCACGACGCCGAACTTCCGGCGCAGCACGCCAAAGGTAAAAGCTAGACAAAGCGAGCCAAGGGCTATGTAGGAGAATTCCATGGCAAGCAACCCCGGTCGAGCAAATAGGCGTTACGCAGGTATGGTGATTCTTGAGTCCGGGCCGATCTTCGAACTGGTCGCGAGCACGTTCCCGACCCCCACGGTGACGAAGACGGGGACTCCGATGACACCGAATGCCCTGGCCACAGGCCCATTCGGCACTTCGACGAGAACCGGGCCCAGCGCCTCCAATGTGGCCATGACATCCCCGTCATAGTCGCCGGAGAGTACGGACACGACTGTCCCCTTGTTCATGGTCGCGTAGGAGAGGAAAGCCGGCATAGCCTGCTGGCAGGGTGCGCAGTCCGGCGAGAGGAAGGCGAACACGGTACCGAGTTCGAGGGCGGCTCGACTAACCGTCACCCCCTGTGTACTTGTGGCCACGAACTCGCCTATAGGAGTTCCCGGCGACGAGCTCAGTTGGAGGTGCCCAGCCGGGATGGGCGTCACTCCTGCGCCCCGCCCAACCTTTCGTGCGATACCCAGGATGAGCACCAGGTTGAGCAGAGTCAGACACAACGTCAGTATTAGCAGGCTTACCTGGAATGCGATCATGATTCGGCCCCGGATAAAGACAGAATGGGTGGGGGTTTCCGGACGCCGGCACCGCAATCCATATCAGCATCACGATGCCGGAGATTCCAGCGATCAGATCACCCACGAGAGCCGGCCAAACTGCGATCGCGGCAGCTCCCTGGGATGATCGGCATTAGCAGCTACCGCAGCCGTAGTCGGTGCTTTGGTAGTAAAAGCCGCCGCCGGTGGGGTAGCACTTGTAGGTGACCACTAACCTCGAGTAGCTCGAGGAGCAGTAGTAACAGGCGCGACTGAATACGGTACAGCTGGCCGCTGCGTCGGATTCGGGAAGAACTGCCGACAGCAGTTCATCTCTGAAACGAGCCAAAGAGCGCTTCACCGGATGATCGCCTCCTTTCTGATTGAGTCGTGCCGGGCCGAAAGAATCAGTTGAACCACGCGCGTTTCCGTTTCGCCCTACCACCGGAGCGAAGCCGGGGCGGCTCAGATCGAGCATCGGACAGGCCGGTATAGGCGAGGTATATGCCCTGGTAAAACCCGCTTTGTCGCCTGTCGAGAGCCCCTCCAGGAGCGCGTCGCCATCGTCGCTCGGTGGCCGTCGCCAGAACCTCCGGCACAGGTATGAGGACAAGTACGGACCTGGACGGCGTTCGGGTAGGGGCCAGGAGCGCGTGGAGGGACAAGGCATCGAACTGGAACGCCAGACCACCCAGATCGGTGAGCTCGATGCCCGTCTCGGTCGTGGACTGGAAACCGTGGACGAGGTCGAAGTCGTCGGGACCGGCGTCGAGGCCCTTGAGCAGGCCTCTCGCCGAGAACCCGACGTGGTGGTCACGGACGTGCAGATGCCCGATATGGAGGAAATCGAGGCCATCCGTCGTCTCCTCCAAGAGCACCCGGAACCGTGTCGTGGGTGCTCACCATGTCTGAGGAAGACGGCACCGTATTCGACGCGCCGACGCTTTGGTTGAGCGGGTCCGCCGCGTCAAAGCCTGCGTTATCGTGGCCCCGCCCCACGGGAGGCAGGGCGGGCCGCCTCCACCTGGGCGACCAGTTCGGCGAGCGTCGGGGTCTCGAAGAACGTGTCGAGGGTGAGCTCGACTCCCAGCCGCTTGTCGACCCGGGCGATGATCTGTGTGATCGTGAGAGAGTGGCCGCCCAGATCGAACAGGTCGTCGTCCGGGTGCACCTCCTCGATGCCGAGCACCTCGCACCAGATGGCGGTCATCACGCTCAGGATGCCGTCGTCGGCGGGACCGGCCGGCGCCACGGTCGCGGGGGCGTTCAGCGTGGCCAGGTCGCCCGGTCGGGCGGGGGACAGGTCCCGCAGCCGCCTGTACGGCGTCGCCGCCAGCGTGGCCAGCAGCCCAGCCAGGTCGGCGGCGACCAGGTCGGCGGACGCCCGGCTCAGGCAGGCCGGATCGAAGGACAGCCGCGCGCCGATCCCGTCGACGACCTGGACGTGCAGGGTGTTTCTGATCGCGCCGTTGGCGGTCATCCATTCGACCGAGTTGGTGAGGCCGGGAAACTCGGGATCCGGCGTGGACCGTTTGCGGTAGCTGAGCGAGACCGGGGCCAGCGCCGCCCGTGGCGTGATCCCGGTCACCGCGCGGGCGATGGGGACGCGGCGGTGGCGGTAGATCTCGCGGAGCTCGGCGCGGACGTTGCGGGCGAACTGGGCGAAGGAGTCGGTCGAGTTCGGGGTGGTGAAGACGGGTAGCTCGTTGGAGTACAGGCCGATGGTGTCCTGGTCCGCGGCGGTTCTGGTGGAGAGGTCGACGGCGAGGGTCTGAGGGCCGGGGCGGTAGCCGTACAGGAGGGTGTGCAGGAGGGCGACCAGGGCTTCGAAGCGGGTGACGCCGAGCGATTCGGCGAGCTGGCCGAGTTCGGGGTCGAGTTTGAGGTCGATTGTGTCGGCGGGGGTGGCGCGCAGGGAGAGGGCGGTCAGGCCGGGGAGGGCGAGTTTGACGGGGTCGCGCCAGCGGGGGCGCCAGAATTCCGTGGCGGCGGCGATGTCGGCCGGGTCGGACTCCGAGGTCACGGGGGGTGGAAGGGGCGAACCGCTGTAGGCCAGGGCGAGGTCGCGGACCAGGAGGTCCTTGGAGACTCCGTCGAAGATCGCGTGGTGGGCGACCACGAGTAGTTCGTGCTCGGATCCGGTCGAGGTCAGGATGAACCGGGTCAGGGGGCCGGTGGCGAGGTCGAAATCCACCTCGGCGGGGCCCGGTTCGAGGGCGGGAGGTGTCGCGGCGGGGACGAGGCCGACCACGCCGTCGCGGTCGGCGAGGGCCTTGCCCAGCAGGGGATGGCGTTCGACGACGGCGGCGCACGCGGCGGCGAGCGCGGTCCGGTCCAGCTCCCCGGTCAGCCGGATGAGCAGCGGCATGTGGTGGGCGCGCGGGTCACCCCCGAGCCTGTCGGTGACCCACATGCCGTGCTGGGCGGGGGAGGCCTGCTCCCAGATCAGCGACGAGGACATGTCACTCGCTTTCCTCGCGCGGCGTCCCGAGCAGGCCGCGCAGTTCGGTCTTGAGGATTTTGCCCGACGGGTTCTTGGGGAGCGCGTCGAGCAGCAGGATGTGCGCGGGGAGTTCATGCCTGGCCAGCCGGGTGGCCAGGAAGGCGCGCAGGTCGTTGATCGCGACATCGGAGGCGACCACGGCGGCGGCCACCGCGGTGCCCAGCGAAGGGTCGGGCACGCCGAAGACGGCGGCTTCGACCACGTCCGGATGTTCGTACAGGGCGGCCTCGACCATGATCGTGGACACTTTGAAGGCGCCGGACTTGACCACGTCGCTCTCGCGGTCGACCAGGTAGAGGTAGCCCTCCTCGTCGAGGTAGCCGAGGTCGCCCATGCGGATCCAGCCGTCCTTGAAGACCGCGCCGGTGGCCTCGCCGTCGCCCACGTACGAGCGGGGGGCCGCGCCGGAGCGCAGCCACACCTCGCCCGTCTCGCCTGGCGGGAGCGTGCCATCGCCGATCCGCAGGCCGCTGCCGAACGCGGGACGGCCGAGCGCGGCCGGACGTTTCGGATCGAAGATCATCACAGTCTGGGCGGGGGCGGCTTCGGTGGAGGTGTAGTAGTTCGTCACCGTCGCCTTCGGGAACGCCTTCGTGAGCCGGAGGGCCAGCGCGGGCGGCAGGGCGGCGGCGGCCGAGCCGAGCAGCAGCACCGAGGAGAAGTCGTGCCGGTCGGGCGCGCCCGACGCGAGCAGCTCGTTGGCCATGGTCGGGACCAGGAAGACCGTGCCGACGCCGTGCGACTCGATCAGGCGGGCGAACCTGGACGGGGTGAACACCGGCGGGGTGAGCATGGCCGGGAAGGCGTCCAGCGCGTTGAGCAGCATGGCCTGACCGGCCTGGGTGCCGATCGGGAAGGCGTGCAGGAAGTGTCTGGAGTGCCGGAACATCCGGCGCGCGGGCGGCCCACCCCGGCCGAAGGCCAGGTTCGCGTGGGTGGCGCCCACACCTTTCGGCCGTCCGGTGGTGCCGGAGGTGTAGAGGATCTGCGCCAGGTCCTTCGGCCGAGGTCCCTCCGGGAGGTCTCCGTCGGCGAGTTCGAGTTCGGTCACGACCGACGTCCAGCCGTCGATCTTGGGTGGGCGTAACCGGGAGGCGTGCACGATGCCCACGGCCCTGCAGTCGCGTACCAGGAACTCCAGCTCGGGTTCGGCCAGCCGGTCCGACAGCGGCACCGCCACCGCCCCGGCCATCAGCACCCCGACGTACGCCACCGCGTAGTCGGCCCAGTCCCGCGACCCGAACAGCAGCGCCACCCGCTCGCCAGGACGGGCGGGCAGCCCCCGTGCCACGGCGGCCGAACGCCGCTCCCACGCCCCGAACGTCAGCGAGTCCACCCCCGCGACCTCGATCGCGACCCGGGCGGCATCCTCCCCCGCGCGCGTACGGAGCAACTCGGCCAGCATCACGGAGCGACCTCCAGCTCACTCGGCCGGGCGTCCCGGAAAGCCGACTCCACCACGAGCTCCTCCACCGCGCGCAGCAGCCCGACCATCCGGCTCTGCGGCAGGCGGCAGGTGTCGGCGTTCAGGCCGATCGACAGGATGCCGCTCTGGCGGGTCACGAAGAAGCAGAAATTGCAGGTGAAATGGTCCACCCCCGGCAGCCACTCGATCCGGGAGGACGTCACCGAGGTGCGGATCGCGTCCTCGCCCGGCGAGCTCTCCTGCAGGGCGCTGTGGTCGACCGGGCGCATGTCGTTGAAGCAGCACGACGGGTCGACCTTGACCGCGCGGTCCGCGCTCACCCGCTCGACCATGGCCTCCCAGGCCAGCTGGTCATACTGGGCGTGCCGGTAGGCGCGCATCGCCTCAGGCAGGGTGGCCTCCAGCGTCACGGCCAGCGTCGCGTCGGGATCGGAGGACATCGTGAACAGGCCGAGCTGGCTGAGCGAGGTCACCAGGTCCCTGGTCTCCGGCCGGAACCGGTTGTGCACGATCGGGGTGATCACGCAGGTCTCGTGCGGGGTGATCGTGCCGATCAGCGCCGAGACGGCGGTGAGCAGCACGGTCGCCGTGCTCATGTGATGCCGCGCGGCCACGATCGTGACCGCGTCCTCCAGCGCCCGCGACTCCAGCATCGCCTTGCTCCAGCGCGGCGAGCCCGGCTCGGCGACCAGATCGGGGAACATCGTCGGCGGGCCCTTGCGGTAGCCCGCCTCCCAGTGCGCCAGCGCCCGCTCGGATCGATTACGCCCCACGCCGGACTCCTGCTCGGCCACCAGGTCGAGCACCTGCTGGGACGGCGGCCTGGCCAGGCTCCCGCGCAGCAGCAGCTGGCGCAGGTCGCGGACCACGATGTCGGCCGCGTACCCGTCCACGGCGGTGTGGCACAGCACCACCCCGACCTGCCGCACCACGTCGTCGACCGTGATCAGCCCGATCCGGACCGGCCACTCCTCGACCAGGTCGAACGCGCGCGCGGCCAGATCCAGGACCAGGCCCTCGGCCGCCTTCTCCGCCTCCTGCTCGGTGGCCGCCAGCACCTGCCGCTCCAGCCAGCCGGTCTCCGACACGATCTGGAACGGATGGCCGTCCTCGCGGAGAGCGATCCTGGACCGCAGCGAGTCGTGCCGCGCGACCAGCGCGACCACCGCCGAGGTCACCTGCTCCACCGTGTACGGGCCGCGCCCGCGCGGCATCGGCAGCACCCGCCAGAGGTTGAAATAGTGCGCGCTCGCCGGACCGGCCTGCCGCATGGCCTCGTAGATGGACCGCTGCCCCCAGGCCAGGTTCGCGCGGCCCGCGCGCCCGCCCGAGAAGCGCACATGCTCGCTCATCGCAGCCTCCCGGCCACGTCCGCGACCAGGTTGGCGAAGTCGTCCACCAGGCCCGGGTCCACGTCCACGCCGAACTCGTCCTCGATGGCGTCCACCAGCCGGATCAGGCTGAGCGAGGTCACGCCGAGCGCGGCCAGCGAGTGCTGCGCGGCCAGCACGTCGTCGGCCGAGATCTGGTCGTCGGTGGCGGCGGCCACCATGACGGCCAGCTGTTTCTCCAAGGGGTCCTGCACTATGTTCACCTCCAGGTCTGGGCTGTCTCTTGGGACGCCAGCCGCTCGGCTTCGTCCTCCGGCATCGCCGCCAGCTCCTCGCGCAGGCGCTCCTCGAGGGCGGCGGCCAGGTCGGCGACCGTACGCCGGGCGAACAGCGTGCGCAGCGGCAGCTCGATTCCGGTGAGTACGGCCAGCCGCACGCTCACCCGGACCGTCATCAGCGAGTGACCCCCGATCCGGAAGAAGTCGTCGAACACCCCGATCGGGCTGCCGGGGCCGAGTACGTCGGTCCAGATCTCGGCGACCAGCTCCTCGGCGTCGGTCCTGGGGGCGACGAACTCCGGCCGGCCGGCGCCGGGCAGGCCGTCCGGCGGCGGCAGCGCGCGGCGGTCCACCTTGCCGTTGGCGGTCAGCGGGAGGGCGTCCAGGCCGAGCAGGAAGGCCGGGATCATGTACTCGGGCAGGCGGTCGGCCAGCAGGCGCAGGAGTTCGTCCTGGTCGGCGGGCGGGGGGACGACGTAGGCGAGGAGGATCTCGTCGTGGACGGCGGCGACGGCCTGGCGGACGCCGGGGAGGCTTTCCAGGACGGATTCGATCTCGCCGAGTTCGATGCGGTGGCCGCGGAGTTTGATCTGGTTGTCGGCGCGGCCGAGGAACTCCAGGGTGCCGTCGGGACGGTGGCGGACGGTGTCGCCGGTGCGGTAGAGGCGGGCGCCGGGCGGGCCGTACGGGTCGGGGACGAAACGGTCGGCGGTGAGGGCGGGGCGGCCGTGGTAGCCGAGGGCTACGCCGGAGCCGCCGATGAGGAGTTCGCCGGGGACGCCGATGACTCGCGGGTCGAGGTGCTCGCCGACCACGTAGCAGCGGGTGCCGCCGATGGGGGAGCCGATGCGGATCTCGCCGGGGTTTTCCGGGACTTCCCAGGAGGTGGACCAGATGGTGGTCTCGGTGGGGCCGTAGACGTTGACCAGGCGGGCGACGCGGGGGCGCAGCTCTCTGGCCAGGGCGGGCGGGAGGGCTTCGCCGCCTGCGAGGGCGACCAGGGCGGGGTCGCGGAAACCTGTGTCGAGGAGGGCGCGCCAGCCGGAGGGGGTGGCCTGGGCGTGGGTGACGCGTTCGGCGCGGATCAGGCGGGCGAGCGCGGGGGCCTCGGTGTTCTCGGCGAGGACGACGGTGCCGCCGGTGGCGAGCGGGAGGTAGAGCTCCAGGGCGGAGATGTCGAACGAGAGGGAGGTCGCGGCCAGCCAGACGTCCCCGGGCGCGGAGCCGAGCTGGCCGGCCATCGCGGCGAGCAAGTTGGCCAGGGCCGAATGCGGGACGGTCACGCCCTTCGGCTGGCCGGTCGAACCCGATGTGTACAGCACATAGGCCGGATCACCCGGCGACGGGGGAAATTTCGGATTTGTGGCCGTGGCTTCGGGGTTCGGGGACGCTTCGGGGTTGTAGGAGGTTCCGGGGTTCGAGAGCGGTTCGGGGTTGGAGAGCGGTTCGGGGTTGGAGGCCGTCTCCGGGTTGGAGGCACCTCCGGGATTCCAGGATGCTTCGCGGTTCGGAAGCGCTTCGGGGTTCGGAAGTGATTCGGAGAACAAAGGCTTCGCGCCGGAGTCGGCGAGGACGAAAGCGCGTCGTGCGGTTGGATATTCCGGGTCGAGCGGGACATATGCCGCGCCCGTTCGCTGGACCGCGAGCAACGTCACCAGCAGATCCGTGCTCCTGGACAGCTGGATCGCCACCAGGTCGCCACGCCCCGCCGGAATGCGCCGGGCCAGCTCCGTGACCCGCCGATTGAGCTCGGCGTAGCTCAGCCGGTCCGGCCCGCACACCAGCGCGAGCGCGTCCGGCCGGGCCTCGACCTGTGCGGCGAACATCGCGTCGAAGGTGCCGGAAACCCCCGGAGCGGCCTGATTCCAGCCACGCACCACCAGGTCGAGCTCGTCCCCACGTGGCGCGGTCAGCCGCGACAACCGGATCTCCGGATCCAGGATCACCCGCTCCAAGATGTCCTGATATTTCGCGACGTATCGCTCGATGGTCTCCCGGTCGAACAGATCGCTGTTGTAGACCGCCAGCATGCCCTTCTCCCACACCGCGAACCGCAACTCGTGCGTCGCGTGCGGAAAATCCGGTTCCACATGCTCGGTCTCGATCCCCGGCAGGGTCAGCGTCGGATTCGCCAGGTTGAACAGCCCGAACATCGCCTGGAACAGCGGCGTCCTGCTCTGGTCCCGCGCCACGTCCAGCGCCGTCAGCAGCTGATCGAACGGCACATCCCCATGCCCGTACGCCGCCAGCAACCGTGACCGCGTCCGCCGCAGCGACTCCCGGAACGTCGGATCCCCCGACAGATCCCCCCGCAACACCAGCGTGTTCGCGAACAGCCCGATCAGCGGCTCGTACTCCTGCTTCCGCCGCCCGGCCGTGGCGAACCCAACGGAGATGTCAGTGCTCCCGCTCCGCCCCGACAACAGCACCTGATAAGCCGTCATCAGCACCATGAACGGCGTGCAACGCTCCACCGCGGCGAACCTGTCCACCGCCGAAAGCAGCGATTCCGGCAGGTCGCGCTGTACGTGCCCGCCGGAGGTGGTCACCACCGGCGGCCGGGGCCGGTCGGCCGGCAACTCCAGCGGCGGCGCGCCCACCAGCACCTCCGTCCAGTAGTCCAGCGACTTGGGCGCCCCCGCGTCCGCCTCCAGCAGGAAGTCGGAGTACCGCGCCGGAAGCGGTGGCGGCTCCTCCCCGCCGTACAGCAGAGCCAGCTCGTGCCGCAGCAGCCCCAGCGACCAGGCGTCGGCCACGATGTGGTGCACGACCAGGCAGAACGTGAACCGCTCAGGCCCGGTGGCGATGAGCGTGGCCCGGATCAGCCGGTCGGCGGCGAGATCGAAGGGCCGCGAGATCCGGTCGGTCACCAGCGGGTCCGGCGCGTCGTCACTGATCAGCTCGAGCGCGAACGGCTCCGGCGGATCGACGACCTGCGCGGGGGAACCGTCCCGGACCGGAAACCGGGCGCGCAGCACCTCGTGCCGGGTGACGATCTCGGTCAGCGCCGCCGCGAGCCGGTCCGGATCGACCGGGCCGCTCAGCCGCGCGACATGGAACAGATGGTACGACGGGTCTCGGGGATCGAGCCTGTGCAGGAACCACAAACGTTCCTGTGCGAGTGACAAGGGGAGCATCGAAGCCCTTTGACCAGCGACTATTTGATGGGAACGCTCCCACGATGGGACTGTTTCGTCAAGATCCAACCCTCACCGCAGGATGGACGACCTGTGCGGACATGAAACTTTCATCCGGGAGAGAAAGCCGGTACGGCTGCCGCCACGGAGGGCGGCAGCCGTACCGGATCGGGCTAGGTCATCCTCCGGGGAAGAACGAGCCATAGTCGGCGAGCGCCATCGCGGCGTCCGCCTGAGCCCAGAATCGGTGGTAGGTGAACGTCGGCACGGCGCCGCCGTTCAGGTAGGTCTGCACCTTCGACCAGTCAGGGTCGCTGGTGTAGAAGGAGCGGATGCCGAGGAAGGACTTGCCCGGCACGATGGTGTCGCCGTTGGGCATGACCCCGCTGTAGCCGGACGGGATGTACAGACCCGTCTGGTTGGCCGAGGTCCACACGTCGTCGAACCGGTTGTAGTCGGCGCGGGTCTCCGGCACCACGATGCCGCGGGCGTCCTTCAGCATGATCATGCGGTCCAGCAGGCCCTTGGCCGTGTTCTTGGCCGAGATGCCGAGCGTGCTGGTGGGCTCCTTGGCGGCGTAGTAGATCAGCGTCCGGGCGTACGCGGCGGTGACACCGATGTCCTGGGTGAAGTTGCGCACCGTGACATGCAGGCCGGGGTTGTCCGCCGGAGTTCCGGTGGGGCTGTTGAAGGTGGCCGACGGGGCGCCGCTCCAGTCCATCTCGTTCGGGACCTGGTAGTTGCTGCCGGTGCCGAGCGTGGTCTGCGAGATGGCCCAGGCCACCCACTTGTCCAGCACGGACTTGGCCATGGTGTTGCCGGTCACGTAGTACAGCTCCGCGAGGCGCTGCATGCCCCAGCCCTGGAAGCCGAACCACTGGTTCGACGGCGGGTCGTGGTAGACCGGCTGCCAGTCGTAGGTCATGCCGAAGAACTGCGGCTGACCGGCCGGTCGGGCCGCGTACGCGCCGTCCCAGCTGTTGGTGGCGCCACCGGCGATGCCGCCCTCGGCGGACTGCAGCCACTTGTAGAACTGCACCTGCCGGGTGAGGCTCTGGTTCCAGTCCGCCGCGGCGGTCGGCGACTGCGGCCGCATCGCCGTCGGGCCGGCCGAGAGCGCCCACGCGGCCAGCGGGTTCTGGTAACCGCCGTGGTTGTGGCTGGAGCCGATCCGCCAGGACCAGGCGCCGTCCAGCGCGCCACCCCACGCGAAGTACCAGTTCAGCAGGTACGCCGAGCTGCTCTTGCCGGAGCCCGCGGTGCAGGTCGGCGAGGCGCAGCCGGGGTTCTTGAAGTACTTGTCGTACATCGCGTAGCGCAGGTAGTCGCCCAGCTTGCCGGCCTTGGTCAGGGTCGCCGAGACCTGGGACTGGTTGCCCTGCTCGGTCGCCCAGGTCAGCGCCCAGTAGGCGGCCTGGACGGCGCGGGCGTCGGCGTCCGGAGCGGCGGTGTACCGCCACTGGGCGGCCGCGGTGCCCTGGATGAACAGCGGCTGGTAGCCCTGGCCGGACTGGCCGTACCGCTGGGTCTCGCAGGACGGGTGCGGGACGGTCTCCCAGACCGACTCCTGCGGGCCGCGCTGGTAGGTGTTGATGTAGGTGACCCGCTTGGTGTTGTCGCCGCACTCGGTGAGCGAGCTGCCGCGCCCGGTGCCGTAGCCGTAGACGTCGTCCACGTCGAGCAGCCAGTGCATGGCGTACATGTTGCGGTTGCCGTACGTCGAGGCGAGTTCGTTGGCCAGCGGGTCCTGGCCGGCCACCACGGAGGTGGACAGCGGGGACGGGTACTGGCTGGGCTGGTTGAACTCGGGCGCGTAGTCGGCCGGGTCCGCCGGGTTGTAGCTGGTCATGCCGCCCGGCTGGTTGGCCGCGGACGGGATGATGTAGTTCTCCATCAGGGTCCAGGAGGCGTTGAACGGCGCCCAGTTCCTGGTCACGCGACCGTACTGCGCCTCCAGCCAGATGAGGAAGCTGAACGCCTCCGACGTGGTCTCGTGACCGTGGTCGGGGGCCTCCACCATGAGCGTCTCGATCGAGTGGTACGGGATGCCCTCGGGGGAGAGGTAGCCGCTGGCGGACGCCTTCAGCTTGTCGTACTGGGCCTGGAACTCGGTCAGGTAGGAGTTACTGGTGTTCTCGTCGTCGGCCTCGGTCGCGGTGACAGAAACCGACGTCAGACCGGACGAAGCCACGGTGATCGTCCGGGTGCCGTTGGTGCTGTCGGCGTCCTGCGCCGCCGAGAGCGTGACGCTCTGCGGGGTGGCGAAGTTGGCCGGGGTGAAGGTCAGCGAAGCGCCGCCGGTCACGGTGATGTTGGTGTCACCACCGGTCGCGGCGGTGTTGGTCACCGTCACGTTGGCGGTCGGCGCGATGGCCAGCCGCACGCTGTAGATCGCGGTCGAGCCCTCCGGCACGCTCAGGCTGGTCGGGGTGACGACCAGGGACTGGGTGGTGACCGGGTCGTCGTCGGCCTCGGTCGCGGTGATCGGAGTGACGGTTCCGCCGGAGCCGCAGGTCAGGTTGATGGTCCTGGTGCCGTTGGTGGTGTCGGCGTCCTGAGCGGCGCTCAGGGTCACGTTCTGCGGGGTGGCGAAGTTGGCCGGGGTGAAGGTCAGCGAAGCGCCGCCGGTCACGGTGATGTTGGTGTCACCGCCGGTCGCCGCCGCGCTGGTCACGACCACGTTGGCGGTCGGCGCCTGGTTGAGCCGCACCGAGTACGTGGCCGTGCCGCCCTCGGGCACGCTCACCATCGTCGGGGTCACGATGCAGGACAACGTCGTGGTCGAATCGTTGTCCACCTCGGTCGCGGTCACCGCCACCGTGGTCAACCCGGCGGAGGCGACGTTGATGGTCCGCGTCCCGTTGGTGGTGTCGGCGTCCTCGGCCGCGGCGATCGTCACGTTCTGCGGCGTGGCGAAGTTGGCCGGGGTGAAGGTCAGCGAGGCGCCGCCGGAGACGGTCAGGTTGGCGTCGCCGCCGGTCGCCGCGGTGCTGGTCACCGTCACGTTGGCGGTCGGGGCGGACTGCAGCCGCACCGAGTAGGTCGCGGTCCCGCCCTCGGGCACGTTCACGCTGGTCGGCGTGACCACGAGCGCCTGGGTGGCGACAGGGCCTGTGCACAGGGTGCCGTTCAGCGAGAACGCGGTGGGGTTGGTGTTGGTCCCGCTGAAGGTGAAGTTGGCGCCGGGCTGCACGACCGCGTTGGCGGCCAGGTTGGGCGCCCAGGAGGGGGCGTCGATGGTGACGTTCGCGCCGGACTGGCTCCAGGTGCCTTCCCAGCCGTTCTGGAGGGTCTGGTTGCCGGGGAAGGTGTAGGTGATCCGCCAGTTGGACACCGGGTCGCCGAGGTTCTGAAGCCGGACCTGGGCGCCGAAGCCGTTGCCGCCTTCCCACGTCTTGGTGTACGTCACCTGACAGGCCACGGCGGCGTTCGCCGGGGTCGAGGGGACGGTGGCAAGAGCGAGGGCAGTGGCGAACGCAGTCGCCACCGCCATCAAACGCCCTCGCCAGGATCTTGATCTCAAACTGATCATCTCCCAGCCATATGGGGTCCACGCCGTCCCGGTTTTGCGGGTGTACGGCTCCAAGCGCGCCCAACCCCCACATTGGGAGCGCTCCCAATGTCCGTTGGTTTCGGAGGGGCGTACAGGGTGTTTCGCCAACATGACGGGGTGGCCCCCTTGTGACGTGCGCCGCTTCGCGGGAGCCGGTGAAACGTTCAGCGCATCTTGTGTGGTAGGGCCTCCCACGTTATTCTCATTCAGAGAACTACTCGACTTGAGAAAGACGGGCGGGATGAACGAATCGGATTTCCTCGCGGCATACAACCCGCGGGCCTTCGACCCGATGGCCGTCACGGCCGACGTCGTGGCGCTGACCATCCGGGACGGGCGGCTACACGTCCTGCTCGTGCGGCGCGGCGAACCGCCGTTCCGCGGGGCGTGGGCGCTGCCCGGCGGCTTCGTCCGCGAGGACGATCTGGAGGAGGCCGCGGCACGTGAGCTCGCCGAGGAGACCAGTTTGTCCCCGGCCGATCTGGACCGGGTCCACCTGGAGCAGCTCGGCACCTACGGCAAGCCGGGACGTGACCCGCGGATGCGCGTCGTCACCGTCGCCTACCTCGCCTTCGCCCCCTTGCTGCCCGATCCGAAGGCCGGATCAGACGCGGACGCCGCGGTGTGGACTCCCTTGACTGCCACTCGGGAGCTGGCCTTCGACCACGCGAAGATCCTCGACGACGGCCTGGAGCGGGCCCGTTCGAAGCTGGAGTACACGCCGCTGGCGACCTCGTTCGTCGGCGAGGAGTTCACCATCTCCGAACTGCGCGCCGTCTACGACGCCGTCTGGGAGGAGCAGCTGCATCCCGGCAACTTCCACCGGAAGGTGCTGTCGGTCCCGGGCTTCGTGGAGAGCACCGGCCTGACCACGGAACGCGGGGGTCCTCGGGGGGGCCCTCGCGCCCGGCTCTACCGCAAGGGCGACGCCAAGTTGCTGCACCCCGCCCTGCTGCGGCCTTCGCGTGAAGACGAAATCCGCTGAACGAAGCCACCGGGGCTTGGCCGCGCCTGTGTCTGGACTGAGGAACGCAGGTCGCGAAGCGGCCGGAGTGACGAGGGAAGACACAGGCTCCCAGAGCGGCCAAGCCCGCCGATCCGGAGGATCGGCCATGAAAAAGGAGTACCTCAATGGGGGACGGCAAATGGTCGATCGGTGCCTACGAGGCCGCGCAGCGGTATCGGGAGGAGCGAGGACTGAGCGCCTTCGGGCACAGCGATGCGATGCGGCGGCTCAGCCGCATGCAGTGGCGGGTCCACCAGGCCCTGGATCCGATCGGGCTCGGCGTCCGCGAATCCCGTGATTCGGCCGAGCACCCGGAGTCCGTGGCCATCGCGGTGCTCTTCGACGTGACCGGCTCCATGCAGCTGGTCCCGCGGGAGCTGCAGGCCCGGCTGCCCAACCTGCTCGCCACCATCACCGAGCACCTGCCGCACGCGCAGATCCTGTTCGGCGCGATCGGCGACGCCACCTGCGACCAGGCGCCGCTGCAGGTCGGCCAGTTCGAGTCCGACAACCGGATGGACGAGGACCTGCGCCGGATCCTGCTGGAGGGCGGGGGCGGCGGCAGCATGCAGGAGTCCTACGAGCTGGCCTTCTACTTCCTGGCCAGGCACACCGAGCTGGACTGTTTCACCAAGCGCGGGGTGCGCGGCGTCGCCTTCGTGATCGGCGACGAGACCGCCTATCCGATGGTCAAGGGCTACGAGGTGGCCAGCCTGTTCGGCCACGGCCAGCCGCAGGACGTCCGGCTTGAGGAGATCCTCAGGCAGGCGCAGGTCTCCTGGGACGTCAACTTCGTCATCCCCGGCGGCACCTCGCATGGGCGCAGCCAGTTCGTCACGGGTTTCTGGCACAGCCTGCTCGGCGACCGGGTGATCGAGATCGACGACCTCTCGGGGATCTGCGAGACGATCGCGCTCACCGTGGTCGACCGCGTCATGTCCCAACGGGCACGGTAACGGGGGAGAGATGGACGAGCACGTCATCATCGCCGATCTGGGGTACGGCGACAGCGGCAAGGGCACCATCGTGGACTGGCTCTGCTCGCGCAAGAAGGACGCTCCGCACGCGGTCGTCCGCTACAACGGCGGCGCGCAGGCCGGGCACAACGTGGTCACGCCCGACGGGCGGCACCACACGTTCGCGCAGTTCGGCGCCGGGACGTTCTGGGGCGTCCCGACGTTCCTCTCGCGCTTCATGATGGTCGACCCGCTGGCCCTGATCACCGAGCACGCGCACCTGCGCTGGCTCGGCACGGCCGACCCGTTCGAGCTGCTCACCGTCGCGCCCGACGCGCTCGTCACCACGCCGTACCACAAGGCGGCCAACCGCGCGCGGGAGCGGGCACGGGGGCGGAACCGCCACGGATCGTGCGGGATGGGAGTCGGCGAGACGGCCTCCTACGCGATTTCCCATCCCGCCGCCGCCCCCCGGGTGGCCGACTGCGGCAGCCCGCGCTCGCTCCGGCTGCTGCTGCGCCGGCTGCGGGAGTGGGTGATCGACGAGGTCGGCCCGGTGCCGCTGCCCGCGGTGGACGACGTCGCCGACGTGTTCGGCGCGTTCGCCCTCCGGGTGCGCACCGGGCGGCTGCCCTCGGGCGGGCCGCTGCTGTTCGAGGGCGCGCAGGGCGTGCTGCTCGATGAGGTGTACGGCTTCCATCCGTACACGACCTGGTCCACGACGACGTTCATGAACGCCTTCACGCTGCTGGACGAGGCGGGGGCCGGAGCCGGGGACGTGCGGCGGCTCGGCGTGCTGCGCACCTACGGGACGCGGCACGGCGCCGGACCCTTCGTCACCGAGGACGCCAAGCTCTCGCTGCCGGAACGGCACAACGACACCGGCGAGTGGCAGGGCGCGTTCCGGGTCGGCCACCTGGACCTGGTGGCCGCGCGGTACGCCGTCCAGGTGTGCGGAGGCGTGGACGAGCTCGCCCTCACCCACCTGGACGTCGCCGACGAGCACCCCGAGCTGCGCGTCTGCCGCGCCTACGACCAGCCGGTACGGCTCACGCCCGGCGACCGCCCCCACCAGGCCGACCTCGCCCGGCGGCTGGCCGGCGCCCGCCCGATCCTGGAACCGGTGCCCGGGCCGTGGCCCGCCTTCGTGGCCGACGAGCTCGGCGTGCCGGTCACGGTGACCTCCAGCGGGCCGACCTGGCTGGACAAGCGCGTCCGCCGCATCCCCCGGGTGAGCAGGAAGATGGCGCGGGCGGCCTAGTCCAGGAACGTGTGAGCAACCGCGACCAGGTTCTCGCCGAGGAAGCCCTCCGCGCGGACCTTGGTCGCGGTTACCACGCCGGGGACGACCACCGTGGACTCTCCGGCCGCGATGTCGTACGAGCCGCGCGGCCGGCCGTCCACGTACAGGTCGGCGCGGTCGAGGCCGAGCGTGTCCAGGGCGACGGTGAGGCTGGCGTCGCCGGGGACGGCGGCGAGCCGGAGGCGTCGCACGGGCTTGCCGTGCAGGATGCTCCCGGCCCGTTCCATCAGATCCTGGTTGCCGTGCAGGACGTCGGCGGCGGTGAGCTGGTGCCCAACAGTGGGCAGGACGCCCAGGTCCTCCAGGGGGACCCCGGCGGAGCCGCCCACCCGGAGCATGCGGCGGATGGCAAGGGTCATGCCGGCGCCCCGGGGCAGGTCCTCGTACGGCTCGCGCAGCGCCTTGAGCAGGTCGGTGTGGTCGACCACGTTGCCGCCGCCCGCGCCGGTGTTGCCGTCGGTGCCGATGATGTCGCCGATCTCGTGGTCGGCGAACCCGGCGGCGAAGATGTCGGCGGTGGAGTAGCAGCGGGCGTCGGTGATCAGCACGACCGGGCCGTGGTAGAACTGGCCGAACGCGTTGGCGAGGGTGGGCGCGGTCAGCGTGAAGGCGTCGGAGTAGACCGCGCCGGTCTCCACCGACTGCTCCAGCGATGCCGCCCATTGGCCGTAGTTCCTGGGCGATTCGCGGGATAGGCGAAGGTTGAGCGGGCTGCAGAGCATCTGAGCGGACTCGGGCTGGATCTTCTTCGGGGTGAGGAACTGCAGCAGGGTCTCGCCCGCCGCGATCACGCCGCCGGGGTTGTTCCTGATGTCGATGATCAGACCGGCTTCCGGCAGGTGGGTGGCGATGGCCACGAAGTCGTTGAGGAACTTCAGGAACGCCTGCTGGAAGGCCTCGTCGGTGGCGAACTCGCCCAGCTGGAAGCCGGTGATCCGGATGTGGCCGTAGGTGCCGGTGCTGGTGGCGACCTCGCGCCAGAGGAACTTCCCGGTCGCCTGGTAGGCGGAGGGGGAGGCTTCCGCGGCTTTGGCGGGCGGGTTGAGGAACGCCCGGATCGAGGCGACCTCCTGGCCTTCCAGGTCGAAGCCCAGCGGGAGGGATCCGGACGGCGGCGCCGGGGGGATGATCCGGCGGAGGACCAGCCACTCCATGCTGAACTGCTGGGGTTTGCCGTCCAGGTCGATGTAGTGGAGTTCAACCCACTCCTCGTCCGGGGGCAGGTGGACCACGAGGGATCGGCTGGTGAGGGTGGCCAGCGCGCGGCGGTGGCGGGCGGCGGGATTGCCGCCGGTGAAGCGGGAGCCGTTGACCTCGACCGCGCGGGCGATCGGGACGCCGTTCCAGTGCGTCACGACCACGCCGGGCACGAACTCGGCCGGGACCAGGGCGGGCGCGTCCACGGAGGAGACCAGATACTGGCTTCCGCCGTCCCCGCCGGCGGCTTCCTCGATGACGAACGGGAGGGTCGCCGCGGTGTTGTTGAAGGGCTCGGGCAGCAGGTAGAGCGTGTGCAGGTCGCGGACCGAGTGGAAGATCGACAACATCTCGGCGTGGAAGGCGAGTTCAGGCTCGGGGGTGCCGGGGCGGTCGAGCTTGGCGCGGAGCAGCTTGAGGCGCTGCAGCGGATTGACGCCGTGCATGGCGATCTTCAGCGGTAGGTGGGCGTAGTTCTGCTCCAGCACCAGCAGGGCCTGCTCGACTATGGCGCGCCGCTCGTCCAGGGTCAGTTCGCCCGCGTCGCTCAGGAACTCGCGTAACGTCAGGCCCTGGATGAGGGTCCAGACGGGAGTGGGTTCCGGAGCGGCCTCCGGCACGGGTGCGGCGGCCGCGGCAGCCGCCATCGCGGCCGGGTCGAAGATGTCGCCGGATGGCATGGGTACTCCTCACGCGATATCGGTTCATGTCCCGACATACACAGTGCGCCGGAAATATCCGGTGCGCATGAGTAACCCCGTACTCACTCGAAAGACGTGTGCGACCATGTGGTCGCGACCACCCGGCCGGAGACGATCACGTGGCTGGGTGGGGTGTGCGCGGTCAGGGCCTGCCGTACGGTGCGGCCGTTCAGGATGACCAGGTCGGCGTCGTGGCCCGGCTCGATCCGGGGGACCGGAGCGCCCAGGACCTGGGCCGCCGTGACGGTGATCATGTCGTAGAGGTCGTTCAGCCGGGCGTCGGTGCGGGCGTCCAGCAGGTGGGCGGCCAGGAAGGCGACCTCCAGCAGGTTGTGCCGGCCGAACGGGTAGTAGGCGTCCTCGATGTCGTCCTGGCCGAGCGCGACGGGGACGCCTGCCTCTCGCAGCGTGAAGACCGGCAGGTGGAGGGGCCCGGTGTGCGGATCGCTGACGAAGCCCAGGCCCGCCGCCCGGCACAGGCCGATCAGCCGCCGCAGGGAGGGCTCCGGGTAGAGCGCCATCGCGCGGGCGTGCTGGGCGCTGCCCTGGCCGATCATGCCGCGTGCCAGCAGCGCGCTCGCCAGCATCTCGGTGGTCCGCAGCGACGCGTCCCCCGCGTCGTCCACCAGCATGGCGACCCTGCGCCGATACCGGTGCGCGAGCTCGACCATGCGGCGCACGTGCTCCCGCGCGTCGTCGTCGGTCCACTCGATCCACGGAATCCCGCCGACCACGTCCGCGCCGAGCCGGACGGCCTCCTCGACGAGATCCTCCGTCCCCGGCGAGCGCACCACGCCGTCCTGCGGGAACGCCACCACCCGCACGTCGACGCGGTCGCGGAACTCGGCCTTCAGGTCGAGCAGGGCCCGCACCCCGGTCAGCTCCGCCACGGGGTCCACGTCGGCGAAGGCCTGCACGCGCCGCACGCCGTGCCGTACCGACTCCATCAGCGTGGCCCTGGCCCGGCCGGTGACCGCCTCCACCGACTGGCCCGCCTTGACGGCCGCGGCCTGCTCGATCGCGCCCATCGCCGCGCCCATCGAGCCGCCGGTGTACGCCTCCAGCGCCGACGGTCCCGCCAGGTCGAGTGTGTGCACTTTGCACAGATGCAGGTGCCCGTCGGCGAACGGCTCGGTGACCAGGTTTCCGCCGGCGTCGATGATTGTCCCCGCTGCCGGGGCGTCCCGGCCCTCCGGCTGTACGGCCGCCAGCCTGCCCTCCTTGGCGGCGATCATCCAACGGCCGGGGCGCCCGCGCAGGACGGCGTCACGTATGAGCAGATCCACGGCTCCGACGCTACGACCTGCCCGTGGGACACAGCAGAGCGAGAGTTGCCAACGGTACCCCTGGGAACAGCAATCCCTTCACGAATGAACCATTCAATAACTCATCAGAACCCTTATTGAATGATTCAGGCCAATTCCATTCAGGGGGTTTCTGTCGTGGTTGAAATATACATTTATCCGTCATTGGGCATATGGGTATCGTGCCAGGTCAACAGTGGTTTCCGAATGGAATTCGAGTCGGGAAAGTTTTCCCTCCCGCGCGGGCGATCGACGCCAACTTATGGTTTTCGCGGGCATTGACAGCGATTGACACGGAGGCCGACGATGCCATCTCGCGTCCCCCACGCAACCGCGTGGACGGTGTTCGACCCAGCGGACCACCCCTCTCCGCGGACAGATCAGCCCGAGCCTTCTCTCCAGGCGGCCGAGCCGGGGACCTCCGGCTCGGCGGACCGCCCGGTCACCGGAGATTCGGCGATCTTTGAAGGCGGGCTGCGCGCGATCCTCAGTCCCCGATTCGTGATCGCGGTCGTGCGTGACTTCTACTCCCGCCGGATGGCCTGGGCCGCCCTCCTCATCTCGGCCCTCTTCCTCGCGTACGGCGGCGGCGCGGTGATGTTCTGGTACCACGCCATCTACCTGGGCGAAGGCGGCCCCGCCATCAGCCACTGGCAACACTGGCTCCTCGACTCCTCGGCCGGCTTCATCGGCCTCCTCCCCGCCATCGCCCTCATCCTCCCCCTCGCGGGCTGGCTCTCCGCCCACGCCAAGGACGACCAACTCCGCCAGACCCTCTATGTCATCGCGGGCGGCGCCGCCTTCGCCCTGGTCACCGCCCCCGGCCCGTTCCTGCACGACGCCCTCGTCGGCCGCGGCACCTGGGTCGCCACCCAGGTCACCACCTGGTGGGGCGACGGCCGCGCCCCCCTGCCCCCGGCCGAACCGGTCGGCGTCGTGGCCGAAGTCGCCCGCCAGGTAGCCCTCGGCCTCCCGCTCTACATCCTCGTCATGGCCATCGCTTTGATCGTGGTCCGCGCCGTCGTACGGGCCAGGCACACCACCTGACGCTCGGTGAGTCAGGGCGAGGAGAGTTCGGCGGTGCGGCCAGAGATCAGCAACTCGGTCGTGTGCCGGATGTGAGCTTCGGTCAGTTCCACGGCGCGGTCCGCGTCCCGGCCGATCGCCGCCGACATGATCTCGCGGTGCTCGCCGGCCACATCGCGGTGCGTGCGGTTGTGCTCGGGCCGCGACCAGCACCGATACACCTCGGAGATCGAGCGAAGCCGAACCGCCATCTCGATGAGGTACGCGTTCTTGCAGCCCGAAAGGATGGAGGCGTGGAACGCCTCGTGGGCGGTCAGCCATTCCTCGGTGATCCCTGTGCTGAACAGAGAGTCGCCGATGCGGGCCAGCGCGTGGTGTTTGGCGACCACGTCGGCTTCCCACGCGATGTCGCCGGCGGCGATCGCCTGTCGCGTGACCAGCGTCTCGATGGCGACGCGGGCATCGGTGAGCTGCACGAGGCGCTCGATCGAGACGTCGACGACCCGGAATCCGAACTGCGCCTCTGACTCGGCCAGGCCCTGCTCGACGAGTCGCGTCAGCACCTCGCGCAGCACGCCCGCGCTGACCGAATACCGCTCGCCGAGGTCGGCGAATCCGAGCCTGGAGCCTGGAGCCAGACGGCCGTTGAGGATGTCGACTCGGATCTGGCCGAGGATCACATCTGAGCGGGTGGGGCTTGAGGATCGGGCACGCGCCATGACGACATCTTAACGAAGTTCCGAAGGTTGTGCGCACTTCACCCCCGGCAGAGCCAAAACGACAAATGTTCGAAATAATCTTGACACCTCGAATATCAGGTGGTTGTGTGAGCGCTGCCACAGTCTCGGTCGTCGCAGGTGACGACCTCGTTCCAGAAGGGCAAACGAGTGCGCATAGCAACGCGGTCTGGAAGGACGGTTCTCGTCTCAGCCGACAGCGCGTCGATCGTCGACGTCGCCCGGGCCAGCGGAGACCGCTTCGGGCCTGAGCCGCGCGGCGTATACGACGCGTGGGATGAGTTCGTCGACTGGGCGACCGGCTCGTCGATCGACTTCGCCGCCGACGGTGTGCCGGTCGTGCTCGAGGAGCTCGGTCCTCCCTCACCCGATCCACGGCAGGTCTTCGCGATCGGGCTCAACTACCGTGACCACGCCGATGAGGCGGGCTTGGAGCATCCTGACTCGCCCCCGGCGTTCACCAAGTGGGTTGGCAGCTTCGCCGGACCTGTGGGCCGGCTCGAGCTGCCCGCGGCGACGGTCGACTGGGAGGCTGAGCTCGTTGTGGTGATCGGGCGCCGGGCCGAGCGGGTGACGGCGGCCGACGCGTGGTCGTACGTGGCGGGCCTGACCGTCGGGCAGGACTACTCCGAGCGCGCGCTTCAACTGTCGGGGCCGGCCCCGCAGTTCTCGCTCGGCAAGTCCTTCCCGGGATTCGCCCCCCAGGGCCCCTGGCTGGTGACTCCGGACGAGGTCGCCGATCCGGACAACTTGACGATCGAGTGCCGGATCAATGGCGAGACCATGCAGAAGAGCTCGACCAACCGCCTGATCTTTCCTGTTCCGACTCTGGTAGAGCGCTTGTCGTCGGTCGTGCCGTTGATGCCAGGCGACGTCATCTTCACCGGCACGCCGGCCGGTGTCGGCGGTGCCCGCACACCCGCCGTCTTCCTCCAGGCCGGCGACGTGGTGGAGACGACCATCGACGGCATCGGCAGCCTGCGCCAAACGTGCGTCGCCCGCTAGCTCCCGACACAAAGGATCTCTCATGCCGCTGCACCGGCTCACTAGGATCACGATGGGCGTGCCGGACGTCCGGAGCACCGCCGCGTACTACGGGGACTTCGGCCTGACGCGGGTCACCGCGGCCGGCGGCACGCCGGACGTCGAACGGTTCAGCACCGTCGACGGCGGCGAGCAACTGGCCATCACCTATGCTCCCAGCCGCAGGTTGCTCGACCTCGGGGTAGGAGTCGACGACTCGGACGACCTCGACCGCGTGGCACGGGCGATGGAGCGGTTGGAGGTCGAGACCGTGCGCTCCGCGACAGCGGTGGAGGCATTCGACCCCGGTACCCACGTACGGGTGCGGGTGGAGATCGCCCAACGTGTCGAGTCCAGTCCGACCCCCGCGCCGGCCTACAACGCGCCGGGCGTGATCGTCCGCGAGAACGCGCGCGCCGATGCCGTCACACGCGGGACCCGAGTCAGGCCGCGCAAGCTGGGGCACGTCGTTCTCGGGTCGATCGACCAGGAGGCCACGCAGCGATTCTTCACCGAGGGCGTCGGCTTCAAAGTAAGCGACACCGTCAAGGACCTCGCCGCTTTCCTGCGTTGCTCGACCGACCACCACAACCTCCTGGTGCAGCGTGCGCCCGTCAACTTCCTGCACCACACGTCATGGCAGGTCGACGATGTCGACGAGGTCGGACGTGGCGCCGCGGAGATGCTCGAGGCGGACCCGCAGCGACACGTGTGGGGACTCGGCCGGCACGCCATCGGCTCGAACTTCTTCTGGTACCTCAAGGACCCGGCCGGGAACTTCTCCGAGTACTACGCCGACATCGACTGCATCGTCGACGACGCCCTGTGGACGCCGGGCGTGTGGGAGGGCGCCCGGTCGCTGTATCAGTGGGGTCCGCCGCCACCGCCGTCGTTCCTCGCGCCCGAGGACCTTGCTGGTCTCATGACCGGATCGCACTCGTCATGACGGACCGACCAGGGGCCTCAGGGCCCGACGCTCCGATCGGAGTCGACTCCGCCATGGGCCGGTTCGCCGCTCGCGTCGCGAGCCGGCACGGCGTGGACGTGTCGGACTACGGACTGCTGCACGCCTGGTCGGTCGCACATCCCGGGACGTTCTGGGGCGAGGTGTGGGACTTCTTCGAGGTGATCTCGTCCCGGCCCTACGACACCGTCCTGGAGGAGCCCCGCATGCCCGGGGCACGCTGGTTCACCGGCGCACGCCTGAACTATGTCGACCAGGTGCTGCGGCACGTCGGCCGCCTTGACACGCCGGCCGTAGTAGTGGTCGCCGAAGACGGCACGCGCCGCGAGGTCCGCTGGGACGAGCTCGGTGAACGTGTCGCCGCCTTCGCCGCGACGCTGCGGGAGGCGGGTGTCGAGCCCGGCGACCGTGTGGCCGGCTATCTGCCGAACGCCGACGAGGCGATCGTCGCCTTCCTCGGGACGGCCGCGGTCGGGGCGGTGTGGGCGTGCTGCGCACCTGACTACGGGGCATCGGCCGCGAGCGACCGGCTCGCGCAGCTCGAGCCCACCGTGCTGGTCGGCGCGACCGCATACTCGTTCGGCGGCGTGCTCCGCGACCGCCGAGACGTCATTGCCGAGCTGGTCCACCGGCTCAACCCCCGCCTCGTCGTGACGGTCCCGCGCGGCGGCCTGGATGTCGAGCCCGCGCACCAGCCTGCCGGTACACGGTTCGTCACCTGGTCCGACGCCGTGGCGACGGCCGGCATCGACACCTTTCGCACCGAGCAGGTAGCGCCCGACCATCCGTTGTGGGTGTTGTTCACGTCAGGCACGACGGGCATCCCCAAGGGCATTGTGCACGGCCACGCCGGTGTCGTCGTCACGCACTTGGTGATGCTCGGCCTGCAGCAGGACCTGTCCGCGGGCAGCACCCTGTTCTGGTACACGACGACCAATTGGATGCTGTGGAACGTCGTCGTCTCGGCCCTCCTCGCCGGTGTCACGACCGTCGCGTACGAGGGAAGTCCGCTCTTCCCGACGGCGGACCGGCTCTGGGAGATCGCCGAGCAGGAGCGTGCCACTCAGCTGGGCACGAGTCCGGGACTGCTGCGGGCAGCCGTCGCCGCCGGCTTGCGGCCCGGCGACGACCACGACCTCGCACACCTCACCCAGATCATGGTGACCGGTGCCCCCGTGGCCGAGTCGCTTTACGACTGGGCCGCCGACGCCGTGTCGCCGGACGTCCCGTTGATCTCGACCAGCGGCGGCACCGACGTGGTCAGCTCGTTCGTGGGCGGTGCGCCGGGTCTGCCGGTCCACCGCGGCGAGATTCCGGGTCCGTTCCTCGGCGTCGCGGTAGAGGCGTTCGACGACGACGGTCGTCCCGTGCGCGACACGGTCGGCGAGCTCGTCGTCACCGTCCCCATGCCGTCCATGCCGCTGGGCTTCTGGCGCGACGTGACCGGAGAGCGCTACCGCGAGGCGTACTTCGCGACTTTCCCCGGCGTATGGCGTCACGGCGACTGGGTGACGCACACCGGCCGTGGCACGTTCGTCGTCCACGGTCGTTCGGACTCCACGCTCAACCGCAACGGGGTGCGGATCGGGTCGGCCGATCTCTACCAGGTGGTCGAAGGCGCGGCCGGCGTCGCGGAGGCGCTCGTGCTGGGTGTCGAACGCCCGGACGGGAGTTACCGGATGCCGATGTTCCTCGTGCCGCAGGACGGCCGTGCCCTCGACAACGAGGCCATCGAGCTGATCAGGCACAAGCTGCGTACCGAGGGCTCGCCGCGCCACGTTCCAGATGAATTCCACGTGGTGCCCGCCGTTCCGCACACCAAGACCGGCAAGAAGCTGGAGGTGCCGCTCAAGCGAATCCTCCAGGGCGCCGACCCCGGTGAGGTGCTGAGCGCCGGCGCCATTGATCGCCCGGAGCTCGTCTCGTTCTATGTCGATCTCGCCCGTCGGTGGGCCGACGAGGAGTCGAGCGCTTCTTAGGGATGCACAGTCGGGGGACGAAAAACGATCCAAAGAGATTGAGCACGATGTCCCATAGGGACAGCAAGGAGCTGAAGACATGGTTCAGCGAGAAATGAGCGCCGCGCCGGCGGCCACTGGGACGAGGAGCAAGGGCGTGACCGCTCGGCTCGCCGCGCTGGCCGTCATCTCGGTCCTGGCGGCGAGCTGTGGAGCAGGCGATGGCGCCGACCGCGCGGCTTCATCGGAGGGTGGGTCCCTGGTGGTCGGTGTGCGGAACGCGACCGTCCCCCAAGCATCCCTGTACTGGGCCGCGGCGAAAGGCTACTTCAAAGACGCGGGACTCAACCTCTCCATCAAGGTCGGTGAAGCGGCCCACAGCGCTCAGCTCGTCGCCGGCCAGGTGGACCTGTCCATGGGCGCGCAAGGTGCGTGGTTCGGCGTCATCAACTCCGGCAAGCGCGTCACCGCCATCTATGGTACGGATTCGGGCATCTCCGGATGGGTCGTGACATCGAGCGACTCGGTCAAGACGCCCACCGACTGCAAGTCGGTCACCACAGCGGGTCCTGGCACTGTGCTGTACGCGTGGACCAGACAGCTGGAGAAGGTCTACGACGTCGAATGGAAGCTCACGCAACTCACCACGGTCCCGGCCATCGCGGCGAACGTCGTGGGCGGGCGCACGGACTGCGCAACCGGAAACGTGTCCTTCTACCAGAGCGGCATCGACAGCGGCAAGCTGCGCGTCATCCTCGACCCCACTGATAAATCCAGTCTTCCGCCCGGGTGGCCCGCCCTTGGCGTGGAGGACGTCTTCGGTGGAATTCCGGAGCGGCTGAAGGAGAAGAAGCCGGCCGTGGAGCGTTTCCTGAAGGCGTACGACACGGCGCTGTCCGACTACTTGGCGGCTGACTCGAAGGAAATCGCTCGAACGCTGATCTCCTACGACCCCGAGTGGGCAGCGGTGGGCTCGGAGGACGTGCTGGCCGAGGCCGTGGAGAAGTTCAAGCCGCTTCTCAGCCCGGACAAGGGCTACATCTCCGAGGACGTCTGGTCCAGAACCCTGGCCTTCTACCAGACGGGCGGCTTGGACTTCCTTGCCAGCGATCCGAGCAGGTTCGGCTACGCCAGCGCGGTCGACATGTCGTACTACAAAGCGGCGATTGGAGAATGATGACGCATCTGTCGGAGCTCTCGACTCGCCCGCAGCCGGACAGTGAAACCGTCGGCGCCTCTATCGAGTTTCGCAACGTGGGGTACCGCTACCCGAGTGGACTGCACGCGATCGACGGTCTCGACCTCAGCATCGCCGGTGGGCAGAGTATCGGCATCGTCGGTCCGAGTGGGTGCGGGAAGAGCACGGTGCTGAGCCTCATCGCGGGTCTTCGAGAAGCGCAGGTCGGCGACGTTCTCGTCCGCCCGGATCAATCGGGCCGGCATCTCCTCAGCATGGTCTTCCAGAAGGACACCGTGCTGCCGTGGCTGACCGTGGAACAGAACGTCAGGTTGCACTACAGCTTCAAGAAGGGGTCAGGCGAGCGCCGCCGAGGGCTGTCGCGACGAGCGATCGATCAACGGATCCGCGAGCTCATCGCGATGGTGCATCTGGAGGGGTTCGAGAAGGCCTACCCGTACCAGCTCTCCGGCGGGATGCGCAGGCGGGTGGCAGTCCTCACCAGCGTCGCCGCGTTTCCGCAGATCCTGCTGCTCGACGAGCCCTTCTCGGCGATCGATGAGCCGAGCCGGGTGGCCATCCATCAGGACGTGTTCGACATCGTCAGGGAGCTGGGCATCACCACCGTCCTGGTGACGCACGACCTCGCCGAGGCCGCGAGCATGTGTGACCAGGTGTACATCATGGGACCCCGGCCCACCTCCGTTTTCAGCAAGCACGAGATTCCCTTCGGACCGGAGCGCGACATGATGACGCTCCGCGAGAGGGCCGACTTTCTTGAGCTCTACAGCCGGCTCTGGCGGGATCTCCACCTTCAGATCGACGCGTCACACGAGAGCGAGTCGACTCGGGACGACGCCGAGGGGAGCCACTGATGGCGGCCAACACGTTCTCCGAGGCGAGCCCCAAGGAATTCCCGGTCGCGAACCAGAGCGCCACGGGCACCGGACGCATCCGAATGAACAGCCGGTCACGAGTGGTCGTAACCGCGACACAGGCACTGGTCGCGGTCGTCGTCCTACTCGCGTGGGAGTTCGTTCCCCGGATCGGCAGCCTGTCGCAGTGGAAGCTCCTCGATCCGTACTTCATCAGTTCGCCGTCTCGCGTCGGCGCGACCTTGGTGAACCTGCTGTTGGGGCGCGAGGGCGTACCCGCGGTCTGGGGGTACCTAGGGCCGACCTTTCTCGCCTCGATCATCGGCCTCGTGATCGCGATGATCGTCGGAGGCCTGATGGGCCTGCTGCTGGGCAGCTTCGAGTTCGCGGGGGCGGTGTTCCGCCCGTTCGTGGTCGCTCTGAACGCGGTGCCGCGGATCGCGTTGATCCCCATCGTGGTCGTGCTCTTCGGCAGCGGACTCCAGAGCTCCGTCGTGATCGCCTTCATGGTGGTCTTCTTCGTGGCGCTGTTCAACGCCTATGAGGGCGCCAGAACGGTCGAGGCGCATGTGCGGCACAATGTCCGCCTGCTCGGTGCCTCCGGGTGGGATCTCATGTGGCGAGTTCGATTCCCCTACTCGCTGGCCTGGACGCTCTCGAGCCTTCCCGTCGCCGTCAGTTTCGCGATCGTCTCAGTGGTCACCGGCGAGATCCTCACCGGCGTGTCGGGGATGGGTCTGCTGATCACAGCCGCCACGAACGCGGCCGACACCAGCATGACGTTTGCCGTGATCATCGTCCTGTCGGTCTGTGCCTTGCTGATGCTCTGGATCGCGGACGCGTTCAAGCGCCGGGTGCTGCATTGGTGGATCCAGTCGGAGTGACGGCGCGCGGAGAGTCTTCGATCCAGGGAGTTCCGAAGTGGCCAATCTCGCTCAGGTCGCGTTGTGCACCGCTGATCTGCCTCGTACTATCCGGACGTTCGTGGACGTGCTCGGCTTCCTCAATGCGGGCGGGCGACCGCGCTGGGGCGAGTACGCCTCGCGCGTCCACGAGCTCCCGACCGGAGACGACACATACGTCATGATGTGGTGGCTCGTCGGGCGGCAGGAGTTCGTGCAAATCGAGCTGTTCCACCACACGAGCCCCGCCCAACGACCGAGGCGTCCGGGCTGGCGACCATCCGATCTCGGCTGGGTCCGGTTCGGAGTCACGGTTCCTGACTTCGACCTCACGATGCGGCGGTTGCACGGTGCGGGTCTTACCACGATGACCAGTCCGGTGGACGTCGACGGACGTCGTCGCGTGTGCGTTCGAGAGCCTGGCGCGGACGCCATCGTCGAGATTATGGAGGAGGTCGGGTCCCACGCTCCCGCGCCCGCGCTCGCGTATGTGGCGGCCTCCGTATCCGATCTTGAGAGTGCGCGCCGATACTTCGGCGAGGTCTTCGGCTTCCCCGAGATCCAGGCGGACGCCATCCACAAACCCGAGCACGAGGCCATGTGGGGGCTCGACGGCGCGCGACGGGCATGTGCCGTCTTCCGCGCCGGCGACGTGCTGCTCGAGGTGATGCACTATGAGACGCCACGACCGAAGGCGCCACCGGCGGATGCGCTGCTCAGTGACCAGGGCATCATGAATGTCGCTATCGGGCACCGGGATCGCGCCGAGATGCTCGATGCTCTCGCGGCTGCTGAGTCCCTCGGCGCTTCCGCCACCACTGACCCGCCGCCTGTGGCGGGTGCGACCTACCTGCGGATCTCCGACCGGCTCTCCGTCGAGTTGCTCCTCGTGCCTCCGGATCTCGACGGGGCGTACGGCTTCAGTCCACAGGAACTGGCGCCCCCAGGAAGTGCTTTCTTCCCCGAGGTGGCCGCCGGCTTGATGGCCCGCCGAGACCGTGAGTAGGAAACGGTCGCGGCCGGTAGCTCCTGTCGTCCTCGTGGCGGTCTTCCTCACACCCCTGAGCGTGGCCGGCACCGCGATCGCACTACCGGCGATCGCTCGGGACCTCGGCTCCGATCAGCTCGGTCTCCAATGGGCGGTGAACGGGTTCAACTTCGCGTTCGCGGTCTTCACGATCGCCGCGGGAGTGTTCGCCGACCGGTTCGGATACCGGCTCACCTTCGTGATCGGCCTGGTGGTCGTTCTCGCGTCGTCGACCGTCAGCGGGTTCGCGCCGACGTTGACGGTCCTCGACGCCGGCCGCTTCCTCGGCGGGATCGGATCTGCGGCGATCATCGCCGGCGGATCGGCCGCGATGTCGCACGCCTACCCCAGCGGCCCAGCCCGGGCGCGGACATTCGCGCTGTTCGGCACGACCGTGGGGATCGGACTGGCCCTCGGCCCCAGCATCATGGGAGGTCTTGTGGCGGGCGTCGGATGGCGTGGCGTCTACGCGGTCCTCGGCTTGGCGGCACTGGTCGTCCTTGCCGTGAGTCCGGCCCTTCCGCGCGCCCACCCGCAGCGCGAGCCGCATCAGACGGCCATGGACTTCGCGCTGCTGCGCAATCGCCGATTCCTGGCCTTCTGCTTGGTTCCGCTGGCGCCGGCGGTGGGCTACGTCTCCATTCTCACCTACTTGCCGGTGGCGACGGCAGCGATGTTCGGTATGACCGCGGCGGACGCGGGGACTTTCATGCTCCCGATGACCATCCCGGTGCTCGTCGGTCCCATGCTCGCCGCCCACCTGGTGCGTCGCGTGCGGTGGATCCGCCCCGAGACGATTATCTACGCCTCGCTCGCAGCCCTGATCATCGGAGACCTCGGCATGCTGCTGCTGTCCCCAGGTGTCGCGCTCGCCTGGCTGATCATGCCACTGGCTCTCGTCGGCTTCGGCTACGGGTTTCCCATGGGGCTGATCGACGGTGAAGCGATCTCCTCCGTTCCCGTCCGCAGCAGTGGCACCGCCGTCGGCGTGCTCAACTTCCTGCGCACGGGCTCGGCGGCCATCGCCGTCGGCGGGTACGGGATGGTGATGGCCGCGCTCATCGGCTACTCGCTCCCCTCGGCCACGGCTGCCCGGGTCGCCGCGGGCGGGGCCGGGCACGCTGACGTCTACGCCGCGGCGTTCCGCACGACCCTGATCGCGATGGCCCTCGTCGTGGCCGTGCTCGGTCTCATCATCGTCTGGCTCCATCGCACGGCGGACGCCGGCTTCTACGAAGCGGAGTAGGGCCCCGCGAAACTAGGCGAGCCTCTCGATCACCATCGCCATGCCCATTCCACCGCCGACGCACATCGATTCGACACCGAACTGCTTGTCGCGCTGAACGAGGGCATTGATGAGACTGCTCGTGATGCGGGCGCCGGTCATTCCGAACGGATGCCCGATCGCGATCGCCCCACCGTTGACATTGAGCCGGTCGAGGTCGATGCCGAGCTTGTGAGCCGAACCAAGGCACTGTACGGCGAAGGCCTCGTTGATCTCGAAGAGGTCGATGTCGGCGAGGGACATTCCGGCGGCATCCAGTGCGGCGGGGATGGCGGTCACGGGGCCGAGACCCATGATCTCGGGCGAGACGCCCGTGACGGAGGTGGCGACGATTCTGGCCAGAGGGGTGATGCCCAGGTCCTTGGCCTTGGTGGCGCTCATCACGACGACCGCGGCCGCGCCGTCGTTGAGGGGGCAGGCGTTGCCGGCGGTAACGGTGCCGCCCGCGCGGAAAACCGGTTCGAGCCGGCTCACCGCCTCGAGTGTGACGCCCGGGCGAGGTGAGTCGTCCGTCGCGACCACCGTGCCGTCGGGCCGGACGACCGGGGTGATGTCGCTCGCCCAGAATCCGTCGGCGATCGCCTTCTCAGTGAGGTTCTGGCTGCGTACGGCGAACTCGTCCTGCTCGCGACGACTCATCCCCAGCACTTGCTGGACGTTCTCAGCCGTCTGACCCATCGAGAGGTACACGTCCGGAAGCTCACCCCGCGCCCGGGGATCGATCCAGGGCTCAGGATGCGCGGCGCGGCGCGCGGTGCGAGCGAGGGAGTCCGCGAACCGGGGGTTCAGGAGGTCCTGGCCTTCGATCGAGTCGCTCGTGCCCTTGCTGAATCCGCTCACGACCTCGACGCCGGCGGAGATGTAGACGTCCCCTTCTCCGGCCTTGATCGCGTGGAATGCCATTCTCGTCGTCTGCAGCGACGAGGAGCAGTAGCGCGTGATCGTGGTGCCCGGGAGGTGATCGTAGCCGAGCATGACCGCCACATTCCGGCCCATGTTCCACCCCTGCTCGCCGCCCGGCATCCCGCAGCCGAGCATGAGGTCATTGATGTCCGCTGCGTCGAGCTCGGGCACCTTATCCAGGGCGGCGCGGACCATTTGCACGGTCAGATCGTCGGCGCGCATGCCGGCGAGGGTCCCCTTGAAGGCGCGGCCGATAGGCGAGCGCGCTGTCGAGACGATCACTGCTTCGGGCACAGGGATTCCTTTCTGGTGGTCAGGACTCGTTCAGCCAGCGACGCTCGCGCTCGTAGAACGCGGCGACCTCATCGGGACGGTCGTCGCCGAGCAGATCATCGAGAACGGCGTAGCCGCGCGCGGCCAGGAACCACGCGAGCAGGCGGTAGGGCTTGCGGAACGGCGCAAGCTCAGCGGCGTCAACGTGCACGGACTCGCCGGGTGTCGTCACCACAAGGTGGTCGCGCTCGTAGATGGTGTCGAGTCTGAGGAGCCGCCATTCACTGTCGCGCCGGAGCGCGCGGTACTGAATGCGGAGGGATGACATCAGAACGACGTCGACGTCGTTGATGGTGATCGGGGCTTCGATCACGGTCGGCAACTCGGCGATGGCGCGGTCTCCGATGACGTGGACGACCAAGGGGGACAGGCGATGCGTTGACACGCTGCCGTTCGCGTTCATCGCCTCGGACAGGTCGACGTTCTCGTAGGCGCCCCCCTCGAACCAGCTGAGGTGGACTGTGGCGTCCGGCCAGTACTGGGCGCGCATCTGGTCCCACCACCTGCGGTCGCGCCCCTGGCGCTCGTGCAGCACCAGTTGAGTCACGGTCTCGACGTCGCTAGTTGCCATATCGCGAATGTAACAGATATTCTCGGTAGGAAGTGAAAATTACGAAAATAGTGCTCATCCTCCGAGGGTCTGCTGTGATGGGGTGTGTCAGCGGCGGAGAGTCTCTCCAGCCAGCCAGCGCCGGCCATCCGCGTAGAGTTCCTGCACCTCTCGGCCGCGAAGACCGGGAACGTCCGTGTGGACGCTCATTCCCGCAGTGCGCTGGCAGTAGAGCAGATGCCGGCAGCCGGGCGGAAGCGTTGCCAGCACCGCTTGATCCATCGCCGGAATCTGGCCGGGCGTCACGGGGTCCACCCGGTCCTTCTCGTAGATCGGTTCGCGAAGCACGATTCGCCAGTCGCCGCTTCGCCGCTCGAAGAAGTCGTAGAACCGCCCCACGCAGGTGACGTCGACCTCGACGTTCTCCAACATGAGGCGCTGTGAGATGGACATCTTCGTCTGCGCGATCGCGCGATGGTCCGACACCTCGATCGATGAGCCACCGAGGAAGTGGTGCACCAGCACCCCCGCCTCAAAGCCCGCGCGAGCCGCGGCGACGAAATCGTCGGCAGAGCCCCTGAACCAGGTTGTCTTCATCCGACCGTCGTGATGCCACGTCAGACGGAGTTCGTCCCATGCCCCCGCGTCGCGCCAGATCGCCCAGGCTTCGATGACGGACCGGATACTGCGGTCGGGGCTGTCCACGGGTACTCCTTCGGATTCGATTGCCGCGCGGGCGGCGTGAGCTTCGGGTGCGGGCGAGCGGATCGTGGGCTACCTGGACGAGGCCACAGGAAGCGGTGCCACCGACGCAGGTTCGAACGTGCTCATGGTCCAATGGCCGGTCGGCATAACTTCGAAATATCGTTGACACCTCGAATGTAACATGATTTTGTGATATCGGCTGCAATCCGTCGTTCCCGTGACCAGTCCCCGAACGAGATCCATCCGCCCACCCGCAGGCTAGATCCCGTGTTGGCGGGCGCGACGAAGTCCAAGGATGAGGAAGTGACCAGATGAGTTCGCTCCAGTCAAAGGTCGTCATCGTCACCGGCGGACTCGGAGGCATCGGCAGTGCGACAGCGCGCCTACTTGCCGAGTCCGGGGCGCACGTCGTCGTGACGGATGTGGTCGAAACAGGCGGCGCCGCCTTCGCGGCGGAGCTCTCCGCTGGCGGGCCCGAGGCGTTCTTCGTCCAAGCCGATCTCGCCGAGGAGGACCAGGTGCGCGCGCTCGTCGAAAGCACGGTCGAGCGTTTCGGGCGGCTGGACGGCGCGTTCAACAACGCGGGAGTGTCGCAGAACGAGAAACCGCTCGTCGATCTGACCACTGACGATTTCATCCGGGTGATGCGCGTCAACGTGCTCGGCACGTTCCATTGCCTGAAGCATCAGATGCGGGCGATGGCAGGCGGCGGGTCCATCGTGAACACCTCCTCCGGGCTCGGCGTGATGGCGTTGCCGAACCGAGCGGAGTACATCACCTCGAAGCATGCCGTGTGCGGATTGACACGTGCCGCCGCGGTCGAGGGCGGGCCGCTCGGCATTCGGGTGAACGCGATCCTCCCGGGCTCGATACGCACGCCGATGGCCGAGGCCGTCTTCGGGTCGACGGAGTCCGCGGCGTACGTGGAGCGGGCGGCCAGCCTCCACCTGCTGGGCCGGCCCGGCGAATCGGTGGAGATCGGCCATGCGGTGCGTTGGCTGCTGTCCGACGAGGCGTCATTCGTCACGGGTGCGCTGATTCCCGTCGAGGGCGGCCTGACCGCGGGGCGGAGGTTGTGAACCCATCCGCACAGTTACTGGAAGGCGATCATGAACCTAGGACGCACGCGATGAGCGCGCCCACCTCCAGCGACGCCGGCCGCATCGTCGCCGTCACCGGGGCCGGCTCCGGCATCGGGCTGGCCACCGCATCGGCGTTCGCCGCGGCCGGGATGACCGTCGTCGGGCTCGACCTGCGCGAAGGCCCTCCAACTGAGAGGATCGGCTGGATTCCGTGCGACGTCGCCGACGACGCCTCCGTGAGCGCGGCGTTCGCCGCTCTCGGCGACGCGTACGGGAAGCTCGACGTCGTCGTCAACAACGCCGGGATCGGGGCGCGAGGGTCGGTCGAGACGGCGACCGACGACGACTGGCTCCAGGTTTTCGGCGTCAACGTGTTCGGCGTCGCGCGAGTCAGCCGGCACTCGATTCCGCTCCTGCGGTTGGGGCACTCGGCCACGATCGTCAATGTGGCGTCCAGCGTCGCCGTCGCCGGAACCCCGCTGCGCGCGGTGTACAGCGCGTCCAAAGGCGCGGTCGCCGCGCTCACTCGGGCGATGGCGGCCGATCTCGTGGCCGAGGGCATTCGGGTCAACGCGGTCTACCCCGGGGCAGTGCATACCGCCGTCACCGGTCGTTACGACGCGGATCCGGATGCCGCGCGGCAGCTCCTGACCGCCCGGATGCCGTTGGGGCATCTCATCGGCGCCGACGAGATCGCGCGGGCGATCGTGTACCTCGCCGACCCGGCCAACCGCTCGCTGACCGGCGCCGAGTTCCGCTACGACGGCGGGATCACCGAGCTGGTCAACTTCGGCACGGCATGATCTCTGGATTCTGAATCAGGAAGGCTGGAACATGGCAGGTCTCATCCAGGTCGCCGTGTGCACGGCGAATATGCCGCGCACGATTCGCACGCTGGTCGAGGTGTTCGGCTTCTCGAGCGCGGGCGGTAGGCCCCGGTGGGGCGAGGTCGCCGCCCGCCTGCAGGAGTTGCCCAGTGGCGATGACACCTCGGTCATGCTGTGGTGGATGCTCGGACGTCAGGAGTTCGTGCACATCGAGCTGTTCCACCACATCATTCCCCCGCAGCGACCCCGGCCGGCGGGGTGGCGGCCCTCGGACCTCGGCTGGGTGCGTTACGGCATCGCCGTCTCCGACTTCGACGCGGTGCTGGAGCGGCTGAGCGCGGCGGGGGAGTCGACGCTCACCGACCCCGTGATCGTCGACGGGGCGCGGCGGGTCTGCTTCCAAGAATCCGGGTCGGACGTCATCGTCGAGATCATCGAGGAGACCGAGCAGACAGCCGTTCCCGGCGTGCGGCCCGGCCCGGCCGTGTCCTATGCCGCGGTGTCGGTGTCGGACTTGGAGGTCGCGCGTCGACAGATCCGAGAGGTCTTCGGGTTCGCTGAGATCGCGTCCGACGCCCTGCACTGTCCCGAGCACGAGGCATTGTGGGGACTCGAGGGCGCCCGGCGAACCTGCGCGGTGTTCCAGGCCGGCGACGTGCTCCTCGAGGTGATGGAGTACGAAACCCCCGAGCCGAAGGCCCCGGACCCCGACGCACCCTTGAGCGATCAGGGCTTCATGAACGTTGCCATGGGGTACCGGGACCGCGATGAACTCCTGAGCGCGCGTGAAGCGTCCGAGCGTCTCGGCATCCGTTCGACCGCCGGGATGCCGGCGGTCTCCGGCGGCTTCTATCTGCGCCTCGTGGATGATCTCTCCGTCGAGATGCTGCTGGTGCCCGAACAGTTCGCGAGCTCGTACGGCTTCGAACCGCAGGAGCTCGCACCGCCGGGAAGCCCGTTCGCGCGGACCTAGAGGCTGACCCGTTACCCCTGCCTGGCGGCGGCCACTGCCAGGGCGGGGTAGCGAAGGTTGTACCACCCGGTGGTGCGGAGGACGGCCTTTTTGATCACCGCGACCGGCCGGCCGGTGCGCACCTTCCCGCGCGGGCTGCCGTCGAGGTCGGTGGGCTGGAGGAGGCCGTCTCGCCGGCCGAGGCTGATGCACAGGGCGTCGGTCTTGACCCGCAGCGGCTTGGGGGTGCGCCCGGCCAGGCGCGCGGTGATCGCATGGAAGGCGCACGCGGCGGCCAGCCCCCCGGGCCCGCAGCCCATGCGCAGCACCTGCCCGTCCTGGGTGTGCGCGGCCGCGGCGTCCCCGATGCCGTAGACCTCCGGGTGCGACTCCGAGCGCAAGGTTCCGTCCACGAGCATGCGCCCGCGGCCGTCCACGGCCAGCCCGGCCTGCCGCGCCAGCTCCGGGACCGTGAAGCCGGCGGTCCACGCCACCACGTCGGCGGCAACGTGCTCGCCGCCTTCCAGCAGCAGGCCGTCCGCGTCGACCTTGGCGACCTTGGCGTGCTCCCACACCTGGATCCCGAGGCGGTCGAAAGCGCGGTGCAGGTACTCCCGGCCGCGCTCGGACAATGCCTCGCCCAGCGCTCCGCTGGTGGCCAGCCGTACCGTGCGATCGGGGTAGGTCTCGGCCAGCTCGGCGGCCGTCTCCAGACCGGTCGGCCCCGCGCCGACCACAGCGACCGTATCGGCGGTGCGCATCCGATCGCGCAGCCGCTTGGCCTGCTCGGCGACGGCGACGGCGTAGGCGTGCTCGGCCGCGTCGGGTACGGCGTCCAGGTCGGCGTGGCTGCCCAGCGCGTACACCAGCAGGTCGTAGCCGACCGGCTCGGCACCGCCGGCCAGCTCCACCTGCCGCCCCTCCGGGTCGATGCGCGTCACCTGGTCGATGATCAGCCGGATGCCGGTGCCCTCGAACAGGTCGCGCAGTGGCAGATGGCGCACCCGCTGGCCGGAGGCGAGCTGATGGTTGCGCATCCGCTCCACGAACCGGTCACGGTCGTTGACCACCGTGACGGTCGCGCCGGTCCGCTTGGCGAGCAGCTTCGCGGTCATCACTCCGGTGTATCCGGCACCCAGGATCGCGATGTGCGGTGTCGTCGTCATGGACGTTATCCCTTCGTCGTTCGGCACCGGATGAACGGGAGACGAAGACGATTCGTGACAACGCGACCAGATCACATTTTCTGCTTCACAAGGAAGGCAAGCTTGTCCGGGTTGGTGACAGTACGGAGGGCGACGATGCGATCGCCGTCGAACTCGGGAACGGTGACCCCGGACAACTGGCCGTCCAGGTACGCCACGAGCGCGGGCTCCCCGTTCACCACGTCCGGCGTCAGGCGGATCCGCTGCGCGTACCCGGTCAGAGCGAGCAGGTAACGCAGGACCTCCTCCCGCCCGACCAGCGGCCGCCGCATCGCCGGCGCCTTTCCACCACCGTCGGCCCAGGCGACTACATCCTCGGCCAGCATCCGCTCCAACGCCGGCACATCGCCGCCCATGGTGGCCTCCAGGAACCGCTCCAGGAGCTCCCGGCGCTGCCCCGGCGGGACGGTGAACCGCTTGCGCGCCGCGGCGACATGCTGCTGCGCCCGGCGATACAACTGCCGGACATGCGGCTCAGTCACCTCCAGAATCTCCGCGACTTCCCGATGACTGTGCCCAAACGCCTCCCGCAGCACGAACACCGCCCGCTCCGGCGGCGTGAGCCGCTCCAGCAGCACCAGCATCCCCAACGACAGCAACTCCCGCTGCTCCACCGTCTCCAACGGATCAAGCGCACCGCCGCCGGTGAGCACCGGCTCAGGCAGCCACGGCCCGACATAACGCACCCGCTGCACCCGCGCCGAGGTAAGCCGATCCAGACACAGGTTGGTGACCACCTTGGTCAGCCACGCCTCCGGCGAAACCGCACTATCGCAACGCTCCCAGCGCAGATAGGCGTCCTGCACCACATCCTCAGCCTCGGACGCCTCCCCAAGCAGCCGATAGGCCACCCCGAACAGCCGCCGCCGGTTAGCCTCAAACCGCTCCAGCCGCTCCGGCGTCACGCCCACGACCAACTCCCACCCGCACCTGACGCAACCGGGCGCGCACACCGCCCGTCGGCGCCAGGGGTGAAGGACATCACGGACACTTCCGCTCGAATCCCGGACAGCTCAGCCACCAACCAGCGTAACCGCCTGCCCATGTCCCCCCTGATCCCGGTTAGCATCGGGGCACCGACGGAAGGTACGCGGGTGGTCGACGAGCGGGACGTCCGACGGGTCAGAGTGGCCCTCTGGGTGGCTCTCGGGATCTTCGCGCTGGTGTTCGCGTTGCCGGTAGCCGGCTTCTACGTCGCTCAATGGCGGTTCACCGCGGCGGCCGAGGAGAGGGCCGAGCGCTACGCCGTGCTCTTCGCCGAGCGCGCCGCGGAACGCTGGGGAAGCGCGGCCGATCCGGTGGCGGAGGCGGACGAAGGGCTCGCGGAGGTCGGGGTGCGCGCGACCGCACCTGGATCGCCCGTTGTCACCGTGGAGGCTACGGCGGACAGGGAATCGTTCCTCGGGTCCGGCGGGGTCGTCGTGCGTTGCTTCTCCGTCGCCTTTGCCGTACCCCCGCAGGGTGGTCGGGTCACCTACGGCGTCGAGCCCCTTGGGGTGTGTGGCTGACGTTGGTCAGAGGGGCCCTGAGCTGGGGGGATGGCCACAGCATTTAGGAAGATGCGCCTGTGGAGAGCGCGCCGGAAGACTGACAGTCCGGGCGTTTTACGCGCATTCCTCTTCGCGGTGGACTGGAGCGGCAATGGCAGGCTCATTGAAATGCAGTGTGGTCATTCCCACCTACAACCGGGTGGAGCTGCTTCGGCACACGCTCGAATCGATGGTCGGGCAGAGTCTGCCTGGTGATCAGTTCGAGGTGCTGGTGGTGGATGACGGGTCCACCGACTCGACGGCTGAAATGGTGGACAGCTTCCGGGGCCAGCTCAACCTGCGGTACTTCTTTCAGGAGGACGAGGGATATCGGGCGGCCAAGGCGAGAAACGTGGGCATCGCGGCCGCCGCCGGCGACGTGTGCGTGCTGATCGATTCGGGGGTTCTGGCGCAGTCGGGGTGCCTGGAGGCGCATCTGGAGAGCCACCGGACCGCCGACGGGCCGGTCGCGGTCGTGGGATACGTGTACTGCTTCAACCTCGACAACGAGGACGCGGCGCAGATCAACCAGATCATCGACTTCAAGGACCCGGACGGGACCATCGCCACCCTCGATGAGAAGGGCGTCTGGCTGGACGTCCGGGAGATCTTCTACGGGATGTACGGCGACGAATTCGGCGGCCTGCCCGCGCCGTGGCTGAACTACTGGACCTGCAACGTGTCGGCCAGGACCGACCAGCTGCGCAGGATCGGCATGTTCGACGAGGAGTTCAAGCGCTGGGGCGGGGAGGACATCGACCTCGGCTACCGGCTGCACCGCGACGGCGCCCACTTCGTGTTGAACCGGAAGGCCGCCGCGATCCACTGCCCGCACGAGAAGAGCTTCGACGGCAACAACGAGCAGGCCGCGAGCAACTACGAGTACATGGCGGCCAAGTACCGGACGCCCATCGTCGACCTGCTGCCGCGGATCGGTGAGCTCAACTACTGGGAACTCAACAACATCATTCGCGACCAGAACCTGCCTATGTGCGCGGACTATCTCGCCGCGAGTGGTCGGGAGGCCTGATGTCCGCGAATCCGTACGTGATGTCGGCCGGCGAGCTGGTGGCCTCCCGCTGGCGGATCGCCAAGCTGGTGCCCAAGGCGGGGACGGGGCTGGTCGCGCTGCTGGTGGCCGTCAACCTGGTGCTCGGCCTGCTGCCCGTGGTGTTCGTGATCGCCACCAGCGTGGTGCTGGGAAGGGTGCCCGCGGCCGTCCAGGGCGGGCTGGACTCGCCCGCGTGGGACTCGCTGGTCGCGATCTTCGTGGTGGCCGCGGTCGCGTTCGTGGCGCAGCAGATCATCGCGCCGCTGCAGGCGTCGCTGGGGGAGCTGGCGGCGCGCAGGATCGACGGGCAGATGGTCGAGCGGCTGATGGCGGCCTCTCTGCGGACGACGGGGATCGGGCCGCTGGAGGATCAGGGCGCGCTCGAGGATCTGCGGGTGGCCGCGCGCGAGCTGGAGTTCGGAGTGCAGAGCCCGGGGCAGGCCTGCGCGGGTCTGGTGGCGCTGATCGGACGCTACACCCAGCTGGCCGGGTACGCGGTCGTGGTCGGCGTGGCGTTTTCCTGGCTCGCCGCCGCCGGGCTCGTTGTCGCGGTCCTGCTCTTCCGGTACGGCCAGCGCGGCGGCCTGCGCAAATACGCCCGGGTGCGGTTCGCCCTCACCTCGGCCGAGCGTAAGGGCGACTACCTGCGCACGCTGGCCATCCAGCCGCTGGCGGGCAAGGAGATCCGGGTGTTCGGCCTGGCCGGGTGGATGCGGGACACGCTGCGGACCGCGTACTTCGCCTGGCTGGAGCCGATGTGGGCGGAGCGGCGGCGGGTCTACCTGTGGCCGTTCGTCTGGTTCGGGGCGTGGGCGCTGGTGGCCACAGCCGCGGTCTTCGGCCTGGTCGGGTCCACGGACACGCTCACGCTGACGACGTTCATCCTGGTCATGCAGGCGTCGCTTGGGTCGCTGCGGCTGGCGGAGTACTACCCGGAGTCGGATCTGCAGACCGCCATCGGCATGGAGGCGTACGACGCGGTGCAGCGGTTCGCCGACCGCATCGACGAGCCGGTTGAGGAGGAGCGAGCGGCCGTCACCGTGCCCGAGCCGGTGCACACCATCCAGTTCGATCGGGTGACCTTCCGGTATCCGGGGCAGCGGCGCGCGGTCTTCGAGGACCTGGACCTGACCATCCCGGTCGGCCGGTGCACCGCGATCGTCGGGTTGAACGGCGCGGGAAAGACCACGCTGGTCAAGCTGCTGGCCCGGCTGTACGAGCCGACCTCGGGCACGGTACGGCTGGACGGCGTGGACATCTCGACGTACCCGATCGAGGCCTGGCGCGCCAAGCTTGGCGTGATATTTCAGGAATTCGCCAGGTATGAGGCGCCTGCGGCGGACAACATCGGGTTCGGCGCGGTGGCGTACATGGATGATCGGGCCGGAATCCGGGCCGCCGCCGAAGGGGTGGGCCTCACCGCCACGCTGGAACGGCTGCCGCTCGGCATCGACACGCCGCTGGCCCGGCACCTGACCGACGGCGCTGACCTGTCCGGCGGGCAGTGGCAGCGGGTCGCGCTCGCGCGGGCGCTGTTCGCCCTCCGCCACGGCTCCTCGATCGTGGTCCTGGACGAGCCCACGGCCAGCCTCGACGTCCGCGCCGAGGCCCGGTTCTTCGACGACTTCGCGGGGCTCACCCAGGGTGCGACCACGCTGCTCATCTCGCACCGTTTCTCCACCGTCAGGCAGGCCGACTTCATCGTCGTCCTGGAACACGGCCGGATCATCGAGCAGGGCAGCCACGAGGAGCTGCTGGCGCTGGACGGCCGGTACGCCACTCTGTTCCACCTCCAAGCCGACCGTTTCACCGACGAATCCGACATCGACGAGGAGGTGCCGGCGTGAAGGACCTCCTCGCCGGCTCCTGGAAGATGATCAGCACCGCGTGGCGGATGGACCGGCGCAAGACCGCGATCTCGGTGGTGCTGATGGTGGCCGGCGCGGCGGCGGCTCCCGGGCTCGCCGCCGGTCTGGCCTGGATGACCAACGCCATCGTGGCCCACGACCCGGGCCAGGCGGCCCTGGCGGGCATCGTCGTCGCGGTGCTCGCCGTGATGGTGCTGACCTTCGGCCACTTCGCCCACCTGGCCTACTTCGAGCTCTCCGAGCTGGCCGAACTCGACTTCGACGAGCAGCTCATCGCGCTGTCCAACGGCTCGGTGGGCATCGAGCACCACGAGCGGGCCGAGCACGCCGACGCCCTGACCGTGCTGCAGCAGGAGAGCCGCCAGTTCCGGGTCGGCCTGGAGGCGCTGCTCAACAGCATCGGCCTCGGCCTGGCGGTGACGCTCACCGGCGTGCTGCTGGCCATGGTCAACCCGTGGCTGCTGCTGCTGCCGCTGGCCGCGATCCCGCCGCTGCTCACCGGCCGGGCCGCCGAACGGGTCAGGGACACCGCACGGACCGCCACCGCCGAATCCACCCGGGTGGCGCTGAACCTGTTCCATCTGTCCACGTCGGCCAGGCTCGCGGGTGAGCTGCGTGTCTTCGGTCTCGCCAAGGAACTGCGCGGGCGGCACACCCGGCTGTGGGCGGACGCCACTCGCGGCCTGTGGCGGGCGCACCTGGCCGCCACCTGGCTCCGCGCCGCCGGGCAGGTGATCTTCGCGCTGGCCTACGTGGGCGCGGTCCTGCTGGTGGTGCGGGACGCGATCGCCGGGCGGCGCAGCGTCGGCGAGGTGGTGCTCGTCATCGCCCTCGCCGCCCAGGTGAACCAGCAGGTCACCACCGCTGTCACGCTGCTGCAGGATCTGCAGCGCATGTCCAGCGCGTACCGGCGGCTGGCCGGGATCCGGGAGGTGGTGGGCGTCGCGGCGTACGGCGAGGAGAGCCCGCCGGACCGGCTGCGGGACGGGATCCGGCTGGACGACGTCGGCTTCACCTATCCGGGCACCGACGCGAAAGTGCTCAGCGACGTCAACCTGCACATCCCGGCCGGAGCCACGGCCGCCATCGTCGGCGAGAACGGCGCGGGCAAGACCACGCTGGTCAAGCTGCTGTGCGGGTTCTACCGGCCGACCCGCGGCCAGGTGCTCATCGACGGGGTGGACATGCGGCGCATCCCCATCGACGCCTGGCGCGAGCGCATCGCCGCCGGTTTCCAGGACTTCGTCCGGTACGAGTTCCTCGCCGGCGAGACGGTCGGCGTCGGCGACCTGCCCCGGCTGGACGACGAACCGGAGATCAGGGCGGCGCTGGACCGGGCGCAGGGCTCCGACGTGCTCGAGCATCTGGACGACGGCCTCCAGACCCAGCTGGGCAAGTCCTTCACCGACGGCGTCGAGCTGTCCGGCGGGCAGTGGCAGAAGCTGGCGCTGGGCAGGGCGCTGATGCGGTCCTCGCCGTTGCTGCTGGTGCTCGACGAACCCACCTCGGCGCTCGATCCGCAGGCCGAGCACGCGCTCTTCGAACGGTACGCGGAGCAGGCCAGACGGGTCGGCGAGGCGACCGGCGCGATCACCCTGTTCGTGTCGCACCGTTTCTCCACCGTCCGGATGGCCGACCTGATCATCGTCGTGCAGGACGGCCGGGTCGTCGAGGTCGGCGACCACAGCACGCTCGCCGCCAGCGGCGGCCTCTACTCGGAACTCTTCGCGCTTCAAGCCAAAGCGTACAGCTGAGCGGCGGATGACCTATTAAGGAGAATTCATGAAGGTTTCCGTGATTATTCCCACCTACAATCGCGCCGAAATGCTGCGCGATACCCTTAATCACCTCACCCGGCAGGACATTTCCGCCGACGATTTCGAGGTCATCGTCTCCGACGACGGCTCCACCGATCACACCAAGGACGTGGTCGACTCCTTCGCCGGGCAGCTGCACATGAAATACCACTTCATGGAGTATCTGGGGTTCCGGGCTGGGCACGCCCGCAACGCGGGGGCCAGGATGGCGTCCGCGCCGCTGCTGGTCTTCCTCGACACCGGCGGCATGGTCGGCCCCGGCTTCCTCCGCGCCCACCTGGCCGAGCACGCCCGTCCCGGCGGCCCGCGGGCCATCGTCGGGTACGCCTACGGCTACAACCCCGACTACGGCCACGACCAGGTGGACGCCATCGCCGAGGCGATGTCCCGGATGCTGCCCGAGCAGGTGGTCGAGCATTTCACCGGCAAGTCGTGGTTCCTGGACATCAGGCACGGACTGTACGAGAAATACGACTTCGACCTGAGCCGCATGGTCATCCCGTGGCTGCTCTTCTTCACCATCAACGTCTCCGTCCCGGCCAAGGAGTTCCACGAGGTCGGCGGTTTCGACGAGGGCTTCGACCGCTGGGGCTGCGAGGACATGCATCTCGGCTTCAGGCTGTTCAGAAGCGGCGTGCCGCTGGTCCTGTCCAGGACGGCCTGGGCGCTGGAGTATCCGCACGAGCGGGACCGGGCCAACGACATGCAGGACGTCGCGATCAACCTGCAATACTTCCTGCGCGGCTGGGAGGAGCCCCAGGTCGAGCTGCTCGCCCTGCTCATCCCGCGGCTGCTCTTCGGGACCATCGACGACGAGTGCCGTGCCGTGCTCGACTGGGCGGCGAGCGTCCGCGACCTGGACGTGTCCGCCGAGATCGACGCGGCCGTGAAGGAGATCGCGCCGACCGGACGGATCGTCGTCATCGGCGCGGGCGGCCGGGTGCCGCCGTCGCTGCCCCCGGCCACCCTGTTCGACGTCGACCGCGATCTGCTCCAGCGGGCGACCGCGGGCGGCGGCCACACCGGGCACCACCGGATGGGCCTGCTCACCGGTCTTGAGGACCAGTCCGTGGACGCGGTCGTCATCACCTCCCGTTTGGCCGGGCTCTGGGACCGTTGGAGCGAGGACCTGTTGGCCGAGGCGGGACGGGTGGGGCGCAAGATCCACGTCACTTTCAGTGCGCATTCTTAGAGATGCGCGGTCGCTCCCCGTATTCGAGGATCAATTCATCGGTAAATCGAGGAGGGACCGTGGAGATGAAGAATTCTTCAGGGCCGGTCATGAAGCGGCTCACATTATTCGCGGTAATCGCGGCGCTGGTGGCTCTGTTCACCTCCGCCGCCGGGCCGGCCAACGCCGGCGGCGACCTCAGGCACGGCAAGGTCTCCGTGGACGGCGGCAGCATCCACTACGTCCGGGCCGGCAACGGCCCGCCGCTGGTGCTGCTGCACGGCTGGCTCGGCACCTGGTACACCTGGAACAAGGTCATCCCCGAGCTGGCCCGCGACCACACCGTGCTCGCCTTTGACCTGCCCGGCATCGGCGAGTCCAGCGTGTACGCCGGCGGATACGACAAGGTCACCACCGCCCACCGGATCCGCGAGGCGGTCCGCAAGATCGGCTTCCGCGGCCAGGTCGAGCTCCTCGCCCACGACGTCGGCGGCCAGGTCGCCTACCCCTACGCCCGGGACTTCCCCGGCGAGGTCACCAGACTGGCGGTCATCGAGGCCCTGCTGCCCGGCTTCGGCCAGGAGGACTTCTACCCCTTCAGCTGGCACTTCCAGTTCAACATGTCACCGATCGCGGAAGCGGTCTGGGACACCGGCGACACCAAGCCGATCCTCGACCACTTCTTCGACGGCGCCCGCCACCCCGAGAACATCGCCCGCGAAGTCTTCTACAAGGCCTATTCCGACCCAGGCGACCGCCACGCCGGCTTCGAGTACTACCGCTCCCTCGCCGCGGACGCCGCCAACAACCAGGCCAACGCCGATTCCAAGCGCCTGACGATGCCAGTGCTCGCGATCGGTGGCCAGCAAGCTCTCGGCGGAATCATCGCAGGCTCGTTCCGCCACGTCGCCAACGACGTCCGCGAAGTAATCGCCCCCGAATCCGGCCACTTCACCCCCGAGGAAAACCCCCAGTTCACCGCAGCCTGCGCAAAACTCTTCTTCGCCAACACCCCACAACCACCTCCCCCGGCGAACCTCACCGGATGCGCTTCTTGATCTAGCTCCCGGCAACGCACGAGGGCTGGGCCGACCGGTGGACGGCCAATTCTGCGACGTGGTTCTCCCACCCGCCCAGCCCTTTGATTTCCCTTGGGCTCCGCCCGACCCTGTCGGTGC
>NZ_BLAF01000035.1:0-1324 GCF_009687885.1 Acrocarpospora pleiomorpha
CGTCCAGGTCGAGGGTGGCGATGAGTTCGGGGAGGCCGGGTGGGACTTGGGCGGGGCCTTTGGCGCGGGCGGAGTTGGTGGATTCGGTGATGATGTCGAGCATGGCGTCCACGCCGGTCAGGGTGACGCCGGTGACGGTGATGTGGATGTTGGCGGGGATGCCGGCGTAGGAGAGCTGGGGTTGCAGGAACCAGCCGCGTTTGCGTGCCTCGTCGGCCAGGACGAAGACGTCCACCTCGGGGGAGCCCGTGAAGGCCACCAGGGATGCCTCGGGTTGGCCGAGCACGCGGAGTCCGGGGATCTTCGCGATGCCGTCGGCCAGGCGCCGGGTGGCCTCCAGCGTGGCACGGCCCAGTTCGGCGTATCCGTCGCGGCCGAGGGCTTGCAGGGTGCCCCAGGCACCGCCGAGGGGTCCGGCCGACCGTGAGCTCTGGACGGTCGAGTTGATGATCGTGTAGCCGGGCCAGGCAGCCGAGGCGAAGTACGCCTTCCGCCGCATCGCCGCGTCCGCGAACAACAGCACCGAGGCGCCTTTCGGCGCGTAGCCGAACTTGTGCAGATCGCAGGAGATCGAGGTCACTCCGGGCACGCTCAGGTCGAACGGCGGCACGTCGGCCCCCGCTTCACGCAACCAGGGCAGCAGCCAGCCGCCCACGCACGCGTCCACATGGCAGGGCACGCCGCGCGCCGCTGCCCGCGCGGCGATCTCCTCGATCGGATCGATGACACCCTGCGGGTAGGACGGCGCGGACGCCACCACCAGCACCGTCCGCTCGTCGATCGCCGCTTCGATCGCGTCCGGCGGCACCTTGAACGTCTCCAGGTCCACCGGCACCGCGACGACCTCGACGCCCAGATAGTGCGCCGCCTTGTGGAACGCCGGGTGCGCGGTCACCGGCACCACGATCCGCGGCCGCTCCACCGCCCGCGCGTCCCGTGCCGCCTTCACCGCCAGCATGATCGACTCGGTTCCGCCGCTGGTGAAGATCCCGGGCGCCGCCGGGTTCCCGAGCAGCTCCGCCACCGCCCCCACGACCTGCTTCTCCAGCGCCACCATGCTGGGAAAGGCCGTCGGATCGAGCATGTTCACTTCAAGCATCTCCGCGTAGGCCGCGAACGCCGCGTCGTGCACCTCCGCCCGCCCGGTGTCGTATACATACGCCGTCACCTTGCCGCCACGCACGGGAAGGTCGGCGGTCTTGAGCCGGGTCAGTTCCGCGAGCAGATCGGAGACCGGGCGGCCGATTTCGGGAAGCATGGCGTCCTCCTGACAGGAGCGATCGGTGCTGCGCCCACCCTAAGGTCCCCTCGCGGCTCACCCCGA
>NZ_BLAF01000035.1:1849-115572 GCF_009687885.1 Acrocarpospora pleiomorpha
CCGGCCTCCCGACCGGCCTCCCGACCGGCCTGTGGATAACTTTCCGAGGCAGTCCCGCGCGGGGTCGACAATGGCAGCGCACGACGAGCGAACCTGGGCCTCCGAGCTTGCCCTTTGGGCAGTGCCCCGAGGCCGGGCTTCTGGGCTGGGCCGGGTTTCCTGTCCGCTTCTTGGAGGCGGTGGGGCTTCGTCTCGCGTGTGGCCGGGAGTTCGCCTCAGGTCAGGGGCAGGCGGACTACGGCGGTGAGGCCGGGGGAGGCGTCGGTGAGGTGGATGGTGCCGCCGTGGGCGTGGAGGGTGGTGCGGACGATGGCCAGGCCCAGGCCCGCGCCGCCGTCGTCGCGGCTGCGGGCGGTGTCCAGGCGGGTGAAGCGGTCGAAAACGCGTTCGCGGTCGGCCGCGGGGATGCCGGGGCCATCGTCGGTGACGGTGATCTCGGCGATGCGGGGGTTCTGGGGATCGGCGCGGGTTGGGGCGATGGCGGTTAGGGCGACGGCGACCTTTGCGGTGCGGTGGCGTACCGCGTTGTCGATCAGGTTGGTGAGGACGCGGCCGAGGTCCATGGCGTCGCCGGTGACGGTCAAGGTGGCGGCGGGGAGGTCGGCGATGATGCCGTATCGGTCGGCGGTGCGGGAGACGAGTTCGTTGAGATCGACGGGTTCGCGGCGGGATGGGCGGCCTTCGTCCATGCGGGCCAGCGCGAGCAGGTCCTCGGCCAGGCGGGCCAGGCGCAGGGTGTCCTCGAGCGCGCCTTCGGCGGTTTCCCGCCAGTCTTGGCCCTCGGGGTGGTTGAGGGCCACTTCCAGCTGGAGGCGGATGCTGGCCAGGGGACTGCGGAGTTCGTGGGCGGCGTCCGAGACCAGGGCGCGCTGCCGGGCGCCGGCGTCCTCGAGCCGGGCCAGCATGTCGTTCAGTGTCATCGCCAGCGAGTGGACCTCGTCGTGCGCTTCCGGCACCGGCAGGCGTCGCGACCGCGCGGTGCCGGTGATCTCGGTGGCGCCCCGGCGCAGCGCGTCGATGGGGCGTAGCGTCCGGCCGATGACCAGCCAGGACGCGGCGGCCAGCAGGACCATGAGCAGTGGAGTGCCGATCAGCAGGACGTGGCCGGCGGCCCGGATGCTGCCCTGCACCTCCGCGAACGAGCGGGCCGCGATCACCGTCGTGCCGCTGTCGGCGCTCAGCACGGTCACTCGAAGCACCCCGGGGATCCCGTACGGGCGGCTGTCCAGGAAGCGTCCGCCGCCCTCGGCGAGGGCGGCGGCGCGGGACTCCGCCGACAGCAGGGGGACCAGCCGATCGGTGTTGCCGGTGGCGCCGATGATCCGGCCGTCCCGCGAGATCACCTGCACGATCGTGTTGTCGGTGGTCACGATCGGCCCGTCCAGCCGGTGCGCGTCCGAGAGCGCGACGGCTTCGCGGGCCCGCTGGTGTATGCCCTCGTCGATGGTCGCCACCAGCGCCCGGGTCAGCACGTCCACGAACACCCACGCCGAGAGTGCCAGCCCGAGCGCGAGCACGGCCGCCGCCACGACGGTCAGCCGGACCCGCAGGCTCCGCCGCCGCCACCACCCGGTCGCCCCCCGCCACCGCTCCGGAACGCCGGCAGGAGGGGGATCAGCCGCCATCGCTGACCAGACGGTAACCGGCGCCTCGCACGGTCTGCACGGCGGTGCGGCCGAACGGCGCGTCGATCTTGCGGCGCAGGTAGCCGACGTAGACCTCGACCACGTTCGGGTCGGTGTCGTAGGTGTCCCAGACATGTTCCAGGATCTCGACCTTGGACACGACCTCGTCGTGGTGGCGCATCAGGTATTCGAGCAGGGCGAACTCGCGGGGAGTCAGCTCGATCGAGGCCGAGCCGCGGGACACCAGGCGGCGGGCCGGGTCCAGGGTGAGGTCCCCGGCGCGCAGCACCGACGGGCGGCGGCCGCCGCCGCGGCGCAGCAGGGCACGGAGGCGGGCCACCAGCACGACGTAGGAGAAGGGCTTGGTGAGGTAGTCGTCGGCGCCCAGGTCGAGGCCGTCGGCCAGGTCGTACTCGCCGTCCTTGGCGGAGAGCATGAGGATCGGCACCCAGTTCTCCTCCGCCCGCAGCCGTTTGCAGACGTTGTAGCCGGACAGCCTCGGCAGCATGATGTCGAGCACGACCACGTCGTAGTCGCCGACCTGGGCGAGGTGCAGCCCTTCCTCGCCGTCGTGGGCCAGGTCCACGGCGAACCCCTCGGCCCGCAGGCCGCGCTGCAGCGCCGCCGCCATCCGCCGCTCATCTTCCACCACCAGAACCCGCATGACCCCCATTTTGGCCCTTACCTGCTGAGACCTGGCTGAGAGGGACGGCAGAGCGGGACCTGCGGAGCTGAGAGGGATCTCAGCGCCTCTCAGCTTCGGCACAGGGTGGAGCGCGCAGGGTGGGGCCGTATCCATCAGATTGGAGAGGTGAAATGCCCAAGAGAGCACGCGCCGTGAGGTGGGGGGTGCCGGTCGCCGCCATCGCCGTGGTGGCCGGAGCCGTCGGAGCGGGCCCTGTGATCGCCGCGGTCCAGGGGGATCCGGTGCTGCCCGAGCTCACCGCCCAGCAGCTGCTGGCCGACGTCGGCACCCGCTGGCAGTCCGGAAAGCTGCCGCCCATGTCCGGGACGATCATCGAAACCGCGTCCCTCGGCGTGCCCGGCCTGTCCTCGCTGGCCGGTGAGGGGAACACGCCGCTCGGCCTGCTGGCCGGATCCCACCAGGTCAAGATCTGGTACGGCTCCGAGTCGCAGGTCAGGATCGCGCTGCCCGGCCACATGAGCGAGCACGACCTGATCGTCAACGGGGCTCAGACCTGGTGGTGGGACAGCGCCGCCAACACGGCGACCAGGATCAAGACGCCGCCCGCGCCGGCCGCGCCGACCCTGCCGCCCAGCGTGGTCACGCCGCAGCAGGCGGCCGAGCGGGCGCTGGCGGCGGCCGACGGCGACACCGCGGTCAGCGTCGGCAACGACGCCGTCGTGGCCGGGCGGGCCGCGTACGAGCTGGTGCTCACGCCCACCACGCCCGCTTCGCTGATCAAGGACATCCGCGTGGCCATCGACGGTGAGACCCTCATCCCGCTCCGGGTGCAGGTCTACGCGAAGGGCGCCGCCGAACCCGCCTTCGAGGTGGGCTTCGACTCGGTGACCTTCTCCCGCCCGGCTCCGGAGAACTTCGCGTTCACCCCGCCGGCGGGAGCGAAGGTCCAGGACGGGGAGCTGCCCGCCCTGGGCGAGGGACGCGCCGCGCGCCCCGACCACACCGGCGGGGACGCGAAGGTGATCGGGTCCGGCTGGTCCACCGTGGTCGTCATGCCGATGCCCGACGGCGCGCTCACCGAAGGCGCCCTCACCGGGGGCGAGGACGAGCGGGGAATGGGCGCCGGGGCGCAGATGGGCTCGCTCGTCGACGGCGTGTTCAAGGCCGCGACACCGGTCAGCGGCACCTGGGGGAGCGGCCGGTTGATCAAGACCAAGCTGGTGTCCGTGCTGCTCACCGATGACGGGCGCGTCGTCGCCGGGGCGGTCACGCCCGAGGTTCTGTACGAGGCGGCCGGCCGGAAATGACCATGACGATCGATGCGGCGGGGGGCGCGCTCATGGCGTCCCCCGCCGAGGGGGCCGCGATCGTCACCCGCGGCCTGACCAAACGTTTCCGCGGCGGCCAGCTCGCCGTGGACCAGCTGGACCTCACGGTCCCCCGCGGCGCCGTGTTCGGCTTTCTCGGCCCCAACGGCTCCGGCAAGACGACCACCATCAGGATGCTGCTCGGCCTGGTCGCGCCGACCGCCGGGACCAGTTCCATCCTGGGATCCGGGTCGCCGCGCCAGGCGCTGACCAAGGTCGGGGCGCTGGTGGAGGGCCCGGCGTTCTATCCGTACCTGTCCGGGGCCGCCAACCTGCGGCGCTTCGACGCCGCCGACCCCAGCGCCGATCCGCGTACGGTCGAACGGCGGGTCGCGGAGGCGCTCGACCGGGTGGGGCTGGCGGCCGCCGCCAAGAAGCGTTACCGGGCCTACTCCCTGGGCATGCGCCAGCGCCTGGCCATCGCCGCCACCCTGCTCGGGCCCCGCGAGCTCCTCGTCCTGGACGAACCCACCAACGGTCTGGACCCGCAGGGCACCCGCGAGGTCCGCAATCTGATCAAGGACGTGGCCGCCGGCGGCACCACCGTCTTCGTCTCCTCGCATCTGCTCGCCGAGGTCGAGCAGATGTGCACGCACATCGGCGTCATGCGCACCGGCCGCCTGGTGGCCGAAGGACCGCTCGCCGAACTCCGCTCGGCCAACGTCCCGCGCATCCGCGTCGAAACCCCCGACGTCGCCCAGGCCGCCGCCGTGCTGGCCACCTTGGGCCTCACCGACGTCAGCCCCGGCTCCGGCGAACTCTCCGCCGAACTCGGCCACGCCCTTCCCGAACATGTCACCGCCGCCCTCGTCCGCGAGGGCGTCGCCGTCCGCGGCATCCACGTGGTCCGCCCCACCCTGGAGGACCTTTTCGTCGATCTCACCGGGGAGGGATTCGATGTCGAAGCATGACCAACTCACCAAGCCCGCGCAGGAGGTCCCCGAGGCTTCGCGATCGGAGACGACGGCCGGTGATGGCACCGAACTCACCCGGTCGGAGGAATCCCGCATGGACGTGGCCAGCGAGGGGTCCAGGATGAATGCCGCCGGACAGACTCCGTTGGGCGGGTCCAGGGCGGACGACGATGGTGGGAGGCCCAGGATAGGTCCCGCCGGCCATGAATCCAGCATGGATGCCGTCAGGCACCCTCCGTTGGAGGACTCCAGGGTGGACTCCGTTGGTGGGAGGTCATTGATGGGCCCCGCCAGCCATGAATCCAGGAGGGATGCCGCGGGACTCGCCCCGCTGGAGGATTCCAGGATGGACGGCGTCGATGGGCGAACCAGGATGGACTCCGTCGCCGAGAAATCGATGGGGAACCGTGTCGCGGAGGAACTGACGGGGAACCATGTCGCAACCGCTGCGGGGCATGGGGTGGAGTCCTTCTCGATGTCGGGGACTCGGGCCGTGGTCCGGTTGCTGAGGTCGGAGATCGGGCTGACCTTCCGGAGGCCCAGGAATCTGGCCCTGCTGGCGGTGCTCGCGGTCGTGCCGGTGCTGATCGGGGTGGCGATCCGGGTGGCGGCCGGTGATGGGGCCGACTTTGTCGGGCAGGTCGCGGGGAACGGGCTGGTGCTGGCCTTCGCCGCGTTCTTCGTGATGGTGCCGCTGGTTCTGCCGCTGGCGGTCGGGGTCGTCGCGGGGGATTCGATCGCGGGCGAGGCGAGCCTGGGCACGCTTCGGTATCTGCTGACCGCTCCGGCGGGACGTACCCGGCTGCTGGTGCTGAAATACCTCAACGTTGTCGTGTTCGCGGTGGCGGCGTGCGGGTTGGTGGCGGTATCCGCGCTGGTCACGGGGCTGTTGTTGTTTCCGGTCGGGCCGGTGACGTTGCTGTCGGGGAGCACCGTCCCGCTTGCCGAAGGGCTGCTGCGCATCGGCTTGGTCGCGCTGTACGCGGCCGCGGGGATGGCCGCGCTGGGGGCGCTCGCGCTGGCGATCTCGACGCTGACCGAGGCGCCCATCGGGGCGATCGCGGCCACGCTCGTGCTGGTCGTCGTGGCGCAGGTGCTGCAGGCGATCCCGCAGCTGGCGGTGATCGAGCCATACCTGCTCACGTCCTGGTGGAACAAGTTCGACGGAGCGCTGCGCGACCCGATCGCCTTCGATCAGATGGGCCAGGGACTGCTGGCCTTCGGGGCGTACATCCTGGTCTTCGGGTCGATCGCCTGGGCGCGGTTCACCAGCCGCGACATCACCGCCTGAGCCTGCGGATCGGCCGTGGCCGTGCGGAGCGCACGGTCACGGCCGGTGGGAGGTCAGGCCGTGGGGCGGCGGCGGAGGGCGACGATCGCGACGCCCACGCCGATGACGCCGATCGCGACGCCGATGCCGGCGATGAGGCGGGCGGTGCCGTCGGAGGCGGCGGCCGAGGCGGTCTCGGATTGGGCGTTGTTCACCGCGACCACGGAGGGGATGGCGGAGGCGGTGGGGGAGGCCATCGCGGCGGCGCCGTGGGCGTCGTCGCCGGTCGGGGCGATCAGCTTCAGGGTCGGGGCCGGGTGCTCGGCCTCGGTGCCGTCGGCCTTGGGCTCGTCGGCCCACTTGACGACCTCGCCGCTGGAGTATGTCTGGGTGGTCGGGAAAACGAGCTGGTCGACGTTGTCGGGCATGGCGCCCATCGACACCTCGAACTCCTGGAACTGCCCGGCCTCGACCTTCCCGCCGGACCAGGTGATCTTCGTGACGGCCTCGGTGATCTCGCCGTACTTGGACTGCACGGGGGCGGGCAGCTTGCTCTCGGTGACCTTGACGTCCCAGCCCGGCACGGGTCGTACGGATACGAACGGGAGCGGGTGGTCGACCGGCAGGGAGACCTCGATCTTGGTGGTCGAGGCGTCGTCGCGCTCGTTGGGCACCCGGAAGGCGACCTTGGCGAAGCCGCCCTTCTCGGCCGATCCGGGGTTGACGGTGACGTGGGCGAGCGCGGGGAGGGCGAGGCCGAAGGTGAGAGCGGTGGCACCGGCGGTGACGGCGATGGCGCGACGGAGGATGGACATGAGGTTCTCCACTGGCGATGTCGGAAGCATGAAATGCCGGGCGTGCGACTGGAGCACGCTCGACTGAACCGCGCTCACCGGAGATCGAAGGGGATCTCATCTAGCGATACGCAGCCCACAGGGGAAATGTCAGAAATGCGGTCCAGGACGGAGCGATGTCCACAACGGGACTAGGCCCCTGACCGGCGTCCCTGTAGCAGGAGTTCCCCGTGACAGGGGTCAACTCGCGACAGAGGGCGACGGATCAAGGGATCAGACGCCGTGGCAGTATCCGGTTCCGCGACAAGGGTCAGCGGGGATCAGGATCCGTGGCTGGTCAGCTGGGCAGTGGAGGGCCCCGTCTGACCACGATGTAGCGAAGTGGCTCGTTTATTCTCGGCAGCCCCAGGTGGCGCCATCCATGCGCGACTCGGCGGAGTGCCACCTGAGCGGTCGTGTCGGCAGGCGCGAACAGCCTGAGCAGCACCTGGACCGCGGCGATTCCGATTCGCCGGAGGACCGACCACAAGGCGGTCTCGCCTCGGGCCACCCACCACGCGGTGACCAGCGCCGCGGTGATGTGCGCGATCAGCATCCCCAGCGAGATGCCCAGCCCGTGCGCCTGGTGATCGCCCGCTGCGGCCGGAACGCTCGCCCACAGCCGCGACGCCAGGATCGCCTTGACCGTCGCGCCATGGTTGAACAGCTCATGCAGCCCACCCTGCGCCACCAGCAGCATGCTCGTGATCAGCACCGGCGACCGTTCGCACCCGGCAAGGGTGGCGGCTCCCGCGAAGACACCCGCCGCCGCGACGATCAGCGTCCACGCCGTGGGCTCGTCCCCACCGGCCAGCTGGTGCGCCATCGCCGCGAGCAACACACAAACCGCCGCGAATGCCGCAGACCTCACCAGCCGGAACGGAAGATCCGCCGTCCCGTGGGAACGTTTCCCGGCTGAGTCACGGCCGGAAAGCAACGGAAGATCCGCCGTCTCGTGGGAACGTTTCCCGGCTGAGTCACGGCCGGAAAGCAACGGAAGATCCGCCGCCTCACGGGAACGCATAGCTGCCGAGTCATGGCCGGAAAACACTCGAGGAGTCACGTGCTTCGCAGGGCGAGGGAAAGTGCTCGTCCGGGTGTCCGGCGTCCCCGAAAGCCGCACTGCCGCGAGGGCCGGGCGGGTGAGCTGGGGGAGGCGGGGCACCACGGTTGCAAATCTTCTCATGCCCATGGGGTGGTCTTGAAGGTGTGGCCCCGTTGAAGATCTATCCCGTGCGGGCGCGTGCCTTTTTTAGAGGTTTGTCGCTAATGTGGCCGCGAACCGCACGAACGCCTCCACCCTCTGGGCGTTCTCACACGAGGTGGTGATCATGCGGCACATATTCGGGCTGCTCGTCGGCGTCGTCGTCGCCGCTGCCCTGCTGTTCGGTGGAGGCTGGGCCTCCCGGGAGTCGCTCCGGGGCATGGTTGCGAACATCGACCCGCTCAGGGACACCCGGATGCTGATCGCCCTGGGCATCATGCTCGTGCTCGGCCTGCTGGTGGGCCTGGTGCTGGCCGGCCGCATCTCGCCCGTCGCCACCTTCATCCCGTCCATGATCCTGCTGGCCTGGACGGTCGTCTACATCATCGACGTCAGCCGCGCCGCCGCCCTGGCCCCGGTCGGCGCCTCGGTGCAGAAGGAGATCTCCGAAGCGGGCGAGGGCATGCTCACCCTGCTCGGCAACGGCGTGTACGGCATGCTGGGCATCGCCCTCTTCGTCCCCGTCCTCATGCCATCCCGCTGGGCGGGCCGCCCGCAGGAGGAAGAGGACGAATACGAGGAAACCCAGCCGGAGTACTACTGACATAAAGCCGCGTCACCACATCCTCGATCGACGTCTCCTCGGGCGCCAGCGCGCGCAGGCCCGCCACGCTCCCGTCGAAGGCCAGCCGCCCGTGGTCGATCAGCAGCACCCGCCGGCAGAGCTTCTCGATGTCACCCAGGTCGTGCGTGGTCAGCAGCACCGTGGTCCCGCGTTCCGCGTTCATCCGCAGCAGGAACTCCCGGACCCCGGCCTTGCTGACCACGTCGAGCCCGATCGTCGGCTCGTCCAGCACCAGCAGGTCCGGATCGTGCAGCAACGCGGCGGCCATGTCGCCGCGCATGCGCTGCCCGAGGCTGAGCTGCCGCACCGGCGTCTTCAGGAAGCTCCCCAGGTCGAGGATGGCGCACATCTCGTCCAGCCGCTCCCGGAAACGAACCCGATCTACTTTGTAAAGGAGCCGGATCAGTTCGAAACTGTCCCGGAGCGGCAGATCCCACCACAACGTGGTCCGCTGGCCGAAGACGACGCCGATCCGCCGCGCCAGCGCCTTCCGCTTCCTGGCCGGATCGAGCCCGGCCACCAGCACCCGCCCCGCGGACGGCGCCAGAATCCCGGTCAGCATCTTGATCGTCGTGGATTTGCCCGCCCCGTTGGGCCCCAGGCACCCCACGAACTCCCCGGGCCCGACCGTGAACGACAGGTCCCGCACCGCGTGCACGACCGCCCGCCGGACCTTGAACGTCCGCCCCAGCTCTTCGGCTTCGATCATTCAGGATCCTGTCGATCGATAACGTCGCAGTCCGGCGCGCCAGGCCAGCGCGGCGGCCCCGCCCAGGACGAGGGCCGCGACCGGCGAGGCGAATCGCAGCCAGCCGGGCAGTCCGAGCGGATCGTCCCGGTCCAGCACGTAAAGCGAGGGCTGCCAGTTGACGAAGGCCAGCGGCAGCACGAAGGTCACCCCGCGGACGAGCTGCTCGCCGTACACGCTGAGCGGGTACTGGGTGAGTTGTGAGCCGCCGTAGGTGAAGGCGTTGGCCACCTCGGGGGCGTCGGTGAGCAGGAACTGCAGCGCGCCGCCGAGCGCGAAGACGGCGGCGAAGATGGCCGTGCCGCACAGGATCATCAGGGGGATCATCCAGGCCCGGGAGCCGGGCACGGTCAGCTGGGCGAGGGCGATCGCGAGCACGGCCACCGCCTGGGCGGCCCGCCCGAGCCGGTGCAGGCCGAACCGGTCGGCGGCCATCTGGACGAACGGGCTGACCGGGCGGATCAGCATGGTGTCGAAGGTGCCCGCCCTGATGTGCTGGCTGAGCCGGTCGACGTTGCCGAACAGCAGGTCGGCGAGGGCGAAGGAGACGCCGGCGGTGCCGTACAGGAACATGACCTCGGGGAGGGTGAAGCCGGCCAGGGTCGGGGTGTGGGCGAAGATGACCCAGATGGCGGCGATGTCCAGGCCGTTGATGACGAACGAGCCGAGGGTGAGCAGGACGAGCGACGCCGGGTACTGCGCGGAGGCGCGCAGCCAGGTCCAGGCGAGCAGGACGTAGGCCCTAACCACCCTGGATCACCACTTTGCGGCGGGCCCGCCGGGTGAGCAGGGCGCCCGCGCCGAGCAGGACGGCCGCCCAGAACGCCTGGAACGCCAGGCCGCCGGCCGGGGACCGGGCGCCGAGGTAGATGTCTGCGGGGACCTGGACCATCGCGGCGAACGGGGAGGCGTTGGCCAGGGTGCCGAGCCAGCCGGGGAACAGGGTCAGCGGCAGGATCATGCCGCTGAAGAAGATGGTCAGCACCGACGACAGGGTCTGGGTGCCCTTGTCGTCGATGATCCAGCAGGCCGAGAGCGCGACCAGGTAGCGCCAGGCGAAGCTGACGCTCACGCCGAGCGCGAAGGACAGCGCGAAGAAGCCAGGCAGGGCGGGGGCGACGAGGCCGAACAGGAACGCGCCGATGATCGTCGGGGGCAGGCTGCGCAGCAGCGTCAGGTATGCGGCCCTGCCGAGATCGTCGGCCATCGTCCAGGCCAGCAGGGAAGCCGGTCTGACCAGGTCGAACGCGATGTCTCCTGTCCTGATCCGCTCGCTGATCGCCAGGCCGCCGCCGAACATCTGCATCGGCCCGATGAAGGCCTGGCTGAGGAAGCAGAACGTGATCGCGTCGGCGACGGTGTAGCCGCCGAGTCCCGGTCGGGCGTCCCAGAGGGCGATCAGGACGTAGGCCCGCAAAATGCCGAAAACGGTGTTCGTGAAGGCTCCGGCGATGGCGGCGGCCCGGTAGGCGCTGTGCCGGCGAAAGCCGTACCAGGCAATGCGGGCGTAAAGCGGGAAGGCGGCACCTCCGAAGCGTCGTCGGCCCTGATCGTACGCCTAGCGGTCGGCCAGGCGGTAGACGAAGCGTAACCCCGACCAGGTGGCGTCCACGGCGCAGACCTTGTTGTCGACGAGTTTTCGGGCCAGACCGTAGTCCCGGATGGGGTTTTCGGACAGGTCGGTGGGCACCCTGCTCGACTTCTTCGGCCAGCACACCCACAGCCCGCCGTTCTTGGCCAGCCGGGCCGCCGCCGGCGGGAATCCGGCGTGCAGCGCGGCCTGGTCCAGGCAAAACAGCAGGATCACGTCGTACGGCTCCGCCGCGCCGTCGTCGGCCTCATCCCCGAGAACCCCGTCGCCGGCCAGCGTGCCTGGCGCGCCCAGCAGCAGAACCCGATGGTCCTGCTTGATTCCGAGCTTTTTCGGCAACGGTGTACCAGAGTATCCGGACATCCTTTATGCTCCTTTTGTGAAGCCACCGTAAGCGTACGGTTACCTACCCGGGAGTAGGAATGGCTGTTTGGGGGAAATGTCCTGATAGGGAGGTCTGCATGCACGACGAGATCAACGTAGACGTTCACCCTACGTACCCCATCAGCTGGCAGGCCGCCGCGTGCAACGGACTGTTGCGCGGCACGATGAAACCCATCTCCACGGTTCTCCTGCGGAACACGGCGAGCCTGATGCTGACCCAGCGGCTGATCGCTCTGGGCGGGCGGGTGCCGGGGCTGCTCCCGGGCATGATGCCCCCCAAGGCCACCATCGTGGCAGAGGAGCTCGGCAGCTGCTCCGGCGAGTGGGTCCGCGGCGACGAGGGCCTGGACGAGGGTAAAGTCGTGCTCTACCTGCATGGGGGTGGCTATTTCGTCTGCTCCCCGGTAACCCATCGCCCGATCACCTGGCGGCTCTCGATGGTCACCGGCCGTCCGGTGCTGGCCCTGGACTACCGGCAGGGCCCGGTGAACACGCTGGCCGACTCGCTGGCGGACTCGGTGGCCGCCTACACGGGATTGCTCGATCGCGGTTTCAAACCCGAGAACATCATCCTGGCCGGGGACTCCGCGGGCGGGCACCTGACCCTCGCCACCCTGCTCGCCCTCCGCGACCGCGATCTGCCCGCCCCCTCGGCCGGGATCTGCCTGTCCCCGTGGACCGACCTGAGCGATGTGCAGCGCAGCGCCAACCGCTGGGCCGACCCGATGCTCTCCGCGGGCCGGATGGACTGGCTGGCCAGGCAGTGGACCGCCGGACTCGACTCTACCGACCCCCTCGTATCCCCTGTTTTCGGTGATTACACCGACATTCCTCCGCTGATGATCGTGACCGGTTCCACCGAGGTGCTCCGCGACGAGGCCCACCGGGTCGCGCTGCGCGCCCGCTCCGACGGGGTGGCCGTGCGCTTCGAGGAATGGACCCGAATGCCACACGTCTTCGCCATATTGGCCGATATCGTGCCGGAAGCCCGGATGGTCTTCCGGCACATTCAGACCTTCGTCCAGGCCGTCGAGGCCCGCGAGCCGGACGCGGCGGCGGCATAGCTCTGTGATTATTGGGGCCACTGCGACCTGCGGATTCTTACCTGCGGGTGCCAGTGGCCTTACCTGTTCATGCCGACTGTGACTAGTTAGCGGCATAGCGCGTTCCATCCGACCACAGTGGCCTTTGCGAGCACTTTGAGTCGGAGGGGTAGTTCCGGATGGCGCGAGACGGGACAGGGCTCCAGAGCGGCATGCCTCCGGGCGTCCGGCCGCTCACCGTGGGGGACCCGGTGATCATCGGGCGGTATCTGCTGCTCGGCCGTCTCGGCACCGGCGGGATGGGGGTGGTGTATCTCGCCGAGCGGCCCGAGGGCGGCCTGGTGGCCCTGAAGACGCCGCACGCGGTCCACCTCGGCGACCGCACGCTGCGGGCCAGGTTCGAGGAGGAGGTCGCCTTCTCCCGGCGCGTCGTCCCGTTCTGTACGGCCGCGGTGATCGAGGACGGGCTCGACCGGGACCGCCCCTTCCTGGTCACCGAGTACATCCCCGGCCCCGCCCTCTCCCAGGTGGTCGCCGCCCGCGGCGCCCTGACCCCCGATCTCGCGTACGGCGTCGCCCTCGGCACCGCCGCCGCCCTGCTGGCCACGCACGAGGCCGGGCTGGTGCACCGCGACCTCAAACCCGGAAACGTCCTGCTCTCTCCGCGCGGGCCTTTCGTGATCGACTTCGGCATCGCCAGGGATCTGGACACGGCCGCCGCCCACACCCAGGCCGGGCAGGTCATGGGCAGCCCCGGCTGGGTCGCCCCGGAACGCCTCACCGGCGGCCACGCCCTGCCCTCCTCGGACATCTTCTCCTGGGGCTGCCTGGTCGCGTTCGCGTCGACCGGGCACCACCCGTTCGGGTCCGGCGAGCCCGAGGTGATCATGCGGCGGATCCTGGTGGAGCAGCCGCGGGTCTCCGCCGTGCCGAAACTGCTGTGGGACACCGTGGCCGCTGCGCTGCGCAAGGAGCCCCTGGACCGCCCGGACGCGGCCGAACTGCTGTCGGCGCTGCTCGCCGCCGGGGGGATCGGGCTGCCGGTGGACAACCGGCAGGCGGTGGCGTCGGTGTTCACGGAGATCTGGCAGCCGGTGCCGTACCCGCCGATTCCGCGCGAGCCGGACTCGATGGAGTTCCCGCCGGTCGAGGAGGAGCCGGCGCCCAAGCGCCGCCGCAGGGAGCGGCCCGGCGTGCACGCCTCGCACGCGGGGTTCGCGGCGCTGGCCACGGCCGCCATCGCGGCGATCACCGTGGCGACCGCCGCGCAGACCCCGGCGCAGGTGGAGAAGGTGGCCGAGCCGCCGATCGCGTTCCCGATGCTGGTGCCGGGGGTGGACCGGACGGTCGGGCCCGGCCAGGTGCTCGGCACGGCCCGGCCGCCGACGGCTCCGGGAGCGACGGCGGGCGGGCCGGTGACGGTCACCACCACGCAAACCGTCGACCCGACCGGGGAGGCGCCGGAGGATCCGTGGACGTCGGCGCTGCCGTCCCCGCCGCCCGTGACGAGCCCGCCGCCGACGGCCACGGGAGCGCCGTCGACCCCGCCGGGTGGCACGCCGACCCCGACCGGGGGGATCAGCACCGAGCCGCAGTGGGGCGACGAGGAGTCCCCCCAGCCCAGCCCGTCCCCGTCGCCGTCACCGAGCCCGTCCCCGTCGCCCAGTCCGTCGCCGTGAGCTATTCGATGGCTCTCAGGTCGACGACGATGAGTTTGCCCTTGAGCTCGTAGGCGTACAGGTCGGAGCTGGGACGTGCGAAATCGTGGTAGGAGAAGCTGCCGTCGGCGTTCGGCCTGAGGCCCAGGTCCGCCATCTCGCCGCTGACCAGGTCGGTCAGAACCATGCCCACCGTGCCTGCGGCCGGATCGTCGATCGTGAGGAAGGTGAACCGGTCCATGGTGATCACGGCGTGCCCGCCCGCGTTCAGCGGCGGGAAGGTCCGCTGCTCCGAGCCGTCCCTGAGGCGGGTGACCGCCAGCCGCGGGGGACGCGCCCCATCGGATTCGCCCGGTAGATCGCCCACGCACCGGGTCAGACCGCAGGTCCAGGACGACTCGTCCTCCTTCACCACCGCGGTGCGGGTTTCCCCGGTCTGGACGTTGAGCAACTCCGTGTAGGTGGTTGTGCCGTATTCGTCGGGTTTGCCCACCCAGGGATAGTCGAACATGTGGTAACCCTCGGTGCCGGGCACCGCCGCCGGAGGCGAGCCTCCGGTGAGCGGCAACCGCCAGACTCCGCCGGTCCCGCCGGTGGACCAGTAGACGGCGTCGCCGGCCACGCTCAACCCGCGCACCGGCCCGCCTTCGGCCTCCTTCACGTCGTTGATCGAGCCGAGCACGCTCGCCTCGCCGCCCGTGACGGGCGCGGTCCAGATCTCGGCGATCAACTGCTCTCCGGCCCGGCGCGAGGTGGTCCAGGCGATCACCCCGGACCCGGCGGTGAACTCGCTGGCGAACAGCTCCGCGTTCGCGGGGGTGATGACGCGGACGAGGTCCAACGCCTCGCCGGTGGCCAGGTCGTAGGACGCGAGCATGTCGGTCTTCTCGAAGCTCGACTCGGTGCTGACCAGGATCGTGCCCGCGTCAAGGAAGAACAAAGGCCGAAATTTCCTGCCATTGGGGAGCTTCGTGGGAATCTCGTGAATCGCCTTCGGCCAGACCTCCTGGAGCGAGGGCGGGAACTCCACGCCGGAGAGATCCGGCGAACTCGACGGGGTCGCGTCCATGACCGCCGGGCGCACCGGTGCGGGATCGAGGAAGACGACGGGGGCCGCGACAGCCGCAACGACGGCGATCGCGGCGGCGGCCACGGTGAGGATCTGGGCGCGCCGGTCGCGCCGCCGGGCGGCCACCCTCCTGGTCAGGTCGACGGGGGAGTACGGCGCCTGCTCCGCGGCGGTCCTCAGCGTGCGCCGCAGCCGGTCTTCGAGGTCGTTCATCGCATGCTCCCCAGCGGCTGGAGGGTCCTGAGCTTGTCGAGCGCCCGTGAGGCCTGGCTCCGCACCGTGCCCCGGGAGATCTTCAGCGTGGCGGCGATCTCCTCGTCGGAGAGATCCTCGTAGTAGCGCAGCACCAGCACCGCCCGCTGGCGGGGCGGCAGCGTGGCCAGCGCCGACCACAGCGCGCCGTCGTCGGGGGAGTCGAAGACGGGCCGGTCAGGCGGCTGCCAGGCGAGCCGTTCGTGGCGGCGGGCGCGCCAGATGCTGATGTGCAGCCGGGACATCGTGGTCCTGACGTACGCCTCGGGGTTGCCCTTGCGGCGGACTCGTGGCCAGGCGGCGCGGAGCCGTACCAGAGCCTCCTGGACGAGGTCGGCGGCGTCGTGCGGATTCCCGCTGAGCACGTAGCCGAAGCGCGTCAGCGCGTCGGCGCGATCCGCCGCGAACTTCGCGTAGTCGTCGTCATCTTCCACATCCACACCCGCTCAGACGGTTCTGAACGGTCAACTGTTGCATGCGGCGGCCCCGCCATTGTGCCGTCAGGTCCTGGAGGGTGACCTGCGATGGCGGGGCCGCGCGATCAGGGGGGATCAAGAGGGGTCAGAACTGGGCTTCCTCCGTGGAGCCCTTCAGGGCGGTGGTCGCCGAGTCCGGCGCGATGGCCGTGCTCACCAGGTCGAAGTAGCCGGTGCCGACCTCACGCTGGTGCTTGGTGGCGGTGTAGCCGCGGGACTCGGCCGCGAACTCCCGCTCCTGGAGCTCGACGTAGGCGGTCATGCCGTCCTCGGCGTAGCCGCTGGCCAGGTCGAACATCGAGTAGTTGAGCGAGTGGAAGCCGGCCAGGGTGATGAACTGGAACTTGTATCCCATGTGGCCGAGCTCGCGCTGGAACTTGGCGATCGCCGAGTCGTCCAGGTGCTGCTTCCAGTTGAACGACGGGGAGCAGTTGTAGGCGAGCATCTGCTCCGGGTATTCGGCCTTGATGGCCTCGGCGAACCGGCGGGCCACGTCCAGGTCCGGCGTGGCGGTCTCCATCCAGAGCAGATCGGAGTACGGCGCGTACGCCAGGCCGCGGGCGATGCACGGCTGCAGCCCCTCGCGCACCCGGTAGAAGCCCTCCGCGGTCCGCTCACCGGTGGTGAACGGCTGGTCCCGGGGGTCGACGTCGCTGGTCAGCAGGGTCGCCGCCTGCGCGTCGGTGCGTGCGATGATCACCGTGGGCACGCCACAGACGTCGGCCGCCAGCCGGGCCGCGTTCAGGGTCTTGATGTGCTGCCCGGTCGGGATGAGGACCTTGCCGCCGAGGTGGCCGCACTTCTTCTCCGAGGCCAGCTGGTCCTCCCAGTGCACGCCCGCGGCGCCGGACGCGATCATGGCGCGCATCAGCTCGAAGGCGTTGAGCACGCCGCCGAACCCGGCCTCGGCGTCGGCCACGATCGGGGCCATCCACTGCGGCGGGTCGTCGACGCCGTTGTGGAACGACTCGGCCCAGGTGATCTGGTCGGCCCGCAGCAGCGCGTTGTTGATCCGGCGGACCACGGACGGGACCGAGTTGGCCGGGTAGAGGCTCTGGTCCGGGTAGGTCTGCCCGCTCAGGTTGGCGTCGGCGGCGACCTGCCAGCCGGACAGGTAGATGGCCTTCAGGCCCGCCTTCACCTGCTGCACGGCCTGGTTGCCGGTGAGCGCGCCGAGCGAGCTCACGTAGTCCTCGGTGTGCAGGAGGTCCCACAGGCGCTTGGCGCCGAGGCGGGCGAGGGTGAACTGTTCCTGCACGGAACCGCGCAGTTTCACCACGTCCTCAGGGGCGTACGTCCGCTCGGTGCCGGACCAACGGGGATTGCTCTCCCAGTCGTGCCGCAGTTGGGCGGCGGCGGATCTGAGGCGTTCGACCATCATCTTTTCACTCCCTTGTTGCGTGCTCGTCCGCGGCCCGGGGGCTCGCCGACGGCGGTGTCGTCACCTGGGTGCTTGGTCCGAGTTTGTGTCGACGTCAAGAGATCCGGCAAGCCAGGGAAGCTCGAAAGAAGGCCAAATTTTCTTGTGACAAAATACTGACGGGTATTCGCAGGAGAAGAATCGACGACTTTTCTCTTTGGACTAGACCAATCCGTGTGAGGTGGGTCACACGAACCTGGGTCGTTTTGTCTTGATATATGGTGTTTTACCCGGATTTCTTGGGTTGATGAGGGGTGGTGGTGTGGGGTGGCTCACACAGGGGTGGAAGAAGGCGTGAAATTCTGCCTAGGATCGCTGCATGCCCTCCTTGCTCGGTGAAGAACCGCTGTCTTTGACGCAGGAGCTCGATCTTCTGGCCTTCGGCCAGCGGCTGAAGCACCTGCGGCGGCAGCGCGGGCTCACCCTGTCCGAGCTCGGCGAACGGGTCGGGCGGGCGCCGAGCCAGCTGTCGCTGCTGGAGAACGGCAAGCGGGAGCCGAAGCTGTCGCTGCTGAAATCGCTGGCCGGGGCGCTGAACGTGCCGGTCGAGGAGCTGCTGCGGCGGCAGGCGCCGAACCGGCGGGCGCAGCTGGAGATCGCCCTGGAGGAGGCCCAGCGCGATCCGCTCTACGCCGACCTCGGTCTTTCCCGGCTGAAGGTGTCCGCCCGGGTCCCCAACGACGTGCTCGAACACATCCTGGCCCTGTTCGAGGAGCTCAAGGCGCGGCAGGCGAAGGGCACCGCCACCCCGGAGGAGGCCCGCGCCGCCAACGCCGAGCTCCGGCGCAAGCAGAGCGAGCTGGGCAACTACTTCGAGGACATCGAGCGGGCCGCCGCCGAGGCGCTGGCGGCCGTCGGGTACCGGAGCGGCGCCCTGTCGCAGAGCACGGTGCAGGCGCTGGTCGCGCATTTCGGGTTCACCGTGCACACCGCCCCGGACCTCCCGCGATCCGCGCGTTCCGTGACCGATCTCCGCAACCGGCGGATCTATCTCAAGCGCGAGCAGCTCGGGATGCACACGCCGCGGACCATCCTGCTCCAGACCATCGGGCACTTCGCCCTCGCCCACCACAAGCCGCGGGACTTCGCGGATTTCCTGCGCCAGCGGGTGGAGGCCAATTACTTCGCCGCGGCGGTCCTGGTGCCGGAGGCCGCGGCGGCGCCGTACCTGCTGGAGGCCAAGCGGGATAGGGCGCTGTCGGTGGAGGATCTGCGGGACGTGTTCGCGGTGTCGTACGAGATGGCGGCCCACCGCTTCACGAACCTGGCGACCCACCATCTGGACCTGGTGTGCCACTTCGTGCGGAACGACGCGGGCGGGATCATCTACAAGGCGTACGAGAACGACGGGATCATCTTTCCCGCCGATGAGCAGGGGGCCATCGAGGGGCAGCGGCTGTGCCAGCAGTGGTCGGGGCGGCAGGTCTTCCAGGCCAGGGATCGATTCTCGCCGTACCACCAGTATTCGGACTCGCCGACGGGCACCCATTTCTGCGTGGCGCACGTGGATCCGTCCCAGGAGAAGGATTTCGCGATCACCCTGGGGGTGCCCTTCCGGGAGTCGCGCTGGTTCCGGGGGCGGGAGACGACGGTGCGGAAGAAGTCGAACTGCCCCGCGGGCGAGTGCTGCCGCCGCCCGCCGTCGGAGCTGTCCCAGCGCTGGGACGGGTACGCCTGGCCGTCGGCGCGCGCGCACTCCCATGTGCTGGCGGCGCTTCCGCCCGGTTCGTTCCCCGGCGTGGACGAGGCCGACGTGTACGCCTTCCTCGAACGCCACGCCATCACAGGCTGACACCCGCATGTACGGGCAGGGTTTCCGGTACAAACCGGATATGGGATCTGAGATCGGCAGGGTAATGAAGCTGGGAGCCCGGACGTTCGACTTCTCGCGGCAGGTCGCGGTGATGGCCATCATCAACCGCACGCCTGACTCCTTCCACGACCGGGGCCGCACCTTCGCCCTGGACCGGGCGGTCGAGGCCGCGCTCACCGCGGTCTCCGACGGCGCCGACTGGCTGGACATCGGCGGCGTGCCGTTCGGGCCCGACGGCCCTCAGGTCGAGGCGGCCGAGGAGATCGACCGCGTGGTCCCGCTGATCGAGGCCGTGCGCGCCGCCACCGACGCCGTCATCTCCGTCGACACGCACCGCGGCGTCGTGGCCGAGGCCGCCCTCAAGGCCGGCGCCGACGTCGTCAACGACACCAGCGGCGTCAGCGACCCCGCCCTCGCCACGGAGGTGGCCACCGCCAACGCCGGCCTGGTGGTCACCCACAGCCTCTCCGGGCCCCGCGTCCGCCACCCCCGCCCCACCTACGACGACGTGACCGCGGAGGTCGTCACCTTCCTCCGTGACCGCGTCGCCTTCGCCCGCCACTCCGGCGTCGCCTCCGACAAGATCATCATCGATCCCGGTCACGACCTCAACAAGAACACCCTCCACACCCTGGCCCTGACCCGCCGCCTCCCCGAGATCGCCGCCCTGGGCCATCCGCTCCTGGTCGCCCTCTCCAACAAGGACTTCATCGGCGAAACCCTCAGCAGGGCCCAGCACGACCGGCTTCCCGGCTCCCTCGCCGCCGCCGTCTTCTGCATCCTCAACGGCGCCCGCATCATCCGCGTCCACGACGTCCGCGCCTCCGTGGACGCCGTCCGCATGACGGAGACCCTCCTCGGCTGGCACAGCCCCGACAACCTCCGTCACAACATGTGAGACCGGATCCGGTGCTGTTCGAGGTGGGCCAGGATCGTGTGGTTCGCGATCCAGCCGTCGGGGAACTTGATCGGCACGTTGAGCTGGATGCGGGGGCTGGAGGGGTGGTGGTCGAGCAGGGCGGGGATGCCCGCGCGGGCCACGACGACGCAGGCGTGGCGGTGGCGGGAGGTGAGGACGCAGAGGCGGCCGGATTCGAGGTGGAAGGCGGTGGCGTCGCGACGGCCGGAGAGCGGGTGCCAGACGAGGGTGATGTCGTATTCGCGGCCTTGGAGGCGGTTGGCGGTGTCGACGGTGACGCCCTGCGGGACGCCCGCGGCGCGGACGGCGGCCACCTGGTCGTTGTGGGCGCAGCCGATGGCGATGCGGTCGGGGGTGACGGGATGGGAGCCGTGCTCGTCGTGGGCGACGGTGCCGCGTTCCAGGATCCTGCGCGCCAGGGCGGCGAGCGCGTGGGCCACCTCGGGGTCGGTGCGGACGGTGTGGCGGTCGGGGAGTTCGTGCAGGGCCCAGCCGGAGACGGCGGCTTCCTCGATGGTGGGGTCGCGCGGGCCGGGGACGGTGAGTTCGAGGCGGCGGTCGCCGGGGGCGGTGCCGGGGGAGAAGCCCGCGGCGGGGTAGAAGGCGCGGGAGACGATCGGGGCCGCGCTGGCGGGGAGCCGCCAGGAGACGGGGAGCTGGTGGACCTTGAGGTTGTTGATGCGCTGGGTCACCGCGACGGCGCTCTGCAGGGGATCCCAGGCCATGCCGGTCCAGCGGTCGCTCTCGATCACCGAGAACGGGTCGAGCTGGCCGGGGTCGCCGACGAACAGGGTGTGGCCGGCGGCGAAGAGCGGGGCGACGGCGAGGAGCTTGTCCGACCGCATCTGGTAGGCCTCGTCCACGATCGCCCACTCCCAGGCGCGCCCGGAAATGTACGCCCATTTGTCGGCGGTGGCCACGACGACCTGACAGTTCTCCACATTTTCGATCTTGTTGTGGAGGGTGACTCCGGGGTGGCGGGTGACGCGGTCAGGGGGTTCGAAACCCTCGGCGTGCAGGCGGCCGATGGAGGCGCCGGGCGCGTTGCTCGCGAGCTTGTCGACCAGGTCGTCGACCTGCTCGTTGGTCTGGGCGACGATCATCAGCCGCTGGTCGGCTTTGACCAGTTCGATGGTGGCCGACACGACCAGGGTGGTCTTGCCCGCCCCGGGCGGGGAGTCGACGACCAGCCCGCGATGGGCGCCGCTGGTGTAGTCGGTGAGGATTTCGGCGGTGGTGGCCCTGGCTCGTTCCTGGGGTGTCATGACCACGCCTCCTGCGCGTCCTCGTCGGTCGGTACGTACGCGGGGGGCGGGCCGCCGTGGGTCCAGGGGGTTTCCGCCACGTCGGGGAGCGTTGGCCGCCGGGCGCCCGCGGGGTCGAGTTCGGTGTAGCAGACGATCTCGCCGGGCGCGGGCAGGGTCGCGTCCTTGGTCATGCCGCTGTTGACCTGGAGGGTCACGATATCGGCGTCCACGGACATGAGGACGGTGCCCTGTTTCGGGCGTGCGGGGGACAGGAGTTTCCGGCCAGGCGGGAGCCGTACCGGATCGCTGGTTTGGACGCTTACCAGCGGGCGGGCCACCATGCGCTTCTTGCCGGGCGGGATGATCTTCCGGTCGGCGTCGACGGCGATCACCCGCCCGGCGAAGGCGGCGCCCTCGGCCCGGTGGTCGGCCATCACCAGCGGGTCGTCGAACGCCTTGCTCGCCTCGTAGCTCTGCCGCGCGCCCTCCAGCGCGGACAGCCGCCGCGCCGCCGCGACCGCGCTGTCCCACCGCCCCGGCGGCGGCCCGCCTTCGGCGATCGACGCGCTCTGCCTGGCCAGCGCCGCACGATCCCGTTCCCACCGCCCCGCCGCGCTTTCCGCTTCGGGTACGGCACGCAGCAGATCGACCGCACGCCACATCAGGTTCCAGGTGGGTTCGAGCTGCCCCCGCAGCGCCTCGTGGAGCCGGGCCGGGGATCCGTGGATGAGCGGTTGCAGGACATGCCGGTCGAAACCCGGATCGGTGTCGGGCCCGGCCGGGGGTGAGCGCAGCGGATCCTCCGCGAGGAGCGCGGCCTGCGGGCCTGTGCTGCCCTCGGGCGGATCGATCCAGGCCAGCTGCGCGGCCAGGTTGCCGTTCTCGGCGGCGCTCAGGCCGGTGACCCAGTGTTCGGCGAGGACGTCGGTCATGGCGAGCAGCATGGCCGAACCGGCGAACTCGGCGCGTTCGTGGAGGAAGGTCAGCCAGCGGCCCAGCAGGGGGACCGGCGGCGGGACCGCGTGCGGGCCCTCGGTCGCGCGGAACCGGGTGGACCGCCCGATCAGCCGGGTGAAGGCGATCCCGCCGGGGTTGGGGACCAGGATCTGCGGGGCGTCCAGGCAGCGCTCGTACGCGCTCTTGGTATCCGAAATTTCCACCTGCGCGGCATATTTCTGGATATAGGGCACTACGAGTTCGGCGAGTTCGGCCATGAAGGCGAAACGCTGGTCGCGGTCGCGGGGGTTCGCGACGACCAGGAGCCTAGGGGCGGCGCGGTCGGTGCCGAGCACCGCGGCCAGCGGCGCGGCGGCCTCGCCGGCCATCCGCAGCGGGATGAACACCAGCGGCTCCGCCGACAGGTGGGCGTGGCGCACGGTCGCGGCCGGCTGGGCCCGCCCGTCCCGGACGGCTCGCACGGTCAGGAACGATCGCAGCAGGCTCACGCGACCGCCTCGTCGAGGATCCTCCGCACGAAACCCAGCCGTTCGGCGATGGCCGCGTGCTCGGTCGGGACGTTTTCGCCCCCCATGAGCTCGATCGCCATGTCCAGCGACTCGATGCCGCCGAGATCGTCGCGTACGGACCGTCCCAGGGCTTCCAGCGAGCCGCACGCGCGGGCTTCGTCCCGGCAGAAGTAGGCCATCTCACACGCGGCCAGGCACTCGGGGGCGTACCTCGCCGGAATGGCGGACAGGGCCGCGCCGAGCTCGGCCGCCGGGCGGGTCGGCGTCTCGCCGGCCAGCCGCAGGTCGAGGCTGAGGTCGGGGGGCAGCCGGTCGAGGATCGTGTCGATCCGGGCCAGGCGCGCCAGTTGCCGCTTGAGCGCTTCGAGCTGGAGGCGCACGTCGACCAGGCAGGCGGTCGGGAAGTTCATGAAATCCTTGGGGCAGATCAGGATGACATCGTGGGACACGCGTTCGGGGTCCAGCCCGAACAGCTCCCGCATCGCGTGCACGTAGACGGCCGCTTCGCGGGCGGCGGCGGACACCTTCCCCGGGTCGGCCTGGCCGTCGATGATCGGGAACGACTTGATGGCCACCACGTGGAGGCGGTGGTCGGCCTGGAAGGCGATGACGTCCGGTTCCAGGTAGACCTCGTAGCCCGCCACGCCGAGCTTGACCAGCGGGTGGTCGACGAGGGTGGCCGTCTCGGGTGCCGCCGCGCCGAGCACGTCCATGGTGTGCCGGTGCCGCGCTTCTTGGCCGCTGGCATGACCGACGTCGTGATATTCCGCCTCTTTCACCGGAAGGTCCAGCAGCTCGCGCAGCAGCCGCAGCACGTGCGCGCCCTCGTCGGCCTTGACGATCGCCTTGAACTCCCGGGTCCGCGTGATCGCGAACGGCGACTGGCCGAACCGTGCGGGGAACCCGAGATGCTCCACGATTGTGCTTTTGTCGATCCCGGCGCCGTCCAGGACGGCCCGCCGATCGCACGCGGGGTTGGCGGCCAGCGCGGCGATGGCGCGCGCGTTGTGGGCGACCGGCAGGCTGCTCCCGCGTATCGCGTCCAGTCGGCTCACGCGCTCGCCGCCGCCGTCAGGCCGCGGAACTCGGTGATGTTGATCCTCATGGATCAGGAGTTTGCCACCATGAGGGCCGCGCAGTGTTCACCGATCATCATGCTGGGGGCGTTCGTGTTGCCGCCGACGATGCTCGGCATGATCGACGCGTCGGCGACGCGGAGCCCTTCGACGCCCCGGACCCGGAGGGCGGGATCGACGACGGCGCGTTCGTCGGAGCCCATCCGGCAGGTGCCCACCGGGTGGTAGACGGTGGTCGCGCGGTTGGCCACCTCGTCCTCGAGGGCGGCGCGGTCCGGGTAGTCCGGGCCGGGGGAGATCTCCCCGCCGACACCATCAGCGATGATCTTGTTGGCCATGACCTCGCGGATCAGCTCGATCCCGTCCAGGAGCAGCCTGCGGTCGTCGGGGTCGTGCAGGTAGGCCGGGTCGATGATCGGCGCGGCGGCCGGATCGGCGGAGGCCAGCCGGAGCGTGCCCCGGCTCTTGGGGTAGATCAGCGTGGCCAGCAGCGTGAGGGACGGGCGCGGGTCCACCTTGTGCCGGATGGGCGCGTCCTGGTTCGGGCCGGGATACCCCCAGGGAAGCGCGTGAATCTGGAGATCCGGCACATCCCCGGCCTGCGAGCTGCGGACGAATCCGACGCCTTCGAAGACGCTGCGGCTCACCCACGTCCCGCCGCGCAGCGTCTCTTTGATCATCCCCGCCGCGAAGTACGGCGCCGTGCCCCGGTTGCGCGCCGACTTCATGAGGAAACTCATCGGCACGAACATGTGATCGTGCAGGTTGTCCCCGACGGGAAGATCGGCGACCACCTCGATCCCGTGCTCCCGCAGATGCGCGGCCGGTCCGACCCCGGAGAGCATCAGCAGCTGCGCCGAACCGAAGGCGCCCGCCGTGAGGATCACCTCCCGGGTGGCCCGGATCATCCCCGTTCCGGACTTCCCGGCGACCTCCACCCCTGTCGCCCGGCCGTTCACGATCACGATCCGCGTCACCAGGCAGCCCGTGGTGACGGTGAGGTTGGGCAGGCCGTGATCGTCCAGATATCCCACCGACGAGCTGTACCGCAGCCCGCCGTACGCGCTCTGCTGGAACAGCGCCGCGCCCTCCTGCGACTCCCCGTTGTAGTCGTCGTTCCGCTTCACGCCCGCCGTGTCGGCCAGCGCCTCGATGAACGCCTGCGTCGCCGGCGTGATGTCCTTCGCCCGGGTCACCCGGATCGGCCCGCCGCCCCCGCGTAACTCGCTCGCGCCGTCCTCCCAGCTCTCCATCCGCTTGAAACTCGGCAGCACGTCGGCGAAACTCCACCCCGCGCACCCGTCCGCCGCCCAGTCGTCGTAGTTCCGCCTGTTCCCCCGTACGAACACCATGCCGTTGATCGACCCGGACCCGCCGAGCACCCGCCCCCGCGTCTGCGGTATCTCCCGCCCGAGCGCATCCGCCTGCGGCGCGCTGTAATACCCCCAGTCGAGCCGCTTCTTCAACTGCGGAATGCTGTGAAAGACCGCGATCATCCCCGGCTTCCGCACCCACATCGTCCGATCCGACCCACCCGCCTCCAGCAGGACCACCCTCGCCCCACCCTCGGCCAGCCGCCTGGCCAGCACACACCCGGCACTCCCGGCCCCCACCACGACGTAGTCAGCACTCAGATCCATGTCTTCCCTCGCAGCGGAAGCCTACGACCGCGAATCCACAGCCAGCGTGAATGTACTCCACCATGCAAACGCTTGGTCAATACCCAGATCCGCTCGTACGGTCACGATCGGTGTTTGTGGGCATTATCAGGGGGTGGGGTTCGATGTGGGAGAGCGGCATGGTTGATGTGGGGTTCTATCGGGAGAACGGGTATCTGCTCGTCAAGGGGTTGCTGGGGAAGGGGGAGGCGGCGGCGTATCGGGATGAGTGTCATGGGGTGTTGGGGCGGTTGCGGAAGACGGATCCGACGTGGGGGAGTGCGCGGGGGTTGGCGGGTGGGCCGACTGAGTTGCGGCATTGTCATGATGCGCAGTTCTATTCGGCGGCGTTCGCGAAGTTGATGGTGGATCCGCGGTTCACCGATGTGGCGGCGGCGGTGCTGGGGACCGAGAACGTGCAGTTGCATCACACGAAGATCTTCGTGAAGCCGGCGGAGAAGGGGTCGCCGTTTCCCATGCATCAGGACGCCGCTCATTTTCCGCACGCGACGGACGCGGTGGGGGCGGCCATCTTCCACTTCGACGACGCGCCCGAGGAGAAGGGCTGTGTCCGGGTGATGCCGGGGAGTCACAAGCGCGGGATCCTGCCGCATGTGGAGGAGGGCGGCTGGCATCTTCCGCTTGACGAATGGCCGCTCGAAGCCGCGGTTCCCATCGAGGCGGAGGCGGGGGATGTGCTGCTCTTCAGCTACCTCACCGTGCACGGGTCGGGGATCAACTCGGCGGACGAAGCGCGCACCACCTGGCTGGTACAGTTCCGCGACCCGGAAGCGCTGCCCGTCGACGACGTCCATCGTTCCCGGGGACAGGGCATGATGCTGCGCGGTATCGACCCGGCGATGCGACTTACCTGAACGACGATGTCCGGTTGCCCCGGACGGCTCCGACGTCACTGGTGAGAAGGCCCACGGCGAAGGAGAGACCATGAAATACATGATCATGCTGTACGGATCCCAGCAGGACTACGACGCGATGACCGGCCAGAGCACCGACGGGCCCGCCTGGACCCCGGAGGACTTCGGCGCGATGCACGCCTTCATGCAGAAGTGGAACAACGACCTGGTCGAATCCGGCGAATTCGTCGACGCCCAGGGCCTGGCCGCGCCCGTGCACACCCGCCGGGTCTCCCTCCAGAACGGCGTCCCGGTCATGACGGACGGGCCGTACCCGGAGACGCAGGAGGTCCTCGCCGGTTACACGATCGTCGACTGCGCGAGCTTCGACCGGGCGACCGAGATCGCCGCCCAGCTGGCGAACACCCCGCATCCGGCCGACGGGGAGCAGGTGTTCTACGCGGACATCCGGCCCATCGTCGACGGCGCCGGCGAACTGCTGCCCCCGGCGTGACCGAGCACGAGGTCGAGGACCTGCTGCGGCAGTGCGCGCCGCAGGTCCTCGGCGCCCTCGTCCGGCGGTACGGGCATTTCGACACCGCCGAGGACGCGGTGCAGGAAGCCCTCCTGGCCGCCGCCGTCCAGTGGCCCAAGGAGGGACTCCCGGACAACCCGCAGTCCTGGCTGATCACGGTCGCCTCCCGGCGGCTGACCGACCTGCTCCGCGCCCAGCAGGCCCGCCGGCGCCGCGAGGACACCGTCGCCCGCTGGACGCCGCTGGACGCCCCGCCCGCCGACCAGCGGCCGGAGGACTCCGACGACACGCTCATCCTGCTCTTCCTGTGCTGCCATCCGTCGCTGTCGGCGGCCTCCCAGATCGCGCTCACCCTGCGCGCCGTCGGCGGCCTGACCACCGCGGAGATCGCCCGCGCGTTCCTGGTGCCCGAAGCGACGATGACCCGGCGGATCACCCGGGCCAAGCAGCGCATCAAGGACAGCGGCCTGCCGTTCCGCATGCCGTCGGGCCCAGAGCGCGCCGAACGGCTCGCCGTGGTCTTGCACGTGCTCTACCTGATCTTCAACGAGGGATACGCGAGCACGTCAGGCCCGACTCTGCACCGCCGGGAACTCTCCGCCGAGGCCATCCGGCTGGCACGCCTGGTCCACCGGCTGCTGCCCCAGGACGGCGAGGTGACCGGGCTGCTGGCCCTGATGCTGCTCACCGACGCCCGCCGCCCCGCCCGTACCGGCCCTGACGGTTCGCTGATCCCGATGGCCGAGCAAGATCGCGGCCGCTGGAACGCCGACCTCATCGCCGAGGGCGTCCGCCTGATCAGCGACGCCCTCCCACGCGGCGCGACCGGCCCCTACCAGCTGCAGGCGGCCATCGCCGCCGTCCACGACGAGGCCGAGACCGCGGCGGCGACCGACTGGCCCCAGATCATGGCCTTGTACGGCGTGCTCTTGCGCATATCCCCCAACCCCATGGTCGCCCTGAACCACGCCGTCGCGGTGGCCATGGTCCGCGGCCCTCAAGCCGGTCTGACCCTGCTGGCCGGCCTCGACGACCGGCTCGCCGACGACCACCGGCTCCACGCCGTCCGGGCGCACCTGCTGGAGATGGCCGGAGACAGTAGCGGCGCGCGCGACTGTTACCTAGCGGCGGCCCGGCTCACGATGAGCCTGCCCCAGCAGCGGTATCTGCACGCGCGCGCCGCCCGGCTGGCCCGCTAACGGGCGGCCGCCCGCTCAACGGGGATCCAGAGCTCCGAGTCCGCGTGCGCCCCGTCCTGCGACAGCCGCGTGCTCAGGAGCGTGGGCCCCGGCCTGCTCTGGTACGGATTGGACGGGAACCACTGGGTGTACACATCCCGCCACAAGTACTGCACCGAGTGCGGGCTCGGCCCCGAGTCCTCGAAGACCGCCCACGTCCCGGCGGGCACGGTGAGGGACTCCATGTCGTCGGGTGTCGGAGCGGTGGTCGCCGCCGCCTGGTAGTAGTCGAGCTCGGTGCCCTCCGCGCGGCTCTCGTCCGCGTCGTCGGTGACGCTGAGGATGCCGCGCGGCTCCAGGTCGGACAGTGCCGCGATGCGGTCGATGGTCTCCTGGCCGAGGCCCCGGATGAAGGCGACCAGCGCCGGGTTCATCCCCTCGTGCACCAGGGGAATACGGGTCTTCTTCCCGACCACCTTGAATGTCTCCTTCTCCACAAGCCGGTATCGCATGCTGCTGCTCCCTTCGATGACGAGGCGGAAGGACATCCGTGGCTGGGCGTGCAGTGCCGCTCCGGTGCGCCGGGCCTCGCCAGGGCCGACGCCGTGCATGGCGCGGAACGCGCGGGCGAACGCCTCGCCCGAGCCGTAGCCGTACCGCACGGCGATGTCGAGCAGCGTGCGGTCGCCCGCCAGCACCTCGGCCCCGGCGACGGTGAGCCGCCTGCGGCGGATGTACTCCGACAGCGGGAACCCGGCCAGCGCCGAGAACATCCGCCGGAAGTGGTACTCCGAGGTGACCGCGATCCGCGCGAGGTCCGCGATCTCGATCGGCTGATCGAGATGCCGCTCGATGTGGTCCATGGCCTGGTTCAAGCGGTCCAGCACGTTCCGCCCTCCTTCCTTCCGATCTCCACGTTAGGAAGCACCCAGCCTGCCGCACCCGACATCCTGTGCCCGTACGGATCGGGTTCCCCGGCGCGAAAGTTTCAGCGTCCATGGCCGGTCGGGCCTTTGGGTGATCTTGGAGCGTTGACGGGGGGAGTGGAGCGGGCCAATGTGAGCCGAATGAAGTCGATCTCCCAAGCGGCTGTCGTGCTCGCGGTGCTCGTGGGCGCGGTCGTTCCCGCCCCCGCGAGTGCGGTGCCGGTGTTCAGCTGTGAATACGAGTTCGTGGCCTGGTCCGGGGCGTTCAGCGCCGAGCTGAGCATCACCAACAACGGGCCGGCGATCGATTCCTGGCAGGCCAGCTGGACGTTCCCCACCGCGACCGCCAAGTCCGCCGTCTGGCGGGCGAACCTGTCGCAGCGCACGCCGTACGACATGACCGCGAGCAACCTGGCGTGGAACGGCCGGATCGCGACCGGGCAGGTGCGCACGTTCGGCTGGACGGCTTTCGCGGTGGCCACGGAGACGCCGGGCGACATCACCGTCAACGGCGTTCCCTGCTGATCATTCGCTGAGCAGGATCTCGATCCGCTGGGTCTCCGGCACGCCCAACCGGCGGTAGATGTCCGCCGCGACGCGCCAATTCTCCCGGGCCTGCCGGGTGTGACCGCTGTCGTGGAGCACGTGGGCGATGCCGGCGAGGGCCCGCGCGTGCTCGTACTGATCGCCGGTCTCCTCGGTCAGCGCGTGCGCGGCCCGGTGGCGGGCGAGGGCCGAATCCGGCTGTCCCATCGCGCGCAGCGTCTCGCCGAGCGTGTTGAGGGTCTCGGTCTCCAGGCTGCGATCACCCGTCTCGCGGCTGCCGGCCAGCGCCCGGCGCAGGTGGTCGAGGGCTTCCGGGTGACGCCCCAGGCGCAGGTACACCGCGCCCATCGCCGCCAGCGCGCTGCCTTCCCCGCCTGGATCGCCGGATTCGCGGCAGTTCGCCAGGGCTTGCTCCAGGTGGGTGAGCGCTCCCTCGTGCCGCCCGAGCAGGCCGTACAGCGCGCCGAGGTTGCCGAGCGCGTATCCGCGCAAACGCAGATCGCCCACCTCGGCGAAGACGTCGGCGGCTTCGAGCTGGTGCTCGGCCGCGTCCTCGTAACGGCCCAGCCGCCGGTACAGCGCGCCGATGTTGATCAGCTGGGTGCCCGTTCCGTGCCGGTTCCCGGTACGGCGGCAGAGCGCCAGCGCGTCCCCCAGATACCCGAGGGCGCTCGGGAGCTCGCCCAGCCGCTCGGCCACCACCCCGAGGCGGCCCAGCGCCCTGGCCTCCCCCTCGAGATCCCCGGTTTCGCGGGCGGCGGCGAGGGACTGGCGGAACCGCTCCCCGGCCTGCCGGAAGTCGCCCAGCCACCAGTGGATGCCGCCAAGGTTGGCCAGGGCGGCCGCCCGTCCTTCGCCCGCCGCGAGCGCGGCCCGCGCGGCGCTGGTGTGGACGGCGAGCGCCTCCTGGTAGTGGCAGCCGACCTCGAAATGCCGCCAGAGCGCGCGGGAGAGGTCGACGCAGTGCCCGGGCCAGCCGTGGCGGGCCGCGTAGTCGGCGACGGCCACCAGATTCGGTCGTTCCCGGTCAAGCCAGGCCACGACCTCGTCCACCGGCGGCACCGGTGAGCCGGGAACGTCCGGCTCGGGCCGCCCGCGCTCGTAGGGGAACAACACTCCCGCGGCCGAAGCCGCCGTATATCGGTAATAGTTCAGCAATCGGGTCAGCGCCGCGTGCGGGTCTGTCGCGTTCTCGACGGCGAAGGCGCGGAGCAGGTCGTGCATCGTGTATCGGCCCGGTCCCGCCGATTCCAGCAGGTGGCCCCGGGCCAGCTCCTCGACCAGTTCCCGCGCCCGCCCGAGGCCGGCACCCGCCAGGGCCGCGGCGGCATACGCGTCGATGTCCCGCCCCGGATGCAGGCCGAGCAGATCGAACAGCCGCGCCGCGTCCGCGCTGAGCTGCCGATACGACCAGGAGAAGACGGCGCGGACCGCCGTGCGCGGGTCCCCGGCCGCGTCCAGGAGGTCCAGCCGCCGCTGCTCGTCACGCAATCCGGCGACCAACTCCGCCAGCGCCACGCCGGGCCGCGCGACGGCAAGTTCGGCCGCGATCCGCAACGCCAGCGGCAGCCGCGCGCAGTTCTCGGCCAGCTCCGCCGCCTGCGAGGGCGATTTGTCCACCCGTTCCCCGATCAGGGCGCGCAGCAGGGCGATCGCCTCGGGCGTGCTCAGCATGTCCAGCTCTATCCGCCTGGCCCCGTCGCGCGCGACCAGCCCAGCGAGATCCTCCCGGCTGGTCACCACGACGAAGCAGGACGGGCTGCCGGGCAGCAGCGGCCGCACATGATCGGCGCCGCGGGCGTTGTCCAGCACGATGAGCAAACGCCGCCCGGCCACGAGCGTGCGATAGCGAGCCGCACGTTCGGATAGATCGTCGGGTATGTCCTGCCCATCCACGCCGAGGCTCCGCAGGAAGCCCGCCAGCGCGTCGGCCGCCGGCACCGGCCGTTCGGGGTCGTAGCCGCGAAGATCAAGGTAGAGCTGGCCGTCGGGGAAACGTTTCGCCACCTGGTGGGCCCAGTGCACGGCCAGCGCGGTCTTGCCCGCCCCTGCCGTTCCCGCCACCGCGGAGATCACGGCGGTGCGCCGCTCGCCGGGAGCCAGCAGGGCGTGCAGGGTGGCGAGTTGCTCGGTTCGGCCGGTGAAACCGTACACGTCCATGGGGAGTTGCCTGGGCACCGGGGCGGGGAGCGCCTGCCGGCGGTTCTCCTCGACCTGGTCGCGGGCCGTGGCGAGCGCCCCCTGCTCGGCGGGGGTCGCGCCGAGCAGGCCGATCAGCACGTCGAACCGGTCGGTCGGCGGGAGGACCCGCCCGGACAGGTACTCGCCGATGATCCCGTGCGACCATCCTGTCTTCGCCGCCAGCTCGCGGTAGGTCAGCTCGGAGGTTCCCCGGCGCCGCGCGTGCCGCCGCCGCAGCCCGCGCAGCACGCGCGAGAGGTCCGCCAGAGTACGGACCTCCGCCAGCCGCCAACCCGATACGCCGTCGATGGGTGAAGGAAACCACGCGGAAGGATCGTGCGCGACCGGGGCCGCGCACGATCCCGATCTCACCCCGTGCAGGGCAGGCCGTTGAGCGTGAAACCGCTCGGCGGAGTGAACGGAGCAGCCGAACCCGAGAAGCCGACGAACGACTGCACGCCCGGCGCGATCGCCGCGTTGTACACCGCAGGAGTGATCGTCCCGGAACCTCCGCTCCGGCTCATGACCCCGTTGAACGTGCCGCCCGTCGACGCCGTCGCGGGCAGGTCGAAGCCGATCGTCCACCCGTTCGTGGCGGCGGAGGTCGTGTTGACGATCGTGACCGTGGCCTGGAATCCCGGGCTGAACGTGATGACCTGGACCCGGCAGGCCGGCGTGGCGGTGAGCGCCAGCGTGGTGAAACCTCCCGGATCTGAGCGGACCGAGGTGTTCCCCGCGGCGTCGAAGGCGATGACCGCGAACGAGTACGCGCTGCCCGGCGTCAGGCCGCTGACGGTCTGGAAACGCTGATGCGCCGCGACCGTCCGGATCGTGGTCCACGAGCCGCCCACGAGCTGCTGCAGGTGATACCCCGTGACCTGCACATTGTCGGTGGCCTCCCCCCAGGACACGTTCGCCATCGTGGTGGTGACGCTGCTGGACGTCGGCGCCGGCGGCTTCGACGGCGGCGTCGTGTCCGTTCCCGCTCGGGCCGGCGACGCCAGGAACGCCACCGACAGGAGAACGCTGAGAATGGGAATTCGTTTCATGGTCCTTGCACCTTTCACGAGCACCGGGCAGTGCCCGCAATGATCGGCAACCTCCTCCCGATTCCCCCCGAATCCTGGACACCGTTGGACAGCCTCGCTATGTCTGTAACCTGCGGGTCAGACCGGTGTTGCGGCGGCTCCCAAGCTGGCGGACGGCCAGATGCAGGGCCTCGCGCTGGCCGACCAGCACGACCCAGGAGCGGGCCCGGGTGACCAGGGTGTAGAGCAGGCGGCGCCGGAGCATGACGCCGCCCGCCTCGTTCACCAGCGGAGCCACCACGAAGGGGTATTCGCTGCCCTGGGCGCGGTGCACGCTGATCGCGTAGCAGTGGGTCAGGTCGTCGAGCTCGTCGAAGCCGTAGTCGACCGAGCGGCCGTCGTCGGTGGTGAGACGGATCAGGCGATCCTGCGGGAGGACGGCGGCCACCGTGGCGGTCTCCCCGTTGAAGACGTTCTTGTCGTAGTTGTTGCGGATCGGCATGACCCGATCGCCCGGCCGGAAGACCGAGGCGCCCGACCAGTGCTCCGGAATCTCGTCGCGGGCCGGATTGAGACGATCCTGGATGGTACGGCCGATCTCCAGCGTTCCGGTGGTTCCCTTGCGCATCGGGCAGAGCACCTGCACCTTGTCGGGGCTGACGTTCTGCTTGCGGGGGATCGCCACCGTGGCCAGGTGGATCACCCGTTCGGCCACCTTCCCGGGATCGCCGACCTCCTCGAACCAGAAACCGCCACGCCCGGGCAGGGCGGGAAGCTCGCCCGCGCGGATGCGGTGCGCGGCCTGGATGATCCCGCTGCCGGCGGCCTGGCGGAAGACGTGGGTCAGCCGGACCCGCGCGATCTCCTCGACGTTCAGCAGGTCGGCCAGCACGTTGCCGGGGCCGATGCTCGGCAGCTGGTCGCTGTCGCCGACCAGCAGCAGGTGGCTGCCGGTCGGGACCGCCGCGAGCAGCCTGGTCGCCAGGTGCAGGTCCAGCATCGACGCCTCGTCGACCACGATGAGATCGGCCTGGGTGGGACTCAGCTCGGAGAACAGATCGGGCGAATCGTCGGGCTCGGCGCGGGCGAGCATGCGGTGCACGGTCATCGCGGGCAGGCCGGTGAGCTCCGACAGGCGTTTGGCGGCCTTGCCGGTGGGCGCGGTGAGCGTGACCGTGCCGCCCATCGCCCGGACGGCCGCCGCGATCGCCCGGACCGTGTGGCTCTTGCCGCAGCCGGGACCGCCGGTGAGGATGCTCACCGTGCAGGTCAGGGCCAGGGTCATCGCGGCCCGCTGATCGTCGTGCAGCTGTTCATCCTCCTCGTACGCCCGCCCAAGCAGCGTGGATTTGGCCCGCAGCAGCCGGGTCAGCTGGGCGGCCAGGGCCACCTCCCGGCTGTGCTGCTCCTTGAGATACACGACGCTCTGGCCCGACAGGGCTTCGACGACCACCCGGCGCTCGGCGGTGAGCGCGTCCAGCGACCCGCGGATGAGCGCCCGGTCCTGGTCGATCAGCTCGGCGGTCTCCGCGAGCAACGCCGTCAGCGGTAAGAAGCAGTGCCCCGCGCGGACGCCCGCCGATTCGAGCCGGTCCACGATGGCCGCCTTGATCCGTTGCGGGCTCCGCTCGGGCACGCCTGAGCGCAGCGCGATCCGGTCCGCGATGCCGAACGCGATCCCTCTGACCTGGCCGATCAGCTGGTACGGATCGGTGGCGAGAACGTCGGCGGAACGCTCGCCGTACACCTGGTAGATCTTGGCGGCGAGCAGGGGGCTGAGACCGAAACCCTGCAGGACCAGCATCAGCGCGGCGATGGACTTCTGCTCCAGCCAGGCCTGCACGATCTGCGCCTGCCGCCCCGGCCCGATGTTGATGACCTCGCGCAGCCGCTCCGGGTCGGTGTCGATCACGTGCAGCGTGCTCTCGCCGAAATGGCCGACGATCGCGTGCGCCAGCCGGGGGCCGATGCCGCGGATCAGCCCGGAGCCCAGGTAAGCCCGGATGGCCGGGACCGTCGCCGGGGCGACACGCTCGCACGCGGTGACGGTGAAACGGCGGCCGTGGCGGGGATGCTCGCCCCACTCGCCGGTCAGCCGAAGGGTCTCCCCAGGCTGGACCCCCGCGAGGGCGCGCCCGGCCGCGATGAAACCGGGCCCGCCCTCGGCGGTCATCCGGGCGATGGTGAACTCGTCCTCCCGGACGAACACCAGCCGCTCGACCGAAGCCTCCACGCAGCGATCCAATCACCCGGTGGCGGGCACTTCCGCCCGCCACTCGGGGACCCACGTTACGGATCGCCGCCGACAATCGTGAATCAGCGGGTGGCGCGGCGTTTGGTCCAGACGTCGAAGGCCACGGCGGCGAGCAGGACGATGCCCTTGACGAGCATGACGCGCTCGCTGGGGGAGCCGATCAGGGACATGCCGTTGTTGATGACGCCCATGATGAGGCCGCCGGTGATGGCGCCGACGACCTTGCCGACGCCGCCCTGAACCGCGGCGCCGCCGATGAAGGCGGCGGCGATGGCGTCCAGTTCGAAGGCGTTGCCGGCGGTGGGGCCCGCCTGGTTGAGGCGGCCCGCGAAGATCACACCGGCGAGGGCGGACAGCACGCCCATGTTGACGAAGATCCAGAAGACGACCTGTTTGACGTTGATGCCGGAGAGCTGGGCGGCCTGGAGGTTGCCGCCGATGGCGTAGATCTGGCGGCCGAAGACGGCGCGGGTGGTCAGGAGGGAGTAGGCGAGGACCAGGAGGGCAAGCAGGACCAGGACCCAGGGCAGGTTCTTGAAGCGGGCCAGCTGCACGACCACGACGATGATGACCGCGGCCGCGATGAGGAGCTTGAGGAGGAAGACGGGGAGGGGGTCGACGGACTGGTGGTAGCCGAGCCGGGCGGCGCGGGTGCGCCACTGGGCGGTGGCCATGCCGGTGATGACCAGGGCGCCGACGATCAGGCTGAACAGGTCGGCGCCGCCGAGCGGGCCCAGGCCGATGTTGCCCAGGTAGCCGTCGGTGAATCCGTTGGACAGCGTACGGACCGGATCGGGAAAGGGGCCGATGCCCTGGTTGCCCAGGACCGTGAGGGTGAGGGCGCGGAACAGCAGCATCCCGGCGAGGGTGACGATGAAGGCGGGGATGCCGTAGTAGGCGATCCAGTAGCCCTGCCAGGCGCCGATGACGCCGCCCGCGATCAGCGTGAGCAGCAGGGCGAGCGGCCAGGGCAGGCCGTATTCGACCATGAGGACGGCGGCGATGGCGCCGGTGACGGCGACCACAGAACCGACCGACAGGTCGATGTGCCCGGCGATGATGATCAGGATCATGCCGATGGACAGGATGAGGATGTAGGAGTTCTGGACGATGATGTTGGAGATGTTCTGCGGCTGGAGCAGGGCCCCGTCGGTCAGAATCGAGAAGAGCACGACGATCAGGGCGAACGCGATATAAATGCCGCTCTGACGAATGTTCAGCGATCGGCCGAGCCATGAAGCGGTCATCGGGGCTGTTCCTTGGTCATCAGTTGCATGAGGCGTTCCTGGGTGGCGTCGGCGCGCGTGACCTCGCCGGTGACGCGGCCCGCCGACAGGGTGTAGATGCGGTCGCAGAGGCCGAGGAGTTCCGGGAGCTCGGAGGAGATGACCAGCAGGGCCTTTCCGGCGCCGGCCAGCCGGTTGATGATCGAATAGATCTCGTACTTGGCGCCGACGTCGATGCCGCGGGTCGGTTCGTCCAGGATCAGAACGTCCGCGTCCGTGAAGATCCACTTGGACAGCACGACCTTCTGCTGGTTGCCGCCGCTGAGCTTGCCGGTGACGCTGAGCACGCTGGGCGCCTTGATGCCCAGGTCGCGGCGGTACTGCTCGGCGACGCGGTACTCCTCGTTGTCGTCGACCCAGCCCCGCCGGGCCAGCCGGCTCAGGTCGGCGGCGGAGACGTTGCGCTTGATGTCCTCGATCAGGTTGAGGCCGTAACGTTTGCGGTCCTCGGTGGCGTACGCGATGCCGTGCCGGATGGCGTCCCGTACCGTGCGGATCTCCACCTCGCGGCTGTCGCGGTAGATACGGCCGGAGATGTCCGTCCCGTACGCCCGGCCGAAGACGCTCATCGCCAGCTCGGTGCGGCCCGCGCCCATCAGCCCGGCCAGGCCGACGATCTCGCCACGGCAGACCGACAGGGTGGCGCCGGCGACGACGGCCCGGCCGCGCTGGACGGGGCTGTGCACGGTCCAGTCCTCGATGCGCAGGGCCTCGGGGCCGATCTCGGGAACACGTGCCGGAAAACGGTGTTCCAGGTCGCGGCCGACCATGCCGGAGATGATGCGATCCTCGGTGACCTCGTCGGCGGCGAGGTCGAGGGTCTCGATCAACCGGCCGTCGCGCAGGATGGTGATCGAGTCGGCGATCGAGGCGACCTCGTTCAGCTTGTGGGAGATGATCACGCAGGTGACGCCCTCGGCGCGCAGGCCGCGGAGCAGGTCGAGCAGATGCGCGGAGTCCTCGTCGTTGAGCGCCGCGGTCGGCTCGTCCAGGATGAGCAGGCGGACCTCCTTGGCCAGCGCCTTGGCGATCTCGACCAGCTGCTGCTTGCCGACGCCGATGTCGGCCACCATGGTCACCGGGTTCTCCCGCAGCCCGACCCGGTCGAGCAGCCGCGCGGCCTCGTGGTTGGTCCGGTTCCAGTCCACGATCCCGCGCTTCGCCCGCTCGTTGCCGAGGAAGATGTTCTCCGCGATCGACAGCTGCGGGCAGAGCGCGAGCTCCTGGTGGATGATGACGATCCCGCGCCGCTCGCTGTCGCGGATGTCGGAGAACCGGCCGGGCTCGCCGTCGAAGGTGATCTCGCCGTCGTACGAGCCGTGCGGGTACACCCCGGAAAGCACCTTCATCAGCGTGGACTTTCCGGCGCCGTTCTCCCCGCAGATCGCGTGGATCTCGCCCCGGCGCACCGACAGGTTCACATCGTGCAGCGCCCGTACGCCGGGGAAGGTCTTGGTGATCGCGCGCATGCGCAGGATGTCATCGCTCATCCGAGCTGGGCAGCCGTGTAGTAGCCGGTGTCGATCAGCGCCTGCTGGTAGTTGCTCTTGTCCACGATGATCGGTTCGAGCAGGAACGACGGCACGACCTTGTTGCCGTTGTCGTAGTCCTTGGTGTTGTTCACCTCGGGCGTGCCGCCCTTGAGCAGGGCGTCGGTCATCTTCACGGTGACGTCGGCGAGCTGGCGGGTGTCCTTGTAGATCGTCGAGTACTGCTCGTCCGCGATGATCGACTTGACCGAGGCCAGCTCGGCGTCCTGCCCGGTCACGATCGGGTACGGCTGGTCCGAGGTGCCGTAACCATTGCTCTTCAGCGCCGACAGGATCCCGATCGACAGCCCGTCGTACGGCGAGAGCACGCCCGCCACCTGGTCGCCGCCGCTGTAGGTCTTGGTGAGGATGTCCTCCATGCGCTTCTGCGCGGTGGCCGGGTCCCAGCGCAGGATGGCGACGGTCTTGAAGTCGGTCTGCCCGCTCTTGACGACCAGGGTGCCCTTGTCGATGTGCGGCTGGAGTATCGACATCGCGCCGTTGAAGAAGAAGGTGGCGTTGTTGTCGTCGGGGGAGCCGGCGAACAGTTCCACGTTGAACGGGCCCTTCGCGTCGCCCGCGGAGCCGTCGGCGTTGACCACCTTGAGGCCGGTGAGCAGGGAAGTGGCCTGCTGCACACCCACCTTGAAGTTGTCGAAAGTGGAGTAGTAGTCCACGTTCGGGCTGTTGCGGATCAACCGGTCGTAGGCGATGACCGGGATCTTCTTGTCCGCGGCCTCCTGCAGCTGGGTGGTGATGGCCGTGCCGTCGATGGAGGCGATGATCAGGAGCTTGGCGCCCTTGGTGATCTGATTCTCGATCTGGTTGACCTGGGTGGGGATGTCGTTCTCCGCGTACTGCAGATCGACCTGGTAGCCGAGCTTCTCCAGCCCGGCCTTGACGTTGTCGCCGTCGTGGATCCAGCGTTCGGAGGACTTGGTGGGCATGGTGACGCCGACCAGGGCGCCCGCGTTTCCGGCCGAGGCGGCGGCGGAGGCTTCCTGGTCCACGGTCTTCTCGCTGGAACCGCAGGCGGCGAGGCCGAGAGCCAGGATGACGATGGTGACCATACGTGTCAGGGAAGAGGGGTCCATCATGGTCAAGACTGTTATCGCTAACATTTGGGATGTCAACAGCTTGCGATAACGTGCTCGTAACAGACGCGGAACGCCGATCTGACCTGGGAATCCGGTCAGATCGGCGGTTGTCATGCCCGCGGTTGCGCTCTCATCCCGCGGTCGTCGTGAATCAGGGGGTGACCAGGTCGAACTGCTCCCACCCGCCGATCGCGGCCCGGTTGGCGATCAGCGGCTGAGCGCCCGCCCCCTCGGCGCAGACGTACTGGTTGTTGGCCTGGGCGCGCAGGGTGATCGTGCCGTTGGGGTTGGTGATGAGCGCGAACGTCTCCCACGGGCCGATCGCCGCCCGGTTGGCGATCAGCGGCTGTGCGCCCGCGGCCTCCGCGCAGACGTACTGGTTGTTCGACCGGGCGCGCAGGGCGATGGTTCCGTTGCCCAGGTTGACGCGCTCGAACTGCTGCGCCGTCCCGGCCGAGGCGCCGTTGGCGATCAGCGCCGCGCCGTTCGCGGCCGTGACGAAGAGGTTGTTGGCCCGGGAGCGCAGCGCGACGAACGCGGTCGCCGCCGGGGTGGTCACGTTGACCGTGTTCGACGGGGCGGAGATGTTCCCGGCCGCGTCCCGCGCGGTCACGTTGAAGCTGTAGGCGGTGGACGGGGACAGGCCGGTGACCGTGAACGGCGAGCCCGCCGGGGAGGCCACCACCGTGGTGCCGCGCCGCACCTGGTAGCCCGCCACGCCGACATTGTCCGACGCGGCCGACCACGACAGCGTCACGCTGGTCGACGTCGTGGCGGTGACCTGCAGGTTTCCGGGCGCTGTGGGCGGCTGGTTGTCGCCTCCGCCGCCCGCCACCGGGGGTGTGGGCCGGATCGCGGTGAGCGCGATCTGGCCTTTCAACATGCGCCCGCCGTCGCCGGTGAGGCGCAGGTAGTAGTCCGAGGAGCAGAACGTGCCGTCCTCGTCCAGGGCGAGCAGGCCCGAGTTGGCGGGCACGGTCGCCAGCGTTTCGGTGGTCTTGGCGATCTGGTTGCCCTCGTTGAACTCGTCGAACATCGAGATGTAGATGCCCTGGCAGCCCGCCCGGATGACGTTGTAGAACTGCCGCCACATGAAGTCGCCGTGCCGGCGGTGGCGGCGGGTCACCTCGCCCGGCAGCACGCACGGCTGGTAGTCGATGCCGCGGGCGTTGCATTCGGCCTGGTCGGGGACGGTGAGGTTGGTGTAGAAGTTGTCGGCGTCCTGGAGGGTGCTGATCCGGCCGACCATCCATGGCGAGATCATGTTGAACGCGCGGTAGACGTCGCCGAAGCCGGCGCGGGAGTCGTTGATGCCCTGCCGCCAGTACGTGGGGACGCCGCCGATCACGTAACAGCCCTGGGCCTTGAACCAGTTGACCACGTCGAGGCAGGGGGCGGGGGTGAACGGGCGGCTGGGCTCGCTGAAGCCGAACCCCCAGATGCACACGACCGGCTTGCCGTTCTGCTTGGCGTACATGGGGGAGGCGACATGGGCCGACATCTTGTTCAGCCAGTCGGTCTTGATCTCCGCCTGCATGTTCAGCCAGTCGGTGACGTCGTACATGATGTACCACTTGCGCCCGTTGGCCTCGGCCGCGGCGCGCACCTTCACCGTCATGGCGTCACGGGTGGGACCTTCCCCGCCATTGGGGTTGAACCGCTGCAACGCGGCGGTGTCGATGTTGTTCTCCCGCATCCACCGGAAATGCGTGTCCACCACCTGCTGGTCCCAGCTGGAGAACAATGTGGCGGGCTGCCCGTTGTTCAGGTTCGAGTACGCGGTGACGTAGCTCTTGGTGAACTCCCGCATGTCCGGCCACGCCACGATCGTGTTGTTGCTCGGCGACGGCGGCACCTGGTTGTTGGCCCCGCTCCAGTGCCACCACGCGTTGATCGGCGCCCCGTCCCCCTTACAGGCGAACCACCCCTGATAACCCACCGTGATCTTCCCGACCACGTCCCCCGGCGGGCTCGCCGCGTTCGCCGCGCTGGACAGCGCCGACAACATCGTCGTGGACGACGCGGCGGCGAGAGCGGATCCGGTCACTGCGGAGGCCAAGAACCCCCGGCGCGAGACGGTCACGTGCAACTCCTTCGTGTTGGAGGGATCGTTCACGCACGTCGCGCCCACTGGCGGAGGTCGAGTCGGCGAAAATGGAATCAGGGCTTCATGCCAACAGACACACCACCAGGAGACACGAAGCGGATCCTGTTATCGCCGCGTAACATCGGACCGCTGGCGTCATCTTGGCAGGACCCGACACCTAAACGCAACACTCAAAAAATGCAGAGGAAACTTCTGTACGACCAGCACGCAAGAGCTTGCGCTACCTGGATCGCTCCACCTGGACCCTGCCGACCGGCTCGATATTCATCGGACCTATGTTTCCGGGTCGCAGAGGCGTTCCAGGACGGGGACCGCGTTCAGGAGGGCGGTCAGCTCGTCGGGGGAGAGGCGGTCGAGGTGGCCTGAGAGCCAGACCTCACGGCTGCGGAGGATGCGGGCGCGTTCCAGCATGCCGGCGTTGGTCAGGCGGATCAGGGTGGCCCGGCGGTCGACGGAGTCCTGTTCGCGGGAGATGAGGCCGAGTTCGAACAGGCGGTTGAGGGAGCGGGTCACCGATGGAGGGCTGACGCCCTCACTGACGGCCAGGTCGCCGGCGGTGGTGGGCTGGTTGCGGGCCACGTTGAAGAGCAGGGATATCAACGCGTACGACAGGCCCTCGTCGTTCTGCTGTCTGAGCACCCGGCCGAGGCGGCCGAGCGCCATGCGCAGCCGGGTGAGTTCCTCGTGGCTGACGTGGATGTCACCGGGGGATGCCGCCGTCGTCATTCCGCTCCCGGAGGTGGAGGGATTGCGTTGTGAATAATGGTAACCCATTTCGTGGCATACGCATGATTCCGAAATAGCATCGCGAATTGCTTTGCGGTGGTCGCTTAAATGAGCGGAGGGTGCTGGTGGACATCCGGCGAGAAGGGGTTATCGACCCTGCACGCCGGGCGGGCACTGGCCGGGCTGCTCGGTGTCGAGGCGGGTACTGCGGGTGAGCCGGGCGACCGCCGGGGGCTTGCCGATGGGCGAACATCGGTTCGTTTTCGGCGTCGATCCGGTGGTGTTGTTCCGGTTCTCGGCGCTCACGTATAACGCGCATCGTATTCACTTTGACCACCGCTTCGCCGCCGCCGAGGGATACGCCGATCTCGTAGTGCACGGACCATTGCAGATTGTCCTCATGGCGGAGCTTTTCCGGCGTTATGGGCGGGATTTGGTTGGACCGGAATTCCGATATCGGCTGCTTGTGCTCGCCGTCGGGCCGCAGCGGCTGACCGTGGCCACGGCCGGGCCCGACGCGGCCGAGGTTTACGACGGCGAACGCCGCCGGGTGGCGGAGGGTTCTGCCAGTCGCAGTTGATAGAAGGTGTTGCCATGCGACGCCTGCTTGAACAAGTACTCCGCCCGTTCGTACGACAAGCGGCGGCGGCCTGTCTCTGGGCATATGTCGCGGGAGGGCGGCATGCGCGCCGGGGCGGGTCTGCGGTCGGCGAGGAATACGGGTCCGCGGTGGCGACCGGCGATGAGCTGGGGGAGCAGCGCGGCCGTCCTGGGTCCCCAGCGCACGCCGCGGGCGTGCCCGCCGTCGAGATCCAGGTCCTCGATGTCGAGGGACAGGGCCAGGGTCGCTCCGGCTGCGCTCTCGTAGAGCATCGCCCAGAGGGCGCGCTCGCGCAGGGCGAGGCCGGGCCGGGTGAGCAGGGTTTCCACGTGGGCCGGGTCCATGCCCCGGGTCCTGCCGCGCGGTTCGGGGCGCCGGTCGAGCCCGGCGGCCAGGTCGGCGGCGGTCCAGCCCCGGTCGCTTCGTGCCCACGCGGTGAAGGAGCGGACGGCGGCGCGATGCCGGTTCCAGGTCGCTGCGGCGGCCCTGCCCCACCCGGCCGCGAAGGCCGCCGCGATTCGCTCGGCCGTGAGATCGGGCAGCGCCACCTCCCCGCCGACCTGCCTGACCAGGCGGTTCATCGTCTGGCCGTAGGCGCGCAGGGTCGCGGGATCCAGGTCGTCGCGGGCCAGGAAGGCGGCGACCGCGTGCGAGAGGGTGACCGCGTCGGCTCGCTCCTCGCAGGCGGCCGCGCGTTTCAGCAGGGTCGCGCGTTCGGGCGCGTTCTGGGTGAGCGCGGCGGCGCGTTCGAACTCGGCGCGTGCCTCCGTGTTGCGGCCGAGCCTGGCCAGCAGGTCGCCGCGTACGCCGGGCAGCAGGTGGTAGCCACGCATCGACGGTTCGGCGAGCAGCGGATCGGCCAGGGCCAGGCCGGCCTCTGGCCCGTGCGCCATCGCGACCGCGACCGCCCGGTTGAGCCGCACGACCGGGGTGGGCAGCACCCGGGACAACGCCTCGTAGAGCGCCGCGATCCGCGCCCAGTCGGTTTCCTCCGCGGTGAGGGCCTGGGCGTGGCAGACCGCGATGGCGGCCTGGAGCATGTACGGGCCGAGCGGGCCACCGGCGGCCCTGGCCGCCAGGAGCGCCGTCATGCCCCGGCGGATGAGCAGCCGATCCCAGCGCCCCCGGTTCTGCTCGTGCAGCGGGATCGGCTCGCCCTCGGGACCGGTGCGGGCCTCGGCGCGCGACGCCTGAAGCTCCATCAACGCGACAAGGCCATGCACCTCGGCCTCGCCGGGCGTGAGCCGGGCCAGCAACCGGCCGAGCCGCAGCGCCTCCAGGCACAGTCCGGGCCGCATCAGGTCCTCGCCCGCGGTGGCCGCGTATCCTTCGTTGAACACCAGGTAGATGACCTCGAGCACCGAGGAGAGCCGGGCCTCGCGGTCCCGCTCCGCGGGCACCTCGAACGGGATCCGCCGGGCGGCCAGCGTGCGCTTGGCCCGCACGATCCGCTGCGCGACCACGGCCTCCGACACCAGGAACGCCCGCGCGATCTCCTCGGTCCGCAGCCCGCCGACGAGCCGCAACGTCAGCGCCACCCGCGCCCTGGTGGACAGGGCCGGATGGCAGGAGATGAACATCAGCCGCAGAACGTCGTCGCCGACCCCGCCATCGAGATCGTCCAGCGCCGCGTCCAGGTCGTCCGCGCCGGGGTCCGGCCGGACCGCGAGCTCGTGGGCCAGCTTCTCGTTCCCACGGTCCAGCCGCCCGGCACGGCGCAGATGGTCGACGGCCCTGCGCTTGGCGATGGCCATCAGCCAGGCACCCGGATTATCCGGGACACCTGACTCCGGCCACCGCTCCAGCGCAGCCAGGAGCGCATCCTGCGCGAACTCCTCAGCCAGGCTGACATCCCCCGCAAGCCGAACGAGCCCGGCGATAATCCTCGCGGACTCCAACTTCCAGACTCCGTCAACCGCAGCGTGCGCATCCCACGTCGTCATGATCGGATCACCGGCATCATCCGCTTCAGCTTCCAGACTCCGCCGATCGCGGTGCGCACGTTGCACGACGTCGTGATTGGATCATCGCTTCAGCTTCCAGATTCCGTCGAATGCGAGGTGGGCGTCCCACGACGTCGTGATCGGATCACCGTGATCACGCCTCGGCTTCCGACTCCGACGACCGCGGCGTGCGCGTCCCACGTCCGGATCATTGGAATCATTGCTCCTCGCCACGTTCGGTGTGTCTATTCGGGGCCGAACACCTGCTGCATGTCGCCTACGCCGTCGCCGATGATCTTCCAGAAGCGGCGGCTGAGTTCGATGGCCTCCTCCTTGGAGCGCACCTCGAGCAGTGCGAAGCTGACGATCGCCTCGCGTGCCTCGGCGAAAGGGCCGTCGGTGATGGTGATGTCGCCGCCGGAGGCGGTGATGCGGGTGCCTGCGGGGTCCAGGCCTCCGGTTGCCAGAAGCACGCCGGCCTTGGTCATCTCCTCGACGAATTTGCCCATCTCGGCGTACAGCGCCTCGTCCGGAGCCGGTCCGCCGCCCTTCATGGTCATCAGGAATCGCATGGTCTTCTCCTTGTTCGATCGCTTCGTGCTGTCAGTCACGCGTCGTACGACCGGCACCGAAATCGACCGACTCTCGCCTGACCTGGGATTAGCCGGGATGTGACAGGTAATGCAGCCCTCAACATAGGACAGGTAATGCTGAAGTATCCAGATAACCCCTGGTCGGCGGGGAGCTCAGGCCGGTGGTCGATTGCGGCGGTGATCTTCCTGGCGGGCGAGGTCTGGGCGATCTCGGGCGGGTACACGGGCGCGCTCACCCTTGGCCTCGGGGCGCTGGTGGCTGTCTCCTGGCTCACCGTCGTCGCCCTGGACAAGCGTGCCGGACTCCGCTGACCCGGTTCGAACCCATCTCGGTGCCCATCTCGTCATTGTTGCGAGGTGGGCACACCCATGCCGAGTACGATCGATCAATGACCGAAATGACCGAAACCGCACCTGGTTGGCTGGCTCCGGAGGAGTTGGAGGCCATCCGGGGGCGGATGCCGATCCTGTACGTCGACGCCGTCCCCGTCCGGGTCGACGAGTCGGGCGTGGTGACCCACGTCGGCCTGCTGCTGCGCATCGGCACGGACGGACAGGTCAGCCGCGCCCTGGTCTCCGGCCGGGTGCTCTACCGGGAACGGGTCCGCGACGCGCTCATGCGCCACCTGGAGAAGGACCTCGGCCCGGTGGCCCTGCCCCGCATCCCGGCCTCGCCGCAGCCGTTCACGGTGGCCGAGTACTTCCCGGCCCAGGACGTCACGCCCTACCACGACCCCCGCCAGCACGCGGTGTCGCTGGCCTACATCGTGCCGGTCGCGGGCGACTGCCGCCCCCGGCAGGACGCGCTCGATCTGGAGTGGTTCACCCCGGCCGAGGCCGCCTCCCCGCTGGTGCAGCAGGAGATGACGGGCGGCCAGGGCGTGCTGCTGAAGCAGGCCCTGGCCCACGTAGGCCGCCTGCCCTGATCATGGCAGGCATGCGGGAGCTCACGAAGCCGGCGGATCTGCGCGCGATGCAGGGCCTGACCCAGCGCCTGTGGTCGCCCCGGAGCGCCCATCATGTGGGGGATCTGGCCTGGGGAAGGCTGATGTATCCGCCGGAGCTCACGCGGTGGCCGATCGGCCTGTGGGAGGACGGCGGCCGCGTGGTCGCCTGGGGCTGGGCCAACTTACCGTGGGATTTCCGCTTACTGGTGGATCCGGGGTATCCAGAGCTGACCGGCGAGGTTCTCCGCTGGTTCACGGATCTCGCCGACGGGCAGCCGGTGACGGTCCCGGCCCTCGACGTGGAGAAGGGCCTCCAGTCAGAACTGGACAGATACGGATATTTCCGGGACTCGAAGCAGAAGGCGTTCTTTGCCTACCACCGGCGCTCGCTGAAACAGCTGCCGGATCCCGTGGTGCCGGACGGGTTCCTCGTGCGGGCCGTCTCAGGCGAAGCCGATCTCGTCCGCCGCGCGGCCGTGCACCGCCGATCCTGGAATTCGACCAAGGTGACCGAAGAGTCCTACCGAGCCCTGATGGCGGCATGGCCGTACCGCGCTGATCTGGACTGGGTGGCGGAAGGCCCCGATGGGGAGTTCGCCGCGAGCTGCCTCATCTGGCTGGACGACCTGCACGGCGTCGGCCTGATCGAGCCCGTCGGGACGGTCCCGGAATTCCGGCGCATGGGCCTGTCCCGGGCAGTCTGCCTGGCCGCCCTCCACGCCCTCCGCGACACGGGCGCGACCACCGCGATCGTCTACCCCCGGGGCGACTCCGGTTACCCGATCCCGCAGGTGCTCTACCGCGGCATGGGCTTCCGGCGTTACGCCCGGACCATCCCCTACCGAAGTCCCTGATCAGCCCAGCCGCGCCCGCACCACCAGATCGTGCAGCGCGTCCGCCGCCGTGGCCGCGCCCGGCAGCGTCGATTCATCCCTGGCCAGCTCCAGGGCGGCGGTCAGCGTGTCGACATCCCCCGCCAGCACGTCGAGGGCCGGAGCACCACCGGGCAGGCCGCCGTGCTCGCCCGCCTTCTTGGCGCCCACCAGCTCCTTGAGGTACGGCGGTCCGCCCCCGTACAGCCGGGTGAGATCGGCGACGAGCTCCCCGGTCCTGACCAGGTGGATGCCGGTCAGCAGCACCCGGAAGGTGTACAGCAGCGGCTTCAGCTCGCGCGCCTTCTCGAACAGTTTCCACTGCGTCCGGGCGAACCCCAGATAGTGGTAGGCGTGAAACCGCGTCACGCACCCCGGCGCGATCGCCACCAGCTCCTGGTGCACCGGCGAACTCGCCACCACCAGCGGCGACAGCAGCTGCTCCAGCACGTACCCGTTCCGGTTCAGCAGCAGCCCGCAGAACTTGGCCAGGTCGTGCGTGACCAGATCGACCTCGACCCCGTCCCGCCGCCACGACCGGGTGATCGTCTCCTCGGGCGGGCGTAACCCGACGATGTCCGGCAACGGCAGCAGATGCACCCCGCGCAGGTCCACATCCGAATCCACGGAGGGGAACCCGTACAGATGGGCGCCGCTGACCGTGGCGAAGGCGAGCGGGTACGGCTGCTCGGCCGGGATGTCGGCCAGCCAGCGCGGCAGGGTCGTGGTCACAGCGTCGACTTTCGTACGGCCACCAGGAACTCCTCCACGGCGGCACGGTCAGGGTGCTCGGGCAGGACTCCGGCGTTCGCGCCGAGGTCGGCGGTCAGCTCGTCCCGCCAGGCGCTGAGCTCGGACCAGGCGACTTCCCCGCGCCGGACCGCCAGCAGCCGGTCCCGGTATTCGCCCATGTGGACGAGGGGTTCGCCGTGCCGGACCAGATGGCGTCCCGAGATCAGCAGCCGGATCATGTGCATCGCCTGCTTCCATTTAGGCGATTCGGGGTTGAGCCGCTTGAACTGGGCGCCGGCGTACTCCAGGAAGGTCTGCCTGGCCCGCTGGGACAGGAACGCGCGCCGCAGCGCCAGCAGCTCGGTCCCGATCGGGGTGATCCGCTCCACGATCGGGGACCACAGGCATTCGAGCACGGTCGGGTTGCAGGCCAGAGCCAGGGTGAGGAACCGTTCGATCTCCCAGGAGAACTGCTCGGGCAGCGGACCGTCCAGATGGGTGGGCGGTTTGTCCAGCCGCCAGAACAGCGCCGCCGGAGCCGCGTAGACGCCCCGGCGGTCGGTGTCGGATTCGGCGACCTCCAGGCCGTACGCCCGGGATCCGACCACGACCGAGAGCACGGTGTGATCGGCGATCAGCTCCATAGCGGACAACCCTGCCATAAGATAGGGATACACGAATCGGGCATCTGGCTCGGAGTGGCGTTCTTCGCTAGCCTCCACCCGTGACGATGCAAGCAGACGCGACTCTGCACGAGGATGACGGCGCACCCCCCGCTCACTGGATCCCAGTGCGACCCAGGCTGGTGGTGGCCAGCGCGTTCATGCTCTTCCTGGAGCTCGCGCTGATCCGGTGGACCGGATCCAACATCGTCCACCTGAGCTACTTCACCAACTTCGTGCTGCTCGGGTCCTTCCTGGGCATCGGGCTCGGCTTCCTGCGGGTCGGGCGGAGCAAGCGGCAGCCGTACTACTCGCCGATCCTGCTGGCCGTGCTGGTGCTGGTCGTCAGCTTCTTCCCGGTCGTGGTCAACCGCGAGACCGACGGCATCCTCTACTTCACCAGCCTGACCACCAGCGGCCCCCCGGCCTGGCTGATCCTGCCGGTGATCTTCGTGACGGCGGCGCTGGTCCTGATGGGCCCCGCCGAACTGGTCGGCCGCTGCTTTCCCGAGCTGCCGCGGCTGGAGGCCTACCGCTACGACCTGATCGGCAGCCTGATCGGCATCGGCCTGTTCACGCTGCTGTCCTTCCTCAGCGCGCCGCCCCTGGTGTGGGGGCTGGTCGCCGCCGTCGCGTACGGCGTGCTGCTGCGCCCCAAGACGGCCGGCGCCCACTTCGTCCTGGTGATCGTGCCCTGCGTGGCCGTGGTGACGGCGCTCGCGCTTGAAACGTTCACGGCGGGGGCGCTGTGGTCGCCGTACTACAAGGTGACCGAGAAGAAGTTCGTGCGCGACGGCGTGCCGATCATGCGGATCGACGTGAACGGCATCCCGCACCAGGAGGCCATCGCGGCCGCACAGCGGCTGCAGTTGGAGCCGCAGTACGGCACGCCGTACGACCGGGCCGCCACCAAGACCCTCGACGACGTGCTGATCGTCGGCGCGGGCAGCGGCACCGACGTGGCCATCGCGCTGTCCAAGGGCGCCAAGCACGTCGACGCCGTCGAGATCGACCCCAAGCTGCGCGAGCTCGGCGGCTCGTTCCACCCCGACCGGCCCTACCAGGACCCGCGCGTCACCACCCACATCAACGACGGCCGCGCGTTCCTGGAGCGCACCGACAAGAAATACGACCTGATCCTGTTCGCGCTGCCCGACTCGCTCACCCTCGTCTCCGGGGCGAGCTCGCTGCGGCTGGAGAGCTACCTGTTCACCGAGCAGGCCATGCGCTCGGCCCAGGAGCACCTCAAGCCGGGCGGCGCGTTCGCGATGTACAACTACTACCGCGAGATCTGGCTGATGGACCGGCTCGCATCCACCGCCCAGGCCGCCTTCGGCCACAAGCCGTGCGTGGACGTGGTCGGCTGGGGCCAGCAGGCCGTCATCACCGCCGGGCTCACCGCCGCCGACCAGACCTGCGCCGGCGAGTGGGGCGGCGCGTCGGCCGACACCCCGCCGCCGACCAGCGACGACCGCCCGTTCCTCTACCTGCACGACACCTCCATCCCGATGTTGTACATCGTCGCGCTCGGCCTGATCCTGCTGGTCAGCCTGCTCGCGGTGCGCGCGGTGGCGGGGCCGTTCCGGACCATGCGGCCCTACGCGGACCTGTTCCTGCTGGGGGTCGGCTTCCTGCTGCTGGAGACCAAGAACGTCACCGGCTTCGCGCTGCTGTTCGGCACCACCTGGCTGGTCAACGCGATCGTGTTCGGCGGCGTCCTGGTCGCGGTGCTCGCCGCCGTGGAGACGACCCGCCGCTTCCGCACCCCGTCCCTGCCGGTCATGTACGGCGTGATCCTGGCCGGCCTGGCCATCGGCTGGCTGGTGCCCAACTCCTGGCTGCTGTCGTTGCCGGTGCCGCTGCGCCTGGTCACGGCCGTGGTGATCGCGTTCCTGCCGATCTTCGCGGCCAACGTGGTGTTCGCCAAACGTTTCGCGGAAACCGAGAACGGCACCCTGGCCTTCGGCGCCAACCTGCTCGGCGCGATGGTCGGCGGCTGCCTGGAATACCTGGCCCTGGTGGTCGGCTACAACGCGCTGCTGATCGTGGCCGGGATCCTCTACCTGGGCGCGTTCGCGCTGCTGCCCCGGGCGGCCAGGGGAGCCGTGACCGTCTAGTTCACTCCGCGCGCAGGACGTTCGCGACGCGGATGCGGGCGGCGGTTCTGGCGGGCCACACCGCCAGCGCCGCCGCGGCCAGCAGCGCGGCCGGAGCGATCAGCAGCAGCGTGCCCACCGGCGTCGGCGGCGCGTAGAGCATGGGGGCGCTCTCGGCGACGGTGCGCCACAGCACCCGGCCCAGCGCCAAGCCCAGCGGCACCCCGGCGATCAGGCCGACCAGGGCCAGCACCGTCGCCTGGGTCAGCACGATCCACCGGGACTGGGCGGGGGTCATCCCCAGCGCTCGGAGCACGGCCACCTCCTGCCGTCGCCGCCGGACGGCCGCCCGCAGCGTGTGGCCGGTCGCGGCCAGCGCCAGCAGCGCCAGCAAGCCGCCCAGCACGGCGGGCAGCGCGGGGATGCCTTTGATCTCGATGAGCTGGCGGGGTTCGAAGAAGGGCACGACACCGAGCCTGGCGCCGCCGGTGGCCGCGCTCGCCGCACGGGCGAGCCTGGTCGTGGCCGCCGCCGCGTCGGATCCGGCGCGGAGAGTGACGTCGAGCGTGTCGATCTCGTAGGAGGCGAACAGGGCACGGAAGCCGTCGCCGGTGGTGAGCGCGCCCTCCGCGTAGTTGTTGGCCGGACCTTCAGGGACGAAGCCGACGCCGGTGACGGTGAAGTCCCGGGTCCCCAGCGATCCCGTGAGCGGGACGCGGTCGCCGACGCCCACGCCGAGGGCGTCCGCTGTGCGCGCCGCGAGCACGACCTCGCGGTCGGTGGTGGGCAGCCGTCCGGCCCTGAGCTCCCCGGCCGGGATGGGATGGTCGCCGGGTATGTAGCCGTACACGGCGAAGGTGAGCGGGCCGGAGACGGCCGGGGACATGGGGCGGTCCTCGACGCCCGCCACGTCCGGGTCGCGGGCCAGCGCCGGGATCACCCGGTCGGCCGGCGCGCCCTGGCCGTTGAAGCCGAGAAAGACGATGAGCTGGTGGGTCTGGCCGTACCTGGCCGGGTTGGTGGCCGCGTCGTGCACTCCGGCGGCGAAGGTGAAGGCGGCCAGCACGCCCAGCACGCCCGCCACGGTCCCGGTCAACGCGGAGCCGATCGGAAGGGTGCCGAGACCCTTTCCGCGTTCCAGGGCGAAGCGAAGGCCCGTCTGGATCGGCACCGGCCAGCCCTGGCGACCGGCGAGCGTGGCGATCACGGAAGGGGTGCCGCGGCGGGGTGAGCGCGCCGCGCCGAGCAGGATCCAGCCGTACCCGGTCGCGCCCAGCGTGATCACGACCGGCACGCCGAGCAGGCCGGGCAGCAGGACGGCCCAGTCCAGGTCGAATCCGGGGCGCGGCTCGTACGCGGCGGCGGAGCCGATCGGCATCCACGGGGACGCGGCGGCGGCCCCCGCCACGCCGAGCGCCGCGCCGAGCACCCCGGCCAGCGCGGGGCCGAGAGCGGCGGCGATCACCGCCTGGCCGGGGGTGAGACCGGAGGCGCGCAGGCGCTGCAGCTCGGGTATCGCGGCGCCGGTCAGCCGGGCCGTGAACTGGGCGACGATGAGCGCCGCGGCGGCCAGCGCGGCCAGGCCGAGGGCGATCAGCACGGTGGCCTCGTAGCCGAGCAGCCGGTTGGCGTCGCGGCGGATTTCCGCGAGGCTATCGATCTTGACGACCGGGCGGTCCGTCAGCGCCGCGAAGGCCTCACGAAAGGCCGGCAGCCCCGCCTCGCCGTCGGTCAGCCGGACGAGCGCGATGGTGAAGCCGCCACGCCGATCCACGCCCATGAAATTTTCTTCGTACGTCAGGAACAGCCCAGGCGACGGAAGGAGCGTTCCCCTGCCCCCGCTGGGGTCGACGAAGTAGGGCGATCGGATCACGCCCACGATCCGTGCCACGATCTTCGGCCCATGCCCGCCGGGGGACCCGGCCGAATCCCCGACCAGGTCGACTTCCTCCGGGGTGCTCAGCTGGATCACCACCGTGTCGCCGACGCCCTTGCCGTATATCTCCACGAAACGGGGAAGTACCACCACCTCGTCGGCTCGGGCCGGGTCGGGAAGCCGCCCGGCCAGCACCACCGGGCGTTCGATGGACCGCCAGATCTCGGCGCCGGCCGGCGGTGCCGAGTCCCACCACAGCTGGACGCCCTGGACGGTCAGCGCGGACACCGCCAGCGGTGCGACCGCGGCCACCCCTGGCATGGCCCGGACCCGGTCCCAGTCGAAATCCGGTATCTGACTCTGCACCAGGATGTCGGCGGGCAGGGCGTCGATCCGCAGCCGTTCCTGCGCGGACGCGCCGCGCCGCGCGCCCGCCGCCGCGGCCAGAACCGTGGCCAGCGCGCACGCGATGAGCACGATCAGGGCGACATGCGCCCGCCACGTCGGGGCGACGACGATCGCCAACCAGGCACGGGAGAACCTCATCGCGACCTCTCCACCGACGACATGCTGACAGTGCCGAATATCCGCCGCGGCGGGGTGAGCCGCCAGCGGGCTAGCCCTCGTGTTGACCGTCCGAGCGGCCGTGGTTAGCATCCGGATGCGCTCCCTCGAAATTTTCGTACGGCAATGAAAACTTTCGGTCCCGAGAAGCGAGGAGGGGGCGACGGGTGTACGCCGACTTCGGTGGCGGCCGGTCCGGGCAGGCTCCGCTGACCTGGGGGCAGCGGGGGATCTGGGACGCGATGGCGCGCAATCCGCCGGGTCATTTCAACATCGGGCGGGTGCTGATGGTGCCCAGGCGCGGTGGCGCGGCGGCCGCGGAGGTGGCCAGGGCGGTCGGCTCGCTGGCCGAGCGGCACGAGGCGCTGCGCACCCAGGTGATCGTCAGCGCGGGTGAGCCGCGGCAGGTGGTCCACGCGTCGGGACGCATCCCGCTGACGGTCGTGGAGGCCGAGCCGGGCGCCGCCGTGGGCATCGCCGCCTCGCTCATGGCGGAGTTCTCGGCGGCGGACTTCGATCACGCCAGGGACTGGCCGTTGCGGGTGGGCCTGGTCGCCTCGGGCGGCCTGGTGCGCTGGGTGGTGCTCGTGCTGTCCCATCTGGCGGCCGACGGGCACGCCGTCGAGATCGTGCTCAGGGATCTGCGCGTGCTGCTGCGCCAGGGCTCGATCGGCGGGCCGCCGCCCGCGCAGCCCCTGGACCTGGCCCGCGACCAGCGGGACGGGGGTGAGCGCCGCACCCGCGCCGCCATCGCGTTCTGGACCGGACAGTACGAGCGCGTCCCCCCGGTCATGTTCACCCCCGGACACCCCGGCTCACGGCCCCGGCACCGCCGGGTCAGGCTGACCTCCGAGGCGCTCGCGGCGGCCGCCAGGAAGGTCGCGGACCGGCACGAGGTGAGCTCCTCCACCGTGCTGCTGGCCGCCACCGCCGTGCTCGTCGGCGCGCGCACGGGGCACGAGTCGGTGGCGCTGTCCACGATCGTGGGCAACCGTTTCTCCGGCGACCTGCGCGGCATGGTCACCACGCTCGACCAGCTCGGCCTGTTCACACTCGACGTCGGCGCGGACTTCGACGAGCTGGTGCCCCGGGCGTGGCGGGCCGCGCTGGCCGCCTACCGGCACGCTTACTACGACCAGCCCGCCCTGGACGCGGCGCTGGCCCGGCTGGGGGAGGAGCGCGGGGCCGAGCTGAATCCGTACTGCTGCTTCAACGACGTGCGGCAGGCCGCCGGCCGGGCCCCGGCCGGTCCGGACGCCAAGTCTCGGCTGGACTGGCTGCCCGACCCGGACGGCATCCGCTGCCGGTTCTGCCTGCTGGTCCTGGACGCGCGGGACGGCGGCCTGGTTCTCCAGCTGACGGCGGACACGCGCTGCCTGACGAACGAGCAGATCGCGCGTTTCCTGCCGGAACTGGAGAACCTCGTCCTGGACGCCGCCTGATCAGGCCTCGCCGGCGAGCAGGCGTTCGGCCTCCTCTTCCGACATGTCCGACAATTCGGCGGTCAGCCTCTCCTCCAGCGCGATGGCCAGGTCGGCCACCGTCCGCCGGGTGAACATGGTGAGGATCGGCAGCTCCACGCCGGTGATGGCGAGGATGCGCGCGGCCACCCGGACCGCCAGCAGGGACTGGCCGCCGAGGCGGAAGAAGTCGTCGTGCGCGCCCACGCGCGGCACCCCGAGCACCTCGGTCCAGACGTCGGCGACCAGCGACTCCGCGTCGGTCCTCGGCGGGGTGAACTCGGCGCGCTGCGCCGCCGGGCTGGGCAGCGCGGCCCGGTCCACCTTGCCGTTCGGGGTCATCGGCAGGGCGGCGATCCGGATGAAACGGGCGGGCACCAGGTACGCCGGGAGGGTGGCGGCCAGCGCCCGGGAGAGCGCGCCCAGGCTGACCTCGCCGACGACGTAGGCGATCAGGCTCTCCTCGTGCACGGCGGCGACCGCCTGGAGCACGCCGGGGAACGCCTCGCAGGCCGCCTCCACCTCGCCCAGCTCGATCCGGTGGCCGCGCACCTTGACCTGGTTGTCGGTCCGGCCCAGGAACTCCAGCTCGCCCACGCGCCGCCAGCGGACCATGTCGCCGGTGCGGTAGAGGCGGGCGCCGGGCTCGCCGTACGGGTCGGGGACGAAACGTTCGGCGGTCAGGGCCGGGCGGCCGAGGTAGCCGTGGGCGACCCCCGCGCCGCCGATGAGCAGCTCGCCGGGGACGCCGGTGCGGACCGGGCCGAGGTGCTCGCCGAGCACGTAGACCTGGGTGCCGCCGATGGGGGAGCCGATCCTGACCGCCGCGGGTTCGGCGGGGACCTCCCAGAAGGTGGACCAGATGGTCGTCTCGGTGGGGCCGTAGACGTTGACCAGCCGCCCTGCCGAGGCTCGCAGGCGGCGGGCCAGCTCCGGGCTGAGCGCCTCGCCGCCGGCCAGGGCGGTCAGCGCGGAGTCGAGGAAGCCGGAGTCCAGCAGCATGCGCCAGCCGGACGGGGTGGCCTGCACGTGGGTTACGCCCGCCTCCTTGATCAGCCGCGCCTGGGCGAAGCCGTCCGCGGCGGTGGCCGTGCCGGCGATCTCGACCCGGCCGCCGGTGATGAGCGGCAGGTAGAGCTCCAGCGCGGAGATGTCGAAGGAGAGCGAGGTGAGGCCGAGCCAGACGTGGTCAGGCGCGGCGTCCAGCAGCGCCGCCATCGAGGCCAGCAGGTTGGCGAGGGCGGCGTGCGGGACCGGCACGCCCTTGGGTTTGCCGGTCGAACCGGAGGTGTAGAGGACGTAGGCGGTGTCCACGCCCCGGGTCCCGGCGCGGGTGAAGCCGTCGCGCGCGGGCGGCGGGTTGTCGATGAGCACGGTCGGGACCGGATGTTCCGGCAGGGCTTTGACGGTTTCCTCGCTCGCCAGGACCAGGGCGGCGGCGCAGTCGTCCAGGACGAAGGCCAGGCGGGCGGGCGGGAAGGCGGGATCGATCGGCACGTACGCCGCGCCGGTCCGCTGGACGGCGAGCAGCGCCACCAGGGCTTCGGGGGTCCTGGGCAGGCAGACGGCCACCAGCTCGCCGGGGCGTACGGGAAGGCGGGCGGCCAGGTCGTCGGCGCGGCGGTCGAGGTCGGCGTAGCTCAGGCGGGTGTCGCCCGCGCTGACGGCGATCGCGTCCGGGCGGAGGCGGACCTGGCGGTCGAACAGCTCGGGGAGCAGGTCGGCGGCGGGCGGCGCGGTCCGGTTCCATTCGCGGATGAGACGGTCGTGTTCCGCGCCGGTGGGGGCGGTCAGCTCGGACAGGCGCAGGCCGGGGTCCGCGGCGACGCGGGCCATCAGGGTTTCGAAGTCATGGGCGTACCCGAGGATGGTCTCCTCGTCGAAGAGGCCGGTGTTGTAGACGAGCAGCAGCTGCCAGACGCCGCTCAGGCCGAAGATGTCGGCCTTCAGGTCGTAGGGCATGTGGCCGAACCCGGCGTCGGCGCGCTCCGACGTCACGCCCTCCAGCTGGAGGCCGGGGCCGCCGGTCTGGTGGTGCATGCCGAACATGGTCTGGAAGAGGGGGGCGCGGCTCAGGTCGCGTTCGATGTCCAGCGCGGGCAGCAGCCGCTCGAACGGCACCTTCTGGTGGCGGTACCCGGCCAGCAGGCGGGTACGGGTGCGCCGCAGCACCTCACGGAACGCCGGATCGCCGGATAAGTCGGCACGCGCGACGACGGTGTTGGAGAAGTATCCGACCAGGCCTTCCAGCTCCTCCCGGTCCCGGCCCGCCGTCGGGAAGCCCACGCAGAAGTCGCTCTGGCCGCTGCGCCCCGACAGCAGCACCTGGTACACCGCCATCAGCGCCATGAAAAGTGTGCACCGTTCCCGGTTCGCGAGCGCCGCGAATGGGCCGGTCACCTCCGGCGGCAGCGGGTGCAGCAGGTGCGCGCTCGCCGTCTCCGCCACCGCCGGTCGCGGCCGGTCGGTGACCGGCTCCAGCGCCGCCGCCCCCGCCAGCGCCTCGGTCCAGTACGCCAGCGACTCCGCGCTCTCCTCCGCCACCTCCACGACCTCGGAATACCGTACGGGGAGGGGCTCGAGCGGCGCCCCGGCGTAGCGCGCGGTCAGCTCGTCGGCGATGATGCCGATCGACCGGCCGTCGCAGACGATGTGGTGCGCCACCACGCACAGGATGTGCTCGTCCGGCCCGCACTCGATCAACCAGGCCCGCAGCAGCCGCCCGGCGGCCAGGTCGAACGGCCGCTCGATCAGCGCGTTGACCATGGCTTCGGCCGGGCCCGCCAGCGGCAACCGCGTCAGCTCGAACTCCCACGGCGGGTCGATGACCTGCACCGGACCGCCGTCCCTGGCCGGGAACCTGGCCCGCAGCGCCTCGTGCCTGGCGACGATCTCCCCGAACGCGCGGACCAGCCGCGCCGGGTCGACCGGGCCGGTCAGCCGGGTGGTCTGGGAGAGATGGTAGGAGGCGTCCTGCGGATCCACCTGCTGGAGGAACCAGACACGTTCCTGGGCGGCCGTGAGCGGCAGCTCGATCATGGGGGGTGCTCCCTGGGAGTACGGCGAACTACGGTCGTACGGTACTCAGTGGGAGCGTTCCCGCCGACACTATGATCACTCAGATCCATCGTCAATTGGGTAGTAGGCTACTCACGCGCCGCGACCTCCCTATGACCGACCGTGAGAAGACAGGACACTCTCACGGAGGGGAAGGCACATGGCCTTACGAAGGTGGTGGATCGCGGCATCCGCGGCGATCCTGCTCGTGGCGGCGCTGCTGCCGCCGATGGCGGCGCGGGCCGTCGCCACCAAGCCGCTCACCATCACGATCACCAAGGTGCGCTGCGTCGACGACTGCCGCAACGAGGGCCTGGAAGCCGCGGGCGAGTCAGCCGCCGACTTCTACGCCAAGGTCTTCATCAACGGCGTCGAACACCGCACCCCGCGCGGCGCGGAGGACCAGGAGCTGATCGAGCCGTACTGGGCGGTGACCCAGCAGGTCGACGAGAACGCCCAGAGCGTGCCCGTGGCCATCCAGCTGTGGGACCACGACAGCACGAGCGGCGACGACCTCGGCGACACCAGCCCCCGCAACGACGACAACAACCTCGACTTCACCGTCAACTACGCCGACGGCCGCTGGTCCGGTGACGTGAACTGGCCGCAGTCGTGCGCGACCGGCGACGGCGACGATGACGACGAGCCGCGCGTCGAGGTCTGCTTCGACGTCAGCCCCACGCCCGGCTCCGACGCCGACGGGGACGGCCTGCTGGACGGCTGGGAGCGCAACGGCTACAACGACAACGGCGACGGGACCATCGACGTCGACCTGCCCGCGATGGGGGCCGACCCGAACCACAAGGACCTGTTCCTAGAACTCGACTACGAGCAGGGCCGCAACCTCAGCAAGTCCGACGTGACCGCGATGAAAGCCGCGTTCGCGGCCGCCCCCAAGAACGCGGGCACCCTGGCGGGCACCCGGGGAGGGGTGAGCGCGCAGCCCAATCCGGACGGCGCGCGCGGCATCAACCTGCACGTCGACATGGGCAACCTGGCCGACGCCAACCTGCGCGAGGGTACGGCGGCCGGAACCTGCCACGACGGCCTGGACAACAACGGGGACGGCCTGACCGACGGCAGGGACACCGGCGACTGCCTGAACCTGGACGGCGACGTCGAGGATCCGCTCCCCGGCAACTGCGGGAACAACGCCGACGACGACGGCGACGGCCGGGCCGACGCCGACGACCCCGACTGCCTGATCGGCGACGACCTGGGCGCCAACGGCCGCGGCAACATGATCTCCGGGCTGACCGCCTGCGACCTGGACGACGCGTTCTACGCCGCGAAGAACCTGATGTTCGACAAGCCCCGCCGCCTGATCTTCCGCTACGGGATCAGCGCCAACCCCGACGGCTGCACCGATCCCCCAGGCGGCAGCGGCGAGTACGGCGGCAACGACTTCATCGACTTCAACAACGACGGCGTCAGCGTCATGCACGAGCTGGGCCACACGCTCCTGCTCGACCACGGCGGTTTCGAGGACGACAACTGCAAGCCCAACTACGTCAGCATCATGAACTACTTCCTCAGCGGCGCCGGGATCGCCCGTCAGGGCGGCGGGCGCATCCTCGACTACTCCCCGCCGAGGGTCGCCTTCGACGGCGAATCCCGGGGGAACGCGCCCCTCGCCAACCTGATCGAGAACCAGCTCAACGAGAACGTGATCGTGGACGACGCCGACCCGGCCAACCGGTTCGTCTTCGTCAACGGCGCGGGCCGCCGCGCCCCGCGCGACCTGGACGTCCGGCCGGACTGGAACGGCGACCGCGCCGACCCGCCGTACGAGAACCCGGTGATCGCCAACATCGACACGGTGGGTCTCAACGGCGAGCCGGTGGAGTGCATGAACGCCAGCACCGACAGCACGCTGCGCGGATCCGACGACTGGACCTTCATCTCGCTGCCGTTCCGCCAGTTCGGCGACTCCGCCAACGCCCCGGTGCACCGGGCCGACCACCACGAGCCCACCGCCGCCCGGCTGGAGGCCATCTGGCGGGACCTGAACACCACCGACCTGGCCGTGACCGTGGCCGACGCCCCCGACCCGGTGGCGGCGGGCACCGAGCTCACCTACACGGTCACCGTCACGAACGAGGGCGACGCCCCCGCCACCTCGGTCCGCGTCGTCGACACCCTCCCCGCCGTCGTCACTTACACCGGCGCTTCCACCCCCTGTACGGCCTCCGGCGCGACCGTCACCTGCAACCTGGGCGAGCTGGGCGCGGGCGGCACCAGGCAGTTCACCCTCCGGGCGAGCGTGCCCGCCGGTCTGGTCCACGCCAACGGCGGCCCCAAGACGCTCACCAACCGGGCGGTCGTCAGCAACCTGGCCGGCCCCGACTCCGAATCGGCCGACAACGAGGCGAGCACCGCCACCCGGGTGGTCGCCGTCGCCGACCTGTCGGTCACCGCGCTCCAGGCCACGGCCCCCAGCCAGATCCTGATCGGGCAGACCCTGCCCGTGACGGTCACCGGCACGGTCGCCAACAGCGGCCCGTCCACCCCGATGAACGCCACCCTGACCACGGCCGCGACGGCCGCGTCGGGCGCGTCCATCACCCCGGCCTCAACCACCACCCCGGTGGCCGCGCTCGCCGCCGGAACCCCGCAAACCGTCCAGAAGACGCTCACCATCGGCTGCGCCCAGCCGGGACCGCACACCTACACGGTGACCGGCACGGTCACCCCCGCCAGTACGGACGACTCCGACCCCACTCCCGCCAACAACCAGCGCCAGGCCACCTTCACGGTCGACTGCATCGTCCCGGTCGCCATCAACATCGTGCCCGGCCTCAACCCCAACCTGGTCAACCTCGCCCACGGCGTCGTCCCGGTCGCGGCCCTGACCACCCGGGCGGGCGAATACAACCTCCCCCTCGCCTTCGACGCCACCAAGATCAAGCCGGAGACCGTGCGCTTCGGCACCAGAAACGGCGCCGCCGCCCACGGCGCGCCCCCCATCCACAACATCGGCATCAAGACCCTCAGCATCGAACGCGGCCCCCTCGAGATCGTCATCGACCTCGACCTAGACATGCTGATGACCTTCACCGCCCACGACACCGACCTACCCGCCAACGCCACCGAAGCCTGCCTCGCGGGCTCCTACTCACCCCGCCAGGGAGAGACCTACCGTTTCTTCGGCTGCGACGCCGTCCGCATGTTCCCCTGACCCCACAACCCAACGCGCGGCCCGCTCCGGCGGGCCGCGCGTCTTTCGGCGGCCAATGATAAGCGCACTTATAATAGGCAGACTTATTATTGGCTTCCGGTCAGCCGGTCAGGGCTGTGGTGTCGAGGAGCCAGTACTTTTCGGGGACGGCGAAGAGGGCGTCGACGCCCTGGTGGGTCATCGCGAAGGTGGCGGCGGAGCGGACCAGGTTGCGTTTGGACTCGCTTTTGGGGGCGGTGGTGGCCTTGTCGGGGGTGGCCCAGTAGACGAGGGGGTCGGCGACGCCGGGGTTGACGCCGCCGGCGCCGAGGACGGGCTCGGTGCCGTAGAGGGTCATCAGGGTGGCGGTGATGCCGGTGTCCAGGTCGTAGACGATCGAGCTGGGGGCCTTGTCGCCGGCGGGGGAGCCGCGCGGGGGGACGGTCTGCAGGAGCAGGTAGCGCTGGCCGAGCAGGCCGAACGGGAAGACCACCCAGGGCGGGAGCATGGCGCGGCGGGAGCCGTCGGGGCGCTGCACGAAGACGCGCACCGTGGTGGTGGAGACGATCTGGGTGCCGACGCACCAGCGAGGGCCGCAGGTGATGTCGGCGTCGGCGGGGGCGCGGACGGTGATGCGCTCGCCGGTGGCCAGGTTGAGCAGGCGGCGGTTGTCGCCGATCCACGGCCAGTCCTTCAGCCGCATGCCGTCGGTGTTCTGGATCCGCTGGACGTCGCCGCCCTTGAGCGGGATGCGGTCGAGGCCGCCCGCCGGGAAGGTCCAGAACAGGTCCTCGCCGCTGATGGCGAGTTTGGGGTCGCGGCCGACGGTGACGCCGGGGATGGTGGCGAGCAGCAGGGCCTCGCCGCCGTCGGCGGGCATGGTCCAGAGCTCGCCGACCGTGCCCGACTTCTCCTCGACGGTTCGGTACCAGGCGACCGCGCCGTCCGCGGCGACGGCCGAGGTGATCTCGTGTTCCTCGCGGCCCCGCCGGTTCGGGATCGTGCCCAGCGGCACGCCCAGGCCCATCTGGAGGTTGAAGGCGATGAGCGTGGACTCCTTGCCCGGGTCGCCGACCTCCTCCATGAGCACCCGGGTCGCGTCCATCCGGGCCAGCGGGCGCAGCGCCCAGTCCCGGAACGACCAGGCCGGGATCTTGGCCACGGCCTCCGGCCAGACCTCCCGTACGGACGGGAAGGCGGCCAATTGGGCCGGGAACGACGGCGCGGCCAGCGGGCGCGGCGGCGGTGTGACCGAGGGCGGACGGACCAGCAGCGCGGTCACGCCCGCCAGGACTAAGACGAGAAATCCAACGAAGGCGATATCACCCCAGGATCTCCGCGCCACGGGACCTCCCCCTTGTTGTCAGGCGATTTCATCGTGAATTGCGGGGCCCTATCTGTCGAGAGGCGGGCTCGACACCGGAAGTGTAGGTGGCTAACGTCCGTAGATGAGGTGATCTGATCCGCAGTTAACGAGAAACCTGTCTCATGGCCAGCCGCAAGCCGCCGACCAGGCGACGCACCGCCGCGGCCGTCCGAGATCACAGCTTTCTCATTAGATCCTGGGAGGCCGTTATGGCGGACCCGGACATAGCCTGGCCCGAGGAGAACCTCGAGCAGGTGGACGGAGAGGGCGGCGAAGCGGACGTGGGCGACGGGGCCAACTTACGCCTGCTGATCAGGGAAGAGGGCGCGACCGGATTCGCGGCGGCGCTGCTGGTGCTGAAAGGCGCGCTGATCGCGCTGGCGGCGGACCATCGGGACGGGGCCGCGCATCCGGACCTGGCGCCCGAGAACGTGATCGTCACCCCGGCCGGGGGGATCCGGCTGGTCGCCGACCCGGCCGAGGCGCCCGCGTACAAGGCGCCGGAACTGTGGCGGGGCGCGCCCGCCAGCCCGGCGAGCGACATCTACGCGGTGACCGCCGTGTTCTTCGAATGCCTCACCGGCGGGCCGCCGTTCGACGCGGCCGCGGCGGCGCGGCTGGGCTGGCTGCACCGGACCGTGCCGCCGCCGGTCGAGCAGGTGCCGGAAGGGCTGCGGCGGCTGGTCGAGCGCGGCCTGTCCAAGGCCCCGCAGCACCGGCCGTCCTCGGCCGCGGCCTTCGCCGCCGAGGTGGAGGCGGTGGCGGTGGCCGCGCTCGGCCCCGACTGGGAGCGGCCCGGCCGGGTCGCCCTGGCCGCCCTCGCGTCCTCCCACGCCTCCGCCGTCCCCGAGGAGCCGGTAGAGCCCCCAGCCCCCCGGCCCAGCCGCGTCAAGGTCGCCACCCTGGTGGCCCTCGCCGCGGCCGCGGTCGTCGTGGTGGCCGTCTCCGCCGGCGATCGGCCGTCGCGGCAGTCGTACCAGGCCGCGCAGCCGCAGCCCCGTCCGGCGGTGACGCTGCTCCCGACGCCCAGCCTGGTGACCGTCCAGCCGGCCGAGAACAGCGAGCCGCTCCCGGTGCACCACAAACCGGTGGTGATCGCCGAGGAGACCGGCGCCCCGCGCACCGCCAAGCCGCGAAAGAGCTCGACGCCCACGCCCACGGCGAAGGACGACCCCTCGAAATCGCACGCTCCGAGCGCCGAGCCCGAGGATGACCCGGCGACCGTGCCGGACGGCGAGTCGAAGCAGCCGCCGCCCCCCGCCTCCGAGCCGACCAGCGCGCCTATCCTGGAGGTCGAGGCCTCCGTCGAGCTGCCGATTCTCGGCGGCAACGGCCTGGACGTGTCGGTGGGCGTGCAGACCGGGCTGCTGGGCCTGTCCCTGTAGCCGACCCTGGAGGGTTCATTGATCGAGAAGATCCTGCCGGCGTGGGTGGAGAGCGCCGAGGCGTTCGCCGATCCGGTGGAGGCCACCCTGTTCCCCGAGGAGGAGCGGTACATCGCGAAGGCGGTGGACAAGCGGCGGCGGGAGTTCACCACGGCGCGCCACTGCGCGCGGCAGGTCATGGCCAGGCTCGGAATCCCGCCCGCGCCGATCGTGCCGGGCGAGCGCGGCGCGCCGGGCTGGCCGCCGGGCGTGGTCGGGGCGATGACCCACTGCGACGGCTACCGCGCCGCCGCGCTCTCCGTCGAAGCGGTCACGGTCGGCATTGACGCAGAGCCGGACGCGCCGCTGCCGGAGGGCGTGCTGGACACGATCGCGCTTCCCGGCGAGCGGCAGGCGCTCGGCGAGCTGGACGACTCGGTGCACTGGGACCGGCTGCTGTTCAGCGCCAAGGAGTCGGTCTACAAGGCCTGGTTCCCGCTGGCCCGCCGCTGGCTCGGCTTCGAGGAGGCGGAGATCACCCTCGACCCGGCGGGCACGTTCGCCGCCCGCCTGCTGGTCCCGGGGCCGCGCGGGCTCACCGGCTTCGACGGGCGCTGGCTGCGCGAGTCTGGCCTGGTGGTGACCGCGATCACGCTGGACTTTAACTAGAAAGTCGTGATCTGGACAGCCGCGACGGTGAATCGTCTGGTCGGCGGCTATGCGGCTGGCTATGGGACGGGTTTCTGGTTAACCGGGAAGGATCTGCCGCAAAACTCCGGGCGGGGCCGCGCGCGGACGCCACTCGCGCGGGTAGCCGAGCGAGACCTCCTCGAAGCGCACGCCGTCATACCAGGTGGTGCGGGGGATGTGCAGGTGGCCGTAGACGACCGTGCGGGCGTTGAAGCGCAGGTGCCAGTCGGCGGTCCGCTCGGTGCCGCACCAGATCGCGAACTCCGGATAGCGCAGCACGAACGTCGGATCCCTGACCAGCGGATAGTGGTTGACCAGGATGGTCGCCGTGCCGGGCGGGAGCTCGCTCAGGCGGCGCTCGGTCTCGTCCAGGCGGGCCTGGCACCAGGCGTCGATGCTCGGGTAGGGGTCGGGGTGGAGCAGCATCTCGTCGGTGCAGACGACCCCGGCCGCGTGGGCGATCCGCAGCGCCTCCGCCTTCGTGGTGACCCCCGGCATCCGGTAGGTGTAGTCGTAGAGCAGCAGCAGCGGCGCCACCGTGACCGGCCCCTCCGGCCCGGTCCAGATCGGGTACGGATCCTCCGGCGTCACCACCCCGAGCTCCCGGCACGACTTCACCAGCCGCTCGTACCGCTCCACGCCGCGGATCTGGTCCGGGTCGGAGGGATGGGTCCACAGGTCGTGGTTGCCCGGCGCCCACACCACCTTCTCGAACCGGGACGCCAGCAGGCCCAGCGCCCACTCGATGTCGGCGGCCTTCTCCGAGATGTCTCCCGGCACCAGCAGCCAGTCCGACGTCGTCCGCGGCCGGATCCGCTCGACGATCTCGCGGTTCTCCGGATACCCGATGTGCAGATCGCTGAGGGCCAGCAGAAAACTCATGGTCGAAAGTCTCTCAAGTGCACCGGGCGCGGCGGCAGGGGGGTTGAGGATCCCTGTCAACGCCCGGTAGCCGTTATCGTGTGCTGCATGCCTTCTCGAGTGCGGGCCTGATGCCCAGGAGCACCGCGCTGGAGATCGTGTTCCCGCCGCGGGCTCTCGTCCTGCTCACCGGCCTGCCCGGCGCGGGCAAGAGCACCCTGCTCGACCAGCTGTACGGCTTGCGCGGCGACGAGCCCCGCCCCGTCCTGCACGATGGCACCCTGGTGATCGACTCCCGCCAGGCCCGGGTCCGCTGGGCCCGCCTGCTCGCGCGCCTGCCCCGCCGGGGCCGCAGCCTGGTCGTGCATCTCGCTCACACGTGGCGGATCGTCCGCAGCCTCCCGAACGGGCGGCCCGTGGTCGCCCACTCCCGGGCGGCCTGGCCGCACCTGCTGTACGGCTTCGCCCTGCTGGCCCGCCTCACCGGCCGCCAGCTCCACGTGATCATGCTGGACGTGCCGGCGGAGACGGCCATGGCCGGGCAGATCGCGCGCGGCCGGGTCGTGCCGGAGGTGACCTTCGACCGGCACCGCCGCCGCTGGCGGGTGCTGCTGGACCGGGCCAGGACCGGCGCGCTGCCACCCGCGCACGGCGTACGCGTCCTCGACCGCCCCTCGGCGGACCGGTTACGTCGAATCGTTTTCGAACGTTCCCGGTGAAACGTACATGGGATGGCCCTGCGTACTTGTCATCCGTGGTTGACCAGGTCAGTCGTCGGGTCTAACATCCCGGGTTGCGTCGATGGTGAAAGTTTCGTGTGGATAAAGAAACTTTCGGAGAACTCGCACCCGGAGGTCGCGTCATGGCAAGGCTCTCCGCAGGTTCAGTTGTGTCCAGAATCCTGTTAGCCGCTGGGGTGGTGATCGCGGCCGGCGTCACGGCCGTGCCCGCCGAGGCGGGTGCCCAGCACGGTTCCTACATCGTCGGCAGTCCGGGAAACGGGCGATTCCCCCTGGTCGCCGGGGGCCGGGCGGCTCCGCTGGTGGTCAGCGCCGACGACTATCCCGGCGTGGTCAGGGCGGTCGGCGACCTGCGGTCCGACATCCAGAAGGTGACCGGCGTGCGCCCCGCCGTGTCCGGCCAGGCCCAGGGCGAGGTGGTGATCGTCGGCACGCTCGGGCACAGCCCGCTCGTGGACGGCCTGGTCGCCGCCGGGAAGCTGGACGTCTCCAGCATCGCGGGCAAGTGGGAGACCACCATCGAGCAGGTCGTGCGCGACCCGTTGCCCGGCGTGCGGAGCGCGTTCGTGATCGCCGGAAGCGACCAGCGCGGCACGATCTTCGGGGTTTACGACGTGTCCAAACAGATCGGCGTCTCGCCCTGGTACTGGTGGGACGACGTGCCGATCAGGCATCGGAGCTCGCTCTACGTCGAGCCGGGGCGGCACACCCAGGGCACTCCCGCCGTGAAGTACCGGGGCTTCTTCATCAACGACGAGAACCCGGCGCTCGGCACCTGGGGGCCCGAGTTCTTCGGCCCGGGCCTCGCGCCCGGCTTCGAGGGCGGGTTCAACCGGCACCTGTTCGCGAAGGTCTTCGAGACCATGCTGCGGCTGAAGGCCAACTATCTGTGGCCCGCCGTGTGGGGGCGGGCGTTCGCCGAGGACGATCCGCAGAACCACGCCACCGCCAAGGCGTACGGGGTGGTGATGGGCACCTCGCACGAGGCGCCGATGATGCGCGGCATCGAGGAGTGGAACCGGCACGCGGTGGCCGCCGTACGCGACTCGGCCGGGAACATCGTCACGCCGGGCCGTGACCCCTACGGGGGAACCGGCGAGTGGAGCTTCCGGCGCAACCCCGACGCGATCAAGGCGTACTGGCGGGACGGGATCCGCCGGATGCGGGACGAGGACTTCGAGGGCGTCGTCACGCTCGGCATGCGTGGCAACGGCGACGTGAGCCTGCCCGACGGCGACGGCATCGAGCTGATGCGCGGCATCATCGACAGCGAGCGCGAGATCCTCGCCCAGGAGTCCGGCCGGGACGTCACGGAGGTCCCGCAGGTGTGGACCCTCTACAAGGAGGTCCAGCGGTACTGGGACCGCGGCCTGCGCGTGCCCGACGACGTGACCGTCGTCTTCACCGACGACAACTGGGGCAACATGCGCAAGCTGCCCGACCAGAGCATGCCGCCCCGCGCCGGCGGCTACGGCCTCTACTACCACTACGACTACGTTGGCGGCGGCCGCAACTACAAGTGGGTGGACACCAACCAGCTGCCCAACATCTGGGAGCAGCTCAACCTCTCCTATGAGTACGGCGTGGACCGGCTCTGGGTGGTCAACGTCGGCGACATGAAGAACGAGGAACTCCCGCTCCAGTTCTTCCTCGACTACGCCTGGAACCCGGACAAATGGCCGCTGGAGAAACTGCCCGAATGGGAGAAGCAGTACGCGGCCCAGAACTTCGGCGACAGCAAGGCCGAGGCCGTCGCCGACGTCCTGCACACCTACGCCGCCCTGCAGTCCCGCCGCAAGCCGGAACTGCTCAACCGCCTGATCGGCCTGGACCCGGCCAAGGACCTGTCCACCGACTCCAGCGCGGTGCTCTACGACGACCAGGCCAGCCCCTACAGCCTGACCAACTACCGCGAACTGGAACGCGTGACCGCCGAGTGGGCCGCCCTGTCCGCCCAGGCCGAGAAGATCGGCCGCCAGCTCGGCAGCGCCGCCCAGGACGCCTACTTCCAGCTCGTGCTCTACCAGGTCAAGGCCACCGCCAACCTGTACGCGCTGCGCCTGGCCGAGTTCAACAACCTCCGCTACGCGGCGCAGGGCCGGGCCGCCACCAACGACCTCGCCGCGCTGGCCGAGGCCAGGTTCGCCGACGACCAGGCACTCAACCAGCACTACAACACCGGCCTGGCGGGCGGGAAGTGGAAGAACTGGCAGCTCCAGCCCAAGATCGGGTACGGCGACATCGCCCGCTACGGCCCGAACGCGCCCTGGCAGCAGCCCGAGCTCAACAACGTCGCGCTGCCCGACGAGATCTTCCCCGCGGTCAAGCGCATCCAGCTGCCCGCCGCCGCCGAGATGGGCGTGGCCGTGGACGGCTCGAACGCCTGGTGGCCGAACGCGACGACGCCGGCGGTGCTGCCCGCGTTCAGCCCGTACCAGAGCCAGCCGGAGCAGTACATCGAGGTGTTCAACCGGGGCACGACGGCGTTCGACTACCAGATCAGGCCGTCGGTCTCCTGGCTGAAGGCCGAGCCCAGCAGGGGCAGGCTGGACAAGCAGGTCCGCAGCACGCTGCGGGTGGACTGGTCGAAGGCGCCCAAGGGCACCACCAACGTGCCGATCACCGTCACCGGGCCCGGCGGGTCCAGGGTGGTCGTTCAGGCGGTCGTGCAGAAGCCGAACGTGTCGCAGGTCAAGGGGTTCGTCGAGGCGAACGGGTATGTGTCGATCGAGGCGGACAAGTACACCAAGGCGGTCTCCTCCGGCGGGGTGTCGTGGCGGCGCATTCCGGGCATCGGCCGTACCGGATCGGGTCTGACGCCGGTGCCGGTCACGGCGGCGCGGCAGACGCCGGGCGGGAACAGCCCGCGGCTGGAATACACGATGCACCTGTTCAGCACCGGTCCCGTCAAGGTCACGGCCTACCTGTCGCCGCGTAACAACGTGCTGCCCACCGATGGCCTCAAGTACGCGGTCTCGATCGACGACGGCGTCCCGCAGGTGGTGGACGTCATCGCCGCCACCGGCTCGAACGACACCGTGATGAACCGCCAGTGGGAGCGCAACACCTCCGACAACGTCAACCGGACGGTCACCACGCACACCATCGCGCAGCCGGGCGCGCACACGCTCAAGTTCTGGATGGTGGACCCGACGGTGGTCGTGCAGAAGCTGGTGGTGGACACCGGCGGGGTGCTCACCAGCTATCTCGGCCCGCCGCAGAGCACGCGGAGCTAACCCCCTCAGGGGCGCGCGGACCCGTTAGGTCGGGACGGGTCCGCGCGCCCATTCCCGTGTTTTTCCCTGACAGATTGCGACACTGACGGACAAAACACTTTGTGGTACCGAGAAACCCCGAAATTATTTAGGTTTCTTGGCAGATAAAGCCACTTGTGCCTGATCGGTATGACAGGTAGTCACGTCTATGTCAGCGCATCTGTCATGCGCGACGAACCAGCCACGAGCTATCCGAGCACCCAAGGGGGATCCATGGCCCGCAACCGATTAATCGGGTTAGCAGCCACGGCGCTTGTCCTGCCCTTCCTGTCCCTCCTCCCGGCGCAGGCCAGCGCCGCCCAGACCGCCGCGCCACCACCCGCTCCGAGCGACATGCGCGAACTCGACGCCAAGATCACCAAGCTGGACGGCAAGGTGGTCGACACCCCGTCCCGCTACCAGGCCTCCTCAGCCAAGGCGCGCACCGCCGTCGCGGGCGTGACTCCGCCGGTCGGCACGGTCCGCAGCCTGATCGCCCTCAACGACGTCGCGGGCAGCGCCTACCGCAAGGACTACACGCTGCGCGGCGTCGGCGACAAGATCGAGGTCTGGGTCGCCAACGACCTGGCGTTCCCGGCCGGGGACTGCCGCGCGCAGATCCCGAACACCACGACGATCACCGACGCGCAGGTCGCGTCCTTCGTCCACGAGTTCGACACCAACATGTACCCGAAGGAGACGGCGGCCTTCAGCACGCCGCCCGACCGGGACGGCTCGAACGCGCTGATCTCCGGCGACTTCTCCGGTGAGGGCGACAACACGGTCGCGCTCATCGACAACGTCAAGGACGACAACTTCTTCGACTTCCCCGCCGCTCCGACGTACATCGCGGGCTTCTTCTCCTCGGTGTTCAACGAGTGGATGGACCGCAACGTGATGACCGTGGACGCCTTCGACTGGGCGCACCGCACCGGCGCGAACCCGCCGGACGAGCCGACCGCGGACCTGTGCACCAGCCGCCCGGCCCGCCCGCAGGCGTACGAGGGCACGTTCGCGCACGAGTGGCAGCACCTGCTGCACTACTACACCGACCCGATCGAGGGCACCTGGATCAACGAGGGCCTGTCGGACTTCGCCCAGACCCTGACCGGCTACGTGGACGCGACCCGCACCGTGTTCGACCGCGGCGCCGACAGCCACATCTACTGCTACCAGGGCTTCGGCTCGGTGCAGACGGAGTTCAACCCCAACCCGCGCGACTGCGGCGGCCCGGAGAACTCGCTCAACCTGTGGGGCGAGGGCAACCCGAGCGAGGTCCTCGCCGACTACGGCCACGCCTACTCCCTGATGCTCTTCCTGTACGACAGGTACGGCACCGACTTCCTGACCAGGCTGCACCTCGACAACGAACGCCAGGGTCTGGCCAGCCTGGACGCGGCGCTCGAGGCCGAGGGCGTCGCCGACATGTACAAGGTGCTCCACGACCACCAGACCATGACCCTGGTGGACAAGATCGTCGGAGAGTCCCGCAACGGCGTCATGCTGGGCGTGCCGAAGAGCCGGGTGACCACCAAGAGCCTGCGCTCGACCGTCAACTTCGCCAACCCCAACGTCAACGACAACCCCGGCGCCGCCCCCAACGGCGCGGACTTCGTGGCGCTGCAGAAGACCAACGGCACCGTGCTCAAGGGCAGCGAGCTGAGGTCGCTCAGCTTCAAGGGCGCCAAGACGCTGCCGACGGCCCCGCTGACCTGGACGATCGTGAACAACGATCCGGACAGGCCGGGCAACCCGGTGCTCTGGTCCGGCAACGAGAACAACCTCAACTCCACCGCGGTCGCCCGCGTCACCGTGCCGGCCGCCGACCCGACGCTGCGCTTCCTGGGCAAGTACGGCGCCGAGTTCGGCTTCGACTACGCCTACGTGGTGGTCTCCACCGACGGAGGGGCCACCTACACGGCGCTGTCCAGCGACCGCACCATCGAAGGACCGCTCGGCCCGGCGCTCAACGGCACCACGACCGGCTTCGAGCCGCACACCTTCGACCTGTCGGCGTACGCGGGCCAGCAGATCCTGCTCGGCTTCCAGTACGTCAGCGACGGCGGTGTCAACGAGGGCGGGTTCCTGGTCGACGACGTCGCCGTCGGCGCGACGGCGGTCAGCGACGGGTCCAGCCTGGACCCGTTCGACTCGCCGACCGAGATCAAGCCGGTGACGGTGAAGAACTGGAACGTGCGCCTGGTCGGGCTCGACGAGTCCAACAAGATCGCGTTGCAGGTCGAGTTCAACAACAAGACCAGTTTCTCGCTGAACCGGCTGGAGCTGCTGCTGGCGGTTCCGTTCAAGAAGGTCGTCGCCATCGTGGCCTATGACGAGCCGACCGAGCAGGTCCAGCAGTACGCGCCGTACCAGCTGACGGTGAACGGCGTGGTCCAGCCGGGAGGCGCCACGCTGCCCTGACCCATCTGTTGTGAGCAGACGCCCGGCCGGGGCTTCCCGGCCGGGCGTCTGTGTCCGCTTCCGGCGGGCGTGATTGACCTGTCCGATCAGATAAACGGGCCGATGAGGCCGGCGAACTCCTCTGGGCCGACGATCCGTACGCCTAGACTTTCGGCCTTGGTCCGCTTGGAGCCCGCCTTCTCCCCCGCCACCAGCAGCGACGTCTTCGCCGAGACGTTGGAGGACGCCTTGCCTCCCGCGCGCTCGATCAGCTCGTTCATCTGGTTACGCGTCAGTGCCTCCAGCGCTCCGCTCATCGCGCCGGTCACCACGACGGACATCCCCGCCAGTGGGAGCTCGGACCCGCCACTCTCCTCCGCGGCAGTGCCGGGATCGGCAGGCGGCGTCCACCCCGGCTCTGTCATGGTGACCCCGGCCTTGATCAGCTTGTCGATGAGGTTGGCGAGCTCGACCAGCTCTGCCAGGACCACCGGCGCCTTCTCGGGGCCGATTCCCTCCACCGCCTGGATCGCCTCGACGTCGGCCGCGCGGATGGCGTCCATGCTGCCGAAGTGCCTGGCGATGCGGCGGCTCATGGATCGACCGGTGCCGCGGACCCCGAGCGCGCAGAACACCCTGCTGAGCGGCTGGCCTTTGGCCCGATCGATAGCGGCCAGCAGGTTGTCGGTGCTCGTCTCTCCCATCCGTTCCAGGCCTAGAACCTGGTCGCGGGTCAAGAAGAACAAGTCGGCGAAGTCGGCGATGAATCCCGCGTCCAGAAGCTGTTGGATGCGGTTTTCGGCCAGGCCCTCGATGTCGAGCTGGTCCCGGCCGACGGCGTAGCCGATAGAGGCGATCGCCCGGCAAGCGCGCCCGCGCACGCACCGCCACCGCTCCTGAGAGGAGTCGATCGCGTCGCCGCAGGAGGGGCAGACCTGGGGGATCTCGATCGGCTGCTCGTCGCCCGTGCGCAAGTGGACGACCGGAGCCTCGACCCGGGGGATCACATCACCCGCTTTGTAGACGACTACGCTATCGCCCAGCATCAAACCCCGGCGGCGGATATCGGCCGCATTATGCAGGGTCGCGTACGTGACGATGCTGCCATCCAGCTCGACCGGCTCCAGTACGGCGCGAGGGGCGATGATGCCGGTGCGGCCGGTGTTCCACTCCACGGCGAGCAGCTTGGTGATCTTCTCGGTGGCGGGCAGCTTGTAGGCGATCGCCCAGCGCGGCGCCCGCGAGCTGAATCCGGCCGCTGTCTGGTCGGCCGTCAGGTCGCACTTGATCACGATGCCGTCGATGCCGAACGGCAACTCGGGACGGGCAGCCGCGATCTCCTCGACACGCTCACGCACCCGCTCCAGAGTCTCGGCCATGATCCCCGCCACCGCCGTCGCGGCGGTCGTCTGCACACCCTGCGCCGCCACCCACTCCATGATCTCGCTGTGCGGCAGCTCCCGCAGACGCGTGGCCAGTTCGGAGTCGTCATCCGGTGGCGGCAGCACTCCGTAGCCGAAAAACGTCAACTCGCACACATACGGTCGATCCTGCGCCCGCAGCGTGCCCGCGGCGGCGCTGCGCGGGTTGGCGAACGTCGTCCCGTCATGCGCCTGCCGCTTGGCACACGCCTGCTCGAACTGCGCGGCCGTCATCATGACCTCGCCGCGCAGCTCAACCGTGACCGGGTCGGCGAGTCGATCGGGCAGGCCGACGACAGTGCCGATGGCGTGGCTGACGTCCTCACCTGAGATGCCGTCGCCGCGCGTGACGAGTTGCGCCAATCGGCCGTGCCGGTATCGGGCCGAGATCGCCAACCCATCGAGCTTGGGCTCCACGCTCCATGTCGTGACGGGCCTGCCGAGCCTGCGCTCCAGCCCGGCCGCCCAGTCGGTGAGCTGCTCGGCGCCGAACACATTGTCCAGGCTTAGCATGGGCACCGTGTGTGGCACATCGCCGACCACGGCTCCACCGGCCACCTTCCCCGTGGGTGAGGACGGCAGCACCGACTCGGGGTGGGCCTCCTCATACGCCTGGATGCCGCGGACCAGCCGGTCGTAGGTGTCGTCGTCGAGCGTCGAGGTGCCGTCGGCGTAGTAGGCCGCAGCGGAGTCCACAGCCAGCTGGACGGCTTCGGCGTAGGCCGTGTCGTCGGCCAGGACGGTGATCGGGGGCGCGTCGCTCATACGTTTATCATGCCGGGCGCCACTGACAATTCCGCCCTGCTATCTCTCCAGTTCGACGCTGACGGTGAGCGCGACCAGTAGGAGCGCGATCAAGGGGAGCGCGAGTGGTGTCAGGGGAGTGGCCAGGACGAGGGCGGCCGTGATGGGGAAGGCGAGGTTGGTCCGGTGGGATACCTGGTGAGGGCGGATGTGCACGAACCATACGCTGAGCAGGAAGATCGCGACTGGTACTGCGGTGGAGGCGCCCGCCGGGAAGGCGCTGATGTGTGCGATGTGTGTTTCGTAGTCGATCGAGACGGCCAGTCCGGCGCCTACGCCGGCGGCCGACGAGAAGATCAGGTAGTGGCCGTAGCCCCATGGGAACGAGGCTCGGTTGGAGGTGAGCAGTGGATGCGCGGGCCACGCGAAATACAGCCACCACATTCCGAACACGATCACCACCCCGCTCAGCGCCACTGTCAGCAGTTGCGCCGTGGCCAGTCCTCGGTCCAGCCCTGTCTGAATGGCCAGCGTGGCCGCCAGCACCGACTCACCCAGCACGATCAGCGTGAACAGCCCGTATCGCTCGGCGATGTGCCGCGGATGCCAGCTCGTCTGCTGGCGGCGCTCCGCCCACAACGGCACCACCATCTCCGCCCCCGCCAGCGCCACGAACACGACCAGCCCCAGCACCCCGTCCAGGTCGACCACCTGGGCGAGCCCCAGCCGCGCCAGCCACCCCGCCTGCACGACCCCGATCCCGATCGCATACCGGACCGCGCACGCCCGCCCCGCCGCGTCCTCCTTCGCGGCCCGCGACCACAGCGCCACCATGGCCAGCCGCATCACCGCGTACCCCAGGGTGATCAGCCCGAAGTCCTTGTCCTCGAACGCCCGCGGCACCCCCGCCGCGAGAATCAGCACCCCCACGATCTGCACCATCACCAGCACCCGATAGGGCACGTCATCGGTGTCGTACGCCGACGCGAACCAGGTGAAGTTCATCCAGGCCCACCAGATGGCGAAAAACACCATCAGATACCCGATGAGCCCCGCCCCCGCATGCCCCTCCGCCAACGCGTGATGCAAACTGGCCGCCGCCTGCGCCACCCCCACCACGAAACAAAGATCGAACAGCAACTCCAACGGCGTAGCCGCCCGATGCCCCTCCCGACTCCGCCCCACCATGACCCGCCGAAACCCCGGTCCACCCATAACCGCCCCAAAGACCCAAAAGAAAAAGACGCGCCACATGCTATTGCGCGCAAGGAGCCCCCCACCCCGGAGAAGACCGCCGTCGGTCAGCCGACCCGGTCGGACGCGGGCGTCATCCTCGGGAACGCCCGTTCACCCGCAACGCTGCTCAACCTTTCGATCTGGTGTCGATTGGTTGCGGCAACACTCCCACCCACCCATCCCTTTGATCTACCTTGGGCTCCGCCCGACCCCGTCATCCCCGTGGTCGCTTGAATGAAGGGGCGGCTTGATCCGCGTGGTTCTCCCACCCACCCATGGAGATAAGCCATCAGGGGGAGGGCGAGATGTGAGCTTCCCCGGCTGGCCGCGGGAGCCGGGAGGCGGTAGCTCGATGGAACGGTGTGGAACGCCTTTCAGGTATACCAACCTGGAAGGAGCTCCAGATGGCACCAACAGATCGACCCGCCGACCCCGTTCGTCGCGCGCCTGAATGGGGCCCGCCGCTGATCTACAGCATCGTAAGCCTGCTTTTCACCGCAGCGATATCGTCGATCATTACCCAGCGACACGGGCTCGTCCCCGGCATCTTGGCGGGGATCGCGTACGGAGCGATGTTCCTCCCCAGCATCCTGTGGAGCGCATGGGCCTCCGCCTGGTACCAACGGCATCCCTGGCTCAACGTCGTACAGTTCACACTCATCTACTTCATCCTGATCGCCGCGATCTTCCCCGACTACTCGTTGATCCGCTCCGGCCTGGGTGCATTGGCGGCGGGCGTGATCGTCGGTGGTTTGATAGCGCTCATACGGCGCTACCAGCGGCGTTCGACGCCCTGACAGGCGGCGGAGCGCGGCCTGGACGCTCGAGACCGGACGTATGGTGCTGCGCTCTGTCCCCATGGCCCAGCGTCATTTCGCCGCCGTTGGGAACTCAGTGAGGTCCTGGCCATCAGCCCGCCGAAGGGCGCAATTACATCCTGAGAAAGGTGCCGAGCCCTGCCTGGTGTTGTTTCGACGTGACGGACCGCGGGACGCGGCGGTGGTCCGCGGGCGGTTTATTTCGTTGCGGGCGGGGATGATCGGGGCTCAGACTGTGCCGGTGCTGATTCGACGTGAAGGACCGCAGGACGTGGCGGTGATCCGGGCTGTGGTGGGTGCCGCTTTTGCCAAGCCGGGGGAGGCTGAGCCGGTCGAGGCTCCGTTGGTGGATGAGTTGAGGGCCGATGTGGGGTGGTTGCCCGCGCTGTCGATGGTGGCTGTGACGGGGGCGGGTGAGGTTGTCGGGCATGTGGTGTGTACGCGGGGATATGCGGGGGACACGGCCGCGCTCGGGCTTGGGCCGCTTAGTGTGCTGCCCGGGTATCAGCGGCAGGGTGTCGGGCTCGCGTTGATGCACGCGACGCTGGGTGCCGCGGACGCGCTTGGGGAACCGCTGGTGGCGTTGCTCGGTAATCCCGCCTACTACGGTCGTTACGGGTTTCGGGCCGCCACGGGATTCGGCATCGAGTCTCCTGACCCGGCGTGGGGCGAGTACTTCCAGGTCCGGCCGTTGGCGGAGTACAGGCCGTCGATCAAGGGTGTTTTTCGCTACTCCGCGCCGTTCGACAATCTCTGAGTGTCGTCTGGTTATGCCGGGCGGATGGCTGCGAGTTGCTCGGCGAAGGGAACGACCTCGAAGTTCTTCGCGTCCTTGAAGTTCTTGGCGTCCTCGAAGTTCTTTGTGTCCTCGGTGCTGTTCGCGGGCTCGTCGGTGCCGGTGGGGACGGCGGTGAGGGACGGGCGGTGGAGGAGTAGGGCGGCGAGTTCGTGTGCGGCGCGGGTGATGCGGGTGGAAAGGGCGGATGCGCCGGTTGAGGCCCAGTCCTCGGAGGCCGCGTAGACGGCGGTGGGGATGACCGTCGCGTGGAGGTAGCTGAAGAGTGGCCGGAGGGCGTGTTCCAGGGCCAGGGAGTGGCGTGCGCTGCCGCCGGTCGCGGCGATCAGGACGGGCTTGCCGGTCAGGGCGGTGTTGTCGAGCACGTCGAAGAAGGACTTGAAGAGGCCGCTGTAGGAGGCGGTGAAGATCGGGGTGACCGCGATCAGGGCGTCCGCCCTGGTGACCGCGTCCAAGGCGTCGGCGAGGGCGGAGGAGGGGAAGCCGGTGACCAGGTTCTTGGCGATGTCGACCGCCAGCTCGCGAAGTTCGATCACGCGGACCTCGGCCGGGCGCTCGGCGGCCAGGGCGAGCCGGGTCGCCTCCGCCAGGCGGTCGCCCAGCATCCGGGTCGAGGACGGCTGGCTCAGTCCTGCGGTCACGACGGCGAGCTGGTAGGCGTGCATTGATGTCCTTCCTGGTCGACTGACGACGTCGGCTGGCGCCGCCGGAGTGTGATGTCGAATCGCGGTCGGTGGGGTCGGATGGTGGGATCGAATCGCGGTCGGGTGTGAGGGTTCGGGGCGACTCAGATCAGGGACGCGATTGGCTTAGACGAAGACGGCTTGCTTAGACGGGGACGGATGGCTTAGACGGGGACGGAATTGGCTTGGGCGACTAGGAACTCGTGGGTTGGGCCGTTGGGGACGTCGGCGGGGCGGTTGACGGCGAATTCGCGGCGGAGGACAGGGATGACTTCCTCGCCGAGGATGTCCAGCTGTTCGAGGACTGTCTTCAGGGGGAGGCCCGCGTGGTCCATCAGGAACAGTTGCCGCTGGTAGTCGCCGAAGTGGTCGCGGAAGGTCAGGGTCTTGTCGATGACCTCCTGCGGGCTGCCCACCGTGAGCGGTGTCTGCTCGGTGAACTCCTCCAGTGAAGGGCCGTTGCCGTACACGGGGGCCTTGTCGAAGTACGGACGGAACTCGCGGACCGCGTCCTGGGAGTTCTTCCGCATGAAGACCTGGCCACCGAGGCCCACATACGCCTGCTCGGGCGTGCCATGGCCGTAGTGTGCATACCTTTCCCGATAAAGGCTGATAAGGCGGACGAAGTGTTCCTTCGGCCAGAAGATGTTGTTGGCGAAGAAACCGTCACCGTAGTACGCGGCCTGTTCGGCGATCTCGGGGCTGCGGATCGAGCCGTGCCAGACGAACGGGGGCACGCCGTCCAGCGGGCGCGGGGTTGAGGTGAAACCTTGCAGGGGCGTACGGAACCGGCCTTCCCAGTCGACCACGTCGGTGCGCCACAGCTCGCGCAGGAGGGCGTAGTTCTCGACCGCGAGGGGGATGCCGTTGCGGATGTCCTGGCCGAACCACGGGTAGACGGGGCCGGTGTTGCCCCGGCCGAGCATCAGGTCGACCCGGCCGTCGGCCAGGTGCTGCAACATCGCGTAGTCCTCGGCGATCTTCACCGGGTCGTTGGTGGTGATCAGGGTGGTCGCCGTGGACAGGATCAGCCGCTCGGTCCTGGCCGCCACGAAACCCAGCAGGGTCGTCGGCGAGGACGGCACGAACGGCGGGTTGTGGTGCTCGCCGGTCGCGAACACGTCCAGCCCGATCTCCTCGGCCTTCAGCGCGATCGCCACCATCGCCTTGATCCGCTCGTGCTCGCTGGGAGCGCGCCCCGTCGTCGGGTCCGGCGTGACGTCGCCCACCGTGAAGATTCCGAACTGCATTTCAACCCACCATCCTCATTGACCTGCACATCCGATACGGGCGGCACCAGCCCGGACAGCGCCGTGACACACCAACTTATTCCGCGCCGCAACAATCATCACTCGCTAGGATCGGGCCTCATGACCGACGCGATGATCCGGACCATCTCCTCCCGAGTGGTGTACGCGAACCCGTGGATGACCGTGCGCGAGGACGAGATCGAACGGCCGGACGGCTCGCCCGGCCTGTACGGCTACGTGGACAAGCCGGATTTCGTGCTCGTCATCCCAATGGAACGTGACGGATTCCACCTCGTCCAGGAATTCCGGTATCCGATCGGCCGCCGCTCGTGGAGTTTCCCGCAGGGGGCCGCCGTCGCGCGGGACCGGGAGGAGGAGGCGCGGACCGAGCTGGCCGAGGAGACCGGGCTGACGGCGGTGAGCCTGGAGCGGATCGGCCGGTTGGACAACGCGCACGGAACCACCAACCAGGGCTTCCACGTTTACCTTGCCACCGGGCTGACCCCCGGACCGGCCCGGCGGGAGGCGTCCGAGCAGGACATGATCCAGACGTGGGTGCCCCGAGCGGAGCTGGAACGCATGATCGACGACGGCCGGGTCGGGGATTCGTGCTCGGTCGCGGCATACGCGTTGCTGCTTCTCCGTGAGCGAACCGGCAAGTAGTGCTTAATTAGAGGTATCCAGAGATATTGGGGGCGGATGTGCGGCGGGACGGACAGGTGCTCATCTTCGATGCGGATGACACCCTGTGGGAGAACAACATCCTTTTCGAGCGGGTCATCGATGACTTCTTCGAGTGGCTGGCTCATCCCACCCTGGCCAAGCCCGAGATCAGGGCGATCCTCGACGACATCGAGCGGGCCAACGCTGTCGTGCACGGCTACGGCAGCAAGGTCTTCCTGCGCAGCCTGGCCGAATGCCTGGAGCAGCTGAACGAGCGCCCGGCCACGATCGAGGAGCAGCGGCGGATCGAGCAGCTGGCCGTGCGCCTGATCCGGGGCGAGATCGAGCTGATCCCGGGCGTCGCGGACACACTGGCCGATCTCGGCCAGCGCCACCGCCTGCTCCTGCTCACCAAGGGCGACCCCGCGGAACAACAACGCAAACTAGACGCCTCACAACTTGCCCGACATTTCGGAAATATCCATATTGTTCCGGAAAAGGGGGTGGAGGTGTATCAGCGGCTCGCCCGGGAACACTCCCTGGCGCTCCCGTCCACCTGGATGATCGGCAACTCCCCGAAATCCGACATCGGCCCGGCCAGGCAGGCCGGGATGAACGCGGTCTTCATCCCCCACGAGCACACCTGGGTCCTGGAACACGCCGAACTCGACCCGCATGACCAAGGCGTCCTCCGGCTGACCCGATTCCCCGAACTACTCGACCACTTCTAACCACCAAAGACAGCCGCGGCTGTCCGGATCACGACATCTCATAAATAGTTCGGCCTCGGCGAGGGGGTCCCGAATGTCAGGAAATCCCAGGTACGTGGATGTGGCGCTGGCCGGGGAACGTGCCAGGGAGTTCGAAGGCGAGCGCCGCCGCAGGATCGAGGAACGCCGCAAGCAGGAGGAGGACCGCCGCCGGGCCAGGGCCGCCGCGCACGCGTCCCGGCTGGCGGTGGAGCGGGAACGGTTGTCCGGGCGGCTGGTCGCGCTGGCCCGCCGTACCGAGGCGCTGGCGGGCATCCGGGTGAGCGGCACGGCCGAGGACGAGCGGCAGGGGGTGCTGCGCACGCTGGCCGTGCTCGGCACCCGGCTGGCCCGGGTCTCCAACCAGGCCGACGCCGACGCGGTGCACCTGGACCTGGTGGCCGCCGCCCGCCGCCTGGAGGCCGTCCGGGCCGGTCTGGCCGCCGCGCTGGCCGAGGACGAGCGCCTGGCCGCCCTCACCCTGGTGGAGACCCGCCTGGACGAATGGGACGACCGGGAGGCGCTGGACGCCGACGGCGCGCAGGCGGTGGCCGACCAGCTCGCCGCCGTACGCGCCGGGGTGGCCGACACCCGCACGTTCCGCTTCGGCTACGCCCGTCTGAACGAGCAGGTCGGCGAGCACCTCACGCTGGTGGCCCGCAGGACCGCCCTGCTCGCCGAGGCCAGGGACAGCGCCCAGGAGGCGGCCGAGTCGCTGGCGGCCATCCTCACCGAGGCCGACGCCCTGGCCGTGGAGCTGCCCGGCCGCGACGACGCCCAGGAGATCCGCGACCTGCTCGCCGCCCACCTGGCCGCGGGCCGCTTCCAGGAGGCCGCCCACGGCGCGGTACGGCTGGCCGGCGCGGCCCCCCCGCTGGAGAAGGCCCTGGAGGAGCACCTGGACCGCCGCGAGCTCGCCCGCCACGTCACCGAGGCCGCCGTCCTGGCCGGACTGGTGATCGTCGAGGTGAGCCCGGCGGCCCGCGCCGCCCGCCTGGCCTACGACGGCGACCTCACCGCGGAGGTGGTGGCCCGCCTCCGCGACGAGGGCGTGGACCCCGTCTCAGCGCAGTAACACCCTGGCCCGGTAGGGCCGCATGACCACGTCCAGCCAGGCGAGCCCTTCTGGGGTGTCCAGCTCGACGTGGAGCGGCGTGGCCGCGATCGGGGGCGCCGGGCAGCGGTCCTCGAACAGGATGACGCTGCGCTTGGGCAGGTCCCGGCGGGAGATCCAGTCGAGCCCGGCCGCGCTGGTGTCGTGCTCGCGCATCCAGTGCGCCCACCGCCGGGTCCGCGGGTATTCCGGCGGCTCGGCCTGGATCAGCCACTCGTCCTGGGCCACCGCGGCCAGCGCGGGCGTGCTGGACAGCGAGATCAGCGGCAGCTCGCGGGTGGTCTCGACCAGGGACAGCCGCCGCCCCTCCAGCTGGGACAGCGACAGCTCGCGCGGCCCGTCGTCGTTGAACTTCATCGACCGCAGCAGGCATTCGGCCAGCGCGGTGCTCTGCTCGTAGGCGAGGTAGCAGTGGCCGTACGGGTCGGTGGACTCGCCGTCGAAACGGCCGCCGTGCATGCCGGGGTCCGGCCGGGCCGGGACGAAGGAGTCGACCGGGAACTCGCGGTAGTGCACCCGCCAGAGCTGGGTGCCGCGGGGCAGCAGCAGGCGGTGGGCGGCGATGGTGTGATTGTCCGGGGGGTCCTGCGCGGGCACCTCAGTACTCCTCTCGAAGGGCCTGCGCGGCCTCGATGACGTCGCCGGGGCGGCCGGCGACGAGGGACGCGGGGATGTCGCCGAGCAGGGCGTTGCCCCGGAGCCACCAGTGCGCGGCGCCCCAGGGGTCGCGCCCGGCGGCGAGGATCTCGTTGACGGCGCGCACGGCCGGCAGTTCCCTGCCGTCGGGGCCGAACTGGAAGGCGGGGATCGTGACGCCGCCGGGGCCCGGCAGCCGGAGCAGGTCGGGCGAGCCGGGGTCGCCGCCCTGGGCGCGTACCTCCTCCGGGGTGAGGGAAGGAGCGGCGCGGAGCCGATCGCGGACCCGGCGGATGTCGGGATCGATCTCCTGCGGCGGGCCGAGGCTCGCCAGGTCGGGGAGCATCGCGCGGAGCACGTCGAGGGTGGCGGCGATCTCGGTGTCGATGACCGGGCCCCGGTATCCGCCGGACAGCTCCTCGGTGATGGTCCGCCGGATCTCGTGGCCGCGCGGCAGCCCCAGCTGGATGAGTTCGAGCAGGTCGTACCAGGCGGCCTCGGCGTTCTCCTCGGACTCGACGGCGATCTGGTCGAACAGCGGGAGCAGCTGCGCCCAGATCTCGGGGTCGACGTCGGCGCGGATCTCGTGGAGGCGTTCCATCACGTAGCGGGCGAGGTCGGGAGGGCGCATCAGATCCCCTGGTGGGTGAAGGCGGCCCAGACGGCCGGGTCGGCGAGGTCGAGGCCGAGGTCCTCGATCTCGTGGGCGATGGTGTCCGGCAGCAGGGGAGCGCGGCCGGGGTCGGCCATCCAGCGCTGGGCGGCCCGCAGCGCGCCCGCCGGTCCGGTGCTCGCCAGGTGGTGGTGGAGCACGAACATCAGCGCGGCGGTGCGCGGGTCCTCGGCCACCAGCCAGCGCGAGCCGATCACCCCCGAGGCTCCCGCCTGCAGGAACGCGGTGGCCAGGGTGAGGGTCTCGTCGTGGTCGCGGACGCTCAGGTCGCTGACGCAGGCGGACAGGACGACCAGGCCGCCCGGCCCGCCGGTGCGTTCCAGGGCGAGGATCTCGGTGACGCTCAGCTCCCGGTCGGCCAGTTTCAGGTGGGAGGCGGGCGGCGGGTCGGCGGAGACGGCGTGGCAGGCCAGGTGCGCCATCGACGCGGACATCCGGCCGAGCACCCGCTCGGCGGTCGCCGTCCCGTCGGAGCCGGGGAAACGCCCGTACGCGGGCGCGCCCGGATAGTGCGCCCGCCGCAGTTCGGTCACCTCCCGGCGAGACCAGAACAGTTCGTCGCGGGTGGGATTGCCGACCAGGACCGGGCTCTCCCGCAGCGGCGCCCGGCCGCGCCCGGCCGCCTGGATCAGCTGCCGGGCCGACGCCGCGTACGAGACGACCGCCTCGGTGGCCGCATGCCAGGGCACCAGGCCGAGCACCCCGGTGGGCACCAGGACGAGCCGCCCGCCGGGTAACCGCTCCATGATCTCCCGGGCGGGCACCTGTTCGAGGGCCTCCCGCCAGGCCTTCCTGTCGAGCGTCCGGCGGAAGGCCTCGTGCGCCGCGACGTACCCGCTGAAGTCGACGTCCGGCAGCGGGATCGGGTGCGCGTCACCCGACGCCGGCACCACCAGCGCGACCGACGGCAGCAGGTAGACCAGCGCCGACGCCTCGCCGAGCGCGCCCGCGATCTCCGGAACCGACGGCGCCGAGCGGAGCGCGCGATGCGCGGGCGTGCCCCGGAGCACGGCTAGCACCCGCTGCCGCAGCTCGTCGGGCGGCTTGCGGTCCAGCACCTCGTTCATCAGCGCCGCGGTGCTCCCGGAGGTGCCGTCCACCGACCAGACGTCGGGCGGCCTGGCGCTCTCCCAGGCGGCGGCCAGATCCGCGTGCCCGTGCGCGGTCAGCAGCGCGGACAGCTCCCCGGCGGCGGTGGCCGCGTGCAGGACCAGGCCGCGCCCGAGCTCCAGCGCCTCGACCGCCGCCTCGGCCCGCCCCTGGGCCAGCGCCCACCCGGCCACCTGGACCGCGCGCTCGGCGGCTCCCCGCGCCACCATGAGCCCGTGCCCGGGACCCGCCTGCGCGAGCACGTCGTCGGCGTGCCCGCGCAGCGCGTCGAGCCCGGCCGCGACCGCGTCCGCGCCGCGCCCGGCCTCCCTGTAGGCCTGCGCCAGCTCGCCGGTCCCCGGCGACGCCTCCAGATGCCGGATCGCGCTCTCAAGATCGCCGGGAGCGTTCCCCGCCTTGAACCGCGCCAGGTACGCGTTCCCCAGCGCCTGCTCGAGCCGCGGCCCCAGCCAGTACGGCGGATCCGGCAGCTCCCTGGCCCGCTCCAGCAGCTCGATGGCCCGGCTCAGCAGGCCCTGATCGCCCTTCGAGATCCCGCGCAGCAGCAGGGCCAGCCCGGCCCTGGCCACCATGGCGGCCCGATCGGACTGGTCGGTGCGCGCCGCCGTGGCTGACTCGATCATGAGATCGATGCCCTCCTCGGTCTCCTCGGCGTCGTCGCGCGCGTGCCCCCGGAAGATGCGGGCCATCGCCAGCACCCCCTCGATCCGGCCACGCCCGGGGTCCAGCGGTGTCATGGCCGCGTGTTCCCCGGCGAGCAGGTCGATGCCCGCGTCGAGGCCGTCCAGGTCGCGCAGGCGCATGGCCAGGATCACCCGGGTCAGCCCGGTCATGATCCGCAGCGTGCGCACGTCCCGGTCGGGGGTCTCCTGCAGATCCATGATCTGGCGGGAACGTTCGAGGAAGAACCCGGCGGCCTCGGCGTCCTCGATCCGGCCGAGGAACTGGTGCCGGTCGCTGAGGGCCGCGCCCAGCACGCCGACGATCATCGGCGCGAACTCGTCGCCGGGCGGGATCAGCTCGGCCGCGCGCCGCAGGTTGCTCATCGTCTCCTGACCGGCCGCCCGGTCGCCGAGGTGGTTGGCCTGGACGAGCTGGGCCATGCCCAGCAGGAACAGGTCCTTGGCCCGGGTCGTGTCGTCCACGGTGTCGCCGTGCTCGGCGATTCCCCGCGCGGCCAGGGCCAGCAGCCGCGTGATGCCGCCGTGGGTGGGGTCGAACGCGGTCCGGGTGAGCAGCGCGCCGCCGACCATCCGCATCGTGTCCTCATACAGCGGGTGGCCCGGCCGTAACGCGTCCAGGGCCCGCTCCAGCAGTTCCGGCGCGGCGGCCAGGTCGGCGTCGGTGGCCGGGGTGCCCGCCTGGCCGCGCAGGGCCCGCGCCAGGCCGAGCTCGCGCAGCAGGATCACCCGCAGCAGCTCGTCGGACCCGGCGAGGCCGACCGCTTCGGCGAGTTCCTCGATGGTGTCGTCGATGATCTCCGCGTCCGGGTCGAGGCGCAGGTGGGCGGCCTTGAGCAGGGCCTGCAGAGCGGTGCCGTGGGGGCCGGAGGGCGGCAGCGCGGTGGTCAGCGCGACGGCCTTGGTGAGCAGCGGCAGCATCTCCTCGTATGACAGCTCGCCGAGGTGCAGCCGGGCCATGTGGCGTAGAAGCGTGGCCATGGTGAGCAGGCCGGTGGCGTGCGCCACGACCTCCGGCGGGGCCTGCCCGTCCTGCGTCACCGGGGTGATGAGCTCGATCACGGCCGCCACGTCGGCCTGGACGTCCGCGCTCAGTTGCCGCCCGGTCAGCAGCGGCATGACGACGGCGGCGAAGTCGGCCGGGCGGCCGTCCCGCATGCCGATGGGGACCACCCGGGCCAGCCGCAGCACGCCCGCCCCGAACCGGGCCATGTGCTCGCGTTCCGTGTCCAGGCGGCCGCCCAGCAGGCCTTCGAAGAGGCCGATCGCGGTGTCCCTGTCGGAGTCCTGGCCGTCGAAGCCGAGGTGGCGGGAGCAGAGCAGCCCGGCCAGCTGGAAGTCGGCGAGGGCGTCGCGCGGCGCCGCGAGCAGCGCGGCGATCCGCTCGTCCAGGTTCACGGGCGCTCCTTGCCGCGCCGGGCCAGCACGATGGTGATGTTGTCCCGGCCGGAGGCGTTCATGGCCAGCGCCCAGAGGAGTTTGACCGCCTGGCTGTCGTCGCCGGCCGAGTTCAGCGCCTCCTCCATGTCGGCCACGGGCACCAGGTCGGTGAGGCCGTCGGTGCAGATCAGCCAGCAGCCCGTCCGGGTGTCGACGCCGGTGTGCACGTCGATGTCGGCGCCGAAGCCGCCGATCACCTGGGTGACGAGGTGGGTGGGGGGCGGGGGAGCGCCGGGTTCGCCCAGCCCGGGGGAGTCGTCCACCGAGAGCTGGCCGAGGAAGCGGTCGTCCAGGCGGTAGACGCGGGAGTCGCCCACGTTGAACCAGGTCGTGGTGGCGGGGGTGAACAGCAGCCCGGCCAGGGTGGTGGCCATCCCGGTGAGGGCCGGGTGCTCGGCGGACATGGTGGTGATCTGGGCGTCGATGTCCTTAATCAGGCTGGCCAGGTCGCCGGGGGTCTCGGCGGTGGAGCCGTGGCGGGCCAGCACGCCGACCGTGTGCGCGGCGGCCACCTCGCCGCCCGCGTGCCCGCCCAGGCCGTCGGCGACCGCCACCAGGACGGTGCGGGACAGCGTCAGCGAGCAGGTGATCGGTTCGGCCATCGAGATCTCCGAGATGACCAGCCCGGCGGCGGTCACCGCGTCCTCGTTGTGGTCGCGCACCGCGCCGACGTGCGTCATGGCGGTTACCACCAGCCGGTCATCCATCGGTGTCCTCTCCTAGCCGTACCCGTGCCTCCACGTCGGCGGCCAGGCGGAGCAGGTCGCCGTCGTGGAGGGAGATCGCCTCGCCCGAGACGGCGGCGACGCCGTTCACGAACGTGCCGTTGGTGGAGCCCTCGTCCCTGACCCAGGCGGAGCCGCCGTGGTCGACGCGGAGGGTGGCGTGCAGCCGGGAGACGTTCTCGAAACGCTGGAACACCCGGGCGTAGTCGCTGATGGCGGGGTCCCGGCCGAGCACGGCAGACCCGCCGGGCGGCACCGTCACCCACCCGCCGGGGAATTCCAGCTGGAGCGTTCTGGGCGCGTCTCGCCGGGTCCCCGCCGGCCGGTTGAGCGGTTTCAGGCATTCGACGCAGACCAGGTTGCCCGGATCGGGGATCTCGGCCCCGCATTCCGGGCAGCCGTCCCGGGCCGCGGGCAGCGGTCCCACCCGCGTCCCGGCCGTCAGCAGCGGGCCGCCGCAGGCCGGGCAGAGCGGCGCGCCCTCCGGTCCCAGGTTTCCGCAGAACGGGCAGATCAGGTCCGCCATGACGCCTCCTCGATCTCCACACCGGCGCGGCGCAGAGCCTCCGCCGCGCGGTCGAGGTCGTCCCGGCGCGGCACGCCGATCAGGTAGACACGATCTCCTTCCACACCTACCTGAAGGCGCGGGCCTTCGGGCTCCTCCCCGCCGTACCTGGCCTGGCCGAGCGGGGAGATGGGGGTGATCACCTGGTTGGCCGAGCCGCGCAGCCAGCCGCCGCCGGGCCGGTTTCGCGCGTACGGCCCGGTCACCACCGCGTCGCAGGCGTCCACCAGCCGGGAGAGCCCGGCCCGGGAACGCAGCCGGGACAGCGTGTACCCCGAGTACGCCAGCACGTCCACCGGCCGGTCGGCCGCCCACGCCCGGATGCCGGCGATCAGCTCGGCCACCGCCTCCGGCTGCTGGAACGGCTCGCCGCCGGAGATCGTGACCCCGTCCACCGGGCCGCTCAGCGAGGCCAGCCAGCCGAGCACGGTGCCCACGCTCACCTCGGTGGCCGGGTCGGACGGCCAGGTGTCGGTGGCGACGCAGCCGGAGCACCCGATCGAGCAGCCCTGCACCCAGATCCCGGCCCGCACCCCCGGCCCGAGCGCGGTCACCGGGTAGTGGCACCGGTTCAGCCGCAGCCCCGTCACGCCAGCTCCAGCGTCACGGTCGGCCCGTCCCGGCGCACGGACACCACGTCCACCCGCCCCCGATGCCCGGGCGGCAGCTCGAACAGCGCCCGGGCCAGCGGGTTCACCAGCAGCGACTCCAGCGCCGCGCCGATGCCCCGCCCGCCCTTCTCCAGATCGGCCGTGCACCACTCCCGCAGCGTCTCGCGGACCGGACCGGCCAGCAGCACGTCGATGCCGTGCTGCTCGCTGACCGCCCGCAGGATGTTGTCCAGCTGCGAGTCGAAGATCCGCCCGGCCGCCTCGGCGCCGACGAAGTCGAACACCACGATGTTGTCCCCGAGCCGGTTCAGCAGCTCCGGCCGCCCGAGCACCCGGGTGAAGTGATCGGCGATCGCCGCCCGGATGGTCCGCTCGATCCGCTCGTACGGCATGCCCGGCCGCACCTCGCTCCCCGCCATGCCCAGATTGGAGGTGAAGATCAGCACGCACTCGGAGAAGTGGGTGGTCGTGCCCCGCCCGTCGGTCAGCCGCCCGTCCTCCAGCACCTGCAGGAACTTGTCCAGGATGCGCGGATGCGCCTTCTCGATCTCGTCGAACAGGATCACCCGGAACGGCTGCTGCCGGACCGCGTTGGTCAGCTCGCCCCCCGCCTCATGCCCGACATATCCGGGCGGAGCCCCGATCAGCCGGTCACCCGCGTGCTCGGCGGAGAACTCGCTCATGTCGAACCGCAGATACGCCGACTCGTCCCCGAACACCAGCGCCGCCACCGTCTTGGCCAGCTCGGTCTTGCCCACACCCGTCGGCCCCGCGAAGAACAGCACCCCGCGCGGGCGCGAGGACGACCGCGCCGCCTGCGCCCCGGAGAGCCCGAGCGCGGCCCGCTTGAGGATGTCCAGCGTCTTGACCACCGCCGCGTCCTGGCCGACGATCCTGGCCGGGACGCTGGTCTCGCCCTCCTTGATCCGCCGCCGCAGGAAACCGCGCCGCCACGGGTTGTCCAGCACCCCCAGCTTGTAGGTGCGGACCGCGTCCGGCAGCTGCTCGAACCCGAGCCCGCGGTCGCGGGCCAGCCGGGTCACGTCCACCATCTGCTGCAGCGCCAGCCCCTCGGCCTGCTCGGCGAACGCGTCGCACACCGCGGGATCAGGGTCGGCCACCCGGAACGACCTGGCCAGCAGCCGGGCCGTCTCCTGCCGGTCGCCGAAGTCCGGGCTCGGCACCCCGATCGCGCGGATGCGCTCGTTGCCCGCCGTCAGCCACGCCGGGAGGTCCAGTTCCCGCTCCACGAGCCAGATGACCGGGTTGTAGAGCGGTCCGGGGCGGGCGTTTCCCGGCAGGAACAGCGGCAGCGCCGTACGCGAGGATTTCAGGCAGAACAGGAAGAAGTCCCGCTCCGCCGGGTCGAGATGGTCCGGGCTGACCACCAGCCGGGAGGCGTAGTCGACCAGGAACGCCCCCCGTACCGGCGGCTCCCCGGGCTCCTGCGGCCGGCAGAACGCGGTCAGATCCGCGCGCAGCCGGGTCAGCGACGGCGGCTGCTCGCCCGGCTTGCCGCCGAGCAGCCGGGTGGTCGCGTCCAGCGCTCCCGGCTCCGGCGGGTGCACGCTCAGCCCGTCCACCGGATCGAAGCACAGCAGCGCCGCGTACCCGTTGGATTCCAGCACCCGCCACACCAGGTCACGCAAGGGCCGCAGGACCGGTTCGCCGTCCGGGGAGCGGACGAGGTAGAAGTCGCGGAGGTTTCCGTACAGCACGTACTGCGACTGGACCGCCAGGGTCGCGTCGATCTCCCTGGCGAAGGCCGGCCAGCCCATCGGTGCCGATGCCATCGAATCCAACCGTGCCCCCTCAGTCCGGACGTTCGCGATGCCTGGCTTGAGTCAACCGGCGCGGGCGGGCGCCACGCGGGCGGGCCAGCGGGGCGGGCCGCGTGCCGGGCGGGAGCAGGTGCTCGACCTCGGTGTCCACGCCGTCCGCGCGCAGGCGCGCCCTGGCCTGGTCGAAGGCGTCGCACCACTCCCGCTCGCGGGCCGCGTCGGCGTCGCCTCCCGCGGCGGTGCGGACGACGGCCGAGCGGACCTGGCCCGCATCGGTCACGACCAGCTGCACGGCGTGCTGGTCCCAGCCCTGCTTGGCCAGGCGCAGCGTCTCGAAGCCCTCCTCGACCTGGTAGCCGAGGTCGCCGAGCGCGCCGAGCAGGCTCTCCCTGACGTGGGCCCGGTCGGCGGCGGCCACCACGGCGGCACACGCGGCGCGCGCCTCGGCGCGCAGGGCGGGCGGGAAGGCGGCGCGCCCGGCCACCACCTCGGCGAGCCCGGCCTCGAGCGCGCCGTGCTCGCCGGGGGCGTCGAGCTGGAGGGCGTGCAGCAGCCGCGCGGCCTCGACCGCGTCCGTGCGGCGGCTCACCGCCGCCAGGCTCGCCAGCTGCACCCGATGGCGCACGTCCACCACCCGGGTGCGCGCCTCCGCCGGACCCGCCGCCTCGCCGACCCGGCGGGCGGCGTCGCGGATGGCCCGCAGATCGTCCGCCGAGACGTGGGCCGGGATCCGCTTCAGCACGCGCTCCAGCGTCTCGGCGATCTCCTGGTCGGCGGGCGCCTCCGGCAGGTCCGCCAGCAGGGCGGCCAGCTCGGCGGCGGAATCAGCCCGACCGGTGCCGCCGAGAGCCTGGATCAGGTCGTCGAACACGGTTCTGGTCATCGCCGCCGCGTTGAGCCCGGCCAGGCCGGCGTCGGCCCGCGCCATCCGGTCGTCGGCCTCCGCGCACCAGCGCAGCAGCTCCTCGGCCGTGCGCCCGGACGGCGCCAGCGGCTCCGGCAGCTCCGCCGCCAGCCGCTCGCCCCCTGGGATCCGCGCGCACGCCTGCGCCAGCACGGCCAGCCGCGCGTTCCGGTCCAGCACGCCGCTGGCCACCGCCCCCCACGCGCACGCCTGCTTGTGCGCCTCCTCGGCCCGGGCGACCACGCCGTTCATGTGCTCGCCCAGCGCGCTCACGCCCTCCAGCGCCAGCGTCGTCCCGGCGATCGCGGTCCGGCTGGCGAACCCCACGGCCACCGCCGCGCCCGCGCCCGCCAGCGCCGCGATCACGAATACCTCGCCGCTCATACGTTCCCCCCGAGGGTGGTCGTCCTGGCCTGGCCGAGCTCCCGTTCCCAGTTCTGCCAGCGGCGGTGCGTCCACAGCCCGTACGCCACCGCCACCCCGGCCGGCAGGATCAGGTAGCGCACCAGCAGCCCCGCCACGATGTTGACGACGATCAGCAGGAAGATGAAGATCACCGCCGCCGCGATGAGGCCGCCCCGCCCGCTACCCGCCAGCTCCGACAGCGAACGCATGATCCCGGCCGAACCCCGCGCCCCCGCCGCGATCCGCCCCAGCGGCCCCAGCAGCGAGTAGCGCGGGTAGTACGACCCGGCGATCTGCGCCGCCACCGCGACCTCGGCGAACCCGACGCACACCCACACCAGGACCATCACCAGGAACGGGATCGACGGCTCCTCGGCCACGACGGCCCCCGTGACCGGATGCGTGGTCTCGCCGGGCAGCGCGTCGGCCAGCCACAGGATGATCAGCCAGAGCACGCTGAAGATCCCGACGGCCAGCGCCGCCCAGCTCACCGCCCTCGTCCGGCCCGCCACGCGCTGGGATTCCAGCTCCTGCCAGCGCTGCTCCCTGGCCAGTTCGGCGGCCCGCCGCTGGGCCTGGCGGCGGGCTTCGTCCTCGGCCCAGGCTCGCGCGGCGCCGGTGCTCAGGTGGGCGGCCAGCAGCCGGGCCGGGTCGCCGGAGTCGATCAGCTCCGCGAACCAGGGGACCGGCACGGGCAGCGCGGCCCGCACCTCGTCGACGGAGCGGCGCAGCACCGCCGTGGTGCCGTCCTCGTCCAGGGCCAGGGCGAGCAGGCCGCTGCGGACCTGCGCGCCGTCCAACTCCAGGTGGGCGGGGACGGAGGATTCCAGGTGCCGCCAGCGGGCGTCCACGCCGCGCAGCTCCTCGGCGCCGGTCAGGTCGGCCAGGACGGGCAGCAGGTGGTGGCTCCACAGGTCGGTCATGGCCGCCCGCGCCTCCCGGGGGCGGGCCAGCGCGGACGCGGCGAGCTCCAGCAGATTGGCCCTGGTCATGGCCATGCCGCGATAGAGCGGCGGCAGGGCGGGGTCGAGCCAGTAGAGCAGGTAGAGGAGCTTGACGTCGGGGGAGAGGGCGGTGGAGGTCAGGCGCAGGTCGATGAGTTCCTGGCGGCCCTCCACGTCGTCGGTCTGCGGGTCGTCGAACTGGCGGAGCCAGGCGCGGAGCGTGCCCCAGCCCTCGCTGGGGTGTTCCGGCGTGCCCATGGTGACCAGGAAGCGGCGGGCCGCGTCGTCCCAGCGGGCGGCCATGGCCCGCGCCAGCGGAACCCTGGCGGTGTAGTGCTCGCCCAGGAACAGCAGCGGAATCCGGGTGCCGTCGCCGCGCGGCCCTTGATCCTCGGCTACCTCCGGGGCGCCCCCGGCCAGCCACGCGCCGACCTGCTCGGCGCCCCACCGGACGGCGGGATCGCGGCGCAGCAGCCCCCGGCAGAGCAGGCGCAGCCGGGGGTCGGCCACGCCCGCCACGTCCATGCCCTTGGTCAGCAGGTGATGCATGACGGCCTGCTCGGTCATGCCCTCGAACGGCGACCGGCCGGTGGCCAGCTCCAGCACGACGACGCCCAGGGACCACCAGTCCCACTGCCGCGAGACGGCGCCGCTGAAGGACTCCGGCGGCGCGTAGGCCAGCGTCCGCGAGGCCGTCCCGAACACGATCGAGGCGTCGATGCCCCGGCTGAGCCCGAAGTCGGCCAGTGCCAGATCGAGCGGTTCGGCCGTACGGACCAGGATGTTGGCGGGTTTCAGGTCGCGGTGCACCGCCCCGAGCGCGTGCAGCTCGCGCAGCGCCTCGGCCAGCTGCGCGACCACCGCCGCGGCGTCGACCGGGCCCTGGCGCAGCAGCTCGGCCAGGGTTCCGCCGGAGACGTACTCCTGGACCTCGAAGTCCCGCCCGCCGGCCTCGCCGGTCTCGAAGATCCGTACGACCCGGCGCGAGCGCAGCCCTCGCACGGCGGCCCACACCCGCGGATCGGCCCGGTACCCGGCGCGGTACACCTTGATCACGAACTCGGTCCCGGCGCGATCCCGCACCACCGCCAGATCGGCTTCGGCCCCCTGACCGGCGATCGGCCGCACGACCTCGTAGGTCTCCGCGAGCGCCGGCGGGAACCCCCCGACCCCGGCCCGCGCCCCGTCCCTGCGCGTCTCCGGGACGGCGTCCCTCCTGGTCGCAGGCACCTCTCCTGGGGGGAAACCCATGGGACACGACTCCTCGGTGACGAAACGCCCGGGCCCCCCAACCCACCACGTACGACCCTAATATAGGCAAGACCGAAGATTCATAGAACGAGATATGTAGTTAGCACTACATTACAGATCTTCCCAGAGTCGATCCTCGGGCAGGGCCGACGGCGGGTCGCCGACCCGGGTGGCCAGCGCGCGGGCCTCCGCCAGCAGCGGATGGCCGTCGCCGAGCGCGGGCTTGCGGTGCGGCAGCACCTTGCGATCCAGCAGCGGCGCCAGCAGCTCGCGGACCTCGCTCGCGTGGCCGGTTCGCGCCCGTTGCAAGGCGGTGTCGAGACGGCCCGCGAGCACCAGCGGATGGGTCGGGTCCATCGCCTCCTTGCCCAGCGCGGCCAGCGCCGAACTCGCCGTGCTCGCCGCGTCGTCGTCGGCCAGCACGGTGGCCGCCCGCGCCATCAGCAGCAGCGTCTCCGCCTGGCCGGGATGGTCGTCGTCCAGCTCGCGCTCCGCCTCGGCGATCGTGCCGAGCAGCCGGGAGGCCGCCTCGGTCTCGCCCATCGCCAGCATCGCGGTCGCCCGCACCCGCCGCGCCGCCCGGTCCGGCGGCAGCCGCTCCAGATCGTCCAGGGCGCGCGCCACGTCGCCGGAGGCGACCAGCGCGCGGGCCCGGATCAGGACCGCGTCACGCCGCAGCCGGGGCGAGACCCGCTCGGCGAACCAGGGGCTCAGCACGATCGCCTCCTCCAGCAGCCGCACCGCCTGCGCGGGGAACCCCGCCGACAGCTCGATCTCGGCCAGCCGGACCAGGTCGTACTGCGGCCAGTAGCCCTCCTTCGGCAGGTGCAGCTCGCGCAGCCGCATCGCCTCGGTGAGATGGTGGCGGGCCTGCGCCGGATGCCCGGCGGCCAGCAGCGCCTCGGCCAGCGTGACCCGGGCCGAGGCGGTGTTCACGTTGTCGGGCCCGAGCCGGTCCTCCCGGTCGGCCACCACCTGCTCGGCCAGTGTCACCCCGGCCGCCACCCGGCCGGACCGGGTCTCGGCCCCGGCCAGCGCCTGCCGGGTCAGGGTGAGCCGCCGCCACGCCGGGCCGACCCCGATCTCCGGCACCCCGCGGGCCCGCTTCTCGGCCACCCGCAGCAGCGCTTGCCGCCCCGCCGCCGGGCGGCCCTCCTCGACCAGCACCTCGGCCAGGTTGTGCTCGGCCCTGGTCACGTACGACTCGCGGTCGTAGGTGTCGGGGAAATCCGCCGCGATCCGCGCAGACTCCTCGAAACCGGCCCGCGCGCCGGTCGTGTCGCCCAGCCGGAGCAGGGCCAGGCCGCGGCGGCTGGCCACGTCGCAGCGCCACGGCTGGTCGCTGGGATTGCTCCCGATCAGGCCGGTCAGCTCCGCGCCCACCTCGGCGGCCCGCACCAGCAGCGGGCTGTCGTCCAGCAGGACCTGGAAGACCACGTCGAGGGCGCGCACCCGGGCCCGGCCGTTGGGGCCGATCCGCTCGGTCAGCTCGCAGGTGCGCTCGGCGGTGTGCAGCCGGTCGGCCCACTCCCCGGCAAGCGGCACCAGATCCCGGGACAGCCAGTAGGCGGCCAGCGCGTTGGCCTGGTGGTCGACCGGGCCCTCCGGGTCGTCCACCATGGCCCGGAACGCCAGCTCGGACAGGCGCTCCGCGCTGTGCAGGTCCCAGCCCTCCGGTGGCACGGTCACGGTCAGCGCGGCCTCGCGCAGCCGTGGCGCCAGATACTCCGCGTACGCGGTGACCCGGCCCTCCCAGCCCGCGGCGGCGGCGGCGCCGAACGTGCCGGGCAGCCAGCCGGGCGGGGTCTGCGCCGCGGACGGCCGCTTCTCGGAGGTGGAGATGTCGCCGATGCCCAGCCGCACCTGCGCGAGCATGAACCGCTCGAGCTGGTGGAAGCGGGCGATCCGGCGCAGCGCCGTGGTCACCAGGGCCTGCGCGCCGAGCACGGACCTGGTCGGCTCGGGAGCCGGCTCGCCGCTGGTGAACTCGTCGAAGGCGTGCTTGACCGCGAGCGCCACCAGGACCCGGCGGCTGCGGACCTCGTTGTACAGCCAGACCGCGCTGCGCCCGCTGTCCTTCTCGGCGCCGCGCGGCAGCCTGACGCGCTCGGCGACGTCCTCGGCTCGGACCTGGTGGTAGTCGCTGCGACGGAAGGCCGCGGCCGACGCCGCGGCGATCGCGGCGAGCCTGCGCTCTTGGGCCAACACCCCTCGACTCCCCCTTGTGTCGGTTTTCTCCAATACGTTCTACAAGTGAATGTATCTCACTATGGTTGAGCGAACCTTAGGCTTATGAGCTGACTCTCGCAAGGCCCGCCCTCAACTCGCCCCGAAGCCGACCGGGCCGCGACCAGGTTCCGCGCCCCCGCCGGCTGTTGGCTGGAGACCACGGGAAACACCGGTTTCCGCGAGACGGGGTTGATCATGAACGGATACCAGCGCGCCACCGCCGAGCTGGCCGAACAGGGCTGGACGGTGCTCCACCGGCAGCGGTTCGGCGCCGACCACGCGTCAGTGCTCGCCATCGCCGGACACTTCGGCCGGCCCTCGACCAGGGACGGCGGCCAGGCCGTCTGGGAGGTCAGGCCGCGCCCCGGCCGGGCGAACGGCACCTTCTCCGAACGCACCGGGCCAGCCGCCTTCCACACCGACGCCCAGTACCACGCGCGCCCCGAGGACTACGTCTGCCTCTTCGTGGTTCGGCCCGCGGCCGACGGCGGTCACACCCGCGTGCTCGGCGCGGAGGCCGCCCTGTCCACCGTGCGCCCCGCCACCCTGGCCGCCCTCCGCCAGCCCGCCTGGACCTGGACGGTCCCCGAGGTGTTCCAGGCCAGCGCGCCCGCCGCCCGCCCGGCCCCGGTGGCCACCGCCGACGGCACGATCCGCTGGCGCGCCGACAACCTCGCCCAGCCGCTCCCCGGCGATCAGGGCCGCGCCGCGGCCGACTTCTCCGCCGCGCTGGAGCGGGCCGAGGCCCGCGAGGTACGGCACCGCCCCGGCGACGTGATCATCCTCGACAACCGCCGCGCCCTGCACGCCAGGACCGCCTTCCAGGACACCGACCGGCTCGTGCTCCGGGTCCGGCTGTGGCGAAGCTGAGCCGCGAGGCCGTGCACGCGTGGGCGGTGGCGCGGGCGAGCGCCGCCATGGCGGTGCCCGCGTCCGGCGCGGAGGCGGCGGCCTGGACCGTGCGCGGCTGGGCCGAGGTGGCGCTCGGGTGCGCGCTGCTGGGGCGGGCGTTCGACGGCCTGGACCAGGTGATCAGGGCGGCCGGGATCCGGCACGGCGGCCCCGCCGCCACGCGGCTGCGGGCGCTGCGCGCGCTGGGCGGCCGGGTGCCGCCGTCCTACCCGGACGCGGGCGATCCCGGCCCTGTCGCTCCCATCGGTCCGGAAGTGTGGCGGCTTGGCCAGCTGGTCGCCGAGTTCTGCGCCGCCGTTCCGATGGGGCCCCCGGCGGGGTTGTCGCGGGGGCGCGACTCCGCCAGGGGGCAGCTCCGGTGGGGCGAGCGATACCGGCCCGAGCCCGCCCGCGGCCACCGGATCGTGCGCGGCGACGCCTACGCGGGCATGGTCTGGCGCACCTGGCTGCGCCTGCCCACGCGCAACGGGAGCGAGAACGTGCTGGTGGCCGTGGGGCGGCCGGAGCCGGAGCCGCGCCGCCGGGTCTGGCTGGGCATCCACGAGGGCGCCCACCTGGACCGGCTGGCCGCCGTCGACGGCGAGCTGGAGTTCGGCGCGGGGCTGCTGGCGGCGGAGTCGTACGCGATGGCCGTCGAGTTCGTCGCCCTGCTGGAGGCCGCCGCGGACGGGCAGGTGGAGCTCGCCCGCTGGCTGCGCCTGGGCCTGCTGGAGCGGGTCGGCCGCCTGCCCGGCTTCGACGGCCGGATCCCGCAGGCCAGGGGATTCCACGCGCCCGAGCTCGTCCCGCTGCCCACGCTGGCCGCGACCTACGTCACCGGGCCGCTGAGCCTGCTCTGCGCGCCCGGCGACACCCCCCTGCACGCCCGCTGGCGGGCCGCGCTCCAGGAGGCGCCGCGCGCGGCCGAGGTGGTGGCGCGGATCAGCGCGACAGTGCCCGCACCACCGTCTCCGCGACCTCCGGCGCTGGCACGGTGAGGTGCACCTCCCAGTCCGGGTGGCGTTCCAGGTTCTCCACGATCGCGGTCCACAGCCAGTGCAGGCCGGTGCGCAGCGGCAGCGACCCCCGGCCGGTCCCGATCAGCGGGAAGCACATCGACCGCAGCGGCGGCGCGAACGTGTCCCGCTCGCTCTCGGCCAGCTGGAACACCTGGTGCACGGCGAGGGCGACCGCCGGGGGCGGCACGTCGTAGACGTTGCTGCCGGTGCGCGGCGCGGCCACCGCCGCGTGGTAGACGCGGCGGACGCCGTTCATGGACAGGCTGCCGGGACCGGTCGGCGCGATCGTCCCGACGGCCACCGGCAGGCCGGTCCGGCCGTGCGCGGCCAGCCACTCGCGCAGCTCGCGCTGGATGACGTCGTCCACCACCTCGCCGGTCGGGCCGCGCCTGGCCCCGGTCCTGCGCACCGCCGCCGACACCGACGCCATGAAGGGCTTGGACATCTCCAGGTACACGTTCTCCGGCGACACCAGGATGTCCACGCCGGTGACCAGCTCGATCGGCTGCACCTGCACGATCACCCAGGCCGCTCCGGCGGCGACCGGGATCCTGGCCCGGTCGATCGTGCGCGGCTCTGTCACGACCGCGTCACCGTCGCCGCACAGCGCCAGGATCTGCTCGGCCACCTGGGCGAGCACCAGCCGCTCCTGGTGCTTGCGGAAACGTTCCACGCTCACCCCGAACTCCCGCGCGGCCCGCCGCCTGCGGTCCGAGGCGGCCCAGTCCCTGGTGCCCTGGACCAGGCCGAACGTGTACGCCGCCGCCGACCCCAGGTTGCCCTCGCCGAGCCGCCGCACCGCCTCGCCCAGCAGCCGTTCCACGGCCGCGACGGCGTCCAGGCCGGGATGGCGCAGCCCCGCGGCCCGCAGCACGGCGGGCAGGGGGGCATCGCGCAGCCGCATCAGGCCGCGCTCGCGCAGGACCCGGAGGTCGGCGACGAGCCCCTCGTGATCAGGCAGCTCAGGGGGCACGCCTGAAGGATGCCCATTTCTTTAGTCAGCTATCACTCCGCGGGGGCGGCAACCGCCACGAAAGCCGCCCAGATCTGCGGATGACCCGCCGTGTCCAGCCAGCTCCAGTACTCCGCGCCCTTCGCCGCCAGCGCGGCGCGCGCGTCGGCCAGCCGCCCGTCCGCGTCCCCGGACGCCGCCAGCAGCCGCATGACCGCGCGCCGATGCTGGGCCGGGCTCCGCCGCCGGAACACCTCCTGGGTGCGCCGGAGCGCCTCCGGCACCGAGCCCGCCGTGCGCAGCCGCCGGTGGAAGTCGGTCATGAACAACGCCGTCGCCAGGTCGTGCACCGGCCACAACGTGACCACGGCCGCGCCCGCCCCCGTCGCCAGCACCCCGCTGATCAGCCCCCGCACGTCGTCCCCCGGCGAAACCCCGCCCTGCCCCGTACGGCAGGCGCTCAGCACCACCAGATCCGCCCCGAGCGCGGCCCCGGCCAGATCGGCCAGGTGCAGTGCCTGCCCGTCCGCGAACAGCACCGCCGACGACAGCGGGCTCGACTCCTCCAGCCACGCGTGGGTGGCCAGATGCAGCACCGACGCCCCGGCCGCCGCCGCCAGCACCGCGTCCTTGGTGGCCGCGTCGCCGAGCAGCGCCTCCCCGTCGCCGGGGTACTGGCGCGCGATCACTCCCGCCTCAAGGCCGCTGCCGGGCAGCCTCCGGGCGTGCCGGCCCTCCGGGGCACGCATGAAGGCGGGATCGCCCACCGCGAGCAGGCGCCCTCCGGCCAGGGCCTTAGGCAGTACAGGACGCAGGAACGGGAGCGCTCCCGCGCCGGGCAGCACGGAGAGCGTGCGCTGGGCAGCGAGCGGCGCGCCGCGCCAGGGCAGCACGCCGAACGGCAGCGAGTGCAGCGCCCCCGACGGCACCACGAGCACGTCGCGGTGGGTCAGCAGGGCCTCGTGCACCGGCGCGAGCAGGACGGCGGCCAGCTCCCGGGCCGGTCCAGCCGGGTCGCCGCCGTTGGCGCACGCGTTCCTGACCGCGCGGACCAGGCCCGCCACGCCGTCCACGTCCAGCACCCGGGACACCAGCGTCCCGGCGGCGTCGATCGCCCAGACCAGCAGCCGGTCCTCCCGCAGCAGGTAGCTGACCAGGAGCGTGCCCTCCGGCAGCAGCCGGGCCACGGCCTCGGCGCCGAGCGGCTCCCCCCGGGTGTCCAGCTCTCGCCACAGCGCGGGATTGTCCCGCGCCAGCTCCTGCTCCAGAGCGGCCAGCCGCTGCTCGGCCCGCGCCGACCGCTCGGCCAGCCGCGGGTCCGGCGGCTCGCCCCCGGCCAGCCGGGTCGCCGCCAGGTGCTGCGGCAGCGCCACCTCGGCACCGGCGGCCCGCCAGCCCGCCAGGGCCGGGATCTCCGCCTCGCCGGTGGCCCGCCGCGCCTCCAGCAGGTCCAGGAAGGCGCGGGCCCGGGAGCGCTCGCCCACGCAGAACGCCTCCGCGGCCAGCGCGTCCGCCCTGGCCGCGTCCTCGGACCTGGCCGCCTCGGCGGCCTGCAGCAGGCAGTGCGCCGCGCCGAACTGGATCCGGGACACCACGCGCGGGTCGGCGGCCGCCCGGCGCGCCGCCTCGCCCCGCACCACCTCGATGGAGCGCAGCGCCTCGCGGTAGAAGCCCACCGCTCGGCCGTAGCCCACCCCCGGCCCCCGGCCCGCCGCGCGGGACTCGGCGGCCAGGCCGCGCGCGGTCTCGCCCTCGATCTCCAGCGCGGTCCACGGTTCCAGCGAGCGCCGCCACCAGTCCTCGCCCAGCATGCCGCGCAGCGCCCGCAGCTCGATCTCGGCGTCGGCGTAGGCGCGGTAGCTCACGAAGGTGGCCGCGGCCAGCTCGTGCTCCCCGGCGCGGGCGAGCGTGTCGGCGCCCGGCTCGATCAGGTCCGGCATGCCGAGAGCGGCCGCCCGGCCGGCCTGGTGGGCGCGGTAGGCGCGGTGCGCCCGGTAGGCCGCCGCCGCCCGCGCCCATTCCCGCCGCCGCCCCAGCACGTGGGCCCGGTGCAGGTCGCGGCGCTCGGGGTCGGCGCGCTCCACGGCGCGCATCGCCTCGGTGAAGAGCAGGCTCGCCTCCCGCGCCTGCCCGCGCGCCAGCGCGGCCACCGCCCGCGACGCGGGGATGTGCACCTCGGCGGCCTCCAGCGCGTCCCCCGCGTTCTTGACCAGCAGCCACGCTTCGAGCAGCTCGTCCAGATTGGGGGCGAGGGTGTCGTCGTCCTCGTCCTCCAGATCGGCGGGCTCCGGGTCGTCGTTCACCAGAGGCAGCCTGGCCATGGCCGACCTGATCCGGTCCGCCGTGCGCCGCAGCGCGTCCGGGTCGTCGCCGGTCGTGTTCAGCAGGCGCAGGTGCGCCAGCAGGATGCCGACCAGCCGGACGCTCTCCCGCAGCGCCAGCGCCGGGCGGCGGCGGATGTCGGCCTCGAACAGGGCCGCCGCCTCCGCCAGCGACACCTGCGCCCCGGCCCGGTCCCCGACCTGCTGCCGGAGCGTGCCCAGGTCGGTGACGGACTGCGCCTCGTTGCCCGCGAACCCGAGCGCGCCGTGGATCCTCCTGGCCAGCCGGTGGCAGGACGCCGCGCGCTGGTAGTGCCCGGCGCGGGCGGCCTGGTGGCCCTCCTGGGAGCAGAGCGCGCCCAGCCCTTCCGCCAGGCTCAGGCTGCCCGGGCCGTGCGCCCAGACGGCCAGCTCAGCGATGCCCTCGGCCGGGTCGAACGGCTCGCCCGCGGCGATCGAGGCCAGCGCCAGGTGCGTCCACGCGGTCCAGCGCAGCCGCTGGTCCCCGGCCTCGCGGGCCATCTTCTCCGCCTCGGTGGCCAGCGCCACCGTCGCCGCGCCGTCCCCCGCGAGCCTGGCCAGGTAGGCGCGGCGTAGCTTCAGCCCGGCCAGCAGGCGCTGCGCGACCACCTCCTCCTCGGGCGCGTCGCCCACAGCCCGTTCCGCCGCCGCGTACGCCCGCTCGGCCAGGTCGGGCCTGATCCGGCGGCCGGGCAGCACCCGGGCCTCGGCGGTGCGCGCGCCGAGGCTGAGCACCGGCCAGTGGTCCAGCAGCAGCGGCGAGGTGCGGATCGCCGCCGCCCAGTCGCCGCGCGTCAGCTGGGCCAGCGCGTAGCCGTGCGGATCGCCCGCGCACCGCTGTTCGGCCTCGGCGAGCAGCTCCGCCGCGCGCTCGTCCATCCCGGCCTCGTGGCAGAGGGTGGCCATCGCCCGGCAGACCAGCGCGGCCACCGGATTCAGGCCGGGATCGGCGGCCAGCGTGCCGCGCAGCCCGGACAGCCGGCCGGTGACGGCCTCCAGCAGCTCGTTCAGGTCCTCCGGGGTGCTGCCCGCGGTCACCGCGGAGCGCAGCGTGGACTGGGCGGCCGGCAGGTCGGCCAGGACCCGGAGGATCACCCCGATGTTGAGGTCCAGGCTGAGGTTCGCGACGTTCCCCCGGGTCGCCGCCTGGTAGGCGCGGCTCAGCCGTTCCTCGTCCAGCCGCGCGGTCTCCGGCCAGGGTTCGCGGGCCTCCATCTCCGGCGTCACCGCGCCGCAGCCGTCCGGCCACTGCGCGTAGCGGCCGATCCGCGCCAGGCGGGTCCAGGCCAGGCAGCGGACCAGCAGCGCCGAGCCGTGCGGCGCCAGCCAGGCGGCGCGCTGGAGCAGGTCGAGGGCTGTGCCCATGTCACCGGCCCGGGTGGCGGCGGTGGCCTGGGCCAGCAGCCGTTCGGGCGAGTCCCCGGGTGACTTCCCGGACGGTCCACCGTACTCGGGAGCGAAGAAATCCACTGAAATCCACTTATTCCGATCTAAGGCCGGACTCGGCTGAGCGTGGTCCCCGCCTGCTCAGCCGAGCGTCCAGGCGCTGTCGTTGATCTCGGTGATCTTGACTAGGGGGATGAGGTCGGGGTGGTCACGGAGGTGGACCGCCATGGGGCCTGCTGTGGGATCAGCAGCAGGGCCACGACGACCGCGAGGCCGACCACGAACGTGGTCAGGATGCCCAGCAGGATGTAGAGGCTCTTGGGGACGTCCCGGCGCGGCGCCGGGGCGTAGGTGACGGGCAGGCGTGTTGCGGGAATGAACACCGTGCCGTGGTGGACTTCCTGCTCATGGTGTTGCTCTGACATTGCCTCGCCGATCTGAAGGGGAGCCTGGTAGGGCGGCACTCGAAGAGTTCAGTCAGATTGACGGTTCCCTATCGTAATTGGTTTACCCCACTATTCCTAAGCGTGACACAAGTGGATGAGCCGGACCAGTCGCCAGCGATGATCGTGTGTTTGGCAGACTTGGCGTGTGTCCGGTCTGACCAGGAATCGTGGGAGTGTGAGCAGCCATGGTGCATGAGCGAGCGGGACAGCCCGCCCAGCCGTCCGACCTCGCCGACATCGCCCGGCTCGTCACCGCGTACTACGCGCTCCACCCCGACCCGGGACAGCCGGGTCAGCGGGTCGCGTTCGGCACCTCGGGGCACCGGGGTTCGGCGCTGAACACCGCGTTCAACGAGGATCACATCCTGGCCACCAGCCAGGCCATCTGCGAGTATCGCGCCGCGCGAGGGGTGGACGGGCCGCTCTACCTGGGCGCGGACACGCACGCGCTGTCGGAGCCCGCGCGGGTGTCGGCGCTGGAGGTGTTCGCCGCCAACGGCGTCCGGGTGCTGATCGACAGCAGGGACGGCTACACGCCGACGCCCGCCGTGTCGCACGCGATCCTCACCTACAACCGGGGCAGGACCACCGGCCTGGCCGACGGCGTCGTGGTGACCCCCTCACACAATCCACCCGTGGACGGCGGCTTCAAGTACAACCCGCCGGACGGCGGACCGGCCGGGTCCGAGGCCACCTCCTGGATCCAGGACCGGGCCAACGTGCTCATCGCGGGCGGGCTGAAGGAGGTGGACCGCATTCCGTACGAGCGGGCGCTGGGCGCCGACACGACCGGGCGGCACGACTTCCTCGCCGCGTACGTCGAGGATCTCGGCTCGGTCGTGGACCTGGACGCGATCAGGAACGCCGGGGTGCGGATCGGGGCCGACCCGCTGGGCGGCGCCAGCGTGGCCTACTGGGGGGAGATCGCCGACCGGCACCGGCTCGACCTCACCGTGGTCAACCCGCTGGTCGACCCGGCCTGGCGGTTCATGACGCTGGACTGGGACGGCAAGATCCGGATGGACTGCTCCTCGCCCTACGCGATGGCGTCCTTGATCGCGAACCGGAACGCGTACGACCTGTCCACCGGGAACGACGCCGACAGTGACCGGCACGGCATCGTCACCCCTGACGGCGGCCTGATGAACCCCAACCACTACCTCGCCGTCGCCATCTCCTACCTGTACGGCAACCGCCCCGGCTGGAGCGCGAGCACCGGCGTCGGCAAGACCATGGTCAGCAGCAGCATGATCGACCGGGTCGTGGCGGGACTCGGCCGCCGCCTGGTCGAGGTGCCCGTCGGCTTCAAATGGTTCGTCCCCGGCCTGCTGGACGGCTCGATCGGCTTCGGCGGCGAGGAGAGCGCGGGCGCGTCGTTCCTGCGCAGGGACGGCTCGGTGTGGACCACCGACAAGGACGGCCTGATCTTGGCCCTGCTCGCGGCCGAGATCACCGCCGTCACCGGCGTGACCCCGAGCGTGATCTACCAGGGCCTGGCCTCCCGCTACGGCGACCCCGCCTACGCCCGGGTGGACGCGCCCGCCACCCGCGAGGAGAAGGCCGTGCTGGCGGGGCTGTCGGCCGGGCAGGTGACCGCCGACACGCTGGCGGGCGAGCCGATCGTCGAGGTGCTCACCGCGGCCCCCGGCAACGGCGCCCCGCTCGGCGGCCTGAAGGTCGTCACCGAGTCCGCCTGGTTCGCCGCCCGGCCGTCCGGCACCGAGGACGTCTACAAGATCTACGCTGAATCTTTCCTCGGCCCCGGCCATCTGGCCCAGGTCCAGGAGGAGGCCCGCACGGTCGTGTCGGCGGCGCTGGGCGGCTGACCATTGACCATTCCCGGGGGGCGGCTGAGAGGATGCCGTCATGCCGCTCTTTGATCTTCCGCTCGCCGACCTGCGCCGTTACACCCCTGCCGTCGCGGAGCCGGCGGACTTCGACGACTTCTGGTCCGCCACGCTGGCCGAGACGCGCGGGCACGCCCTCGCGCCGGTCTTCGAACCCGTGGACATCGGTCTTGAGCTCGTCGAGGTGTTCGACGTGACGTTCGCGGGCTGGGCGGGGGAGCCGGTGCGGGGCTGGTTCATGGCGCCGGCCGGGCGTCCGGGCCCGCTCCCGTGCGTGGTGCAGTTCCAGGGGTACGGAGGCGGGCGCGGCCTGCCGCACCAGTGGCTCTACTGGGCGAACGCCGGATACGCGCACCTGTTCATGGACACCCGGGGGCAGGGGAGCGGCTGGTCGGTCGGGCACACCCCGGATCCGGCCGGATCGGCGCCGGCGCATCCCGGCTTCATGACGCGGGGGATCGAGGATCCGGAGACTTACTACTACCGGCGGGTGTTCGCGGACGGGGTCCGGGCGGTGGAGGCGGCGCGGGCGCATCCTCGGGTGGATCCGGAACGGGTGGCCGTGACCGGGGTGAGCCAGGGCGGGGGCATCACGATCGCGGTGTCCGGGCTGGTGCCGGACGTGGCCGCGGCCATGCCGGACGTGCCGTTCCTGTGCGACTTCCCGCGCGCCATCCAGATCACGCCCAAAGACCCTTATACCGAAATAGTGCGATATTTGACTGTTCAGCGGGACAAGGTGGAGGCGGTGATGCGGACGTTGTCGTACTTCGACGGGGTGTCGTTCGCGCGGCGGGCCGCCGCGCCCGCGCTGTTCTCGGTCGGGCTGATGGACATGACCTGCCCGCCGTCCACCGTCTACGCGGCCTTCAACTCCTACGCGGGGGCCGACAAGAGCATCATCGAATACCCCTTCAACAACCACGAGGGCGGCGGTGCCTTCCAGGAGCGCGAACAGCTGAACTGGCTGAGGGCCAGGAAGTGAAGGTGATCTGCTTCATCCGCGCGCGTCCGGGCCCTCTCGTGGTGCCGCGTCACCCGCGTGCGCCCGGGAGCGAGGAGGTCCGGCACGCCTCCGTCCGGGGCACGTATCGTGACACAGGCACGATGGGGGGATTCCTGCTGTGATCACGCTCATCACCGGGGGCGCCAACGGCATCGGCGCGGCAGTGGCGCGGCGGCTCGCCGCCGACGGCGCGAAGATCGTCATCGCCGACCTGGATGACGTGGCGGGTCAGGAGCTCGCGGCTGGGATCGGTGGGGTGTATGTCCACTGCGATGTCTCCGTCCTGGCCGACAACGAGGCGGCCGTCGCCGCCGCCCTGTCCACCTACGGGGGCCTTGACCTGGCCTTCCTCAACGCGGGTGTGACCTCGGGCTGTGGTCTGGGGGAGGACTTCGACCTGGCGAGGTACCGCCGCGCGATGGGCGTCAACCTGGACGGGGTCGTGTTCGGCGTGCACGCGGCGCTGCCCGCGCTGACCGCGTCCGGCGGCACGATCGTGGCCACGGCCAGCATGGCGGGAATCATCGGGGTGGAAAACGATCCGATCTACGCGGCCAACAAGCACGCCGTGGTCGGCCTGGTGCGGTCGCTGGCCGGGCAACTGGCTCCGGCCGGGGTCCGGGTGCAGGCGTTGTGCCCGTCGTTCGCCGACACCGCGATCATCGGCGAGTTCCGGGAACTGCTGGCTGAACTGGACTTTCCAATCCTCCCCGTGTCCGACGTCGTCGAGACGTTCCTGCGGATGCTCGAAAGCGACGGAACCGGGGAGTGCTGGTTCGTGGTGCCGGGGCGGGACAGCGCTCCTTTCCGGTTCCGGGGCGTGCCGGGGCCACGCTAGGGTGAGGGCATGACGTGGCGACATTGATCCTCACCTGAGGCACGGTTCACGCGCAGGCTCTACGCCTACGCGTTCTTTGAGAACTTCGTCCTGCTCTACCCGGTGTATGCGGTGCTGTTCACCGACGCCGGGTTGTCGCCCGCGCAGATCTCCTCGCTCTTCGCCATCTGGTCGGTGACGGCGTTCGCGCTGGAGATCCCCTCCGGCGTGTGGGCCGACGTGTTCTCCCGCCGGACCATGCTGATTGCCGCGCCCGTCCTGACCGGCGCCGGTTTCGCGCTGTGGACCTTCTTCCCGGGGTACGCCGCCTTCGCGGTCGGCTTCGTGCTCTGGGGCGCGGGCACGGCCGCCTCCTCCGGCACCCTCCAGGCCCTGGTCTACGAGGAACTCGTCAAACTGGACGCCGAGGACTCCTACGCGAAGGTCATCGGCCGCCAGGACGCCATCGGCAACGGCGGGGGAGCGATCGCCACCGCGCTGGCCGCCCCGGTCCTGGCCGCCGGCGGCTACCTCGCCGTCGGCGTCGCCAGCGTGGCCGCCTGCCTGATCGCCGCCGCGCTGGCCAGGGCGCTGCCGGAATCCCGTACCCAGCCGGAGGATCGCGAGAGCTACGCCGCGGTCCTGCGGTCCGGCCTGGGCGAGGTGCGCGCCTCGCCCCGGCTCCGGCACAGCCTGATCCTGGTCGCGGTCATCATGGGCGTCACCGCCCTCGACGAGTACCTCCCGCTGCTGGCCGCGGCCACCGGCGTCGGCACCGCCGGAGTGCCCTGGCTGATGCTGATGTTGTTCGCCGCGTCCACGGCGGGCGGCTGGCTCGCCGGCCGGGGCACCCGCTGGACCGCCCTCGGCGTGGCCGCCGCCGCCCTGCTGCTCGCCACCGGCGCCGCCTGGCGCACGCCGCTGGGGTTCGCGCTGGTCGCCGCCGCGTACGGCCTCGTGGAATGGGCCACCGCCGCGCTGGAGGCCGACCTGCAGGCCGACCTCACCGACCGCTCCCGGGCCACGGTCACCTCCATGTCCGGCCTGGGCGCGGAGGTGCTCGCCGTGCTGGCCTTCGCCGGGTACGCCCTGGGCTCGGTGTGGGCGCAACCCTGGCTGCTGTTCACGCTGGCGGCGGTGCCGTACCTGCTGATCGCGGCGGCCGTCAGGCGGGGACCGCGCGGACCCAGCCGCGATCGGGAGTGAGGAAACCCGCGATGGTCAGGCCCGCCGCGTTCAGCGACTCCTCCAGGAAGCCGTCCTCCAGGCGCTTGCTGAGGTAGTAGTGGGTCCAGGTGCGCTCGCCCACCGTGTAGCGCATGGTCAGGCCGAGCAGGCCGGGCCCCGGGCGCTGGATGTCGGCCACCGCGACCGTGCGGCCGTCGCCGTCGACCCGTTCCATCGGGGCGATCGTGTCGTACCACTCCGGCGGCTGCCGCTGCAGGATCACGCTGCCGCCGTCGGCCACGTGCCGCCGGCAGGCGCGCAGGAACGCGGCGCGCAGGTCGTCGTCGGCCGTGTCGATCACGTACGACATCAGCAGCACGACGTCGAAGGCCTCGGCGAGGGCGAGATCCTGGATCGAGGACACGACCGTGGTGGCCCCGCTGACATGTCCCAGCATCTCCGGCGACTCGTCCACCGCGACCACCTCGTGGCCGAGCGCCAGCAGCCCGTGCGTCACCCGCCCGGCGCCCGCGCCCAGCTCCAGGATCCGCGCCCCGGCGGGCACCGCGCCGTGGATCAGCTCGGGTTCGCCGCGCGGTTTGAGGGTCGCGTAGTAGTCGACGGCGCAGCCGTCCCGCGTGATGGTTCCCGGTCCGGTGCCGTGATACAGCGGTCCTGTCGTCATGCGCCCATCTTGCCCCGCTTAAGGGCGGACTGCGGAGAACAGGACCTGATCGTGCCAGCGGCCGCCCCGCCACTGGGCGCGGCGCAGCGTGCCCTCCCGGGTGAAGCCCGCCTTCTCCAGCGCCCGCTGCTCGGCGAAGTTGCCCGCGTCGGTGAAGGACTGCACGCGCTCGGCCCGGGTGTGCGCGAACAGGTAGGCGACGAGCTGCCGCTGCGCCTCGGACCCGGCGCCCTTGCCGCGGAAGTCGGCGAAGACGCAGATGCCGATGGTCCAGCACCAGGAGGTCGCGTCCGGGCCCCAGGAGTTCATCCACCAGGCCACCCACCCGGCCTGCTGCCCGTCGGCCTCGATGGTGAGCCGCCCGGAGTCATGCCCGAGCAGGCCGTTCTCGGCGAACTCCCGGCGCAGGCCATGCGAGCTCCGGTGACCGAACCACTGGAACTCCCCGGTGCCCTCCGGGGTGGTGCGTTCCCGGTCGAAGATGTCCAGATCGCTCACCCTGACCGGCCGAAGCGTGACCTCCATCGATCGCCCTCTCTGTGTTGGCGGCGCAGGCGCCTTCCGCCTGTGTCTTCCCTCGTCTCTCCGGTCGCCGCGCACCCCGCGTCCCTCAGTCCGGACGCGGGCGCGCCTTCGCGGGTCGGCGGTACAGGATAAGGCGTCACGGGTCGGCGCGCGTCAGGTAGGTGCCGAAACCGGTCTCCAGGAGATCGAAGCCCACGTTCGCGGTGGCGACGGCGTCGGGGTAGATGTCGTCGGCCGCCTCCCCGGTGACGAGCCTGCGGGTGTTCATCACCTGGAGGCGGCGCCAGAGCGCGGTCAGCTGGCCGGCCACGATGGGCGCGCGCGGGTCGCCGGGAGCCTCGGCCTCCAGCAGGCGGGCCAGCCGCTCCTCGGCGAAGACCTGGATCATGTACAGGCGGGACATCAGGGACGGGGTGTTCCGGACGAGATACAGCAGATCCTGCAGCATCTGGCTGTCATCGAGGCCGGTGTCGGGACTGCGCCGCTCCAGGCGGTCCAGGAACGCCCGGCGGGAGGCGGCGACGATCGACTCGCCCGGCCGGCGCTCGCCGAGAATCTTGGCGGCGTCCGCGTTCATCTGCTCTTCCATGGGGGCGAGCACGAGGTCTTCCTTGGTCGGGAAGTAGTTGAAGACGGTCATCTTGGAGACCTGGGCGGCCGCGGCCACCTCGGCGACGGACACGGCGTCGAACCCCCGCTCCAGGAACAGCGCGAGCGCCGCCTCGTGGATGGCGTGCCTGGTCTGGAGCTTCTTCTGTTCGCGCAGGCCCATGTCGTGAGCGTACCAACGGGTCTAAATATTGACTTAGTCTAAACTTTGACTCAGTCTATGTACTATGACGGAGACGCAGAAGAGGCTCGCCATGGCGGGGTGCCTGCTCACGCTGGTGCTGGCCATCCTCGACCAGAACATCGTGTCCACCGCGGCCTGGTCGATCGTCAGCGACCTCGACCCGGCGCACGGCATCGAGCGCCTGCCCTGGCTGGTCACCGCGTACGCGCTGGCCGCCACGGTCGCCCTCCCGCTGTACGGGAAACTCTGCGACGTGTACGGCAGCAAGCTCGTCTACATGGGCGCGGTCGCCCTGTTCCTGGCCGGGTCCGTGCTGTGCGGGGTGGCGGGGGACATGACCTGGCTCATCGCCGCCCGCGCCGTGCAGGGCTTGGGCGGCGGCGGCCTGATGAGCGTCACGCTGGTGGTGTTCGCGCATCTCGTCCCCGCTGAGCAGCGGGCCGGCGCGGGCGGCGCCGGCGGCGTGATGGCCGGTCTCGGCCTGGTGGCGGGCCCGCTGCTGGGCGGGCTGCTGGCCGATCACCTCGGCTGGCGGTGGATCTTCCTCGCCAACCTGCCGCTCGGGCTGCTCGTCCTGCTGTCGGCGACCACGCTGCGCCTGTCCGACGGCGGCCTGCGCCACCGCATCGACTACCCGGGCGCGGCCATCTTCGCGGCGGCCGCGGCCGGTCTGCTCCTGGTCACCGAGTGGGGCGGCGACGAGCACGCCTGGACCTCGCCCACGATCCTCGCCCTCGGCGCGGCCACGGTGGCGCTCGCGGTCGCCTTCGTCCGGCGCGAGTTCACCGCCGCAGAACCGATCGTGCCGCTCGACCTGTTCCGGGATCCGGTCATGCGGGTCACCGTGCCGGTGCAGTTCCTGAGCAGCCTCGGGATGATCGGCTCGATCCTGTTCGCCATCATCTACCTGCGGGCCGCCCGGGACGTGCCCGCCGCCGAGTCCGGCCTCTACCTGATCCCGATGGCCGCCGGAATGGCCCTCACCGGCCTGATCTCCGGCCGCGCGATCGCCAGGGGAGCGGCGCCGCGCACGTTCCTTCTGGCCGGGCTCGGCTGTTCCGCCCTGGCCATGATCCTGCTCGGCTTCCTGCGCCAGGACACCCCGCTCTGGATCCTCGACCTCGACCTGGCCCTGCTCGGCGCGGGCTTCGGCCAGGTCCTCGGCATCATCATCCTGCTCGTCCAGAACGCCGTCCCCCTCAACCGCCTCGGCGTGGCCACCACCACCATCCGCTTCGTCCAGACCCTAGGCATCTCCCTGGGCTCCGCCCTCTTCGGCATCATCCTCGACCGCGTCACCACCGCCCACCTCCCCCCAGCCCTCACCCCAGACCAGGCCCCCGCAGCCATCGTCACAGGCATCAACGCCGTCTTCTTCACCGCCGCCGCGCTCATGCTCGCCGCCCTCGCTGTCGCCGCGTACGGTCATGTCGGCCGCAATCCCGTCACGGAGAGCGCGGGAAGTCGCACGCCTTCCGCTTGATTCCTAGTGAGGGGGTGTGGGCCGCTCTGCGCTCGCGGTCGCGGTCGTGCTCGCTGCCCTCGCCGTCACGGCGTGCGGTCATGTCTGCCGCGGCCCTGTTCCCGAGAGCGCGGGAAGCCGCACCCCGCCTGATCCAGGCGAGGGGGTTGTCCTTGGGGGCGTGGGGTGCCTTCCGCGTGATCTCAGCGAGGGGTCGTCCCCGGGGGGAGTCCGGGGCACCCGATGTGGAAGTCGTCCCCGGGGAGCACGAGTGCGAGGTCTGGAGAGGCATTCGCTGCCCTTGTGCGTGAACGGCGCCGGATAACGGCGAGCGACCTGGCTCGTTCTTGTTAGGTGCATCGCTTTGCGCTCCGGTGGTATCGCGGGCTGTGGCAACGCCCGTACACCGGCCGCTTGGCTGGCGATTAACCGTCACCTATCAGATGTCGAGGTCCAGGATCAGATGTCGAGGTCCAGGCGGGAGAGTGGCTCTACGAGTTCCTCCTCCTCGTAGGCGAGGTGGGAGAGGAGGACGTTCGAGAGCAGGTCCACCTGATCGCGGACTTGGGCGAGTCCCGCGGGGTCCTCGATCATGGCGACCAGGGCCGAGTCCAGGCCGGTCAGGATTTCGGCCACGATCTCGTGTTCCTGCTCCAGTCGCTCGACCACTGGGGCCAGGGATTCGTCGGCCGCCGCCAGCGCTGGGAACATGTGGGCGTCCTCGATGCTGTGGTGGGCGGTCAGGATCCGGCAGTAGGACGCGCAGAAACTCCCCAGCGTCCAGTAGTTCTGCCGCATGGTCAGCTCGTTGATCATTGATCGCAGCGCGGCGGCCTCGCTCTGACCGGCCGCGACCTGCTCCAGCGCGTCGCGGATCTGAGCGAGCTCACGACGCAGATGGTCATGGATCTGCACCAGCCGCCGCCCGTTCGCCCGCTGCGTCGCAGTCAGCGCGGCCAGATCCCGCTTCGGCAGCCGCGGCCGAGTAGCGTCATCCAACGGCCCACTCGCCCGCGCCACACCACCAGCCCCCGACACGCCATCAGCTCCCGCCGCACTGCCTGGTCCGGCCATAGCGCCCGCCTTGGCTTTCTCCGCCACGCCGCCTGTTCCCGCTTCAGAGCTCGCGGCCATACCGACTGTCCCGGCCACGCCACCGGACTGGGTCACTCCACCCGCCTCGGCCATCCCGGCTGCCGTCGCCTCCACGCCTCCGCGCTCCTTACCGACCAACTCCCTGACGGCGGGCGCGACTTCGGCGGCGAACGTCTTCAGCGCGTACTCACTATCGGCGGACATGATGAAGACGCTGAACCCGTGGTTGAGCGTCAGCTCGGCGAGCTGCTCGGCCCACTGCGCGGGCGGCCCGTTCAGAAACTCCGCCGACGGCAACGACGAGAAGCGCCCCGAGATGTTGTAGATCCGGCGGACATCTCCCGGATCACGTCCGGCATCCTCGGCGGCGGTGTCCACGATCTTCGTCAGTCCGGCGAGTTCCTCTGGTGCGGCGTACCCCGACGAGGGCACCCACCCATCGGCCAGGCGCCCACTCAGTTCGAGCATCCGCCGCTTGTACGCCCCCAGCCACACCCCGATCGGATGCGGCGGGAACGGCCCCGGCTGGGCGCCATCGAGACGGTAGTGGTCGCCCTGCAGCACCACCGGGTCGCCCGGAGCCCACAGCGCCCGCAGTACGACCATGGCCTCCTCAACCGCTTCGACCGCCTCGCCAGGGGAATGGTCAGGCCCGCCCATCGCGAGGATCCCGTCCCAGAAGTACCCGGCACCCAGCCCAAGCTCGACCCGCCCGCCACTGAGAATGTCCAGCGACGCGGCCCCCCGCGCCAGCACGGCAGGCGGACGCAACGGAAGATTGATCACATCAGGAAACAACCGGATCCGTGTGGTCCGCGCCGCCAGCATCGGCAGCAACGTCCAGGTGTCCAGAAACGACGGCTGATACGGATGATCCTGCACCCCCAGAATGTCCAGCCCCACCTCCTCAGCCATCACCGCCTGCCGAACCAGCCGCTCACCCCCAACCGCCTTCGGCACCAACCCAACCCCAAACCACAATTCATGCCCTAAGTCACCCATCGCCCCACACTCCCGCCCCGATCCACCGCTCATGCCCTAAGTCACCCATTAGCCTGCGCTCCCGTCCCGAATGACAGCTCATGCCCGAAGCTGCCCATTGATCGGCGTTCTCGCCCCGATCCACCGTTCGTGCCCGAAGCCGTCCATTGGCCTGCGTTCTCGTCCTGAATGGCAGCTCATGTCCAAAACTGCCCATTGATCCGTGCTCTCGCCCCGATCCACCGCTCATGCGCGAAGCCGCCTATTGGCCTGGGTTCTCGTCCCGAATGACAGCTCATGCCCGAAGTCACCCATCGACTCGAGCTCCCGCCCCGATCCACCGCTCGCCCCACGCGATCAACGGCCGGACCGCTTCCACCAGTTCTGTTCCTTTGTCGGTCAGCGAGTAGGTGATCTGCACCGGCGTGCTCGGCACGACGGTCCGCACCAGCACTCCTTCGGCGTCGAGCTCCCGCAGTCGCTGCGCCAGCAGTCGCTCCGAGATGCCCGGCACCGCCGTCAGGAACTCGCTGTATCGCGCGGCCCCGCGCGCGGCCGCCAGCAGGATGGCCCCGTTCCACCGCCGCCCCGCCAACTCGACCGCGACCTGAAACGCCGGACAGTGCCGCTCCACACTCTCAGGAACCCCACTCATAGTAAGTAACTTACCAGAAGGAAGCTAGCTCTCATATCGCGATAGAATTGATCACACAACCAAAGGGGGCCCCATGTCCGTACTGATCGCCTTCAGCGTCACCCCGATCGGCACCGGCGAAAACGTCGCCGACCTGGTAGCAGAAGCCGTCCGAGTCGTCCGAGCCTCCGGCCTCCCCAACCACACCGACGCCATGTTCACCACCCTCGAAGCCGACACCTGGGACGAGGCCATGTCCGTCATCCACGCCGCCGTCAAGGCCGTCGAATCCCGCTCCCCCCGAGTAAGCCTCGTCCTCAAAGCCGACATCCGCCCCAGCCCCGCAACCCGCCTCACCACCAAGGTGGAATCCCTGGAACGCCACCTCTCCTAACCCCATCCGCCCCACCTGACCAAACGCGGATTGATCCGCGCCACCCTTTGTTCTTCTGGGCTCCGCCCTGCGATCAGCTACCTACGGTGAGCCTTTCCGCGCAAGGGTTTGATCACTGAGCGCCGTCATGCCGTGGGGCGTGGTCGAAGTGCAGGAATACCGGCGCTGCGGCGACGATCACACCGATGCGCCAGGGATCGAGGCTGACGTTGCGAAGCGCTCGGAAAGCCATCTTCAGCAGCGAGTTGCCACGCCCGCCTATGGCCCGTAACCCGTTGGGGCCTTGTTGAACCGCTCCTGCATCGTGGTGAGCTTTCCATGCCTGGGGTGTCTTGAACGCGACCGTGGTGGTCTGCGACTCGCCTTCGTAGCCCAGGTCTCCCAACGAACGCGGGTCGCCGGCCGCGGCAGCCAACGCAGACAGGATCTCGGTGTGCACGCCTACGGCGGTGGTGTCGTGCTCGCGGCCGGGCCGCACCTGGGAGGTCCAGATCGGCCAGCCGTCCGGGACGGCGATGACCTGCATGTTGCCGCTCCGGGTGTGGTGCTTTCCCGTGCTTTCCCGACCACCACAAGTCCACTCCCTCGGTCGGGCCGAGGGCGGCGACTCGGTCGGCCGACCAGGGTGCCGTCGATGTTCACGTGGCTGTAGCCGGCGGCCTTGGCCGCCAGTAGCGCGCCGTACAGATTCGGCGCCAGCGCGGCGAGCACGTCGATGCTCTCATGAAGGCGCAGGTAGGAGGCAGTTGTCGATCGTGATGTCGACCGCCAACTGCCACACCCGGGGCGGCTCGAGCAATCGGCGGATCACCAGCACGCCATCCCGGCGTACCTGGACCTGCACCGAGTCCTGGGCGTGCTGTTGTGCGTTGCCGAGCAGGTTGGCTCGCCTGCTTGAAGCAGCCCAAGGCTCGGGTGCCGCGGCGGGTGCCCGTCGACGCCGATCGGCGCGTGCAGCAGACGCGACAGGTACAGCACGGTCTCCGCCCGCACGGACAGCGTGTGGTGGATGTGCCACTCAAATGGTGCAGGGCTCCTGTGAGGTTGATCTGTAGTTGGACTGCCAG
>NZ_BLAF01000036.1 GCF_009687885.1 Acrocarpospora pleiomorpha
AGCGCGATCTCCAGCGCGAACAACGCCGGCTGCGCCCACCCGGTCTGATCCAACGCCGCCGCTTCCGCCGTACCCGGCTCCGCGAACAGCACCTCACGCAGCGGCCCGTCCAGCAACGGGTCAAGCCCGGCGATCACCTCATCCAACGCCCGCGCGAACACCGGGAAACGGTCATACAGCTCCCGGCCCATCCCCGCCCGCTGACTGCCCTGACCCGTGAACAACACCGCCAGCTGCGGCTCCGCCCCGGCCACCCCGCGCACCACACCGGCAGCCGGACGGTCCTCGGCAACGGCCCGCAACCCGGCCAGCGCACCCTCACGGTCACCGGCTACCACCACCGCCCGGTGCTCGAAAACCGACCGCGTCGCAGCCAGCGAGAACGCCGTGTCGGCCAGCCCGGCCTCAGGCGCACCGCCCAGGTACGACACCAGCCGCCCGGCTTGCGCGCGCAACGCCTGATCGGTCCGGCCCGAGATCAGCAGCGGCACCGACGACCCACCGACCACCACGGGCGCCGGGTGCTCGTACGCGGTCTCCGCACTCTGCTCGATTGGACTCTGCTCGATGATCACGTGGGCGTTGGTGCCGCTGATCCCGAACGACGACACCGCGGCCCTGCGCGGGTGGCCGGTCCCCGGCCACCCAACCGGCTCGGTCACCAGCTCGACCGCGCCGGAGGCCCAGTCCACATGCGAAGACGGCGCATCCACATGCAACGTGCGCGGCACCACACCCTCGCGCATCGCCATAACCATCTTGATCACACCCGCCACGCCCGCCGCGGCCTGCGTGTGACCGATGTTCGACTTGATCGAACCCAGCAGCACGGGCCGATCCCGCGGCCGGTCCTGCCCGTAGGTGGCCAGCAGGGCCTGCGCCTCGATCGGGTCGCCCAGCGACGTCCCGGTACCGTGCGCCTCGACCACGTCGACATCCGCGTAGGACAACCCCGCCCCGGCCAGCGCCTGCCGGATCACCCGCTCCTGTGAAGGTCCGTTGGGCGCCGACAGGCCGTTGGAAGCGCCGTCCTGGTTGACCGCGCTGCCCCGCAGCACCGCGAGCACCCGGTGACCCAGCCGCCGCGCGTCCGACAGCCGCTCCACCACCAGGACGCCGGCGCCCTCCGCCCAGACGGTGCCGTCGGCCGCCGCCGCGAACGACTTGCACCGGCCGTCCGACGCCAGGCCCCGCTGCCTGCTGAACTCCACGAACATGCCGGGGTTGGCCATCACCGTGACGCCGCCGGCCAGGGCCAGGGAGCACTCCCCCGCCAGCAGGGCACGGGCCGCCTGGTGCAATGCGACCAGGGACGAGGAACAGGCGGTGTCCACGGTGACCGCGGGCCCCTCCAGGCCCAGCGCGTAAGCCACGCGCCCGGACACGACGCTGGCGGTGGTGCCGGTCAGCAGGTGCCCCTCGAATCCCTCGGGGGCGGCGTGCAGCGGCGCGGCGTAGTCCTGCGCGATCGCTCCGACGAACACACCGGTACGGCTGCCGCGCAGCGAGCGCGGGTCGATCCCGGCCCGCTCCACCGCCTCCCACGACGTCTCCAGCAGCAACCGCTGCTGCGGATCCATCGCCAGCGCCTCACGCGGCGAAATCCCGAAGAACTCCGCGTCGAACCCCGCCGCGTCCGCCAGGAACCCGCCCACCCGCAGGTAGCTCTTCCCGACCTGATCCGGGTCGGGGTCGTACAGGCTGTCCACGTTCCAGCCCCGATCGGCCGGGAAGTCGCCGATCGCGTCGCGCTCGCCAGCCACCAGTTCCCACAGGTCCTCCGGCGAGGTCACCCCGCCGGGGTACCGGCAGGCCATGCCGACGACGGCGATGGGCTCCCTGTCGCGTTCCTCCAGGTCGCGCAGGCGCTTGCGCGTCTCGTGCAGCTCGACGGTCACCCGCCTCAGGTATTCGACGAGCTGCTCGTTGTCCGTCATCCGCGCGTCCTCAGTCATCCGAGTTCCTCGTCGATAAAGCTGAGCAGTTCGGCCACCGAGGCCGTCTGGAGCCGTCCGGTGACCTCGCCGTCGCCGTTGGCCGGCGGTGGCGGCACGGTCCAGGCCGCCACCTGGTCGGACAGGAGCTTGAGGCGGGCGGTGACGTCGACGCGAAGTCCGTCGTCGGCGGGCGCGGCGGCCAGGGCGGCGGCGAGGCGGTCCAGGGCGGCCAGGACGCTCCCGCCGGGCTCGGGCGCGGCGGGCGCCAGTTCGGCGATCAGGTGCCGGGTCAGGGCCGCGGGCGTGGGGTGGTTGAACAGCAGGGCGGCGGGCAGGCGCAGGCCGGTGGCGGCGCAGAGCTGGTTGCGCAGCTCGACCGAGGTGAGCGAGTCGAAGCCCAGGTCCTTGAACGACGCGTCCACCTCGACGGCGCCCGCGGCGCCGTGCCCGAGCACGGCGGCCGACCGGGCGCTGATCAGTTCCAGCACCGTGCGGGTGCGGGCGCCGGGGTCGAGTGTGGCCAGCCGCTCGGCGAGCGGCATCCCGGCGGCGCGGCCGGGCGACGGCCGGGCGTGGACCTGGTGGATCGGGGGAACCAGGGCGCGCAGGACGGGCGCCGTGTCCGGCCCCGCGGCGCGTACGGCGGCGAGGTCGAGGCGGGCGGGCACGATCACCGGCTCATCCAGGGCCAGGATCCGGTCGAACAGGGCGAGCCCGTCGGGGACGGACAGCGGCGCCAGGCCCGCGCGGGCCATCCGGGAGCGGTCGGCGTCGCCGAGCGTGGTGGTCATGCCCTCGGTCCACGGTCCCCAGGCCAGGGCGGTCGTGGGGAGCCCGTGCGCGCGCCGGTGCCGGGCCAGGGCTTCCAGGAAGGCGTTGGCCGCCGCGTACGAGGCCTGGCCCGCGCCGCCGAGCGTGGCCATCACCGAGGAGTACAGCACGAGGGCGGGCGCGTCCGCGTCGCGCGTGGCGCGGTGCAGGTTGAGCGCGCCGTCCACCTTGGGGCGGAGCACGGCGTCCAGGCGCTCGGCGGTGAGCCCGGTGACGGTGGCGTCGTCCAGCACGGCGGCGGCGTGGACGACGACGGCGGGCCGGTGCTCGGCCAGGAGCGCCCCGACGGCGCCGGCGTCGGTGACGTCGCAGGCCGCGACGGTGATCCTCGGGCCGAGGCCGGGTATCTCCTGGCCGCCGCGCCCGGCCAGCACCACCCGGCCCACGTCGTGGCGGTCGATCAGGTGCCGGGCGAGCGCGCGGCCGAGCGCGCCGGTGCCGCCGGTGATCAGGACCGTGTCGCGGGGTCCTGGCCGGACGGGCATGGTGAGCGCGACCTTGCCCACGTGCCGGGCCTGGCTCAGGTGCCGGAACGCGTCGGGGGCGCGGCGCAGGTCCCAGGTGGCCACGGGCAGCGGGGCCAGCTCGCCACGCTCGAACAACGCCAGCACCTCGCGCAGCAGGCGGCCGAGGTGGCCGGGGTCCAGGTCCAGCAGGTCGAACGCCTGGTAGCGCAGGTGCGGGTACCGGTGGGGGTCGCGGATGTCGGTCTTGCCCATCTCCACGAACCGGCCGCCGGGGCGCAGCAGCCGCAGCGAGGCGTCCACCAGTTCACCGGCGAGGGAGTTGAGCACCACGTCCACGTCCCGGCCGCCGAAGTGGCGCTCGAACTCGGCGGTGCGCGAGGAGGCCAGGTTCGAGCCGGGCACGCCCAGGGCACGCACCTGGTCCCACTTGCCGGGGCTCGCGGTGGCGAGCACATTCGCGCCGAGGCGCCGGGCGATCTGGACCGCGGCCATGCCGACGCCGCCCGCCGCCGAGTGGATCAGCACGGTCTCCCCCGCGCGCAGCCCGGCCAGTTCCACCAGCGCGTGGTAGGCGGTGAGGAAGACGATGGGCGTGGTGGCGGCCAAGGCGTAGGACCATCCGTCCGGGATGGGGGCGAGCGCGCGCTCGTCAGCCACCGCGGTGGTGGCGAAGGCGTGGGAGAACACACCCATCACCCGGTCGCCGGGCGCGTACTCGGTCACCCCGGGACCGGTCTCGGCGACCACGCCCGCCGCTTCCAGGCCCAGGGCGCCTCCGCCACCGCCGGGGTAGAGGCCGAGCGTGATCATCACGTCGCGAAAGTTGACCCCGGCCGCGCGAACGTCCACGCGCACCTGGCCGGGGGCGAGCGGCGCGCCGGGATCCGCGACGAGGGACAGGCCGTCCAGGGTGCCGCCCCCGTCCTGGGAGAGCCGCCAGTGGGCGGCCCCGCCGGGCGGGAGCAGGTGGCGGGAGGCACGGGCGAGCCTGGGCACACGGGCCGTCCCCGCGCGCAGCGCGAGCTGGGGCTCCCCGGTCGCCACGGCGGCGGCGAGCGCGTGCTCGGACGCCTCGTGGCCGTCGCTGTCCACCAGGACGATCCTGCCAGGGTGCTCGGTCTGGGCCGAGCGCGCCAGGCCCCACACGGCCGCCGCCGCGGGATCGGCCGGGTGCTCGCGGTCATCCACGGCGACGGCGCCGCCGGTCACCAGCACCAGGGGCCGCTCATCAGCGCCCGCCACGGCGTCGCGGACGAGAGCCAGGCCCCGGTGCACGATCTCGCGCACGGAAGCGGCCGTCGGCTCGTCCTCGCCAGTGGAATCGCTGGTGGACAGACGCACGATCCGGGGCGCGGGCGCTTCGCCGGGGGTCAACGGCAGTTCAGGCCACTCCACGGTGAACATCGAGTCGGCGAACCTCGAGTCGGCGCGCACGCCGGACGGCGCGACGGGGCGCAGCACCAGCGAGCCGATCACCGCGACCGGGTGTCCCTGCCCGTCGGCCAGCGTGACCGAGAAGGATCCCGCTCCCGAGGACGTGACCTCGACGCGCGCTTCGCGCGCGTCGACGCGGTGCAGCGACACGTCCTCGAAGACGAAGGGCACCACGGGCTCCCCCGAATCGCCGGCGGCCAGGACCGCCGCGTGCAGCGCGGCGTCCAGCAGGGCCGGGTGCAGGCCGAACCCGGACCCGCCCAGACCGGAAGGCAGCGCCACCTCGGCGTGCGCGGTCCCGCCGTCGAGGGTGACGGCGCGCAGGCCGCGAAAGGCCGGGCCGTAGTCGTAGCCGCGCGCGGCGAGCCGGCGGTACGCCTCCGCCGCGTCGATCCCTGACACCCCCTCGGGCGGGACCCGCCGCTCCTGAGCGGAGGGCTCATCCGGGGCGAGCGTCCCGGTGGCGTGCCTGGTCCACGGGTCGTCCTGGCCGTGCCGGGCATACCAGGCGATGCGACGCCTGCCGTCGGCGTCGGCCGCGCCCACCGCGAGCTGGATCGCCGATTCGCCGTCGCCGGGCAGCGGAAGGGGCGCCTCCAGGGTGAGCTCGGCCACCCGGGGGCAGCCGAGCCTGGCGCCCGCGTACAGGGCCGACTCCAACATCGCGGCGCCCGGCAGCAGCGCCACGCCGCCCACCACGTGGTCGGCCAGCCAGGGGTGGGCCCGGCGCGAGAGCGTGCCGGTGAACAGGGTCTCGCCGGTGGCGGCGGACGGCACGGGATCGCCGAGGAAGGGGTGCGCGTCCGTCGCGCCGCCGGGCGCCAGCCAGTAGCGCCGCCGCTGGAACGCGTAGGTCGGCAGGTCCACGCGGCGAGCGGCCGGAAACAGACTCCGCCATCGCACCGGCGTGCCGTGCACGTAGAGCCGGGCGGCGGCGGTGAGCGCCGTGGCTTCCTCGCCGCGGTCCTTGCGCAGGATGGGGAAGGCGGCCGGACCCGGCGGCTCACCGGAATCCTGGTCAACCGAGAGGTTCTGGTGGACGAGTGCCGACAGCCCGCCGTCCGGGCCGAGTTCCAGGAACGTCCTGGCCCCCGCCGAGGCGGCGGCGCGCACCGCGGCGGCGAAACGCACCGGGCGCACGACGTGGTCCACCCAGTACTCAGGCGAGCACAGGTACGCGGCGTCCACCGGCTCGCCGGTCACGGTGGAGATGATCGGCAGGCTCGGCTCGTGGAAGGTCAGCCCCCCGACGACCTTCCAGAACTCCGCCAGCATCGGCTCCATCAGCGGCGAGTGGAACGCGTGGCTCACCCGCAGGCGGGTGGCCTTGCCGAAGTGCGCGGCGGTGCGCAGGACGGCGTCGCCGTCCCCGGCGATCACGACGGAGGACGGCCCGTTCACCGCGGCGATGACGGCTCCGTCCTCCAGCAGCGGCTCCACCTCCGCCTCACTGGCCAGGACCGACACCATGGCCCCGCCCTCGGGCAGGCGCTGCATCAGGCGGCCCCGGGCCGCGACCAGCGTGCAGGCGTCGTCCAGGGAGAGCACACCGGCCACGTGGGCGGCGGCGATCTCGCCGATCGAGTGCCCCACCAGCAGGTCCGGCGTCACGCCCCAGGACTCCAGCAGACGGAACAGAGCGACCTCAATGGCGAAGAGCGCCGGCTGGGCGAACTCGGTGCGGTCCAGCGGCACCGGATCCGTACCGAACATCACCTCGCGCGGCGGCCGCTCCAGCTCGCCGGCCAGCCGCGCGAGAACATCGTCGAGTGCGCGGGCGAACACCGGGAACCGGGCGGCGAGCTCGCGGCCCATCCCGATCCGCTGCGCGCCCTGTCCCGCGAACAGCACCGCCAGTGCCCCTGGCCGGCCGGCGACACCGCGTGCCGCCTCGGCCACACCGTCAGCGGTGGCCAGGAGCACCGCCCGGTGGGCGAATTCCGAGCGTGCCGTCACCAGCGAGTAGCCGACGTCCGCCGGATCGGCTCCGCTCTCGGCCAGGAACGACGTCAGCCGGTCGATCTGGGCGCCGAGCGCCGCCTCGCTCTTGCCGGTGACCACGCAGGGCACCACGGCGGGAGCCGAGGAAGGGGGCGGCCCGGACTCGGGGTCCTGAGCCTGCTCGATGATCACGTGCGCGTTGGTGCCGCTGATCCCGAACGACGACACCGCGGCCCTGCGCGGATGGCCGGTCCGCGGCCACTCCACCGGTTCCGTCACCGGCTCCACCGCGCCGGCCGACCAGTCGACCCGGGACGTGCGAGCATCGACGTGCAACGTACGCGGCACGATCCCCCGCCGCATGGCCTGCACCATCTTGATCACGCCCGCGACCCCCGCGGCCGCCTGGCTGTGACCGATGTTCGACTTGATGGACCCCAGCAGCAGCGGCCGTTCCCGGCCCTGCCCGTACGTCGCGAGCAGGGCCTGGGCCTCGATCGGGTCGCCGAGGGCGGTGCCGGTGCCGTGCGCCTCCACCACGTCCACATCCGCCGGGGCCAGGCCGGCGCCGCGCAGCGCCTGCCGGATCACCCGCTGCTGGGAGGCGCCGCTGGGGGCGGTCAGGCCGTTGGAGGCGCCGTCGGAGTTGACGGCGGAGCCGCGGAGCACGGCGAGCACGTGGTGACCGTTGCGGCGGGCATCCGACAGCCGTTCCAGGACCAGCACGCCGACGCCCTCGGCCCAGCCCGTGCCGTCGGCGGCGTCGGCGAAAGCCTTGCACCGGCCGTCCGGGGACAGACCGCCCTGCTTGGCGAACTCCAGGAAGATGCCCGGCGTCGACAGGACGGTGACACCGCCCGCCAGCGCCAGCGAGCACTCCCCCGACCGCAGCCCCTGCGCGGCCAGGTGCAGGCCGACCAGCGACGACGAGCACGCGGTGTCCACCGTGATCGCGGGACCTTCCAGGCCCAGGGTGTACGCGACCCGGCCGGACAGGACGCTGGGCGAGGTACCCGTCAGCGTGTACCCTTCGATGTCGCCGGACGCCTCGTACATCCGGGCGCCGTAGTCCTGCGCCATCGCGCCCAGATAGACGCCGGTCCTGGTGCCCTGCAGCGACGAGGGCGGCATCCCGGCCCGCTCCACCGCCTCCCAGGTCACCTCCAGCGCCAGCCGCTGCTGCGGCTCCATCGCCAGCGCCTCGCGCGGCGAGATTCCGAAGAAGGCGGCGTCGAAGTCGCCCGCGTCGTAGAGGAAGCCGCCGCGAAGGTTCCTGGGGGCGGTCCCCCAGCCACGGTCGGCGGGCATGGCCGACACGGCGTCCGCGCCGGCGTCGACCAGCCGCCACAGGCTTTCCGGTGAGTCGATCCCGCCCGGGTAGCGGCAGGCCATCCCGATGATCGCGATGGGCTCGTCGGCCGGGAGAGTGGAAGCCACCGGTTCCGGGAGCGGGGGGGACCCGGAACCGGTGGCGGCTGTGGACGTCAGGAAGGCGGCGAGCCTCGCCGGCGTGGGGTGGTCGAAAAGGGCGTTCGCGGTCAGCGGCAGCCCGGCGGCCGAACTGAGCTGGACCGTGAGCTCGACGAGCATCGCGGAGTCGAAACCGAGCTCCTTGAAGGGCAGACCGAGCTCGACCCGATCCGGATCGTCAGTTCCGAGGATCGCCGCGCACGCGTCACGGACCACGTCGAGCAGGTCGGCGGGCCGCTGAACATCGTCAGGACCGGCCCCGCGATCGACGGCGGGACCGGCCGAGACCGTTTCTTTCCGCCCGCCCCGCGGGCCGGATTCTCGTGGCTCGGCCTCTTCGAGCCAGTATCGGTCACGCTGGAACGCGTACGTCGGCAGCTCGACCCGGGACGCGACGGGGATGAACCTCTCCCAGCCGACCTCCACCCCGTTGGCGTGCAGGTCGGCGACCGAGGTGACCATACGGGAAACCCCGGCGTTGTTCCTCCTGATGGTGCAGACGGCCACCGCCGGGCGGCCGGCGGCCCGCGCGCCTTCGTGGATGCTCCCGATCAGCACCGGGTGCGAGCTCACCTCGATGAAGGCGCCGAGCCCGTCCGCCAGCATCCGCCCGACCGTGCCATGGAAGTCGACCGGCTGGCGCAGGTTGCGGTACCAGTAGTCAGCGTCGAGCTCCGCGGTGTCCATGGGGGCGCCGGTCACCGTCGAGTAGAAGGGGATCGCCGAGCTGCGGGGCCGGATCGACGCCAGCGTCGACACCAGCTGTTCCTCGATCAGCTCGACCATGGCGCCGTGCGAGGCGTAGTCGATACTGATCCGTCGCATCCGCGCCGTATCCGCCAGTTCGGCCATCATCTCGGCCAGCGCGTCGTTGTCCCCGGACACCGCCGCGGAGGACGGATCGTTGATGACGGCGACGGACAGGCGGCCTTCCCAGCGGGCCAGCCGCTCCTTCAGGACGTCCAGCGGCAGTCCCACGGAAACCATGCCGCCGTGGCCGGAGAGGACCTCGCCGACCAGCTTCGACCTGACGGTCACGATCCGGGCGCCGTCCTCTAACGACAGCGCGTCCGCGACGCACGCGGCGGCGACCTCGCCCAGCGAGTGGCCCACGACGGCGGCCGGTTCGACGCCGTACGACCGCCACAGCGCCGCCAGCGAGACCATGATCGCCCACAGCACCGGCTGGATCACGTCCGCGCGATCCCTGGGCGGGCTGCCGGGTTCCTCCCGGACGACGCCCATCAGCGACCAGTCGACGAAGGGCGCCAGCGCCGCCTCGCATTCCGCCATGGCGGCGGCGAACACCGGTGCGGAGTCGAGCAGCTCCACCCCCATCCCGGCCCACTGCGCCCCGTGGCCGGGGAAGACGAACACCTGATGGCCGGGGCGTTGCCAACCGAGCGCCGCCGGTGTCGTGTGCTGGCCGAGCCCGAAGACCAGCCGCATCTTGTCCAGGCGTTCCACCTGGTCGGCGAGGACGCGGTTGGAACCGGAATCGACGCCGCGCACCAGACCGGGCGCGGAGCGCCCTTCCGACAGCGCGTCCAGCCTGCGGAGCAGCTCCTCTTCCCCGTCACCGACGACGACCGCCCGATGGCGCAGGCCCGCCCGGGTCGTCACCAGCGAGTAGGCCACATCGGCGATCGACAGGTCCGCGTGTTCCCTGACGTGGCGGGCCAGCCGGGCCGCCTGGGCCCGCAGCGCGCCCTCGGTGTGGCCGGACAGCGTCCAGTACGCCGGTGACGGCGTCTCCGGCCGCTCCTGGACGCTCCCGGTGTCCGGGGAGACACGCGCCGGGGCGGAGGTCAGTACGACGTGGCAGTTGGTGCCGCCCAGTCCGAAGGACGAGACACCCGCGACGATCGGGGCGTCTTCCCCATCGCCGGCCGGCCACGGCATCGCCGACCGCACCACCCGCAGGTTCCACTCGTCGAATCGGATCGCGGGATTCGGGCTTTCGAAGTTGAGGCTCGGCGGCAGCAGCCGCCGCTCGACGGCCAGTGCGGTCTTGAGCAGGCCGACGATTCCGGCGGCACCTTCCAGGTGGCCGACATTGGTCTTCACCGATCCCACCCACAGGGGGGCGCCAGCACGCTCCGCGCCGTAGACGGCGCCGAGAGCGGTGGCTTCGGTGGGGTCGCCCACCCGGGTGCCGGTGCCGTGCAGCTCCACGTACCCGACGCTCGCCGGGTCCACGCCGGCCCGCCGGCAGGCGGACCTCAGCACGCGTTCCTGAGCCAGGGCGCTCGGTGTGGTGAGCGCGTCGCCGGGGCCGTCGTTGTTGACCGCGCTCCCCGCGATGACGCAGTACACGTGGTCGCCGTCCGCGAGGGCGCGCGACAGCGGCTTGAGCAGGACGATGGCGCCGCCCTCACCGCGGACGTAACCGTTCGCCCGCGCGTCGAAGGTGAAGCACCTGCCGTCCGGGGACAGCGCGCCGAGTTCCGCGGCCGCCATGGCGCTCTCCGCGGCCAGGTTGAGCTGGACCCCACCCGCGAGGGCCATGCTGGACTCGCCGCTGCGGATGCTCTCGCAGGCCAGGTGCACCGCCACCAGCGACGACGACTGGCCGGTGTCCACCGCCACGCTCGGTCCTGTCAGGGCGAGGAAGTGCGATACGCGGTTGGCGAGGATGCTGCGGTTGACGCCGGTAAGCGAGTGATGGCCGATTCCCGCCGCTCCGGCCTGACGGCTCAGCAGCGCGTAGTCGTCGGCCGTCGCACCGAGGAACACGCCGACGTCGGCCCCGCGGACCTGGGCGGACGCGATACGCGCGTTCTCCAGAGCCTCCCAGCTGAGTTCCAGAGTCAGCCGCTGCTGGGGGTCCATCGCGCGGGCCTCGCGGGGCGAGATCCCAAAGAACGCGGCGTCGAACCGGTCGATCCCGTCCAGGAACGCGCCGTACGCGCTGGGGCCGAGCTCCGGGCCCGCGTTCCAACGGCCGGGCGGCACCGTGGACACGGCGCTCACGCCGTCGCTCAGCAGCCGCCAGAACTCCGACGGGCCGGGCGCGGAGGGCAGCCGGCAGGACACTCCGACGATCGCGATCGCGTCGCCACTCGTGCCGGACCCACGCTCGGATCGATTCACGCGCCGCTCCCCTCGTCTTGCCGCCACGCGGAACCACGGATTCACCGCCCGGCAAGGGTGCGCTCGAATCGCCGCGTCCCGGCTTCCGGCCTCAGCCGCGACAAACTATGCCGATCACCCCGCTGTGCGTTTCACTAGTTGTGATGCCGCACGCCAAAGGGTGGTGACCGGATCGATGCGCTTCTTCGCGCAGTAGGCGGATCCTAGTGATTTCACGAGTGCCGTCCGGGTTCTTCTGTACGTGACCCGGCGTGTCTTCGGCGAGTCCCGTGTCGCGGGAGCGGCGGGGAAGACGGGACTTTCCGAGCGTCCTCTTGTCGCCCCGTGCCGACGAGCCGACCGGCTGATGAGTGAGGGAAATCAATGGCGTTCAAATATCAGGTGTCGAAGCCGTACCTCACCGGACGGGAACTGGAGTACCTCACCGAGGCCGTCAACTCCGGCTGGATATCCTCGCAAGGCCCCTTCGTCGGGCGCTTCGAGGAAGAATTCGCCCAGTACAACGGCTTCGCTCACGGCGTCGCGTGCTCCTCGGGCACGACCGCGCTCACCCTCGCGCTGCGCGCGCTGGGGGTCGGTCCCGGCGACGAGGTCCTGGTACCGGAGTTCACCATGGTCGCCACGGCGTGGGCGGTCAGCTACACGGGCGCGGTGCCGGTGTTCGTCGACTGCGCCGACGACCTCAACATCGACGTCTCGCTGATCGAGGAGAAGATCACTCCACGTACCAAGGTCATCATGCCGGTGCACGTCTACGGCCGGCGCTGCGACATGGACGCGATCATGAACGTGGCGTACGAGTACAACCTGCGGGTGGTCGAGGATTCGGCGGAGGCGATGGGGGTGCGCCCGGTGGGCGACGTGGCGTGCTTCTCCCTGTTCGCCAACAAGATCATCACGGCCGGCGAGGGGGGTGTCTGCGTCACCAACAGCGAGCATCTGGCCCGGCAGATGGCCCACCTGCGCGGCATGGCCTTCAGCAAGGAGCACAACTTCATCCACAAGAAGCTGGCCTACAACTTCCGCATGACCAACATGCAGGCCGCGGTCGCCCTGGCCCAGCTGGAGCGGGTCGAGGAGATACTCGCCATCCGCAAACGGATCGAAAGCCACTACGACAGCGGACTCGACGGCATCGCCGGGGTCACCCTCATGCCGCCCCGCGACGTGCTGTGGATGTACGACATCCGGGTCGAGCGGCGGGAGGAACTGCGGGAGTTCCTCGCGGACGCGGGGATCGAGACCCGGCTGTTCTTCCAGCCCATGAGCCGCCAGCCGATGTACTTCAACCCCGACTGGCCGTCGCTGAACGCCGCCCGCTTCGCGGCCGACGGTCTCTATCTGCCCACCGACCCCGGGCTGTCCGAGTCGGACCAGGACTTCGTGATCGGCAAGATCCGCGAGTTCTACCTGTAGGGGGCAGTCCTCTCTAGTGATTTCCGGGAACCGGTTGCAGCAGGATGTGCCGGACGAGCAAACAAGATCGCTGCTCGGACCCGCCACCTACACCACTTCGGCGGCCGATCCAGGGAGGCAATCGAGAGTGAAAGCAACTCCGACCGTCGCGGCTCCGGCCCTTGACCGTCCGGCTTGGATACGATGCGCGCTCTTGTAGTGACCGTCGGCTCGCAAGGGGATCTCCAGCCTTTCCTCGCCCTCGGACAGCGTCTGCTCGCGGAGGGCCACGACGTCATGTTCTCGGCCTCCGACAATTACGCGGCGCACGCCGAAGCCGTCGGCGTGCCTTTCTCCGGTCGGCCGACTGTGGACGAGGCGGAAGTCGAGGAGTACTACACCCGCCTGGCCGGCACGAAGGACAAGCTGCGGCAACTGACGATCACGGTTGAAGTGCTGGGGCGGGAACAGCGTGCCGCGGTGCCGGAGCTGATGGCGCTGGCAGGTGAGGCCGACGTCGTCATCCATCCGCCGCTGGCCGTCGCCGCGGTCGCCGCGGCGCGCGCGGTCGGCACGCCCCACGTGAGCGTGCACCACGCCTGGCCGCTGCGCCGAGCGCGCGGGTACGGCCCGACCAATATCGATTTCGGGCCCATCGGTAACGCCCTCGCCTGGTCGATCACCGGCTTGGCGGTCAGGCACGCGACCGACAGGTGCCTCAACCCCGTCGTCACCACGGCCGGCCTTCCGCCCTGGCGCGACATCATCTTCGACGCGAGCCATTCGCCCCTGCTCAACCTCGTCGCCACCAGCCCGCACACCCTCCCGCGCGATCCCCTCTTCGGCCCCACCTACCGCACCACGGGATACTGGTTCCTCGACGAACCGGAGTACGTGCCCCCAGACGACCTCGCGGCGTTCGTAGCCGACGAGCCACCGGTCGTGATCGGCTTCGGCTCCAACAACGGGTTCGACTCCGACGCGGTCACCGAGCAGCTACTCGAGGCGGTTCGCGGCCTGGGCCGTCGCGTCGTCCTGCAATCCGGCTGGGCGGGGCTCGGCGCCGAGGAGCTGCCGCCCAACATATTCCTGGCGGACTTCGTCCCACACGGGTGGCTCTACGCCCGCGCCGCGTGCGTCGTCCATCACGGCGGGCCCGGCACGGCCGCGGCGGCCTTCCGGGCTGGTATCCCGCAGGCGGCCGTGTGGCTTCAAGGTGATCAGCTCCACTGGGGAAGGCGGATCGCGCAGCTCGGAGTCGGACCTCCGTCTCGTAACCACCACGCTCTCAACGCCCGCTGGTTGCGAGGCACGATCGATCGCCTGCTCACCGACAGCGGTATGGCCGACCGCGCTCGGGCGCTCGGCGCCGCGGTCCGCGAAGAAGACGGGACGGGTGTGGCGGTTCGCGCGATCGAGGAGGTATTCGTGGCCAGGTAGAAGTGGCGCCGGCACGGAAAGCGGCCGGCGCCCTGGTCACAGCGGACGCGACGACTACACGTCAATGGATTCCCACCAGGATCGGTTCTCCCGGTACCAGGTGAAGACGCTCTCAAGGCCTTCCTTGAAATCGATCACGGGTTCGAACCCGATCTCCTCGGTGATCTTCCTGTGGTCGAGCGAGTACCGTGGGTCCTGAGCCGGCCGGTCTGGCACATTTCGGACGCAGTCCCAGCCGGCCCCGGCCAGTTCGAGCAGCAGGCCGGTCAGCTCACGGTTGGTGAGCTCCGTTCCGCCGCCGATGTTGTAGATCTCGCCGGCGCGGCCCTTGTCAAAGACAAGGGAAACGGCGCGGCAGTGGTCGTCGACATGCAGCCATTCGCGGATGGCGCTGCCATCGCCGTGCAATGGGAGGTCACGCCCCTGGAGCAGGCGGGTGACGAAGCCGGGGATGATCTTCTCAGGATGCTGCCGGGGTCCATAGTTGTTGGAGCATCGGGTGATCGACAAGTCCAGGCCGTGAAGGCGCCAGTGCGCTCGGGCGAGGCAATCGCTGGCCGCCTTCGACGCCGAGTAGATGTTGTTGGGCTCGACCGGAAACTGTTCCGTCCATGATCCGTGCTCGATCGACCCGTACACCTCGTCGGTGGACACGTGCACGACGCGCTGAACTCCACTCGTCCTGCACTGTTCGAGCAGGCGGTGGGTTCCCATCACGTTGGCCCACACGAACGGCTCCGCGTCGTCCCCCGCCCTGTCAACGTGCGACTCGGCGGCGAAATGCACGACTCCGTCGTGTCCGGGCAGGAGATCGGCCAGCAGCTGCCGGTCGCAGACGTCGCCGTGCACGAAGGTCAACTTCAGATGTGCCTCGGGCAGGTTGTCCCTCCGGCCGGCATAGGTCAATTTGTCCAGAACGGTGATCCGGGTGTCCTCGTGGCCGGGGTATCGACCGTCCAACATCGACCGTACGAAATGGGATCCGATGAACCCAGCTCCGCCAGTAACCAGGATTCGCATTTGATACTCCTTCATCCGCGTTACCTGCCTCGCCCCTGGCGGACAACTCAGGACGGAAACACGGTGTCGGCGAATGTGACTTCCCCAGATCGAGGGGGTTCGTTCCCGCGATTGTGCCTCAGCCGATCAGGTATTTCCCTTAGTGTTCGCGGACGTAAGCTCCGACCGCCGGTTACTCAAGGGCTTGTCGTGAGCTGCCGAAATGTCTTCCGCCAGATCGAGCGCGGTGGCCACGGCGGCCGGACAAGATGGCGGAGGGAGAGAACGCTGATGGACACCACCAGCCGGTGCTTGGTGTGCGGGACCGACAGTCTGGAAGGAGTGGTCTCGCTCACCCCGACTCCGCCCGCCAACGCCATCGCGTCCACACCCGAGGCGGCCCGAGCTCAGGAACGCTACCCGTTGGACCTCGTGCGCTGCGCCATGTGCGGCCTGGTCCAGCTGGTGGACGTGGTGCCCCGATCGGTCCTGTTCGCCGACTACCGGTACGCCACGGGCGCCGCTCCCGCCCTCGTCGAACACTGCCGTGCGCTGGCCGCCCGGGTCACGGATCGACTGGAGCTGGACGCCGGGGCGAAGGTGCTCGAAATCGGCTCGAACGACGGCACGCAACTGAGCTTCTTCGCCGAGCGCGGCATGACGGTGCTCGGTGTCGACCCGGCGGTCGAGCTGGGGACCTACGCGCAGGAGCGGGGAGTGCCGACGCTGACCACGCATTTCGGCGTGGAGACGGTCGAGAAGATATTGAGTGAAATCGGGCCCGTTGACGCGATACTGGGCAGCAATGTGCTCGCCCATGTCAACGACGTGAACGGAGTCCTCCGCGCGATCCGCCTGCTCCTCAAGCCGGGCGGCCGCGCCGTCATCGAGGTCGCGCACGTCCTGCCGATGGCCCAGCACGGTATCTTCGAGTTCGTCTACCACGAACACCTTTCGTACTTCTCCCTGCATGTGCTGGCACAGGCGGCCGCGGCGAACGGCCTCGCGGTGTTCGACGCTGAGCTCATCCCGGCCCAGGGAGGCTCATTGCGCTGCTGGCTGGGCCGCGATGACGAAGCCCGCCCCTCGACGGCCGAATTCGACCGGATCCTGCGGGCCGAGGTCGACGCGGGCGTGCCCGACGGCAGTTTTCTCGACGGCTTCGCGGACCGCGTCAACCGGGTCTGCACGACCCTCAACGACGTGCTGGCCGGTCTGTCGAAAGTCGGTGGGCGGATCTGCGGGTACGGCGCGTCGGCGCGGGCCGTCACCCTGCTCTCCCAGGCCGGAGTGGGCGGTCAGATCGCGTGGATCGTCGACGACAACCCGCGCAAGGTGGGCAAGTTCACGCCGGGCGACGGTATCCCCATCGTGAGCTCCGAGCGGTTGACCGCGGACGCGGCCGACTACTGTGTGCTGTTCGCCTGGAACTTCGAGTCCAGCATCCGCGCCCGGTCTGCGGCGTTCACGGCATCCGGCGGCGCGTTCGTCGTGCCGTTCCCGGAGCTGTCCATCAGGTGATGTGACGGACGTGGCGCGGCACGCCGACCTCGGCCTGGTGGCAGGCGATGTCCGTGACCGCGCCCGAATCCGGGAAACAGTCGCCGCCGGCGGCAGGACCGGTCGCTCGTTACGCCCCGAGTGCCTGAGCGATCTCTTCGTTCACCGCCTGCTGATGCCGGGTGAGGAAGAAGTGCCCGCCGGCGAACACCCTGATGCGGAAGCTCCCTTCGGTGTGCCGGCGCCAGACCTCCGCCTCCTCGACCGTCGTCTTCGGGTCGGCGTCTCCGGTCAGCACAGTGATCGAGCCACGCAGGCGTTGCTCCGGATCTCCGCGGTAGGTCTCGATCGCCCGATGGTCGCCCCGAAGCGCGGGCAGCGACATCCGGATGATCTCCTCGTCGCCGAGCACCCCGGCGTCGGTACCGTTCAGCACTTTGAGTTCGGCGATGATGCCGTCGTCGTCGCGCCGGTGGACCGACTCGTCCCGGTGGGTGGACGGCCCGCGGCGTCCCGAGGCGATCAACGTGTGTGGCGCGCCGACGCCCTTCCGCTCAAGCCGGGAGGCCACCTCGAAGCCGATCACCGACCCCATGCTGTGGCCGAAGAAGACCGTCGGCTTCTCCGACAGCGCGATCAGCTCGTCGACGATCCGATCCGCCAGCATGCCGATGTCCGTGATGCACGGCTCCCGCAGCCGATCCTGCCGCCCGGGGTACTGGATGGCCACCACATCGGTGTCCGGTGCGAACTTGGCCGAGGTCGGCAGGAAGAAGCTGGCTGATCCGCCCGCATGAGGGAAGCACACCAGACGCCTACCCGCCTGCGCCGCCGGGTGGTAGCGACGGATCCATGCGGTGCTGACGTCGTCTGCGGTACTCACGATCTGTTGGTCCCTTCATCGCGCCGAATTCCGCTCAGACCAGTGAACCCCGGCAATGACTCGCAAAATCACTACTTCTCCGTGCACTAGAAAACTCCGATGATTTCCCGGTTTTTCGACGTCTACTGTCCTGCTGACAATGTGCGGCAAGAGGGGTTTCCATGATCACGACTCATGGGCTGGCACGCAGTTTCCACGTGGACGGTCGGCGGATCGACGCGGTCAAGGGTGTCGACATCGACGTGTCCGCGGGTATGTGCGTCACTTTGCTGGGCCCTAACGGAGCGGGTAAGACCACGTCCTTTCGCATGCTCACGACGCTGCTCCGGCCGACCGCCGGCACCGGCACCGTCGCCGGCCACGATCTGCTGGCCGATCCGACGGGTGTACGCAGACTCATCGGTTACGTCGCGCAGGGCGGTGGCACCTGCGGCGAGCACACGGTTCGCGAGGAGCTCGAGACGCAAGGCCAGTTGTACGGCCTGTCGAGGGCCAAGGCGCGGCGCCGCGGCGGGGAGGTGGTGGAGCAGCTTGAGCTGAACGGTCTGGAGAATCGGCTGGTCAAAACACTGTCAGGTGGACAGCGCCGCCGTCTGGACGTCGCTCTCGGGCTTGTTCACTCGCCGCTTGTCGTGTTCCTCGACGAGCCGACAGCCGGGCTGGACCCACAGAGCAGGGCGGCCCTGTGGAAGCGCGTACACATGTTGCGCGCCGAGCTGGGCACCACCGTGTTCGTCACGACCCACTACCTCGAGGAGGCCGATGCCTTCTCCGACCAGGTGCTCATCATCGACCACGGGCAAATCATCGCGGAAGGTACTCCCGAGGCCCTCAAGGCGAAAGTGGCCGGGCACCGGGTCGAGATCACGGTGCCGATGGACATGGTCCAGACCGCGGCCGCCGTCGCGGAGCGTCTCCCCCATGCGAGCAAACCCTCGGTCATAGGAGACACCGTGCGGTTTCAGGTGCCGAGGGGAGACGCCGTGATTCCCGAGCTGATCCGCGCCATGGATTTCGCGAGCGTCCCCACTCTCTCGATCCAGGTCGTACAGCCGACCCTTGACGACATATTCCTCCTTCTGACCGGCCGGAGCATCCGTGAGGACCCCATCACCGAGACGTCAACCCCCGACAGGATGTGACCCATGTTTCGCGACGCAACGCTGATCTTCCGGGGCGAGCTGATCCTGACGCGTCGGTCCTGGGCACCCATGGCGCTTTCGATCGCCCAGCCCCTGACCTGGCTGCTGCTCTTCACCCCGCTGATGGTCGGACTCATGAAGGAGACGCCAGGCTCCCCTCCCGGGGGCGCCTGGATGGTCATGACACCCGCCCTCACGATCTATCTGGTGCTCATGAACAGCGCGTTCACCGGATACAAACTCCTGGGGGACCTGAGCAACGGAGTGCTCGAGCGCATGCGGGTCACTCCGGCCAGCCGCACGGCGCTCCTGCTCGGCTACGCCATGATGACCGTGCTCCAGACAGTGATCCAGAGCATTATGGTGTTCCTGCTGGCCTGGCTACTCTTCGATCTCCCCTTGACGCTCATCGGCACACTGCTGACTCTGGGCGTCGGGGCCCTGCTCACCTTCACGCTCACGGCATGCTCGATCACCCTGGCGCTGGTGACGAAGAGCGAACCGGTCTTCACCGCGGTCATCAGCACGAGCCTGCTGCCCCTGACACTCCTGTCGGGCATTCTGATGCCGATAACACGCGAACTGGCACCTCAATGGCTCTACATTCTGTCGCGGTGCAATCCGCTGACCTGGATCGCCGATCTCACCAGGGCGACCTTCACCAGTAACTTCGCGTTTGAGCCGGTAGTCATCGGCGGCGGCATGCTCGTGGCGATAACCGTGATGGCACTCTGGTGGGGCACCAGGACCTTCAACCGCGAGATCCTCTGACCTCGGGTCGGCCGATGCGACAGCACCGGCCGGCCGACTGGTCACCTCAGTGGGGAAGGGCGCCGATCACGACGGCTCCGGTCCGCGCACAGTGACGTTCATGTCGAGCGCGGTGCCCTCGATCCAAGGTTCGGGCTGGGTCAGGAACACCGAGTCGCCGTCGGTGCCCTCCTGCATCTGCACCCAGCGCCGCATAGCGGCCTGGGTGGTCGGTGACGACAGGTTCGTCAATGCGGCGACGGCCTCTTGGTTAAGACTGGCCCGAGCCGAGACGGAATAGGCGTCATTAAAGATCCGCTTTTGCCGGGCCACCATCTTCCGCGGCCGGCTGGCGTAGCGCTCCGCCATCCGCTGGACCGTGTCCAGCAGTTCCTCGGCCGGCACCACCCGGTTCACCAGACCCAATTCCAGGGCCTCCTGCGGTGAATAGAAACGCGCTTCGAGCATCATCTCCAAAGCTTGGGACGGCCCGACAAGGTGGGCGAGCCGCTGCCCGCCCAGGGCGGTGTTCAACCCCAGCGACAGTTCGGGCAGGCCGAAGCCGGCATCACGATCAGCCGACACGCGCATGTCGAAGAAGACCGACATCTCCAGGCCACCGCCGCCGCACAGCCCGTTCACCGCGGCGATCCACACCGCCGGGGAATACATCACCCGCAGCGCCATTTCATGGAACTGGGTTATCGAGAGCAGTCCGCTCAGCGAGGAACGGGCGATCAGACGTTCACCCGCCCAGCCCGTCATGGCCCGCACACTCCGGAACAGGTTCTGAGCGACCGTATGGGAGATCTCCGGCATGCCATCCGCGTGCGAAAAGATGGGGGCGATCTCGGCGTGCGTGATGAACCGGCCGGGCCGCGCACCGGTGACGACGACCGCGCCGACCGAATCGTCGTGCTCCACCGCCTCGACGAGCCGGACGAAGTCCCGCTGCATCGCCGAGGTCAGATAGTTGAAGGGCGGGGCGTCCACCCGCGCCGTCAGCACCCGGCCCGACTGCTCGAGCCGCAACGTGGACAGTTCGAGACCCGCCGCACCGCTGTCCACCGGCCGGCGATCCGCCTGTTCTCTGCTGGGCGTAGTTGCACGATCCATTGGTCTGAAAACTCCCTCAGTGTTCCGAACAGAACCAGCCGTCGATCAGGCGGGCCGTGTCCTCTGCCTTCTCGGCGAGCATCGAGAAGTGGTTCGCCTCGATCGTCCGTACGGCATGCGACGGGTCGAACGGCGTCGCCCGCCAGTAATCCGATTCAGGTTCGACGTCAGAGAACGGCTCCGTGCACTGCACGAACAGCACGGGCGCGTTCACGTCCGCCAGTTCGATGTCGTGCATAATGGCCGACCAGTGCGCCATGGCGGATAGTCGCGCGCTGTTGAACTCGCCGAAAACCGCCTCCATCTGCAAGAGGTACTGCAGCACCTGCTCGGACAGCAGCTGCGAATCGCCACCTGCCGGGGAATGGAAGGAGTCCAGCATCACCACCCCCTCCGGGGAGATCCCCGACTTCTCCAGGAGACTGGCCGCGCCGTAAGCGAGAACGCCGCCGGCCGAATGACCGACGAGCACGAACGGTTCCCCCTCACTGGCCTGCGCGATACTTTCCGCGATGCTCCCGAGGGCGATGTCCCTCGTGGCGGGCAGGCCCTCGCCGAGGGCGTAGCCCAGCAGGGGAAGCGCCGAGACGTGTCTTTCCCCCCGGAAGTGCGCGGCGAACCGCGCATACTGATGAACGCCGCCGGTCACCGTGGAAGAACTCACGCAGATCAAGCGAGGCCTGGCCGCGCCATTGGCCAGCGTCACCGGTCGAGGGATTTCCCGCAGGTCGACAGGTGCGTCGTACATGGGCCGGGTCCGCGCCACGGCATACAGCAGTCCCAACGCTTCCTGCGACTTGCCGGAACGGAAGGCGCCGCGGAACAACTCGGCCAGGGTGTCGTCCACCTGGGCCGCCGCAGTCGCCTGGCCGGCATTGATCCGGGTGACGAGCTCATGCCGCAGCCAACGGGCGAGATCAACGGAATTCTTGTTCTCGAACACCGCCACCAGCGGGAATTCCCAGCCAATCGCCTTGGCCAGGGAGTTACGCAACTCGGTCGCGGTGAGCGAGTCGAAGCCCAGCTCGAAAAAATCACGTTCGAGATCGACGGCCGAGGAGTCGCCGTGGCCGAGAACGGCAGCCGCATGACGCCGCACCAGTTCTTCCAGCATCTCCTGCTGCTGGACCTCTCCAAGCCCGCGCAACCGCTCCCACACCGGGTCGGCCTCGCGTATCGACGCGGACCGGCGAACACGCCGGGGCGGCCTGGCACCGCGGTCACTGCCGGCGGTGGCGGCGAACTGGTCGGCCGTGACCGGGCGTAGCACCAGCGAATCCGCCGTCAGCACCGGCTCCCCTGCCGGATCCACCGCCACCATCGAGACCTCGTCCGCGCCGGTCCGGGTCAACCGCACCCGCAGCATCGACGCCCCGGACGCGTGCAGGCACACCTTGCCCCACGACGACGCCCGGTTGTCCCGCCCCCCGTCCAGGCAGAACGCGGCGGCATGCACCACCGCCTCCAGCAACGACGGATGCACCCCGAACAAACCCGTATCGCCGGCCTCTTCCGGCAACGCGACCTCGGCGAACGCCTCACCATCCGCGCCCCGCCACGCCGCCCGCAACCCCTGGAACGCCGGACCGTAATCGAAACCGTCCTCCGCCAGCTGGTCGTACACCTCATCCAACTCGATCACAGCCACCCCCGCCGGCGGCCACGCCCCCACCTCCAGCCGCTCTGCGGCCCGGCCCTCGGGCGCCAGCACACCGGAGGCACACCGCGTCCACGACTCGTCGTCAGCCGCCTCGGCAGGCCGGGCGTAGATGGTCACCGCACGCCGACCCGCCTCATCCGGGCCACCCACCGCCACCTGCACCGCGACCGCGTCCGACTCACCCAGCACCAGCGGCGCGATGAGCGTCAGCTCCTCCACCCCATCGCAGCCGACCTGGTCACCCGCCCGGATCGCCAGCTCCACGAACCCGCTGCCAGGGAAGACCACTGTTCCAGCCACCCTGTGATCGGCCAGCCATGGATGCGACCTCACCGACAGGCGCCCGGTCAGCACCACCCCATCCGTACCGGCCAGACCCACCGCCGCACCGAGCAGCGGGTGGTACATCGCGGCCTGCCCCAGCACCGCCACGTCACCCATAGCGGAGTCGGCGTTCTCAGGCCAGTACCGCTGGTGCTGGAAGGCATAGGTCGGCAGGTCGACCTGGCGACCGCCCGGCAGCACGCTCTTCCAGTCCACCGCGATGCCGCGCACGAACAGCTCGGCCGCCGAGACCAGCACCCGGCCCAGCCCACCCTCGTCCCGCCGCAGCGTCCCGGCGATCACCGCGTCAACCGCGGCCTCGCCCACGCATTCGCCGATGCCGATCGTCAGCACCGGATGCGAGCTCACCTCGACAAATGCCCGGTATCGCTGCTCCAGCAGTTGCCCGATCGCCGGGGCGAAGGCCACCGTGTTGCGCAGGTTGTCACGCCAATACCCGCCATCGAGTTCCGGCCCCTCCAGCCACTGGCCGGTCACCGTTGACAGCATCGGCACCCGCACCGGCTGCGGCACCACCCCTGTCAGGGTCTGGACCAGTTCCTCACCGATCAGATCGACCTGAGCCGAATGCGAGGCATAGTCCACCGCGATCCGGCGAACCCGTACATCATCCTCGGTCAGACGCTCGACCAGCTCCTCGACGGCCTGCACCTCACCGGCCACCACCACCGAGCGAGGGCCGTTGACCGCCGCGACCGAGATCCGTCCGTCCCAGACGGCCAGCCGCTCACGGACCTGCTCGACCGGCAACGCCACCGAGGCCATCGCGCCGAGCCCGGCCAGCCGGTCGGCGATCAGACGGCTGCGCAACGCCACCACCTGGGCGCCGTCCTCCAGCGACAGACCACCCGCGACCACAGCGGCGGCGATCTCACCCTGAGAGTGGCCGACCACCGCGTGGGGCCGGACGCCCAGGGACTCCCAGACCGCCGCCAGCGACACCATCACCGCGAACGACACCGGCTGGACCACATCCACCCGATCCAGCCCGTCGGCCTGGCGGATCACATCCAGCAGCGACCAGTCCACGAACGGCTCAAGCGCCGCAGCGCACTCCGCCATCCGCCCGGCGAAGACCGGCGACTCCTCAAGCAGGGCAGCACCCATCCCCGCCCACTGCGCCCCCTGGCCCGGGAACACCCACACCGACTTCCCGACGACATCGGCCACACCCGCGACCACGCGAGCCGCCGGCTCACCGGCCTCGACCGCGGACAGGCCCGCCAGCAGTTCCTCACGGTCCCCGCCGACCACCACCGCACGGTGCTCGAACACCGCCCGCGACACCACCAGCGAGAACGCCGTATCGACCAGCGCCACCTCACGACGGCCATCCACATGCGAGGCCAGCCGCCCGGCCTGCGCCCGCAACGCCTGACCCGTCTTGGCCGACACCAGCACCGGCACCACACCACCAGCCGACGCCGGAATCTCCACCACCGGTCCGGCCGGAACCTCCGGCCCCTCCTCCAAGATCACATGCGCGTTGGTGCCGCTGATCCCGAAGGATGACACACCGGCCCGGCGCGGGTGACCGTTCCGCGGCCACTCGGCCGGCTCGGTCAGCAGCTCCACCGCACCCGCCGACCAGTCCACATGCGAAGACGGCGCATCCACATGCAACGTCTTGGGCAGCACCCCATGCCGCATCGCCAGCACCATCTTGATCACACCGGCGACCCCGGCGGCCGCCTGCGTGTGACCGATGTTCGACTTGATCGAACCCAGCAACAGCGGACGACCCTCCGGCCGATCCTTGCCATACGTGGCCAGCAGCGCCTGTGCCTCGATCGGATCACCCAGTGTGGTTCCAGTGCCGTGCGCCTCCATCGCGTCCACCTCGGATAGCGACAAACCGGCACCAGCCAGCGCTTGCCGGATCACCCGCTGCTGCGAAGGACCGTTCGGAGCGGTCAACCCGTTCGACGCGCCATCCTGGTTCACCGCCGAACCACGGACGATCGCCAGCACCTGATGCCCGTTACGGCGGGCGTCCGACAACCGCTCCAGCACCACCACACCCACACCCTCGGACCAGGTCGTGCCGTCGGCGGTGTCGGAGAACGCCTTGCACCGGCCGGTCGCCGACAGCCCACCCTGCGCGCTGAAGCCGATGAACACCCCCGGGGTGGCCATCACGGTCACACCACCGGCCAGCGCCAGGGAGCACTCACCCGAGCGCAGCGCCTGCGCCGCAAGGTGCATCGCCACCAGCGACGACGAACACGCCGTGTCCATCGTCACCGCCGGACCCTCCAACCCCAGCGCGTACGAAACCCGGCCGGTCACGACACTTCCCGCAGTACCGGTGCCGACGAAAGCCATCGCCTCCGGCTGGAGGCCGAGGCTCATCCCATAGTCGTGGTGGATCACCCCGGCGAACACACCGGTACGGCTGCCGCGCAACGAGACCGGGTCGATCCCCGCCCGCTCGATCGCCTCCCAGGACGTCTCCAGCAGCAACCGCTGCTGCGGATCCATCGCCAGCGCCTCACGTGGCGAAATGCCGAAGAACCCCGGATCGAAGTCGGGCGCGTCAAAGAGGAATCCGCCCTGGAAGTCCAGCTCGCCCTGCGCCTGCCAGCCCCGGTCCCGGGGCAGCGGAGAGATGGCGTCCCGGCCGTCGGCGACCAGCCGCCACAGATCCTCAGGAGAGCTCACTCCCCCCGGATAGCGGCAGGCCATCGACACGATCACGATCGGATCGTCCGCCACCTGCACCACCGCCGACGGCGCCGCCGCCTGCGCCTGCCCGCCCAGCAACTCCGCCAGCAGGTGGTCCGCCAGTACGGCCGGTGTCGGGTAGTCGAAAACCATGGTGGCCGGCAGGGTCAAACCGGTCGCGGCCTGGAGCGCGTTGCGGAGCTCGACCGCGGTCAGCGAGTCGAACCCGAGGTCCTTGAAGGCCCGTCCGGTCTCGATCGCTTCCGCGCCGGAATGCCGCAGCACCACGGCGACCTGCTCGCGGACCATGTCACGCAGGACCTGCGACCGCTCACCCTCCGCCAGCTCGCGCAGCCGTGCCCGCAGGGCGGAAGCCGCCGACTGCTCCTCTTCCCGGAGGGCACGACCCGCCTCGACCAGACTCCGTACCTCCGGCAGATCGCCGAGCAGAGCGCTCTCGCGTACGGCCGTGAACGTCGGGGCGAACCGCTCCCAGGCGATATCCGCGACCGCCACGCTCGCATCGCGGTGCGCGACCGCCCGCCACAACGCGGTGACGGCCACGCCAGGCGCCATCACCCGCACGCCACGCCGGGAAAGGTAGTCCTGTGCCGCGCCGGCGGCCATGCCGTCCCCGGCCCAAGGGCCCCAGGCCACCGAGGTCGCCACGGCCGCGCGCGCCCGCCGTTGTTCGGCGAGGGCGTCAAGACAGGCGTTGGCGGCAGCGTACGCGGCCTGGCCGCCGCTGCCCCACACCGCGGCGATCGAGGAGAACAGCACGAAGAAGTCGAGCTCGCGGTCGCCCAGCAGCGCGTCGAGGTTCAGCGCGCCGACGACCTTCGCCCGCATCACCTCGGCCAACTCGGCGGCGTCCAGCCCGTCCAGGCCGTTCGCCGGGCTGATGCCGGCGGCATGGACCACCCCGGTCAGCGGGCACTCGGCCGGGATGCCGGCCAGCACGGCCGCGAGGGCGTCCGCATCGGCCGCGTCACACGCCACGATGCTCACCCGGGCGCCCAGCGCGGTCAACTCGTCGCACAACTCGGCCGCGCCGTCGGCCGCCATACCCCGCCTGCTGGTCAGTACGAGATGTTCGGCACCCTGGGCGGCCAGCCACCGGGCCACGTGACCACCGAGCGCACCCGTGCCACCGGTGATCAAGACCGTGCCGCGCGGTCGCGGCATGGCGTCGGTGGCCCGGTAGGGGGCGTGGGCCAGTCTGCGGCCGTACGCGCCGGTCGAGCGGATCGCCACCTGATCCTCGGAATCGGGGACGGTGAGGATGCCGCCCAGCCAGGTCACCACCCGCTGGTCCAGCGTCTGGGGAAGGTCGATCAGGCCGCCCCACCGCTGCGCGTACTCCAGCGCGGCCACCCGGCCAAGGCCCCACACGCCCGCCTGAGCCGGGCTCGGCGCCTGGTCAGACCGGCCGATCGAGACCGCGCCCTTCGTGACACACCACAACGGCGCCTCGACACCGGCATCACCGAGCGCCTGCACCAAGGTCATCGTCAGCGCCGAACCCGCCGAGACCTCCGTGGTTTCCCGCAGCGCCAGCAGCGACGCCACCCCGGCCAGTTCCGCATCGAGGCTCTCGCGCAGCCGCTCGGCGAGCGAGGCCCGATCCTGACCGGACACATCCAGCCGTACGGCCGCCGCGCCGAACATCTGGACCACGGACTCCACCCAGACGTCGCCTGCCAGCTCCGCGGGCACCACGACGAGCCAAGTGCCTGGGACGACAGCGGCCGAGACGCCGGTCAGCGGCTTCCAGCTGACGCGGTAACGCCAGGAGTCCGCGACGGACGTCTCACGCTGGGCCCGGCGCCAGGACGTCAACGCCGGCAACACCGCACCAAGCGTCTCCTGCTCCACCTCCAGCCGCGCCGCCAGGGACTGAAGATCCTCACGCTCGATGGTGGACCAGAACTCCGCGTCCACCGGATCGGCCACGGCGGCGCTGTCGGCGGGGGCGACGGCCTCGGGCCAGAACCGCTGGCGCTGGAAGGCGTACGTGGGCAGACTGACCCGGCGGCCGCGCGGGAGCACCGTCTCCCAGTTCACCGGCACCCCGTAGACGTGCAGGCGAGCCAGCGCCTCGCTAACGGCCTCGTGCTCGTCCCGGTCCCGGCGCAGCAGCGGCACCAGCACAACGTCTGAGCCTGCCCCGAAGGCTGATAAGCCTGGGTCTGCCAGCGTGTCCTGGGCCATGGCGGTCAGGACGCCGTGGGGGCCCAGCTCCAGATAGGCTCGCACGCCCTGGGCGTGAAGGGTACGCATCCCGTCGGCGAAGCGGACCGCGCCACGGACCTGGTCCACCCAGTAATCCGGCGAGCAGAGTTGCTCGGTCGTGGCCGGGTTCCCGGTCAGGGTGGACACGATGGGGATCTGCGGCGGGTTGTAGGCCAACCTGCTCGCCAGCGTGCGGAAGTCTTCCAGCATCGGGTCCATCAGCGGCGAGTGGAACGCGTGCGAGACCCGCAACCGCCGCGTCCTGACCTCCTGGGATTCCAGCGCGGCGGCCACCTCAAGCACCGCCCGCTCGACACCAGAGATCACCACCGAGGCCGGGCCGTTCACCGCCGCGATCGACACCTCAGCTTCACGCCCCGCCAGCAGCCCGGCGACCTGGTCCTCGGACGCCCGCACCGCCACCATCGCCCCGCCCACGGGCAATGCCTGCATCAACCGCGCCCGAGCCGCGACCAGCGCACACGCGTCACTCAGCGACAGCACCCCGGCCACGTGCGCCGCCGTGATCTCCCCGATCGAATGCCCCGCCAGCACATCCGGCCGCACACCCCACGACTCGACCAGCCGGAACAACGCGGTCTCCACCGCGAACAAGGCCGGCTGCGCCCACCCCGTCTGATCCAGCAGCTCCGCCTCGGCGAACATAACGTCGCGCAATGGCCTGTCGAGCAGCGGATCCAACTCCGCGATCACCTCATCCAACGCCTTGGCGAACACCGGGAACCGCTCATACAGTTCGCGGCCCATCCCCGCCCGCTGACTGCCCTGACCGGTGAACAGGAACGCGAGCCAGGTCTCCGCACCGACCACCCCGCGCACCACACCCGCACCCGGCCGGTCCTCCGCCAGCGCCCCCAGCCCGGCCAGCAGACCATCACGGTCCCCGGCCAGCACCACCGCGCGGTGCTCGAACGCCGACCGCGTCGCAGCCAGTGCGAACGCCGTATCGGCAAGCGCCACCTCGCGGTGACCCTCCACATACGAGGCCAGCTGTCCGGCCTGCGCCCGCAACGCCTGACTCGTCCTGGCCGAAACCAGCACCGGCACCACACCAGCCGCCGGCGCCGGAACCTCCACACCCGCTCGGGCCGGAACCTCCGGCCCCTCCTCCAAGATCACATGCGCGTTGGTGCCGCTGATCCCGAAGGAGGACACACCCGCCCGGCGCGGGTGACCGTTCCGCGGCCACTCCACCGACTCGGTCAGCAACTCCACCGCACCCGCCGACCAGTCCACATGCGAAGACGGCGCATCCACATGCAACGTCTTGGGCAGCACCCCATGCCGCATCGCCAGCACCATCTTGATCACACCGGCGACCCCGGCGGCCGCCTGCGTGTGACCGAAGTTCGACTTGATCGCCCCCAGCAACAGCGGACGACCCTCCGGCCGATCCTTGCCATACGTGGCCAGCAGCGCCTGCGCCTCGATCGGATCACCCAGTGTCGTCCCGGTGCCATGCGCCTCCACCGCGTCCACCTCGGACGGCGACAAACCGGCGCTGACCAGCGCCTGCCGGATCACCCGCCGCTGCGAAGGACCATTCGGCGCGGTCAGCCCGTTCGACGCGCCGTCCTGGTTGACCGCAGCCCCACGGACGACCGCCAGTACCTGATGCCCGTTTCGGCGCGCGTCCGACAGACGCTCCAGCACCAACACGCCGACGCCTTCAGACCAAATGGTGCCGTCCGCCGAGTCGGAGAACGCCTTGCAGCGACCGTCCGGCGCCAGCCCGCCCTCGAAACCCACGAACGCCAACGGCGACGTCATCACCGTGACACCGCCGGCCAGCGCCAGCGAGCATTCACCCGACCGCAGCGCCTGCGCCGCAAGGTACAACGTCACCAGCGACGATGAGCAGGCGGTGTCCACCGTCACCGCCGGGCCCTCCAACCCCAGGGTGTACGAGAGACGGCCGGACAACACGCTGGCCGACAGACCGGTAAGGCCGTGGCCCTGTGTGTCCGCCTGAGTACTCATGAGCAGATTCGCGTAGTCCTGGCCGTTGGTGCCCACGAACACCCCGGTGGAGCTGCCCTTCAGCGAGATCGGGTCGATCCCGGCCCGCTCGACCGCCTCCCACGACACCTCCAGCAGCAACCGCTGCTGCGGATCCATCGCCAACGCCTCACGCGGCGAGATACCGAAGAACCCGGCGTCGAACTCCGCCACATCAGGCAGGAACCCGCCCTGGCACCCAACGCCCATCGCCGACAGCAGCTCCACATCCCAGCCCCGATCGGCCGGGAAAGGCGATATCGCGTCCTCACCCTCGGACAGCAACCGCCACAGATCTTCAGGAGAACCGACCCCGCCGGGATAGCGGCACGCCATCGACACGATGGCGATCGGCTCATGTCTACCGGACTCCACCTCTTCGAGCCGCCGACGAGTCTCGTGCAGATCGGCGGTGACCCACTTCAGGTACTCGACGAGCTTCCGGTCTTCAGACATGAGCGTGGTCCTTCGGTATTCAGACGCGGGCTCGGGTCACAGATCTCTCGAGCGGCCCAGTTCGTTGTCGATAAAACTGAGGATCTCCTCGGTACTCGCAGATTCGAGCATGCCGGCGACAGCGGTTTCACTAGTTTCCGTGCCGCTCTCGCTCACCTTCGCCAGCAGGTGCCGCAGCCGGGTCGCGATGCCGTTCCGGGCGCGATCGTCGAGCACGTTGCCGGAGAACGCGGTTTCGAACCGTTCGAGGTCGGCCAGCAATGACAGCTCCACCTCGGTATTCGCTCCGGGAGCGATTTCCGCCAAAATGTATTCGGCGAGGCTCGCGGGGGTGGGGCAATCGAAGATGAGGGTGGCGGGCAGCCGCAACCCGGTGACGGCATTGAGCCGGTTGCGCAGCTCCACGGCGGTGAGGGAGTCGAAACCCAGCTCGCGGAACTCCCGCCGGACCTGGACCGCCTCCGCAGACGCGTGCCCGAGCACCACCGCCGCCTGCGCGCGCACCAGCTCCGTCACCAGCCGCACCCGCTCGGCTTCCCCCAGTCCCGCCAGCCGCCGTACCAGGTCCGCGTCCCCGCCCAGCGAGGTGGAGACCGCCGACCGGCGGCCCACGCGCACCAGGCCCCGCAGCAGATGCGGCACCTCAGGGAACGTGCGCAGCACCGACAGATCCAGCCGCGCCGCCGCCACCGCCGCCCGACCCGAGGCGGTGGCCGCCTCGAAGGCCGCCAGGCCCTGCTCGGCCGACAGCGCCGGCATGCCCGCCCGCGCCATCCGCTGCAGATTGATCGCCCCGAGCCCTCCGGTCATCCCGGTCCCCTGCTCCCACAGGCCCCAGGCCAGCGACGACCCGGGCAGCCCCTGCGCCCGGCGCAGCTGGACCAGCGAGTCGAGGAACGCGTTCGCCGCCGCGTAGTTGCCCTGCCCGGCGTTGCCCATCACCCCGGCCAGCGAGGAGAACATCACGAACCCGGCCAGATCCAGGCCCTGGGTCAGCTCGTGCAGGTGCCAGGCCGCATCCGCCTTCGGCCGCAGCACACTGTCCAGCCGCTCGTGCGTCTGTGACGGGATCGTCCCGTCGGCCAGCACACCAGCGGTGTGAATCACCGCAGTCAGCGGATGCTCGGCGGGGATCCCCTTCAGCAGGGCCGCCACCGCGTCCCGGTCGGCCATGTCGCACGCCGCGATCGTCACCTCGACGCCGTGCGCGATCAGCTCGGCCCGCAGCTCCACCGCACCCGGGGCGTCCAGGCCCCGGCGACTGGTCAGCAGCAGATGCCGTACGCCACGCTCGGCCACGACGTACCGTGCGAACAACGCACCCAGACCACCGGTCCCACCAGTGATCAGCACTGTGCCCTCGGGGTTCCAGGCTCGGGCGTCGTGTTCGTCCGGTGACAGCCGGGCGAGGCGGGGAACCAGCACTTCCCCCGCGCGTACCGCCGCCTGCGGCTCAGTCGAGGCCAGCACCCTGGGCAGTACGTCGAGCGGCGAAGACTCCTGATCATCCACGTCGACCAGCAGGAACCGGCCCGGGTCCTCCGACTGAGCACTGCGGACAAGGCCCCACACCGCCGCAGCCGGCAGATCGGTGACCACTTCGCCGTCGCTCACCGCGACCGCGCCCCGGGTGAGGAACACCAGCCGCGAATCGGCGAACCGCTCATCGGCCAGCCACCGCTGCAGCAGATCCAGCACGCGGGCGGTCAGCGCATGCGCCGACTCCACCACCCCGGCCGCCGGATCCGAGACCAGCTCCGTCACCATCACTGCCGGGACCGGATCCGCCTCGGCCAACGACGACAGATCTACCGCCACCGGTATCGACGCCTGGTCGGCCTGCGGCAGGCCGCCGACCACGGACCATTCCACCTGGAACAGCGAGTCCCATCCGGCCCCGCGATGGTCGGCGCCCGTCACGTGCTCGACGGCCATCGGTCGCATCACCACCGACCGGGCCGACACCACCGGCTCTCCGGCCGCATCCACCGCGAACAGGGAGAACGCATCGCCCCCTGTCCGAGCCAGTCGTACCCGCAGCATCGACGCGCCGCCCGCGTGCAGGCACACCTCACCCCAGGACGACGGCGCCTGGACGCCCTCGGAATCGTCCAGCCCGGCGAACGGCGCCGCATGCGACACCGCGTCCAGCAGAGCAGGGTGCAACCCGAACGAAGCCGCGTCTCCTGCCTGCTCCGGCAGGCTCAGCTCGGCGAACACCTCGCCGTCAGCACCCCACCAAGCCGCCCGCAGACCCTGGAACGCCGGACCGCATGCGAAGCTCTCCTTCGCGAGTTCCTCGTACAGACCCTCCAGTTCGATCGCGGTCGCGCCGGCCGGAGGCCACACCGCCGCGTCAAACGGCACGGCTTCCTCAGTGCCGGTCGCGAGCGTGCCGGTGGCGCGCAGCACCCACTGGCCCTCATCGGTCGCGTCCACCGAACGTGTGTGAACGCTGAGGCTCCGGCGGCCCTCTTGTGGTGGGTCCACCGAGACCTGCACCACTACCGTCTCGTGTTCGACGAGGGCCAGCGGCGCGGCCAGCGTCAGCTCCTCCACCAAGTCGCAGGCGACCTGGTCACCCGCCCTGATCGCCAGTTCCACGAACGCGCTGGCCGGCACCACCACAGAACCCGCCACCATGTGATCGGCGAGCCACGGCTGGGCGCTCACCGACAACCTCCCGGTCAGCACCACCCCATCGGAGTTGGCCAGCGGGATCGCCGCGCCCAGCAGCGGGTGATCCGTCGCGGACAGTCCCAGCACGCGAGGATCACTGCTCTGCCTGGTGTTCGGCCAGAACCGGTGGTGCTGGAAGGCATAGGTCGGCAGGTCGACCGGGCGTCCACCGGTCAGTACGGCCTGCCAGTCCACCGTCACACCGCGCACGAACAGCTCAGCCGCCGAGACCAGCACCCGGTCCAGGCCGCCCTCATCCCGTCGCAACGTCCCGGCGATCACCGCATCCACCGCGGCCTCGTCCACGCATTCGCCGATGCCGATCGTCAGCACCGGATGCGGGCTCACCTCCACGAACGCCCGATACCGCTGCTCCAGCAGCTGCCCGATCGCCGGGGCGAAGTCGACCGTGTTGCGCAGGTTGTCACACCAATACGCCGCGTCGAGTTCCGGCCCCTCCAGCCACTGGCCGGTCACCGTCGACAACATCGGCACCCGCACCGACTGCGGCACCACCCCGGTCAGGACCTGGGCCAGCTCCGCACCGATCAGATCGACCTGAGCCGAATGCGAGGCATAGTCCACCGCGATACGACGAACCCGCACCCCATCCCCGGCCAGTCGCTCGACCAGCTCCTCAACGGCCGCGACCTCACCGGCCACCACCACCGAGCGAGGGCCGTTGACCGCCGCCACCGAAACCCGCCCGTCCCAGGACGACAGCCGCTCCCGCACCTGCTCGACCGGCAACGCCACCGACGCCATCGCCCCGAGCCCGGCCAGCCGGTCGGCGATCAGACGGCTGCGCAACGCCACCACCCGGGCGCCGTCTTGCAGAGACAGGCCACCCGCGACCACCGCGGCGGCTATCTCGCCCTGCGAGTGGCCGACCACCGATCCGGGGCGGACACCCAGCGACTCCCACACCGCCGCCAGCGACACCATCACCGCGAACGACACCGGCTGAACCACATCCACCCGATCCAGCCCATCGGCCTGCCGGATCACATCCAGCAGCGACCAATCCGCCAACGGCTCCAACGCCGCCGCGCACTCCGCCATCCGACCCGCGAAAACCGGCGACTCCTCAAGCAGGGCAGCACCCATCCCCGCCCACTGCGCCCCCTGGCCAGGGAACACCCACACCGACTTCCCAGCGACGTCGGCCACACCGGAGACCACGTGAGCCGCCGGCTCGCCTGCGCTCAGCGCACCCACACCCGCCAGCAGCTCGCCACGATCACGCCCGACCACCACCGCACGATGCTCGAACACCGACCGCGACACCACCAACGAGGACCCCACATCCACCGGGTCCAGATCGCCGGCCTCCACATGCGCCGCCAGACGACGCGCCTGACCACGCAACGCCTCCGGAGTCTTCGCCGAGACCACCCACGGCACGACACCCGGCGCCTGTTCCACCGGCTCCGTTACAGGAGCCTCCGGCCCCTGCTCCAAGATCACGTGCGCGTTGGTGCCGCTGATCCCGAACGACGACACACCCGCCCGACGCGGACGGCCGGTCTCCGGCCAGCCTGCCTGCTCGGTCAGCAACTCCACCGCACCGGCCGACCAGTCCACATGCGAGGACGGAGTATCGACATGCAGCGTCTTGGGCAGCAGACCGTGGCGCATCGCCAGCACCATCTTGATCACACCGGCCACACCGGCAGCCGCCTGGGTGTGACCGATGTTCGACTTGATCGACCCCAGCAACAGCGGACGATCCTCGTCCCGATCCCGGCCATAGGTCGCCAGCAGCGCCTGCGCCTCGATCGGGTCGCCCAGCGTCGTACCGGTGCCGTGCGCCTCCACCGCGTCCACCTCGGCAGGAGACAGCCCAGCGACGGCCAAGGCCTGGCGGATCACCCGCTGCTGCGAAGGACCGTTCGGCGCCGTCAACCCGTTGGACGCGCCGTCCTGGTTCACTGCGGAACCGCGGACGATCGCCAGGATCTGATGCCCGTTACGGCGCGCGTCCGACAGACGCTCCAGCACCAGCATGCCCACGCCCTCGGAATAGCTGGTGCCGTCCGCCGCGTCAGCGAAAGACTTGCTCCGGCCGTCAGGGGCCAGCCCGCCCTGCGCGCTGAAACCGATGAACACCGCCGGCGAGGCCATCACCGTCACACCACCGGCCAGCGCCAAGTCGCACTCCCCCGACCGCAGCGCCTGCACCCCCATGTGCATGGCCACCAGCGACGAAGAACACGCCGTGTCCACCGTCACCGCCGGACCTTCCAACCCCAGCGTGTACGAGATCCGACCGGTCGCCACACTTCCCGCGGCACCCGTGCTGATGAAGCCCATCGCCTCCAGCGGGAGTTCCGCGGTCATCGCGTAGTCGTGATACATCACACCGGCGAAAACACCCGTCCGGCTGCCCCGCAAGGAGAGCGGATCCATACCCGCCCGCTCGACCGCTTCCCAAGACGCCTCCAGCAGCAACCGCTGCTGCGGGTCCATGGCGAGCGCCTCACGCGGCGAGATGCCGAAGAACCCAGGATCGAACTGCTCGCTGCTCTCCAGGAAGCCACCGTCGCGCACGTAGCTGGTGCCCGGGTTGTCCGGATCCGGGCTGTACAACGCCCCGAGATCCCAGCCGCGCGTGGTCGGGAACTCACCGATCCCGTCTCCGCCTTCGGCCACCAGCCGCCACAGATCGTCCGGAGATTCGACCTCGCCCGGGAAGCGGCACGACATGCCCACGATCACGATCGGATCGTTGGTCACCGGCGCCATCGCCGTGGGCACCACCACATCGGCGCCCTCGCCGAACAACTCGTTCAGGAGAAACTCCGCCAGCACCACCGGAGTCGGATAGTCGAACACCAGCGTGGACGGCAGCCGCAACCCGGTCGCGGAGTTCAACCGGTTACGCAGCTCCACGGCTGTGAGCGAGTCGAAGCCCAGCTCACGGAACTCCCGCCGCACCTCCACCATGTCGATCGAGGCGTGTCCCAGCACCATGGCCACCTCGGTGCGTACCAGATCCAGCAGAACCTCGGCACGCTCGGCCGCCCCCAGGGGAGCCAGCCGATTCAGCAACGTCGCCGCGACCACCGAACCGGACGCCGCCGACCGCCGACCGCCCCGCACCAGCCCCCGGAACAACGGAGAGACCTCGCCGAAGGCGCGCAGCACCGCCAGTTCCAACCGGAGCGGGATGACCACCGGCCGCGTCACCCGGCCGGCCGCGTCGAACAGCGCCAGGCCCTGTTCCACCGACAGCGGCGGCATGCCCGTCCGGGCGATCCTCCTCATGTCGACATCGCTCAGCGTGCCGGTCAAGCCGGTGTCCTGAGTCCAGGGACCCCACACCAGCGACTGCGCGGGCAGCCCTTCGGCCCGGCGCGATTCGGCCAGCGCGTCCAAGAACGTGTTGGCGGCGGCATAGTTGGCCTGCCCAGCCGCGCCCATGACACCCGCGAGTGAGGAGAACAGCACGAACGCCGCGAGGTCCAGGCCCTGGGTCAGCTCGTGCAGGTGCCAGGCGGCGTCCACCTTGGGACGCAGCACCGCGTCCAGCCGCTCCGGCGTCAGTGCGGGAATCGTGCCGTCATCCAGCACACCGGCGGTGTGAATGACCGCGGTCAGCGGATGACCGGCATCGATCCCGGCCAGCAGCGCCGCCACCTGATCCCGATCCGCCATGTCACACGCCGCGACCGTGGCCTCGGCGCCGTGCGCGATCAGCTCGGCCTGCAACTCCACCGCACCCGGAGCCTCCAAACCCCGGCGACTGGTCAGCAGCAGATGCCGCACCCCGCGTTCGGCCACCAGATGCCGGGCCAGACCGCCTCCCAGACCACCGGTGCCACCGGTGATCAACACCGTCCCGTCGGGATCCCATGGCCGCTCGGCCTCTTCCGAAGGTGTCACCCGCGCCAGACGGGGAACCCGTACCCCACCCTCGCGCACCGCCACCTGCGGCTCACCCGAGACCAGCACCCCGGCCAGTACCGGTGAAGGCAACTCACCGTCGACATCGACCAGCACGAACCGGCCAGGGTTCTCCCACTGCGCCGACCGGACCAGACCGCACACCGCCGCAGCCGCCAGATCGGCGACCACCTCGCCCTCCCGCGCCGCCACCGCACCACGAGTGACGAACACCAAGCGGGAACTCTCGAACCGCTCATCGGCCTGCCAACGCTGCACCAGCCCCAGGACATGAGCGACCAGCTCGTGCGTCGACTCCACCGTGCCGGCGGTCTCCGACGAGCTGACGCTGAGAGTCAGCACATCCGGCACCACCTCCAGCAGCGCCAAGTCAGCGAGAACGTCTTCGGTGAGCTCGGCCACATCCAGCCCGGCATCGGACACCGGCGCCTGAGCCGGCACCCATTCCAGCCCGAACAACGCCTCCCGCCCCGCTCCCGGACCGCTGCCGGCGGCGGCGAGCTGGTCGGCCGAGACCGGCCGCGACACCAGCGACCGCGCGGAGAGCACCGGCTCTCCGGCGGCGTCCACCGCGCTCACCGACACGGCGTCGTCGCCCACCTTGGCCAGGCGGACGCGCAGCAGTGCCGCTCCGGTGGCGTACAGGCTCACCTCCTGCCAGGAGAACGGCAGCCTCGTACCCGCCGTGGTGTCCAGCCCGGCGAACGCGATCGCGTGCAGGGCGGCGTCCAGCAACGCAGGATGCACCCCGAACGCACCGGCATCCGACTGCGCCTGCTCCGGCAACGCGACCTCGGCGAAGACCTCACCACCGGTGCCACGCCAGGCCCCCCGCAGACCCTGGAACACCGGGCCGTACCCCAACCCTCCCTCTGCCAGCTCTTCGTACAGCCCGTCCAGCTCGATCGCGGTCGCGCCGGCCGGGGGCCACACCGCCGTATCGAAGTGCGCAGCGGCCTGAGCGTCCGTGGCGAGCGTCCCGGTGGCGTGCCGCACCCACTGCACCTCGTCACCGGCCTGCGCCGGCCGGGAGTAGACACTCAGGGTCCGGCGGCCGGTCTCCTCCGGGGCGCCTACCGCGACCTGGACCGCGACCGCGTCATCCTTACCCAGCACCAGCGGCGCGGCCAGGGTCAGCTCCTCGACCAGGCCACATCCGACCTGGTCACCCGCACGGACCGCCAGCTCCAAGAATCCGGTGCCCGGGAAGAACACCATCCCCGCCACCGTATGATCAGCCAGCCACGGCTGCGTTCGCAGCGAGATACGCCCGGTCAGCACCACTCCGTCGGAATCGGCCAACCCGACCGCGGCACCAAGCAACGGATGATCCGTCGCGGCCAGACCCGCCGCCGCCACATCCCCCGCACCGGCACCGGCGTTCTCAAGCCAGTACCGGCGGTGCTGAAAGGCGTAGGTCGGCAGGTCCACCCGGCGTCCACCGGTCAGCACGGCCTGCCAGTCCACCGCCACGCCGCGTACGAACAGCTCAGCGGCCGAGACCAGCACCCGGTCCAGCCCGCCCTCGTCCCGGCGCAAAGTTCCGGCGATCACCGCATCTGCTGCGGCCTCGTCCACGCATTCGCCGATGCCGATCGTCAGCACCGGATGCGGGCTCACCTCCACGAACGCCCGATACCGCTGCTCCAGCAGCTGCCCGATCGCCGGGGCGAAGTCGACCGTGTTGCGCAGGTTGTCACACCAATACCCCGCGTCGAGTTCCGGCCCTTCCACCCACTGGCCGGTCACCGTCGACAACATCGGCACCCGCACCGCACGCGGAGCCACCTCCGCCAGGACCTGGGCCAGTTCCGCACCGATCAGATCGACCTGAGCCGAATGCGAGGCATAGTCCACCGCGATACGCCGGACCCGCACCCCGTCCTCGGTCAGACGCTCCACCAGCTCCTCGACGGCTCGCAGTTCACCGGCCACCACCACCGAGCGAGGGCCGTTGATCGCCGCGACCGACACCCGTCCGCCCCAGACGGCCAGCCGCTCACGCACCTGCTCGACCGGCAACGCCACTGAGGCCATCGCCCCGAGCCCCGCCAGCCGGTCGGCTATCAGGCCGCTGCGCAGCGCCACTATCCGGGCGCCGTCTTGTAGAGACAGGCCACCCGCGACCACCGCAGCGGCGATCTCGCCCTGAGAGTGGCCGACCACGGCGTCGGGGCGGACCCCTAGCGATTCCCATACCGCCGCCAAGGAGACCATCACCGCGAACGACACCGGCTGGACCACATCCACCCGATCCAGCGACGGAGCGTCCTCGGCCTGGCGGATCACATCCAGCAGCGACCACTCCACGAACGGCTCCAGCACCGCCGCGCACTCCGCCATCCGACCCGCGAAAACCGGCGACTCCTCAAGCAGGGCAGCACCCATCCCCGCCCACTGCGCCCCCTGACCCGGGAACACCCACACCGACTTCCCGACGACATCGGCCACACCCGCGACCACCCGAGCCGCCGACCCCACTGCGATCACGCCACCACGCAGGGAGGCTCCGGCGTCGTCCGTACTCAGCGGACCGAGACCAGCCAGCAACTCCTCGCGATCACGCCCGACGACCACCGCGCGGCGCTCGAACATCGACCGCGTCGTGGCCAGCGAGAACGCCACATCGACCAGCCGCAGATCGTCCGCCGCCTCCACATACTCGGCCAGACGGCCGGCCTGCGCCCGCAACGCCTCATCGGATCTGCCCGAGATCATGCACGGCAGCACACCCGCCACCGGCGCCGGGTCCGCCACGTCCGGCTCGGCCTGCGGCGCCTGCTCCAAGATCATGTGCACATTCGTGCCGCTCATCCCGAACGACGACACACCCGCCCGGCGCGGACGGCCCGTCCGCGGCCACTCCACCGGCTCCGTCAGCAGTTCGACCGCGCCCGAGTCCCAGTCCACCCGCGAAGATCGCTCGTCCACATGCAACGTCTTGGGCAGCACCCCATGCCGGAGAGCCAAGATCGTCTTGATCACGCTGGCCACACCCGCCGCGGCCTGCGTGTGACCGATGTTCGACTTGACCGCCCCGAGCAGGAGCGGCTGCCCCGCCGGCCGGTCCTTGCCGTACGTGGCCAGCAACGCCTGGGCCTCGATCGGGTCACCCAGCGTCGTCCCGGTGCCATGCGCCTCGACCGCGTCCACGTCAGCGGGACTCAGTCCCGCGACGGCCAGCGCCTTGCGGATCACCCGCCGCTGCGAAGGACCGTTCGGCGCGGTCAACCCGTTGGACGCGCCATCCTGATTGACCGCGGAACCCCGGACGATCGCGAGGATCTCGTGCCCGTTGCGGCGGGCGTCCGACAACCGCTCCAGCACCAGCACGCCCACGCCCTCAGACCAGCCCGTGCCGTTCGCGGTGTCGGCGAACGCCTTGCACCGGCCGTCGGGCGCCATCGCGCCCTGCGCGTTGAACCCGAGGAACACCAGCGGCGACGCCATCACGGTCACCCCGCAGGCCAGCGCCAGCGAGCACTCACCCGACCGCAGCGCCTGCGCCGCGAGGTGAATCGCCACCAGCGACGAGGAACAGGCCGTGTCCACCGTCATCGCCGGGCCCTCCAGGCCCAGCGTGTAGGACAGGCGTCCGGACAGCACACTGGCCACCGTTCCGGTGACGCTGTCGCCCTGCCCGCCTTCCAGGACCAGGCTCATGTAGTCCTGGCCGTTGGTGCCCACGAACACACCGGTGGAGCTGCCCTTCAGCGAGACCCGGTCGATCCCGGCCCGCTCGATCGCCTCCCAGGACGTCTCCAGCAGCACCCGCTGCTGCGGATCCATCCCCACTGCCTCACGCGGCGAAATACCGAAGAACCCGGCGTCGAACTCCACCGCATCGGACAGGAACCCGCCCTGGCATCCGACCCCCATGGCCGAAATGCCCTCCACATCCCAGTCCCGATCGACCGGGAAGGAGGAGATCGCGTCCGCACCGTTGATCAGCAACCGCCAGAAGTCCTCAGGCGAGCCGACTCCGCCGGGAAAGCGGCATGCCATCGACACGATCGCGATCGGATCATGCCGGTGCGACTCCAACTCTTCAAGCCGTCGACGGGTCTCGTGGAGATCGGCGGTAACCCACTTCAGGTACTCAACGAGCTTCCGATCTTCGGACATCAGAGTGGCCCTCCAATTCAGACGCGGGGTCACAGATCTTTCGAGCGGCCCAGCTCGTTGTCGATGAAACTCAGGATTTCCTCGGTGCTCGCCGATTCGAGCATGTCGGCGACCGCGATTTCACTAGTGTCCGTGTCGCTCTCGCTCACCATCGCCAGCAGCTGACGCAGCCGGGTAGCGATGCCGTTGCGAGTGAGCTCATCGAGGGCGTCGCCGGAGAGAACGGCCTCGACCCTGTCGAGATCACCCAGCACCGTCGGCTCTTCCGCGGTGTCCGCCTCGGGCGCCATCTCCGTCACGATGTGCTCGGCGAGGCTGGCGGGGGTGGGGTAGTCGAAGATGAGCGTCACCGGCAACCGCAGCCCCGTCGCCGCGTTCAGCCGGTTACGCAGCTCGACCGTGGTGAGCGAGTCGAAGCCCAGCTCGCGGAACTCCCGCCCCTCCTCAATCGCGTCCGCCGACGCGTGCCCAAGCACCGCCGCCGCCTGCGACCGCACCAGCTCCACCACCAGCCAGATCTGCTCGGCCTTCGCCATACCGGCCAGCTGCCGAGACAGCGCCTCGCCCGCGTCGCCACCCGCCGACCCCGACGCCGCCGTGCGGCGGGTGCCGCGTACCAGCCCGCGGAACAGCGGCGGGACCAGCTGGGCGGGCATCGGCGGCAGGTTCATCGGGACCGGGAGCACCAGCGGCGAATCCGAGCCGATGGCCGTGTCGAACAGGGCCAGCCCCTGCTCGGTGGTGATGGGCGGCAGTCCGGCGGCGGTCATCCGCTGGACCTCGGCCCGCGACAAACTCCCGATCATGCCGCTGGTCTGCGCCCACAGTCCCCAGGCCAGGGACAGGCCCGGCAGTCCTTGAGCGCGGCGGGTGGCCATCAAAGCGTCCAGCCAGACGTTGGCCGCCGCGTAGTTGCCCTGACCGGCGTTGCCCGTCACTCCGGCCAGTGAGGAGAAGACCATGAAGTCGGCCAGGTCCAGGTCCTGGGTCAGCTCGTGCAGGTGCCAGGCGGCGTCCACCTTCGGCCGCAGCACCGACTCCAGGCCCTCCGGCGTCAGCGACGCGATGGTCCCGTCCGCGAGCACACCCGCGGTGTGGATCACCGCGGTCAGCGGATGCTCGGCGCCGATCCCCGCCAGCAGCGCCGCCACCTGGTCCCGGTCGGCCACATCGCAGGCGGCGATGGTCACGTGCGCGCCCAGTTCCTGCTCCAGCTCGCGTGCGCCGGTCGCTTCCAGACCTCTCCGGCTGACCAGCAGCAAGTGTCGTACGTCGTGCTCGGCCACCAGATGCCGGGCCACCTCCGCGCCCAGACCGCCGGTGCCACCGGTGATCAGCACGGTGCCTTCCGGGTTCCAGCGGCGCGGCATGGTCAGGACGATCTTGCCGGTGTGCCGGGCCTGGCTCATGAACCGGAACGCCTCACGACCCCGCCGCACATCCCACGCCGTGACGGGTAGCGGCCGCAGCTCGCCGGTTGCGAACAGCCCTGCCAGCTCGGTCAGGATCTCCCGCAACCGCTCAGGTCCGGCGTCCATCATGTCGAACCAGCGGTAGGTCAGCCCGGGGAACTGCTCCTGGTCACGGATGTCCAGTTTGCCCATCTCGATGAACCGGCCGCCCGGGCGCAGCAATCGTGCGGAAGCGTCGATGAAGTCGCCGGTCAGCGAGTTCAGGACCACATCGATCCCCCGGTCACGGAACCGCTCCTCGAACTCCAGGGTGCGTGAGGAGGCGATGTGATCGTCCGGGATGCCCAGCGAACGCAGCACATCCCACTTGGCCGGACTGGCCGTGACGAACACCTCCACCCCCAGCCGCTGGGCCAGCTGGATCGCCGCCATGCCCACACCGCCCGCCCCGGCGTGCACCAGCAGCGACTCACCGGGCCGCAACCCGGCCAGATCCATCAGCCCGTAATAGGACGTCAGGAACGCCACCGGGATCGTCGCCGCCTGCTCGAAGGAGACCCCGTCGGGCACCTTCGCCAAGGCCGTGGCCGAGGCGACGACCACGGGGCCGAAGGCGCCCTCGGCCAGACCCATCACGCGGTCTCCCGGGCTCAGGTCCTCCACTCCAGGGCCGACCTCCATGACCACGCCGGCGGCCTCGCTGCCCATCAGACTGGCCATGTCCTGGTACCAGCCCAGCGCGTTGAGCCCGTCCAGCAGGTCCCGGAAGTTGACTCCCGTCGCGTGCACCGCGACGCGCACCTGTCCGGCTCCCAGCGGTTCCGCCGCCCTCGGGAAGGGAAGCAGTTCCAGCGCGTCCAGGCTGCCCTTGGCCTGGCTGCCCAGCCGCCACGGCACCCCGGCCGGAGGCACCAACCCCGACCCCGACGCCAGCGGCGCCAACCGCGGCACCCGCACCCCACCGGCACGCACCGCCACCTGCGGCTCATCACAGGCCAGCACCCCGGCCAGCACCGGCCCGGACAGCTCGCCATCGACATCCACCAGGACAAACCGGCCCGGATTCTCCGACTGCGCACTACGGACAAGACCCCACACCGCCGCCGCAGCCAGATCGGCGACCGCCTCGCCCTCACCGGCCGCCACCGCGCCCCGCGTCACGAACACCAGCCGCGAGTCCTCCAGCCGCTCGTCGGCAAGCCACCCCTGCAAGAGTTCCAGCGCCGAAGCGGTCACCTCATGCGCGCAGGCCACCGCGTCCCCAGCCGGATCGGTCACGATCCCGGCCAGCACCACACCCGGCACCGGCCCCGCCTCGGCCAGCGCCGACAGATCCGGATAAACCTCGACCTGGTCCCTGGCAAGACCCAGCGTGTCCAGACCGACCACCACCACCGGCACCGGATCGGCCGTCGGAAGATCCGAAAGCGCGGTCCATTCCAGCCGGAACAGCCCGTCTCCCATCGTCGCCTGGCCACCGGCCGCGGTTGCGAGCTGATCCGCCGAGAACGGGCGCAGCGCCAGCGACCGCGCCGACACCACCGGCGCGCCCGCCGCGTCGACCGCCGCCAGCTCCACCGAGTCGGCGGCGGTGCGGGCCAGCCGGACCCGCAACACCGACGCTCCGCCGGCCTCCAGGGACACCCCGGTCCAGGAGAACGGCACCAGGCCACCCTCGGAATCGTCAAGCCCGGCGAAGGCCACCACGTGCAACGCCGCGTCCAGCAGCGCCGGATGCAAACCGAACGTCCCCGCCTCCGACTGCGCCTGCTCGGGCAACGCGACCTCGGCGAAGACCTCACCGTCAGATCCGCGCCAGGCCGCCCGCAGCCCCCGGAACACCGGGCCGTAGCCGAACCCGTCCGCGACCAGGTCCTCGTACAACCCGTCCAGGTCAATCGCGGTCGCGCCCCGTGGCGGCCAGATCCCGGCGTCGAACGACCCGGCTTCCGCAGAACCGGTCGCGAGCATGCCGGTGGCGTGCCGTACCCACGGGGCGTCGGCGGCGGCTTCCGCCGAGCGGGCGTAGACGTTCACGCTCCGGCGGCCCGACTCGTCGGGCGCGCTCACCGACACCTGCACCGCGACCGCGTCGTCCGCGCTCAGCACCAGCGGCGCGGTCAGGGTCAGCTCCTCCACCAGGTCACAGCCGACCTGGTCACCCGCCCGGATCGCCAGTTCCAGGAACCCGGTGCCCGGGAAGATCATCATCCCGGCCACCACGTGATCGGCCAGCCACGGATGCGACCGCACCGACAGGCGGCCGGTAAGCAGCACACCGTCGGAGTCGGCCAGGCCCACCGCCGCACCCAGCAGAGGATGACCGGCCACCGCCAGCCCCGCCGCCGCCACGTTCCCCACCTGAGACGCCAGCCCCTTGGGCCAGAACCACTGATGCCGGAAGGCGTACGTCGGCAGGTCCACCCGGCGCCCGCTCGGCAGCAGCGCCTGCCAGTCCACCGCCACCCCGTGCACGTGCAGCTCGGCCAGCGCCGTCAGCACAGCCGTGTGCTCGTCCCTGTCCTTACGCAGCGTCGGCACCAGCGCCACATCAGCGTCGTGTACGTCCACCGCGAGGGTGCCGGCGGCCATGGCGGCCAGCACCCCGTCAGGGCCCAGCTCCAGATAGGCCCGTACGCCCTGGGCGTGCAGCGTGCGGACGCCGGCGGCGAAGCGGACCGCGCCACGGACCTGGTCCACCCAGTAGCCCGGCGAGCACAGCTGCTCGGCCGTGGCCGCCTCCCCGGTCAATGTCGACACGATCGGGATACGCGGCGGGTTGTAGGTGAGCCTGCCGGCCAGCGTGCGGAAGTCCGCCAGCATCGGGTCCATCAACGGCGAGTGGAACGCGTGCGACACCCGCAACCGCCGCGTCTTAACCCCGCGCTCCCCCAGCGTGGCGGCGACCTCAAGGACCGGCTGCTCGGCCCCGGAGAGCACCAGCGAGGCAGGACCGTTCACCGCCGCGATCGACACCTCATCCGAACGACCGGCCAGCAGATCGGCGACCTGATCCTCCGACGCCTGGATCGCGACCATCGCCCCACCGGGCGGGAGCGCCTGCATCAACCGCGCCCGGGCCGCCACCAGCGCACACGCATCACCCAGCGACAGCACCCCGGCCACGTGAGCGGCCGTGATCTCCCCGATCGAGTGCCCCGCCAGCACATCCGGCCGGACCCCCCACGATTCGACCAGCCGGAACAGAGCGGTCTCCACCGCGAACAACGCCGGCTGCGCCCACCCCGTCTGGTCCAGCGACTCCGACTCGGTGAACATCACATCGCGCAACGATCCGCCGAGCAGTGGGTCCAGCTCGGCGATCACCTCGTCCAAAGCCTCGGCGAACACCGGGAAGCGGTCGTACAGCTCCCGGCCCATCCCCGCCCGCTGGCTCCCCTGACCGGTGAACAACACCGCGAGCTTCGGCTCCGTCGCGGCCACGCCGCGCACCACACCCGCACCCGGCCGGTCCTCCGCCAGCGCGCCCAGCCCGGCCAGCAGACCATCACGGTCCCCGGCCAGCACCACCGCACGATGCTCGAACACCGACCGCATCGTGGCCAGCGAGAACGCCACATCGGCCAAGGCCGGCTCGTCGTGGGCCGCCACATGCGCGGCCAGCCGGTCGGCCTGCGCCAGCAGCACCTCTGCCGTACGGGCCGACACCAGCACCGGAACCACCTCGGTGACCGGTTCCCGATCCACCGCACCCGGCTCGGCCTGCGGTCCTTCCTCCAAAATCACATGCGCGTTGGTGCCGCTGATCCCGAACGAGGAGACACCGGCCCGGCGCGGGTGACCGTTCCGTGGCCACTCAGCCGGCTCGGTCAGCAGTTCCACCGCGCCGGAGGTCCAGTCCACGTGCGAGGAAGGCTCGTCCACGTGCAGCGTCTTGGGCAGCATGCCGTGGCGCATCGCCAGCACCATCTTGATCACACCGGCGACGCCCGCGGCGGCCTGGGTGTGACCGAAGTTCGACTTGATCGCGCCCACCAGCAGCGGCCGATCCCTCGGCCGATCCTTGCCGTAGGTCGCCAGCAGAGCCTGCGCCTCGATCGGGTCACCCAGCTTCGTACCCGTGCCGTGCGCCTCCACCGCGTCCACCTCGGACGGCGACAGCCCCGAAACGGCCAGCGCCTGACGGATCACCCGCTGCTGCGACGGACCGTTCGGCGCGGTCAACCCGTTGGACGCACCGTCCTGGTTGATCGCCGAACCACGCAGCACCGCCAGCACCTCATGCCCGTTGCGGCGAGCGTCCGACAACCGCTCCAGCACCACCACACCCACGCCCTCAGACCAGGTCGTGCCGTCGGCGGCGTCGGAGAACGCCTTGCACCGCCCGTCAGGCGACAGGACGCCTTGCGCGCTGAACCCCATGAACCCGAACGGGGTGGTCATCACCGTGACACCGCCGGCCAGCGCCAGGCCGCACTCGCCCGACCGCAGCGCCTGCGCCGCCATGTGCATCGCCACCAGCGACGACGAACAGGCGGTGTCCACCGTCACCGCCGGACCCTCCAGACCCAGGGTGTACGAGAGACGGCCGGACAGCACGCTGGCCGACATTCCGGTCATGGCATGACCCTGCACATCGGGTGCGGCGTTCATCACCAAACTCGCATAGTCCTGGCCGTTGGTGCCGACGAAGACCCCGGTGGAGCTGCCCTTCAGCGAGACCGGGTCGATCCCGGCCCGCTCGACGGCCTCCCAGACCCCCTCCAGCAGCAACCGCTGCTGCGGATCCATCGCCAACGCCTCACGCGGCGAGATCCCGAAGAACCCGGCGTCGAACCCGGCCGCGTCCGCTAGGAATCCGCCCTGGATGTCCAGGTCCGTCCCGGAGAGCATGCTCAGGTCCCAGCCACGATCGGCCGGGGCCGGCGAGATCGCGTCCGCACCCTCGGACAGCAACCGCCACAGACCCTCCGGCGAATCCACCCCACCGGGGAATCGACAGCTCATCCCCACGATCACGATCGGATCGTTCGTCACCGGCGCCATCGCCGTGGGCACCACCACATCGGCGCCCTCTCCGAACAACTCGTTCAGCAGAAACTCCGCCAGCACGATCGGCGTCGGGTAGTCGAACACCAGCGTCGTCGGCAACCGCAGCCCGGTCGCGATGTTCAGCCGGTTACGCAGCTCGACCGCGGTGAGGGAGTCGAAGCCCAGCTCACGGAACTCCCGCCGCGCCTGGACCGCCTCCGCCGACGTGTACCCCAGCACCACCGCCGCCTGCGCGCGAACCAGCTCCGCCAGCACCCGGACCTGCTCGGCCTTCGCCAACCCGGCCAGCCGCCGCAGCAGCTCCCCGTCGCCGTCCACCGGTACGGAGACCGCCGACCGCCGACCCGTACGGACGAGGCCCCGCAGCAGATGCGGCACCTCGGGGAACCTGCGCAAAACCGCGAGTTGCAGCCGCGTCGCCACCACCGCCGCGTGAACTGTCGTGGCGGCCGTCTCAAAGGCCGCCAGGCCCTGCTCAGCCGACAACGCCGGCATGCCCGCCCGCGCCATCCGGCGCAGCTCGATCGCGCCAAGACCGCCGGTCAGCCCGGTCTCCTGCGCCCACAGGCCCCAGGCCAGCGACAGTCCCGCCAAGCCCCGTGCCCGGCGCGACTCGGCCAGCGCGTCCAGAAACGCGTTCGCCGCCGCGTAGTTGCCCTGACCGGCGTTGCCCAGCACCCCGGCGAAAGAGGAGAACAGCACGAACGCGGCCAGATCCAGGCCCTCGGTCAGCTCGTGCAGGTGCCAGGCGGCGTCCACCTTCGGCCGCAGGACCGTGTCCAGACCCTCCGCCGTCAACGACGGAATCGTCCCGTCGGCCAGCACACCAGCGGTGTGCACGACCGCCGTCAGGGGATGACCCGCGTCGATCCCGGCCAGCAACGCCGCGACGTGATCACGGTCGGCCACGTCACAGGCGACGATCTCGACCTCGGCGCCATGCGCGATCAGCTCCGCCCGCAGCTCCAGCGCGCCAGGAGCCGCCGGCCCCCGGCGGCTGGTCAGCAGCAGACGCCGTACGCCACGCTCGGCCACCACATGCCGCGCGAACAGCGCACCCAGACCACCGGTCCCACCGGTGATCAACACCGTGCCCGCTGGATCCCACGCGCGGACGCCGTCCTCGCCGAGGGCGGAACCGGGCACCACCCGCGCCAAGCGGGCAACCCGCACCTCGTCCCCGCGTACCGCCACCTGCGGCTCGCCGCAGGCCAGCACCCCGGCCAGCACCGAGTCAGACAGCTCATCATCGACATCGGCCAGCACGAACCGGCCCGGGTTCTCCGACTGCGCCGACCGCACCAGGCCCCACACCGCCGCGGCCGGCAGATCGGTGACGGTCTCACCGTCGCCCGTCGCCACCGCACCCCGAGTGACCACCACCAGACGCGAATCAGCGAACCGGTCGTCAGCCAGCCACCCCTGCAGCAAAGTGAGAACGCGCGAGGTCAGCGCGTGCGCCGCCTCCACCGTCTCACCGTCAGAGGCGACCTCCGTCAGCACCACACCCGACCCCACCAGGGGCGAGAGATCCAGCGAGTCCAAATCAAGCACCGTCATCGGCGCCGGGTCGGCTTCCGGCAGACCGCCGACCACGGACCAGTCCACCCGGAACAGGTCGTCCCGCCCGGCCCCACGGCCGTCGGACACGGCGAGCCGCTCATCGGACATCGGCCGCAGCACCACCGGCCGCGCCGACACCACCGGCGCGCCCGACCTGTCCACGGCCATCAGCGCCACCGAATCGCCATCGGCCCTGGCCAGCCGCACGCGGAGCACCGACGCCCCACTCGCGTGCAGGCGCACCGTCCCCCACGAGAACGGCAACCGGCCTCGCTCGGCCTCGTCCAGCCCGGCGAACGGCACCGTGTGCAAGGCCGCGTCCAGCAAGGCCGGGTGCAGCCCGAAGGAATCCGCTCCGCCGACGTGCTCCGGCAGGCTCAGCTCGGCGAAGATCTCACCGTCAGACCCCCGCCAGGCCGCCCGCAGACCCTGGAACGCCGGACCGTACGCCAGCCCCTCCTCCGCCAGTTCCTCGTAGAACCCGTCCAGTTCGATCGCGGTCGCGCCGGCCGGAGGCCACACCGCCGCATCGAACGACTCGGCATCCACAGCACCGGTGGCCAGCACACCGGTGGCGTGCCGCACCCACGGCACGTCCTCGGCCGCGTCCGCCGAACGCGCGTAGACGATCACCGGGCGACGGCCCGGCTGCTCCGCGGCCTCGACCCACACCTGCACCGCGACCGCGTCACCCCCGACCAGCACCAGGGGCGTGGTCAGCGTCAGCTCCTCGATCACGTCGCAGCCGACCTGGTCACCCGCCAGGACGGCGAACTCCACGAACACGCTGCCCGGCACCGTCACCGTCCCGGCCACCACGTGGTCGGCCAGCCACGGATGCGACGAGAGCGACAACCGCCCGGTCAGCACCACCCCATCGGAATCGGCCCGGGGCATCACCGCACCCAGCAGCGGATGCCTCGTCGCGTCCAGACCCAGAACACGGACATCACCGCTCTGCTGGGCGTTGGGCCAGTACCGCTGGTGCTGGAAGGCGTAGGTCGGCAGATCGACCCGGCGTCCACCCGGCAGCACGCTCTTCCAGTCCACCTCGATGCCGCGGACGAACAGCTCGGCAGCCGAGATCAGCACCCGGTCCAGCCCGCCCTCGTCACGCCGCGAGGTCCCAGTGATCACGGCGTCCACCGCGGCCTCGTCCACGCATTCGCCGATGCCAACCGTCAGCACCGGGTGCGGGCTCACCTCGACGAACGCCCGGTACCGCTGCTCCAGCAGTTCCCCGACGGCCGGGGCGAAGTTGACCGTGTTGCACAGGTTGTCACACCAGTAGGCCGCGTTGAGTTCCGGCCCTTCCAGCCACTGGCCGGTCACGGTCGACAGCATCGGCACCCGCACCGACTGTGGAGCCACCTCCGCCAGGACCTGGGCCAGTTCCGCACCGATCAGATCGACCTGAGCCGAGTGCGAGGCGTAGTCCACCGCGATACGCCGGACCCGCACCTCCTCAGCGGTCAGACGCTCCACCAGCTCCTCGACGGCGTGCACTTCACCGGCCACCACCACGGAGCGAGGGCCGTTGATGGCCGCGACCGACACCCGTCCGTCCCAGACGGCCAGCCGCTCACGGACCTGCTCGACCGGCAACGACACCGACGCCATCGCGCCAAGCCCGGCCAGCTGGTCGGCGATCAGGCGGCTGCGCAGGGCCACGACTCGTGCGCCGTCCTGCAACGACAGGCCACCCGCGACCACCGCAGCAGCGATCTCGCCCTGAGAGTGACCGACCACGGCGTGGGGCCGAACCCCCAGCGACTCCCAGAGTGCAGCCAGCGACACCATCACCGCGAACGACACCGGCTGGACCACATCCACCCGATCCAGCGAGGGAGCGTCCTCGGCCTGGCGGATCACGTCCAGCAGCGACCAGTCCACGAACGGCTCCAACGCCGCCGCGCACTCGGCCATCCGACCGGCGAAGACCGGCGACTCCTCAAGCAGGGCAGCACCCATACCTATCCACTGGGCTCCCTGGCCCGGGAACACCCACACCGACTTGCCGACGACGTCGGCCACGCCTCGGACCACATCCGTCGCCGACTCACCGGCGCCGACCGCCGACAGGCCCGACAGCAGGGCGCCACGATCACGCCCGACCGCCACCGCACGGTGCTCGAACGCCGACCGTGTCGTCGCCAGCGAGAACGCGGTGTCGGCCGGCCCCAGAGCGGGCTCACCGTTCAGGTAGGACGCGAGACGCCCGGCCTGTGCCCGCAACGCCTGACCTGTCTTCGCCGAGATCACCCACGGCACGACACCCGGCGCCTGCTCCTCCGGCTCCACCGCAGGAGTCTCCGGCCCCTGCTCCAAGATCACGTGGGCGTTGGTGCCGCTGATCCCGAACGACGACACACCCGCCCGGCGCGGATGACCGTTCCGCTGCCACTCCACCCGCTCGGTCAGCAGCTTCACCGCGCCAGAAGCCCAGTCCACATGCGAGGACGGCGTATCGACGTGCAGTGTCTTGGGCAGCACGCCATGCCGGAGGGCCATCACCATCTTGATCACACCGGCCACACCGGCGGCGGCCTGCGTGTGACCGATGTTCGACTTGATCGACCCAAGAAGCAGCGGCCGATCCTCCGGCCGATCCTGCCCATAGGTCGCCAAAAGCGCCTGCGCCTCGATCGGGTCACCCAAGGTCGTACCGGTGCCGTGCGCCTCGACCGCGTCCACCTCGGCAGGAGACAGCCCAGCGACGGCCAGCGCCTGACGGATCACCCGCTGCTGCGACGGACCATTCGGCGCCGTCAGACCGTTCGACGCGCCGTCCTGGTTGACCGCCGAACCACGCACGATCGCCAGCACCTGATGACCGTTACGGCGGGCATCCGACAGCCGCTCCAGGACCAGCATGCCCACGCCTTCGGAATAGCTGGTTCCGTCCGCCGCGTCGGCGAAAGACTTGCTCCGGCCGTCGAGGGCCAGCCCGCCCTGCGCGCTGAAACCGACGAACACCGCCGGCGTGGCCATCACCGTGACACCACCGGCCAGCGCCAGCGAGCACTCACCCGACCGCAGCGCCTGCGCGGCCATGTGCATCGCCACCAGCGACGACGAACACGCCGTGTCCACCGTCACCGCCGGGCCCTCCAACCCCAGCGTGTACGAGATTCGACCGGTCACGACGCTTCCCGCGGTACCGGTGCTGATGAAGCCCATCGCCTCCGGGGGGAGTTCCGCGGCCATCGCGTAGTCGTGATACATCACACCGGCGAACACACCCGTGCGACTGCCCCTCAGCGAGGTCGGGTCGATCCCGGCCCGCTCGACCGCCTCCCAGGACGCCTCCAGCAGAAGTCGTTGCTGCGGGTCCATCGCCAGCGCCTCATGGGGCGAGATCCCGAAGAACCCCGGATCGAACTGCGTGGCGCTCTCCAGGAAGCCGCCCTCAAGCACATAGCTGGTGCCCGGGTTATCCGGATCCGGGCTGTACAACGCCTGGAGATCCCAGCCGCGTGTGGTCGGGAACTCGCCGATCCCGTCCCCGCCCTCGGAAACCAGCCGCCACAGATCCTCCGGAGAGTCGACCTCGCCCGGGAAGCGGCACGACATGCCCACGATCACGATCGGATCGTTCGTCACCGGCACTATCGCCGTGGGCACCACCACATCGGCGCCCTCACCGGACAACTCATTCAGCAGAAACTCCGCCAGCACCACCGGAGTCGGATAGTCGAACACCAGCGTGGACGGCAGCCGCAACCCGGTCGCGGCGTTCAACCGGTTACGCAACTCCACCGCGGTGAGCGAGTCGAAGCCCAGCTCACGGAACTCCCGCCGCACCTCCACCGTCTCCGGCGAGGCGTGCCCGAGCACCATGGCCGCCTCGGCGCGCACCAGGTCCACCATGACCTCGGCACGCTCGGCCGCCCCCAGCGGAGCCAGCCGATTCAGCAACGTCGCCGCGACCACCGAACCGGACGCCGCCGACCGCCGGCCGGCCCGGACGAGACCTCGCAGCAACGCGGGGACCTCGCCGAAAGCGCGCATCGCGGGCAGATCCATCCGGACGGGAACCAGCACCGCGTGCCCAAGGGACCCGAGTGCGGTGGCGACATCGAACAGCGCCATGCCTTGCTCGACGGAGAGCGGCGGCATGCCCGTACGGGTGATCCTCCGCATGTCGACATCGCTCAGCGTGCCGGTCAGGCCGGTGTCCTGAGTCCAGGGACCCCACACCAGCGACAGCGCGGGCAGCCCCTCGGCCCTGCGTGACTGGGCGAGTGCGTCCAAGAACGTGTTCGAGGCCGCGTAGTTGGCCTGACCGGGCGAACCCAGGACACCCGACAGCGAGGAGTACAGGATGAACGCCGCGAGGTCCAGGTCCTTGGTGAGCTCGTGCAGGTGCCAGGCGGCGTCCACCTTGGGACGCAGCACCGCGTCCAGCCGCTCCGGTGTCAGCGAGGGAATCGTGCCGTCATCCAGCACACCGGCGGTGTGAATGACCGCGGTCAGCGGATGCTCCTCGTCCACACCGGCCAGCAGAGCCGCCACCTGATCCCGGTCGGCCATGTCACACGCCGCGACCGTGGCCTCGACACCGTGCGCGATCAGCTCCGCCTGCAACTCCACCGCACCCGGAGCCTCCAGGCCCCGGCGACTGGTCAGCAGCAGACGCCGCACCCCGCGCTCGGCCACCAGATGCCGGGCCAGATGACCGCCCAGGCCACCGGTGCCACCGGTGATCAGGACTGTTCCGTCCGGATTCCATGGCTGTTCCGCCGCCTCCTGCGCCGGTGCCATGCGGGTCAGGCGCGGGACCCGCACCGTACTCTCACGCACCGCCGCCTGCGGTTCACCGGAGGCCAGCACCGCGGCCAGCGACGCTGAGGACAGTTCCGCATCGGTGTCGACCAGCACGAACCGGGCCGGGTTCTCCCACTGCGCCGACCGCACCAGACCCCACACCGCAGCAGCCGCCAGATCGGCGACCACCTCGCCCTCCCCCGCCGCCACCGCACCACGAGTGACGAACACCAGCCGCGAAGCCTCGAACCGCTCATCGGCCAAGCACTGCTGGAGCAGACCGAGGACGTGAGCGACCAGCTCGTGCGTCGACTCCACCACGTTCTCGGCGTCGGCGTTCTCGGCGTCGGCGTTCTCGGCGTCGGCCGACCCGACGGTGACCATGACCACGTCCGGCGCCGGATCCAGCGAGGCGAGCTCCCCGGTCAGCTCGACCACACTCGCGTCGGCCGCCGGGACCGGCGCCTCCGAGAGCGAGATCCAGTCCAGCCCGAACATGGAGTCCCGCCCGGTCTCCGGGCCACTGCCGGCGGCGGCGAGCTGGTCGGCCGAGACCGGCCGCAGCACCAGTGACCGTGCCGACAGCACCGGCTGCCCATCGGCGTCCACCACGCTCACCGACACGGCGTCGTCGCCCACCTTGGCCAGGTGCACCCGCAGCAGCGCCGCTCCGGTGGCGTACAGGCTCACCTCCTGCCAGGAGAACGGCAGCCGCGTACCCGCCGTGGTGTCCAGCCCGGCGAAGGTGACCGCGTGCAGGGCGGCGTCCAGCAACGCAGGATGCACCCCGAACGCACCGGCGTCCAGCTGCGCCTGCTCCGGCAACGCGACCTCGGCGAAGACCTCACCGCCGGCGCCCTGCCAGGCCGCCCGCAGGCCCTGGAACACCTCGCCGTAGCCGAGCGGGCTGTCGGCCAGCAGGTCGTAGAAGCCGTCCAGCGCGATCGCGGTCGCGCCGACCGGCGGCCACACCGCCGCGTCGAACGGTGCGGCGGTCCGAGCCTGGGTGGCGAGCGTGCCGGTGGCATGCCGAACCCAGGGGACATCGTCACCGGCCTCCGCCGGACGGGAGAAGACGCTCACGCTCCGGCGGCCGGTCTCCTCCGGGGCGCCCACCGCGATCTGCACCGCGACCGCGTCGCCCTCATTGAGAACCAGTGGAGCCGCCAGCGTCAGTTCCTCCACCAGGTCGCAGCCGACCTGGTCGCCCGCCTGGATCGCCAGCTCAAGGAATCCGGTGCCCGGGAAGAACACCATCCCGGCCACCTTGTGGTCGGCCAGCCACGGATGCGACGACAGCGACAACCGCCCGGCCAGCACGACCCCGCCGGAATCGGCCAGGCCCATGGTGGCGCCCAGCAGCGGATGGCGCACCGCCGCCAGTCCCACCGCGGACACATTCCCCATGCTCATACCGACACCAGCGGACCAATACCGGTGGTGCTGGAAGGCGTAGGTGGGCAGGTCCACCTGGCGTCCACCTGGCAGTACGGCCTGCCAGTCCACCGCCACGCCGCGCACGAACAGCTCGGCCGCCGAGACCAGAACCCGGTCCAGCCCGCCCTCGTCACGACGCAACGTCCCGGCGATCACCGCATCTGCTGCGGCCTCATCCACGCATTCGCCGATGCCAATCGTCAGCACCGGATGCGGGCTCACCTCCACGAACGCCCGGTACCGCTGCTCCAGCAATTGGCCGATCGCCGGGGCGAAGGCCACCATGTCGCGCAGGTTGTCACACCAGTACGCCGCGTCGAGTTCCGGCCCCTCCAGCCACAGGCCGGTCACGGTCGACAACATCGGCACCCGCACCGCACGCCCAGCCACTCCCGCCAGGACCTGCGTGAGTTCGTCACGGATCAGATCGACCTGAGCCGAATGCGAGGCGTAATCCACCGCGATACGGCGAACCCGCACCCCCTCACCCGACCATCGCTCCACCAGTTCTTCGACGCCCTGCACCTCACCGGCCACCACGACTGAATTCGGGCCGTTGACCGCCGCCACCGACACTCGTCCGTCCCAGGCCGACAGCCGCTCCCACACCTGCTCGACGGGCAACGCCACCGACGCCATCGCCCCGAGCCCGGCCAGCCGGTCGGCGATCAGACGGCTGCGCAACGCCACCACCCGCGCGCCGTCCTGCAACGACAGACCACCCGCGACCACCGCAGCGGCGATCTCGCCCTGAGAGTGGCCGACCACGGCGTCCGGGCGCAGGCCGAGCGATTCCCACACCGCCGCCAGCGACACCATCACCGCGAACGACACCGGTTGGACCACATCGACCCGATCCAGCGAGGGAGCGTCCTCGGCCTGGCGGATCACATCCAGCAGCGACCAATCCACGAACGGCTCCAACGCCGCCGCACACTCCGCCATCCGACCAGCGAAGACCGGCGACTCCTCAAGCAGGGCAGCACCCATCCCCGCCCACTGGGCTCCCTGGCCCGGGAACACCCACACCATCCGGCCGTCCACATCGGACACGCCCCGGACCACACCCGTCGCCGACTCGCCGGCCTCGACCGCGGCAAGGCCCGCCAGCAACTCCGCATGGTCGGTCCCGACCACCACCGCACGGTGCTCGAACACCGACCGTGACGTCACCAGCGAGAACGCCGTGTCCACCGGACGCAGATCGCGGTGCGTCGCCACGTACGCACTCAGGCGACCCGCCTGATCGTGCAGCGCCTGGCCGGTCTTGCCCGAGACCACCCACGGCACCGCGCCCGCCATCGGCGTGGGGTCCGTCACGCCCGGCTCGGCCCGCGGTGCTTCCGGCCCCGCTTCCAAGATCATGTGTGCGTTGGTGCCGCTGACCCCGAACGACGACACGCCCACCCGCCGTGGACGACCCGTCTCCGGCCACTCCCGCTGCTCGGTCAGCACTTCCACCGCGCCGGAGTCCCAGTCCACGTGCGAGGACGGCGCGTCCACGTGCAGCGTCTTGGGCAGCACGCCGTGCCGCATGGCCATGACCATCTTGATCACACTGGCCACACCCGCCGCCGCCTGCGCGTGGCCGATGTTCGACTTGATCGAGCCCAGCAGCAACGGACGCTCGTCCGACCGGTCCTGGCCGTAGGTCGCCAGCAGGGCCTGCGCCTCGATCGGGTCGCCCAGCACCGTACCCGTGCCGTGTGCCTCGACCGCGTCCACCTCCGACGGCGACACTCCGGCGTTGGCCAGCGCCTGACGGATCACCCGGCGCTGGGAAGGACCGTTCGGCGCCGTCAGGCCGTTGGACGCCCCGTCCTGGTTGATCGCAGAACCACGCACGATCGCCAGCACCTGATGCCCGTTGCGCTGAGCGTCCGACAGCCGCTCCAGCATCACCAGGCCGACGCCTTCGGACCACCCGATGCCGTCCGCCGAGTCGGAGAACGCCTTGCACCGGGCGTCCGGCGCCAGCCCGCCCTGCTCGTCGAACTCCGCGAACGCCGCGAGGGTGGCCATCACCGTCACGCCTCCGGCGAGTGCGCGTGAGCACTCCCCGTTGCGCATGGCCTGCGCCGCCAGGTGGATGGTCACCAGCGACGACGAGCAGGCGGTGTCCACCGTCACCGCCGGGCCCTCAAGACCGAAGGTGTAGGAGATCCGACCGGAGGCCACACTGGCGAGCTGGCCGGTCATGATGTGACCGAGAGACTCCTCGCCGAGCATGTAGCTTGAGGCGACGGCACCGATGTAGACGCCGGTGTCGCTGCCCCGCAACGAGTGCGGATCGATGCCGGCCCGCTCGAAGACCTCCCAGGCGGTCTCCAGCAGCAGGCGCTGCTGCGGGTCCATCGCCAGCGCCTCACGCGGCGAGATCCGGAAGAACTCCGCGTCGAACTGGGGCGCGTCGAAGATGAACCCGCCCTTCAGGCCCAGATCGGTGAAGCTCTCCCAGCCGCGGTCGCCCGGGATCGCCGTGATGGCGTCCTGTCCTTCGAAGACCAGCCGCCACAGGTCCTCCGGAGAGTTCACCCCTCCGGGATAACGGCAGGCCATCGAGACGATGGCGATCGGGTCGTCCCCGGTCGAGACCGCGGCCACCGGCAGGATGACGTCGCCGTGCGCGCCGAGCACCTCGCTCAGGAGGTGCTCTCCCAGCGCGGCGGGGGTGGGGTAGTCGAAGACGAGAGTGGAAGGCAGGCGCAGGCCGGTGGCCAGGTTGAGCCGGTTGCGCAGCTCGATCGCGGTCAGCGAGTCGAAGCCCAGCTCGCGGAACTCACGACGGACGTCCACCGCAGCGGGATCGGAGTGTCCGAGGACGGCGGCGGCCTGCGCCCGGACCAGATCGACGACGAACCGGACGCGGTCGGCCTGCGCCAGACCGGCCAGCTGCCGCAGCAGCACCCCTTCTCCGGCGGCGGGCGCCGACGCCGCCGTACGGCGGGTGCTCCGCACGAGCCCGCGCAGCAGCGGCGGCACCAGCTGAGCGGGCATCGCCGGCAGGTTCATCGGGACCGGGAGCACCAGCGGCGAATCCGACCCCAGTGACGTGTCGAACAACGCCATCCCCTGCTCGGGGGTGATCAGCAGGAGCCCCGTGGTGGTCATCCGCTGCACGTCTGCCTGCGTCATGCCCCCGGTCATCCCGGTGGCCTCCGCCCACAGCCCCCACGCCAGGGACAGGCCCGGCAGTCCTTGGGCCCTGCGGGTAGCCATCAGCGCGTCCAGCCACACGTTGGCCGCCGCGTAGTTGCCCTGACCGGCGTTGCCCATCACCCCGGCCAGTGAGGAGAACACGACGAAGTCGGCCAGATCAAGATCTGCGGTGAGTTCGTGCAGGTTCCAGGCGGCGTCCACCTTCGGCCGCAGCACCGCGTCCAGCCGCTCCGGCGTCAGCGACGTGATGGTCCCGTCCGCCAGCACCCCCGCCGTATGGATCACCGCGGTCAGCGGATGCTCGGCGCCGATCCCGGCCAGCAGACCGGCCGTCGCTTCCCGGTCGGCCACATCGCAGGCGGCGATGGTCACCTGCGCGCCTCGCGCGGTCAGTTCCCGCGCCAGCTCGCGTGCGCCGGCCGCTTCCAGGCCCCTCCTGCTGACCAGCAGCAGGTGCCGTACGCCGTGCTCGGCCACCAGATGCCGGGCCAGTTCCGCACCCAGAACGCCGGTCCCACCGGTGATCAGCACGGTGCCGTCCGGGTTCCAGCGCCGGGGCATGGTCAGGACGATTTTGCCGGTGTGGCGGGCCTGGCTCATGAACCGGAACGCCTCACGACCCCGGCGCACATCCCACGCCGTCACCGGCAACGGCCGCAGCTCACCGGCCGCGAACAACCCCGCCAGCTCGGTCAGGATCTCGTGCAACCGCTCCTGTCCGGCGTCTGTCACGTCGAACCACTGATAGACCAGTTCGGGGAACTGGTCCTGCTGGCGGATGTCCAGCTTGCCCAGCTCGATGAACCGGCCGCCCGGGCGCAGCAACCGCGCGGAAGCGTCGATGAAGTCGCCGGTCAGCGAGTTCAGGACCACATCGATCCCCCGCCCGCTGAACCGCTCCTCGAACTCCAAAGTCCGCGAGGAGGCGATGTGATCATCCGGGATGCCCAGCGAGCGCAGCGCGTCCCACTTGGCCGGGCTGGCCGTGGCGAACACCTCCACCCCCAGGCGCTGAGCCAGCTGAATCGCCGCCATACCGGTGCCTCCGGCACCCGCGTGCACCAGCAGCGACTCGCCCGGCCGCAACCCGGCCAGATCCATCAGCCCGTAATAGGACGTCAGGAACGCCACCGGAATCGTCGCCGCCTGCTCGAAGGAGACCCCGTCGGGGATCTTCACCAGAGCCGTGGCCTCGGCGACGACCATCGGGCCGAAGGCGCCCTCGGCCAGACCCATCACCCGGTCGCCCGCGCGCAGATCCTCCACCTCGGAGCCGACCTCCAGCACCACGCCGGCGGCCTCGCTGCCCATCAGGCTGACCATGTCCTGGAACCAGCCCAGCGCGTTCAACCCGTCCAGCAGGTCCCGGAAGTTGATTCCCGCGGCGTGCACCGCGACGCGCACCTGCCTGGCCCCCAGCGGTTCCGCCACCTTCGGGAAGGGAAGCAGCTCCAGCGCGTCCAGGCTGCCCTTGGCCTGACTGCCCAGCCGCCACGGCACCCCTGCCGGAGGCACCAAACCCGCCCCCGACACCAGCGACGCCAACCGCGACACCCGCGCCTCACCCGCACGCACCACCGCCTGCGACTCGTCCGAGGACAGAACCGCGAGCAGCACGTCGCGCAAAGCCGCGAGCGAGGACTCCTCACCATCCACATCGACCAGGACGAACCGGCCCGGATTCTCCGACTGCGCACTGCGGACAAGACCCCACACCGCCGCGGCCGCCAGATCGGCGACCGCCTCACCCTCACCCGCCGACACCGCATTCCGCGTCACGAACACCAACCGCGAATCGCCGAACCGCTCCTCGGCCAGCCAGCCCTGCAGGAGGCTCAGCACGTCAGCGGTCGCCTCATGCGCCGCCGCCACCGCGTCCGCCATCGGCTCGGTGACGACCTCGACCAGCACCGCTTCCGGCACCGGACCTGCCTCGGCCAGCGCCGGCAGATCACGATGAAGAGCGACCGAACCCCACGTCCCCGCAAGACCCAGCACGTCCGGCTCAGATCCGGCGAACCCGGCCACCGCCATCGACACCGGAACGGCTTCGGGGACCTCCGGCAGCGGAGTCCAGTCCAACCGGAACAGCCCGTCCCGCGTCGCCGGTGCCCCACCCGCGGCGACCTGATCAGGTGAGAACGCACGGAGCACCAGCGAGCTCACGGACAGCACCGGCTCTCCGGCGGCGTCCACCGCGCTCAGCGACACCGTGTCTTCGCCCACCTTGGCCAGCCGGACGCGCAACAGCGCCGCTCCGGTGGCGTACAGGCTCACCTCCTGCCAGGAGAACGGCAACCGCGTACCCGCCGCGACGTCCAGCCCGGCGAAGGTCGACGCGTGCAACGCCGCGTCCAGCAAAGCCGGATGCACCCCGAACGCACCCGCGTCCGACTGCGCCTGCTCGGGCAGTGCGACCTCGGCGAACACCTCGCCGCCCGCGCCCCACCAGGCCGCCCGCAACCCCTGGAACACCGGGCCGTAGACGAGCGAACTCTCGGCCATCCGCTCGTAGAAGCCGTCCAGCTCGATCGCGGTCGCGCCGGCCGGCGGCCACACCGCCGCATCGAACGGCACGGCCGGGGAGGCGGCGGTCGTCCGGGGTCCGGTGGCCAGCGTGCCGGTGGCGTGCCGTACCCACTTCACCTCGTCGTCCGCGTCGGCGGGCCGGGCGTAGATGTTCACGCTTCGCCTGCCGGTCTCCTCTGGCGGACCCACCGCGATCTGGACCGCGACCGCGTCGTTCTCGCCCAGCACCAGCGGCGCGACCAGGGTCAGCTCCTCGACCACGTCGCAGCCGACCTGGTCACCCGCCCGGACCGCCAGCTCAAGGAATCCGGTGCCGGGGAAGAACACCATCCCCGCCACCAGGTGATCGGCCAGCCAAGGATGCGACTTCACCGACAGGCGGCCGGTCAGCAGCACGCCGTCCGAGTCGGCCAGACTCACAGCGGCACCCAGCAGCGGGTGCCTGGTCGCGGACAGGCCCAGAACACGGGCGTCACCGCTCTGCTGGGCGGCGCTCGGCCAGAACCGCTGGTGCTGGAAGGCATAGGTCGGCAGATCGACCCGGCGACCGCCCGGCAGCAGTGCCCGCCAGTCCACCGTCACGCCGCGTACGAACAGCTCGGCGGCCGAGACCAGCACCCGGTCCAGCCCGCCCTCCTCCCGGCGCAAAGTTCCGGCGATCACCGCGTCCACCGCGGCCTCGTCCACGCATTCGCCGATGCCGATCGTCAGCACCGGATGCGGGCTCACCTCCACGAACACGCGGTGGCGCTGCTCCAGCAGTTCCCCGATCGCCGGGGCGAAGTCGACCGTGTTGCGCAGGTTGTCACACCAGTAGGCCGCGTCGAGTTCCGGCCCCTTCAGCCACTGGCCGGTCACGGTCGACAGCATCGGCACCCGCGCCGGCTGCGGCACCACCCCGGTCAGGACCTGGGCCAGTTCCGCACCGATCAGATCGACCTGAGCCGAATGCGACGCATAGTCCACCGCGATACGGCGAACCCGCACCCCCTCACCCGACCATCGCTCCACCAAGTCTTCAACGGCCCGCAGTTCACCGGCCACCACCACCGAGCGAGGGCCGTTGATCGCCGCGACCGACACCCGCCCATCCCAGACGGCCAGCCGCTCACGCACCTGCTCGACCGGCAACGCCACCGACGCCATCGCGCCAAGCCCAGCCAACCGCTCCCCAATCAGACGGCTGCGCAACGCCACCACCCGGGCACCGTCATCCAACGACAGACCACCCGCCACCACCGCAGCCGCGATCTCACCCTGCGAGTGACCGACCACCGCGCCGGGACGGACCCCCAGCGACTCCCACACCGCCGCCAGCGACACCATCACCGCGAACGACACCGGCTGGACCACATCCACCCGATCCAGCGAGGGAGCGTCCTCGGCCTGGCGGATCACATCCAGCAGCGACCAGTCCACGAACGGCTCCAACGCCGCCGCGCACTCCGCCATCCGACCGGCGAAGACCGGCGACTCCTCAAGCAGGGCAGCACCCATACCGACCCACTGCGCCCCCTGACCCGGGAACACCCACACCGACTTCCCGACGACATCGGCCACACCCGAAACCACGCCACCAGCCGCAGGCTCACCCGAGGCAACCGCGCCCAAGCCCGCCACCAGCTCGCCGCGATCCCCGCCGACCACCACCGCACGGTGCTCGAACACCGACCGCGACACCACCAGCGAGGACCCCACATCCACCGGGTCCAGATCGCCGGCCTCCACCTGCGCCGCCAGACGACGCGCCTGACCACGCAACGCCTCCGGAGTCTTCGCCGAGACCACCCACGGCACGACACCCGGCGCCCGGTCCTGCGGAGTCTCCTCCCCTTCCGGTGTTTCCGGTGCTTGTTCGAGGATTATGTGCGCGTTGGTGCCGCTGATCCCGAACGAGGACACACCGGCCCGGCGCGGGTGACCGTTCTGCTGCCACTCCACCGGCTCGGTCAGCAGTTCCACCGCACCGGCCGACCAGTCCACGTGCGAGGACGGTTCCGTCACGTGAAGCGTCTTGGGCAGCACACCATGCTGGAGGGCCAGGACCATCTTGATCACACCGGCCACGCCCGCAGCCGCCTGCGTGTGGCCGAGATTCGACTTGATCGACCCAAGAAGCAGCGGCCGGCCCTCCTCCCGATCCTGGCCATAGGTGGCCAGCAGCGCCTGCGCCTCGATCGGGTCGCCCAGCGTCGTCCCCGTACCGTGGCCTTCGACCGCGTCCACCTCGGACGGCGAGAGCCCGGCACCGGCCAGCGCCTGCCGGATCACCCGCTGCTGCGAAGGACCGTTCGGAGCGGTCAACCCGTTGGACGCGCCGTCCTGGTTGATCGCCGAACTACGCATCACCGCCAATACCGGGTGACCGTTGCGCCGCGCGTCCGACAACCGCTCCAGCACCAGCATGCCCACACCCTCGGACCAGCTGGTGCCGTCCGCGGTGTCGGAGAACGCCTTGGACCGGCCGTCGGGCGCCATTCCGCCCTGCGCGCTGAAACCAACGAAGACCATGGGCGACGTCATCACCGTCACACCACCGGCCAGCGCCAGGCTGCACTCGCCCGACCGCAGCGCCTGCGCCGCCATGTGCATCGAGACCAGGGATGACGAGCAGGCGGTGTCCACCGTCACCGCCGGGCCCTCCAACCCCAGCGTGTACGAGAGACGGCCGGACAACACGCTGGCGGCCAGACCGGTGACGCCATGGCCTTGGAGATCCGCCTGAGCGTGTATGACCAGACTCATGTAGTCCTGGCCGTTGGTGCCCACGAACACACCGGTGTGGCTGCCCTTCAGCGAGACCGGGTCGATCCCGGCCCGCTCGATCGCCTCCCAGGACGTCTCCAGCAGCACCCGCTGCTGCGGATCCATCGCCAGCGCCTCACGCGGCGAAATGCCGAAGAACCCGGCGTCGAACTCCGCCGCGTCCGCCAGGAACCCACCCTGGTCGATCGCGCCACCCAGCCCTGCCGACCCCTCCAGATCCCAGCCCCGATCGGCCGGGGACGGCGAGATCGCGTCCTCACCCTCGATCAGTAACCGCCACAAACCCTCAGGAGAACTGACCCCGGCCGGAAAGCGGCACGCCATCGACACGATGGCGATCGGCTCGCGCTTACCCGACTCCACCTCTTCGAGCCGCCGACGGGTCTCGTGCAGATCGGCGGCGATCGACTTGAGGTAGTCAACGAGCTTCAGGTCTTCCGACATGGGCGAAGCCCTCCAGAGTACTCGCGCATGAGCCGCGCGATCACAGATCTTTGAGGCGGCCCAGCTCGCTTTCGATGAAGCCGAGAATGTCCTTGGTACTCGCCGATTCGAGCACTTCGGCGACTGTGATTTCACTAGTCTCCGTGCCGGTCTCGCTCACCGTCGCCAGCAGGTGGCGCAGCCGGGTGACGATGCCGTTTCTCGCGACCTCGTTCAGCGCGTGGCCGGAAAGCGCCGTCTCGAAGCGGTTGAGATCGGCCAGCAAGGACAGTTCCGTGGCCTTGTTCTCCCCGGGCGCGATTTCCGCCAGGAGATGTTCGGCGAGGCTCGCGGGGGTGGGGTAGTCGAAGATGACGGTGGCCTGCAGCCGCAGTCCCGTCACCGCGTTCAGCCGGTTGCGCAGCTCCACCGTGGTGAGGGAATCGAAGCCCAGTTCGCGGAACTCCCGTCCCGGCTGGATCGCCTCTGCCGACTCGTGTGCCAGGACCAGTGCCGCCTGCGTGCGCACCAGCTCCGTCACCAGCCGCACCTGCTCGGCCTCGTCCAGTTCCGCCAGGCGGCGGACCAGCTCTTCCCCTCCGCCCGCGGAGGTGGAGGCCGCGGCGCGGCGGCCGACGCGGACCAAGCCGCGCATCAGGTGCGGGACCTCGCCCATCGCTCGCAGTACCGGCAGGTCCAGCCGCACGGGTACCACCATCGCCCGGGCCGAGGCGGTGGCCGCTTCGAACGCGGCGAGACCGTGCTCGGCCGACAGCGGCGGCATACCCGGGCGGGCGAGCCGCCGCATCTCGGTGCCGCTCAACGTGCCGGTCATGCCGCTGTCCTGAGCCCACGAACCCCAGGCCAGCGACAACCCGGCCAGCCCCCGCGCGCGGCGCAGCTGGGCCAGGGCGTCCAGGAACGCGTTCGCCGCCGCGTAGTTGCCCTGGCCAGGCGCGCCGACGACACCCGCGAGCGCGGAGAAGACCACGAACCCGGCCAGGTCCATGTCCTGGGTGAGCTCGTGCAGGTGCCAGGCCGCGTCCACCTTCGGCCGCAACACGATCTCCAGCCGCTCCGCCGACAGCGACGGAATGGTCCCATCGGCCAGCACACCGGCGGTGTGAATGATCGCGGTCAGCGGATGTCCGGCATCGATCCCGGCCAGCAGGTCCGCGACCTGGTCCCGGTCGGCCAGGTCACAGGTGGCGATCTCGACCTCGGCGCCGTGCGCGATCAGCTCAGCCTGCAGGTCCACCGCGCCCGGAGCATCCAGGCCCCTACGGCTGGCCAGCAACAGGTGCCGAACACCGCGTTCGACCACCACATGCCGGGCGAACAGCGCACCCAGACCACCGGTCCCGCCAGTGATCAACACTGTGCCGTCCGGAGCCCACGGACGGGCACCGTCCGGGGCCGAGTCGATATCGGAAATGTCAGGGCTATCGGGCAGTACCCGCGCCAGCCGCGGCACCAGCATCTCACCCTCGCGCACCGCCACCTGCGGCTCGCCCGACGCCAGGACCCCGGCCAGCACCGGTGCGGAGATCTCGTGCTCGTCCGCATCGACCAGCACGAACTGGTCCGGGTTCTCCGACTGGGCGCTACGGACCAGACCCCACACCGCGGAAGCCGGCAGATCCGCGACCGTCTCACCGTCACCCGCGGCGATCGCACCCCGGGTGAGGAACACCAGCCGCGAATCGGCGAACCGCTCATCGGCCAGCCACTGCTGCACGACCCCCAGCACCTGGGTGGTCAGCATGTGCGCCGAATCCACCGCTCCAGCCGCCGGATCCGAGGCCACCTCCATCACCACCACGGGTGGTACCGCATCCGCCGTGGCCGCTCCCAAGTCGTCCAATCCGAACACCGCCACGTCGCCGGTCTCCCCGGTCTCCGGCGTACCCGCCACGGCCTTCCACTCGACCCCGAACAGCGATTCCCAGCCGATGCCGCGGTCCGACACGGCCAGTTCTCCGGCGGATACCGGCCGCAGCCCCACCGACCGCGCCGACACCACCGGCGCACCCGCCGCGTCCACCGCCGCCAGCTCCACCGAGTCGGCGGCGGTACGGGCCAGCCGGACCCGCAACACCGACGCTCCCCCGGCCTCCAGGGACACCCCGGCCCACGAGAACGGCACCAGGCCACCTTCGGAATCGTCAAGACCAGCGAAGATCACCGCGTGCAGCGCGGCGTCCAGCAGAGCCGGATGCAACCCGAACGCACCCACCTCGGACTGCGCCTGCTCGGGCAGCGCCACCTCGGCGAAGATCTCACCATCGCGCTGCCAGGCCGCCCGCAGCCCCTGGAACACCGGACCGTATTCCAGTCCTTGGTCTGCCAGCTCGTCGTAGAAGCCGTCCAGTTCGACGGCGGTCGCGCCGGTCGGCGGCCAAACCGCCGCATCGAACGACCCTGCTGCCGGAGAACCGGTCGCGAGCGTGCCGGCGGCGTGCCGCACCCACGGCACATCCTCCCCGGCCTGCGCCGAGCGGGCGTAGATGTTCACGCTCCGGTGGCCCGACTCCTCCGGCGCGGCCACCGACACCTGCACCGCGACCGCCTCGCCCTCGCCCAGCACCAGCGGCGCGACCAGCGTCAGCTCCTCGACCACATCGCAGCCGACCTGGTCACCCGCCCGGACCGCCAGCTCAAGGAACCCGGTGCCGGGGAAGACCACCGTCCCGGCCACCGCGTGATCGGCCAGCCACGGATGCGTTCGCAGCGAGATACGTCCCGTCAGCACCATCCCATCGGAGTCGGCCAACCCGACCGCCGCGCTCAGCAGCGGGTGATCCGCGGCGGCCAGACCCGCCGCCGCCACGTTCCCTCCGCCGGAACCGGCGCTGTCGGGCCAGTACCTGCGGTGCTCGAAGGCGTAGGTGGGCAGATCGACCCGGCCTCCCCTCGGGAGCACCGCCCGCCAGTCCACCGGCACCCCGTGGACGTGCAGCCGGGCCAGCGCCGTCATCACCGCCGTGTGCTCGTCTCGATCCTTGCGCAGCACCGGCACGAGCACGTTGTCGAACTCAGCGGCAAGGGTGTCCTGGGCCATCGCGGTCAGGACGCCGTCGGGGCCCAGCTCCAGATAGGCCCGTATGCCCTGAGTCTCCAGCGTGCGGACACCGTCGGCGAAGCGGACCGCGCCACGGACCTGGTCCACCCAGTAGCCCGGCGAGCACACCTGCTCGGTCGTGGCCGCCTGGCCGGTCAGGGTCGACACGATCGGAGTTCGCGGCGGGTTGTAGGCGAGCCTGCTCGCCAGCGTGCGGAAGTCCTCCAGCATCGGGTCCATCAGCGGCGAGTGGAAGGCGTGCGAGACCCGCAGCCGCCGCGTCCTGACGCCCTGGGATTCCAGCGCGGCGACGACCTCAAGCACCGCCTCCTCGACACCGGAGACCACCAGCGAGGCAGGACCGTTGACCGCCGCGACCGACACCTCATCCGAACGCCCGGCCAGCAGCTCAGCGACCTGATCCTCCGACGCCTGGATCGCGACCATCGCCCCACCGGGCGGGAGCGCCTGCATCAACCGCGCCCGGGCCGCCACCAGCGCGCACGCATCGCTCAGTGAGAGCACCCCGGCCACGTGAGCGGCCGTGATCTCCCCGATCGAGTGCCCTGCCAGCACATCCGGCCGGACCCCCCACGATTCGACCAGCCGGAACAGCGCGGTCTCCACCGCGAACAGCGCCGGCTGCGCCCATCCGGTCTGGTCCAGCGCATCGGCTTCGGGCGTGCCCGGCTCGGCGAACAGGACCTCGCGCAACGAACGACCCAGCCCGATCGGCTCAAGCGAAGGCTCCAGCTCGGCGATCACCTCGTCCAACGCCTCCGCGAACACCGGGAACCGGTCATACAACTCCCGGCCCATCCCCGCCCGCTGACTGCCCTGACCGGTGAACAGCACCGCCAGCTGCGGCTCCGCCGCCACCCCGCGCACCACACCCGCACCCGGCAGGTCCTCCGCCAGCGCGCCCAGCCCGGCCAGCAGACCATCACGGTCCCCGGCCAGCACCACCGCACGATGCTCGAACGCCGACCGCGTCGTGGCCAGCGCGAACGCCGCATCGGCCAGCGCCACCTCGCCGCGCTCCCGCACATGCGAGACCAGCCGCCCGGCCTGCGCCCGCAACGCCTGATCCGTCTTGGCCGAGACCAGCACCGGCACCACACCAGCGGGCGGCGCCTGATCCTCCACATCCGGACCGGCCGGAACCTCCGGCCCCTCCTCCAAGATCACATGGGCGTTGGTGCCACTGATCCCGAACGAGGAGACACCCGCCCGGCGCGGACGGCCGGTCCGCGGCCATTCGGCGGGCTCGGTCAGCAGCTCCACCGCGCCCGAGGTCCAGTCCACGTGCGAGGACGGCTCGTCCACGTGCAGGGTCTTGGGCAGCATCCCGTGCCGCATGGCCATGACCATCTTGATCACACCGGCGACACCCGCAGCCGCCTGCGTGTGACCGATGTTGGACTTGATCGCGCCCAACAGCAGCGGGCGGTCCTCCTGCCTGTCCTTGCCGTAGGTCGCCAGCAGGGCCTGGGCCTCGATCGGGTCGCCCAGCGCGGTTCCCGTGCCGTGTGCCTCGACCGCGTCCACCTCGGACGGCGACACTCCGGCGTTGGCCAGCGCCTGCCGGATCACCCGCTGCTGCGAAGGACCGTTCGGCGCGGTCAGGCCGTTGGACGCGCCGTCTTGGTTGATCGCCGAACCACGGACGATCGCCAGGACCTGATGCCCGTTGCGGCGGGCGTCCGACAGCCGCTCCAGGACCACCATGCCCACGCCCTCGGAATAGCTGGTGCCGTCCGCCGTATCGGCGAAGGCCTTGCACCGGCCGTCCTGCGCCAGCCCGCCCTGGGCGCTGAAACCGATGATCCCCAGCGGCGAGGCCATCACCGTCGCGCCACCGGTCAGCGCCAGATCGCACTCGCCCGAGCGCAGCGCCTGCACCCCGAGGTGCATCGCCACCAGCGACGAAGAACACGCGGTGTCCACCGTCACCGCCGGGCCCTCAAGACCCAGCGTGTACGAGAGACGGCCGGACAACACGCTGGCCGACAGACCGGTGACGCCATGGCCTTGGACATCCGCCTGAGCGCCCACGATCAAGCTTGAGTAGTCCTGGCCGTTGGTGCCGACGAACACCCCGGTGGAGCTGCCCTTCAGCGAGACCGGGTCGATCCCGGCCCGCTCGACGGCCTCCCAGACACCTTCCAGCAGCAACCGCTGCTGCGGGTCCATCGCCAGCGCCTCACGCGGCGAGATCCCGAAGAACCCGGCGTCGAACCCGGCCACATCAGGCAAGAACCCGCCCTGATCGGTCGCGCTGCTGCCCCGGCTGTCCGACCCGAACAGCATCTCCATGTCCCAGCCGCGATCGGTGGGGAAGGGGGTGATCGCGTCCTCGCCTTCGGACAGCAGCCGCCACAGCTCTTCCGGCGAGTTCACCTCGCCGGGGAACCGGCAGCTCATGCCCACAATCACGATGGGATCGCCCGCGACTCCCGCCTTCTGCGCGGCCACCACACCCGAGGCCACGGCCTGGTCCTGGCGACCCAGCAACTCCGACACCAGGAATCGGGCCAGCACGGCCGGCGTCGGATAGTCGAACACCAGCGTGGCCGGCAGCCGCAGCCCCGTCGCCGTGTTCAACCGGTTGCGCAACTCCACGGCGGTGAGGGAGTCGAAGCCCAGCTCGCGGAACTCCCGCCGCGCCTGGACCGCGTCCGCCGACGCGTGCCCCAGCACCACCGCGGCCTGAGCGCGCACCAGCTCGACCACCAGCCGCACCTGCTCGTTCTCGCCCAGCCCGGCCAGCCGCCGTACCAGCTCCGCGTCTCCGGCCACCGGGGTGGAGACCGCCGATCGGCGGCCTGCGCGCACCAGGCCCCGCATCAGATGCGGCACCTCAGGGAACGTGCGCAGCACCGACAGATCCAGCCGCACCGGCACCACCGCCGCCTGGCCCGACGTGGCAGCCGACTCGAACGCCGCGAGTCCTTGCTCGGCCGACAGCGGCGGCATGCCCGCCCGCGCTATGCGGCGCAGCTCGATCGCACCGAGGCCGCCGGTCATTCCGGTCTCCTGCGCCCACAAGCTCCAGGCCAGCGACAACCCGGGCAGCCCCTGCGCCCGGCGCAGCTGGACCAGCGAGTCGAGGAACGCGTTCGCCGCCGCGTAGTTGCCCTGCCCGGCGTTGCCCATCACCCCGGCCAGCGAGGAGAACAGCACGAACGCCGCGAGGTCCAGGTCCTGGGTCAGCTCGTGCAGATGCCAGGCGGCGTCCACCTTCGGCCGCAGCACCGCGTCCAGCCGCTCCGGCGTCAGCGAGGGAATCGTGCCGTCATCCAGCACACCGGCGGTGTGAATCACCGCGGTCAGCGGATGCTCGGCCGGCACCTGCTCCAGCAGGGCAGCCACGTGGTCCCGGTCGGCCACATCGCAGGACGCGATCGTGACCTCGACGCCGTGCGCGATCAGCTCGGCCCGCAGCTCCGCCGCACCCGGAGCCTCCAGGCCCCGGCGGCTGACCAGCAGCAGATGCCGTACGTCGCGTTCGGCCACCACATGCCGGGCGAACAGCGCGCCCAGACCACCGGTCCCACCAGTGATCAGCACCGTGCCGTCCGGATCCCACGGCCGTTCGGCCTCGGGGCCGCGCACGACCCGTGCGAGCCGGGCCACCCGCACCTCATCACCGCGCACCGCCACCTGCGGCTCGTCCGACGCCAGCACTCCGGCCAGCAGCGGTACGGAGATCTCCTGATCGTCCACATCGACCAGGACGAACCGGCCCGGATTCTCCGACTGGGCGCTACGGACAAGACCTCGAGCCGCGGCCACCACCGGATCCGGCGCCGCTTCGCCCTCGGTCGCGACCGCGCCCCGAGTAAGGAACCCCAGACGCGAGTCGGCCAACCGCTCATCGGCCAGCCACCGCTGCACCAGATCCAGCACGCGGGTGGTCAGCGCATGCGCCGACTCCACCACTCCTGCGGCCGGATCCGAGACCAGCTCCGTCAACACCACGCCCGGGACCGGACCCGACTCCAGCAGGGCCGAGAGATCCTCGTGGACCGAAAGTCCGCTCGACTCTCCGGCCGGGTTGTCGCCGGCTGCGTTGTCGCCGGCTGCCCGCAACGCCGCTGCGGCGCCCAGCGTGTCCCGGCCGAGCAGCCCCACCGTTGCCGGCGCCCCAGCGGCCTCCGGCGCACCGGCCATGGGGGCCCACTCCACCCGGAACAACGCGTCCCGCCCGGCGTCACGACCATCGAGAGCAAGCTGCTCGGTGGAGATCGGTCGCAGGACCACCGACCGGGCCGACACCACCGGCTCCCCGGCCGCGTCGACCGCGCTCAGTGACACCGCGTCGCCGTCCGCCCTGGCCAGCCGTACCCGCAGCATCGACGCGCCGCCCGCGTGCAGGCACACCTCACCCCAGGAGAACGGTGCCCGGACAGCCTCGGAATCGTCCAGCCCGGTGATCGGCACCACATGCAGGACCGCGTCCAGCAACGCCGGGTGCAACCCGAACGAATCCGCTCCGCCGACGTGCTCCGGCAAGCTCAGCTCGGCGAAGATCTCACCGTCAGCACCCTGCCAGGCCGCCCGCAGACCCTGGAACGCCGGACCGTATGCCAGCCCTCGGGTGGCCAGCTCATCGTAAAGGCCATCCAGTTCGATGGCGGTCGTCCCGGCTGGGGGCCACATCGCCGTATCGAACGGCGCGGATTCCGGAGTACCGGTCGCGAGCGTGCCGGTGGCGTGCAGCACCCACGGCATATCATCGGCCGCGTCCGCCGACCGGGCGTAAACGCTCAGGCTTCGGCGGCCCTGCTCCTGCGTGGCATCGGCCCATACCTGGACAGCGACGGCCTCGCCCTCGCCCAGCGCCAGCGGCGCGACCAGCGTCAGCTCCTCCACCACATCGCAGCCGACCTGGTCACCCGCCCGGACCGCCAGCTCCACGAACACGCTGCCCGGCACCACCGCGGAACCCGCCACCACGTAATCGGCGAGCCACGGCTGGGCGCTCAGCGACAACCTCCCGGTCAGCACCACCCCGTCGGAGTTGGCCAGCGGCATCGCCGCGCCCAGCAGCGGGTGCCTCGTCGCGGACAGGCCCAGAACACGGGCATCACCGCTCTGCTTGGCGTTCGGCCAGAACCGCTGGTGCTGGAAGGCGTAGGTCGGCAGATCGACCCTGCGCCCACCGGTCAGTACCGCCTGCCAGTCCACCGCCACGCCGCGCACGAACAGCTCGGCCGCCGAGACCAGGAGGCGGTCCAGCCCGCCTTCATCCCGGCGCAAGGTCCCAGCGATCACCGCGTCCACCGCGGCCTCGTCCACGCACTCGCCGATGCCGATCGTCAGCACGGGGTGCGGACTCACCTCCACGAACGCCCGGTACCGCTGCTCCAGCAACTGCCCGATCGCCGGGGCGAAGCTGACCGTGTTGCGCAGGTTGTCACACCAGTACGCCGCGTCGAGTTCCGGCCCTTCCAGCCACTGGCCGGTCACCGTCGACAACATCGGCACCCGCACCGCACGCGGAGCCACCTCCGCCAGGACCTGGGCCAGTTCCGCACCGATCAGATCGACCTGAGCCGAATGCGAGGCATAGTCCACGGCGATACGCCGGACCCGCACCTCCTCAGCGGCAAGCCGCTCAACCAGTTCCTCGACCGCGACGACCTCACCGGCCACCACCACCGAACTGGGGCCGTTGATGGCCGCGACCGACACCCGGCCGTCCCAGACGGCCAGCCGTTCACGCACCTGCTCGACCGGCAACGCCACCGACGCCATCGCGCCAAGCCCCGCCAGCCGGTCGGCGATCAGACGGCTGCGCAACGCCACTATCCGGGCACCGTCCTGCAACGAGAGGCCACCCGCGACCACCGCGGCCGCGATCTCGCCCTGAGAGTGGCCGACCACGGCGTCGGGGCGAAGCCCCAGTGACTCCCAGAGCGCCGCCAGCGACACCATCACCGCGAACGACACCGGCTGGACCACATCCACCCGATCCAGCCCCGGAGCGTCCTCGGTCTGCCGGATCACGTCCAGCAGCAACCAGTCCACGAACGGCTCCAGCGCCGCCGCGCACTCCGCCATCCGACCGGCGAAGACCGGCGACTCCTCAAGCAGCCGCCTGCCCATGCCCACCCACTGCGCTCCCTGACCCGGGAACACCCACGCCGACTTGCCATCGACGTCGGTCACTCCCGCGATCACCCGAGCCGCCGACTCACCGGCCTCGACCACGGACAGGCCCGCCAGCAGTTCCTCGCGGTCGTGGCCGACCACCACCGCGCGGTGCTCGAACGCCGACCGCGACACCACCAGCGAGAACGCCGTGTCGACCGGGTCCAGATCGCCGGCCTCCACGTGCGCCGCCAGACGACGGGCCTGGCCACGCAACGACTCCTCGGTCTTCGCCGAAACCACCCACGGCACGACACCCGGCACCTGTTCCACCGGCTCCGAGACAGAAGCCTCCGGCCCCTGCTCCAAGATCACGTGCGCGTTGGTGCCGCTGATCCCGAAGGAGGACACGCCCGCCCGGCGCGGACGACCGTTCTCCTGCCACTCCACCGGCTCGGTCAGCAGCTCCACCGCGCCGGAGGCCCAGTCCACGTGCGACGACGGCGCATCCACGTGCAACGTCTGAGGCAGCACCCCGTGCCGCATCGCCAGGACCATCTTGATCACACCGGCCACACCCGCGGCCGCCTGCGTGTGACCGAGGTTCGACTTCACCGAACCCAGCAGCAGCGGCCGACCCTCCTCCCGATCCTGCCCATAGGTGGCCAGCAGCGCCTGCGCCTCGATCGGGTCACCCAGCGTCGTACCCGTGCCGTGCGCCTCGACCGCGTCCACGTCCGCGGCGGACAATCCCGCGACGGCCAGCGCCCGGCGGATCACCCGCTGCTGCGAAGGACCGTTCGGAGCGGTCAGCCCGTTCGACGCGCCGTCCTGGTTGACGGCGGAGCCACGCACGACCGCGAGCACATGGTGGCCGTTGCGGCGGGCGTCAGACAGCCGCTCCAGCATCACCAGGCCGACGCCCTCGGACCAGCCGGTGCCGTCCGCGGTGTCGGAGAACGCCTTGCACCGCCCATCGCCGGCCAGCCCGCCCTGCGCGCTGAAGTCGATGAACACGCCCGGCGTGGCCATCACGCTCACGCCGCCGGCCAGCGCCAGATCGCATTCGCCCGAGCGCAGCGCCTGCGCCGCCATGTGCATCGCCACCAGCGACGAAGAACACGCGGTGTCCACCGTCACCGCCGGACCCTCAAGACCCAGCGCGTACGCGACACGGCCGGTGAGGATGCTTCCGGCGCTACCGGTGCTGACGAAGGTCATCACATCCGGCGAGAACTCAGCGCTCATCCCGTAGTCGTGGAAGATCGCCCCGGCCCACACACCGGTACGGCTGCCTCGCAGCGAGACCGGGTCGATCCCCGCCCGCTCGATCGCCTCCCATGACGTCTCCAGCAGCACCCGCTGCTGCGGATCCATCGCCAGCGCCTCACGCGGCGAAATACCGAAGAAGCCAGGATCGAATTCGGCCGCGTCCACGAGGAACCCGCCCTGGAAGCCCAGCTCGCCCTGCACCTGCCAGCCCCGGTCCCTGGGCACCGGGGAGATGGTGTCCCGGCCGTCGGCGACCAGCCGCCACAGATCCTCCGGAGAGCTCACCCCGCCGGGGAAACGGCAGGCCATCGAGACGATGGCGATCTGGTCGTCCGCCACCGCGGTGGCGACCACCGGCAGAATCGCGTCGCCGTGCAGGCCGAGCAGTTCACTGAGCAGGTACTCGCCGAGTGCGGTGGGGGTGGGGTAGTCGAAGACGAGGGTGGAGGGCAGGCGCAGCCCGGTGGCGTCGTTGAGCCGGTTGCGCAGTTCGAGCGCGGTCAGCGAGTCGAAGCCCAGCTCACGGAACTCCCGCCGGACATCCACCCCCTCCACGGAGGAATGCCCGAGGACTGCGGCGGCCTGCGCCCGGACCAGGTCGACCAGCAGCTGGATCCGCTGCGGGTGGGCCAGAGCGGCCAGCTGCCGGGACAGCGCCTCGCCCGCGCCACCGCCTCCGGCCGCCGACAGCGCGGCGGCCGTACGGCGAGTGCCCCGGACCAGCCCGCGCAGCAACGGCGGCACCAGCTGAGCGGGCATCGCCGACAGGTTCATCCGCACCGGGACCACGAGCGGTGAATCCGAGCCGATGGCCGCGTCGAACAGCGCCAGCCCCTGCTCGGTGCTGATCGGTGGAATCCCGGCGGTGGCCATCCGCTGCACGCTGGCCTGCGACATGCCCCCGGTCATCCCGGTGGCCTGCGCCCACAGTCCCCAGGTGAGCGACAGCCCCGGCAGCCCCTGTACCCGGCGCTGCGCCATCAGCCCGTCCAGCCAGGCGTTGGCCGCCGCGTAGTTGCCCTGCCCCGCGTTGCCTATCAGCCCGGCCAGCGAGGAGAACACCACGAACTCGGCCAGGTCCAGGCCCTGGGTCAGCTCGTGCAGGTGCCAGGCCGCATCGACCTTCGGCCGCAGCACCGCATCCACTCGCTCCGGTGTCAGCGAGGCGATCGTCCCGTCATCCACGATTCCAGCCGCGTGAATCACCGCTGTCAGCGGATGCTCGGCGTCGATCCCGGCCAGCAGGCCGGCCACCGCGTCCCGGTCGGCCATGTCGCAGGCGCTGACGGTGACCCGGGCGCCCTGATCGCTCAGCTCCTGGTGAAGCTCTGTCACACCGGGGGCGTCGGGGCCTCGGCGGCTGGCCAGCAGCAGATGCCGCACCCCGTGCTCGGCCACCAGGTGCCGGGCCACCTCCGCACCCAGGCCACTGGTGCCGCCGGTGACCAGCACGGTGCCTTCCGGGTTCCACCGGCGTGGCATGGTCAGCACGATCTTGCCGGTGTGCCGGGCCTGGCTCATGTACCGGAACGCCTCACGGCCCCGGCGCACATCCCACGCCGTGAACGGCAACGGCCGCAACTCACCGGCCGCGATCAGCTCCATCACCTCGGCCAGGATCTGCTGCAGCCGCTCGGCGCCGGCGTCCAGCATATCGAACCAGTGGTACGTCAGCCCGGGGAACTGCGCCTGGTCGCGGATGTCCAGCTTGCCCATCTCGATGAACCGGCCGCCCGGACGGAGCAGTCGCGCCGAGGCGTCGATGGGCTCCCCGGTCAGCGAGTTGAGCACCACATCGATCCCCCGCTCACCGCGGACCGCGCGGAACTGCTCCTCGAACTCCAAGGTCCGCGACGAGGCGATGTGATCGTCTGGGATGCCCATCGAACGCAGCACGTCCCACTTGGCCGGGCTGGCCGTGGCATACACCTCGACCCCCAGCCGCTGGGCCAGCTGGATGGCCGCCATGCCCACACCGCCCGTACCGGCGTGCACCAGCAGCGACTCGCCCGGCCGCAACCCGGCCAGATCCATCAGCCCGTAGTAGGCGGTCAGGAACGTCACCGGAATCGTCGCCGCCTGCTCGAAGGAAACCCCGTCAGGGATCTTGGACAGGACCGGGGAGCTGGTGACCACCGGGCCGAACGCGCCCTCGGTCAGACAGGCCACCCGGTCCCCCGGGCGCAGGTCCTCCACTTCGGAGCCGACCTCCAGCACCACGCCGGCGGCCTCGCCGCCCATCAGGCCGACCTTGTCCTGGAACCAGCCCAGCGCGTGCAGCGCGTCCAGCAGGTCACGGAAGTTGACTCCGGCCGCGTGCACCGCCACCCGCACCTGCCCGGCCGCCAACGGCTCAGCCGTTCCCGTTCCCGGGTAGGTGATGAGTTCCAGCGCGTCCAGGCTGCCCTTGGCCCTGCTCCCCAGCCGCCAGTCCGTACCGGACGGAGGCAGCAGACCCGCGCCCGACGCCAGCGACGCCAGTCGCGGCGCCCGCACCGCGCCGTCGCGCACCGCCACCTGCGGCTCGCCGGAAGCCAGCACCCCGCCCAGCAGCCCGCTCAGCGCACCGAGCCGCACCGACTCCTCGTCCACGTCGACCAGCACGAACCGGCCGGGGTTCTCCGCCTGCGCGCTGCGCACCATCCCCCAGACCGCGGAAGCCGCCAGATCGGTGGCCTCCTCGCCCTCGTCCGTCGCGACCGCACCCCGGGTGAGGAACACCAGTCGCGACTCGGCGAACCGCTCCTCGGCCAGCCAGCTCTGCAACAGGCCCAGCACCTCACGGGTCACCTGATGCGCCGAGTCCACCGCGTCCACACCCGGCGTGGTCTCGATCCCGGCCAGCACCACACCTGGCACCGGCCCCGCCTCGGCCAGGGCCGGCAGATCACGGTGAACCGCGACCGACTCCCACGTTGCCGCGAGGCCCAGCGCGTCCGGCTCGGACGCCGCGAAGCCGACCACAGCCGCCGGCACCGGATCGGCCACCGGGACATCGGAGAGCGCGGTCCATTCCAGCCGGAACAGCCCGTCGCGCTCCGCCGCCTGGACATCACCCGCAGCGGCGATCTGGCCGGGCGAGAACGGGCGCAGCACCAGCGAGCGCGCCGACAGCACCGGCTCCCCCGCGGCGTCCACCGCCGTCAGCGTGGCCGAGTCGGCGGCGGTCCGGCTCAGCCGCACGCGCAGCATCGCCGCCCCGGTGGCGTGCAGGCTCACCTCACTCCACGAGAACGGCAGCCGGCCGCCTTCGGAATCGTCAAGACCGGCGAAGGTCACCGCGTGCAACGCCGCGTCCAGCAGCGCCGGATGCACCCCGAACGAACCCGCGCTCGACTGCGCCTGCTCGGGCAGGACGACCTCGCCGAACACCGCACCGTCGGCACCGCGCCAGGCCGCCCGCAGCCCCTGGAACACCGGGCCGTACTCGAACCCGCCCGAAGCCAGTCCCTCGTACAGCCCGTCCAGCTCGAGCTCGGTCGCCCCCTGCGGAGGCCAGACCGCCGCGTCGAACGGCACGGCAGTGGACGCGCCGGTCGCGAGCGTGCCGGTGGCGTGCCGCGTCCACGGCACATCGTCGGCGGCTTGCGCCGACCGGGCGTAGACGCTCACGCTCCGATGGCCGGTCTCCTGGGCGGCGCCCACCCACACCTGCACCGCGACGGCATCGGTCTCGGTCAGCACCAGCGGCGCGGTCAGGGTCAGCTCCTCCACCAGATCACATCCGACCTGGTCACCCGCACGGATCGCCAGTTCCAGGAATCCGGTACCCGGGAAGATCACCGTGCCGGCCACCGCGTGATCGGCCAGCCACGGATGCGACGAGAGCGACAGACGGCCGGTCAGCAGCACCCCGTCGGAGTCGGCCAGACCCACGGCGGCGCCCAGCAGCGGATGATCCGTCACCGCCAGCCCCGCCGCAGCCACATTCCCCACCCGGGAAGCCGCCCCCGCGGGCCAGTACCGCTCGTGCTGGAAGGCATAGGTCGGCAGGTCGACCCGGCGCCCGCGCGGGAGCACCGCCTGCCAGTCCACCGGTACGCCGTGCACGTGCAGCTGAGCCAGCGCCTCGATGGCGGCCTCGCGCTCGTCCCGGTCCCGGCGCAGCACCGGCACCAGCACGCTATCGATCTCAGCGGCAAGGGTGTCCTGTGCCATCGCGGTCAGGACGCCGTCGGGGCCCAGCTCCAGATACGCCCGTACGCCCTGAGTCTCCAGCGTGCGGACGCCGTCGGCGAAGCGGACCGCGCCACGGACCTGATCCACCCAGTAATCCGGCGAGCACACCTGCTCGGCCGTGGCCGCCTGCCCGGTCAGGGTGGACACGATCGGAGTTCGCGGCGGGTTGTAGGTGAGCCTGCTCGCCAGCGTGCGGAAGTCCTCCAGCATCGGGTCCATCAGGGGCGAGTGGAACGCGTGCGACACCCGCAGCCGCTTGGTGCGCACCCCGCGCTTCGCCAGCGCGGCGGCGACCTCAAGGACCGGCTGCTCGGCCCCGGAGATCACCATCGAGGCCGGGCCGTTCACCGCCGCGATCGACACGTGGTCTTCGCGCCCGGCCAGGAGCTCGGCGACCTCCTCCTCGGAGGTCTGCACCGCCACCATCGCACCACCGGCAGGAAGCGCCTGCATCAACCGTGCCCGGGCCGCCACCAGCGCACACGCGTCGGCCAGCGACAGCACCCCGGCCACGTGAGCCGCGGTGATCTCCCCGATCGAGTGCCCGGCCAGCACCTCCGGCCGGATACCCCACGAGGACACCAGCCGGAACAGCGCGGTCTCCACCGCGAACAGCGCCGGCTGCGCCCACCCGGTCTGATCCAGCGCCTCCGCCTCGGCCGTACCCGGCTCGGCGAACAGCACCTCCCGCAGCGAATCGTCGAGCAGCGGGTCCAGCTCGGCGATCGCCTCGTCCAGCGCCCGCGCGAAGACCGGGAAGCGGTCGTACAGCTCCCGGCCCATGCCCGCCCGCTGGCTGCCCTGACCGGTGAACAGCACCGCGAGCCGCGGCTCCGCCGCCACTCCGCGCACCACACCCGCCCCCGGCAGGTCCTCGGCCAGCGCGCCCAGCCCGGCCAGCAGGCCATCACGGTCCCCGGCCAGCACCACCGCACGATGCTCGAACGCCGGACGGGTCGTGGCCAGCGCGAACGCCGTATCGGCAAGCGCCACCTCACGATGGTGCTCCACATGCGAGGCCAGCCGCCCGGCCTGCGCCCGCAACACCCCTGCGGTACGGGCCGACACCAGCACCGGCAGCACACCTGCGACCGGCGCATCGTCCCGCGCCACCGTTCCGGCCTCGATCCGCGGAGCCGCCGGCCCCTGCTCGAGGATGATATGGGCGTTGGTGCCGCTGATCCCGAAGGAGGAGACACCCGCCCGGCGCGGACGGCCGGTCCGCGGCCATTCGGCGGGCTCGGTCAGCAGTTCCACCGCGCCCGAGGTCCAGTCCACGTGTGAGGACGGCTCGTCCACGTGCAGCGTCTTGGGCAGCATGCCGTGACGTAGCGCCAGCACCATCTTGATCACACCGGCGACGCCCGCGGCGGCCTGGGTGTGACCGAAGTTCGACTTGATCGCGCCCACCAGCAGCGGCCGGCCCTCCGGCCGGTCCTTGCCGTAGGTCGCCAGCAGAGCCTGCGCCTCGATCGGGTCACCCAGCGTGGTACCGGTGCCGTGCGCCTCCACCGCGTCCACCTCGGACGGCGACAGCCCCGAAACGGCCAGCGCCTGGCGGATCACCCGCTGCTGCGACGGGCCGTTCGGCGCGGTCAGGCCGTTGGACGCGCCGTCCTGGTTGATCGCCGACCCACGCAGCACCGCCAGCACCTCATGCCCGTTGCGGCGGGCGTCCGACAGCCGCTCCAGGACCAGTACGCCCATGCCCTCCGACCAAGTCGTACCGTCGGCGGTGTCGGAGAACGCCTTGCACCGCCCATCAGGCGCCAACCCGCCCTGCGCGCTGAACCCGATGAACCCGATCGGGGTGGTCATCACCGTGGCGCCCCCGGCCAGCGCCAGACTGCACTCACCCGAGCGCAGCGCCTGCGCCGCCATGTGCATCGCCACCAGCGACGAAGAGCAGGCGGTGTCCACCGTCACCGCGGGGCCCTCCAACCCCAGGGTGTAGGACAGGCGGCCGGAGAGCACGCTGGCCGACATACCGGTGATGGCATGGCCTTCCACGTCTGCCGCGGCGTTCATCATCAGGCTCATGTAGTCCTGACCGTTGGTGCCCACGAACACCCCGGTGGAGCTGCCCTTCAGCGAGACCGGGTCGATCCCGGCCCGCTCGACCGCCTCCCACACCCCTTCCAGCAGCAGCCGCTGCTGCGGGTCCATCGCCAGCGCCTCACGCGGCGAGATCCCGAAGAATCCCGCGTCGAACCCGGCCACATCCGCCAGGAACCCGCCCTGGATGTCCAGACCCGTCCCGGACACCGACGCCAGATCCCAGCCACGATCGGACGGGACCGGCGAGATCGCGTCCTCGCCCTCGGACAGCAGCCGCCACAGACCCTCCGGAGAGTCCACCCCGCCGGGGAACCGGCAGCTCATCCCGACGATCACCACCGGATCATCCGCCACCGACGCCCTCGGCCCGGCTACCGCACCCGACCCGACGGCTTGGTCCTGCCGGCCCAGCAGCTCCGACACCAGGAACTCCGCCAGCACGATCGGCGTCGGGTAGTCGAACACCAGCGTGGCCGGCAGTTGCAGCCCCGTCGCGATGTTCAACCGGTTGCGCAACTCCACTGCGGTGAGGGAGTCGAAGCCCAGCTCACGGAACTCCCGCCGTACCTGGACAGTCTCCGGCGACGGGTGGCCCAGCACCACCGCCGCCTGCGCCCGCACCAGCTCCACCACCAGCCGGACCTGCTCGGTCTCACCCAGCCCGGCCAGCCGCCGTACCAGCTCCGTGTCCCCGCCCACCGGGGTGGAGACCGCCGATCGGCGGCCCACCCGGACCAGGCCGCGCATGAGATGCGGCACCTGGCCAAGCGTCCGCAGGACCGGCAGATCCAGCCGTGCCGCGACTACCGCCGGTTGCCCTGAAGTGGCGGCCGCGTCGAACGCCGCCAGCCCCTGCTCAGCCGACAACGCCGGCATGCCCGCCCGCGCTATCCGGCGCAGTTCGATCGCGCCCAGACCACCGGTCATCCCGGTTTCCTGCGCCCACAAGCCCCAGGCCAGCGACAACCCGGGCAGCCCCTGCGCCCGGCGCGACTGGGCCAGCGCGTCGAGGAACGCGTTCGCCGCCGCATAGTTGCCCTGACCGGCGTTGCCCGTCACCCCGGCCATCGAGGAGAACACCACGAACCCGGCCAGGTCGCTGCTCCGCGTGAGTTCGTGCAGGTGCCAGGCCGCGTCCACCTTCGGACGCAGCACGCTGTCCAGCCGCTCGGAGGTCAGTGACGGGATCGTCCCGTCGGCCAGCACACCAGCGGTGTGAATCACCGCGGTCAGCGGATGTCCGGCATCGACCTGCGCCAGCAGCGCCGCCACCGCGTCCCGGTCGGCCATGTCGCACGCCGCGATCGTGACCTCAACGCCGTGCGCGATCAGCTCGGCCTGCAGCTCCACCGCGCCCGGAGCCTCCAGGCCCCTTCTGCTGACCAGTAGCAAGTGTCGTACGTCACGCTCGGCCACCACATGGCGAGCGAACAGCGCGCCCAGACCACCGGTCCCACCAGTGATCAACACCGTGCCGTCCGGATCCCACGGCCGCTCCACCGTCTCCGCAGGCGCCATCCGCGCCAGACGCGGAACCCGCACCTCACCCCCGCGCACCGCCACCTGCGGCTCACCGCAGGCCAGCACCCCGGCCAGCATCGAGTCAGACAGCTCACCATCGACATCGGCCAGCACGAACCGGCCCGGATTCTCCGACTGAGCACTCCGGACGAGACCGTGAGCCGCCGCCACCACCGGATCCGGCGCCGCCTCACCAGCATCGGCCGCGACCGCGCCCCGGGTGAGGAACACCAGCTGCGAATCGGCGAATCGCTCATCGGCCAACCACCGCTGGAGCAGATCCAGAACACGAGCGGTCAGCTCATGCGCCGACTCCACCACCCCGACCGCCGGATCCGAGACCAGCTCCGTCAACACCACGCCAGGGACCGGACCCGACTCCAGCAGGGACGAGAGATCCTCGTGGACCGACACCGAAAGCCCGCCCGACCCTCCGGCCGCGTTCTCCCTGGCCGCATTGTCCCCGACCGCGTTGTCCCCGACCGCGTTGTCGCCGACCGTGTTGTCGCCGACCGCCCGGAACGCCGCAGCGGCACCCAGCGTGTCCCGGCCGAGCAGCCCCACCGATACCGGCGCCGCAGCGGCCTCCGGCGCACCGGCCATGGCGGCCCACTCCACCCGGAACAACGCGTCCCGGCCGACGTTACGACCGTCCAGAGCAAGCTGCTCGGTGGAGACCGGCCGCAGGACCACCGACCCGGCCGACAGCACCGGCGCACCCGTCGCGTCCACCGCGACCAGCGACACCGCGTCGCCGCCCATCCCGGCCAGACGTACCCGCAGCATCGACGCGCCGCCCGCGTGCAGGCACACTCCGCCCCAGGAGAGCGGCGACCAGGCGCTTCCCGCCGTGTTCAGCCCGGCGAAAGGCACCGCGTGCAATGCCGCGTCCAGCAGCGCCGGGTGCAACCCGAACTCCCCTGCGCCGCTGACCTGCTCCGGCAGGCTCAGCTCGGCGAACACCTCGCCGTCAGAACCGCGCCAGGCCGCCCGCAGACCCTGGAACGCCGGACCGTATGCGATGCCCTCCTCCGCCAGTTCCTCGTACAGCCCGCCCAGCTCGATCGCGCTCGCGCCGGCCGGGGGCCACACCGCCGCATCGAACGACTCGGCAGGCGAAGGCGCGAGGCCCGTGGTGAGAGTGCCCGTGGTGAGAGTGCCCGTGGCATGGAGCACCCACTGCCCATCGTCGTCTCCGTCCGCCAGACGCGTGTGCACGCTCAGACTCCGGCGGCCCTCTTGTGGCGCGCCCACCGACACCTGCACCACTACCGCGTCGTGCTCGGCGAGAGCCAGCGGCGCGGCCAGCGTCAGCTCCTCGACCACATCGCAGCCGACCTGGTCACCCGCCCGGACCGCCAGTTCCACGAACACGCTGCCCGGCACCACGACCGAGCCCGCCACCACGTGATCGGCCAGCCACGGCTGCGTACTCACCGACAACCGGCCGGTCAGCACCATTCCATCGGTATCGGCCAGGCCCACGGCCGCCCCCAGCAGAGGGTGCCTTGTCGCGGACAAACCCAGAACACGGGCATCACCGCTCTGCCGGGCGGCGTTCGGCCAGAACCGCTGGTGCTGGAAGGCGTAGGTCGGCAGATCGACCCGGCGACCGCCAGCCAGCACGGCCCGCCAGTCCACGGCTACACCGCGCACGAACAGCTCAGCGGCCGAGACCAGGACCCGGTCCAGCCCACCCTCGTCGCGGCGCAGCGTCCCGGTGATCACCGCATCTGCTGCGGCCTCGTCCACGCATTCGCCGATGCCGATTGTCAGCACCGGGTGCGGGCTCACCTCCACGAACGCCCGGTACCGCTGCTCCAGCAACTGCCCGATCGCCGGGGCGAAGCTGACCGTGTTGCGCAGGTTGTCACACCAGTACGCCGCGTCGAGTTCCGGCCCTTCCAGCCACTGGCCGGTCACGGTCGACAGCATCGGCACCCGCACCGCACGCCCTGTCACCTCCGCCAGGACCTGGGCCAGTTCCGCACCGATCAGATCAACCTGAGCCGAATGCGAGGCATAGTCCACCGCGATCCGACGAACCCGCACCCCGTCCTCGGTCAGACGCTCGACCAGCTCCTCGACGGCCTGCACCTCACCGGCCACCACCACCGAGCGAGGGCCGTTGACCGCCGCGACCGACACCCGTCCGTCCCAGACGGCCAGCCGCTCGCGTACCTGCTCGACCGGCAACGCCACCGAGGCCATCGCGCCGAGCCCGGCCAGCCGGTCGGCAATCAGGCGGCTGCGCAGGGCCACGACTCGTGCGCCGTCCTGCAGGGACAGGGCACCCGCGACCACCGCAGCGGCGATCTCGCCCTGAGAGTGGCCGATCACGGCGTCGGGGCGGACTCCTAGGGACTCCCAGACGGCGGCCAAGGAGACCATCACCGCGAACGACACCGGCTGGACCACATCCACCCGATCCAGCCCCGGAGCACCCTCGGTCTGCCGGATCACATCCAGCAGCGACCAGTCCACGAACGGCTCCAACGCCGCCGCGCACTCCGCCATCCGACCAGCGAAGACCGGCGACTCCTCAAGCAGCCGCCCGCCCATACCCACCCACTGAGCCCCCTGACCCGGGAACACCCACACCGACTTCCCGACGACATCGGCCACACCCGTGACCAGGTGAGCCGCCGACTCACCGGCCTCGACCACGGACAGGCCCGCCAGCAGTTCCTCGCGGTCGCGGCCGACCACCACCGCGCGGTGCTCGAACACCGACCGCGACACCACCAACGACGACCCCACATCCACCGGGTCCAGATCGTCGGCCTCCACCTGCGCCGCCAGACGACGCGCCTGACCACGCAACGCCTCCGGAGTCTTCGCCGAGATCACCCACGGCACCACGCCACCGGCCGACCCGGCGGGCTCTTCCACCTCCGGCCGCGTAGCACCTTCCGGTCCTTGCTCCAAGATCACGTGGGCGTTGGTGCCGCTGATCCCGAACGAGGACACACCGGCCCGGCGCGGGTGACCGTTCCGCTGCCACTCCACCGGCTCGGTCAGCAGTTCCACCGCGCCCGAGGCCCAGTCCACGTGCGAGGACGGCGCGTCCACGTGCAGCGTCTTGGGCAGCACGCCATGCCGCATGGCCATGACCATCTTGATCACACCCGCCACACCGGCAGCCGCCTGCGTGTGACCGAGGTTCGACTTGATCGAGCCGAGCAGCAGCGGCCGGCCCTCCGGCCGGTCCTGCCCGTAGGTCGCCAGCAGCGCCTGCGCCTCGATCGGGTCGCCCAGCGTCGTACCGGTACCGTGCGCCTCCACCGCGTCCACTCCAGCGGGAGACAGCCCGGCACCTGCCAGTGCCTGCCGGATCACCCGCTGCTGCGAAGGACCGTTCGGCGCGGTCAACCCGTTGGAAGCGCCGTCCTGGTTGACCGCCGAGCCACGGACGATCGCCAGCACCTGGTGACCGTTGCGCCGAGCGTCCGACAGACGCTCCAGCACCACCATGCCCACGCCCTCGGAATAGCTGGTGCCGTCCGCCGCGTCAGCGAAAGACTTGCTCCGGCCATCGGGCGACAGGCCTCCTTGGGTGCTGAAGTCGATGAACGCCAACGGGGTGGCCATGACGGTCGCGCCACCGGCCAGCGCCAGATCGCATTCGCCCGAGCGCAGTGCCTGCGTCGCCATGTGCATCGCGACCAGTGACGACGAGCAGGCGGTGTCCACCGTCACCGCCGGGCCCTCCAGCCCCAGCGTGTACGAAATCCGGCCAGTCGCGACACTCGCGGCGGTACCGGTGCCGACGAAGCCCATCACCTCTGGCGGGAACTGGGCGTTCATCCCGTAGTCGTGGTAGAAGATGCCGGCGAACACCCCGGTACGACTGCCCCGCAGTGAGGTCGGGTCCATGCCCGCCTGCTCGATCGCCTCCCAGGACGTCTCCAGCAGGATCCGCTGCTGCGGATCCATCGCCAGCGCCTCACGCGGCGAAATGCCGAAGAAGCCCGGGTCGAACTGCGCGGCGCCCTCCAGGAAGCCACCCTCGCGCACGTAACTGGTGCCCCGATGCTCGGTATCCGGGTTGAACAAGGCCCCCAGATCCCAACCCCGCGTGGTCGGGAACTCGGAGATCCCGTCCCCGCCCTCGGCCACCAACCGCCACAGATCCTCCGGAGAATGGACCTCACCCGGGAAATGGCACGCCATACCCACGATCACGATCGGATCGTCGCTCAACGGCAGGGCGGGCGCGGGAATGATCGCGTCAGCGTGCTCGCCGAGCAGTTCGGCCAGCAGGAACTCCGCCAGCACGGTCGGCGTCGGGTAGTCGAACACCAGCGTCGCCGGCAACCGCAAACCCGTCACGCCGTTCAGCCGGTTACGCAGCTCCACCGCGGTGAGGCTGTCGAAGCCCAGCTCACGGAACTCCCTCCGTACCTCCACCGTCTCGGGCGAAACATGGCCCAGCACCATGGCCACCTCGGTGCGCACCAGATCCAGCAGAACCTCGGCACGCTCGGCCGCCCCCAGCGGAGCCAGCCGATTCAGCAACGTCGCCGCCACCACCGAACCGGACGCCGCCGACCGCCGGCCACTCCGCACCAGCCCCCGCAACAACGGGGAGACCTCGCCTTGGGCGCGCAGCACCGCCAGCTCCAGCCGGAGCGGGATCACCACCGGCCGCGTCACCAGGCAGGCCGCGTCGAACAGCGCCAGGCCCTGTTCCACCGACAGCGGCGGCATGCCCGTCCGGGCGATCCGCCGCATGTCGGCCTCGCTCAGCGCGCTGGTCATGCCGGTGTCCTGGGTCCAGGCACCCCAGGCCAGGGACAGCGCGGGCAGCCCTTCGGCCCGGCGCGACTGGGCCAAGGCGTTCAGGAACGTGTTCGCCGCCGCGTAGTTGCCCTGCCCGGGTGCTCCCATGACACCCGACAAGGACGAGTACAGGATGAACGCCGCCAGGTCCACGCCCCTGGTCAGCTCGTGCAGATGCCAGGCCGCGTCCACCTTCGGACGCAACACCCTGCCCAGCCGCTCCGGCGTCAGCGACGAGATCGTCGCGTCCTCCAGGACACCGGCGGTGTGCACGACCGCGGTCAGCGGATGAGCGGCGTCGACGTCGGCCAGCAGGGCCGCCACCTGGTCCCGATCCGCCATGTCGCAGGCGGCGATGGTCACGTGCGCGCCGTGCGCGGCCAGCTCCCGCTCCAGCTCGGCTGCCCCGGCCGCTTCCAGGCCACGGCGGCTGGTCAGCAGCAGGTGCCGTACGCCCCGCTCGGTCACCAGATGCCGGGCCAGACTGCCCCCCAGACCACCGGTGCCACCAGTGATCAGAACTGTCCCGTCCGGATCCCACGGCCGTTCCGGCTCCTCGGCCGGTGTCACCCGGGCCAGACGAGGCACCCGTACCGCGCCTTCACGCACCGCCGCCTGCGGCTCACCGGAGGCCAGCACCGCGGCCAGCGACGAGGAGGACAGCTCCGCGTCGACATCGACCAGCACGAACCGGCCTGGATCCTCCCACTGCGCCGAACGCACCAGGCCCCACACCGCCGCAGCCGCCAGATCGGTGACCGCTTCACTCTCACTCGCGGCCACCGCGCCCCGCGTCACGAACACCAGCCGCGAAGCCCTGAACCGCTCGTCGGCCAACCACCGCTGGAGCAGGTCGAGGATGTGGGCGACCAGCTCGTGCGTCGCCTCCGCCACGTTCTCGGCGTCGGCCGACTCGACGGTGACCATGACCACGTCGGGTGCTGAGTCCAGTGCGGCGAGTTCTCCGGTCAGCTCGACCACGCTCGGGACGGTCTCCGTACCCACCGCCTCCGGCAGCGCGGTCCAGTCCAGCCCGAACAGCGAATCGCGCTCTACGCCGCCACCGCCCGCACCGGCGAACTGCTCGGGGGTGAACGGACGCACGACCAACGAGCGCGCCGACAACACCGGCGCTCCGGCCCGATCGGCCGCCGACAGCGACACGGACTCGTCACCGGACTTGGTCAGCCGGACGCGCAGCAGCGCGGCACCACTCGCGTGCAGGCACACCTCTTGCCAGGAGAAGGGCAGCAGGCCACCCTCCACCACATTCAACCCGGCGAAGCTGACCGCGTGCAGCGCCGCGTCCAGCAACGCCGGATGCACTCCGAACGCGCCCGCGTTCGACGCCGCCTGCTCGGGAAGGGCGACTTCGGCGAAGATCTCACCGCCGGGGCCGCTCCAGGCCGCCCGCAGTCCTCGGAACACCGGGCCGTAGCCCAGCCCTCGGGAGGCCAGTTCGTCATACAGTCCATCCAGCTCGATCGCGGTCGCGTCGGCCGGGGGCCACACCTCCGCGTCGAACGGCACCGCGGCCCGGCCACCCGTGGCGAGCGTCCCGGTGGCGTGCCGCACCCACTGCACCTCGTCGTCGGCCTGCGCCGGCCGGGAGTAGACGCTCAGGGTCCGGCGGCCGGTCTCCTCCGGCGCACCCACCGCGATCTGGACCGCGACCGCCTCGTCCTCGGCCAGCACCAGCGGCGCGGCCAGGGTCAGCTCCTCGACCACATCGCAGCCGACCTGGTCACCCGCCCGGACCGCCAGCTCAAGGAACCCGGTGCCGGGGAAGAACACCATCCCTGCCACGGTGTGGTCGGCCAGCCAGGGATGCGTGGCGAGCGACAGACGGCCGGTCAGCACCACTCCGTCGGAGTCGGCCAGGCCCACCGCCGCGCCCAGGAGAGGATGCTTCGTCGCCGCCAGGCCCGCCGCCGTCACGTTCCCCGCACCGGCGCTCGCACTGCCGTCAGGCCAGAACCACTGGTGCTGGAAGGCATAGGTCGGCAGATCGACCCTGCGCCCACCCGGCAGCAGTGCCCGCCAGTCCACCGTCACACCGCGCACGAACAGCTCGGCGGCCGAGACCAGCACCCGGTCCAGCCCGCCCTCCTCCCGGCGCAACGTTCCGGCGATCACCGCGTCCACCGCGGCCTCGTCCACGCACTCGCCGATGCCGATCGTCAGCACCGGATGCGGGCTCACCTCCACGAACACGCGGTGGCGCTGCTCCAGCAGTTCCCCGATCGCCGGAGCGAAGGCCACCGTGTTGCGCAGGTTGTCACACCAGTACGCCGCGTCGAGTTCCGGTCCCTCCAGCCACTGGCCGGTCACGGTTGACAGCATTGGTATCCGTACCGAACGCGGAGTCACCTCCGCCAGGACCTGGGCCAGCTCCCCACCGATCAGATCGACCTGGGCCGAGTGCGAGGCGTAGTCCACCGCGATACGCCGGACCCGCACCTCCTCAGCGGTCAGTCGCTCGACCAGTTCCTCAATGGCCGCGACCTCACCGGCCACCACCACCGAGCGAGGGCCGTTGATGGCCGCGACCGAGATCCGCCCGTCCCAGACGGCCAGCCGCTCACGCACCTGCTCGACCGGCAACGGCACAGACGCCATCGCCCCGAGCCCGGCCAGCCGGTCGGCGATCAAGCGGCTGCGCAGCGCCACTATCCGGGCGCCGTCTTGTAGAGACAGGCCGCCCGCGACCACCGCGGCCGCGATCTCGCCCTGCGAGTGACCGACCACGGCGTCGGGGCGGACGCCCAGGGATTCCCAGACCGCAGCCAGGGAGACCATCATCGCGAAGGACACCGGCTGGACCACATCCACCCGATCCAGCGACGGGGCGTCTTCGGTCTGGCGGATCACGTCCAGCAGCGACCAGTCCACGAACGGTTCAAGCGCCGCCGCGCACTCCGCCATCCGGCCCGCGAAGACCGGCGACTCCTCAAGCAGCCGCCCGCCCATACCCGCCCACTGCGCCCCCTGACCCGGGAACACCCACACCGACTTACCGGCGATGTCGGCCACACCCGAGACCACGCCCGTCGCCGACTCACCGGCACCGACCGCCGACAGGCCCGACAGCAGGCCGCCACGATCACGCCCGACCACCACCGCACGATGCTCGAACACCGACCGCGACACCACCAGCGAGGACCCCACATCCACCGGGTCCAGCTCGCCGGCCTCCACCTGCGCCGCCAGACGACGCGCCTGACCACGCAACGCCTCCGGAGTCTTCGCCGAGACCACCCACGGCACGACACCCGGCGCCTGTTCCACCGGCTCCGTTACAGGAGCCTCCGGCCCCTGCTCCAAGATCACGTGCGCGTTGGTGCCGCTGATCCCGAAGGAGGAGACACCGGCCCGGCGCGGGTGACCGTTCTGCTGCCACTCCACCGGCTCGGTCAGCAGCTCCACCGCGCCAGAGGCCCAGTCCACATGCGAGGACGGCGCATCGACGTGCAACGTCTTGGGCAGCACCCCGTGCCGCATGGCCAGCACCATCTTGATCACACCGGCGACACCGGCGGCGGCCTGGGTGTGACCGATGTTCGACTTGATCGACCCCAGCAGCAGCGGACGATCCTCGTCCCGATCCCGGCCATAGGTCGCCAGCAGCGCCTGCGCCTCGATCGGGTCACCCAGCGTCGTACCGGTGCCGTGCCCTTCAACCGCGTCCACATCAGCGGGCGCGAGCCCCGCCCCGGCCAGGGCCTTGCGGATCACCCGCCGCTGCGAAGGACCGTTCGGAGCGGTCAGGCCGTTGGACGCGCCGTCCTGGTTGACCGCGGAACCCCGGACGATCGCCAGGACCTGGTGACCGTTACGGCGCGCGTCCGACAGACGCTCCAGCACCAGCATGCCGACGCCCTCGGACCAGCCCGCGCCGTCGGCCGCGTCGGAGTAGGACTTGCACCTGCCGTCAGGGGCCAGGCCGCCCTGCCCCGTGAAGTCGATGAACGGCCCAGGAGTGGCCATCACCGTCACACCACCGGCCAGCGCGAGCGAGCAGTCACCGCCGCGCAGCGCCTGCGCCGCGAGGTGCATCGCCACCAGCGACGACGAGCACGCGGTGTCCACCGTCACCGCCGGGCCCTCCAGACCCAGGGTGTAGGAGAGCCGGCCGGTGGCGACGCTGCCGGCGGTGCCGGTGCCCATGAAGCCCATCACGTCGGCGGGGAAGGCCGTGCTGTTCGCGTAGTCGTGGTACATGACACCGGCGAACACGCCCGTGTGGCTGCCCCGCAGCGAGACCGGGTCGATCCCGGTCCGCTCGATCGCCTCCCAGGTCACCTCAAGCAGCAGCCGCTGCTGCGGGTCCATCGCCAGCGCCTCACGCGGCGAGATGCCGAAGAACCCGGGGTCGAACTCGCCGGCCTCGTGCAGGAAGCCACCCGCCTGGACGTACTTGACGGCTTGGCCCTCGGCTTGAGAGAGCGCGTCACGGTGCCAGCCGCGTGTCGTCGGGAAGGGGGAGATGGCGTCCGCGCCCTCGGTGACCAGCCGCCACAGGTCCTCGGGAGAGTTGACCCCGCCCGGATAGCGGCACGCCATGCCCACGATCACGATCGGGTCATCCGCCACCGGCAGGATGGCCGTGGGGATGATCGCGTCGGCGTCCTCACCGAGCAGCTCGGCCAGCAGGAACTCCGCGAGCAGCGTCGGCGTCGGGTAGTCGAACACCAGCGTCGCAGGCAACCGCAGGCCGGTCGCGCCGTTCAGCCGGTTACGCAGCTCCACGGCCGTGAGCGAGTCGAAGCCCAGCTCGCGGAACTCCCGCCGCACCTCCACCGTGCCGGGGGAGACGTGCCCGAGCACGACGGCCACCTCGGTGCGCACCAGATCCAGCAGGACCTCGGCGCGCTCGGCCACTCCCAGCGGAGCCAGCCGCTGCAGCAACGTCGCGGCCACCACAGAACCGGACGCCGCCGACCGCCTCCCTCCCCGCACCAGCCCGCGCAGCAGCGCCGGGATCTCGCCCTGCGTCCGCAGTGCCGACGGCTCAAGCCGGACCGGGATGAGCAACGCGTGCTCCAGCGTGGTGGCGGCCTCGAACAACGCCAGACCTTGTTCTGGCGACAGCGGCGGCATGCCCGCCCGTGCCATTCTGCGCATTTCGGCGTCGTCGAGTGTGCCGGTCATCCCGGCGTCCTGGCTCCACGCGCCCCAGGCCAGCGAGAGCGCGGGCAGTCCCGCCGCCCGCCGCTGCTGGGCCAGCGCGTCCAGGAAGACGTTGGCCGCCGCGTAGTTGCCCTGACCGGCGTTGCCCATCACCCCGGCCAGCGAGGAGAACAGCACGAACGCCGCGAGGTCCAGGCCCTGGGTGAGCTCGTGCAGGTGCCAGGCGGCGTCCACCTTGGGACGCAGCACCGCGTCCAGCCGCTCCGGCGTCAGCGAGGGAATCGTGCCGTCATCCAGCACACCGGCGGTGTGAATGACCGCGGTCAGCGGATGCCCGGCATCGATCCCGGCCAGCAGGGCCGCCGCCTGATCCCGATCCGCCAGGTCGCACGCCGCGATCTCGACCTCGACGCCGTGCGCGATCAGCTCGGCCCGCAGTTCCACCGCGCCCGGAGCGTCCAGACCACGGCGGCTGGCCAGCAGCAGACGCCGTACCCCACGCTCGGCCACCACATGCCGCGCGAACAGCGCACCCAGACCACCGGTCCCGCCAGTGATCAACACTGTGCCGTCCGGAGCCCACGGACGGGCACCGTCCTCATCGAGGACATCGCCAGGATCAGCGGCGCGTGTCACCCGCGCCAGCCGCGGCACCCGTACGCCATCTTCACGTACCGCTACCTGCGGCTCGCCCGACGCCGACGCGGCGGCCAGCACTCCCGGCAGGGCCGGCAGCGACTGCCCGGCCATGTCGACCAGTGCGAACCGGCCTGGTTCCTCCCACTGCGCGGACCGCACCAGTCCCCACACAGCGGCGGCCGCCAGGTCCGTCACGGTTTCGCTCTCGCTCGCCGCGACGGCACCCCTGGTCACGAACACCAGCCTGGAGCGGAGACAGCGGTCATCGGCCAGCCAGGCACGCAGCAGGTCCAGCGCCGCGGCGGTCAACTCGTGAACCGACGCGACCACGTCGCCGTGCTCCGCGGAGCCGACCGTAACGGTCACCACCTCTGGCACCGTCTCCAGCGCCGCCAGGTCCGATGCCGGAGTCAAGGTCAGCTCGACCGAATCGAAATCGACGGCGGCCGGCCCGTCGGGCAACGCCGTCCAGGCCAGCTGGAACAGCGAGTCCCTGAGCGGGTCGCGACCACCGCCAAAGGCAGCCTGGTCGGCCGTGACCGGACGCAGCACCAGTGACCGCGCTGAGAGCACCGGTTCCCCTGCGGCGTCCACCGCGATCACCGAGACCGTGTCGCCTCCGGTCCTGTCCAGCCGGACACGCAGCACCGACGCGCCACCGGCGTGCAGGCACACCTCACCCCAGGAGAACGGCAACCGGCCGTCGGCATCGTCAAGACCGGCGAAGGTCACGGCGTGCAGCGCCGCGTCCAGCAGCGCCGGATGCATTCCGAACGAAGCCGCGTTCGACTGCGCCTGCTCGGGCAGGACGACGTCGGCGAACACCTCGCCGTCAGCACCTCGCCAGGCGGCCCGCAGTCCCTGGAACACCGGCCCGTAGTGGAAGCCGCCCGCAGCGAGCCGGTCGTACAGGTCGTCCACCTGGATGGGGGTGGCGTCCTGCGGGGGCCACACGGCCGTGTCGAAGGCGGCGGCGCCGGGCCCGGTCACGGCCAGCACACCGGTGGCATGCCGTACCCATGGTTCCTCGTCGGCGGCTTCGGCCGGACGGGCGTAGATGCTCAGGTTGCGGCGGCCGGACTCGGCCGCCGAGGCCACCCACACCTGCACCGCGACGGCGTCCCGCTCGCCGAGCACCAGGGGCGTGGTCAGGGTCAGCTCCTCGACCATGTCGCAGCCGACCTGGTCACCCGCCCTGATCGCCAGCTCGAGGAACCCGGTGCCCGGGAAGATGACCGTGCCGCCGACAGCGTGGTCGGCCAGCCACGGATGCGACCGCAGCGACAACCGCCCGGTCAGCAGCACTCCCGCCGAGTCGGCCAGCCCGACCGCGACACCCAGCAGTGGGTGCCTTGCGGCGGCCAGCCCCGCGGCCGCCACGTTCCCTGCCTGGGTGGCGCTGCCGTCGGACCAGAAACGCTGCCGCTGGAACGTGTACGTCGGCATGTCGATCCGGCGCCCGCCCTGGAGCACCGCCTGCCAGTCCACCGGCACCCCACGCACGTGCAGCTGGGCCAGCGCCGCCATGATCGCGGTCTGCTCGTCCCGATCCTTGCGCAGAACCGGCACCAGCACCGAATCGGCGAGTTCGACCAGGATGTCCTCAGCCATCGCGGTCAGCACGCCGTCAGGACCGAGCTCCAGGTAGGCGGTCACTCCCTGCCGGTGCAGCACCCGCACGGCGTCGGCGAAGCGCACCGCGCTCCGCACCTGCCCCACCCAGTAGCCGGGTGAGCACAGCTGCTCGGCCGTGGCCTGCTCTCCGGTCAGGGTGGACACGATCGGGATTCGCGGGGGGTTGTAGGTCAGCGTCCCGGCCAGGGTGCGGAAGTCCGCCAGCATCGGGTCCATCAACGGCGAATGGAACGCGTGCGAGACCCGCAACCGCCGCGTCTTGACGCCCTGAGACTCCAGCGCAGCCGCCATCTCAAGGACCGAATCCTCAACCCCGGAGATCACCACCGAGGCCGGACCGTTCACCGCGGCGACCGATACCTCGGCCTCACGCCCGGCCAGCAGGCCGGCGACCGCATCCTCGGACGCCTGCACCGCCACCATCGCCCCACCGGCAGGAAGCGCCTGCATCAGCCGTGCCCGAGCCGCGACCAGCGCACACGCGTCCCGAAGCGACAGCACCCCGGCCACATGCGCCGCAGTGATCTCCCCGATCGAGTGCCCGGCCAGCACCTCCGGCCGCACACCCCAGGATTCGACCAGCCGGAACAGCGCGGTCTCCACCGCGAACAGCGCCGGCTGCGCCCATCCGGTCTGATCCAGCGCCTCCGTACCCGGCTCGGCGAACAGCACCTCACGCAGCGAACCGTCGAGAAGCGGGTCAAGCTCCGCGATCACCGCGTCCAAGGCCTCGGCGAACACCGGGAACCGGTCGTACAGCTCCCGGCCCATCCCCGCCCGCTGGCTCCCCTGACCGGTGAACAACACCGCCGGCTTCGGCTCGGCCGCGGCCAGCCCGTGCAGCACACCCGCGCTCGGGCGGTCTTCGGCCAGTGCCCGCAGGCCGGCGACCGCGCCCGCGAGGTCGGCGGCCACCACGGCCGCCCTGTACTCGAACGCCGAGCGCGTGGTGGCCTGCGAGAACGCCACATCGGCCAGCCACAGCTCTGGCTCGCCCTCCACGTACGAGGCAAGCTGCCCGGCCTGCGCGCGCATCGCCTCCGCCGACCGGCCGGAAACCATAACCGGCACGACTCCGGCTGGCGAACGGCCCTCGAATTCCTGGTCTTCGGCGTCCGGTGCTTCGACCCGCTCGATGATCAGGTGTGCGTTGGTGCCGCTGATCCCGAACGACGACACCGCCGCACGGCGAGGGTGACCGTTCTTCGGCCACTCGGCCGGCTCGGTCAGCAGCTCCACCGCACCGGAGGCCCAGTCCACGTGCGAGGACGGCTCGTCCACGTGCAGCGTCTTGGGCAGCATCCCGTGCCGCATGGCCATGACCATCTTGATCACACCGGCCACACCCGCGGCGGCCTGGGTGTGCCCGATGTTCGACTTGATCGACCCCAGCAGCAGCGGACGGTCCTCCGGCCTGCCCTGCCCGTAGGTCGCCAAAAGCGCCTGCGCCTCGATCGGGTCACCCAGCGCCGTACCCGTGCCGTGGCCCTCCACCACGTCGACATCAGCGGGAGCCAGCCCCGCGCCGGCCAGCGCCTGGCGGATCACCCGCTGCTGCGAAGGACCGTTCGGTGCCGTAAGACCGTTCGACGCACCGTCCTGGTTGACCGCCGACCCGCGCATGACAGCCAGCACCTGGTGACCGTTGCGCCGCGCGTCCGACAGCCGCTCCAGCACCACCAAGCCCACACCTTCGGACCAACTGGTGCCGTCGGCGGCATCCGAATAGGACTTACACCGCCCGTCGGCGGCCAGCCCGCCCTGGGCGCTGAACTCCATGATCCCCATCGGCGAGGCGACCACGGTCACACCGCCCGCCAGCGCCAGCGAGCACTCACCCGAGCGCAGCGCCTGCGCCGCGAGGTGCATCGCCACCAGCGAGGAGGAGCAGGCGGTGTCCACCGTCACCGCCGGGCCCTCAAGCCCCAAGGTGTAGGACAGCCGGCCCGAGAGCACGCTCCCCGACTGGCCCGTCACCATGAAGCCGCGGGCCTCATCTGACGGGATGTAGCCGGACGCGCCGGCGCCGACGTACACCCCGGTGTAGCTGCCGCGCAGCGACAGCGGGTCGATCCCGGCGCGCTCGACCGCCTCCCAGGTGGTCTCGAGCAGCACCCGCTGCTGCGGGTCCATGGCGAGCGCCTCACGCGGCGAGATCCCGAAGAAGCCGGCGTCGAACTCCGCGACGTCGGGCATGAACCCGCCCTGGAAGTCCAGTTCGCCGTTCACCTGCCAGCCCCGGTCGAGCGGCAGGGGGGAGACGGCGTCGCGCCCCTCCGTGACGAGCTGCCACAGATCCTCCGGAGAGTGCACTCCGCCGGGGTAGCGGCACGCCATGCCCACGATCACGATCGGATCGTCGGCCACCGACGCGATCGGCGTCGCGGCGATGACATCGCCGTGCTCACCCAGCAGTTCGGCCAGCAGGAACTCCGCCAGCACCACGGGGGTCGGGTAGTCGAACACCAGGGTGGCGGGCAGCCGCAGCCCGGTCGCGGCGTTCAGCCGGTTGCGCAGTTCCACCGCGGTGAGCGAGTCGAAGCCCAGTTCGCGGAACTCCCGGCGCACCTCCAGCATCTGCGGCGAGGTGTGCCCGAGCACCGTGGCCGCCTGGGCCCGGACCAGGTCGATCACCAGACGGCTCCGGTCGGCGGGGGCCAGTCCGGCCAGTTGCCGCAGCAGCGCCTGGTCGGCGCCCGATACCGGGGCCGCCGCCGTACGGCGTGTGCTCCGCACCAGCGAGCGGAGCAGCGGCGGGATCTCACCGAGCGCCTGCAACGCGGGCAGGTTGAGCCGGGCCGGCGCGACCACCGGCGTGTCGCAGCCCAGGGCCGCGTCGAAGAGTGCCAGGCCCTCGGCGAAGGAGAACAGGTGGAACCCCGCGGCCACCAGCCGGCGGAGGTCGGTCTCGCTGAGCTCGCCGGCCATGCCGGCGTCCGCCGCCCACGGACCCCACACCAGGGACAGGCCCGGCATGCCCTGGGCGCGGCGGTGCTGAGCCAGCGCGTCCAGGTAGGCGTTGGCCGCCGCGTAGCCGCCAAGACCCGGGCCGCCGACCAGCCCGGCCATCGAGGAGTACAGGACGAAGGCGGCCAGGTCGAGGTCCCGCGTCAGCTCGTGGAGGTGCCAGGCGCCATCGGCCTTGGGCCCGAACACGGTGGCCAGCCGGCGCTCGTCCAGCGACGGGATCATGCCGTCGTCGCGTACGCCCGCGGTGTGGACGACCGCGGTGAGCGGGTGCTCCGCGGGCACGCCGGCGAGCAGCTCCGCCACCTGATCCCGATCGGCCAGGTCGCAGGCGGCGATGGTGACCTCGGCGCCGTGGGCGATCAGTTCGGCCGCCAGTTCCACCGCGCCCGGAGCGTCCATGCCCCTGCGGCCGGCCAGCAGCAGATGCCGAACCCCGTGCTCGGCCACCAGATGCCGGGCCAGGCTGCTGCCCAGGCCGCCGGTGCCACCCGTGATCAGAACGGTGCCGTCGAGATCCAGCCGCGCGGCGTCTCCCCCTGGCGTCAGGCGGACCAGCCGGGGCACGCGGGCCACGTGGCCGCGAATCGCCACCTGGGGCTCGCCGCAGGCCAGCGCCTCAGGCAGCGCCGACAGCGCGGTCTCCCGCTCGTCCACATCGACCAGCAGGAAGCGGTCGGGGTTCTCGGCCTGCGCGACGCGGACCAGACCCCAGACGGCCGCCGCCGCCGGATCCGTAAACGCTTCGTCTTCCGTGCCGGCGACCGCGCCCCTGGTGACCAGCACCAGCCTGGATTCGGTGAACCGCTCATCCGCCAGCCACTGCCGCAGGAGTTCCAGGACCCGGCCGGTCACCTCCTGTGCCGCCGCCGCGCCGACCGCCATCACGGGCGAGGCGATCTCGACGGCCACGACGTCCGGCACCCGGTCCGGCGAGGAGAGGCCGGACGCGGCCCAGCGCAGCTCGTCCAGTCCGGACCGGTTCAGTTCGGACCAGTCCAGCTCGACGCAGTCCAGCCCGGCCATCGCGTCCGTCGGGGAGACGACCGTCGGCGCGACCGCCCACTCCAGCGCGAACAGCGCGTCCCGCTCCAGCCCTTGAGCGCCGGAGACGAGCATCTGGTCAGCGGACACCGGGCGGAACACCAGCGACTCCGCCGTCAGCACCGGCGCGCCCTCGGCGTCCACCGCCGCCAGCGACACCGAACCGCTCCCGGTCCTGGCCAGCCGTACCCGCAACGCCGATGCGCCGCCCGCGTGCAGGCACACGCCGACCCAGGAGAACAGCAGCCGCCCCTGGCCCGGCTCCACGAGGTCCATGAACGAGGCCGGCTGCAACGCCGCGTCGAGGAGGGCGGGATGCAGGCCGAACGAGCCGGCGTCGCCGACCTCCTCGGGCACCGCGACCTCGGCGAAGATCTCCCCGTCCCGCTGCCAGGCCGCCCGCAGTCCCTTGAAGGTCGGCCCGTATCGCACGCCGCCCTCGGCCAGGTCGTCGTACAGCCCGTCCAATGTGATCGGCGCCGCGCCCGCGGGCGGCCACACGGTCGTGTCGAACCGTGCCGTACGCGCGCCGACCGCCAGCACGCCGGCCGCGTGCCGCACCCAGGGCTGGTCCGGCGTGTCGGCCGGTCGGGCGTAGATGGCCAGGTTCCTGCGGCCTGTTTCGTCGGACGCGCTCACCACCACCTGGACGGCGACGGCGTCGTCCGTGCCGAGCACCAGCGGGGCCGCCAGGGTGAGCTCTTCCACCCGGTCGCAGCCGACCTGGTCACCGGCCCGGATCGCCAGCTCGAGGAACCCGGTGCCGGCGAACAGGGCCGTGCCGGCCACCGCGTGATCGGCCAGCCACGGGTGCGACCGCAGCGACATCAGGCCGGTGAGCAGCGCGCCGTCGGAGTCGGCGAGCCCGACGGCGGCGCCCAGCAGCGGATGCCCCGCCGCGGCGAGGCCGAGCCCTCGGGCGTCGGCGATCCGCATCCCGCTCGGCCAGAACCTGTGGTGCTGGAAGGCGTAGGTGGGCAGGTCGATCCGGCGTCCGCCGGACAGGACCGGCCGCCAGTCCACCGCCACGCCGCGGACGAACAGCTCGGCCGCCGAGATCAGGACCCGGTCCAGCCCGTCCTCGTCACGGCGCAAGGTCCCGGCGACCACCGCGGTCACGCCCGCCTGGTCCACCGCCTGTTCGATCCCCAGCGTCAGCAACGGATGCGGGCCAACCTCGACGAACGCCCGGTACCGCTCCTCCAGCAGCCGCTCGATCGCCGGCGCGAACTCCACGGTCCGCCGCACGTTCTCGTACCAGTAGCCGGCGTCCAGTTCGGTGCCGTCCAGCCATTGGCCGGTCGCCGTCGACAGCATCGGGATCCGCGCGGTACGGGGCGACACTTCCGCCAGATCCGCCAGCAGTTCGTCCCGGAGCGCGTCGACCTGCGGTGAGTGCGCGGCGAAGTCGGCGCCGGCCAGCTGCCAGCGCATCACCCCGTCGGCCGACAAGCGGCGCTCCAGCACCCGCATGGCCTCCGGGTCACCGGCCACGGTCACCACCCGGGGTCCGTTGACCGCCGCGATCGAGATCCGGTCCAGCAGATCAGCGGCGGCCAGTGCCGCGCGAACCTGCTCCGCCGGAGCCATCACCGACAGCATCACCCCGCGCCCGGCCAGCCGGTCGGCGATCAGGCGGCTGCGCAAGGCCACCACCCGGGCGCCGTCCTGGAGAGACAGGCCACCCGCGACCACCGCAGCGGCGATCTCGCCTTGAGAGTGGCCGACCACGGCGTCGGGGCGGACGCCCAGCGACTCCCATACCGCCGCCAAAGAGACCATCACCGCGAACGACACCGGCTGGACCACATCCACCCGATCCAGCCCGTCGGCCTGGCGAATCACGTCCAGCAACGACCAGTCCACGAACGGCTCCAACGCCGCCGCGCACTCCGCCATCCGACCCGCGAAGACCGGCGACTCCTCAAGGAGACGCCTGCCCATGCCGACCCACTGGGCTCCCTGGCCTGGGAACACCCACGCCGACTTCCCGTCGACGTCGGCCACACCCGCGACCACGCGGGCCGTCGGCTCACCGGCCTCGACCGCGGACAGGCCCGCCAGCAGTTCCTGACGGTTACGTCCGACCACCACCGCGCGGTGCTCGAACAATGCCCGCGACACCACCAGCGAGAACGCCGTATCGAGATCGCTGTGTGCGTCGAGGCGGGCGCTCAGCCGACGCGCCTGCGCCGACAACGCCTTACCCGTACGGCCCGAGATCACCCAGGGCACTACCCCGGCAGGCTCGGCGACCGCCGGTTCGGCGACCCCCTCCGGCCCTTGCTCCAGGATCATGTGGGCGTTGGTGCCGCTGATGCCGAACGACGACACGGCGGCCCTGCGCGGGTGATCGGTCTGCGGCCACTCCCGCTGCTCCGTCAGCACTTCGACCGCGCCGGAGTCCCAGTCCACGTGCGAGGACAGCGCGTCCACGTGCAGCGTCTCGGGCAGCACGCCATGCCGCATGGCCATGACCATCTTGATCACACCCGCCACGCCCGCGGCGGCCTGGGTGTGCCCGATGTTCGACTTGACCGACCCCAGCAGCAGCGGCTGATCGCGATCCTGCCCATAGGTGGCCAGCAGTGCCTGCGCCTCGATCGGGTCACCCAGCGTCGTACCCGTACCGTGCGCCTCGACCGCGTCCACCTCGGCGGGGGACAGACCCGCGACGGCGAGAGCCTTCCGGATCACCCGCCGTTGCGAGGGCCCGTTCGGCGCCGTCAGGCCGTTGGACGCCCCGTCCTGGTTGATCGCCGAACCGCGCACGATCGCCAGCACCTGATGCCCGTTGCGCTGAGCGTCCGACAGCCGCTCCAGCATCACCAGGCCGACGCCTTCGGACCACCCGATGCCGTCCGCCGAGTCGGAGAACGCCTTGCACCGGGCATCCGGCGCCAGCCCGCCCTGCTCCCCGAGCTCCCCGAACCCCGCGAGAGTCGATATGACGGTGACGCCGCCCGCCACCGCGAGCGAGCATTCCCCGTTGCGCAGGGCCTGGGCCGCCATGTGGATGGTCACCAGCGACGACGAGCACGCGGTGTCCACCGTCACCGCCGGGCCCTCAAGACCGAAGGTGTAGGAGATCCGGCCGGAGGCCACACTGGCCAGCATGCCGGTCATGATGTGGCCGCGGGACTCCTCCCCTGGCATGTAACCCGAGCCGACGGAACCGATGAAAACGCCGGTGTCGCTGCCCCGCAGCGAGTCCGCGTCGATGCCCGCGCGTTCGAGGACCTCCCAGGTCGTCTCCAGCAGCAGGCGCTGCTGCGGATCCATCGCCAGCGCCTCGCGCGGTGAGATCCGGAAGAACTCCGCGTCGAATTCGGGCGCGTCGAAGATGAACCCGCCCTTCAGGCCCAGATCGCTGAAGCTCTGCCAGCCGCGGTCGGTCGGGAGCGGGGTGATGGCGTCCTGGCCCTCGACGACCAGCCGCCACAGGTCCTCCGGAGAGTTGACCCCGCCCGGGAAGCGGCAGGCCATCGAGACGACGACGATGGGGTCGTCCGACGTCGAGGCCGTGGCCACCGGCAGCATGGCGTCGCCGTGCGCGCCGAGCACCTCGCTCAACAGGTGCTCGCCGAGCACGGTGGGGGTGGGGTAGTCGAAGACGACGGTGGAGGACAGGCGCAGCCCGGTGGCGGCGTTGAGCCGGTTGCGCAGCTCGATCGCGGTCAGCGAGTCGAAGCCCAGCTCGCGGAACTCACGGCGCCCCTGCACCGCCTCCAGCGAAGGATGCCCGAGGACGGCGGCGGCCTGCGCCCGGACCAGATCGACGACGAACCGGGCGCGGTCGGCCTGCGCCAGACCGGCCAGCTGCCGCAGCAGCACCCCTTCTCCGGCGGCGGGCGCCGACGCCGCGGTACGGCGGGTGCTCTTCACGAGCCCGCGCAGCAGCGGCGGCACCAGCTGAGCGGGCATCGCCGGCATGTTCAGCCGTACGGGGACCACGAGCGGGGAATCCGAGCCGATGGCCGTGTCGAACAGCGCCAGTCCGTGCTCGGTGGTGATGGGCGGCAGACCGGCGGCGGTCATCCGCTGGACGTCGGCCTGCGACATGCCCCCGGTCATTCCGGTGGCTTGTGCCCACAATCCCCAGGGAAGTGACAAGCCCGGCAGCCCTTGCGCCTGACGTCGGGCCATCAGCGCGTCCACCCAGGCGTTGGCCGCCGCGTAGTTGCCCTGACCGGCGCCGCCCAGCAGCCCGGCCAGCGAGGAGAACACCACGAACGCGGCCAGATCCATGTCCTGGGTCAGCTCGTGCAGATGCCAGGCGGCGTCCACCTTCGGCCGCAGCACCGACTCCAGCCGCTCCGGCGTCAGCGAGGCGATGGTTCCGTCATCGAGGACTCCGGCCGCGTGGATCACCGCGGTCAGCGGATGCTCGGCGCCGATCCCGGCCAGCAGGCCGGCCACCGCGTCCCGATCGGCCATGTCGCAGGCGGCGATGGTCACGTGCGCGCCTCGCGCGGTCAGTTCCCGCGCCAGCTCACGTGCGCCGGCCGCTTCCGGACCCCTTCGGCTGACCAGCAGCAGGTGCCGTACGTCGTGCTCGGCCACCAGATGCCGCGCGAACACCGCGCCCAGACCGCCCGTACCACCCGTGATCAACACCGTGCCCTCGGGGTTCCACCGCCGGGGCATCGTCAGGACGATCTTGCCGGTGTGCCGAGCCTGGCTCATGAACCGGAACGCCTCACGACCCCGCCGCACATCCCAGGCCGTGACCGGTAGCGGCCGCACTTCACCGGCCGCGAACAGTTCCATGAGCTCGGCCAGGATCTGGCGCAGCCGCTCGGGTCCGGCATCCAGGATGTCGAACCAGTGGTACGTCAGCCCGGGGAACTGGTCCTGGTCGCGGATGTCCAGTTTGCCCATCTCGATGAACCGGCCGCCCGGGCGCAGCAACCGCGCGGAAGCGTCGATGAAGTCGCCGGTCAGCGAGTTCAGGACCACATCGATCCCCCGCCCGCTGAACCGCTCCTCGAACTCCAGGGTCCGCGAGGACGCGATGTGATCATCCGGGATGCCCAGCGAGCGGAGGACGTCCCACTTGGCCGGGCTGGCCGTGGCGAACACCTCCACCCCCAGGCGCTGAGCCAGCTGAATCGCCGCCATACCGGTCCCCCCGGTGCCCGCGTGCACCAGCAGCGTCTCACCCGGCTGCAACCCGGCCAGATCCATCAGCCCGTAATAGGACGTCAGGAACGCCACCGGAATCGTCGCCGCCTGCTCGAAGGAGACTCCATCGGGGATCTTGGTCACCCCGCCGGCACCGGTGACCACCACTGGGCCGAAGCCGCCCTCGGTTATGCCGACCACCCGGTCACCCGGGCGCAGGTCGTCGACCTCGGGACCGACCTCCAGCACCACGCCGGCGGCCTCGCCGCCCATCAGGCCGACCTTGTCCTGGAACCAGCCCAGCGCGTTCAACCCGTCCAGCAGGTCACGGAAGTTCACCCCCGCCGCATGCACCGCGAGGCGCACCTGCCCGGCCTCCAACGGCCCGGCCGCCTGCGGGAAGGGGAGCAGCTCCAGCGCGTCCAGGCTGCCCTTGGCCCGGCTGCCCAGCCGCCACGGCACCCCACCACCCGGAGGCACCAGCCCCGCCCCCGACGCCAGCGGTGCCAGTCGCGGCACTCGCACCTCACCGTGCCGGACCGCCGCCTGCGGCTCGCCCGAGGCCATGAGCGCGGCCGATACCGCCGGCAGGGAGGACTCCTGGTCGTCCACGTCGACCAGGACGAACCGCCCCGGATTCTCCGACTGCGCCGACCGCACCAGACCCCACACCGCCGCCGCAGCCAGATCGGTGATCTCCTCACCCTCACCGGCCGTCACCGCGCCCCGCGTCACGAACACCAGTCGCGAGCTCTCCAGCCGCTCGTCGGCAAGCCACCCCTGCAGCAGGCCCAGCGCCGAAGCGGTCACTTCGTGCGCGCAGGTCACCGCGTCCGCGGCCGGATCGGTCACGATCCCGGCCAGCACCGCACCCGGAACCGGCCCCGCCTCGGCCAACGCCGACAGATCCGGATAGACCTCGACCTGATCCCTGGCAAGACCCAGCGTGTCCAGACCGACCACCACCACCGGCACCGGATCGGCCACCGGGGCATCGGAAAGCGCGGTCCATTCCAGCCGGAACAGCCCTTCCCCCAGCGTCGCCTGGCCGCCACCCGCGGCGGCGAGCTGGTCCGGCGAGAACGGCCGCAACACCAGCGACCGCGCCGACAGCACCGGCTCCCCAGCCGCGTCCACCGCCGTCAGCGTGACCGAGTCGGCAGCGGTCCGGACCAGCCGCACGCGCAGCATCGCCGCGCCTGCGGCCTGCAAGCTCACCCCACCCCAGGAGAACGGCAGCCTGCCGCCCTCGGAATCGTCAAGACCAGCGAAAGCCACCGCGTGCAACGCCGCATCCAGCAACGCCGGGTGCAACCCGAAACCGCCGGCGCTTGACTGCGTCTGCTCGGGCAGTGCGACCTCGGCGAACACCTCACCGCCGGCGCCGCGCCAGGCCGCTCGCAGCCCCTGGAACACCGGGCCGTATTCGAACCCGCTTGTGGAGAGCCCCTCGTAGAGGCCGTCGAGGTCGATCGCGGTCGCCCCCTGCGGGGGCCACACCGCCGCGTCGAACGGCGCAGCGGGGGACACGGCGGCCATGGTGGGAGTGCCGGCAGTCAGAGTGCCGGTGGCATGCCGTACCCACGGCACATCGGCGGCGGCCTCCGCCGACCGGGCGTACACGTTCACGCTCCGGTGGCCCGTCTCCTGCGCGGCGCCCACCCACACCTGTACCGCTACCGCGTCGTCCACACCCAGCACCAGTGGAGCGGTCAGGGTCAGCTCCTCGACCAGGTCACAGCCGACCTGGTCACCGGCCCGGATCGCCAACTCCAGCAACCCGGTGCCCGGGAAGATCACCGTGCCGGCCACCGCATGATCGGCCAGCCACGGATGCGACGACAGCGACAACCGGCCCGTCAGCAGCACCCCGTCGGAATCGGCCAGGCCCACCGCCGCGCCCAGCAGCGGATGACCCGCTGTCGCCAATCCCGCCGCGGCCACGTTCCCTATCCGGGAGCCTGCCCCGACGGGCCAGTACCACTGGTGCTTGAAGGCGTAGGTCGGCAGGTCGACCCGGCGTCCACCGGGTAGTACCGCCCGCCAGTCCACCGCCACACCGCGCACGAACAGTTCGGCCGCCGAGACCAGCACCCGGTCCAGGCCGCCCTCGTCCCGGCGCAGCGTCCCGGCGATCACCGCATCTGCTGCGGCCTCGTCCACGCATTCGCCGATGCCGACCGTCAACACCGGATGCGGGCTCACCTCGACAAACGCCCGATACCGCTGCTCCAGCAGCTGCCCGATCGCCGGGGCGAAGTCGACCGTGTTGCGCAGGTTGTCACACCAGTACGCCGCGTCGAGTTCCGGCCCTTCCAGCCACTGGCCGGTCACCGTCGACAGCATCGGCACCCGCACCGCACGCCCAGCCACCTCCGCCAGGACCTGGGCCAGTTCCGCACCGATCAGATCAACCTGAGCCGAATGCGAGGCATAGTCCACCGCGATACGACGAACCCGCACCCCGTCCTCGGTCAGACGCTCCACCAGCTCCTCGACGGCCTGCACCTCACCGGCCACCACCACTGAACGAGGGCCGTTGACCGCCGCGACCGACACTCGTCCGTCCCAGGCCGACAGCCGCTCCCACACCTGCTCGACGGGCAACGCCACCGACGCCATCGCGCCGAGCCCCGCCAGCCGGTCGGCGATCAGACGGCTGCGCAACGCCACCACCCGGGCGCCGTCCTGCAACGACAGACCACCCGCCACCACCGCAGCCGCGATCTCGCCCTGCGAATGCCCGACCACCGCGTCGGGACGGACTCCCAGCGACTCCCAGACGGCAGCCAAGGAGACCATCACCGCGAACGACACCGGCTGGACCACATCCACCCGATCCAGCCCGTCGGCCTGGCGGATCACGTCCAGCAACGACCAGTCCACCAACGGCTCCAACGCCGCCGCACACTCCGCCATCCGGCCCGCGAAGACCGGCGACTCCTCAAGCAGGGCAGCACCCATCCCCGCCCACTGGGCTCCCTGACCCGGGAACACCCACACCGACTTCCCGACGACATCGGCCACACCCGCGACCACGCGAGCCGCCGGCTCACCGGCCTCGACCGCCGACAGGCCCGACAGCAGCTCGCCGCGATCCCCTCCGACCACCACCGCACGGTGCTCGAACACCGACCGCGACACCACCAAAGAGGACCCCACATCCACCGGGTCCAGGTCGTCGGCCTCCACCTGCGCCGCCAGACGACGCGCCTGACCACGCAACGACTCCTCGGTCTTCGCGGACAGCATCCACGGCACCACACCACCGGCCGAACGGGCGGGCTCGCCCGCCTCCGCCGGTTCCACAACCTGTGGCCCCTGCTCCAAGATCACGTGGGCGTTGGTGCCGCTGATCCCGAACGACGACACCGCCGCCCGGCGCGGATGGCCGTTCTTGTGCCACTCCACCGGCTCGGTCAGCAGCTCCACCGCGCCAGAGGCCCAGTCCACGTGCGAGGACGGCGCATCGACATGCAACGTCTTGGGCAGCACCCCGTGCCGCATCGCCAGCACCATCTTGATCACACCGGCGACGCCCGCGGCGGCCTGCGTGTGACCGATGTTCGACTTGATCGACCCCAGCAGCAACGGACGGTCCTCGTCCCGATCCTGACCGTAGATGGCCAGCAGCGCCTGCGCCTCGATCGGGTCACCCAGCGTCGTCCCCGTACCGTGGCCTTCGACCGCGTCCACCTCGGACGGCGACAGACCGGCACCGGCCAGCGCCTGCCGGATCACCCGCTGCTGCGACGGACCGTTCGGCGCGGTCAGACCGTTGGACGCGCCGTCCTGGTTGACCGCCGAGCCACGGACGATCGCCAGGACCTGGTGCCCGTTGCGCTGAGCGTCCGACAACCGCTCCAGCACCAGGATGCCCACACCCTCGGACCAGCTCACCCCGTCGGCCGCGTCGGAGTAGGACTTGCACCGGCCGTCGCCGGCCAGCCCGCCCTGCGCGCTGAAATCGATGAACGGCCCGGGGTTGGCCATCACGGTCACGCCACCGGCCAGCGCGAGCGAGCAGTCACCGCCGCGCAGCGCCTGCGCTGCCAGGTGCATCGCCACCAGCGACGACGAGCAGGCGGTGTCCACCGTCACCGCCGGGCCCTCCAGCCCCAGCGTGTACGAAACCCGGCCGGTCGCGACGCTGCCCGTGCTACCGGTACCGACGAACCCCATCACTTCTGGCGGGAACGACACGCTGTTCGCGTAGTCGTGATACATCAGTCCGGCGAACACCCCGGTACGGCTGCCGCGCAACGAGACCGGGTCGATCCCCGCCCGCTCGATCGCCTCCCAGGACGTCTCCAGCAGCAACCGCTGCTGCGGATCCATCGCCAGCGCCTCATGGGGCGAGATCCCGAAGAACCCGGGGTCGAACTCCCCCGCCTCGTGCAGGAAGCCGGCTTCGCGCACATAGCTCGTGCCCCGGCGTTCCCGATCCGAGCTGTAGAAGGCTCCCAGATCCCAGCCGCGCGTGGTCGGGAAGGGCGAGATCCCGTCTCCACCCTCAGTCACCAACCGCCACAGATCCTCCGGCGAGGCGACCCCGCCCGGATAGCGGCAGGCCATGCCCACGATCACGATCGGGTCGTCGGCCACCGGCCGGGCCTCGGTGGGAACCACCATGTCGGCGTGCTCGCCGAGCAGCTCGGCCAGCAGGAATTCCGCCAGCAGCGTCGGGGTCGGGTAGTCGAACACCAGCGTGGCCGGCAACCGCAGCCCTGTCGTACCGTTCAGCCGGTTGCGAAGGTCCACCGAGGTCAGCGAGTCGAAGCCCAGCTCGCGGAACTCCCGCCGCACCTCCACCGTCTCCGGCGAGAGGTGCCCCAGCACCATGGCCACCTCGGTCCGTACCAGATCCACCAGGACCTCGGCGCGCTCGGCCGCCCCCAGCCGCGCCAGCCGCTGCAGCAGCGTGCTGGCCGTCGCCGACTTTCCGATGGCGGACCGGCGCCTTCCCCGCACCAGCTTCCGCAACAGTGGCGGTACTTCGCCCAGCGTGCGCAGCACCGCCAGATCCAGCCGGACGGGTGCCACGGCCGGTTCGCCGGAACGGAGCGCCGACTCGAACAAAGCGACGCCCTGTTCCGGTGCGAGAGGCGGAGTACCGGCACGGGCCAGCCGCGCCATCTCGCCATCGCTCAAGTCGCCGGTCATCCCGCTGTCCTGAGCCCACGCACCCCAGGCGAGCGACAGCCCGGGCAATCCGGCAGCCTGGCGGTGCTGGGTCAGCGCGTCGAGGAAGGAGTTGGCCGCGGCATAGTTGCCCTGGCCGGGAGCTCCGATCGTGCCCGCCGCCGACGAGAACACGACGAACTCGGCCAGATCAAGATCCGCGGTGAGTTCGTGCAGGTGCCAGGCGGCGTCCACCTTCGGCCGCAGTACCGACTCCAGCCGTTCCGGCGTCAGCGAGGCGATGGTCCCGTCGTCCAGCACACCCGCGGTGTGGATCACCGCGGTCAGCGGATGATCGGCGTCGACCTCGGACAGCAGGGCCGCCACCTGGTCCCGGTCGGTCACGTCACACGCCACGACCGTGACCTCGACACCGTGGGCGATCAGCTCGGCCCGCAGCTCCTCCGCGCCCGGAGCATCCAGGCCCCTCCGGCTGACCAGCAGCAGATGCCGTACGTCGCGCTCGGCCACCAGATGCCGCGCGAACAGCGCGCCCAGACCACCGGTCCCACCAGTGATCAACACCGCGCCGTCCGGATCCCACGGCCGTTCGACCTCGGCGCCGGGCACGACCCGCACCAGCCGGGCCACCCGCGCCTCACCACCGCGCACCGCCACCTGCGGCTCATCGGAGGCGAGCACCCCGGCCAGCACCGGCCCGGACAGCTCCCCATCGACATCCACCAGGACAAACCGCCCCGGATTCTCCGACTGCGCCGACCGCACCAACCCGCACGCGGCAGCCGCGGCCAGATCGGTGACGGCCTCACCCTCACCCACGGCCACCGCGCCCCGCGTCACGAACACCAGCCGTGAATCGCGATACCGCTCGTCGGCCAGCCATTCCTGCAACACGGTCAGAACGCGCGCGGTCAGCTCGTGCGTCGACTGCACCACCGCGCCGTCGCAGCTCATTTCGGTCACCACGGCACCCGGCGCCTGGTCCGCGTCCCCGAACACCGACGCGAGGTCGAACGTGTGGATGTCAACCGTCGGCGGGGCGGGTTCGGTGGACGGCGCCACCCGCGCCGACGGCAACGCCGTCCACTCCACCCTGAACAGGGGGTCCCGCTCGCTCCTGCGCTCATCCGCACCGGTGTCGCCCGTGATCGGGCGCAGGATGAGCGACCGCGCCGTAAGCACCGGCTCACCCGCCGCATCGGCCACCGCCAGCGAGACGGCATCGCCCTCGGTCCTGGCCAGCCGTACCCGCAGAGCCGACGCGCCACCGGCGTGCAGGCACACCTCACCCCAGGAGAACGGCAACCGGACGCCCTCGGCATCGTCAAGACCGGCGAAGGTCACCACGTGCAACGCCGCGTCCAGCAGAGCCGGATGTACGCCGAAGGAGCCGGCGTCCGACTCCAGCCGGCTCGGCAGGCTCACCTCGGCGAAGATCTCGTCATCACGCCGCCAGGCCGCCCGCAGGCCCCGGAACAGCGGCCCGTAACTCAGCCCGCCCTCGGCGAGTTGCTCGTACAGCCCGTCCAACTCGATCGCGGACGCGCCCTGCGGCGGCCAGACATCGGTGTCGAGTCGCTCCGCGGTCTGGCCGCCGGCGGCGAGGACGCCGACCGCGTGCCGTACCCACGGCTCGTCGTCGGCGGCCTCCGCCGACCGGGTGTAGATGCTCAGGTCACGTCTGCCGGACTCTTCCGCGCCCACCCACACCTGCACTGCCACGGCGTCGGTTTCGCCCAGGACGAGCGGCGCCGCCAGGGTGAGCTCCTCGACCAGGTCGCAGCCGACCTGGTCACCGGCCCGGATCGCCAGCTCCAGGAACGCGGTGCCGGGGAACAGCACCCGCCCGCCCACGACGTGATCGGCGAGCCAGGCCTGCGACCGCAGCGACAGCTGGCCGGTCAGCAGAACGCCGTCCGAAGCGGCCAGCGCCACAGCGGCGCCCAGCAAAGGATGCCCTGCCGCGGTCAGCCCCAGGTTTCGAGCGTCGCCCATGCGCTGGGTGCGGGGCCAGTACAACTCGTGCTGGAACGGGTAGGTGGGCAGGTCGACGCGGCGGCCGTGCGGGAGCACCGCCTGCCAGTCGACCGGCACCCCGTGCACGTGCAGTTCTGCCAGCGCCATCATGGACGCTGCCGACTCGTCGCGGTCCTTGCGCAATACCGGGACGAGCACGGCATCCGCATCGAGCGTGTCGCCGGCCATGGCGGTCAGGACGCCGTCAGGGCCCAGTTCCAGATACGCCCGTACGCCCTGGGCGTGCAGCGTGCGGACGCCGTCGGCGAACCTGACCGCGCCTCGGACCTGGTCCACCCAGTAATCCGGCGAGCACAGCTGCTCGTCCGTGGCCAGTTCGCCGGTCACGTTCGAGACCACGGGAATTTCCGGCGGACTGTAGGTCAGCGTCCGGGCCAGGGCGCGGAAGTCCGCCAGCATCGGGTCCATCAACGGCGAATGGAACGCATGCGAGACCCGCAACCGCCGTGTCCTGACCCCCCGTTCTTCCAGAACGGCCGCGACGCTAAGGACCGGGCCCTCAACCCCGGAGATCACCACGGCGTTCGGACCGTTCACCGCCGCGATCGACACCTCGCCCGCACGCTCCGCCAGCAGCGCGGCGACCTCCTCCTCCGAGGCCTGGACCGCGACCATCGCCCCACCCGCGGGCAGCGCCTGCATCAACCGCGCCCGGCCCGCCACCAGCGCACACGCGTCGCTCAGAGACAGCACCCCGGCCACGTGAGCGGCGGTGAGCTCCCCGATCGAATGACCGGCCAGCACATCCGGCACCACACCCCAGGACTCCACCAGCCGGAACAGGGCCGTCTCCAGCGCGAACAGCGCCGGCTGCGCCCACCCCGTCCGATCCAGCAGCTCCGCCTCGGCGAACATGACGTCGCGCAGCGGCCTGTCGAGCAGCGGGTCCAGCTCCGCGATCACCGCGTCCAAAGCCTTGGCGAACACCGGGAAGCGCTCATACAACTCGCGGCCCATGCCCGCCCGCTGGCTGCCCTGGCCCGTGAACAGCACCGCCAGCTGTGGCTCCGCCCCGGCCACCGCGCGCACCACACCCGCACCCGGCAGGTCCTCGGCTAGCGCGTCCAGCCCGGCCAGCAGACCATCACGGTCCCCGGCCAGCACGACTGCTCGATGCTCGAACGCCGACCGCGTTGTGGCAAGCGCGAACGCGGTGTCGGCAAGCGCCACCTCGCGGTGGTCCTCCACATGCGAGGCCAGCCGCCCGGCCTGCGCCCGCAGTGCCTCCGCCGTGCGGCCCGACACCAGCACCGGTACCACACCAGCGGCCGGCGCCGGATCCTCTACACCTGGTTCCTCCGGCCCTTCCTCCAAGATCACATGCGCGTTCGTGCCGCTGATCCCGAACGACGACACGGCGGCCCGGCGCGGACGGCCGGCCCGCGGCCACTCCACCGGCTCGGTCAGCAGTTCCACCGCACCCGCCGACCAGTCCACATGCGAGGACGGCGCATCGACGTGCAGCGTCTTGGGCAGCACCTCATGCCGCATGGCCATGACCATCTTGATCACACCCGCCACGCCGGCGGCGGCCTGGGTGTGACCGATGTTCGACTTGATCGACCCCAGCAGCAGCGGGCGGCCCTCCGGCCGATCCTGCCCGTATGTCGCCAGCAGCGCCTGCGCCTCGATCGGGTCGCCCAGCGTCGTACCCGTACCGTGCCCCTCGACCACATCCACGTTGGCGGGCGTGAGCCCGGCGCCGGCCAGTGCCTGCCGGATCACCCGCTGCTGAGAAGGACCGTTCGGCGCGGTCAACCCGTTCGACGCGCCATCCTGGTTCACCGCGGAACCACGGACGACCGCCAGCACCTGATGCCCGTTGCGGCGCGCGTCCGACAGCCGCTCCAGCACCAGCATGCCGATGCCCTCAGCCCACCCCGTGCCGTCCGCCGCGTCGGCGAACGGCTTGCACCGCCCGTCGGCCGCGAGCCCGCCCTGGGCGCTGAAGTCGATGAACATGCCTGGCGTGGCCATCACGGTCACACCACCGGCCAGCGCCAGGCCGCACTCGCCCGAGCGCAGCGCCTGCGCCGCCAGATGCAACGCCACCAGGGAGGAGGAACACGCGGTGTCCACCGTCACCGCCGGGCCTTCCAGCCCCAGCGTGTACGAAATCCGGCCAGTCGCGACGCTCCCCGCGGTGCCGGTGCTGGCGAAGCTCCGCACTTCCGGCGGGAATTCAACACTCGGGCCGTAGTCGTGATACATCACACCGGCGAACACACCGGTACGGCTGCCCTTCAGCGAACCCGGATCGATCCCCGCCCGCTCGAAAGCCTCCCACGACACCTCCAGCAGCAACCGCTGCTGCGGATCCATCGCCAAAGCCTCACGCGGCGAAATACCGAAGAACCCCGGATCGAACTCCCCTGCCCCGTGCAGGAACCCGCCCTCACGCACATAACTACTGGTCCCCCGGCGCTCCCGATCCGCGTTGAACAGCCCGGCCAGATCCCAGCCGCGGGACGTCGGGAATTCACCGATCCCATCCCCGCCCTCGGCCACCAGACGCCACAAATCCTCCGGAGAGTTGACGTCACCCGGGAAGCGGCACGCCATCGACACAATCGCGATCGGATCGTGCCTGCCCGACTCGACCTCCTGGAGCCGTCGACGGGTCTCGCGCAAATCGGCGGCGACCGACTTAAGGTAGTCAACGAGCTTCCGGTCTTCCGACATCGGGGCTGACCTCCGAAGTGTTCCGAGGCCAGCCCAGAATCACAGGTCTCTGAGTTGGCCCAGTTCGCTCTCGATGATGCCGAGGATGTCCTCGGTACTCGCCGATTCGAGCATGTCGGCAACCGCGATTTCACTAGTCTCTGAACCGCTCGCGGTCACCTTCGCCAACAGCTGCCGCAGCCGCGTCTCGATACCGTTCCGCGTGATTTCGTCGAGCCCGTCCTCGGAAAGCATGTCCTCGAATCGGTCGAGGTCGGCCAGCAACGACGGCTTCTCGGCTGCGGTTTCCCCGGGAGCGATTTCCGCGAGGAGATGTTCGGCGAGGACAGCGGGCGTGGGGTAGTCGAAGATGAGGGTTGCGGGTAGGCGCAACCCGGTGGCGGCGTTGAGCCGGTTGCGCAGTTCGATCGCGGTCAGCGAGTCGAAGCCCAGCTCGCGGAACTCCCGCCGGACTTCCACCGCAGCGGGGTCGGAGTGTCCGAGGACGGCGGCGGCCTGAGCGCGTACCAGGTCGGCCAGCAGGCGGACCTGCTTGGGGTTGCTGAGACCGGTCAGCTGCCGGGACAGCGCCTCGCCCGCGCCACCGCCCGCCGCCGCCGACGCGGCTGTGCGGCGGGTGCCGCGTACCAGCCCGCGGAACAGCGGCGGCACCTGCCCTTGCGGCAGTGCGGACGGGTTCACCCGTACCGGAACGACGAATGGTGAATCCGAGCCGATGGCCGTGTCGAACAGGGCCAGCCCCTGCTCGGTGGTGATGGGCGGCAGCGCGGCAGCGGTCATCCGCTGCACGTCTGCCTGCGACAGGCTCCCGGTCATTCCGGTGGACTGCGCCCACATCCCCCACGCCAGGGACAACCCTGGCAGTCCCTGGGCCCGGCGGTGGGCCATCAATGCGTCCAGCCACACATTGGCCGCCGCGTAGTTGCCCTGACCGGCGTTGCCCGTCAGCCCGGACAGCGAGGAGAACACCACGAAGCCGGCCAGATCAAGATCTGCGGTGAGCTCGTGCAGATGCCAGGCGGCGTCCACCTTCGGCCGCAACACCACATCCAGCCGCTCCGGCGTCAGCGAGGTGATGATCCCGTCGTCCAGCACACCCGCCGTATGGATCACAGCGGTCAGCGGATGACCGGCATCAACTTGCGCCAGCAGCGCCGCCACCTGATCCCGGTCGGCCACATCACAGGCGGCGATGGTCACGTGCGCGCCCTGCGCGGCCAGGTCCTGCTCAAGCTCACGTGCGCCAGCCGCCTCCAAGCCCCTTCGGCTGGCCAGCAGCAGATGCCGCACGCCGTGCTCGGCCACCAGATGCCTGGCCAGCTCGGCACCCAGACCACCGGTGCCACCGGTGATCAGCACCGTACCGTCCGGGTCCCACCGGCGCGGCATCGTCAGCACGATCTTGCCGGTGTGCCGGGCCTGGCTCATGAACCGGAACGCCTCACGACCCCGGCGCACATCCCACGCCGTGACGGGTAGCGGCCGCAGCTCGCCGGTTGCGAACAGCCCTGCCAGCTCGGTCAGGATCTCCCGCAACCGCTCAGGTCCGGCGTCCATCACATCGAACCAGTGATACGTCAGCCCAGGGAACTGCTCCTGGTCACGGATGTCCAGCTTGCCCATCTCGATGAACCGGCCACCCGGACGCAACAGACGAACCGAAGCGTCGATGAACCCCCCGGTCAGCGAGTTGAGGACCACATCGATCCCCCGGTCACGGAACCGCTCCTCGAACTCCAGGGTCCGCGAGGACGCGATGTGATCAT
>NZ_BLAF01000037.1:0-2839 GCF_009687885.1 Acrocarpospora pleiomorpha
GAACGGCGATCGCCGCTTCGGCCCGATCGATCGCCCGCGCCAGGGCCACGATCTCGGCCATCGCCGACTCCACGTCGGAGGGCACCCGCGAGTCGTCGGCGGCGATCACCTCGATCTGGTGCAGCCACTCCCGTATCGCCGCCCCGGCCAAACCCGGATCAGGGTGATCAGAACGGCCAGGATGATCAGAACGATCGGAGCGGCCAGAGTAATCAGAGCGATCGGGTTGATCGGGGCGATCGGGGCGATCGGGGTGATCCCCGCACCCCGCATCACGACCAGCGCCCTGATCGGTCCTCCGTCCATGACCGGCACCCCGCTCAGTCTCCTCGGCACCGCGATCAGCCCCCCAAGCAGCCAAGGAGGGGGTGGGATCAGTGGGGGAAGAGGTGGTGGCACGGTGGTCAGGGAACAGGACTGCACCCGATGCCGTCATCGTGGACCACCTCCTGTCGTGGATCGGCTGGTCGACCTTCCGCCAGGATATCGCTCGCACGTTCGATTAGCAACTTTGTGTAGTCACATATGTGCGAATTGTCAGTGAGGTGTGGTGTTGTCTTCGTGGCGCGTCAGTGCTGTTCCCTGGTGCGGGACGGGATCCATGGGAGCGCTGCGGGAGCGCTGTGTGAGGGACGTGCGCGTCGCGTGTTCCCCGGTGCAGGGCCACCCGGGGCGGTGTGCGGCTGTTCCCGGGAGATGGCAAAGCGCATGGCAGCGCCGGGCGGGTAGGTGCCTCCACGCGGGCGGTGTTGCCTCCACGGAGGCGCGGATGGATTCCCGATCTGGACCTGTGCAGCACGGTATGGCCGCGAGCATGACGACTGGCCAAAGGCCGCCGTGGAGCGGAAAGAAGGATCGGCCCGCGCGTTTGGAAAGGGCACCTGGAAGGGCGGCTCGGGGTGGCTGGCGTGGTCAGCGGGCGGGTTGGGGCTTGAGCAGGTGTAGTGCGCTCGTCAGTGCGGATAGGCGGGGTGGTGAGGCTAGGCCGAGATGGTAGAGGTGGAGTTCGTTGGCGCCCGCTTGGGTGAGGGTGGTGAAGGTGCGGGCGAGTTGTTCGGGGTCGGGGGCTTTCGGGGGCAGGATCGTTGTGTACGCGCCTAGCTTTCGGCAGGAACCGGCCAAATCCGTGAGGTTCGCGCTGGCTTCTTCGTCGGTTCCCCAGCATGGGGCGACGACTCCCGTGAGCGCTTGGTCGGAGTCGGTGATCTGGCGGCGTGGGGCAAAGAGAGCGCTGCCGGGGAGCTGCTGATCAGGCACCGACGTGGTCGTCCTGCGCTCGAGCTGCTGATCAGGCGCTGACGTGGTCGTCCTGCGCTCGGGCTGCTGATCAGGCGCTGACGTGGTCGTCCTGTGCTCGGGCTGCTGGTTAGGCGTCGACGTGGTCGTCCTGTGGTTGGAGGTGGGGAATGGGGAGAACGAGCCGGTTGACCAGGGGTCGGCGGAGGCGTGGAGGCGGATGGGGTGGTTGTGGGCGGCCTTGATCACTCTGGTGTGGAGCGTGGTGGTGAGGGTTGTTCGGAGGGCGCTGAGTTGGGGGGTCAGGTCGCCTAGGGCGGCTTCCATGGAGGGGGGTGAGGTGTCGATGGCGGCGCGAACTTGGGCTTGGAGGGTGTCGGGATATTTCGGGGTGCAGGCGGTGCAGAAGCAGAGGGAGAGAAGGGCTGATTGGGTGGGGGTCCAGTCGGCGCCTGCGGTTTTGTCGTGGACGGACTGGTGGGCGATGCCCATGGGGCCGCAGGCTTCCAGGATGATTCCGTCGGGTTCGCCTAGGTCGATGATCTCGCTGACCAGGTTGGCGCAGTAGTCGAGGACGTCGGGGTGGGACGGGCAGAGCGCGTGCGGGTACGGGTCGCCGAAGGCGTTGCGTACGGTCAGGGCGGGGTGGGCGCGGCCGAGGGAGGTGTTGTGGGTGAGGACCGTCCAGGCGTGGACGGGGAGGCCGGTGGATTTCAGGGCGTCCCGGGCTTGGAGGTAGGCGTCGGGTGGGGTCCATGACGGGCTTTTCGGGGTTAGGGGGCCGTAGGCGTCTCGCCGTACGGGGAGGTAGAGGGCGGAGTGGGGGACTTCCAGGACGCGGTGGGCGGGGTGGAAGGGGGTGGCGGCGCGGGTGGAGTGGTAGGAGGCGGCGAGGGCTATCGCGTCCACGCCGGTCGCGGCCAGGCGTTCGGGGGCGGCGGGGTCGCCGACGATATCCCAGGGGAAGACGTAGCCGAAGTTCACCAGCGGGGCCTCGTGGTGGGGAACGTGGGGTCGAAACGTCGTATGTAGCCGGTGTCGTCGCGGACGGTGAGGCCGGATTTGACGTACTGCTCGTGCATGATGGCGAGGGCGTCTCGGTCGAGTTCGATGCCTAGGCCGGGGGTGGTGGGGACGGGGACGGAGCCGTGGGTGAAGCGGAGCGCGCCGGGGGCGATGACGTCCTGGCCGTCCTGCCAGGGGGTGTGGGTGTCGCAGGCGGTGGTGACGTTCGGGACGGCGGCGGCCAGGTGGGTCATGGCGGCGAGGCTGATGCCCAGGTGGGAGTTGGAGTGCATCGAGAGGGCGATGCCGAAGGTTTCGCAGAGGCGGGCGAGTTGGACTGAGCGTGCTAGTCCGCCCCAGTAGTGGTGGTCGGAGAGGAGGACGCCGATCGCGGATTGGGCGATGGCGGGGGGTAGGTGGTCGTACGTCACTACGCACATGTTGGTGGCGAGGGGCATGGGGGCTTCGGCGGCGACGGCGGCCATTCCTGGTATGCCGGATGTGGGGTCTTCCAGGTATTCGAGGTTCCGTCGAGGGCGTGGGCGACTCGGATCGAGGTTTCGATGGACCAGAGGGCGTTGGGGTCGAGGCGGAGGGG
>NZ_BLAF01000037.1:3316-113397 GCF_009687885.1 Acrocarpospora pleiomorpha
GGGAAGGCGTCCCGGAGGGCGAGGATGGCATCGATTTCCTGATCTGGGGGGAAGACGCCGCCTTTTAGTTTGATCGATTGGAATCCGTACTCGTTGATGAGTAGGTGGGCTTGGGTGACGATTTCTTCGGGGGTCAGGGCTGCGCCGAAGCGGTCGGCGGGGGTGCCGGGGTGGGCGGGCCATTTGTAGAAGAGGTACGCGCTGTACGGGACGGAATCGCGGACTGGGCCGCCGAGGAGGTCGCATACGGGGCGGCCGATGGTTTTGCCTTGGATGTCGAGGGAGGCTACCTCGAATGGGGAGTAGACGCGGTCGATGCTCTTCTCTTTGGTGGCCACTCCGGTCAGGCCGTGGAGGTCGCTGACGGCGTCTCCGGTTACTGCGGATATATGTTTGTAAATCTGGTTTTGGGCGTAGATGTCGAGGCCGGTGATGGCTGATGCGGCTTCGCGTACCTTGGTGAGGTGGGCGAGGTCGCCGTAGGTTTCGCCGAGGCCGGTCAGGCCTTCGTCGGTGTGGATCTCGACGATTGTCCGGAGCGCCCAGGGTTCGTGGACGCCGGCGGCGTTTAGTAGGGGTGGGTCCCGGAACGCGACGGGGGTGACTGTGATCTCTCGGATTTTCATGTGAGTGACCGCCAGGCTTGTGTGTTTATTGAATCGCGAGTTGGACAGCCGCGGTCGGCGGCTGTCTCTGGGATAGGTTTCTGGTTAATGGGAGCTGATTGCCAGGCCTGCGTCGATGAGGCGGGCGAGTGCGGCGACATGTTCGAGGGTGGGGTCCACGAGTGGCGGGCGAACGTTTCCTGCGTCCAGGCCGCGTAGTTTCACGCCTGCTTTGATTAGGGCGACCGCGTATCCGGGGACACGATCGCGTAGGTCGACGAGGGGGAGGTAGAACTCTGTCAGCAGTTGCTGGGTGAGTATTTCGTCGCCGCTGGTGATGGCTTTGTAGAAGGCGAGCGCTATCTCGGGGGCGAAAGCGAAGGCGGCGCTCGAATAGAGGGGGACGCCGAGGCCGCGATAGGCGGGGACTGTGAGTTCCGCCGTGGGGAGGCCGTTGAAGAAGGTGAACTCGCGGTCGGTGGCCTGGCGGACGCGCAGAATGATGCGTTGCAGCAAATCGATATCGCCCAGGCCGTCCTTGAAGCCGACGACGTTCGGCAGTTTGGTCAACGCTACGGCGGCGTCGGGAGTGAATCTGGCCGTTCCCCGTTGGTAGACGATGATCGGCAGATCGCTGGCTTCGGCGATTTGTCGGACATATTCCACAAGGCCGGATGGGGGTGCTGTGACTAAGTACGGCGGGAGAAGCAGCAAGCCATCGGCGCCCGATTCCGAAGCCGCTCTCGCGCACGAACGGGCGAACGGAAGCGATCCTCCCGCACCTGAGATGACGGGGACTCGCCCGCCGACCACGCTCACCGTGGTGGCCACCACATCCGTGTACTCGTCCAGGCTCAGCGCGTTGAACTCACCCGTGCCGCAGGCCGCGAACACTCCCCCAGAACCCGCCGCGACACCCATATCCACATGCTCAGCGAGCACGCCACGATTCACCGCCCCATCTTCCCCAAAGGGCGTAACTGGAAAGAAAAGAACCCCATCAAGACGCATTGCTATCTCCACTTTTCACGTGGTTCTCCCATCCAGTCCTTTGATTCCCCTTGGGCTCCACGGCCTGCCGATACCGGGTTCTCCCACCCACCCAGCCCTTTGATTTCCCTCGGGCTCCGCCCGCCCCCGCCACCACCGTGGCTCCTCTCGGCGGGATCTAGCGGACGCCATTCCGACATAGAACGGCGGCCAGGGTCCTTCGACCGACCCCAGAAAAGGGCTAGCACAATCTCCCACAAAAATGAAACCACGATAACAGCGAAAGCGCGCAAAACCATCTGCTCCACCCATCACGATTTCCCCGAACACGGAGCCACTGCACCAGCGGGTCGGGCGGAGCCCGAGAACAAACAAAACGAGGCCAGGCGGGAAAACCGCCCCAACAGCCGCCCACGTAAAACCCGGAACAAACAAAGGGCGGGTGGGCGGGGGAACCACCGCAATAATCAGGATCTCGTAACAGAAATCAGGGCAAGCGGATCCACCCGCTGGATGTTTGCCTAACGGATGCCCTCGCGGCGCAATGCCGTGGCCAATTTCCGCGTATGCCTTACAACGGCATCGGCGATCTTCTCGATCTCCTCCGGCGGAAGCCCCGAAGGCATAGAGCAGCTGATCGCGTCCGTGGCAGGGATGCGGTAGTCGACGGCCACCGCGACGCAGGCCACGCCTGGAGTGCCCTGTTCGCGTTCGTAGGCATAACCCCGTGTCCGTACCTGATCGAGTTCGCTGGTCAGCCGGGGAAGATCGGTGATCGTGTGATCGGTGATCCGGGCGAGTGGCGTCGGCAGGAGCGCGTGAACTTCGTCGTCGGTCAACTGAGCGAGGAGCACCTGGCCAAGGGCGGTGACGTGCGCGGGGAGGCGGCGGCCGACGCGGGGGATCGTGCGGTGGCGTTCGCGGGATTCGCGAGTGGCCAGGTAGAGCACATGCGCGTCGTCGCGGCGGGCGAAGTGCACGGTATGGCCGATCTCCTCCCGGAGGTCCTCCAGGGTCTCGTGGGCGAGCGGAAGCGCCAGATCCTTGTCCAGATAGGCCGTCCCGGTCAGCAAGGCATGCGGCCCGATCCCGTAAGCGGATCCAGTGGCCTCGATCCACTTCAGTTCGGCGAGAGTACGCATCAGCGCGTGCAGGCTGCTGCGCGGAAACCCGGTGACCTGCTGAAGCGCCGAAAGAGTCAACCGATCGGGCGACGCGGCGAGGGCTTCGAGGATCCGTACCGTACGTTCGGCGGACTTGACCAGCTGGGGCTCCATCGCTGTCCCATTTCCGTCGCTGTGCTATATGACGGGCAGAATACCGGATGCCGTCCAGATATATGGACAGATACATGGACACCTACCCCTTGATCGCGCCGCTGGTCAGACCGCGCATGAACTGGCGCTGGAAGGCCAGAAACGCGATCACCGAGGGGAGCAACGCCAGTAACGAGGCAGCGAGCAGCACCCCGATACCCACCTGCTCATCCGACCGAAGCGAGCGCAGCGCGATGGGCAACGTCCAGTGCGAAGACTCGTTGGCCACGATGAGCGGCAACAGATACTGATCCCAGATCATGGTGAACCCGAACACACCGATCACCCCAAGCGCCGGACGGCACAACGGCAGAATGATCGTGAAGAACGTCCGCAACTCCCCCGCACCATCGATCCGCGCCGCTTCCTCCAACTCGACCGGCACTTCCTTCATGAATTCGGTCATGACCAGAATCGAGAACCCCCACGCCCCCACCGGCAGGATCATCCCCAGGTACGTGTCGATCAGATTGACGTGCACGAGCGGCAGATCAGCCAGCACCAGCGACAGCGGAATCGCGATGATCTCCTCCGGCAACATCATCGTGGCCAGCATGACAAGCAGCACGAACGTCATCCCCCGGAACCTCTTGCGAGCCAGCGCGTACGCGGCGAAAACGCTCACCACCATCTGCAGCAACAACCCGAACCCGACAACCACGAAGGAGTTGAGCAGGTAGAGATAGACGTTCTTCTCCCCCGCCTGCGCGAAGTTCTCCAGCGTGAGCTCATCCGGCCAGAGCGTGAAAGCGGTCGGATCCAGGGTCGTACTGAACGCGCTGATCAGCAGCCCGAAAAGCGGTCCGGTGAAGACCACGAGCATCATCGCGTACAGGACGAACTTGCCGATCGAAGCAAGCGGACCCTTCCTGGCCTCCAGGCCGAGCGCGGTGTCGAATCTCATCGCGCCTGCCTGCGGCGCATCAGCTGAACCATCAGCGTGAGCACGAGCGTGGCCGCGAACAGCACGACCCCGCCCGCCGACGCGACACCGAGCTCGTTGCGCTGGAAGCCCAGCTTGTAGATCAGCGTCATGATGACCTCGGACGAGCCGTTCGGGCCACCGTTGGTCAGCACGTACACCTCCACGAACACGCGCAGCCCGCGAATCGCGGCGAGCGTGAACAGGATCCAGAAAACCGGCCGCAACGCGGGCAAGGTGATGTACCGCAACCGATGCCGGGTGGTGGCGCCATCGACGGCCGCGGCTTCGTACAGCGTCCTGTCGATCCCCACCAGACCCGCCAGGAAGATCATCATGTCGTACGGCGCGCCGCGCCAGATGTTCATCCCCATGATCGACCACAGCGACGAATGTTCGCTGGCCAGGAAGGGCTGCGGGTCGATGGCGATCCAGCCGAGGATGGTGTTGAGCAGCCCACTGTCCCCCGGGTGGTACATGATCCGCCAGACCTCCGCCACGGCCGCCATGGTGGTGACCACCGGCAGGAAGACCGCCGCCCGGACGAACCAGAGATATCGCGCCGGCCCCTCGATCAGCAGCGCGAGCCCCAGCCCGAGGGCGAGCGACCCGCCGGTGGTCCCCACGGCCAGCAGCAGGCTGTGCCCCACCGCACCGGCGAACGCGTCGTCCGTCATGATCGTGCGGTAGTTGTCCAGCCCTACCCATTCGTCCCCGAGGAACGGCTGGACTTTGAAGAAGCTCTTCCACAGGCCCAGCGCCATCGGGATGAACTTGAAGTAGAGGAACAGCAGCAGCGCGGGCGCGAGAAGCAACCACGCCACCGCCGTGCCTCGCCGGGAGTGCGTCACGATGCCTTCTGGGCCTGCAGTTCCGCCGTCAGCTTGGCCGCCAGGCCGTCCATCCCGGCCTTGACGTCGGCCGAGCAGTCCGCCCAGACGGCGTTGATCGCGTCGGCGGTGGTCTGCCGGATGGGCGCCCAGTTGGGCACCGCCGAGCTGTAGACGGCGTCCGCGTACGCCTCCTGGAAGACCTTCCACCCGGGAGCCTGCCGCTCGGCGGCCATGTCCACGGTCGTATTGACCGGAAGCCGGACAATCGCGCCGGGAGCGTCCTTATTCATCCCGATCCGCTGGCCCTCGGCGGACACCGCGAACTCGGCGAACTTCTGCTGCCCTGCCTCGTCGGCGGAACCCGCCATCAGGTAGACGTTCTCACCCTCGCCAAGCGTGCCGGGCCCGCCGGACGGCCCCTTGGGCACCTTGACGACTTCGAGCTTGTCCGCGCCGATCGACTGCTCGAACCTGGCCAGCACGTACGGCCCGACCAGGTAGATGCCGCCTTGACCCTTCTCGAAGACCTCGTGGGTGACGGTGGTGTCGTTGCTGACCGCGCCGGGGTTGACGGTCTTGGCGACGCAGAACTGGTCCTGCAGGAATTTGATCGCCTCGACGAACTTGGCGTCGGCCACGGCCGGGGTGAACTTGCCGGCGCCGGTGGGGGTGAGGAACGTGGCGCCGTTGGCGTAGATCATCGAGGAGGCGTACCAGGAGGCGTAGCCGCGTTTGGTGCCCGCGGGGGCGACGAAGCCGTAGGTGTCGGCGGCGCCGTTGCCGTCCGGGTCCTGCTCGGTGAAGGCCTTGGCCAGGGCGGCCAGGTCGGCCCAAGTCCGCGGCGGTTCCAGGCCGAGCTTCTCGCGCCAGTCCTTCCTGATGATCAGCGCGAACGACTGGGCCGAGAAGGGCGCGGCGTAGTACTTGCCGTCGCTCGCCTGGGCCGCCTGCCAGGCCCGGTCGGCGAGCTGGTCACCGCCCTTGAGCGTGGCCTTGTCGACTTCGCGCAGCCAGCCCTGGGTACGCATGTTGCCGAGCTGGGCGGTGTCGTTGATGACGATGTCCGGCAGGTTCTTCTGCGCGGCCTGCTGCTGGAGCTTGGTCTCGAAGTCGTCCAGGAGCGCGACGACCTTCGTCTGGACGCCGCTGGCCGTGGTGAACGCGCTGGCCAGCTTGGTCGCGGTCTTGGCGGCGTCGGAGTCGGGGGGTTGCCGGATCCAGATCTCCAGCGCGTCGCCGCCGGAGGCATCCCCGGATCCGCACCCGGCCACCACGAGAGCCATAGCGATCACGGCCCCGAGCAGATGGCGTGTCATCAGACCACCTCTTCACATATCGAAATGTTTCGGGAGCGTGTCGCAAGTTTCATGCGAACGTAACCAGAGATGAAAAATCCGTCAATGGGTTGGAACGTATCCATGTATGTGGATTTTCATCAGGGACGTGTACACCATTGGGGTATGCGCATCCTGATGACCGGGGCCGCCGGGAAGGTCGGCACCCTGATCCGCCCGCTGCTGGCTCGCGAAGGGCGGGAGCTCCGCCTGTCCGACGTGGTCCCCATCGACGTGCCCGGCTCGGTGGTGGCCGACCTCACCGACGCCGACGCGATGGCAGAGGCAGTACGCGGCGTGGACGCGGTGATCCACCTGGGCGGCCAGAGCCGGGAACGGCCGTGGGCCGACATCGTGCACGCCAACATGACCGGCACCCAGACCCTGCTGGAAGCCGCCCGCCGGGAAGGAGTCCAGCACGTCGTCCTGGCCGGCAGCCACCACGCCGCCGGCTACCACACCCGCCCGCCGGACACATCCGACCTGCCCGACTACACCTTCCCCCGGCCGGACACCTTCTACGGCGTGAGCAAGGTCGTCATGGAGGCCCTCGGTAGCCTCTACCACGACAGATTCGGCCTGAACGTCACCGTCATCCGCCTCGGCACCTGCACCGAACACCCCACCGACACCCGCTGCCTGGCCACCTGGATCTCCCCCGCCGACTGCGCCCGCCTCATCGAAGCCGCCCTCACCGCCCCCGGCTTCCACATCGTCTGGGGCGTCTCCGCCAACAAACGCCGCTGGTGGTCCCTCAACGAGGCCATGTCCATCGGCTACACCCCCCAGGACGACTCCGAGCCGTACGCCCCCGCCCTAATCACCCAAGACGGCGAACCCGACCTGACCCACCCCCTCCACCACCGCGCCGGCGGCTCCTTCACCCTCAAAAACCTCGGCGGCACGTGGTGACCACGCTCAGATTCATATAGATCTCGGGATGATCGGATGAATTGGCCCCCGTAAGAAGTCGCGCGAAGAGTAGTCTGCACGTTCGTCGGCCAGCGGAGGCGAGGAGGCACGATGGCGGAAGGGATGGGATGCCTGTGAGGGAGCCGCCAGCGGACGAGAGCGTTCAGCTCCCCCTCAACGCCATGAAGGAACAGTTCAGCCTCAGCTTCGTTCACATGATCGCATCGGCTGCCGGCTGTTCCATCAAGAGCCACGCCACCGACTATGACGGTGTTGACATCACGATCTCGTCATCGACCGAGTACTCGACGTACTACTGCCCAGAGTTTGAGCTGCAACTCAAAGCGACCGCGCAGCGCGATCTGCTCAAGACGACCACCTGTCATGGACGATGAAGGCTGTTCCGTTCAAGAAGCTGACCAATCCTAAGCGGTTCGCCCCTGCCTACCTTGGAGTCCTGCTGCTGCCGGCGGGTGGTTGGCTCGAGCAGGACGAGGAGCGGCTCGTCACGGGGAGTCGCATGTACTGGCAAAGCGCCGCCGATCTCGGCTCAATCGGCGATGACGGGGCGAGCAAGACTGTCCGTCTACCGAGAAGCAATCTGTTTGATATACCTCAGCTTCAAGGCATCATGAAGACCATCGGCGATAGGGGCGACTGGTGAACACGTTCGCGCCGGACCCCTCAATCCTTGAGCTCGCGCACTCGGTCACCCCCATTGCGGTCTCTCAATATCTGGCCACCCAACCCTGGGAACTCGAGTCCCGGCAAGATCATATCCGCGAGATCTGGCGGCTTCCCGGCGACGATGGGCAGAGCCTGGGCCGGATACTTCTTCCGCTCGCTACTGACTATGCGGACTTCCTGCCACGGTTCTACGACGCCTTGTTCGCCATCAGTCGCGTACATGACTGGGACGCCGAGAAGCTGCAGGAGCGGATCGCGGCCGCCAGGGCAGATTTGTTCTTTGTCCGCCTTGATCAGGAAATGACGGACGGCACTATTCCGTTTCGCCAGGCCGAAATCACCGTCGATGCGATCTGGAAGATGCTACGTGCCGCTGCCACGACGGCTGCCGATCCAGAGCACTCTCATCTTGGCCGCAGGCCAGCCGCAGTCGCCGATTTTCTGGACGAAGACGTGCGGTTGGGTCACACCAAGCGGGGCAGTTTCGTTTTCACCGTAGTCACCTGGCTCGGCGATCAGCCTCTGGAGCGGCAGGCCGATCAACCTCCCGGGGCAATCAGGCCATTTCCCCGGCGGGTAATGGAAACGCTAGCTCAAGGCCTGGAAACGACACGCAATCTCACGCTCGGCCAGAACCTCACAGCCCTGGACGAACCCTCCCGATGGGGGCTGAGCGCAGGACTTGTCGAAGCCATCGAAGAGATGGCGGAACCTGATGGGCTTCGGGCGCTGGACCTGTCCTTCGAATGGGCGGCAGCCGAGTCGAAACCGAGCGTGGGAGAATCCCCCATCAAGTTGGAGCATCAGGCATTCGGACAGCTGGGACGTTTTCGTGAACGTCTCATTCGCCAAGAAGAGCCGAAGCGTCGCGAAACCCTTATTGGCACAGTTCGGTCCTTGACGCGGGACGAGGCTCAGGAAGACGACGAGTCTGGAATTATCATCCTGCATGCTGCGGTTAAGGGCCGATTCCGGAATGTTCACATGACTCTCGGGGGCGAAGACCACGAGTGGGCGATTGTCGCTTACCGCGAGAAGCTGCCTTTCACGGTGACGGGCGATCTGGTCTATGAAAGGCGAGCTTGGCGGTTGGTGGGCGACCTCAGGGTCGATTCGGATTTCTTGCGTCAACGCCATAGGCAGACCCCGCCTTCCTGAATCGGCCAGCCAGGATGGCCACGCTATGCGTCGTACCCGGCGGGTACAGTCGGGGCCATGGCGATCCCGCGGGTCATGAGATCGGGCGCCGTCGCTGTTCTCGTGGCGGTCGTCGACGCGGTGGTGCTGTTTCCCGGGTGGGACGGCTGGGCGTCTGTCGCTCAGGTGGCGGGCGTCGCGGTGGTGGCGGGGCTGGCGGTGTGGCTGCCTGTGGTCGGCTTGCTGGCGGCTTTGGTGCTCGCGGTGCCTGGTGGGGCGAACGCGCTGCTTGTCTGGACTGGGTATCAGGTGGGGCGGCAGGTCGTGTCGCGGTTGGGCGTCGTCGTTGCCGCTGTGGGGGCTGCCGGTTGTTTGGGGGTGCAGGTCTTTCTCCTGGGCGTGCCGCCTGGGCCGGTGGTGTCCAGGTATGTGATCTTTGTTGCGTTGCCTGTGGTGCTTGGGCGTTATCTGGCTCAGCAGCGGAGGCTGGTGTCGGCGCGGGAGGCGCAGCGGCGGCAGTCGCGGCGGGAGCACGCGCTGCATGAGCGGTTGCGGATCGCCAGGGATGTGCATGACTCGCTGGGGCACCGGCTCAGTCTGATCTCGATCCAGGCGGCCGCGTTGGAGGTGACGCAGCTGCCGGCCAAGCAGCGGGAGGCGGTGCTGGAGCTCGCCGCCAGCGCGCGGCAGGCGTTGGACGACCTGCACGAGCTGGTCGGCACGCTCCGCGATCGCGGCGTGCCGGAGTCGCGCTCGCTCGGCGGGATCGATGGGCTGGCGGCCGAGTTCCGCGCGACGGGGGCGCCCGTGACGGTCCTGCGGGAGGGGGTTCCGGCGGCGCTGGCCCCGGCTGCCTACCGCGTGGTCGAGGAAGGGCTCACCAATGCCGCCAAGCACGCGCCGGGGCAGCCGGTCACCGTGTCGTTGCGGGCGGAGGGCGACACGCTGCTGGTGACCGTACGCAATTCGCTGCCGGCCGGGCACCGGCACGGGGCGAGCGGCCGCGCGGGGCATGGGCTGGCGGGGCTGGACGAGCGGGTACGGCTCGCCGGAGGGATGTTCCACACCACGTCGTCGGACCAGGAGTTCCGGCTGGTCGCCATGCTGCCGCTCACCGACGCCGTCGAGGAGGAGGCCGAACTGGAGGTTCCCGCGTCGCGCCGGCGGCTCTGGGTCGTCGCGCTCACCCTCATCGCCGCGGCTATCGTGATCTTGGCCGGTCCGGCCAGCCTGCCGGGAGGATAGGGCGAGTGATTCGCGTGCTGCTTGCCGACGACGAGCCGCTCATCACCGCCGGGATCCGGACGGTGCTGGAGTCGGCGCCGGACATCGAGGTCGTCGCCGAGGCGGACAACGGCAGGGCGGCGGTCGAGAAGGCGCTCGCGCACCGCGTCGACGTGGCCCTGCTGGACATCACCATGCCGGTGCTGGACGGCCTGAGCGCGCTGGACGAGTTGCGCAGGCACGCGCCGGACACGCGGGTGGTGATGCTGACGGCCTTCGGTCAGGACGCGAACGTGCGCCAGGCGCTGCGGAACGGCGTCGCCGGGTTCGTGCTGAAGAACTGCACTCCCGACGAGCTGATCCGCGCGGTCCGGGCCGCCGACGCCGGGGAGGCCTATCTCTCCCCGGCGGTGACCCGGCTCGTGCTCGGCATGGTGCCCGCGGCGAGCCGCCGGCTGGACGACGCGCGGCAGCGCCTGGCGGGGCTGACCTCCCGCGAGGGCGAGGTCCTGGATCTGGTGGCGGAGGGCCTGTCCAACGCCGAGATCGGCCGGCGGCTGCACATGAGCGAGACCAGCATCAAGACCTACGTCAGCCGGATCCTCGCCAAGCTCGGCTGCGCCAACCGCGTCCAGGCCGCACTGCTCGTCCGGGACTCCCGCTGACTCGCGGCGCCCGCCGCCGCCTCTGGTGCCAGTACGGCGACAACCGCCACGAGCGTGAACGGTGCCGGGTGGCCGGAGATGCCCACGCCCATCGTCTCGGCCCGAGGGCACAACCCGTGGCACTACAACCGCCATGTCACGACCCTGGGAATTGCCAGGCGTGGAAATTCACCCTGGACCCGAGAGCCTCTATACGCCTTCGCTCAGGCGTCGCGGCGGCGCAGCACCAGGTAGCCGCCGAGTAAGGCGGCGACGGTCCACAGCGCGAGGATGCCCATCCCGGTCCACGGCCCGTAGTCGCGGGCCCAGCGTGGATCGTCCTGCGGGCCGACGATGTGCATGATCAGCATGCCTGCCTGGTCCGGGAGGTACTGGGTGAATGCCTTCACACCCGGGACGTTGCCGAGGCCCTGTGAGCCGAGGAAGAACAGCGGCAGCAGGATCCCGAGCGAGCGGGTGGGGCTGCGGAGCATCGTGGCCACTCCCATGGCGAACAGGCAGATCAGTGTCAGGTAGAGGCACGCGCCGACGACGGCGGATGGTACTTCTTCGTCCCGCAGGGAAGGAGCGCCCGGGCCGAAGGCGGACGTTGCGGCGAAGAAGGTGGCCAGCACGGTGATCACTGACACCGGGAAGGCGAGCGCGGTCCCGGCCAGCAGTTTGCCGCCGTAGAACCGGCCGCGCCGGGGGACCGCCAGGAGCGAGGCGCGGATCGTCCCCGAGCCGTACTCGCCGCCCACGGCGAGGACGCCGAACACCACCAGGGGGAGCTGGCCGAGGGTCAGGCTGTAGAAGGTGGCGAAGAGCGGATCGAGCGTCGCCCGGCGTTCGGGCGAGGCGGTGGCGTAGGAATCTCCCATCGAGCCCGCCAGCAGGTAGCCGAGGCCCACGCTGAGGGCGAAGGTCAGCAGCAGCGTCCAGACCGTCGACGGCGCGGTCCGGATCTTGGTCCATTCGGAGCGGATGACCGCGGCCGTTGTCATCGCCCGCCTCCCCGGTACTCGACGGAGTCCCCGGTGAGCCGCATGAAGGCCTCTTCCAGCGACGCCGACCGCATGGTGGTTTCGGACACGACCAGACCGTGGGCCAGAGCCAGCCGGCCGATCCGCTCCGGCTCGGTCTCGTAGACCTCCAGCGCGCCGTCCTCCGCCTGTTTCACCGGGAGACCCGCCGCGGCCAGCACGTCGCGCATACGTTCCGGTTCGGGCGTGCGGATCCGTACATGCGGGCTGGCGCCCGACTCGGCGAACTCCCGTACGGAGGTGTCGGCGAGCAGCCGGCCGCGCGCCAGCACGATGAGATGCCCGGCGGTCAACGCCATCTCGCTGATCAGATGGCTTGACACGAACACCGTCCGGCCCTCGGCCGCCAGGCCCTTCAGCAGGTTCCTGACCCACAGCACGCCCTCGGGGTCCAGCCCGTTGACCGGCTCGTCGAAGAGCAGCACCGGCGGATCGCCCAGCAGGGCCGCCGCGATGCCCAGCCGCTGCGTCATGCCGAGCGAGAACCTGCCCGCCCGCTTCCCCGCGACGCCTTCCAGCCCGGCCAGGCGCAGGACCTCCCGCACCCGCGACTTGGGAATCCCGTTGCTCTGCGCGAGCCAGAGCAGATGGTGGTACGCGCTGCGCCGGTTGTGCACCGCCTTCGCCTCCAGCAGCGCCCCGGCCCGCCGCAGCGGATCGGGCAGCTCCCGGTAGCTCCTCCCGTCGATGCGGACCCGGCCGCCGGTGGGACGGTCAAGGTCCAGGATCATCCGCATCGTGGTGGATTTTCCGGCGCCATTGGGCCCGAGGAACCCGGTCACCTGTCCCGGCCGGACGGTGAAGGACACCCCGTCGACGGCGAGCGTGTTCCCGTACCTCTTGCTGAGGTTCTCGACTTCGATCACCTGGTTCAGAGTAGGAACCGGGGCTCTGGCGAGCAGTCCTCGAAAGTCGCCGCCCATACCGACGAAAGTCAGCGTCTGGTCCAGCGTGGGCCGGTGGGCGTGTCGTCGATGTGGATGCCGATGTCGAGGAGGGTGGCGCGGAGGGTGTCGGCCAGGTCGTAGCGGCCGTCTTTGCGGAGGGTGGCGCGGAGGTTCACCAGGGCTTCGGTGAGCGTGGTCAGATGGTGGGCGGATTCGGCGTGTTTGCCGAGCTGGGTGATCAGGTGGCGGAAGGTGTCGCGGGATTCGGTGACGCCGCCGGCGTCCTCTTCGGTGTCGGCGGACCAGGCGACCAGGTCGGATTCGAGGGCGAGGACGGCCTCGATCGCCGCGGCGGTGTCGTTGTCCGCCAGCGCGGCGGCGAAGCGGGACTCGTGGGCCTCGGTCAGCTCGGCCAGCGTGATCCGGGGCGGGCTCTCGGGGGGCGGGGGCGGCAGTGGAGCCAGCGTGGTGTGGCCGCTGGTCAGGTGGCGGAGTTCGGGCAGCGTCAGAGTCGTCCCGGCGGGGAGCTCGAGCCGGGTGCCGGGACGGCGGATGGTGAGGGCGCCGCGACCGGCGACGCGTACCTGCTCGGTGGTGAGGTCGATGACGGCGGCGGTGTGCTCGTCGATGCCGAGGACGGCGGTGCCGTCGGGGAGGTCGGCCTCCATCCTGGCCAGGCGGCGCTCCCCGAGGTAGCAGAAGCGGGTGTCGTGGGTGCCGCCTTCGGCGTTGTCATAGTGCGGGATGACGACGACCTGGAGGTCCAGCGCGCTGAGCAGATCCAGCCCTTCCCGCCAGTGCGGGTCCGCGCCGACCTTGTAGATCTCGTAGACGGGTACGGTCACCACGCCTGCCGTACACGCGGCGGCGGAGGCCAGCACCGTCACGCCGCGCCGCGCCCGCACCCGGGACCGCAGCTCGGCGGCGGTTCCCGAGGCGGTCCAGCGATCCAGCGCGTACGTCGGGCTGCCAGGCCCGGAGAACACCCAGTCAGCGGTGGCCACGTCTCCCCCGACCTGGACGTCCAGCCCCACGCTCCGCGCGAAGTATCCACGCGCCCGGGCGGATATGTCCGCCGCGTTCTCCTGGAACGCGTAAGGGGTGTCGAGCAGGACCGCCCGAGGCCGGCCGCCGAGCCGCCGGACGGCGGCGCGGTGCACTTCGACCATGGTGGGGCTCGTCTCGCCCGACCCCATCAACATTAGGACGCGACATGTTTGTTGCTGCATACTATTCGCAATAACCACCACCTGCACGGGGGCGTACGTGAACGAGGTCAGCGTCGAGGTGCTGCCGCTGCGTGTCGATGCCGCCGGAACGTGGCGTTACCGCCGCCTGATCACCCCGCTTGGCGGTGAATCACCTGACCAGGCGGCACGACGGGGCGCCGGTGTCCGCGCCGGCGACGCCTCCACGGTGGTCCACTCCACCAGCTGGCGCTACCGGCCGCAAGGCCAGATCGTCCTGACTTACGCCGTCTGCCCCGATCCCGACCCGCATCTCCCCGCCACCGAACTGGAGACCATCCGCCTGGCCAGGGGCGCCACTCCGTCGAGCCCCACCCCCGACCATGTGCACCTGGAGAACGTGGTCGCGCACGCCCTCCGCCACCTCGCCTACCTCCTGGACCACGACCCGGTCGTGGGCGCGGCCCTGTCCGGTGACATCGCCGTGGCCCTCGAATCCCTCTCCCGCGAACCGGCCGAAGCGTTCACTCATTGAAGCGCGTCGCGGGCGTCCATCAGGGCGAAGCCGAGAAGGTTGAGGCCCTTCCAGGTGGTGGGAGACGCGGCGGCGGGGTCCTGGGCGGCCAGGCCGATACCCCAGATACGGTCCAGCGGGCTGGCCTCGACCAGGACACGTTCGCGGGTGCCCAGGAGGAACGCCTTGAGGTCGGAGTTCTGGCCGAACTTGGCGATACTCGCGCGCACCACGATCGGGTAGCGGTGCGCGGTCCACACCTCGTCGTCGAAACCGCGCACCTTGCGGCCCAGAGCCTTGGCCTCGCCCGGCGTTCCGGCGGCGAGGACCTCGGCGGCCGTGGCTTCGTCACCGAAGAGCCACGCCTTGTGCGACATCATGTAGTGCTCCGCGGTACGGAAGAGGTGACCGTCCTCGGTGAACTCGGCGGGCCACCACTGGCTCAGGCAACCCGCGCCGACACTGCCGTCACGCGCCGGCCGATGCCCCCAGAAGCACAGATAACGCAAGCGCGTTCCGGCCCGCTCAGCGTCGATCGCTTCCTCAACAGAACGGGGCAGTCTCGCGGAATCGGACATGCCCATACCTTGACACACGACGAGCCGTCACACGGAAGATCCCGTTCTGACCCAGCTAAGGCCGGTCCGGCGGTGGCGGGGAGTCGGGGAGGGGCAGGGCGAAGGCGACGGCCTTGCCGCCGGTGACCCGGTTGGTGGTGGAGATCTTGGTGGGGTAGGCGCCGCACCAGCCCCGGGATAGCCGATGGACGACGTCCAGCCCACGGCCCGACTCCAGCAGCAACGGATCGGGGATGGAGTCGATCTGATCCAGCGTCAGATGCACGGCTCCCGCTCCCGGAATCGCGGGCAGGGTCTCCGAACCGTCGACGACCTCGCACACCACCACCGGCGGGCTCCGGTAGAGCCGGAGTTCGAACGGCCCGCAGGCGTGCCGCAGCGCGTTGGTGACCAGTTCCGAGACCATCACCACGCCGTCGTCGATGGCGTCATTGCCCAGGCCCAAGCCGGTCAGCACGCCCCGCATGAGATCACGGCTGCGCATCACGGCGCGTGATCCCTCGGCCAAAGGCCAGGTGGCGATCGATGCGGCCCGGTCCAAGCCGGTCTCCGCGAATCTTATGAGCGGCGAGGCGAGCGCGGACTCCGTCCCTCTCACACGGTCCCTCTCACACGTCGATCTCCCGGGCATACGCGCGGCTGGACAATCCAAATGTGCGGAACGTCCTAAGTATCTATCGGTTTCTGCCCGCGATGCAAGATGACCAACCCTCCGAAATCCCCCCGAAAACCACGAAGAGCCGGGGGTTCCGGCTCTTCGGGAAACTCAGCGAAACGGAGGAGAACTCAGGCCGACCTGGGGAAACTCGAAACCGCTGGTGAGGGCTCAGCTCAGGTCGTATTCGCCGTCCTTCACCGCGTCGACGAAAGCGCGCCATTCTGATGAGCTGAACTCCAGCACGGGGCCGCCCCCGCGCTGTTTGGAGTCGCGCACACCGACAACGCCGCCGGGGCCGCCAGTGCTGGCGACCTCGACACAGTTGTCGCCGCCGCTGGAGCGGCTGGACTTGCGCCAGTTGGTGAACTTGCTGTTCTGGTTCATGTACGGTCTTCCGGACAACGGCCAATTCTGGACTGTACAAAAGTGTCGCATGTTCAGATTGTGGTCGTGCACGCCCGAACCGGACGTCTCAGCGGCCTTGCCCGGCACGCCATACAGATGGATACTCGGCACGATCTAGAACCTCGGACAGTATGGATCCCGGAGATATCCAGCCGGACGGACAGACAAGGGGCCGGACAAGGTGTCTGACAGCCATGAGTCGGAGCCCATCAGGATCGACACCACCGCGGCCCACTCGGCCCGGGTGTACGACTACTGGCTGGGCGGCACCACCAACTTCGCCGCCGACCGCGCCGCCGGCGACGCCGTGCTCGCCGCCCGCCCGGGGCTCCGCTACAGCGTCCAGGCCAACCGCGCGTTCCTGGTCCGGGTCGTGCAATGGCTGGCCGGCGACATGGGCGTACGGCAGTTCCTGGACATCGGCACCGGCATCCCCGGCAAGAACAACACCCACGAGGTCGCCCAGGCGGCCAACCCCGCCTCCCAGGTGGTCTACGTGGACAACGACCCGATCGTGCTCGCGCACGCGCACGAGTTGCTGAAGTCCACCCCCGAGGGCGCCACCGACTACATCAACGGCGACCTGCGCGACACCGCGAAACTGCTCAGCGCGGCGTCCAGGACGCTGGACTTCAGCCAGCCGGTGGGGATCCTGCTGCTCGGCGTCCTGCACCACATCATGGACGAGGACGACCCGTACGGGATCGTGGCCCAGCTGGTCGCCGCGGCGGCCCCCGGCAGCTACCTGGTGATCTCCCACCCGGCCAGCGACCTGCTCCCGGCGACCCAGGGCGAGGCGTCCAAGCGTTACAACCAGCATGTGGCCACCGGGCAGCGGCTACGCTCCCGGGAGGAGGTCGCCCGGTTCTTCGACGGCTTGGAGCTGGTCGAGCCGGGGCTGACCCAGTGGCACAAGTGGCGGGCCGGGGACGGCCCGCCCGACGGCGCGATCACCGGCCACAGCGGCGTGGCCAGGGTGCCATAGTTCGGAGGATGCCGATGATCAGTCCTTATGTACGGCGGCTGCGGCTGGCCACCGAACTCCGGCACCTGCGGGTCGGCGCCCAGCTCACCCACGAGCAGCTCGCCAAGCGCATCGGGCTGCCGCGCGCCCAGATCTCCCGGCTGGAGAACGGCCATGTGGTGGACCTCGCCGACATCATGGCCATCCTGGAGGAGCTGGGCGTGCACGGCGAGCGGTGGACGCAGATCATCACCATCGCCCGGGAGGCCGGAGAGCGCGGCTGGTGGGAGTCGAACAAGGCGATGGGCGAGCGGCAGGCCCTGTTCGCCGACCTGGAGGCGGGGGCCGAGACCATCCGCGAGTTCCAGATGACCTTCCTGCCCGGCCTGCTGCAGACGGCCGAGTTCACCCGGGCCCGGGCCGAGACCGACCGCAGGGACGGAGCGGACGGCTACAAGCCGGACAAGGCCGCCGAAGCGCGCCTCGGACGCCAGCGCATGCTGCGCCGCCCGGGCGGGCCGAGCTACGAAGTGATCATCGATGAGGTCGCCGTGCGACGCCGCGCGGCCCCGCTGGAAGTGGTGCAGCAACAGCTTTATCACCTTGCGGCTACCGTCAACGGGGACCCGAAGATCACCCTGCGGGTGCTGCCCATCGACGCGATCATCGACGGCTACAGCCTGCCGCGCTCGGCCTTCTCGATCTACACCTTCGCCGATCCCGGCGACCCCACCGTGGTGGCCGTGGACACCGTCACCGACGATCTCGTCCTGACCGAGCCGGACGCCGCGACCCGCTACGAGACCCTTTACACCCGCATCCGGGCGGCCGCGCTGACTCCTGACGAGAGCCTGCAGTTCCTGATCAAGGCGGCACGAAACCTGCCGAATGGGCATAGCTCCGCGTAACCAGGAGCAGGTTCGGAACGTTCCCACGGCGCGATCGCGCCGTGGCGGCGGGTGACGCCCCCGGAACGCCGGGAATCGGCCCTCCCCTATCGCCGGCGACCGATTCCGCAGGTCATCGCCGCCCCAGTTATATTTCTCGGGTTAACTACCGCCACAAGCAAACTCGAATGCAATTCCCGCTCTATATCCCGGGCATTCAAGTTCTCTATAGAACTTCGCGCTTCACAAAAAAATGGGTCTACCCATTCAGGTGGCCCGCATGTAAGCATGTCGTCAATTGACTCCGGGTCGAAAGGCGTGTCAAGTGACAGTGTCCGAGGCTCTGGGCGACCGCCTCCGGCAACTCCGCAAGGAGGCGGGCCTGACCCAGGATCGATTGGCGCGGCGCGCCCATGTGAACGACAGTTACATCTCTCTGATCGAGACCGGAAGGCGGGTCCCCTCGCCCGAGGTGACGGCGGCGTTGGCGGCCGAACTCGGCTGCACCACGGAATACCTGCTCTACGGCAAGGCGGGAATCCCGGTGCAATACTCGGTCGAGACCAGGGGTGCGGCCAGTCGCCGGCTGCTGCGCCCGCTGAAGCGCCCCCTGGCCGGGTTCCGCCCTGGTGACAAGGTCGAATACCGCCAGTCGGGGGCGCTGTTGATGATCACCTACATCCGCCGGGTGGGAGAGAGCGCGGTGCCCGGTCAGTGAGGTTTTACAGCGACTCCACCCAAGATGTGACCGGGGACGTAATCAGGCGCGGACGCGCCGGGGGCGTCCCCGTTCGGGTGCCAGTCCTGCACCGGGACGACCCCCGGGTGCAGAATGTCGAGCCCGTCGAAGAACTGAATGATCTGAGCCCGGTCGCGCGGATAAAGCGGCTTATTGGTTCGATTATATATTTCGAGAATTCGCTCTTCGTCTTCTTGATTGGCCACATCCCCGTGTTTACTGTGAGATAAGACCAGATAACTTCCCGGCGGCATCGCGCGCATAATACGGCCCACGATGTCATGCGGATCGTCAGCGTCGGAGACATAGTGCAGGACAGAAGTGAGGATCACGCCGACCGGCCCGTCGAAATTGATCATTTCGTTCAGGCGGGGATCGGCCAGGATCTTTTCGGTCGCGCGCATGTCGCCACTGGTGGCCACCGTGTTGCCGTCGGAGAGGATCGCCTGGATGTGGGCGAAGACGATCGGGTCGTTGTCGACATACACCACCCGGGCCCCCGGCGCCGCCGCCTGCGCCATCTGATGGGTGTTCTCCCTGGTCGGAAGGCCACTGCCGATGTCGAGGAACTGCCTGATCCCACGCTCGGCGAGGTAGTTCACGGCACGCTTGAGGAACGCCCGGTTCCCCACCGCGACGTCGGCGGCGTCGGGCGCGACCTTGAGGAGCTCCTCGGCCGCGACCCGATCGGGAGCATGGTTGTCGCTCCCACCGAGTAGATGATCATAGATTCTGGATGCATTCGGACAGTCATGGTCGAACACGTTCTGCCGCTTCATGTAGTCACCCTCGCCGGTGCCCATTGAGCTAGCGTTTGATCACTTTCACCGATCAACCATAGCAACCCACGCTATTCACGTCAGGTGTGGATCATGTGGTCATGCCATCCGGAGTTTCCCCGCGAACGACATGAACGTGCCTTGACCGTCGCGAGTATATGACTACATGCCCGACATAGCCGATAATTCCGAGGGAAGAATTTTTCCTTTTCCGGGTGGGCCGAATCCGCATTTCCGGCCGTGCTGGATTACCAGCCCCGAGCGGCCCTCCGGGCCTCCTGCGCCTCGACCTGGAACCCCAGGTTCTCCAGGTCCGCGGCGGCCTGCTCAGCCAGCTTCCTGGCTTCTTCCAGGGAGCCCTGAGCTGCGTGCATGGCGGCGATCCTGACCCGGCAGAGGGACGGCCGCCGGTCGTCGGCGGCGATCTCGAACAGGCCGGCCGCGCGGGTGTAGCGGGTGATCGCCTCGACGGGGCGGTCCAGGCCCGCGAGGGCGTCCCCGGCGAACTCCTCGAAGGCCGCCTCGGCCAGGATGTCCCCGGTCTCCTGGCCCACCACCCGGCCGTGATCGCACAGCTCAAGGGCCTGATCGTGATGGCCTGCGGCGATCTTGACGGTGATCAGCGTGTCCAGGGCGAGGCACTCGTAGACGCGCTCGCCGCTCTCCCTGGCCAGCTTCTCGGCCCGGGTGTGGGCCGACTCGCAGAGCTGGATCGCCTCGTCGTGGCGGCCCTCGGCGGCGCCCACCAGGCCGAGCACCCGCAGGCAGGCCACCTCGGAGGGCGCGTCCTCGACCTCGCGGGCCAGCTTGAGACCGCGCTCGGCGTCCGCGGCGGCGGCGTCGAGCGTGCCCCGCCGGTGCCCCACCAGGGCCCGCCAGGCCAGCGACCTGGCCACCCCTTCGGCGTTCTTGACCTGCTCGAAGGCGTCCAGGCAGGCGGCCAGCATCTGGACCGAGCGCGGCTCGTCGCCGGGCTGCCTGGCCACCACGGCGGCCAGCCGGAGCCGGGCCTCGGCCGCCAGCCGGGTGTCCTCCTCGGCCAGCGCGGCGGTCATGACCCGGTCCCACATGTCCTCGGCCTCGCGGTGGCGGCTCTGGTTGCACAGGAACGACGACAGGCGCAGGGCCAGCCCGTACGCCAGCCGGTAACGCCTCTCTTCGCAGGCCAGGCGGATCGCGGCCAAGATATTCGCACATTCGGCGATGAACCAGACACCAGGGCCGGAATCGATCAGGTGGCGGGCCTCGTCAGGGGCGAAAAGTTCCACGTTCAGCCGGGCGGGGCGAGGAAAATGTGGCTCTCCGGGTAGGCGGGCATCGGCCCGGTCCACGAGTTCCAGCCAGCCGAGCAACAAGCGCTCGACGGCCAGGTCCCGCTCGCTCACGTGATCGGCCAGCTGCGCCTCGGCGTAGTCCCTGAGCAGGTCGTGCTGCCGGTAGCGGGGCTGCCCCACGGTGCCCGCGCTGACGGTGACCAGCAGGCTCCGGTCCGACAGCGTCTCCAGCAGCTCCTCGGCCTCCAGCGTGCTCAGCAGCATGGCGATCAGCCAGACCGGGAAGTCTCCAGGCCCGGCCAGGGCGAGCACCCGGAACGCCTGCTTGGCGGGCCCGGGCAGGGCGTCGTAGCTGTCGGCGATGCTGGCGCTGACGGTCATCTCGTTGGCGCGCAGCGCCCGCAGCCGGTCGCTGAGCCGCCCGGCGAAGTAGGCGATCGGCCAGTTGGGCTGGGCGGACAGCCGGGCGCCCGCGATCCGCACGGCCAGCGGGAAGCCGCCGCAGGCGGCCATCACCTCGTCGGCGGCCGCCGGCTCCGCGGCCACGCGGTCGGCCCCGATGATCTCTTCAAGCAGGCGCAGGGCCTCCTGGCGCCGCAGCGGTTCCAGCCGAAAGGGACGGATACCGGCCCCGCCCGTGAGGTAGGCCCGGGACGTCACGATGACCGCGCACCCGGCCGTACCAGGCAGGAAGGGCTGGACGTGCTCGGCGCCGGCCGCGTCGTCGATCACCACGAGCACCCGGCGGCCGGCCAGCATGGACCGGAACAGCGCGGCCCGCTCCCCCGTGCTGGCGGGTAGGCTGTCGGCCGGGGCGCCCATGAAGGCCAGCAGCTCGCCGAGCACCTCGGCGGCCTCGCGCGGGTGCGCGGACATCCCGGCCAGGTGGATGTAGATCTGGCCGTCGGGGAACGCGGCCCGCAGCCGGTGCGCGATGTGGATGGCCAGCGCGGACTTGCCCACGCCCGGCGGGCCGATCAGGGAGGCGATCGGCACGCCCGTCACGTCGGGTCCGGGGGTCAGGAACTCGGCGACCCTGGCCACCTCGTCCTCCCGGCCGGTGAAGTCGATCACGTCGGGCGGGAGCTGGGCCAGCGGCGGGGGCGGCGGAGCCTGGGCGGGCGCGGCCGTGGCCGGGGCGGGCGCCCTGGTGTCCAGCACCAGGGCCTCGTCGTCCACGTCGATGGCGTCCCTGAGCTGGCGCAACGCCTGGCCGGGACCGCTGCCGGCCTCGCGCAGCAGCAGCGCGGAGACCGTGTCGAAGTGCCGGAGCGCCTCCGCCCGGTAGCCGGAGCGGTACAGGGCGGTCATCAGCAGCGCGTGCAGCTGCTCGGAGAACGGGTCCTCGGCGATGCCGCGGCGCAGGTCGCCCAGCACGTCGCGGTGCTCGCCGAGGTGGATGCGCTCGCGGAAGAGGGAGATCTGGGCGGCCCTGCGCTCGAAGACCAGCTCGTCGCGGAGCAGCCGGAGGCGGGCGGTGTGGTCGGGCAGGTCGGCCAGCGGGGGCTCCCCCTGCCCCCAGAGGTTCAGCGCCGCCTGGAGCGTGCGGACGGCCTCCTCGTGCTCGCCCCGGCGGACCGCCTCGGCGCTGTCGGCGACCAGGGCGCGGAACCGGTGGGCGTCCAGGGTGTCGGCGGGGTCGAACTCGATCCGGTAACCGCCGGAGCCGCCGGCGGGGATCCGCCCGGGCAGCACCCGGCGTAACTGGGACAGGCAGGTCTTGAGCGAGCCGTCGCGGGCATATCCGTCACCCCAGACGGCCTCCATCAACTCGCCCGGTGACAGGCCCTGCTCACCGGCCAGCAGAAGCGCGCACAGAGCCCTTCTCTTGATCGGCGAAATGGCCAGCGGGCCGCCCTCATCTGGGATCACTTCCAACCGGGTCAAGATCCGGAAGTGCAACGCCTGGCCCCCAATCCGCTCGGAGGTGCGCAGCGATCAACATGACATTCAGCGGGAATCCGTTGAAAAGCGCGCAGTGGAGATACTACTGCCTTTCTGTCTCCAGGCCATGACTAAACGCTGACTGGCTTGCAACCTTCCGATTACCACCTCTGGATAGCGTTCAACTCCCCGGACAGGCAGGAGTTTCCCTCATGTCACCAGGGCGCACATCTGATCCCATCCGTATCTCGGTCCGACTGCTTCTAACTGGCGAGGGAAGTGCCGGAGCCGAGAAAGAACTAGTCACAATATATAGTTTTGGTCAAGCCTTAAGGGTGCCTTAATGCTGAAGAGGAGGCGCTGAAGTGGGCGACTGGGAGGTCTCGCCAGATCCTCGCGGCCCGGCACTGCCTGACGCCGAACCCCCGCCAGGCCGTTTCGTCGTGGACGGTCACCCCATGCACGGGGTGTACCGGCGGCCCACCAAGGCCGCGTTCTGCGATCTCCTCGTCACCTGGAACGGCCATCGGCTGTGGCAGGGCGAGGAAGCCGCACGCTTCACCGTGGACGCGTCCCCGCTACTCAGCATCTGGAACCTCGTCTACGCCGACGATTACGCCGCCTCCGGCTGGCTGGTCCGCGCCCGGGCCGACCAGGCGGGCCGGAGCCTGCAGTGGGCGAGCCCGGAACCGAGCGGGCGGGCCAACTGGATCGATCTATGGAAGGCTCGGGCCCTGCTCGACGGCCTGCTGCCCTTCGCCCGGCTGACGCTGCCGGAGTCCGACGCGCTGCGCTGGTGCGCCGCCGCCGGGCGGGCCGGCGTGATCGCCAACATCACCCGGGACATCCCCGCGGACCCGCTGGCCGAGGCCGGCAACGATCTGCTGCTCGTCACCGCGTCCCGGGACGAGACGTACGGGCGGCTCTTCCCGATCGACGCGATCATCGACGGTTACCGCGAGGTGCTGCCGAAGGCGATCGCGGAGCGGGAGATCGAGTCCCTGGAGTATCACCGCACTTTGTCGCTGGCCACCTACGTGGCGGCGCACTGCCAGCTGGACGAGGTGGGCGGCGCGGTGCGCGGGCTCACGCTCGGCTATCCGGTGGCGGTGACCGTGGCGCAGATCGTCGACGACGCCTTCCCGCTGGCCGACCCGGACGCGATCACGACGACCGGGCGCGCGGTGCCGTACCGGCTGGAGGGGGCCGATTCGGTGGACGGCGAGTTCCAGCTCGAGATCCCGTCCTGTCCGTACTCGTCGCACGCGCACGCGCGGCTGCGCGACCCGCTGCCGGCCATGGGCGCCGAGCTGATCGAATTCGTCCGCGGAAACTGGTCGCCGGAGTTCCTTCCCGGATCTGAGGTGAATTCGCTTGAGGAGCTGTCCGGGCGGACTTACGTCCTGTCGGTGGCTTATGTGCATTACCTCGTCTCGCGCGCGTTCGAGGCGCGCCCGCTCGATTCCGAGGTGCACGCGTATATCTGCTGCCTGCTCCGGGATCTCGGGCACGAGCCCCGGCAACTCGTCAACGAGGTCAGGCTCATGGAACGCGCCGGGCTCCGGGGGAAATCTTGACAGGTCGCATTGACAGGTGCCGATGACCACGCCAGCGCTTATGACAGATAAGGGATGTTCCGTCCGGGAATGCCACCGGACCGTCCTGGCCCTTGGCGTTTGCGCGCAGCATTACTACGGCGCGCCCGACAAACGCTCGACGTGTTCGGCCGACTGCGACCGCCAGGTGCACCGGCGCGGCCTGTGCACCTCGCATTACCGGGTCTGGCGGCTCGCCGTGGCGTCCCCGTGCTCCATCGAGGGCTGCGAGCGCCCGGCCGCCGACAGCGGCATGTGCGGCCTGCACGTGCAGCGGGTCCGCAAGTCCGGCAGGCCCGGCGAGGCGGCCTCGCGGCTGCGTTCCACCGACGGGGTCTGCGGCGAGGACGGCTGCGAGCTGAAGATCTTCACGCGCGGGCTGTGCCGGGGGCACTACCTCGCGCACGGGCTGCCGTGCTCGATCGACGGCTGCGACAAGCCGGTGGTGGCCCGCAAGCTCTGCGGCATGCACTACGCGCGGCTGTCGAAGACCGGCGACCCGGGGGACGCGCGCCCGCGCCGTACCCGGCAGAGCGAGCGCCCGGCGCAGGCGAACGATGAGCGGCCGGAGGCGAGCCGGCACCTGTGCGCGATCGAGGGGTGCGGGCGGGCGGTGTGGAGCCGCGAGCTGTGCGGCATGCACTACCAGCGCCGCCGCGCCTACGGCGATGCCACCCGGGTGCCGCCGCGCTGGGAACGGCGCCCGTGCGCCGTGGAGGGCTGCCAGGAGCGGGCCAGGGATCTCGGCCGCTGCCCCCGCCACGCGGCCCAGCTGCGCCGCGAGCGGATCAGGGAACGCGCCGCCAAGGCGCCGCGGCCCGAGGCGGTCATGGCGCTGGCCGAGGCCGCCGAGGCGGCCCGCCGCTGGCGCGAGGTCTCAGCGGAGGTGGCCGCCTGCCGCCGCGACCGCAACGATCTGGTACGGACCTTCGCGGTCACCGCGGGCGAGAACGCCAGCGCCCGGCTGGCGGCGGCGTCCGGCCTGCGCCAGGGCACGCTCCGCCAGATCATCGCCCAGCGCGGGACCGCCCAGGACCGGCCCGAGCAGGGGGCGGAAGCCGGGCGGCTGGCCGAATGGCGGCCGTTGCTGACCGATCTGACCGCGGCGGGGGCGGCGATCGCGCGCGCCGATCGGGAGCGGGCCGAGCTGATCGTGGCCTGCTGGGAGAGCGGCGCCACCAACGCCGCCGCGCTGCGCCGGGCCAGCGGCCTGCCCAAGGCCGAGGTCGAGCGGATCCTGCTGGCCGCCCGCAGCAACGGCTACCAGCGGCAGCCGGGGCGGGGGCGGCACGCGCCGCCGTCGCCGGTGGTGGAGGCGCTGGAGCGGGTGGTGGCCGAGATCGCCGAGCTGAACCAGCTGCGGCAGGGCGCCAGCCTGCGCCTGCTGCAGGGCATCGGCCGGCTGAGCGAGATCCTCGCGCACACCTCCGACGCCGAGCTGGCCGCGCGCGGCAAGCGGGACCAGCTGATCGCCGAGTGCTGGCGGGCCGGCACTCAGAACCTGTCGCTGATCGAACGCAGGACCGGCCTGTCCCAGGCCACCGTCTACAAGGCGCTGCGCGACCACGGGATCAACCCGCCCGAGGTGCGCAGATAATCCGGCCTCCGGGGGCGGCCTTGCCGCGCGCCCGCCCGCCCCCGGAGCCCGAGTTCATGGAGTGACGCAGCTCGCGACGGTGAGAGTGATCTTACCGTTGGCGGCGACGTCCTCGTTCTTGCCGGTCCACCTGATCGTGATGACGTCCATCACACTGGTCTCCACGCCCAGCTCGTTGTCGGACTCGAACAGGCAGGAGGAGGCCAGCAGGCCGTCGTCGGTCAGGCCGACCTCCAGCCGGACCTTCTTCCCGGCCGTGACGGTCCCCGACGCGGGGGCGATCTCCACCAGGTCCTGCTCGCTGTCGGCCTTCCACTTCGCCGTCCCGGCGTTCACCGAGAAGGTGACGATCCCGGCGCCGTCCTCGAGCTCGATCGCCTGCGGCTTGACCGACAGCACCGGCCGCACGGCCGGCGCCGGCTTCTTGACGCTCGGTTTCACGCTCGGCCGCACCACGGGCTTGCTGACCGGCTGGGTACGGCGCTGCGTCGGTGAGGCCTTCGGCTTCGCCGTGGGCTTCGCCGCTGCCGTGGGCGCCGCACTGCGCTTCTCCGGCGACGGCGACACGGGCGGCACCGGCTTGGTCAGCTGCGGCACGGCCACGGGCACCTTGGCCCCGGTGGTCTCGATCGCCAGACCCGACGGGGAGTAGTCCCGCGCCGACAGCCCGCGCCAGGCCAGCGAGACGATCAGCAGCGCCGCGGCGCCGAGCGCGACCACCCGGACCGGGCGGGGCCGCCGTTCCCTGCCCGCCCGTTCCCTGCCCGCCCGGTCCCTGCGCTGCTTGGCCCGCGCCCTGGTGCCCTGCCGGGACAGCTTGCCGCGCGTGGAGACGTTCTCGTCCCACACCTCGGCCGTGGAAGCCATGGAGGTTGCGGCTTCGGAGCGTTCCCGCACAGCGGCGGGGACCCTGGCGGTGATGCGCCGGTCCCAGATCTCCTCCACGGGCGCCAGGTCGTCGTCCAGGGGCCGCCGGGGGGCGGGGATCCCGTGCACGTTGGCGCGCGGGCGGCGGGTCCGCAGCGGCGTGGCGTCGTCCCACGCCCGGTCGGGCAGCCGGGGCGCGGGCCGGTTCTCCCAGACCCTGTCGTCCCACGGGCGCGGCGCCGCGCGGCCCTCCCGCGCCTCCTCCGGCAGGCGGGGGGCGGGAGGGCGACGCTCCTCCCAGGCGTCTTCCGTTGGGTGTGGGCCGGAAGGACCGGAGGGTCGGTGGCCGTCGTCGATATCGGCGTCAGTGTCGGCGTAGTAGTCCTCGTAGACGGGCGCGCCGAGGGGCATCGAGCGCGGCCGTCCCCGCGAGTCCCGGAACGTCGGCTCCGGCACATGGTGCCCGTTGACGCGCGGGACCGCGTTCAGGAGCGGCGTGTCGTCCCTCTCGGCCGAGGCCGCATAAGCGTCATAAGCGTCGCGAGCGGCATAGGGATCATGCGCGCCGTTGGAGTCGCGAGCGGCATACGCGTCACGGGCGCCGTTGGAGGCCTCACGAGCGGCATAAGCGTCACGAGCGGCATAGGAGTCACGCGCGCCATTGGCGGCCTCACGGGCGCCGTAGGCGTCGCGTGCCCGGTGGGCCGCCCTGGTCCGGTGGCCCAGCGCGTCCTGGCCGTCGCGGGCCTCGTAGGCGTCGTACGCGTCCGGCTGGAGCGGGTAGTCGTGCTGGCTCCACCGGATCTCCACGCTCTCCGGCCGGGCCGGCGCCGCGATCCTGGACCTGGCCAGGTCGTCGAGCTCGGCGATCGGCAGCCGGGCCAGCAGGGCCGGGACCGAGACGGTCAGGTTGGCCGCCCTGGCGCAGGTCGCGCAGGTCAGCACATGCGTCTTGAGCCGGCTGCGCAGCTCACGGCGCGGCGAGTCCAGCCAGTCCAGCGCGATCGGCTCCCCCACCCCGCACACCGACCGCCCGGTCTGGGCCAGCCGTACGCAGGTCACGAAGGACTCGACCAGGTCCTGGGCGCCCAGGGCGAGGCGAGCCGCCTCGTCCGTGGGCACCCCGAGCACCAGGCCCACCGCGGGCACCGAGAGCCCGTGCCGGTGGATGAGCTCCAGGACCTCCCGCTCGCGCCGCCCGAGCGCGCCCATGGCGTTGGCGGTCAGCTCGGTGTCGTCGCCGTGCGGGGTGGCGCCGATCGGGGGGAAGGGGGCGGTGGTGAAACCGCCGTAGTGAGGCTGGGCCATGCAGTGCACCCGGGCTATGGCGTACAGCCAGGAGCGGAGGTGCTCGTGGCCGGGGTAGAGGTCCTGGTGCACCACCGCCAGTGCGAAGGTGTTGCGCACCGCGTTGATGGTGGCGAGCTTGTCGCCGAGCCAGAGGGAACAGTAGTCGTAGAGGCTCCGCCCGTGGTCGGAGATGAGATCTTCAGCCGCGGGTAACCGCATGATGGGGGCCTTCGGCGGAGCGGCTTCCGACGGGTCCTGCGGTGCTCGGCTAACCATTCCCTTTACTCCCGGAAGAGGTTGAACGTGGTCGTTATCGGGAGCCCGATACCGACATGGCCGGCGGTGCGGAGCCGTCGGCGGCGACGACCGTGACCTTCAGCGCCCTGCGCAGCCGGTCCAGCCGTTCGTGACATTCCCTGCGATTGCGACCGGTGACGACGGCGAGCCCGATCCGCGCGGTGTGCCCGTCGGGGGACGGGTCCACGGCGCTGCCCGGCGCGACGTCCAGCACCAGCCGTTCCAGCCAGGCGGCCCGCCCGACCTGGTCGCTCAGCTGGGCGCCCAGCTCCAGCCGGGAGACCTTGCCCGGGGCGGGCGCGCTGAGGTAGGTGACGGCGGCCACCCGGTGGTGGCGCTGCGGCGCGACGGCGATCGGCGCGCCACAGGCGATCATGGTTTCGGCGGTGGCCAGGTCGGCCCCGGTGGCCAGGTAGACCAGCCGGGTGACCAGGTCGTGCAGCCCGGCGTTGACCGCCATCACGCACGGCCCGGCCGGGGTGAGCCGCATGCTCACCTGGCTGGCCCCGTCCTGCACGCCCAGCGCCCGCAGGCTCACGTTGGCGGCGTGCCGGATGGTCTGGTCGTCCAGCAGCGGGTCGGCGGCGTCCACCAGGTGGCCCAGGTCGGCCGCGCTGGGGGTGAAGTCCACCATGGTGCGGACGATGCTGACCAGCTGGGTGACCCCGCCGGAGGTCAGGCAGATCGCGACGATCTCCTGCCCGTCCAGGCGCTGCTCCACCAGCACGCCGCGCCTGCTGCCCAGGGAGGCCGAGGCCGAGGCCGCGCCCGCCGTGGCGGCGAAGCCGGTGATCAGCCGACCGTGGTCCTCGGCCAGCCGGGCCGGGAAGCCGGTGGTCTTGAGCCGGGGCTTGAGCACGACCGGGTAGCCGAGCGCCTGGGCCGCCTCCTCGGCCTCGCCGAGGTCGACCGCGAGCGCCGAGCGCGGCACCGCGCAGCCGGAAGCCTCGACCAGGGTACGGGTGACCGCCCGGTCCCGGCTGGCGGTGGCGGCGGTCCTGCCGTACCCGGGCAGCCGGAGCCGGTCGGCGACGGCCGCCGCGGCGGCGAAGTGCCGGTCCTCCCAGCAGATGACCCCGTTGACGGGTTCGGGGTGGGCGGCGACGGCGGCGGTCAGGGTGGCCGCGGTCATCCCCGGCACCCACTTGTGGCCCACCAGGTACGGCCGCTGCCACGCGGCGGGGGCGGACCTGTCGAAGGCCACCACCCGGATCCCGGCCTCGTGCAGCCGGCGGAAGAGGTGCTCGCGGCCGGTCCTGTCGGCCTGGCCGCCGCCGATCATCGCGACCAGCGGGCCGGCCTCCGGCACCGCGCGCACGGTCCTTCGGTGCGGCCATGGACGGCGCACCGGAGTCGGCACGGGCTCGGCGTCATCGGCGTCTGAATACGGAAAGGCAAGGTTCACAGCGGCCACCGTTCTACTCGGCGGGAATTGCATCGGGAATATGAAGTAACGTCTCTAGATAAGATTCGAGAAGCTCTCTAGATAAGTTGCTGATTTAGTTTTCCGACTGCCTGGCGCCCTTCCCACTCACCGTCGGGCGAACGTCTCCCCGGAGCACGCCAGGCAATCAATGCGATGGTCAGGCCCTTGACACGTGGTTGTCAAGGGCAGGATAAGAACATTTCTGATACCCCCTCAGCCCCTGACAGAATTGGTTTGTCAGTAAGCTGACAAGAGTCAAGTTCAGTGACCTCTCGCGTGCCATTTATGTGAACTTTCATCGAACCCCTAGCGTGATTCGAGTTCGCCTGTCTATGCTCCCGACTCAAAGAATTGAATCTTGTCAAGAACGTCGTCGAGAAGAAATACCAGGTCACGAACATTGATCCGTGAGGATCACAGGTGCCCCGCCCCGAGCACCGCAGAGAACCCCAGTTCCACGCGGGCCGCGCGCCCGCTGACCCGAAGGAGCGGCATGCGCCGCAACCCGTTTCCCGGCACCGGACCCGATCGTCCGCGGCCCTCGGCCTTCCCCAGCCATCTGGTGACCACGCCGCCGTACCCCACTCCCCCGCAGCCGGCCCCCTCTCCCGCCCCGGCTCTCGACCCGTACGCCGACGACCCGCCGGAGGCGGTCACCGGGCAGCGTCCCGTCCAGGGCCGGCACGCCCGCCCGATGCCGGTGGGGGTGCAGCCATGGCAAGGGTGGCTGCCCTCCGAGGAGGCCGACACCGACGTGCTCCCGGCCGTCGGCAGGTCCATCCCCGCGCCCCGCCGCCCGGTGCCGATGTCGGCCCCGGTGGCCGACGCCGACATCGCCTACGAGATGCACCTGCGGCTGCGCACGGCGGCGGCGGGTCTGGAGAACCGGTCCCGCGAGACGCTCTCGCCGGACATGGTGGCGGCCGTGCGCGAGCTCAGGCAGCAGACCATGCAGCTGATGTCCGCTCTGGAGGCGGCCATCGAGAACCAGGGCGGCGTCCTGTGGCCGGGACCGGCACGGCGGGCGCAGCGATGATCATCTCAATGAGCCCAGGGGCCACCACCGAGGACATCGCCTCCGTCGTCGACACCGTGACCGCCCGCGGCTGCGAGGCGTATGTCAGCCAGGGTGTCAGCCGTACCATCATCGCCCTGTCGGGGGCGGTCGAGCAGATCGGCTCGCTCGACCTGCGGGGGGTCGCCGAGGTGCGGCGGGTGTCCGCGCCGTACAAGCTGGTGAGCCGGGAGGGGCACGCCGAGCGGTCCACCGTCTGGGTCGGGCCGGTGCCGATCGGGCCGGGCACGGTGACGCTGATCGCCGGGCCGTGCGCGGTCGAGTCGCCGCAGCAGACGCTGGAGGCCGCCCAGATGGCCAGGGCCGCGGGGGCGGTGCTGCTGCGCGGGGGCGCGTTCAAGCCGCGCACCTCCCCCTACGCGTTCCAGGGGCTCGGCGAGGCGGGACTGAAGATCCTGGCCGAGGTGGGGGCGGAGACCGGCATGCCGGTGGTCACCGAGGTGGTGGACGCCCGCGACGTCGACCTGGTCGCCTCCTACGCCGACATGCTGCAGGTCGGGGCGCGCAACGCGCAGAACTTCACGCTGCTGCGCGCGGTGGGCCGGTCGGGCCGCCCGGTGCTGCTCAAGCGCGGCATGAGCGGGACGATCGAGGACTGGCTGCTGTCCGCCGAGTACATCGCCCAGCAGGGCAACCTGCGGGTGGTGCTGTGCGAGCGCGGGATCAGGACCTTCGAGACCGCCACCAGGAACACCCTGGACATCTCGGCGGTGCCGGTGGCGCAGCGGCTGTCCCACCTGCCGGTGCTGGTGGATCCGTCGCACTCGGGCGGCCACCGCGACCTGGTACTGCCGCTGTCGCGGGCGGCCATCGCGGTCGGCGCGGACGGGATCATCGTGGACGTGCACCCCCGCCCGTCGCAGGCGCTCTGCGACGGCGCGCAGGCGCTGGTCCACGACGACCTGCGCGAGCTGGCCGAGACGGTGACCGCCTTCGCCCCGCTGGTGAACCGCATTCCCGCGATCTCCCCGTTGACGCTGACCGGGCACGCCGCCCGGGTTCCGGTCGGCGCCTGAGACGACGGCACGCGGGCGCCTCTCCCCGGCGCCCGCTGCTCCGGCACTCGAACAGGAGAACCCGATGACCGCTCTCCCCGCTCAGCGCGGACGCACCGTGCTGACCCTTCTGGTGTGCATGGGCGCGGTGGCGCTGTCCATGGCCGACTCGATCGGAGCGACGTTCGCCGTCCCGAGCATGACCAAATCCGCCATCGGGATCGGCCTGGAACGCACCGACCTGCAGTGGGTGATCACCGCGTTCGCGGTGCCCTACGCGGCGCTGCTGCCGACCGCGGGGCGGATCGCCGACCTGGTCGGGCACCGGCGGCTGCTGGTGCTCGGGCTGGGCGCGTTCACCGCGGGCGCGGCCGTGGCGATCACGATGAATTCCTTCCCGCTGCTGCTGGCGGCGCGGGCGCTGCAGGGCGTGGGGACGGCGGCGATGGTGCCGTCGTCGCTGGCGCTGATGCTGGCCGGGTTCCCCGACGAGCGCAGGGCCGCGGCGATCGGCGCGTGGAGCGCGGCGCCGGGGCTGAGCGGCGCGCTGATGCACGCGGCGGGCGGCTTCCTCGGTGAGGGTCTGGGCTGGCGCGCCTACTTCATGCCGAGCGCGATCGTGGGAGCGCTGCTGCTCTGCGCCGCGCTGGCCCTGCCGCACACCCGCCGGCTGGCCGGGCGGCTGCCCGACCCGTTCGGCACGGCCCTGCTGTTCGGCTCGCTCTCGATGATCGTCTGGGCAATCGTGCAGAGCCCGACCTGGGGCTGGAGCACCCAGCTGGCGGCCGCCCTCGGCACCGGTCTGGTGCTGCTGGCGGTGGCCGTCTGGCGGTCCTCGCGGCACCCGGTCCCGGCCATCGAGCTGGCGGTGTGGCGGATCCCGATGTTCGCCCTGGCCGGGCTGCTCTCCATCATGTACGGCCTGATCGCCTTCCCGATGCTGGTGATGGCGCCGATGTACCTGCGGGACATGTGGCCCGACGATCCGGTCCTGCTGGGGGCGGGGCTGGCTCCGATCTCGCTGGGGGTGCTGGTCTCCGGCCTGATCTCCGGGCAGCTGACCAAGAAGCACGGGCCGCGGCCGGTGATCTACACCGGCGCGCTGCTGGTCACCACGGCCTGCGTCTGGCTGATCACCCAGGGCATGCAGGACGGACCGCCCCGGCTGCTGGAGGTCTGGCTGCCCGCCAGCGCGGTGTTCGGCCTGGGCCTGGGCGCGCTCAGCACCGCGATCTCGGCGGCGGCCGCGCTGTCCGGCGGTCCCGAGCGGTACGCGGCGGCGACCGGGGCCAGCCAGTCGGCCCGGCAGGTCGGAGCCGCGCTGGGGGTGGCCCTCACCGCCGTGCTGATGGACCACCCGATCGTGTCGGGGCCGATGCCCGGCTACAGCTCCGCCGTGCTGACCTGCCTGGCCATGGCGGCGCTCGCGGGCGTGCTCGGGCTGTTCCTGGCCCCGGCCAGAGTCAAGAAGACCCCACCGGCCGCCGCGGAGCCGGCCGAACCCGCGGCGACCGCCGGGCGGGTGGTCCCGGTGCTCGTCCGCCGCGAACCGCCGCCCCGGCGTCCCGCCCCCGAGCCGGCCCCAAGCCCGCCCAGCCCGCCTCAGGTCCCGGTCAAGTCGCTCATCGCGCTCTACGAGGCGGCCGGGCGGGTGGCCGAGGCGGCCGACACCGTGCTCTCGAAGCACGCCATGAACGAGCAGGCGCAACAGAAACCGCGCCACAACGCTCACACCAATTGAAGGGAATACCCGATATGAACATCGCGCCTGAAGCGCTGACACGCATGATCCTCGGTCACGACGGCTCGACCACCCGCATCCTGTCCGCCTTCCTGGGCGAGCCGCTGCGGGTCAGGATCGGCCGCCAGGAGCGGATCCAGGCCGGTCTCGCGCTGGCCGCCGAGGTCCGCGCCCACCTGCGGATCACCGCCGAGCAGACCGTCATCGTCCGCTACTCCGAGCTGGTCAGGGCCAGCGGCCACGCCGTCTCGGTCAACCGGGTGGTCATGATGCCGGACCGGCACCCGGTCATCGAGCGCATCTTCGACGGCGGCGACGTGCCGATCGGGCGCCTGCTCGACGAGCACGTGCCCGGCCACCACCGGATCCTCCTGCGCACCGGCACCCGCTGGTTCAACGGGTGGGCGACGGACAGCCGTACCAGCGCGAGCCGCAGTTACGTGATCATGCTCGGGGACACACCGCTGCTCTACGTCGAGGAGATCTTCAGCCCTCGGGTCGTGCCGCCGGTCGCCGACGCCGATCCCCGCTCGGCCAGGGAGCCGGCGCTGCCGCTGCACCTGATCCCGCAGTGGCGGGAACCGGTCACCTGAAATCTCGCTTGTAACGGCGCGGTAGGGTGGGTGATCAGGAGGTTCCGATGTCTGAGACCACGGCAGAACCCACCCCGGAACCCGCAGAGGACACAGCCGATATCGCTGTGTCCGAGGGGGACGAGGGGGAGGACGAGCTGAAGCGCAAGTTCCGGGAGGCGCTGGAGCGCAAGCGCCAGACGCAGGCCGACCGGAACGCCAAGGGCGGCGGCAAGGGGTCCTCGAAGATCCACGGCACCCACGGCGTGGTGGGCGGAAAGCGGTCCTTCCGCCGCAAGAGCGGCGGCTGATGACCACCGAGATCACCGGGGTTCCGGGGATCGACGTTCCGGACGGTCGCGGCCGGACCGGCCTCGACCAGGCCGGCCGCGATCTGACGGGCAATCCGCGGGTGCTGGTCCGCGACGTGAAGCTGCTCTCCTGCAGTTGGTACGTGTTGCTCAAGACGACCTTCGACTACCAGCACGCCGACGGCCACTGGTCGGTCGAGCACCGGGAGACCTACGACCGGGGCAACGGCGCCACCATGCTGCTCTACGACGCCGAGCGCCGCACGGTCCTGCTCACCCGCCAGTTCCGTTACCCGGTGTATGTGAACGGCCACCCGGACGGCATGCTGCTGGAGACCCCGGGCGGGTTGCTCGACACCGACGACGCGGAGACCGCGGTCCGCCGCGAGGTCGAGGAGGAGACCGGGTATATCATTGGAGACGTCGAACATGTATTCGATGTGTTCATGAGTCCGGGTTCTGTGACCGAATGTGTGCACTTCTACGCGGCGCCGTACCGGGCGGATTCGCGGCTGGCGGCCGGGGGCGGGGTGGCCGAGGAGGGCGAGGACATCGAGGTTGTCGAGCTGCCCTTCGCCGAGGCGCTGGCGATGATCAGGCGTGGTGAGATCGCCGACGCTAAGACGATCATGCTGCTGCAGTGGGCGGCGCTGGAGGGACCCTTCCGCTCCGCTTGATCGAGGCGCACACTGGAAAGTGACATCACGGACGAAATCGCATGGGAAGTCACATGGGAAATCGCACCGAACGACTCGCATCAGGCCAACCACCGGCGGCGGTTCCGCTGCTGGGCAAGGGAAAGCACCGCAATCCGCGTAAGGGTGCGTGCTTCATGGAGTTCGCGTCCTACCTGGCCGGAGAGAAGTGGAGCGACCACCCCTCCTGTACGCATCCGCTGCTGGCCGGTCTGGCCCGGCTGGTCAACGACCACACCACCGATGAGAACCGGCAATTGCTCGTGCCGCTGATCCCGTCGGTGATCGGGCTCACCGGCGACGACCCGCGGATCGAGGTGGCGATCGCGCTGCGCTGCGCGACGACCGCGTTGCCCGTGGTGGCCGCCGAGCGGCAGCTGGCGCTCGCGGTGTCCGTACTCGCGGCCGAGCATGTGCTCGGTGAGCTGGAGGACCGTCCGCCCGGCCTGGAACCGGCCAGCCGCAAGGCGCTCGACCAGGTTCCCGAAGCGGCGCGCTGGGCCCGCGGCTTCCGCGGCGGCGTGCACATCTCGCGCCGGGGTTTCCGCAGGTACGCGGCCCCGAACACGGTCCAGCTCGCGGTCCGGGGCATCGCCCAGGCGTGCGTCCAGGATCCGGATCGGCTGCTCAGGGAGCTGCTGACCGGGGCGATCCAGGACTGCGCGGCGGCGGTCAGGACCGAGACGGCGATCCGGGAGGTCACACCCGTTAGCTAGAGGACGGCGCAGCCGATCCGGATCGGCACCCGTGCCGACCAGCGGCCGGAGACCAGGTCATGCGCCTGCGCGTACGCGTTGGCGGGCTTTCCGGGGCCTGAGCAGTCGAACAGGCCGGTCTTGCGGCCGAAGCTGCCCCCGGCGAAACCGGGGTGGGCTGACGCGCCGAGCGTGACGCTGTACGCGACGCGGTTGTTGGCCGAGTAGCGCACGAACAGCCGCACCTGGCCGTAGTTGTAGTGGCTGCCGTTGATCTTCAGTTTGGGGATGTCGTCGGTCGAGGTGGTCGTGCCGGGCTTGGGCTTGATCGTGTACTTCGAGATCCACAGTTTGGCGGCCACCTTGCGGCCCGGGCTGGCGGCGTTGTCGGCCGCGGCCTGGCTGCGCACCCGGGGGTGTACGCAGACGTCGTCGCCGTCGAAAGCGTCGCGCCAGACGTAGCCGGTCAGGCAGGTGTGGGCGCCGTACGCGCCGGAGGTCCAGCGGGTGTGCTTCACGCTGTTGTCCAGCGCGGTCTGGTCGCGGTTGCCGGGGGTGACGCAGACCAGGTCGGAGGGCTTGGCGCCCCGCCAGACGTACCCCTGACGGCAAGTGTCGGGCCCGTAGTCCGCGGCGGCGGCGGAGGTGGCGGGCAGGGCGACGCCGATTCCGGCGATCGCGACGGCGGCCAGGCCGAGGAGGGTTCGGTTCATGGGGGGCTCCAGACGGGCGGATCTGCTGCTCCCCTGTTATGGACCCGGCCGCCTGCATATTTCTTGACTGGCACTTGATTCAGGCGGTCTGGAGCCCTGTATAGACGCCGCCGGAGCGCAGGAGCTCCTCGTGGGAGCCCATTTCGGCGATCCTGCCGCCGTCCAGGACCACGATCCGGTCGGCGGTGCGGATCGTGGAGAGCCGGTGGGCCACGACCAGCACGGTCCGGCCCGCGACCAGCCGGGCCAGCGCCTGCTGGATGAGCGCCTCCGAGCGGGTGTCGAGCGCGGAGGTGGCCTCGTCCAGGATCAGCACCCGGGGATCGCGGATCAGCGCGCGGGCGATGGCCAGCCGCTGCTTCTGGCCGCCGGACAGGCGCGCGCCGCGCTCCCCCACGAGCGTGTCGAGGCCGCCGGGCAGGCGGTCCACGAACTCGGTGGCGTTGGCGTCCCGCAACGCCTGGCGCACGACCTCGTCGGGGACCTCGGGCATGCCGTAGGTGACGTTCTCCCGGATGCTGCCCTCGAACAGGATCGACTCCTGCGGCACGACCGAGACGAACCTGCGGTAGCTGCGCAGATCGAGGGCCTCCATGTCGCGGCCGTCCAGCAGGATCCGGCCGCCGGTGGGCCGCAGGAAGCCGATGACCAGGTTGAGCACGGTCGACTTGCCCGCCCCCGACGCGCCGACCAGGGCGAGCGTCTCCCCGGGCACGACGCTCAGGTCGAGGCCGTCCACGGCGACGCGCCCGGTCTCGTACGCGAAGGAGACGTTCTCGAAGTCGAGCCGCCCCGACACGGACGCCACCTCGGCCTTGCCGGCGTTCTGCTCCAGGTCGGGTTCCTGCAGGACCTCGCCGATGGACCGGACCGACTCCAGGCCCTTCGCGATGATCGGGGACAGGCTCATGAGCGTGGTCACCGAGGCGGTCAGCGTGGTGAAGAAGGTGCTCAGCATGACCACGTCGCCGGGGGTCAGCGCGAACACCTCGTAGTAGGAGATCAGCGCGGCCCCGGCCAGGCAGGCCACGCCGAGCACGTTCAGCAGGATCCAGGCCAGCGCGCCGAACCTGCCGTTGACCAGGTCCAGCTTGAGGCCGGTGCGGAGCACCTTGGTCAGGGTGCCGTCGACCCGGTGCAGCGCGTCCTTCTCCAGGCCGTGCGCGCGGGTGATCGGGATGAGGTGCGTCATCTCGGTCACCCGCGAGGACAGCAGCTCCACCTCCTGGCGGAAGCTCTCGTTGTTGGAGCGCAGCCGGTCGCGCATCTTCATCACCAGCACGGCCGCGGCGGGCACGACCACCAGGAACACCGGCAGCGCGGCCGGCACCCGGACGGCGATCACGGTGATCCCGCCCGCCATCGTGACCAGCGCGGCCAGGCCCATGTCGCCGGCCTGCTGGGTCATCTGCTCGACGCCTTCCACGTCCCGGATCACCTTGGTCTGGAGCACGGCCGCGCTGACCCGGGAGTGGTAGCCGATGGACAGTTCCTGCATCCTGCGGCACAGGGCCGACCGCAGTCCGGTGCCGACCCGGCGGATGGCGCCGGACAGGGCGCGCACGTAGAGCAGGTGGAATGGGTAGTTGAGGATCAGCAGCAGGCAGAGCACCCCGGCGTTGACCCAGAGTTCGCCGACCGGGCGATGCTCTACCAGCACGTTGATGATGTTGGCCGTGACCAGCGGGAGCAGCCAGGTGGGGCTGTGCTTCACGATGAACGCGAGCACCGCGACCAGCAGGCGCCCCCGGTGGTCGCGGTAGAGATAGGCGAGGGTACGGACCGGATGTTCGCCCCGATACCGGTGTTCGAGCTCGCCCACGTATGCCCCCGGGGAAAAGACCTACAAACTACGTAGATCTTTCCTTATGTACGTTTCGAGCGGATTACTGGGTGCTGTACAGGACCTTCCAGGCCTGCTCGTACAGGCAGTTGATCGACGGCTTGCTGTGCTTGGCCTCGCTGCAGACCTTGAGCTCAACCAGGTAGACGCGCTTGTCGGTGAAGGTGAAGTTCTTGGCCGACTTGTACGTGCAGTCGCGGATCGTCCGGTGCTTGAACGGGAGCGAGCCGTCGGCCTTCATGTAGGTGATGCGGAACACCGCGTAACCGCAGGTGCTGCCCTTGGTCAGGTCGTATGCCTTGCCGGTGACCTTCACGGTCGCCAGCGGGGGGATGCTCTCTTTGTTCAGGTTGGTGGCGAGCAGGGTGCCCTTGGCATATGCCCTCTTGCCCGGCGAGTAGCGGTCCCAGCTCTTGCGGGCCTTGTATACGGAGGCTTCGCCTGTCTTGGAGGCGACGGGGGCGGGCGCGGCTAGGGCTGGAGCGGCGGGTAATAGGAGGATCGCGGCTGCGATCAGACCGGCGAGTGCGCGCATGGCACGTTCCTTTCACGCTATTGCGCCTAGAATCCAGCACCCTGAGGGCTTTGCGCCAGGTCTCCCTCGGAAATACGTTTCTTCCGGCGTACCATCCGGCCATGGACGTCGTTCACCCCCAGCGAGTGGCGTGGGACACGGCCCGGGTCTTCGTGGCCGCGACCACCGCGGACGCGTACTGGTGGTCAGCGAGATGGTGGGGAACTACCTGGGCGTGATGTACCAGCTGAAGCTGGCGGAGACCCGGCTGCGGCTGCTGAGCGAGGACGCGGCGCTCGCGGAGTCGGGCATGTGGCGGGTGCGGCTGCAGGACCTCATGACCGAGCGGCCGGAACTCGCGCGTGTGCTCATCGACCTCACCCGGGAGACCGCGGCGCGGATGCCGTGACTACCGTGGACACATGATCAGAACGTTGCGGGCAGAGGATCTGCCCGCGGTCACCGCGATCTACGCGCATTACGTGACCGAGAGCGTCGCCACGTTCGACGAGGTCCCGCCGAGTCAGGAGGCCTGGCGGGAGAAGGCCGAGGACATCGAGATTCGTGGGCTGCCGTTCCTTGTCGCCGAGGTGGACGGGGTGGTGGCGGGGTACGCGTACGCGGCGGCGTACCGGCCTAAACCGGCTTACCGGCACACGGTGGAGGACACGATCTATCTGGCTCCGGGGCGTACGGGGCAGGGGATCGGGCGGGCGCTGCTCAAGGAGTTGCTGGGGCTGGCGGCTCAGGCGGGGGCGCGGCAGATGATCGCCGTGATCGCCGACAGCGGGCCCGAGTCGGCGGCGACGCTGGCGTTGCACGCGTCGGAGGGGTTCACGGAGGCCGGGCGGTTGCGGCATGTGGGGTTCAAGCAGGGGCGCTGGCTGGACACGGTGTTACTGCAGCGCGCGCTCTGACGCGGGGTCGCGCGATCTTACGGCGCCGCCCGGTTTACGCTGGGCGGATGCGCGCGATGGTCTATGACGGTTTCGGGGTTTCGCCGGAAATTCGGGAAGTGGTGGAGCCCGGGCCGCCGGCCGGGGGTGTGGTGATCCGGGTGGAGGCGACCGGGTTGTGCCGGAGCGACTGGCACGGCTGGCAGGGCCACGACGCCGATATCCAGAAATTTCCGCATGTTCCGGGACATGAGTTCTCGGGGGTCGTCGCGGAGGTCGGGGCCGGGGTGCGGCACTGGGCGGCCGGTGACCGGGTCATGGCGCCGTTCGTCTGCGCGTGCGGGTCGTGCGCGGACTGCGCGAGAGGCGACCAGCAGGTCTGCGCGCACCAGACCCAGCCGGGGTTCACGCACTGGGGCTCCTTCGCCGGATATGTGGTGATAAATCACGCCGATGTGAACCTCATCCGGCTGCCTGAGGACATGTCCTTCGCCACGGCGGCCAGCCTCGGCTGCCGCTTCGCCACCGCGTTCCGCGCGGTCACCGCCCGCGCGTCGGTACGGCCCGGCGAGTGGGTCGCCGTCTACGGCTGCGGCGGCGTCGGCCTGTCCGCGGTCATGATCGCGGCCGCTGCCGGGGCTCAGGTGATCGCGATCGACACCTCGCCGGACGCCCTCGCGCTGGCCCGGCGTTTCGGCGCGGCCGAGGGCCTGCTCGCCGGAGCCGATGATCTGACCGGCCGCATCGTGGAGCTGACCGCCGGTGGGGCGCACGTGTCGATGGACGCGCTGGGCGACCCCGGCACCTGCGAGCGGGCCATCCAGAGTCTGCGGCGGCGCGGGCGGCACGTCCAGATCGGGCTGCTTCCCCAGGGGGCCGAGCTGCCGATGGGGCGGGTCATCGCGTACGAGCTGGACCTGCTGGGCAGCCACGGCATGCCCGCGCACGCGTACCCGCCGATGCTGGAGCTGATCGCGGCGGGCCGGCTCACGCCGGAGGCGCTGATCACCAGGACGATCTCCCTGGACGAGGCCGTCCCCGCCCTCGTCAGCGGTTCCACGCCCGGGGTCACGATGATCGACCCCTGGCGTCACAGCGACATGTAGAGCTCCCGGGTGCGTTCGGCGATGCGCAGCCAGGAGAAGTGCTCGACCGCGCGACGGCGGCCCTGCCGGCCCATGTCGTCGGCCAGGCCCGGATCCGACAGCAGCGCGTTGACCCGGGACGCGATCGCGACCGCGAAGGCCTCCCGGTCGTACGGCTCGCCGTCGAGGCCCTGCTCGATCGGGACCAGCAGGCCCGTCTCCTGGTCGGCGACGACCTCGGGGATGCCGCCGGTGGCGGTGGCCACGACCGCCGTCTCGCAGGCCATCGCCTCCAGGTTGACGATGCCCATCGGCTCGTAGACCGACGGGCAGATGAAGACCGTGGCGTGGGTGAGGATCTCGATGACCTCGGGGCGGGGCAGCATCTCGGAGATCCAGATGACGCCGTTGCGTACGGCGGAGAGCTCCTCGACCAGCGCGGTCACCTCGGCGGCGATCTCCGGGGTGTCGGGGGCGCCCGCGCAGAGCACGAGCTGGGCGGCGGGGTCGAAGGAGTGCGCCGCGCGGAGCAGGTGGGCCAGGCCCTTCTGGCGGGTGATCCGGCCCACGAACACGACGTACGGCCGGGCGGGGTCGATGCCGTGGCGGGTGAGGGCGGCGGCTCCGGGGGCGGGGGCGTACTCGCCGGTGTCGATCCCGTTGTGAATCACCGTCACCCTTTTGGGCGAAATTTCGGGATATGCGGTGAGGACGTCGGCGCGCATGCCCTCCGAGACCGCGATGATCGCGTCGGCGGAGGCCAGGGCGGTGCGTTCGGCCCAGGAGGAGAGGGTGTAGCCGCCGCCGAGCTGCTCGGCCTTCCAGGGGCGGAGGGGTTCCAGGCTGTGGGTGGTGACGACGTGCGGCAGGCCGTACAACATCTTGGCGACATGGCCGGCGAAATTGGCATACCAGGTGTGGCTGTGCACGAGGTCGGCGCCCAGGCAGCCCGCCGCCATCTCCAGGTCCACGCCCAGCACCTGCAGGGCCGGATTGGCCGACTCCAGGCCGCCCGGGATCCGGTAGGCGGTGGCGTCCTCGCGCGGCCCGCCGAAGCAGCGGACCCGCACGTCCAGCAGGCGGCGCAGCTCGCGCGCCAGATACTCGACGTGGACTCCGGCGCCCCCGTAAACCTCGGGCGGGTACTCGCGGCTGAGCAGATCGACACGCATATGCTCACCCTAGTGTTTGCGACCCTTTTGACGGGTTAAGGTCATGGCCATGAGGGTGCTCGCAGTCGTGCTCGCCGGTGGCGAAGGCAAACGTTTGATGCCGCTCACCGCCGACCGGGCCAAGCCGGCCGTGCCGTTCGGGGGGATCTACCGCCTCGTCGACTTCGTCCTGTCCAACCTGGCCAACGGGCACTATCTGAAGATCGTCGTACTGACCCAGTACAAGAACCACAGCCTGGACCGGCACATCTCGCGGACCTGGCGGCTGTCGGCGATGCTCGGCAACTACGTCACCCCGGTGCCCGCCCAGCAACGGCTCGGCCCGCGCTGGTTCGCCGGCTCGGCCGACGCGCTGTTCCAGAACCTGAACCTGATCTACGACGAGCTGCCCGACCACGTGATCGTGTTCGGCGCCGACCACATCTACCGGATGGACCCCCGGCAGATGGTCGACCAGCACATCGACTCCGGCGCCGACGTCACCGTCGCCGCGATCCGGCAGCCGCTGGCCCTGGCCGACCAGTTCGGCGTGATCGAGACCGACCCCGCCGGCCGCCGCGTGGTCGCCTTCCGCGAGAAGCCCACCGACGCGGTCGGCCTGCCCGACGCGCCCGACCAGGTGTACGCGTCGATGGGCAACTACGTCTTCAAGACCCAGTCCATGATCGAGGCGCTCCGCGAGGACGCCATGGACCCCGCCAGCAAGCACGACCTCGGCGGCAACATCATCCCCATGATGGTCAAGGCGGGCGGCGCCGAGGTCTACGACTTCGCCCACAACGTGGTCCCCGGCTCCACCGAACGCGACCGCGGCTACTGGCGCGACGTCGGCACCCTGGACGCCTACTACGACGCCCACATGGACCTGATCTCCGCCCACCCCGTCTTCAACCTCTACAACGACCGCTGGCCCATCTACACCGGCCACGACCCCCTGCCGCCCGCCAAGTTCGTCCACAACGACGGCGACCGCGTCGGCCACGCCATCGACTCCCTCGTCTCCGCCGGCGTCATCGTCTCCGGCGGCACGGCCCTGCGCTCGATCCTCTCCCCCGGCGTCATCCTGCACTCCCACTCCCAGGTCGAGGACTCGGTCCTGATGGGCTGCGTCAAGGTCGGCCGCGGCGCGATCGTCCGCCGCGCCATCATCGACAAGAACGTCATCATCCCCGACGGCGCCCGCATCGGCTTCGACCTGGAAGAGGACCGCAAACGCTTCGCCGTCACCCGCGGCGGCATCGTCGTCATCGGCAAAAACGAAATCCTCGACCGCTAGCCGTTGATGCGCCAGGTCGGTTCGATGACGGTCCACTCGGCGGCCCAGGCCTGGCGGGCGCGGCGGGCGGTCAGCATCCGGGTGGTCAGGAGGAGGAGGCTGATCAGGGCCAGGGCGAAGAGGGGGATGCCGACGCCGACGGTCATGCCGGAGATCAAGGTGGTCTCGCGGTCTCGGGGGCGGGGGACGATCTGGCCGCGGTTGTCGATCCAGACGTGGACGGTCTGGCCTTTCTGCCACATGGCGGGCGCGTCGATCAGGCCTTGGTGCGGGACGCCGTTCAGGGACTTCCAGGTGGCCATGGCGGGGCCCGCGGCGGGGGCGGAGAGGGAGATCTTGGGGCCCGCCGTCTCCAGGAGGGTGGCGTCGACCCGGTGCCGGGTCCGCTGCTGTTCCACTTCCAGGACGAGGCCGTGCCGATAGGTCCGTACGCCGAGGAGCACGCCGACCACGACCGAGGCCAGCACGCCGATCACGGACATCAGCCGGATCGCCGCCTCCACCCGGTCGCTGCGCCGGCGCAGCGGGTTACGGTCGAGCCCCAGCCATCGGATGAACCGGGTAACGGGACCGCGCGAAACAGGATTCTGGACCATCTCACACCTCATCTGGTGAGTACCACCCAGAATCCGGTTTATGCCTGTTTAGAGCGTCAAAGGAAGGTGCGCTGGAAATCTAGTGACTCGCCAGCCCCGCTGTTTACCTGATCTGGTTGCCCGTGCCCCGCCGACCGCGTGGTGGGCTACGCTCGCGGGGTGTCGCGCGTACTCGTCTCCGCCGTCCTGGTCGCCGCCGCGCTGCTCCTCGCGGGATGCGGCAGTGACGCGCCACCGGTGAGCCGGCCGTCGTCGCTGCCGATTCCCGATGGTTTCACCCGGGTCGGCGGGCTTTCCAACGGCCTGGTGATGGCGATCCCGTCGAGCTGGCGTTCGGTGGACCTGTCCAAGACCGACTTCGAGAAGGAACTGGAGGCCAGCGGCCTGACCGGCGCCACCCTGGAACAGGCCAAGACCAGCCTCCGCTCCCTCCAGAAGAGCAAGGCGCTGTACGCGATGGACCCCGCCTCCCAGCAGGAGTCCCCCGACGGCTTCGTCACCAACCTCAACGGCTTCTGCCAGCCCAGCGTGGGCGCCTCCGCCGACGCCCTGATCGAGATCGCCAAACAGCAACTCACCTCGGTCAACGCCAAGGTCTCCGAAGCCGCCTCCGTCCCCCTGGGCCAAGGCACCGCCGTCCGAATCCGCTACACGCTCCCCCTGGGCAAGGCCCTCATCAACGGCACCCAGTACTACGTCCCCTCCGACAAGGGCCGCACCTGCGTGGTCACCCTCAGCACCGACCTGACCGGCAAAAACGCCCTGTTCGACCAGATCGGCGGCACGATCCGCCCGGTATAGGTTTCTCCACCAGGAGATTTCTCCCCCGCCGCACCTAGTGCGACAGGCCTGCTACAAAAGCAGGGTGTCCCTCCCTTCCGCCAAGTCCCAGATCGAGCAACTCGGCAAGCGGCTGGTGCAATCCGACGTGCCAACCGAAGAGGATCTTTCGTCCCTTGGCACGCTCAACCTGCTTGTCATTTACGACCGGTCCGCAGGTCGCCTGCTGCGCGAAGAATTTCCTCAGTCTGAATGAGCTCGCGGCACGGATCGCATAGACAGGTCAGACAGTCGTAGAGCGCGGTGGCGAGGGCGTCCAGGTCCGTGTGTACCGAACCAGCGGTGTCAGCGGGCCTGTCGCACGCGTTCGATGTACTCCATGATCTTCGGCAGGTCATCGAGGGCCAACCACGGGACCTGATTGCTGATGCCCGCGCTGATCTCGGTCTTGTGATCGCGCCACAACGCCCCTGCGGCGGCCGAGATCTGCTCGTTCGCCTGCTGGTCGGCGCTCGCGTACGGGATGCCGATTGCCTCCCAGCGAGCGGTCAGCTCCCGCACGCGGGGGTCGTCCACCGGTGTGCCGTCCTCCAGGTGCTGTTTGAACGCTCGTACGAGTTCCAGCCACTCCATCTTTGTGGCCTCCACGGCCTCCGCGCCCAGGTCCGTCCTGCGCTGGGCCAGCAGTTCGCGCTGCTCTTCCGTGAAGTACGTCTCGTACACCGAAATCATCTCCAAGGTCGTCATGAATTGATCGGGGTCTGGCATGACAGCGGCGTCGAGTTGCGCGATCAGCCCACGCAGCTGGTCACTCAACCGGGCTGCGCGCATGGCCTGCGCCTCGAACTCGGCCAGTTGCGCGACGAGCAGGTCGCGCAGCGTGCCCAAGTCGTCCGACGAACGCGTGAGCGCCGTGGCGATCTCCTCCAGCGAGAGGCCAAACCGCCGCAGGGCCCGTACGCGATAGAGCCGGCGCACGTCGGACGCCGTGTAGCGGCGGTGCCCAGAAGCGGTCCGCTCCGCCGGGCGGACGAGGCCGATCTCGTCGTAGTGATAAAGCGTCCGGACAGTGATCCCAGTCCTGCGGGACACATCACCGATGCTCCAGCGCAGCTCGTCGTCGTTGTGCATGCCCAGAACGTAGAACCTCCCGCCACGGGAGGTGCAAGCCCCGCATCCTCACTGCTGGTCGGCCCTGCAAGCACGCGATGTGGTCAGAAGGGCTCGTCGAAGGTGACGTTGCCGGTTATGGCGGTTTGGTAGGCGGAGACGCGGCGTTCGAAGAAGTTGGCCAGTTCCTGGACGTCCTGGAGTTCCATGAAGGGGAAGGGGTTGGGGGTGCCGTAGCGGGTGGGGAGGCCGAGGCGGGTTAGGCGTTGGTCGGCGACGTATTGGAGGTAGTCGCCCATTTGGGGGGCGGTGAGGCCGGAGAGGCCGTCGCCGCAGAGGTCGTGGGCGAAGGAGAGTTCGGCGGCGACGGCTTCCTCGATCATCTGGGTGACCTGGGTGGCGAAGGTGGCGTCGAAGAGGTCGGGTTCCTCGGCGCGTACGGTGTCGATGACGCTGAAGGCGAATTCCATGTGCATGGATTCGTCGCGGAAGACCCAGTTGGTGCCTGCGGCCAGGCCGTTGAGCAGGCCGCGGGAGCGTAGCCAGTAGACGTAGGCGAAGGCGCCGTAGAAGAACAGGCCCTCGATGCAGGCGGCGAAGCAGACCAGGTTGAGCAGGAAGGCGCGGCGGTCGGCGCGGGTCTCCAGGCGGGACAGGCCTTCGATGGAGTCGATCCAGCGGAAGCAGAATTCGGCTTTGGCGCGGATGGAGGGGATGTGCTCCACGGCGGCGAAGGCTTTGGCGCGTTCGGCGGGGTCGGGCAGGTAGGTGTCCAGCAGGGTCAGGTAGAACTGCACGTGGACGGCTTCCTCGAACAGCTGGCGGCTCAGGTAGAGGCGGGCTTCGGGGGCGTTGACGTGCTGGTAGAGGTTGAGCACCAGGTTGTTGGCGACGATCGAGTCGCCGGTGGCGAAGAACGCGACCAGGCGGTTGATCAGATGCCGCTCGCCGGGGCCGAGTCTGGCCAGGTCGGCGAGGTCGGAGTGCAGGTCGACCTCCTCGACCGTCCAGGTGTTGCGGATCGCGGCCCGGTAGCGCTCGTAGAACTCGGGGTAGCGCATCGGGCGCAGGGTCAGGTCCATTCCAGGGTCGAGCAGCATTACTGGCATGCCTCGCAGGTCTCGGGGTTCTCAAGCGAACAGGCGACCGCTTCGGCGGCCACGGTGGTCTGCGCGATTCGGGTGGCTGGGCGGGAGCGCAGGTAGTACGTCGTTTTCAGGCCGCTCTTCCAGGCGTAGGCGTACATGGAGGAGAGCTTGCCGATCGTCGGCGCGGCCATGAACAGGTTGAGCGACTGTGCCTGGTCGATGTACGGCTGCCGCCCGGCCGCCAGGTCGATGAGCGCCTTCTGCGGGAGCTCCCACGCCGTCCGGTAGAGCAGTCGGAGGTCGCCGGGAATTTCGGAAATGTCCTGAACCGAGCCGTCGGCGCGTTTGATCGCGTCCCTGATCTGCTGGGTCCACAGCCCGCGCGCCCGCAGATCGCGGACAAGGTAGCGGTTGACCTGGAGGAACTCGCCGGAGAGGGTTTCGCGTTTGAAGACGTTGGAGACCTGGGGCTCGATGCATTCGTAGCATCCGGCGATGGACGCGATCGTGGCGGTCGGGGCGATGGCGACGAGCAGCGAGTTGCGCAGCCCGGTTCGCGCGATCCTGGCCCGCAGGCGGTCCCACTCGGGACTGCCGGGAACGTCGAAATGATCCGGATGCAGGACGCCGCGCGCGGCGCGGGTGTCGGCGTAGGCGGGGTGCGGGCCGAATTCCTCGGCCAGGTCGGCGGAGGTCGCGTACGCGGCGAGCGCGATCTCCTCGGCGATCCGGGTGGACAGCGCCAGGGCCTCCGGCGAGTCGAACGGCAGCCGCAGCGCGAAGAACACGTCGGCCAGCCCCATCACGCCGAGCCCGATCGGCCGCCATCGACGGTTGGCGACCTCCGCTTCGGGCGTCGGATAGAAGCCCAGGTCGATCGTGCGGTCCAGGACGCGTACGGCGCTGCGCACGGTGGCGCGCAGCCGTGCCAGATCGACGCCCTCCGGAGTGAGATGCGCGGCCAGATTGATGGAACCGAGGTTGCAGACGGCGGTCTCGCGGTCGGTGGTCACCTCCAGGATCTCGGTGCACAGGTTGGACAGGTGGATCACGTTCTTGGGCAGCGCCGTCTGGTTGGAGGTGCGGTTGGCGGCGTCCTTGAAAGTCATCCAGCCGTTGCCGGTCTGGGCGAGGGTGCGCATCATCCGGCCGTACAGGGTGCGGGCCGGGATCTGCTTGACGAAGCGGCCGTCGGCTTCGGCGGCGCGGTAGGCGGTGTCGAAGGCGGAGCCGTACAGGTCGACGAGGTGGGGGACGTCTTTGGGGTCGAAGAGGGACCAGGGTTCGTCGGCTTCGACGCGGCGCATGAACTCGTCCGGCACCCAGTTGGCCAGGTTGAGGTTGTGCGTCCGGCGGGCGTCCTCGCCGGTGTTGTCGCGAAGTTCCAGGAACTCCTCGATGTCGGCGTGCCAGGTCTCCAGGTAGACGCAGGCCGCCCCCTTGCGCCTGCCGCCCTGGTTGACGGCGGCCACGGAGGCGTCGAGGGTGCGCAGCCACGGCACGATGCCGTTGGACAGGCCGTTGGTGCCCCGGATCAGGCTGCCCCGGGAGCGGACACGGCTCCACGAGACGCCGATGCCGCCCGCGTATTTGGACAGCCTGGCGATCTGGGCGTATCGCTCGTAGATGCCCTCCAGCTCGTCCCGGGGCGAGTCGAGCAGGAAACACGAGGACAGCTGGGGGCGGCTCGCGCCGGAGTTGAACAAGGTGGGCGAGCTGGGCAGGTAGGCGAAGTCGGCCATCAGCCGGTAGAGCTCGTCGGCTTCCGCGACGGTCCCGGCCAGGCCGCAGGCGACCCGGAGGAAGAAGTGCTGCGGGCGTTCCAGCACGCGGCGGGTCCCGGGGTGGCGGAGCAGGTAGCGGTCATAGACGGTGCGCAGGCCGAAATACTCGAACCGGTCGTCGTCGCCGATCAGCTCGTTCAGCTTGTCCGCGTGCGCGGCGACGAAATCGGCCAGCCGGTCCTGGATCAGCCCGGCCCGGTGGGTCGCGGCGATCGACTCCGCGAACGTGCGCACCCCTTCGGCGGCGGCCTCGTCGGCGATCAGCTCGCCGAGCAGCCGGGCCGCCCGTTTCGAGTTCTCCGGATCGGTGATCACCCCGGCCGCCGCGGCCTCGATCATCGCCCATCGATCGGTCATCTGCTCTCCCTCGCGAGTCCGGCACCCCCGGGTCCGGGGTTACGGCACGCGTCGGAGCACGCGAAGGACCGCGCGGCTCGTCGGCGGGCCCTCCCACGAGGCCCGGCACAACCCGGCGCGGGCATCGGCCCGCGCGTCGGCCGCTGGCAGGTCTTCGGACTCGCGGGCGTCCTACTGGCCGTGGCTTCCCAGGCGCGTGCGCGCCCAGTGCCTGTGACGGCGGTCGTTCCCGCTCACCGCTGCGGGGCAGTCCCGGAATCACACCGGGTTCCCTTTTCACACCCCTCTGAGGAGTGAACCAGCAACGTCGAGAATCCTACATCTAGTGCCGCGTGGATCCGCAACCCCAACAGATTGTGTTCTAAAGCACCCCAAGATCGGCCAGTACGTCCCTCGCGCGGTACGCTTCGGTGGCCAGCCACTCCCGGAAGTCGGCGTCGGCCAGATACATGGGAGCCCACCGGTTCCGCAGCAGGAAGTGCCGCCAGGCCGCCGAGTCGCCGAGATCGTGGCAGGCGTCCAGCAGCCGGGTCCCGTCCTCGCCGGCGAGCGCGCCGGGCGCGAGCAGCCCCCGCCAGTTCGCGTACGTGAGACGCGCGCCGGATTCCATCAAGGTCGGCGCGTCCACGCCGGGGATGCGGTCGGGGGCGGACACCGCGAGCGCCCGGAGCCCGCCGGTCTTGAGGCGGGGCTCCAGGTCGCGGTAGCCGCCGATGCCGACCGCGAACCTGCCCTCCAGCAGCGCCGCGACCACCTGGGCGGTGTCGGCGAAAGGGGCGTATCTGAGCAGCCGGGCGTCCGCGCCGAGGCCGCGCGCGGTCAGGCCGTACAGGACATGATCGGGGCTGCCGGGGGCGCGGCCGGCCATCTCGACCGAGGCGGGGTCGCGGAGCAGCGCCCTGGCCAGGCCGTCGAAGTCGCGGAACCTGGAGCGCGGCGCGGCGACGAACAGCAGCCACTCCCCCGCCATCCTGGCCAGCGGCGTGGTGCTGGCGATGAGCGCGCCGGCATCGTTGCCCGCCGCGGCCGCGACCAGCGCGGGCCCGGCCACCATCAGCCGGTCGGAGCGCCGGGTCCGGGCGAACTCGGCGATCGTCACGATGCCGCCGTCGCACGGGGCGATCATGATCTTGGGGAACCGGCCGCGCGTCTCGGCCATGGTCGCGAAGCCCCGGGGAAACAGATCCCCCGCCGTCGCCGGGACGAACAGGAGAACGGGCCGGGCGAACCTCCGATCCGGCCCGGGCGCGCACCCCAGGGCCACCGCGAGCGTTCCCGCTCCCCACGCGAGAAACCGGCGACGCCGCAAATCCCACCACTTCCCCCCATAGTGACACTAAGCGTATAACTACGGACATAACGTCACATCGGGCGGGGTTGACAGGGCGATCAATCATCAATTAACTAATGCATTAATGGAATGAGGTGAACCTTGATCGATTTCACGCTCGACCGGAAGTCGGGCACGGCCACGTACGCCCAGCTGATCCAGCAGGTCGAGCACGCGCTCCGGCTCGGGCTGCTGATGCCCGGCGATCAGCTCCCGACCGCCAAGCAGGTCGTCGGGCGGCTGGCCATCAACCCCAACACCGTGCTGCGCGCCTACCGGGAGCTGGAAGCCCGCGGCCTGGTGGAGGCGCTGCCCGGTCTGGGGACATTCGTCCGGCGCTCGCTGGTCGCGCCGCACGACCCGGAACTGGAGGCCTCCCTGGGCGAATGGGTGGCGACCGCCCGCGAGGCGGGCCTCGGCGACGACGACATGCGCTCGCTACTCGAATTCGCGCTCTCCGGCCACCGCAGGGAGATCGCGTGATCGCCCTGGAGGCCGCCGGGCTCGGCAAGCGCTACCGCGACACCTGGGGGTTACGCGAAGTCTTCCTGAGCATCCCGCGCGGCCGGGTCGTCGCCTTGGTCGGCCCCAACGGCGCCGGCAAGAGCACCCTGATGCGGGTGGCCGTAGGACTGAGCCGCCCCACCACCGGCCACCTGCTCGTCTTCGGCCAGGCGCCGTACGGCGAGACGCTGGAGCGGGTGGCCTACGTGGCCCAGGACAAACCCCTCTACGACGAGTTCACCGTCGGCGAGATGATCCGCGTCGGCGAGCGGCTCAACCCGCGCTTCGACGCCAAGGGCGCCATTCGCCGGCTGAACGACCTGAACGTCCCGGGCCGGGCCCGCGTGCACACCCTGTCCGGCGGCCAGCGCGCCCAGGTGGCGATCACCCTCGCGGTGGCCAAGCGGGCCGACCTGATCGTGCTGGACGAGCCGCTCGCCAGCCTGGATCCGCTGGCCCGGCACGAGGTCATGCAAGGCCTGATGATGGCCGTCGCCGACACCGGCATGACCGTCCTGCTCTCCTCGCACGTGATCGCCGAACTCGAGGAGGTGTGCGACCACCTGGTGCTGCTGTCCCGGGGCCGGGTGCAGGTGGCCGGGGACATCGAGGAGATCCTCCAGGCGCATCGCCTGCTGGTCGGACCTGCCGGAACCGTCCCCGGCGGGTCGTACGAGGTGATCGGCGAGCACCACACCGAACGCCAGACGAGCCTGCTCGCCCGGCTGAGCGGCCCGATCCACGACCCGCGCTGGACCGCGCGCGAGCTGTCCCTGCAGGACGTGGTGCTCGGCTACATGCGCTCCCCCGACGTCACGCTCTACCCGCCGCCCGTGCTCGCGGAACGGGGTGACGTCGCATGAGCTGGCTCGCGTTCCGGCAGCACCGCGGCCGGATGATCGGAATGGGGCTGATCTTCGTCCTGTGGGGCGGCCTCAGCGGGATGGAACTCTACGCTCCCGTGCTGTCCGGCCTGTCGGCGATGCTCTTCCCCTACATCCCGCTCGTGTTCGGCGTCTTCCTGGGCGCGCCCATCGTCTCCCGCGAGTACGAGCGCGGCACCCACCAGTTCGCCTGGACCCAGAGCGTCTCCCGGTCGCAATGGTTCCTGTGGCAGGTGGTCGTGGCGTTGAGCCTGGCGCTGGCCACCACGGCGTACATCAGCACGCTGGTCGAGTTCGTCACGCCGGAGTTCACCCTCAAGGTGGACAGCGACATGTACACGCTGACCGGGTCCGTGCCGTACGCGTGGGCGGTGTTCGCGGTCGCGACCGGGCTGCTGTGGAGCGCGATCACCCGCAGGACCACAGTGGCGATGGCGGCGGCGTTCTTCGGCGTGGCCGCCAGCCAGTTCATCGCCGAGGGGATGCGCAACCGGTCGGAGGCGGTGTCCCACTGGACCGCGGCGGACATCTGGATCCTGCAGTCGGCGGAGGCGGGGATCCTGCTCGCCGTCGCGGCGGTGCTGGGCCTGGCCGCCTGGTGGCTGACCGCCCGCCGGGATCCGGCCTGAGGGATTCGAAGGACTGGGCCCGCGCCTGGAGGTCGAAGGCGCGGGCCCGGGGAGGGCTGGACGGTCAGACGACCGTGCAGCCGGGGATGGTCGGCAGCTGGGTGTTGCCGTTCGGCCGGGTGGCCTGGAACCCGATGCCGGTGGACTGACCGGCCGACAGGTTCCCGTTGTGGGACTGGTTGCTAGCGGTGATGTTCGAGCCGCTGGTGGTGAACTGGGCGTTCCAGCCGCCGGTCATGGCGTGGCCGGACGGCAGCGCGAAGGTGAACGACCAGCCGGAGCGCGGGCCGTTGACGGTGATCTGCGCGACGTAGCCGTTGTTCCACGCGTCGAAGTGGACCGTGCAGGTGCCGGTCCCGGTGCCGCCGCCGGTGGTGGTGACCGAGACGGTGCTCGACTGCGGGGAGTTGTTGCCGGCGGCGTCACGGGCGACCACGTAGAACTGGTACTGCGTGGAGGCGGTCAGGCCGGTGGCGGCGAAGCTGGTCCCGGTCGTCGTGCCGACGTTGGCGAACGTACCGGTGGTGCCCTGCCTGCGGAAGATGTCATAGCCGCTCACGCCGACGTTGTCGGAGGAGGCGGACCAGGACAGGTTGGTGCCGCTGGCGGTGGTGCCCGAGGCGGTCAGGCTGCCGGGGGCGGTGGGCGGGCTGGTGTCGCCGCCGCCACCGCCGGTGGTCGTCACCGAAACGGTGTTGGACTGGGGCGACTGGTTACCGGCCGCGTCTCTGGCCACCACGTAGAACTGGTACTGCGTGGAGGCGGTCAGGCCGGTGGCGGCGAACGTGGTGCCGGTCGAGGTGCCGACGCTGGTGAACGTGCCGGTGGTGCCCTGCCTGCGGAAGATGTCGTAGCCGCTCACGCCGACGTTGTCGGAGGAGGGCGACCAGGACAGGTTGGTGCTGTTGGCGGTGGTGCCCGAGGCGGTCAGGCTGCCCGGGGCGGTGGGCGGGCTGGTGTCGCCGCCGCCACCATTGGTGGTGTAGGTGAAGTTGTTCAAGGTCAGGCCCGCGCCGCCGACCCAGGGCTCGAAACCGGCCTGAACGCTGGTCAGGTACCAGTTGCGCTGCGCGTACCCGCGGTTCACCGCGTCGGTGTAGAAGGTGTTGATGTTGAAGTCCAGCGTGTTGCCGGTGGTGGTCCGGACGTAGGAGATCACGTTCCAGCCGATGTTGCCGAACCAGACCTGCCAGGTCGCGCCCGCCAGCGTGACCGTGGCCACCTGGGAGCCGGAGGGCTGGACCGGGCCCTGCCGGTTGAGCCAGATCATGACCTCGGCGCCGGTGTTCTGGCCGTTGGTCCTGGGGGTCGGGTCGAACCACAGGTCGTAGGAGGCGTTGTAGGTGCCGCTGCTCGGGTAGGTGTAGCTCACGCTGCTGCGGATGTTGTTGAACGCCGCGTTATTGGCCTGCATGGGCAGGCTGCTGCCGGTCGAGCAGTTGCCGTAGTGGCAGCCCGCGTAGATCGCCGGGTAGGCGGCCGGGGCGCCGTTGGTGGCGTTGTTGTGTCCCGCGGACTGGATGGTGAAGCCGCCCGCCTGGTTCACGTCGATGCACTGGGGGGTGCTGGCGCCCCAGACATTGTTCATGACGATGAACCGGCCGGACTGGATGCTGGTCGAACCGAACGTCTCACAGATCACCGGGGCCGCGTTCGCGGGCGTCGCGACGCCGACGACCGTCCCGAGGAGCAGGACGACGGCCAGACCTATGCCTTTCAAGCGTTTCACGGGTCCTCCTGGGGGGGCGTTGGGAGCGCTCCCAGAGACGCTAGATCGGGGCAGGCCAGTCGCCTAAGGACCGTTCGCCGGATTCCGTGTCCACCTGCTGGAACACCGCGTACAAGGCTGAAAGTTACAGCTGCGTGAACCGGAAAAGGCCGTCAGCGGGTGCTGACGGCCTTTCTCGGTGGGATCAGGCGCGGGTCCACCTCTGGTTGGCGGTGCCGGCGCAGTCCCAGAGTTGCAGGCGTGCGCCGGCGGCGGGGTTGACCTCGACGATGTCCACGCACCGGTTGGAGGCCGGGTTGATCAGGTCACCGGCGGCGGTGAGGGTGAAGCGCTGGGCGGAGGTGCCATTGCAGGTGTAGAGCTGGATCGGGGTGCCGTTGGCGGTTCCGGCGGCCGCGGCGTCCATGCACTTGCCCATCGCGCGGATCGTGCCGTCGCCGTTGATGGACCATTGCTGGGCGACGGTGCCGTTGCAGTCCCACATCTGCAGCCGGGCGGCGTCGACGGGGTTGGCGCTGGGAATGTCGATGCAGCGGCCGTTCAGGTTCGACTTCAGCGCGTTGCCGGTGCCGGGGTCGCTGGTCCAGCCGGAGACGCGGACGTAGTCGATCAGCATCGTCTGCGGGAACGTGGTGCTGGCGTTCGGGCTGCCCGGCCAGTTGCCGCCGACCGCCACGTTCAGGATCATGAAGAACGCGTGGTCGAAGACCCACTGGTTGCCGCGGATGCCGGCGGGCGTGACGCGGAAGTACTCCGAGCCGTCCAGGTACCAGATGATGAGGTTGGGAGACCAGTCGATCCGGTAGCTGTGGAAGGCGTCGGCGAGCGGCGCGCCGATCGTGCGGCTGCCGCCGACTCCGCTGCCGCCGGAGTAGCCGGGGCCGTGCACGGTGCCGTGGACGGTGTTGGGCGCGCTGCCGACGTTCTCCATGATGTCGATCTCGCCGGTGTTGGGCCAGTTGTTGCCGCCGAGCGTCCAGAACGCCGGCCAGATGCCCTGGCCTCGGGGGATCTTGATGCTGGCCTCGAACCGGCCGTACGCCTGGCTGAACCGGTCGGCGGTCAGGATGCGGCCGGAGGTGTACTGGCAGGTTCCGTAGTGGCACTGGAGGTTGGACGGGTTCTCCCGGCGGGCGGTGATGGCCAGGTGGCCCTGCCCGTCGTGGGACACGTTGCGGGTGGAGTTGGTGTAGTACTGCAGCTCGTTGTTGCCCCAGCCGCCGCCACCGATGTCGAATTTCCACTTGGAGCCGTCGACGGAGGTGCCGGCGGCGCCGTTGAACTCGTCGGACCAGGTGACCGGGCCGATGGCGGCCTCGGCCGGGGTGAGGGCGACCAGGCCGCTGGCCAGGGTGACAAGCATGGCCGCGGCCGTGAGGAGGAGCCGGGGTTTGCGCATGGAGACCTCCGGTTTGGTCCATCCGGGCACGGACCGTGGGGTGCTTTAGTGCTTAAATTAAGAGGATGTAACACTGCCGTCATAGGCGTTGTCAATAGGAAGGTTTCCTTTTAATTCGCGCTGTTCCCCGTGATCACGGCACGATGTAGTCGCTGTCGCGGGCGTCCGTGATCGCCATGTGGCCCGGCGCGTGCCCGATCGCGAACCTGACGCCGCTGGCCATCGCCGCCGCCTGCGTCGTCACGCCGCACGCCCAGAACACCGGCACCTCACCCGGGCGTATCTCCACGGGATCCCCGAAGTCGGGCGCCTTCAGGTCGCGAATGCCCAGTTCCTCCGACTCGCCGACGTGGATGGGCGCGCCGTGCACCGCCGGATACCGCGACGTCACCCGTACGGCCATGGCGACCAGCGACGCCGGGACCGGCCGCATCGACACCACCAGCGGCCCCGACAGCGCTCCCGCCGGGCGGCACGGAATTCCGGTCCGGTACATCGGCACGTTCGACCCCGCCTCCAGATGCCGGACGGGAACGCCCGCCCGCACCAGCGCGTCCTCGAACGTGAAGCTGCAGCCGAACAGGAACGGCACCAGGTCGGCCCGCCAGAACGCGGTGACATCGGACAGCTCCGCCACCGGCACCCCGTTCTCGTACACGACATACCCCGGCAGATCCGTACGCAGGTCACCACGGAAGATCGACGTCTGGACGGCGCCCTCGTCCCCCACGTCCAGAACCGGGCAGGCGCGCGGGTTACGCTGCGCGAACAGCAGCAGGTCGTACGCATACGCCCGCGGCACCACAAGGAGGTTGGCCTGCGTCCACCCAGGACACAACCCGGCGGTCGGCACCCGCAGACCACCCCGGAACCGGGCCCGCGCTTCATCCGGCGTCATCGCACCTCCAGCCGCGTCCAGGCCTCCACATAACCCAGACATCAGCCAAAATAGCCGCCAGCCCCGTCGCGTAGGCTGCTCTATGGGGGTACTCACGGGGGTGAGTCAGATGCAATACTTCCGCGTGTCCATCGAAGATCATCCTCCCTTCACGGTGGTCAAGGTCTGGGGAGAACTCGACATCGCGGTTGAAGCCGAGTTCAGGAAGCACGTCGAGGAGACCGTGGAACAGGACCCGGCGCGGCTGCTGTTCGACCTCTCAGAGCTGCGCCTCATGGACAGCAGCGGCGTACGCGTGATCCTCGACGTCTACCGGCGGCTCGGCATGGGCGACCGGGTCGCGGTGTGCGGGCTCTCCCCCCGCATCGAGCGCTCGTTCTACCTGCTCGGAATCACCGGCCGCATGGGCGGGATGACCATCTACTCCACGCTGGAAAACGCTCTCACCGCTGTCCGCAGCTGAAAGTCCGGTACGGCGAGTGCCGTACCGGACCGCAAAGATGCTTATTCGACGGTGACGCTCTTCGCGAGGTTGCGGGGCTTGTCGACGTCGCGGCCGAGGGCGACGGCGGCGTGGTAGGCGAAGAGCTGCAGCGGGATGGTCAGGAGAATCGGGTCGAGTTCGGTCTCGTTCTTGGGGACCACGATGCAGTCGTCGGCCTGGTCGGCGGTCCGGTGGCCGACCATGAGTATGCGGCCGCTGCGGGCGCGGATCTCGCCCAGCGTGGTGAGATTCTTGTCCAGGAGTTCGTCGTCGGGGACGATCGCGACGGTGGGCATTTCCGGGCCGATGAGCGCGAGCGGCCCGTGCTTGAGTTCGCTCGCGGGATACGCCTCGGCGTGCACGTAGGAGATTTCCTTGAGTTTCTGGGCGCCTTCGCGGGCGACGGGATAACCGCGCACCCGGCCGACGAACATCATTCCCGCCGCGTCCTTCGCGTAGCGCATGGCGAGTTCGCGGATGTGCTCCTCCTGGGTGAGCATTTCCTTGATCTGCTCGGGCAGGCGGCGCAGGCCGTCGCAGATCCGGCGCCCGTCGGCGGGCGACAGGTCCCTGACCCGGCCCAGGTGCAGCGCGAGCAGGGCGAACGCCGCCGAGGTCGAGGTGAACGCCTTCGTGGAGGCGACCGATACCTCCGGGCCCGCGTGCAGGTAAACACCGCCGTCGCATTCCCGGGCGATCGCGCTGCCGACCGTGTTCACGATGCCGAGAACACGCCCGCCCTTGCGCTTCAATTCCTGCACGGCCGCGAGCGTGTCATAGGTCTCCCCCGACTGGCTGATCGCGATGTACAGCGTGTCGGCCTCGACGACCGGGCTGCGATACCGGAATTCCGACGCAGGTTCGGCGTCGGCGGGAATCCGGGCGAGTTCCTCGATGAGTTGCGCGCCGATCTGCCCCGAGTAATAGGCGGAACCGCAACCGATGATTTTCACGCGGCGGAATGAGCGGGATTCGCGGGCGTCCATGTTGAGGCCGCCCAGGTGCGCGATGTGGAATCGGTCGTCGATCCGGCCGCGGAGGGTGCGCCCGACCGTGTCGGGCTGCTCGGAGATCTCCTTGAGCAGGTAGTGCTCGTAGCCGCCGGTGTCGTAGTGGCCGGTGTCCCAGTCGACCGTGAACGGCTCCTTCGCGGTTTCCCTGGCGTCGCTGGTGAAGGTGGAGAAACCGTCGGCGCGCAGGACCGCGAGCTCGCCGTCCTCCAGATGCACGACCTGACGGGTGTACCTGACCAGCGCGGCCACGTCGGAGGCGGCGAACATCTCCTTCTCGCCGATGCCGAGCACGATCGGGCTGCCGTTGCGGGCCACCACGACCTCGCCGGGCCGCTCGGCGTCGATCACCGCGATGCCGTACGTGCCGACGACGAGTTTCAGCGCCCGCCGCACCGCCTCTTCGAGGCTTTCGGTCTCCTTGGCCGTACGAGCGATCAGATGGGACAGCACCTCGGAGTCGGTCTCACTGACGAAGGTGACGCCGTCGGCCTCCAGGCGCTGGCGGAGCGCGTCGGCGTTCTCGATGATCCCGTTGTGCACGATGGCGATGCGCTCGTCGGAGGACGGGTGCGGGTGGGCGTTGATGTCGCTGGGCACGCCGTGGGTGGCCCAGCGGGTGTGGCCGATGCCGAGGGTGCCCTTGAATCTGGCCGGGACCGCGGCGGCGAGGTCCGCGACCCGGCCTTTTACCTTGCGTATCTTGAGCGCTTTCGCCGCGACGACCGCGACGCCCGCGGAGTCGTACCCCCGGTATTCAAGCCGCTGCAGCCCTTCGAGCAGGATCGGAGCAGCGTCCTTTGGTCCTACATAGGCCACGATTCCGCACATGTCACCCTCCGTAGATAATTCGGCGGAGCTGTCGCGGGGACAGCTCCGGCGCCGTGACCCGCCGGGCCGGCAGCTCGGCGGCGATCCGGCGAAAGATCTCGTCGTTCGCCAGGCCGCGCGACCTGAGTTCGGCGTGCCGGCGGCGGACGTACTCCTCGACGGGCTCGCCGAAGTACGCCAGCACGTCGGCGACCACCCGCGCGGCTTCGCCCGGACCGAGCGGGGTGGTCCGGGTGAGGTGCGCGATCAGGTCATCATGCGGCACAGGACAGGACCTTACGGAGAGCGGGCTTCGTTTTCCAAGAATCCTGCCCGAAATCGGGCAGGATCACTCCGAAACTATACCGAGATGCGTCAGTCGGGGTCAGTTGACGGGTCGGGAGGGGTTCAGTCGGATTGCCGTGAATCCAGGGGCGTACCAGATGGGTGGCCAGCCGACTCCACACGGTCACGCCTCAATAGGATTTATCCGGATTTATGGGCATCCATTAACGCATCACGACAAGTCTGTGGGGTCCGGCTTGGAACCCCTCACGATGTGACAGATCGGGCCAGATCGGCAGACTAGGTGGGTGCTCGATCCCGTGTTGTCCCGCGAACTCGACTCCGTCCCCGATTACGATCGTTTCGCCACCGTGGATGAGGTCCACGACGGCCTCACCCGCCTGGCCGCCGCCCATCCTGACTCCGCCGTGATCCGGCGGGTGGGCACCTCCCGGCTCGGGGATCCCATACTCTGCCTGACCGTCGGCGACGGCCCCCGCGACGTGGTCGTGGCCGCGGGCCCGCACCCGAACGAGCCGATCGGCGGCCTCACCGTCGTGCATCTGGCCGCCCGGCTCTGCGCGGAACCCGCCCTGCGCAGCTCCGCGACCTGGCACATCGTCGGCTGCCTGGACCCCGACGGCACCCGCCTCAACGAGGGCTGGTTCGCCGGCCCCTTCACCAAAGCGCACTACGGCCGCCACTTCTACCGCCCCGCCGGCGACGAACAGGTCGAATGGACCTTCCCCTTCGCCTACAAACGCTCCTACTTCGACCGGGTCATGCCGGAAACGCTGGCGCTGATGCGCTTGATCGACGCCACCCGCCCCGCGTTCATGACCACCCTGCACAACGGCGAGCTCGGCGGCGTCTTCTACTACCTCTCCCGGCCCGAGCCCGAGCTGCAGGAGATCCTCACCGAACTTCCCGGCCGGTACGGCCTGCCCCTCCACGTCGGCGAACCCGAACACCCCGCCATCGCCCAGCTCGCCCCCGCGATCTTCCTCACCCCCCAGATGGAGCGCACGTACGACTACGCCGAGGCCCTCGGCCAGGACCCCACCGAGTTGATCACCGGCTCGGCCAGCGACACCTACGCCTCCCGGTACGGCACGCTCTGCCTGACCGCGGAGCTTCCGTACTGGATGGACCCCGCCGCGGGCGACACCTCGCCGACCGACATCGTCTACGCCGACCTGATCCGCGCCCAGGCCGCCGACCTGCGCGACACGGTCACCGTCCTGGACGAGACCCTCGCCGGAGTCTCCGCCGATCTGGCCACCAAATCCCCCTTCATCCGGGCCAGCCGCTTCTTCATCCCGATGCTCGCGGGCGTCGCCACCACCGACGAGCAGCGCGCCGCCGACCCGCTCTCCGACCGCCCCGCCACCGCCGCGGAACGCTCCTCCTGCCGTGACCTGGTGCACAGCTACCGGCTCAGGTTCGGCGGCATCCTGCTCCGCGCGCTGGACGGCGAGATCGCCATCGGCAACGCGACCCCCGCGATCCGGCACCACGCGCGCACGCTGTCGGAGACGTACGAGAAGTGGTGCGCGGACGCGGAGTCCCAGACCTCCGACCAGACGATCCCGATCAAACACCTGGTCGCCCTGCAGTACGGCGCGATCCTCGCGGGCGCGCACCACGCGCTGCGAACCTGAGGGGTAGCCCTCTAGGCGGCGCGGTCGCCGTCCGGCTCAATGGCGGAGTGACCCCGACGCTGGCTCCGGTGTGGACATGGCTGCGGCTGGACCTGCGCGGCCGGATACGAGCCCTGGTGCTACTGGGACTGCTGGTGGCCGTGGGCTCGGGCACGGTGATGGCGGCCGGGGCGGGGGCCAGGCGCGCCGACTCGGCGATGGATCGGCTCGGGTTGCCGGTGCCGGTCGGGCTTGGTGCGCGGTTCGCGCTGGAACCGGGGAGCCGGGGCAACGGTTACGCCGAAGGGGGCTGGGGCACCAGCGCTGGCTACCAGCGGCTCTTCTCCGACGATTTCTTCAAGTTCCACCAGATCCTGCTGGCCCTCCGCCCCGGAGCCGACCCCGGCGCCGTCACCCAGCGCCTCACCACCCAGTTCGAACCGCCACTGCTACCGCTCCAGCACACCCAGATCAGCAACATCCTGATCCTGCCACTGGCCTTCGGCTCCTTCCTGGCCCTCCTCGCCCTGGGCGTCAACGCCCACACCCTGGCTATCGGCATCCACCGCCGCCGCCACGCCATCGCCACCATGCGCGCCCTCGGCCTCACCCCCACGCCAATGCCGCCAAACGATCTTCACCCAGGCGACCACGGTCGCGACCATCGGTCTCCTCTTCGGACTCCCCCTCGGCCTGGCGCTGGGCCGCATCCTGTGGCGGGTGGTCACCGACATCACCCCCCTCTGGTACGCCCCACCCATCGCCCTGCCCACGACACTCCTCCTGATCCCCACCGTCCTCACCCTGGCCACCCTCCTGGCCATCCACCCCATCCGTCGCGTCACCCGCTACTTCGTCGGCACCTGCCTGCGCGCCGCCTAGTAGCGCACGCCGAAACGGGCGCTGCCCCCGCCGGTGCGCACGAGTGCGGCCAGAACGCGCTAAGGTTTCTCCGTAGCCCGGGTTCAGCCCGGATGCTCGCGGAAGTGGCTCAGTGGTAGAGCATCACCTTGCCAAGGTGAGGGTCGCGGGTTCGAATCCCGTCTTCCGCTCGGTGGAGTGGCCGAGAGGCGAGGCAGCGGCCTGCAAAGCCGCGTACACGGGTTCAAATCCCGTCTCCACCTCCAAGGTCGTCACGGAAACCCCGTGAAGTCCGCTAAAGTTAAGACCAGCGTCGCTGAGGGTCCACCCCTTCAACGACCACGCGGAAGTGGCTCAGTGGTAGAGCATCACCTTGCCAAGGTGAGGGTCGCGGGTTCGAATCCCGTCTTCCGCTCGCAGTTCCCGGACGATTAGCTCAGCGGGAGAGCGCTTCCCTGACACGGAAGAGGTCACTGGTTCAATCCCAGTATCGTCCACCATGTTTCAGCAGGTGAGCCAGGGTTCCGGAGTTTCTCCGGGACCCTTTTCGATCTTTAGTTGATCTTTGGGAGCCAAACGGGGAGCCACCTCAGGCGGATTTTTGCTGAGGGTTGTCGCTAAAGATGATGTTCATGGTCTCGGCACCCTTGGTGATCTCCGGTCTGAGCTGCAACCGGTAGACCGCTTCGGTAACGCGGGTGCCCGCGTGCCCGACGAGATCGGCGATGGTCTCGATGGACACGCCGTGGTCACTCATGATCGACACGAACGAGTGCCGGAGCTCCCGGGGAGTCCAGCCCGTCCCGATCCCCGCGTTCGTAGTGATCCGCTGGAAGGAGCGCCGCACGTTCGCGGCGTCCATCGGCGTGCCCACTCGGGTGGCGAAGACCATGTTGTGGTCCTGCCACACCTTGCCCGCCTTGAGACGCCGCTTGGCCTGGCGGGTGTGGTGACGGCGTAACGCGTCGGCGGCCAGCGTGGGGATCTCCAGCGTCCGGCGTGACTTCTTGGTCTTGGTGTCACCGCCGACCCGCACCGAACGCCACACGTAGATCGCGAACTTCTTGTGATCGAACCCCGCTTCGGCCACCGGTCGCCACACTTGGGCTTCCTCGACCCAGGCCACGACGTGATCCCAGCGCAGCGCGCGAGCTTCCTCCGTACGGACGCCCGTCATGACGCTGAGCACCACGTACGCGTGCAGCGATGACCTTTCCGCCGCATTCATGACGGCGGTTGCCTGAGCGAAGGTGAGTGCCTTGCTCGGGCGTCCGTCCGTACCCTTGGGGGTGGTGACCAGTTCAGCGACGTTTCTGAGCACCATGTCGCGGGCCTGAGCGTGCCGGATGGCGCGCTTGAGGATGGAGTGGATCCTTTGCAGGGTCGACGTGGACAGTTCCTCGGTCAGCCCATCAAGCCAATCGTCCACGACGTCGGCACGAAGCCGCTTGAGCTTCACCTTCCCAATCAGCGGGATGACGTGCTTGTGGGCGAGGATGGCGAGCGTCGTGATGGTTTTCGCGTCGTGTTCTTTGAGTCCTTTGGACAGCCAGTCTTTGACCGCGTCCGCGACCGTGTAGTTCTCCGGGTTCTTGACGCCGGATTCCAGGTCCTTGACGGCCTCGATGAGCTTGTCTTTGACCTTGGTTATGGTCTTGGCCTTGCGCTTGATCCGGATGCGTCTGCCGTCGGGACCGAACCCCAGGGAGATGGCTCCGGTGAAGCCGTCTCCCTCGGGGTAGATGGTCCCTTCATGTTTGCCGATCATGATCTTTGCCAAGTGATCCCTCCTCGTGGCGGTTGAGATATTCCTCGATCGCCTTCCTGATCACCCAGGACACGGCGCGCTCCTGCGATTCCGCGTAGCGGCCTAGGCGCTCCTTGAGAGCAGCCTCCACGCGTACAGGAGGGAGCATGGCGGTCTTGTCGCTCGTCATGGAGCGCATCCTTCCAATGAACTCGACACCCTGCACAGTTGGCGCGTCGCGTCGTTGAAGTTCTCAAGGCGAGAAGCCGGGGACCTTCCCTCTGGTGAGTGGAGGGCGCGTCGCCAGCTTGTATAGCTATGTAATGCTTTGCTATACACGACTGTCAAGACCCCTTCGCTTCGAGGGAAGCGACGAAATCGGCGAGATGCTGATCAGTGATCCGGCGAAGCTTGCCGATCTTGATGCTGTTGAGCTGCCCCGTACGGAGCAGCGCGTATACCTTGTCGCGGCCGATGTTGAGGATCTCTGCTATCTGCTCGACGGTGTATGCCTGCATGAGGACACCACCTCCTTTTCCTCCCCTGGACAGAGCGCCCACCAATTTCGTCGATACTCACGCTGCGTGATTGTCTTCGTCTTTGTCTCCGTCTCCGCGTCCCGCCTACGTGCAGGCGCGCGCGTAGACGGAGACAAGTGGGAGACGAAGACAATCACGCTGGGTTAGTTCACGGTCGGGTAGCCGCGCCACCGTCCGCGCGAGACCTGGCTGATACGCCCGGCATCGGAATGCTCTTTCAGCCGCTTGTAGAGCCAGGGTCGGCTCATGGCGGTGACGCGCAGAAGCTCGTCGATCGAGATGCCTTCTGAGGGAGCACACCACAGCGCTTCCCACAGCGCGGTCTCAGCGTCCTGCACGGCGCTGTGACGGCCGTTCCGGTCCGGTTCCCGGGCCTGCTGCAGGTCGGCTTCTGAACTGTGCTCGTGGCCGTGCCCGTGCGTTTTGACTGCATGCAGTGCGCTGGCTGAGATGGAGTCCAGCAGGGGACGGTGCGGCGCGTGCGTGCTGGCGGTGCGCTGCACTTGGTGGTCGTCGATGAGGTAGGTCCGAGCGCGGCGCGGGATGTCATGCTCGGGTGCGCTGAGCAGAAACTTGCCGGGCGCGTTGAGGGTGTGGGAGTGCCATCCGCTCTTGAGCATCCCCTGTCCCAGGATCAAGTCCACGTCGCGTTGTTCCCGGACGCGGAAGGACAGCCGCACATCCATCTGTGAACGGACCGCGCCGTGCCCCATCGCCTTCTGACTGGGCCGTTGGGTTGCGGCGACCAGGGTCACCGCCACCGCGCGACCGCGTCGGGCGATGGAATCGGCATGCCGGACGGCTTCCGGCGCCTCATCGACGAGTTCGGCGTACTCGTCGATGAGGATGATCAGCGCAGGCGCGTCCGGGTTCGGTTCCCACACCCGCAGGCCGTCGCCGGCCAGGGCATCGGCGCGGGCCTCCAGAATCGCTATCGCGTCCCTGAGCAGACTTTCGGCTTCCTGCGGGGTGGTGGCCAGCCGGTCGAGGCAGGACGCCCACGGGAGCAACTCCATGCCGCGTTTGAGATCGATACCCCAGATGATCACGTCTGGGCATGCGGTGAGTTCGCCCAGGATGACGTTGATGGCTCCGCTCTTCCCGGCGCCGGCCACCCCGCCCACCAGGGCGTGACGGCGCAGCAGGGAGACGCGTACCGGGGTGGCGTCCTCGAACAGGCCCAGCGTGACCGGTTCGGTGATGGAGGTGATCGAGGGTCCGGTCCAGCCGATGGCGTCGGCGTGCGGGTCGGTTTCGATCACCCGCAGTTCCATGCGGTCGGCCCGTTCGGGAACCGGCTGGATCCGCGCCGCACCCCTGCGCGCCCCGAGCGCCGATTCCAGAGCAGGGATCTTCGCCACCGCGTCTTCTACGGTCTGGCCACGCGCCAGCGCCACGCGGACGCGGTACCCCCACAGGTCCACCAGCGCCGATTGCACGCGTGAACCGGCCAGGCCGACCGCGTGTGCGATGTCGGGCCAGGCTGCGAGTTTGCGTTCCACGCGCACCCGGGCACGCCTGCGACGGTGCGCCCACCACGGGACGGCAGCCACCACGCCCCCGACGGCCAACGCCATGGGCAGAGGTGGCGTGAACGGGCCGATGACGGTGGCCGCGCTCGTCCATCCACCGACGAGTGCCAGCACGGCAGCGGCGTAGACCGCTTCGATCAGGCGCAGGTCCAGCCACCGTCGTAAGACCACCACCGCCCCTACCGCGGCGGCGGTCACAGACAGAACGGCAGGCCAGTGGTCGGCGGCGGAGTCGTGCAGCAGCACGGCCGTACCGACCATCGAGGCGGTGGTGAGGAAGGGCGCGAGTTCGGAGCGGTACCGCCACAGCGCGCGTGCGATGGCGGTGATGACCAGGGGCGCCAGGTCGAGGTCATCGGACAGGAGCACGATGGGTTCGGCTCCGTAGCGGCGGACTTGCCGGGCGTTGCGGCGGATGCGATGCCGGGAGGTGGAGCGCCTCACCACGCGTTCCCCTGATCGTCGCTGGGCGGTGGGGTGTGCTGGGTGAGTTCGTCCCGCAGGTAGTACAGCGGGTCTGCTTCGCCGGCGTGGTCGGCGGACAGGGTGGCGCGTGCGGCTGCGAGCAGGTCGGCGCGACTGTGGTAGAGGGCGGTCATGTCGTCGCGCATGCGGAGGATCTCCGCGCACAGGGCGGGGATGTCGTCCAACGCCGCGTGGATGCTGTTCCACAGGTCGGCGAGGGTCAGGGTCGAGGCGGACAGGGCGGTAAGCAGGTGTCGGGCGATGTGGTGTCTGGTGGTGATCTCCTGAAGGTCGATGTCGGGCGGGGGAAGGTCGGTCATAGGCATCACTCCTTTGGGTCGAGACGATCACGAGCCCTGCGGCACTCGTGGCTGGTCACAGGTTGGTCAGCCACCGCAGCGCGGCGTTGACGGCGGTCCGGATGGCGGGGGCGGCGGCGGTTGCGGCCAGCAGGAAGCCGAACAGCATGCACGCCAGCGCTTGCCAGAGGCTCAGGCGCAGGTAGCGCCATGCGAGGAACACGACAGCGCCCAAGATCAGCACGATGGGAATGGAGATCTCCACAGGTCATCACCTCCTTCCTCGGGGCGGGTGCGGATGAGCTGGGGCTAGATGCCGTCGTGGTGGGCCTTGCGGCGGTACCAGCGGGCACGGGCACGGCACTTGTGGCACTTGGCGTTGGAGGACCGCAAGGCCGCGCCGCACAGGCACCGGCGACCGAAGGACGGCAGGGATAGAGCGCGCATCAGACTTCACCTCCTCGCATGGTCGAATCGGGATCGTTGGTTGTGGGAATGGGGTTGCGCTGGTATAGGCCCACAGCGCGACGAGTCACGGCCCCAAGGGCGCTGCTTTGGGGGGTGCGAGACGGGTGATCGCCGAGTCGGATGCCGACGAACAGGAGGAGGAAAACTCCCAGCGCGGCACCCGCCAGGAACACCGCCCCCAACACGATGAGTGTGAAGATGTCCATTACCGTTCTCCTCCCTGAGTTCGCTTGATTCCTATGGCAGCGACAGTAGGTTTGGGAGATCGGTGTAACCCATTGCCGAGTGAGATCTGACGGTGTGATCGTTTTATTCCAGCGCGAGATTCATTTATCGCAGGGTGAGATCACGAGCAGAGCGAAGAGGTGGAGCCATGGTTGAGTACGTGCAGGTTCAGACGTCGGTGGATAGCGAAGAGGCCGGAGCACGCTTAGCGCAGGGAATCGTAGAAGCGCGACTAGCGGCATGCGTGCAAATCGGAGGCCCCATACGCTCCTTCTATTGGTGGCAAGGTGCCATGGAAGAGTCCACAGAATGGCAGCTCTTCATTAAGACGGTCGCTGGGCGAGTCCCCGAGCTAATCGGATACATCGAGACCAATCATGGCTACGACACACCAGAGGTGATCGCGACCCCGATCACCGCGGGCAACTCCGCCTATTTGCGATGGATCGCAGATGAGGTGGATGCGCACAACGCCCGCCCCATCGGGAGACCTGCCGATCCACATCACAGCGAATAATGATTCGTCTATTACCGGTGATAGTGCTCAGCCGATTCCCACCTCAGTAAGGGGGTGGAGGCATGTCTCTGGTGACAGTCCGCCCTAAGCGGCCTACACCTGTGCGAGCTCTTCGGCTCGTGACCTGGGCTGATCGGTGTGATGGGCGGTGCGAGAGTGACAGAACCAAAGCGATCCTCGTTGTAAGTTGACTGATCGCACTCGTATCTGCTCGTGATATCTCACGGTGTGATGGACTGGAGGTCCTATACCTGCTCTCGCAGTGCTGATGCCTAGGGGACGATACGCCTGCCATGGCCTTGGACCAGCAAGACCTCAGAGAGAACTTGGAGCGCATTTTTGCAGGTCAAGAGATGGAAGCTGCGTGCAGAACGCGCGATCTCGGGGCGATCATTCGGACCCTGATGAAGTACGGCGTAACTCAGGGCAAGATCGCTGGTCTCACGGGTATCTCCCAGGGGCGCTTGAGTGAGTACAAGACCGGCAAGCGGGTGCCGATGGCTAAGTCTATTTTTGAATCTGTGGCCAACGGCTTGGACATGCCCGCGAACCTACGTCGGGCGTTGGGACTTGCTGCGGCTGGTGAGCCGGGCAAGATCTCGCTTTCCGTCCAAGGAAATGGTCTACCCACCGACACATATGAACTCCAGTTGCTGGCGGAGGTCGTGGGAAGAGGCGGGGAGAGTGTGAGACGTCGTGAGTTGCTTCAACTGGCGGGGAAAATTGGTTCCTCCGCAGTCATGGCACAGAGCGAAATTGCCGAAAGGCTGGCAGCGGCCTTGGCCAGACCGAATGCTATGGATGAGTCGATAGTCCGAGAGATCGAGGCCAGGTCATTCGGGTTTCATCGACTTGAGCAATTGATCGCGGCCCCAATCCTCTTCGGGGGGATCGCTGCGCATCTCAGAGAGGTCAGTGTCCTTCTGAGTGGTACAGCGGCTGATCCGCGTGACGAATTGCGACACCGTCTTATCGTGGTCGCAGGAGAAAGTAGCACACTTGCGGGCTGGATTGCTGCCGATAAAGGAGACATCACAACTGCTCGCAGCTTCTATCAAACCGCAGAAAGGGCCGCGAAAGAGGCGAACGACCCTGAGATCCATGCCTGCGTGCTCGGATACCGAAGTTACAACTCCGGGATGAAAGGTGCCCACGGGCGTTCACGAGCTCTCTTAAGCGGTGCCCTGGAGATCCTTTCTCCCACTGCTTCCCCAGGAACCCTCTCATGGATTGCCGCACGGCATGCTGAGGAAAGCGTGGCGTTGGGGGATCGCTCACAAGCTCTGAGATCTTGGGCGAAGGCAGAGGAAGCTTATAGCATGGCCGATCCGGAAGAGGATCGCGTTTGGACTCGGTTCCTGGATCAAGAACGGTTCGATACTTTCCGAATTTCGACGCTTGCCGGCGTGGGCAAAGTCGATGAGGCGCAGGAGTTAGCGCTTACTTTGCTGGCACGATTGCCGCAGTCGCGAAGGCAACGATCTGTGATCATCCTTGAAACCATCGCAACGGCATACTTCGTTCAGGGTGCGGTCAATGAAACGGCAAGGCTCGCGTTGCAGGGTCTTACAGCGCTGAGGGAAACGGCGTACACAATCTGGCTGCCGAAATATGAAGCGCTTGGCCAGGGATTGATGCGCTGGCGAAATCAACCTTTGGTCCGGGCGTTCTTGGAAGATATTTCGATGACAAAGGCCCAGTTCGGGTCTTCGCGCGGATGACATTCCTTCGGTGCCAGTGCTCATCGCGAATCGCCGGTCGACCCTGGGTCCGTCGCCTTATTGGGCAGGGTACCTAACACGCTCTTAGGCGCTGGTGGCCGGGGGCAAGGCCAGCAATTCGCGGAACTCTCCGACTGCCGGGCGGTCCCGGCGATCGATAGGCACCGCGCGGAGTAACTTCCGCCCTGTCTCCATGATCATGTTACTGCGTTGCACAGCCGGAAGAGCATTAATCACTGTGCCGGCCCGTTGTATGCCTTGATCGGTTCCGCCGTTCAACACCGTGCATAGGGCGTCGTGGAGTTGAAGAATGGAGGTGTATTGCTGATCCCCGGTAACGCCCAACACCACAAGCGAGCGATCTTTTGCCTCACTCGCTTTGGCCTCATTCCCGGCGTATGTGTGAACCAGGTTCTCCGCGAACGGAAGCTGACCAGCCTGCCAGTAGTTCGGCATGATGCTCGGTGGCGGTGGCTCGGCCTCCAGTAGATCGCTAGTGCGATTCAACGCCCGGCAAGCCTCATCGTGCCTTCCGAGCAGAGCGAGTGTTTTCGCTTCAGAGCAGGTGACCAGCGCCAAACCTAATGAGTGTGTGGTTCCCGCGATCTGCTGCGCGCCTTGGATTAGATGCAGGGTGCTCAGCGGGTCGCGCTGACCGTAATTGGCGTGGCCTGTTTCCGTGGCGTAGATGCCCAGTTCCAGTTGTAGATCCCCGGACTCGTGGGCTGCAACGCGTGCCGTGCGCCACCAGCGCAAGGCCGCTCCGTGGTCACCCAGCCGAGTCAGCGTGTTCGCGTGGAGAGTGGAAAGCGCAGCGATGACCCGTTGGATCTCGGCTTTGTCCTGGATGGGCGTCCTGTCCAGCTGCCGTTGTGCGGTCATCAGATCCACGACGAGATCGTCTCGTACCTGGGCCGCTGGTCGTGTGCGTAGTCCGTATAGATGGGCGGCAACGGCAAGTTCCCATTCCTCGATGCTCCGGGATTCGTGATCGAGGGACAGGTCAAGTAGCTGGCGTACCGGTTCGCCTGCAGCACCGAGCGCCCCTAGTCCGGCTGTCGCGGCGGCAAGCTGTAAAAGCCGTCGACGTTCCATGTCCTCATCCTTGCCGTGAATGGGGGAAGCCATGCCGAGAGTGCTGGCACGTATCTGGTCCAGGTGCGTGATGGCGGTGTGGAACGCCATCAGCTGACCATCGGCGGTGTAGAGGCGGTCCAGGTCGGGGACCATGTAGGGCTGTATCGGCCGTTCCCCGCGTTCCAGCTTGGCCAGGTGGGAATGGTCCATGCGGATGGCCTCGGCAACCTCCCGCAGGGACATACCCCGGGCATCGCGCCACCAGCGGAGCGCATAGCCGAGCAGCCGGGAGGGGAAGGCGTTCGGCCGAACGGGCAGCGATGTTCTGGTCATCGTCTTCCTCGTGATCGTGGTCACGGTGCCGGTCAGTTGTGGAATCCATGACCCGCACCGAATGGCTTTGCCGAGTACCCCAAAGACTTCCCCCCATTGCACCACGGCAGGGCTTATCGGCTTCGTCGTGATCGTGGTCATGGTGTGGTCATCGTGACCACACGTGTTGGTCGTGTCGGGGCCGTGGGTCAGTGAGATGGCTGGTTGCCATCGGTCAAACGTGGCGCGATGGGGCCGGCTTGTAGCGGTGGCGTGGACACCGCGCCCACAGTACGTGGCTTGCCGAATACCAAAAGTGACGTCAACGATTGCACGGCGAGAGGGCTTATAGCCCGGGACAGGGCGGTCCGCCTGGCGCGACAGACGACCAGACAGACCTTGATCGCAAGCGAGGTGCGATCGTGAGGAAATTTAGGACTAGTGCGAGCGGGCGGAGACGCAAAGGCCGTCGGCAGGGCCGTCAGGAGGACTGGCGGCCGTTGACGGGGCCGGAATCTGCGCTGGAGGGGTTATGGCTTCAGCGGTACCGACTGCGGGTGGAACTCGTGGGCCGGCAGTACACCGTGGGTGCCTCCACCGTGTGGGCGCAGGGTGAGGATCCGGTGGGGATGATCCTGCGGGCGGTGTCGTGGTGAGCGGCTTGGGGGTGTTGGGGGCGGTTGAGCTGCCCGGTGAAGCCGCGTCGGTGGTGCGGGCGCGGGTCTTTGTGCGGGGGGTGCTGGGGCGGGCGGGCGTCGATGAGGCGTCGGATGTGCTGCTGCTGGTCTCGGAGCTGGTCACCAACGCCGTCGCGCACAGCGAATCCGGCGAGGGCGGACGAGTGGGGTTGGTGGTCATCGGCTGCCCTGACCGAATCGTGCGGGTGGAGGTCTGCGACCAAGGGTCGGAGGCGAGCAAGCCACGGGTCCGGGACGACCAGGGGTTGCTGGCCACCGGGGGGCGGGGGTTGCGGCTGGTGGAGCAGATCGCGCGTGGCTGGGACTGGGAAGAGGACGGCTCGGGCCGGACGGTGTGGTTTGAGGTGGCCGTATGACCAGCGAGCATGGCTCGGCCGAATCCGTTCCCCAGTCCGTCCCTGAATCTATCGCTGCGTCTCGATGCCGAGAGGTGGCCGGGATCCTTGCCGCCAAGATCCGTGGTGGTGAGCTGGCCCCTGGCACGCGGTTTCCACGCTTGTGGGAGCTGATGCGCACGTATGGGATCAGCAGAGGTATCGCCGACATCGTGCAGCACGAGCTGAAAAGACAAGGGCTCATTCGCATCGTCGGCGGTCGCCCCGTGGTGGCTGAGGGCAGGTGCGCTGGCCTGACGCCTGATGCGCTGGATCGGACAGGCCCGATCCCGTTGTACCGGCAGATCGCGGACATCCTGTCCGCGATGATCAAGAACGAAGATCTGGCTCCCGGAGAGAGGATCCCCAGCGAAGACGAACTCAGTGGTGTGTTCGGCGTGGCGCGAGAGACCGCACGGTCGGCACATCGGGAGTTGCGCGAACGCGGGCTGGCTCACACCATCGGCGGCGCGGGAACGATCGTCGGGCTGAAGAGCGCTGCGACCGGTTCGGACGCGCTGCCTATGTATTTGAGGATCGCCCGGGAGATCGCCGATCAGATCCGAGACGGCCGGATTGCGCCTGATCGGCCTATCCCGACTCGGCAGGCGCTCATGGCGCGTTACGGCGTCTCGGTGGAGACCGCACGGCGCGCGGTCGGCATGCTGTGCTGGGCGGGGTGGGTGTACACGGTGGCGGGACGGCCGCGTTTCGCGGCGCGGCCAGAGCGGTGGCCCGCGCTGAAGGCGTGGGAGGAGGCCACGGCCGGGCGCGGCGCGGGTCCCCGTGCTTTGACGGCGGCGGGTCTGCTGGGGTTGAGAGTCGGGGACGGTGAGCCTGATCCCGGCACGGGAGCGCCGATGAGAAGCGCTGGGGGTGGCCGGTGATGCACCAGATCGGTACGGAGGTATTGGTGCGCAAGTATCGGGCGGGTGCCACGCTGGCGCAGGTCGCGGCCGATACGGGGATGTCGGTTTCTGCGGTGTATGAGCGGTTGAAAGCCTGGGGTGAGCCATTCCGGCCTCGGTCGTATCGGCCTGGACAGGGGATCACGACCAGCGATCTGGTGTCGCGGTATCGGGGCGGGGAGAGCATCGCCGCGATCGCCGCGTCGGTGCGGATGGATAACAAGACCATCCGCAGGCGGCTGGTGGAGGCGGGTGTGCGGATCCGGCCTCCTGGCCATCGTGTCCGCAGGCCCATGGCACCGGTGGAACCGAAGTCGGTGGAGTCGGTGGAGACGCCGGGCGAAAGGGCGGAGGTGAGCGGGGAGGAGCTGGCGGGCTTGTATCGGGCGGGGTGGGGTTTGGATGCGCTGGGGGTGGAGTTCGGGATGCCCGCGCATCGGGTTCGGGCGCTGCTGCTGGCGGCGGGGGTCGAGTTACGCGGACGCGGGCGACCGCGCCGGGATGTGGTTGCCGCGCGGCCGGGGCTGCCTGTGGTGTCCGGGCTGCGGGTGCTCGGGTCTTCGGGTCCGGAGGAGCGGGAGGTGTGGCGGGTGATGGCGGATGAGGTCATTGCCCGGATCCGGTCGGGGGAGTTAGCGGAGGGGGCGCGTATCCCGTCTCAGGCCGAGTTGATGCTCGCGTTCGCCGAGCCGAACCGGGAACATGCGCGGCGGGCGGTGCAGGTTTTGTGCTCGTGGCGGTGGGCGGTGGCGCTGGGGCCGAGAACCTTCGTGGTCTCCCCGGCGAGCAAGTGGCCAAGCCGGGGTGAGGGGCGGGCGGCCAGGATCCACCGTGGCGGCCCGGAACCGGTCTACCGGCAGATCGCCGACATCCTCGCGGAGGAGATCGCGGATGGGGAGATCAAGCCCGGCGCGATGGCGCCGAGTCAGATCGAGCTGCGCCGCGAGTTCGGGGTATCGCACATGAGCGCCCGGAAGGCCCGCCAGGAGTTACATGATCGCGGGCTGGTCTATACCGTGGGCGGGGCGAGCAGGTTCGTCGGATCGGAGGGGACGCCGCTGCGGGGTGAGGGTGAGGAGGCGGCGGACAGCGGCGACGGGTTGGGCGGGGCGAATCGGATTCGGCGGGACGGCCCGGTACCGATGTACCGGCAGATCGCCGTGATCATCGCCGACCAGATCGCCCGTGGGGAGCTCGGCGCGGGTGAGATGGTCCCGAGCGAGAAGGACTTGCGGCGCGAGTTCGGGATCGCGCAGATGACCGCCCGGAATGTCCATCGGGAGTTACGTGATCGCGGGCTGGCGCACACCCTGAGCGGGGCGGGCACGTTCGTCGGCCCGAAGGGGACACCGCGTCCGGATTCCCTGCTGCCGATGTTCCAGGTGATCGTCAACGAGCTGGTGGCCGAGATCCGCGCGGGCAAGATAGGTCCGGAGGATCCGATTCCGAGTGAGAACGTCCTGGTGTTGGACAAGGGGGCGTCCAAGGCCACGGTCCGGCGGGCGGTTGCCATGCTGCGTGAGGACGGGTGGGTGTTCACGGTGCCGCAGCGAGGGACGTTCGTGGCGCATCCCGACCAGTGGCCGAAGCTTCCGTAAGACGTGGAAGGGCCTCCTACACGCCGAGTTCTCAGCCCGGCTTGTGGGAGGCCCGACCACCTCTGTGTGCGTGTGTGGCGGATGCGGAGTCAGCGCACGTTGATCAGTTGCTGTAGCTCCTCAAGCTGGGCAGCCGTGTTACCCGTCATTCGGTACGACCACGAGAGTCATTGAAGATGAGCATGCTGGGGACCGAAATCCTGCGAGGGTCAGCGACACTCTCGTGAGCATGACGAAGAGTTGACATCATGGCTCGTGCTTGCCTCGTGCCCGGACGCGCTCAGGCCCGAGACCGTGACGTCGTCCTCTTCTGCCGATGTGAGGGTGCGTGCAATGAGCTAAGTCCAGATCCTGGGGTCGCGATGTGGCGCATAGCCTATGGCCCAGCTCTCTGCATGTATGTCGCCGATCAGGTCGAGAGGCTTCAGGGTCCGGCTAGGGGTAGGACGAAGCTCACAAAATGCTCATTTTGGTACTGTCGGAGGAGCGACGGACCACTCGCATGAGTGCTCCGCCGAGTCCCGGAACACATCTCCGCTCGTCGCGCCGTCGAAGTCTGCTGCTGCCATGCGTCCTCTAAATGTAACCGGTGAAGTGAGACTTCCAGAGCAGCACTTACCTGCACCTTCCTGGTCCCGTCGACCGACGGGGTTCATTTTCCCACCAATCGTCGTAGACTGATCGTATGGCTAGCGACGATCCGCTGACCCTCTCAGAACGCGTCCGCGCGACACTGCAGTTGGGTGAGAGTCACTTCCGCGAATTCAAAAGTGCAGTGGCCGGAACTCCGGGATCCAAAAGACCTCGCGACCCAAAGAGCATTCGAAAGGACATCGGCGAAGCGCTTGTTGCATTTGCGAACGCGGACGGTGGTGAACTGCTAGTTGGAGTTGAGGACAGCGGCATTATAACTGGAGTTCCACACGATGATGAAGTAATCGGTAATCTCTTTTCGGCCTGGCAGACGTACGTGCACCTAGATACACCGTTACCAACACCACGTACGGCTGTAGTTGCACTAGACGGCAAAAAGATTCTCTACTTCTCGGTGGAAAAGGGAACCGAATACGTCTATCTTACTAGCGATGGTCGTTGCTTGCAGCGTCGCGACCGAGAATCCATTCCTGTACCCAGTGAGCGCATCTCCTTTGAACGCCAGGAGCGATTGTCACGGGAATATGACCGTGCCTTCATCGATGGCGGGGATGCGAACACGCTAGACCTCGAGGCAATTGAGCGCATAGGCGATCAAATTGCTCCAGGCCTATCCCCTGAAAAAGTGCTTCAACTCTTGGATCTGGCAGAATTCAGCGGGCCCGGAGTAAGGCTACGGCGCGCTGCTGTACTTCTTTTGGCCAAAAATGTCAGCCACTGGCATCCTCGCTGCGAGGTTCGGATTTTAAGGGTTTCTGGCATTGAATTGCGCACAGGACGAGACTACAACGTGGTCTCCGACAAACATGTCTCGGGATGCATACTGGACCTACTTTCAACCGCATGGGAAGAACTCAGGCCATATCTTGTAGAGACGAGACTCGGCCCTGAAGGACGATTCGAGGAGCAAGTCCGCTACCCAGAGGATGCGTGTCGAGAAGCCCTGACCAATGCCATCGCACACCGCGACTATTCCATTGAAGGTCGGGGTATTGAGGTCCTTGTCTTTGATGATCGCCTGGAGGTCCACAGTCCTGGAGCCTTGCTTTCAACAGTAACTGTAGAAGGCATTACCAGCCTGAAGGGCGTTCACCAGTCAAGGAATACTATAATTGCGCGGACGCTGCGCGAGCTTGGATATATGCGCGAAATGGGTGAAGGCTTCCGGCGAATATTTCAACTAATGCGCGCGCATGACCTGGTAGCGCCGCAGATTCTAGCCGACAATCAAAGTTTTCTCGTCGCGCTTCGCCACAAGTCAGTTTTTTCTGAGGAAGATCAGCGCTGGATCGCTGGTTACGAATATTTTGACCTTGAACGGGATGAGGAAAAAGTACTTCTCCTGGGACGTAAAGGCGACACGTTAAGCGTGCAGCAGATCATGGACGCTGTCGACTTAGTTGACACCGAGGACTACAGGGCGTTGATCGAGCGACTACAAAGAAAGGGCCTAATACAAGGTTTTCGCCTTAGCAGAACGGGTGTTAAAACACGGAACTCTCCCAGATGGAGAGTTGTCCAGCCTAAGGATGCTAGTCGCTATTTCGGGGAATTAGCCCAGGCAGCTCAAATAGTTTATCATGGCGAGCCACTAACTAACAAAGACTTCACCGCAATCGGATCTCTTCTCGGCACCGAAAGCCCCTACGCTCATGGCCATGGACTGGCAATGACTTTTCGCGGATTAGGTTTGACTGATCCGACTGGCAACCCTATCGGCCGTCTTCGCGCCGTGATTACACAAACCGTGTCGGGAAATTCCGAGCGTCAAACGCCGTTGTTCCAGCGGCCCAAGCCTGGCTTACGTCCACCGAAGCCCGCTCAAGACCAAACTAAGAGCATCTCAGCGCCATTTGGGCCAGAGAAGGAAGAACTCGCAACGGCGAGACAGGTTACTGCTGAACGAGAGCCTAAAACCCTATATGTCGGTAATCTCGCCCGTAATGTTACGCCAGATGAGTTGCGGCGTATCTTCGAAAGCGTGGGGCCTGTGGCGAGGATATTTGTCCCGAGAGACTTCTTTCAACAAAAGGCGAACCGCGGGTATGGCTTCGTTGAAATGAACACACATGATGGTGCTAAACTCGCTCGAACCCAGCTTGAGGGAGTTGATTTACGAGGCCAAGGGCTGCACCTGGAGTGGGCTAAGAGTTGACGTGTTTGTTTCCAGCTGCAAGCGCGCCATCTCATGTGTATTACGTCTGCGGAGCGCGATGGTGTGAAGCGTTCGTGACATACTCATCTGCCGCGAAGAGCGCGGCGTCGACGACAGCACACGCCATGCAATTGGGCGCTGGCTACCGCCACGACAAGCATCATTGCGTCGGCATGAGCATGGTTGGCGATTATGGGTCAGGACATATTGCAGCGATGATGCTCACCGGGAGCGACGCACCGTGCTCATGACCCAATGCCGCTAAGTTAAGCCGCTGCTAGGAGTCCTTCGAGTCTGATGGTTGGCGGGTTGGCGTGGGTGACGCTGACGTCGTCGGGGCGTTTGACCCGGTAGGAGTTGTGGCGGGCGCGTTTGACGACGCGGGGGCAGGTCCGCATCCGAGGTTCGGGATTGAGTCTCTCCAGCATCTCAGCGAAGACCCTCTCAAAGATCACGACGTATAGGTGATCAGGGGGAAAAGGCCGCCGGATCGTCGATCTGGCGGCGGACGACCCGGACGGTCCGAATGAAACTGACCCGGTCAGGGTCAAGTTCGGCTTCATCGGCGGCCCGGCACATCAGCTCACGAATCGCGTAGTGGGCCAGCAAGATGCCCCACATCTCCTGTTCAACCAGGTCAGGGCTCTGGGAACGGAGGATTCCGCCCCCGCCGCGCAGGTGGGTTTTGATCTCATCCAGCCCGGACTCGTGTTCCCAGCGCTGATGGTAGGCGAACGCACCCTCGGCTGCGGTCAGCTCGGCCGGGTCCAGAATCGTGGTGATCAGACAGATCAACTCGCCGTCCGGGCCGCCACGGTCGGGCACTGTGTACTCCACCGCCCGCACCAGACGGGCCCGGTCCTCATCGACCTGTTCACCGGCCCGGGCCGCCGCGAGCAGTGCGGCCTTGCGCTTGGCTGTGGTGCCCGGCGCGAAGATCAGCGCCAGGTAGGAGCCATCCGGCAGACGCCGCACCAGCGGTAACGCAACGCTCGCGCCGACCCGCCAGCACAGTGCGGCACCACTGGCGCTGTAGTGATCCCACAGCTGCCAGGAGTAGAAGCCCGAGTCCGCGGTGACCAGCATGTCGCCGTCCACATGACCGGTCAGCTCGGTGGCCAGCTCACGTTCTCCCGTGCGGCACGAGCCCATCGCGGCGGCGACGACGGCGTGGGTCCCGCACTCCGACAGCGAAACGACCTGCAACTTCGGGAACGCCGACTGTTTGGGGCCGCTGCCCATCTTGCCGAACGCCGCCACGTTCGCCTCGGTGTCGGGCACATCGAAACTCGTCCCGTCGATGGCCATCAGCCTGCGTCGGCGCAGCCATGCGCCCTGGGTGCCCAGGCCCGCGACCGGCACCGCCGCCCGGTGGAACAACTCCTTGAGCGGCGCCGATCCCAGCCGCTGCCGCGCCTGGGTGATCGCCGAGGTGGACGGCACCTTCCAGTCCCGATCCCAGGAGCCCAGCCGCTGCAGCGTGCCGGTCATCTGCCGCATGACCTCCTCATACGCCTGACCGAACAACAATCCCAGCCCGATCACGTACCGGACCATCACATGCGCCGGCAGCAACCGCGACCGCTTCTCCCGCGTGCCGGTCGCGTCGACGACCTCCTCGATCAAATCCCGGGAGAACGCCGCGGCCAGCACGCCCAGCGAAATGTGATCAGTCAAACGGCCGTCCACCGGCGGCTCCTGCGCTCCAGCCACCGCCGCAACCTACCGGCCACAACCACCCCTGCGCAGCACACCCACCCGACCTGCAGAAGATCACTAACTTAGCGGCATTGGCTCATGACCAGTGACGCTCAACAGGCAGACGTGTTCGAGTAAGCAACCGTTAGGTCCACTCGGAGACGGAGGTCTGTGGTCGCGAGCACGGGTTCGCCCCCGCGGGCCTCCTCGTCGTTACACGGAGGGACGACCCCCGGTCCCCCCACTCTTAGCGAGGCGCTGCCCCCACGCACCCGAGGTTGCTACGTAGCGCGGTTCCCGTGGCCGAGTAAGCGTTCATTGGGTCCAATGGGGACTGGCGTCGACTGGTCGCTCGAAGGGCTCCCCCGGTCCCGTCGTGGTTTCCACCGGGGCGACCCCTGGAACCCAGGTACCGGGCATTGCCCCTTGTCGGATGGGTTCGAAGTGGATTTGTCCGTGCCGGTGAGGCTCAGGGTTTCTGTTCCTGGCCTATTTATGGACGATTGGGGTTTCTGCTTGCCGGGGAACACCGGCACGCGCCGACCAGGCTGGTGATCACGGGCCGGTCGAGGAAAACGCCGAGCACATCGGAGCAGCAGCGAATCTACGAGAGAGACAGAACGTCCTGACCAGCAACAGCCCCGCCACGAGATTCGCGTGAGGGCTTTCTGGTGCGCTTCTCCCGTGGTGAGAGATGCCATGGCTGTCTCGCCCGTTCTCCATGGGGTTGTCGGTCGGTGGGGTTACGGTACGTTCCGTACGCCTGTCACCCCTCATGGCGCCACTCACGAAGGAGCGGCAATCGTGGCCCCACGCTGCCTGTACCAGGCAACCGCCGGTGAACTCTCCATCCTCATCTCCCAGGATGGGCTCATTCGAGAGCTCCGGCGGAGCTACGACGAACTGATCGGCGGCGATCTGGACCGACGAGAGGTCGAATCGTGGCGGGAAAGCATCCCCACCGTCGTTGATCTCCTGGTGGAGGCGGACCTGGCTGAAGTGCAGGTGTTGGTGGAGTTGAAGACTCCGATCAGCGATGTGCGGATGGACATGGTCCTGGTGGGCTCCCATCCCGATGACGGTCAAATGTCCTTGGTCGTGGTGGAGAACAAGCAGTGGTCCAGCGCGGAACCCGGCCCGGTCCCCGAGCTGGTCTACGTCCCCCGGACGCGTGGGTCCAAGCCGTACGCGCACCCGATCAAGCAGGTCTGGGACTACCGCCAGGTCCTGATCGACTACATCCCCTTAGTGCAGAGGGCGGCGAAGGTGCACTGCGTCGTCAACATGCACAACGCCACCAGCGCGAACCTGGCAACGATCCGGCCTTCCTCCGTCGGTCTGAAATACGACCCCACTCTCGTGCGCATGTACTGTGCCGATCACCGTGAGCACTTCAAGAGCACACTGCGTGCGGTCCTGACGCCGGAGAAGGCAGCTCACTACGCTCAAGAACTTCTGGAAGCGCCGGTACTGCCGACCGAAAGTCTGATGACGGTGGTCAGTGAGAGCGTCTGCCGCCGATCGGTCTTTCCCCTGCTCGATGAGCAGCGGGATGCCTACGAGTATGTGAGAGCCGCGGTGGCCGCGAGCAAGCAGGGCGCCCCCAAGGAGGTCGTCTTGATCGTGGGGGGCCCAGGAACCGGCAAGAGCGTGATCGCGGTGGAGTTGCTGGGCACCTTGAACCGGCAGGGCGTGCGTGCCGTACACGCCACCGGCAGCAAATCCTTCACTCTCACCCTGCGCGACAGCGTCAAGAAGGTCAGCGAGCGTGCGTCGCGGAGTTTCTCCTACTTCAACAGCTACACGCACGCCACGGCCCAGAACATCGATGTCCTGATCTGCGATGAAGCTCACCGGATCCGAGAGACCTCCGATCGCCGCCGCAACGCCCACGGCGGCAACGACGACGGACGACAGGGGCGGCCCCAGGTGCAGGAGTTGATCGACGCCGCCACTGTCCCGGTATTCCTGCTTGACGAGCACCAGTTGGTCCGCCGCGGCGAAGTCGGTTCCATCGAACTCATCCGCGACGCCGCGAACGCGATGGGGGTGCGGGTCCAGCAGATCGATCTTCGCCACCAATTCCGATGCGGCGGTTGCCCCGAATACGTCACCTGGATCGAACAGTTGCTGGGGCTGGACTGGGAGCACGGCCCGCAGCTGTGGCAGCCACTGGACACCTTCCAGCTGTATGTGGCCGGCACCCCCTCCGTGATGGAGGACTTCCTACGGGCCAAGCAGGCCGACGGGTACAGCGCCCGCATCGGTGCCGGCTTCTGCTGGCCATGGAGTGACCCCCTTGCCGACGGCACCCTGGCCGACGACGTCCAAATCGGCGACTGGCACCGCCCCTGGAACTCCAGAGCAGACGGGGAGACCAACGGCATCCCCCCATCCAGCCTGTGGGCTACTCACCCCGCCGGCTTCGGTCAGATCGGCTGCATTTACACCGCGCAGGGCTTCGAGTACGACTACGCGGGCGTCATCTTCGGCAATGATCTGATCTGGACCGGTCAGGATTGGCAAGCCAACCGCCGAGCCAACAAGGACAAGGAGGTCCACGGCGCCCCCCGATTCGGGGAACTGGTCCGCAACACCTACAGGGTCCTCGCCACCCGAGGCATGTCCGGCGCAGTCCTCCATTCCACCGACCCTGCCACCAACCGGCTGTTCGCCGATCTCGGCGTGCCTGGTTTGTGACGAGCCCATCCCCACAAGGAACGATTCCATTGACGCAGGTCCTCATCCACCCGTCAGGCAATGCCGAAGCACTTCGGCACTGGAAGATCACCCTGAATCAGCCGATCGACTACCACACGGATCCGTACGGGACGCCCCTGACGCTGGAGGAACGGACAGCCCTGGACGCCCTACATCCCGATGGCAGGGCGAGGTTCTGGGGAGCAACAGGCATCCACGACGCTAAAATGGCGAAGCTACGTACGGGCGACATCGTCCTGCTGACCGGCAAGAATCATGTAAATGCGGTCGGCGAGATCGGCCACTCATTCCGCGACGCCTCCTTTGCCGACACCCTGTGGTCCCCTCATGCCAAACACGGCTCCTGGCATAACGTCTACAGCCTGCTCAACTACGAGCAGACCGCGATCCCCTACACGGAAATCTGGGACCTGCCCGGTTTCACCCCAGGGGATAACTTCATGGGTCTGCGTCTCCTCGACGCGGAGAAGAGCAGAAACGTCCTCGACGGCCTCGGCATCGAGACGCTGACAGAGCGCGCCATAACCACTCTCAATGACAGCGGTGCTAAGGTCATCGACGTCGAAGCGGTCAATGTCCTCCGTACCAGCTTCGATCGACTGGGCGGGACGACGCTTGTCAACCGCGCGGAAGCGCTGCTCGTGCAGAGCTATCAGGCGGCCCTCGGTGTCGCGGTTGCTCGCTTCCGCGCTCCGGCTGGCATCACCGACCTGTATATCGTCACATCCGACGACACCGAGATCGTAGAGGCCAAGCGGTCGGCGGACCACGCCTTCGTCCGCCAGGCGCTCGGGCAACTGCTCGACTACGCCCCCCACAGTCCGCAGCCAGTGACTCGACTTACCGGACTGTTCCCCGCCCGGCCTACCGATGCCGATACCGGTCTACTCCATCGCTACGGCATCGATTGCGTTTACAAGACCGAGTCGGGGGATTTCGTACGCATGCCAGCGCCCGCATCTCAGCGCGAATCCATGATGAAGATAATCCAGTTGGATGGCACTGCGCCAGAGAATCCGATGGCCATTTATAAACGAGATATTAATGCTTAACTAGAGCCGCATCGACAAAAGTATTTGATTATAATATTGCGGGGTGCAACTATTGATTCGACCGAAGGCCGGAATCGCACTCGGATCGGCAAACGTGGCCGTTGCCGAAATCGTCGCCGACGTCGCCCTGGTCGTTGGGGAAGCTCTTGCGCCGTTCTCTGCCTCCGTGTAGCCCACCGCGTGGTCAGAGAAGCTGAGGTCCTTGTCCAGCCCCGTTGCAGATGACGATGCCGAGAACTTGACCACATAGGCTGATGCGATGACTGCCCCACTGACCTCAGTCACCGGTGACAGCGGGTCCAACGGCGTCGGCCTATTGTTCAACACCGAACTCCAGTGGATCTTCCGCAAACTAAATGAATCCGATTTCGGCATCGATGCCCAGATTGAGCCGGTGTTGGGAGGACATCCCAGCGGCCGTGTGATGGCGGTACAGATCAAGGCCGGCCCCAGTTGGTTCGCCGAGGTTACTCCGGCCAAGGATGGTTGGGTGTTCCGCGAGAACACTCTCCGCCTTCGGGATTACTGGCTGAACTACGCCGACCCCGTGCTGCTGGTGCTCTACAAACCGGCAACTCACATCGCGTACTGGCAGCACATCACCACGGACACAGCCGTTGTCACGGGCAAGGGGTTCAAAGTCGAGGTGCCGGCCTCCCAGCGTGTCGATGCCTCGTCCTACCGCGCGCTGGCCAAGCTGGCGCGTCAGGCACCGCCGGACGGATTGACCGAGCTCCTGCGCGATCTGCCGGCGGGGTGCGGAAACTGGCTGCTGGCCTGTGATGAGACAGATCCAGCGCTGGCGCGAAGCCTGGCTAACACCCTGGTGGACGGCCGTGGCGACCCCGAACGAGTGGTCACAGCGGTCACCGACGGGTGGGGTCAGGAGCAACAACAGGCCGCATGGCTGGCCGTCGGGGAGTACGCCATCGCCTACGGTGCGACCCGAACTGGCGGGGACTGCTTCTTGGCGGCCGATCGAGCGGGAGATGGCCAGCCTGGCTCAGGCCGACTACGGGCGTTCGCGGGCGCCATGCTGGCGGGCACTGATCCTGACCGCGCTCGCGACTTGCTTACTGACTGCATGTCGGTGACCGACAGTCGCTTGCTCGCGGCAGTCGGTCTTGCTGCCCTCGACCACGGCGCCAACCTTGGACCGATTCCCGTGCCCGCTGAGGTGCTGGATGACCCAGAAGGAGCAGCCCGCGAACCGACTGTCCAGCGGTTTCTCGCTGACCAACGCATGCGCGTTGGCGATTGGGAGGCTGCGATCACCTATCACGAGCAGGCGCTGGCGCGCGCATCGAACTCGCCCAGTCAGCAGGTCGCACTGGCGGACGCGCTACTCAAACGGGCGTCCAGCACGTCCGCAACACTCGCCGGTTCCGACTATCGGCGCGCCGCAGGCTTGGCGGAGACGGCTCGCGCAGAGTTGCGCCGATGGCGTGGTGACAGCGTGCCAGCAGCGCATCTGCTGATGCAGATCAAAATTATGGCCGCTGACGAGGCATCGGCGTTCCGCGTGGCGCTGGCACAGCCGGACGGCGAGGCTACTGCGGAGGAAGCCGCGTCACCGCAGTTGGCACTCGGCGCTGCCCGCATCGCCTATGGTCACGGCGACATCGCGCGGGGAGACACCTTCGCAGCAGTAGTCGACGCCAGCGGCGATCCGGTGTGGCGCACCAACCTGGCCGCCAATCGCGCGAACGCTGTCGGAGCCTCTCTGGCCGATCGTGAAGCGGCCTGGCGCGAGGTTCTGGCTGTCGATCAATACCTCGGCCGACGTGTTGCCGCATGCGCGCAGCTCGCTGGACTGGGCTGCTGGCCGCTGACCGCCCTGGACGACATCAACGACGCGGACCTGCTGTCTCCGGGTATCCACGACGTCTTGCACGCCTACGCGCTGACCGCCTCGGGCGACGAGGCGGCAGCAATGGTGCTGCTCCGCCGACTGCGCGACAGCAGCCTGCCAGCTGCCGAAGAGTACGCTCAGCGCCTGGAGGCTCTGGGCCGTGTGGACGACGCTGTCCAGGCGTGCGAGGACGCCAGCAATCGCTTCGGCTACGCCCGGCTGGAACTACTCGCGCTGGATGTTCTCACCCGCGCCGGACGCAACGCTGAGTTCCTCACCAAGGCCACCGAGTTGCTCGGTCGCTCCGATCTGCCCTACCGGCTACGGCACGCCATCCGGGCGAAGATGATCGACGAATATACCGGTCGACACGAGTGGGCCCGATGCGAACGACTCGCTCAAGACGGACTCCAAGAGATCACCAACCTCCAGAGCGACCTTAACCTGGGGCGCGCGGATGCTCTGATGGCTCCTCTCTCCGCAGTCGATGATCTGGCCGAGCTGCACCGGCGGTACGCATGGATGATCATCATCAATCAGTTCAACCAAGGTCAGTACCACCGGGCTTACCAGACCTTGGACGAGCTCCATCCAGACGCGCAGTCCGCGGTCGAGGTGACGACATGGTTTGACCTATACCAATTGCAGGACTGGACGGCCGACCGCGCCGAAGCAGCGCTGCAACTGGCGGAGAGACCAGGACAACCCATCGACCTTGTCCGGCGAATCCTGTTCACCCTCAGGCGGTCGATGCCCACCGGTGACGATCCCGCTCTGGAGGATGTCCGAGAGCGACTTGAACAGGCGTGGCAGGCGCGCGCCGATCAGCGTGAACCGCCGCTCGTGCCGATCAGCGCCGATCAGTACGCGGCGCTCATGCACGCAAACAGTGCCAGGACCGCACCCGCCTTGCAGGGGGTCTGGCAGGGAACAGCGCCTGTTGGCGCCATCAGTGCCGCGACCGGCCGTCCCTACTTGCTCAGTCTCGCCCAGCAAGCGGCCGGCTTCCTGCCCGCAGTCGATGCCGACACCGAGGTGTATCGGCGGGAGGTGGAGGCTGCCACTGTCGCGCTAGGCAATCCCGTGGTCGTGGAAACCACCGCGTTGTTCGTCGCGGCTGGCGTCCTCAATCGATGGTCGCTGATCGCTCCTGAGTTCAGCAATCTGCTGATCGCTGCGCCAGCCCTCTACGACATTCTGCTCAGCCAAGTCCATGCTCGTGCACTCGCGCAGGATGCCGTCACCATCAGCCTGGCCCCCGACGAGGATCTACCTCATGTGGAACCTCTTGCCGACGACATCCGACGGCAAGTGCTCGCTCTGTGTCGTGCGGTCGGAGACGCCGTGCAGTCATGCCGTGCCATCTCTACCTCGACGTCAGCCAACGTGGATGAGGGAAATCCTCTCGGTGCGGCTGGACCATGGTGGACTGGCGTCGCTGTGGCTGCCGCGCGCACGCTCCCGCTCTATAGCGACGACGTTGTCGTACGTGCCAGGGCTCGCGCCCAAGGAGTCCCTGCGTTCGGGACGCTCGCGTTGCTGGAAGCACTGGCCAAAGCCCACCGCCTGGAGCGAAGCAAAACCAACGACGTGCTGTCATCGTTGTTCGAGCACAGTGTCGTTGATCTACCACATGCCTCGGCTCTGGTGACGGCTGCCCACGAGCAGGCTCCGCTCGCTGAGACGGTATTGCTGACCTTGGCACGACCAGCGACCTGGACGGCATTGGACGACCAGGGCACGGGGCTGGTCATCACACTGGCCAATCACCCCGAGATCCAGGCCGATCCTCGCAATCTCGCTTCTCTGGTGTACGCCTGCGCGAGTGGGTGGGCCGCCGCGTTCAGCCCACCAGAGGTGGTGATCGCTAAACTCCTCACCGTCATCCTCGTCTACGGAGCAGGCGTCACGGCCGACGCCGCCCGCACTGTCGTGCCAGCGGCCCAGAAGATCGCCTCAGCATACGAAGCCGATTTCATGCCGCACCTTCAAACGTTCCTGCTCGGCGTGCTGACTGACCCTACTGACCAATTCCACATGACAACAGGGGACGCCACACAGACCGTGCGGGATGCGCTCAGCGACTACGAGTAGCCACCGTGATTGCCAAGCTGTGTCGCAGTTCAAGCATCGTCCGAGCCGAACGCTGACGATCCGTCACGTTGCACACCCGCGGAGGTCTCGGCGAGACAGTTCGATGACGGTGCCTTCACTGCGGCGTCTCGTCCGTCGGGGACCTGCTCGGGGTTTGCGGTAATGACTGCTGGGGCTCCTGTTAGGCACGCAATCATTCGGCGTCGTCAGGTCCGGTCGGCAGATCATCTTCTGACGCCACAACCGGACGTCCGACTGATCCACAGCAACACCAAAGCCCATGTCATTGGCACTGTAACCTGGGCCTTACCTGCGCGGCCGAAAGGACTCGAACCCCTAACGTGCTGATCCGTAAAGGATCGGTCACCTTCGACTGATCATGCACTTGACCTGAGGGAATGAACTCCCTTAAGGCGTGGAGACCAATCGTTGCGTACGTATTCGGCACAGTCTCGGTTTAGCGCTCTGGTGCGGCAACTTTCGATTCAGAGGCCAGGCTCCTGAAGGCGGACCGGCTCAGCCAGTACGGCACGCGCCCCGTTCAAGTCGGCCAAGCGGGCGGCGACTGTGGCCATGGCGAGTCTTGCTGGCAGGACGGCGGAGAATTTCAACCCGTGTACGGCGCGACGGTCCACATCGGGTAGCACAAGGATGTCACCGTCACCCGCGCTATCACGAGCTTGTCTCCAGACGGCCCGTGTGAGGTCCTCCCGTAGCCGTACGAAGAAATCCGTGGGGCGCTGGACCGGATCGGCGACCGAGGGCAGTGTGGCGGCGAGGGTCGCGTTCGCGCGGTAGCCGGCCCACGTCCACCACCGCACGTCCTCACCTACCCGGGTAATCAACGTCCCGCCGGGATGCACAATGCCGGGAGCGTCCTCCTCGCGCCACTCTCCGAGCCTCGCGTGGGCTCGGCGGGTCAGCGAGACCGGAGGGTCGGCGCCGAGCAGAACGTCCCGCATGCCCCGCGTCAGGGCGTAGGACAGCCCGGCGATGCCGCCGCTCGTCCACTTGGCGACCCCACCGCCGTCCGCCGGTTCGACGAAGGCACGCCTGCGTGCCCAGTCGATGAAGGTCACCCGCCAACTCCGGCCACCAAGCAGTAGCACGCGGGGTCCCGCTCTCTCCTCGGTCAGCACCGTGGGGTCGGTCCGCCCGATCTCCTGGCGTCCGGCCAGTACGGTGAACTGCGGTGGCGCGGTGAAGGAGGCGGTCAGCTCGATGAAGTGGCGGTGCCCGAAGCGACGCTCGGCCTCGGGACCGATGAACAGCATCCCACCGTCCTCGTCGAGGAACCCCTCGTCGACCATGTGCCGCAGGATGGGGGCGGCCGAGCGGTCGAAGGGGGCCAGGCCGTTCCACTCCTCCGGCCACAGGTGGTCGCCGATCTGGTGCTGTTGCAGGGTGACGGCGAGCAGTTGCTGCGCCACCAGATGGCGCGGCTCCGGCGGTGCCGTCACAGGTTCGACCCAGCCGCGTCCCCAAAGCAGGAGCAGGCCCGCAGCCTGGAGTAACGTCTCGCCCCTCGTAGCGAGGAACAGGCAGTTGCGGGCAGTACCGGCCCGTCGTCCGGTACGTCCGATGCGCTGCAGGAACGACGCCACCGTGGCGGGCGCGTCGATCTGGATCACCCGGTCCAGGTCACCGACGTCAATGCCCAGTTCGAGCGTGGATGTGGAGACGATGACGCAGTCGCGGGCCTCCGCGAAGGCCTGCTCCGACCGTGCGCGCTCTTCGGTAGAGAGTGAGGCGTGGGACAGGAAGACGTTCACCTCGTGGGCGCGCAGTGCCGCGCCCAACTGCTCCACCTGCCGACGCGAGTCGCAGAACACCAGCCGTTTCTCACCCCGGTGCAGCGCGGCGATCAGCTTCGCGGCATTGTCCAGCGAGCCGACGTAGTCAAGTTCAACGTCACCGGCCGCGCGAGAGCCGTCCCCGGAAATTTCCGAGGCGCGGGCGGAGGCGGCCATGCCTGCAGGCGGAAGTTCGGGCGCCACCACCTGACCGGTTCGTTTTCCGGCCCTGGCTCCCTGCAGCCATTCGAGCAGCTGTCCCGGATTGCCCACGGTCGCCGACAGGCCGACACGCTGGATGGCACGACCGGTCACGCGCTCCAGCCGTTCCAGTACGGCGAGCAGGTGCCAACCGCGATCATCGCCGGCGAAAGCGTGTATCTCGTCGACGACCACCGCCCGGACGTAGCCCAGCAGGTGCGCGTGATCGGTCTTCACGCCGATCAGCATGGCCTCGAGCGACTCGGGCGTGGTGAGCAGGATGTCGGGTGGGGCGGTGCGGATCCGCCGCCGCTGCGACTCCGGGACGTCGCCGTGCCAGAGCTCGGCCCGGCGCCCGAGCCACTGGGCGTAGGAGTCGATTCGCGGGAGGAGGTTGTTGAGCAGTGCCTTGAGCGGGCACAGGTAGAGCACCGACGTGCCGGTCCAGCGCTTTTGCGCCATCGCGGACAGCAGCGGGAAGCAGGCCGCCTCGGTCTTGCCTCCCGCGGTCGGTGCGAGCAGGACCGCGTCCTCGCCGTCCATCAGCGGTCCGATCGCCTCCCGCTGCAGCGGACGCAGGTCGGGCCAGCCGAGGCTGTTCACGATGTGGTGCAGGACGACCGGGTCCAGCCGGTCCGATGGGTCGCCGCGATCTCCATCGAACGCCATCACAGGTCCAGGTCGACGTCGTCGGCCGAAGCGGCGAGGTTCCGTTCCGTGTCGGTGAGTTCGCTGCTCCGCACAGTCAGCGTGTAGTGCCGTCGGGGGTCGAAGTCATCGAACTGGTCGATGCGGTCGAGCACGTCGCCGACAAGCTTTTTCAGGAAGAGCCGGGGGGCTACCCCGACCTTGCCGCCCAGTGCTCCGCCCACTGCCCGCGCCAGATCGGCGATGTACACGTCGGCGGCGAAATCCTTGATTCTCTCCGGCGCGTCAGCCCCGGCTGCATAAAGGTCTCGGACGGTCATTCCCAGGTCCACCAGTGATTCCAGGGTGAACCCGGACAGCCGAAGCTGTACCGCGCGCGGGTTGTCGAAGCGCGGGTCGGTGGTGAAGTCGGTCGCCAGACGCTGAGCCAACGGTGCCAGGCGCTGCACTCCCTGCTGCCCGTCGTAGAACGCGGGCGTCCCGGTGATCACCAGATACAGGCCAGGAAAACGGCCGGAGTGCACTTCGTCGATCAGCTGCCGCAGCGAGTTGAGCGCCTTGTCGCGCGCGTCGGCGCGCACCCGCTGCAAGGTCTCGACCTCGTCGAGCACAACAAGGAGCCCGGGGTGTCCGGAATCGCGCAGCACGGTCAGCAGTCCCTGCAGGAAAGCGAGCGCCCCGAAGTGGTCGAGATCCCCACGCACGCCTGCGAACCGGCGCGCCGCCGCGGCGACGTGCGGCTGTCCGCCGAGCCAGGCCAGCACCGCCGCAGCCGTCGCCTCGTCCCCCACCGCAAGCGCGGCCCGGTAGCCCCGCAGGGCGGTCGCGAAAGACGGCGCGTGACGCGAGACCTCTGTGAGCCGGGCGGCCAGCAGCTTCTCCACCGCGGCGCCCAACTCGTTCTCGTCCGCCCCGGCGGCGATGGCGTCCTCCTCCAGCGCGTAGAACCACGCGTCAACCACCGGCCGCAGTGCGCTCGGCGGAAAACTGGCGGTGGTGAGCCGCTCGGTCAGTCTTCGGTAGACGGTCTCCAGCCGGTGGAGAGGCGTCTCGTTCTCCGAGATCTGGATTTCGGCGACAGCGAAGTTCCGCCGTTTGGCCCACTCCCCCAGCCATCGCGTGAAGAACGTCTTGCCGGATCCGTACTCTCCCCGCACTGCCTTGAACACCGACGCGCCGGAGGCCACCGCGTCCAGTTCGGCTTCGAGCGCCAGCTCGAACCGGCCGAGGCCGGTGGCGAGCAGGTCGAGCCCACTCTCGGGTACGGCACCGCGCCGCAGCGCGTCGATCACGTCACGGCGGCGCACCGCGCTGACCTGGGCGGAACGGGACGGCCGAGCGGTGCTCACGCCTGCCAGTCTCCCATCGTCGCTCGTCATGCCAGTTCGAACTGGTCGCGCAGCAGTCCCGCGTTCAGCCGCAGCGTGCGCCCGTCGGCCAGGGTCTCCAGAACCTGCACCCCGTCATAGTTGAGGAGCTGGCGCAGGACGGCGGCGAAACCGTCGGCGCGGCCAGCCGGGTAGCCGACGCGCTGGGCCAGTGCGGTGACCGGGAGAGTGCCGGTGTCGAGCAGGGACCGTACGGCCTGTTCAATTTTGTCCATGGGAGGCTTGCGAGCCAGCAGCCCCACCTGAGCCTTGAAGATCTCCGACTTCAGCAGGGCGTCGACCAGGGCGTCATCGGGCGAGGCTAGGCGAGGTGCGAGAAGGGCGTCGTCACCTCCGGGAGCCAGAACCACCTCGAAGAGCGCCTCTCCCAGCGGAGCCTGCGCCCTGGACGGCCTGGTGCGCCGCTTCGGCTCGGGTGCCGCGGCGACGACCTGGGCGGTGGCGGGGCGGGCGGTGTCCGACTCCGCCGACCACCATACCGGACGCTGGTCGCCGAGCTCACGCCAACCTTTGGGCGGCTCCGCGCCGAAGGGCAGGAATGCCAGGACGGGGATGGTGACCTCGGCAAGCGAGGCGCCCCCGTGATAGCCGGCCTTCTGTGACGTGTAGCGGGAGTCCGCGTCCCACAGCGCCACGATCTCGGCCCGTGGTTTCGGCCACACCACCCGCGGCCCCGACAACGTGATCTCGACTTCGCGCGGCGGGCCACCGGGTGCGCGGTGCCGGGCGGAGGCGATGCCGTCGCCGTCGACCTTCGTCCCGTGGCGGTCCACGACGTGCCCGTGGTCGCTGGTGAGGATCACCGCCATGCCCTCGGTCGCGGCCGTTCTCAGCAGTTCCCGCAGCTTACCGATCTGGTCGAGCCGCCACGCGCCGTCGCCGAGCTTCTGCTCCTTGGCGAGCCGGTCATCGATGGTGTTCAGGACGACCGCCACATGCGCGTGCTCGTCGGCGAGTGCCTCAGTCAGTTGCGGCCCGAACGGGTCGCCGGCGTTCTCGCCCCGCAAGTCGTCCTTGTGGAAGACGGCGGCTCTGGTCCCACTCCAGAACTTGTGCGCGGGGAACAGCCGCTTCTCGTCGGCCTGTGTACCCTTCATCAGCATCCCGGCGAACAGCGACGTCCGGGAGATCGCGGTCAGCGTTGGAAGGGCGGCCGCCATACTGCGCCGCCGCGGCGGCCGGTCCGCCATGTCCGGCACCGGGTCGTACTCGGCCCACTGCCGGCGGAGTTCCTCGCCCAGCTCGGTGGCGATCGCCGCGCTCATCCCGTCCAGGACCAGCAGCAGCACGCGACGCCCCGTCTTGGCGGTCACGACCGGCTTCACAACCCGGGTGAGAAAAGACTCCACGGTCAGCATGGAGCCGGGATCCGTGCCTGCCCTGGTCCAGGTGGCGAGCGTCCGCGCGAATGCCTGGTCGATCTCGCGCCGCCTCTCGCGCACGCGGGCGCCCAGTGTGCCATAGGCGGCTTTCAGCTCGGGGTTGGGGTCGCCCCCCGCCTCGACGTGCTCCAGGGCCTGGTCCACCCAGCCGGTCTCGGCGATGTGGCGCTCGACCGCCGCGGCGACAGTCTCCGCGCCGATGGCCGGATCGGTGGCGAGCCACCGGGCGAGCCGCTGTCCCATCTTGGCCCGCTTGATGCGCACCCGTACGTCGGGGTCGGCAGCCAATTGGTGCGCGTCCAGAGCCCGTACGGCCTGCGTGAGCGCATGCGCTTCCGCTCCCGCCAGTGCCCGCCCGGCCTGCGCGAAGCGTGCCTCCAGGCCGGGCGCCAGCACCGGGCTGGCCTCCACCGCGATCTCAGCGCCGAACTGCCGGGCCAGGGACGCGGCCCGGTCCAGCACCGTGCCGGTGATCCGCCGCGCCTCACGCGCCGCTTCCTCGTCCCCGCCGGCACGGCCCGCTTCCAGCAGCGCGGTCACGAACTCCTCACTGGAGCGCCCGAAGGTGGCCACGAGCGTGTCGAGAGCCTCACCGGCCGCAGGCGGCTTCTCTCCGAACCACCGCTCGGCCCGTCCCCGCCCAAGGTATGTCTGGGCGGCGGCCTCGGCGTGCAGCCACAGCGCCGCGCACACCAGCCCGAACGGCACCGCGTCCGCTCCGCGTTCGGCCACCACCAGCGCGAGCAACGCCCTCCCGGCAAGCCCCGACTGGTCCTCTTCACCAAGGAACGCCGTCAGCCCGGCACGCTCCGGGCTGCGCAGTGCGAGCAACCGTTCTGGGCCGCCGGGAGTGAGCGACCACCGCAGCAGGGCGTGCGTGTCGAGGCCGTCCCCGCTCTGCGTACGGCCCGCGCCCGGCGTCCCGTCGGTGTCGTAACGGCCGAGGCGCAGGCGGCGCAGCGCGAGCGCCGAAAGCGCGGTACGGCGCGACAGCATGCCTCCGGCGAGCGGCGGCCAGCCGCCCGGCGGAGTGGCGTCGAGAAGGGCCTCGGCGGCCCATGCCTCATCGGTCCTCAGGCGCGAGTCGACCCGCTCGGCGCCGAACGCCTCCCGTACGACCTCCCAGCCGTCGACGGTCTCGATACGCTTCTTGTGCGTACGGGCGAGGATCGCCGGATCGAGTTCGCTCTGCTCCCGGCCGGTCAGCACCACCAGTACCGCCGGTCCCGCGGCCTCCGCCGCCAGGTGGCCGAGCACCAGTTCGTGCACGGCCAAAGGTGACGGAGCCGCCGCGATACCGGCCCGCCGTCCCTCCCCCCAGGTCAGTTCTGCCGGACCGTCCCACTGGGGCGCGGAACGCAGCAGTACGACCCGCCGCCGTCCGCCGCCGGTGAGGGAGTCCGCCAGCGACGACTGAGCGGACAGGAACTGGGTGACGGTGGCGGTCGTCAGCCGCATCGCGCCGGTGGTCGCTGTGCTCATGAGTCCACGACCCGCCAGGTGATCTCGATGGTGGCGCCGGGATTCCTGGCCGCCAGTTCGGCCAGTTCGGCCTGCAGGTCGGCGCCCGCCTTGGCCGCCGTCGTCCGCTTCGTGCCCACCAGGCTCCCCCCTCCGGTTCCGGACGTGCCGGATCCGGGATCGGGGGTGATTTCGGATCCGGAGCCCGGTCCGCTGACGGTGGTCCCCGGCACGCGCGGATGACTTGACGACGTGTCCAGGCCCACATCCCCCACTTTCCGGCCTGGTGCGACAGGCGGAGGCTGGACAGGGGGGACGGGTGGCAGCTGGTTGCGCTTGACCAGCGCGGTGACCTCACGACGCGTTCTGTCCAGGGCGTCGATGAGGTCGCCCGTCAACTGGTCGGCCTGCGCCACGCCGCGCAGGGACTGCAGCAGCGACTGCCCCTCGGCGCCCAGTCCCTCGGCCAGTTCCAGCGTGTCCCAGGCCGCCGCGACCAGCGCCTGCGCGACGTCGTGCGCCCGCTTGACGGAGGTCCCGTACCGCTCGGCACTCACCTGGCCGAGGTCGAAACGGGCTAGCGTCTCGACAGACTTCTTGGCCCCGCTCGCCCCCGCCGTACCGTGCCCCGTGGCCGCCAGTTTCTCCAGCAGGTCACGCGAGCGCCGGGCGAGCGCGAGGCGTCCCGTCTCCTCGGTCTCGTCCAGGACGAGGAACCCGGCATGCGCCTCCAACCGGCGGACCAGTTCCGCCGCCGTTTCCTGATAGGTACGGGCGCCCTCGACGATCTGCCGGGCGAACTGGTTCACCATCCGCCCGCGCCGCAGTACCGGCGCCTTCTTGCCGAAGATGGTCTCGTACCGCCGCCGGGCCTCGTCCCAGTCGTCCTCGCTCGGCAGCGGCTGGCTGCGCAGCGCGTCGCCAGGTTTGATCTGCGCCAGCTCGGGCGCCGGGTCGAGCGGGACCCCGCCGCGTACCCACACCCGGTCGTCCATCTCTGCGAACGCGGCGACGACGAGGTTGGCGAGGAACGGCTCCAGCCCGCGCTTGCCCGGCTTGTCCGTCCAGCCGACGAGGGTGATCAGGCTCAGGTCGCCGGTGACGCCCTCCGTCTGCGCCATCCGCCGGAAGTGGTCGGCCCAGCGGGTGGACAGCTCAAAGTACGCCTCCTTCTGTTGCCCAAGTTCCAGCGGTTCGGCCACCCGCTTCATCAGCTTGCGGTCCTTCTCGGGCACCTCCAGCCGCCGATCGCGTGCCTCGGCGGCTGCCCGAACGTGCGCGAAAACTGTTCTGGCGTCGATCGGCTTCACGGAGCCGGCGGTGCCGTCCGGGTCGAGGTCCGGGTGCGCGGGGAACTGGCGGGCGAGCAACTTGCCCGCGAGGTCCCTGATCGCCTCGCGCATCGGCTTGGCGAAGGAAATGGCGAGGCCGCCGACGTCGGGCAGCGCCACGAGATGGTCGTCGAAGCCCAGCTCGACGTCGGAGGCCTTCTTGTCCGCCAGGCCGTACGCCTGCTTGAAAGCGGTCTTCACCTGCCTGAGCAGGGCTGCGCGCTGGGTTTCCAGCAGCCCCTTGGCGCGGGCCCGGTTGTCGGCGTTGAGGTGGGCGGCGTACTGCGTGGCGAACCGGTGCTCGTCGGCGAGCGCCTTGTCGACGACGAGGAGCCTGCGGAAGTCCGCGAACCGCTGTGCGGACAGGTGTGTGGGAACCCAGGCGAGCGTGCGGGCGGGCTCGCCCTGGCGCTCCCGGAGGGTGCGCATACGGTTGACGTCGTCGACGGGACCGTACGCCCCCTCGTCGAAGGGCAGGTCGACGACGATCCGCCACCGGCCGTCGAGCTGCGGCTGCAAGTCGTGGTCTTGCAGGTCGTCCTCGTCGGCGATGTTGCCGAAAATCACCTCCACCGAGCGGTTGGAGCCACGCCACACGAAGTTCAGGTCATCGGCGCCGAGCCTGCCGTCGGAGCGGTCAACGCCCAGCTCCTCGGCGAGAAGCCGCTTGGCCAGCGCCATCCGGTTGCCGGGATTGTCGTTGACGGCGGCGTTGGCGATGACCGAGTCGACGTCGACACCGGACAGCTCCAGCCGCACGCCGGGGCTGGCATCGGTGCCGGTCTCCTTGATCTCGGGGAAGCGGGCCGCCCACTCGGCCACCTTGCTCTTGATGATGCCGACCTCGCTGCCCGGAATCGGCGCCGTCACCGAACCGTGGTTCAGCGCGCCGAGGCGGCGGATCGTCAGGTCGCTGAGGGCGGGCACGCTGGGGGCGAGCGCCGACAGCAGCAGCGTGCAGATGAGGCGGTTGTCGCCGACGAACGACCTACAGCGCTGGAGCACCTTGGCGTCGGCGACGCTCTCCGGCCGGTGGAAGAACCGATCGATGTCGTCCTCGGTGACGTCGTAGGAGGTCAGCAGGTACGGCCGGAGCTTCGTCCTGTACAGCTTGTCCGACGCCTCGAAGACCACCTTCAGGCTGTCCACGAACGGCTTGTCACCACCGTCGGCGATCACCGGGTACAGGTCGCCCACCGGGACCAGGTCGCCGAGCCGCAGGTCGTCCCGGCGGCCGGCGAGCAGCTGGCCCATCAGCTTCAGACCGGTACGGGAACGCTGCAGCGCGGACGAGATGTGGACCAGGGTGTCCATGAAGGCGGGCGAGAAGGGATAGGTCAGCCGGAACGAGTCCTCGTCCGCCCCCGTAGTCCCGGAGTCCGAACCGAGCAACGTGTCCCACACCTGCGGTCCGACTTTCTTGGTCCGCTCGAACGCGGCGTCGACCAGCGGCTCCTTGCCCGCTTTGGGCTTCAGGAGCCGGGCGTACGCGATCTGCGGGAGGTTGCGGTCCTCAAGCGTGATCTTGTCGAACCGCCCCGAGGCGAGGTTCAGCGTGTCCTGGATCGACGCTTCCGCCGCGCCCGACACCTCCTCGCCGACCAGCTCGCGCAGGTCGCGCTGACGGGCGATGAACGACACGACCGGGATGGCTCGCCTTGCGTCCCCGCCCTCCACGAAGTTGGTAATCTTACTGGCTTCCCGGGCCACGAACTTCTGGTCGTGGATGAGCGTCGCGAGCCACAGGATCAGCTCGTCCATGAAGAGGATCAGACCGTGGTAGCCCAGCGACTTGGCGTGCTCAGCGATGACGGACAAGCCTGCATCGAGGGAAATGAATCCGTGCTCGTCCTCGGCTGCGTTCTTGGCGAACCCAGGCAGCAGGTGGGTACTCGCGTCCTGCACGAGCTTGGCCCGCAACTCGGTCGGGGTGGTCGGGTGCACCAGATCCAGCGGCGTACCAGTTTCGTGCGCCTCTTCCGCAGCGAGGGCCGTGTCCAGCAATTCTGACGTCCAGGTGAACGACTCGCCCCACTCGTCGTCCTCGTCCGGCCCCGCGCCGCCGGAGCCGAGCCCGTTGATAACCGCCGAGTCGCCCATCCGAGCGCGCATCGCCCGGATGTCGGTGAACAGCGCGTCGGTCCGGTACACCTGGGGGATCGTCGCTTCCGGATGCAGCTTCTTGACATGGTTGACGTAGCCGCCCAGCACCCGTTGCTCCAGGGCCTTCGCGCCGAGCATGTGATATGGCACGAGCAGGAACTTCTTGCCGTCGGTGTCCAGCCACTCGTGCTTGGTCAACAGGGGGTCGAACTCGCCGCGCGCACGGGCCACCGGGCTTCCGCTGAGCAGCGCGTACAGCACGGCCATGAAGTGCGACTTGCCGGAACCGAACGACCCGTGCAGGTAGGCGGCCTTCGAGGTGTGCCCATCGAGGGCGGACTTGATCAGCCCGAGCGCCTCGTCAAAGTTCTCCAGGAGCCGCTCGGTGACGACGTAGTCCTTGAGGGCGTGCCCGGCCCCCTCGGGCGTAACCGCCTCGGCCAGGCTCAACACGAAGTCCGAGGTGGAGATGGACTCCTTGATGTCGATGACATCCTTCAGGAGGGGCTGCTCTGCCATGGACCTCTCTCGCTCTCCTTCGCTTCGCGGTGCTGTGTACCGCATGTCTCTTCTAGAGACCGTGTCCTCGCCGTCTTCGCTACTTCTTCGTGCCGGTACGGCGTCCGCGGGCGGGCGCGACCGGCTGCCACTTCCGCAGGTCGTCGTCGGTCAGGCCGTGCTCGCCCTGGATCTGCTGCCGGTAGCCCGCGAAGAAGTCGGCCGGGGAGCCGCTGTACATCGCGTCAAACTCGTGGTGCCACTGGTACAACCACGGCTGCAGTTCCAGCAGGCCCGCGAGGAACGGGGTGATCTCCTCGGTGGTCAGCGGCTGGTTGGTGAAGTACGTGGCCAGCGCCTGCGCCTGTTCCCGGTGATCCCAGCCCGCCCAGCCGTAAAGATCGGGGGTGCCGGACGTGGTCGAGGGGTAGGAGATGAACCGCTCCTTGGGGACGTCGAGCTTGCCGCGCGCCCGCCAGTAGGACGGCTTGAGGAAATCGGCCGAGGTGTACTTCGGCGAAACAGGGATGGAGTCCCGGATCTTCCGCTTGGCTGGCTCGTCCAGAGCAGCGTCCTCCTGGCGCTGCAGCTCCCAGACGTGCTCCCAGTCGACGCGCTTCTTGAGCCCGGACGGCTTGTAGCGAAGGGGGGCCAGGAACGGCACGTGTTCGTCAGCGAGCAGGTCGGCGACGACGGCCGCCAGTTCCCGGCGAGGGGCGTATAGGGCAGCGACGGAGACGAAGTCCTCGTCCCGGGAGAGAGCGTCGACGAGCCGGGCGAGCGTGACGAGGGCGGGCTGCCCGTTCACGTCGTACCAGTGCTCGCGCTTCTCGATCTGGTCCAGCAGCCAGGACTGCAGCGCCTTCTCCTGCAAAGAGTCCCAGCCCTCGGTCGCCCAGCGCCGCTTGTACTCAGGTCGCTCGATCATTCCGATGGCCCGAGACGACCCGATTGCGTCGATACGCTTCTGCACGATCTGCTTGTACGGCTCAGTCCAATGCGCCGGGATCTCGGTGATCGGAGCGGATCTGTGGCGGTCGAACCACACGGTGGACACCTCCCCCTTGGCCACCTTGCGGGCGAGCACGATCTCAAAGGCACGTTGCCCAAGGGCTAGTTCTGGCGCATCGATCTCGTGGGAGGCGCACAGTTGCTCATGGTGGAGGTCGTAGAGCGAGTAGACCTTCCAGTCCAGCTCCTCTTGGAGCGCGATCATCCGGCCACGGATGGAGTTCCATGCAGACTTTGCCTCACGAAGAGCAGTGATGGTGGGGGTTCCGGCCGTGGTGACAGCGGAAGGGCTGATCGCGGAAGCCTGCTGGGCGAGATCGTCAAGGAGGGCTGCCAGAGACGTAGGGTATTGAGCGGGGAGAGGGAACTCTTCGAGATTGGTCCCAGTGAACTCGTAGCGATCAATCCACGCTTCAGGAGTCCATCTATTTCCGCCACCGCTTGAATTATCCGTTCCACCCTTAGCGTGACTTACCATCTTGAGCCAGAAACAGGCTGTGGAACTATTGAGCAGCCCGAGCAGTCGCAGATGCTCCTCTTCGCTCGCCTTCTCCCCCAGCTTAATCACGGGCGCAGAGCGATTAAACACTTTCCCCCCACGAGCCAAAACGAAATGATTGCCCGTCGCTACGAAGGCAAAGGGAATAGACCAGGCGTGCGCCCCATAATCCTTCGGAAGCTGGTGCCACGCCCACCAGTCCCTACCAGCACTGGAATACGTCTTTCCAGAACCGATAGTTCGCCTCCACAAATCCGTGCGAATTCTCCAGAAATGCCTCTTAAACCCCGAAGCGAGCCGCGCCTCCGCGAAGATTGAGCGGTTTTCATCATAGGGAAAAACGACCAAGTCAAGGTCAGCAAATCCCCAATCGCGAGTTTGATCTCCTCTATGACTCGGAACTGCATGCAATTCAGAGGCTCGACTCGCCAGAGGACCACTATTAGGAATAGTAAATGCTTCGTCTGCATGCGTATCCCCATAGAATCCGATTCTCATTGCGATGTCGTTAATCTTAAGACTTCGACCAGCATCGAGGAGCTCCACGATCTCCAGACCACCATCGGTCAGGATCCACGGCTGCCTACCAAAATACCGATCCCGCGCTAGATCATCCACCGAAACCCACTGGCTTACCGATCCAGGATCATTAATCTGGCCGACGATTGCCCGCCACACTAGCCCATCCTCTCCGTTCTCCGGAGTGGCAGGCTCTCCTTGAACGCTTCTAACCGTGCGAATTTTCTCCGACCGATCAACCCCTGAACGACACGTGCCTATGAGAATTACCGTTGGCGTTCCATGTCCAGGGATGTATGCGCCAGAGGTGTCGATAACCTCCGTCAGCTCGACCTGGCGGGCGAAGAACTCCTCGATCAGCTTGGTGCCGAACTCTCGTTTCATGAACGAGTTTGCAGTGATCTGTCCGACCATGCCGTAGCCACGCCCATCAGCGTCGCCTCGCTTGGCCAGCTCGAAGAAGCGCTGGGCGAACGGCACCGAAAGCGCGTATGTCCCCGTGCATGCCTTGTATAGGTCCCGGTACAGCTCGTTCAGCTTCTTATCTTTGACCGTGATGTATGGCGGGTTACCGACCACCACGTGGTAACGCCCCTGCTCCAGAATGCGGGGATGCTCGTGCACGTCCTCCATGGCATAGGTGAAATTGGCCCGCTCATCCTCCTGCTCCGCAACGAATTCGAGCTCCCCCTGCCCCTCAGCGCCCCGCATGCCGAGCTCAAGCTGGCGTTCTTTGATCAGCGAGTCACCCACAGCCAAGTGCATCGGCCAGTCGTACTTGTTCGCCGTAGCCAAGGTCCGGAGGTTGGCTACGGCCATGGCGGCCATCAGCAGACGGAACCTGGCGATCGCGACCGCGAACGAGTTCACGTCCACCCCGTGCACCGAGTCCAGCGCCGCTCGCACCCACTCGTGCCGATCGGCGTCCGGCCGGTGTTCGGCCCAGAGCCGCAGCAGCCGACGGAACATGCCCAGCACGAAGTGGCCCGACCCACAGGTGGGATCGATCATCTTCAGCTTCTCGAAGCCGAACTCTCGCACTGCCGGGTCCATCGTCCGGTCGAGGATGAACTCCTCCACGAACTCCGGCGTCTGCAGCAGCGCGTAAGTCTTACGTGCCGCCTCCGACAGATCCTGGTACAGGTCGCCGAGGAATCGGGTGTCCCACCCTTGCGTACCATCGTCGTTCAGTGGATCGGTGAAGTCGTGGACGAGCACACCCCCCTCGTCCCGCTCCCGCCAGAACTCCACCAGCACCCGCGCCCCATCGTGCGAAAGCGGAATCTGGAAGAGCGGGTTGTGCACCCGGTCGAACAGCAGCCGACCCGCCTGACCCTCACCCAACTCCCCGAAGGCACGTTCCAACCAACCGCGATACGTCGGGTCGGGGTCATCCTCGACATACGCCTCGTACCGCGCCTGCGCCAGGTCCCGGCGTTCGGCATCCGGGGCGGTCAGGTAGGGCTCGGGGATCAGGCGGTTGTCCTCGCAGAAGCGCACGAAGACCGTGCCCAGGAGCCACGCCACCGCGACCTGGGTGACGCGCTCGTCGAGCCAGGAGGTCCAAGTCTCCGCCGTCCGGCCCAGTTTGCGCGCCTTGTCGTACTCGGCGCGCAGTCGTGTCCCTACCTCCGGAAGGGCTTTGACCTGCTTGGCGAGGTCGGTTTCGACCGCCTTGATCTGCTGCTTCAGATCCTCCAACAGCGACTTGCGGTCGATCATCTGGTCTCTCCCCACACCTTCTGGCTCTTCGCAACGGCCCGGTGCTCGTTGCTCACCCACGCATCCGGAAGTTCGATCCACTCCCCGAGCCCTGCCTGGTAAGGCACGGCGACCGCCCCCAGCCGCGGCTCGCGCCCCGGGTCGCCCTGCGGGCAGAGCAGCCAGAGACCGCGCCTGCCCTGCCGGGCCGCCGCCGCGAGCTGGTTGAGCACGCCCATCGCGTCGTAGCGGGCGAACACCCCCGCGTCCGTCAACAGCACCGGGCCGGTGCCCGTCTCCAGCAACTCACGCATCCTAGGCTCAATCCGGCCCCAGGCGGTACGGCTGTACTCGGCGAACTTCAGGGCCGCCCGCGTGCCCGGCTCGGCGACGTCCGCGCGAAGGATGGTCTCCCAGGTGGGCTTCGTGCCCGGTGGTACCAGCTCGTGCATGACCTGGAGAAACAGCCCGGTCATCGAGACGACCTCGGCCCCGAACCTGCCGGGCGCGTTCGAAAGCTCGGCGACCGCCTCCCGGGCCAGCCCCGAGCGCACAGTCAGCACCCGGAAACCGTCCCGCCGTACTGAGGCGGCGAGCCGTTCCTCCGCGCGTACCGCAGCCGCGAGCTGCGGGTCGTCGGCGTACTGGGTGATGCCGGTGCCGGCCGTGGTCTGCCGCCAGGCGCGTGCGGTCAGGTAGCTGGAGGCGATGTCCATGCGCGTGGGCAGGTAGCGCGGAGTCCCGGTGTCCTCGCGAGTGGACAGGGTCAGGTCGAACCCGGCGTCCCGCAGGGCCTTGGTCAGCGCTCCCCCGGTCGGCAGGCGGTGCCGGCCTCTGCCGTCCGTCAGCTCGGGAAAGCGGGCGCGCACCCGCTCGTGGACGTCCTCGGCGGTCAGACCCGGCTGCCGTCCTTCGGGCACACCGGGGACGAGCCGTACCAGGCCCGCCTGCGTGAGCCGCAGGGCCCGCACCAGCGGCAGGTCGCGGGGATATATCTCCAGCCGCGGGGTGGCGGCGGCGCTCCGGGAGGCGGCGACGGCCAGCTCGACCATGCGGCGCTCGTCCCACTCGACCGCGCCCGGCGGAGGAGCGATCGCCCCCAGCTCGCCCAGCACGGTCGTCGCGGCCGGCAGCGTGTCGAGCCTGCCGAGGCGGTCGGCGACCCGTCCCAGGCGGTGCGCGTAGTCGAGCAGGCCGGGAGCGGACGGGGTGTCGGGGCCATCGTCCTCGCCGACCTCCAGGGCCAGCAGGCCCGCGCCCATCGCCTCGTCCACGGCCTCGCGGTTGGAGGCGTGCCTGAACTCACTTTCCTCCGGGACGAGCTGCTCGACCTCCACCACGGCCCGCACAGCGGCCAAGGCCAGGGCCCTGCGCTGATCGAGCCCCTGCAGGCGGGTGCCGCGCCGCACCGCCAGCGCGTCGGCGATCTCGGCGGCGGAGGCGACCCGGCCGAGGCCGACGAGCAGCGAAAGGATCTCCTCTCGCAGCGCCTGCACCGCCGGGAGTTTCTGCCAGCGCGTCCGTTGGGTCCTCAGCATCTGGGGGATGCGTCCGTGGCTGAGGCCGAGTGCCTCGGCGACCTCCTTCTGCTTCGGCCAGACGCCGATGACGGGCAGCTCGCCCCGCTCGTCGGGCAGGCGCAGCAGCAGCCGCACCATCTCGACCTCGTTCTGGTTCGACCCGTTCTTCTTCAGCTCCGGAACCAGCAGCGCGGCCAGCGTGTCGAGGCTGACGGAACGCAGCACGCGCTGGGAAAAGTCCTCCGCGCCCCCACCGACGACGAGAGCGTTCACCAGGGCGGACTCCCCGGCGCCGAGCCGCTCCAGCTCCTCTTTCGCGGCTTGCCTGCCTTCGGGGGTGAGTGGGGAGACGGGCGCCTGGCGCAGGCGTTCGCCCCATTCGCGCTGGCGACGCTGGATCTCGTTACGGGTCTTGGCGCCAAGGCCGGGGGCGTTGACGAGGTTGCGCTGGCTGTAGTCCAGCAGCTCGCCCACCGTCGTCACGCCCAGGCCGTACAGGAACGACTCGGCGGCCGGGGTCAGACCGGCGGCCGACAGGTGGGTGTCGCGGGTGACCTCGGCGGCGAGCCGGTCACGCTGCTGCTCGGCGGACTCCGGCTCGGCGTCGGCGATCGCCGGGGTAGCCTCCGCCAGGCCTGTCTGCTCGGTCGTGGCGGGTGCCGGATGCCGGGACGTGCGAGGGCTGGACGGGGCCGTCTCCGCCATGTCCAGGAAGATCTTCTTCCAAGCGTCCCGCATCGGCTTGAGGTCGCGGAAGCGTTGTGCGGCGTCCCGGTGGAGGGCATTGCGGAAGAAGGCGACGAGCCCGTCCCGGATCGCGGAGTCGAACGCGTCGGCGGCGATCGCCGGGTACGGCCACTCCTGCGGGTCGGTCTGGCGGGGCGAGACCTTGCCGTCGCTCCACTTTGGCAGCTCACCGGAGGCCATCTCGTGCAGGGTGACGGCGAGGGCGTACCGCTCGGCGTGGGCGTCGTACACCGAGCGGGTCAGCGTTCCGATGAACGGGTCAAGGTAGCCGTCCGTACCGGCGTCCGTCTCCTGCACCGGGTACCCGGCCAGCGAAAAGTCGATCAGCACCAGCTCGCGGGTGCGGTTGGGGCGGACGCGGATCGCGATGTTGTCCGGCTTGATGTCGCGATGCCAGACGCCCTCGCCCTCCAGGAAGTCGACCGCGCCGAAAAGGTAGTCGCCGTACGCCTCCAGTTGGTCGACCTGGAGCCTGCCGCCCTCGCGCAACTGCCGCGCCACGGTCTCCTCGCGACGGCGTGTACCGCTGGTGGCCTCCCCGTTCTCGTCCGAGTCCCGTTCGTCGCCGACGTACTCCAGGACGAGGACCGTACGACCGCTGATCGCCAGCTGCTCCGGTTCGACCAGCCGGATGACGCGCGAGTCGGGGCGGAGCCGTCCCATGACCTCGGCCTCACGGGCCAGGACCTCGCCGCGGCTGTCGGACAGGGCGACCTTCAGCACGGCGAGGGCGCGGGCGCCGCGCGCCGCCGGGTCCGCCCTCAGGTCGCGGACGAGGAAGGCTCGGCTTGTCGAGCCGGTCCCCAGGCGGCGCCGTACCTCCCAGCGGTCGGCCAGCACGTCGCCCGCGACGGCCTCCAGCGGGTCCTTCTCCGGGGCCTGCTCTGCCGCACCGGTGTCGGCCGGACCGGAGACGGGGGTGGTCAGCGAGTCCTCGACGCACTCCAGCATCTCCAGGAACTCGTCGACCGTGGCGAGCCGCTGCACCGGCCGGTAGGCGGTCGCGGCCTGGACCAGCTCGTCGATGTCCTCTGACAGGCCGTCCACAATGGCGCTGGGACGCAGCCCCTCCCCGGCCTCCAGCCGGGCGAGCAGTTCGGCCTGACTCGCGGCCGGGGGCCTGCCCGTCGCCAGCAGGTAGGTGAGCACGCCAAGGCCGTACACGTCGAGAGCGATCGGGTCGGGGGCCACCGCGGTCAGCTCGGGGGCGAGGTACGGGTCCGAGCCCTCCGACAGGTGGATCGCGGACAGGGCCGTCGGGGCGAAGCGCGTCATGCCCTGCGACGATCCGTTGCCGCTGCGTTGCGTGGCGATCTGCCAGTCGGAGATCTGCAGGCGCGGGGCGAGCCAGGCGGCCTCCTCGCCGACGGCCTGGCCCTTGCGGCCCCGGTTGCGGGGGATCACGTGTACGGAACGGGCGGCCAGCGCGCGGTGGTGGATGCGGCTGGAGTGCGCCGAGCGCATTGTCTCGGCGAGCTGCCTGACCAGGGCCATCCTGCCGAGGATGTCGAGCTTGTCGCCGTACTGGACCAGGTACTCGTCCAGGCGGAGGGTCTGCGGGTGGTAGTCGAAGATCAGCGCGGGGCCGGCCGAGTGTCCAGAAGGGTCGTACTGCTTCAGCTGGACGACGCCTGGGTGACGGAAGCGGCGCAGGACAGCGGCCTCACGCCGGGCGGCGTTCTCCACCGACGCGCGGATCGAGGCGTCCGAGCCGCGCTCCCGCAGGTAGATGCGGACCCGAGCCAGCTCGGGGAGCTCGCTGTGGCGGGCCAGGTAGTCGGCCCAGGTCGGCCCGGTGTCGAAGGACTTGCGCTCCAGCAGGTACGGGCCGACCTTGTACTCGGCGTCGCTGCGGCGGATGCCCACCCGCTCCAGCGCGCCCTTGACCTCCCGCGAGTCGGTCGCGGTGATCCGCTGCCGTTCGTCGCGCGCAGGCCGGCGCAGCATCTCCACGAGCCCGTCAATCGTGTAGACGCCGTTCTGGTCGTGAGCGGGCAGTCGAACCCTGAGTGAGGAGTCGGTGAAACAGACCGCGGCGGACACCCACACGCGCTTGCCTTGCTGCCCCAGCAGCGCCGCCAACTCCTTGGCCTTCTTGTTCACCAGGTGGAGCGGATTGCCGTGCGGGACGCGACGGCCGCTCTTCGTGGTCTGGACCCAGGTGCCGTTCTCGGTGGTGAGGCTACCGCGCCAGTCCTTGAGTTCGACCAAGCAGACGCCACCGGGAGTGACGACCAGCAGGTCGACCTCCCGCACATGACCGGCGTGCGCGGTGAAGGTGAAGTTCGACCAGGCCCGCCACGGTTCGCTGTCCGGAAGCTTCTCGCGGATCGCCTCCAGGCCACGGCGCTCGTGGTCGAACTCGGACTCGGTGACGGTGGTCCACCGGCCTTCGAGCATGCACCCACTCCGCTGTCGATACTGTGTCTCGCCGGCCCTGAGCTAAGCCGAAACTCTCCCGGCAAATGGTAAAGCAACGTGAATACCTGCAGGTTGATCCTTCTCGGGTTGGTAAGCGAGCCGTTATAAAGGGATGATCGTTGGGTGTTCGACCGACTTACCGTGGATGAAGGTCTTACCTCCGTGGATCAAAGCGACAAAACATGGCTCATTGACCGCCTGCTACGGGTCCAGGCGTCAACTTTGGGCGGTGCACCCGCTTCACCCTCATCCGCTATATCGCTGAGCGGGTCTCCAAACGCTCAGATCGCGGTAGCGTCATGCCCGTCGCGCTCTTGTCGTGGATGAAACGCTGGCCCAGGTTTCTGGTGCTGGACGGGCTTGACGAGGTCACCGACCCAACGGCACGTAAGCGAGTCACCGAGCTGGTCACCAACGCCGAAGCCGATGACTGCGACCTGTTCGTCGTGCTCACCACCCGGCCGATCGGCTACACCGAGAACATCGCCCAACCCAGTTCGAACGCATCGACCTGGACTACCTCGAACCCGACCAAGCCGTGAGCTACGGAACTTTGGTGACGAAGGTACGGCTTCGCAGCGATATCGACTGGTTCGAAAAGGTCGTCCGGTTCAAGCAGGCCGCCGAGGACGAAGCGCTGCAGAATCTGTTGCGCACACCGCTGCAGGTGCTCATCATGCCGATCATCGTCAGATCGGCCAGCCGCCTCGCACCAGACCCCTTCAGCCTGTTCTGGGGCTACTACGACATCGTCTTCCGGCGAGAGCGGGACAAGCGGGCCAGCTTGAACCGGGTCCTCCAGGAACACGGGCAGCAGATCCAGCAGTTGCATGAACGCATCGGGTTCGAACTCCAGGCCCGCAGCGAAGCCAGCGATCGCTCCAACGCCACTCTCACCCACCAGGAGCTGGCAAACTTCACCTGGCAGGTGCTCCACGAGGCTGGCTTCAAGCCCTCGGCACCGACACCGACCTGCGCGCCAAGATCGTCGCAGCTGCCACGCGGCGTCTGACGCTCATCGCACCCCGCGGGAACGAAAGGTTACGGCTTCGACGTCCGGTCCCTGCAAGAACTCATGGCCGCGATGCACCTAACCACAGGCCCGCTGAACGTCGTGATCGAACGCCTGGACAGCCACCTCCAGCCCTCATGGGCGCAACACCTGGATCTTCGCCCCCGGCAAGTTGTTCTCCACCCCCCAAGACCATGAGCACAAGGCCTTGGTCGAGTTCCTGGAATCGATCGACAACGGCTCCTACTCCCGGCTAGCCACCCATCCTTCCCGTCGGACCGAGGCTGGCCCTCGATCTCATCGACGACGGGATGGCTCGCTCCTTGCCCAAGCGGCGCGACCGGCTCATGGTCGTCCGCGTACTGCTGCGGTTTGCCGATGCCGGTGACGAGCAACGTCAGCTGCTCGCTGAAGGACTACGAGACGCGCCGGGTGGGACGCAACCGCTCGAAATACCACAGAGAGGCCCTCAGCCTGGATCCACCGCGTAAATTCGCCTGATCATTTTCCGGCCCGATTCCTCGCTAAGGCCCGTTTCTCCTGGTAAGACGCTGTTTTCGGGCGTGGGTGGGCCGCCGTGCGCGGGTCGCGGCTTGTCCGGATGTTTCACGGCTCGGGGGCGGATTGGGCGCGGGTGACCGGCGGGTCGTCGTGGTGCGGGGGCGGTGACCGGGTTCGGCGGGTCAGACCGCTTGGGTGGGTGGCGGGTGGTGGACGGCGTCGAAGATGTTCATCCAGGCCCTCTGCCGACGCCAGTGCCCGGGCAGGTGGAAGGTGATATGACCGCGTCCGTGGCGGGCCAGGCGGGCGGGAACGATGATCAAATGACGGCGTAAGGTGGCACCGCGTGCTCTGGCGTGGAAGGCTCCGGCCAGGCAACCGGTGGCGCGCAGCAAGTTGTGTGCGATGGCGGCCAGGGTCAGCCACGCGGCGTTCGCGTTGAAGTTCCCCGACGGCAGATGCGCGAGCGGGCCGTCGATCAGGTCCGCGTTGACCTGCTCGATGATCGCGTGGTCGCGGTGCTGTTGTTCGGCCTGGACCAGGTCGAACGGGCTGTCGGTGAAGATCGCGTGATATCGGTGAAGGGGGAAGATCTCATCCTGGCCGAGGCCGGCTCGCGGGTTGAGGCGTTTGACCCGGCGCACGATCAGGCGGGCGGTGACGGCGTTGGTCTTCTTGGACGCGAACGCGGTGTAGCCGATCTCGGCGATCTCGGCGTCGGAGACCCAGCACCCGGCCTGCTCGTCGAAGACCGCGTCCGGGTACTCGATCGCGACCCACGCCGACTCGGGGATGCCCGCGATCGCTGTCTTGACCTTCGGGTCCATTTTGGCGGTGACCGAGAACCGGGTGCCGGAACGGCGGCAGGCGTTGATGGGAGCGGCCGCGTAGAACGCCGAATCACCGCGCATCACCAGGATGCCGGAGGCCCCGGCCGCGCGGGACGCGCTGATGGACTCGGCGACGAACGACTCGGCGCCGCGGGCGGAGGCTGCCGAGCCGCCACGCAACCGGGTGCCGGTCACCACCGGGGCGGCCAGCACCGTGGACAGCGTCGAGACCAGCACGTTCAGCCCACGGATCAGCACACTCTTACCCTGGATCTTCGTATGACCGAACCCGGAACCCTGCTTGGCGTAGCCGTAGGTACGGCGTTGCATCGAGTCCAGGTCGAGGAAGGCGAGCACGTCCGCGCCGGGCAGCAACGGGGTATGGGTGCCCAGCCGGGCCAGCAGCATGCGGCTGACCTTTTCGATCTGGCGGACGTTGCCCCAGCTCAGGCAGCGCAGGAACGACCCGAGCGTGGACGGGGCCCGGATCCCGTCCAACAGTCTGTCCATGCCGCCGTGCCGCAGCATGTCCAGATCGTCGATGGAATCGGCGCCGCAGGCCATCCCGGCCACGATCGAGGCGAGTTTCGCGGGCGCGTTCACGCCGAGCCGGTCGGCGATCGCCACGTGCTCGCCCGCCAGCACGGCCAGGCCGCATCGCTCGGCCAATCGCATGACCGGTTCCAGTCCGGCGTAGGCGACCAGGTGCTCGTCATCGAAGGAGGCATGGGTCTTGGCGGCGGCATGGAAGAATCGCACGTACGAGGTGTCCTTTGACTGCGGTGCTGGAAGCGTAGAGAACTCCCATCATCCCAGTACGGAGGGCACCTCCTCTCATTTCACGGCACTCGCGTCAGTTTTGGCTCGGTGGATCCAGGCTCAGGCACTGGTGCGGGTTGTGGCCAAAGGGATCAATTCATGGCAGCAGACCCGATGGCTAGCCAAGGTCCTCGCACGGCCAAGCGCAGGTCCGCCAGTTGCGCCAGTTGCGCCAGCTGACGGCTGGGCGGACTTCGACGAGGAAATACAGACCTATCCCCTCCCCTATCAGAGGACGCACTGGTCGAGAGGTGTAGCGACCACCGAGCCTAGTAAGGGGTTCGGGCACCTTCCTCACTGTCGCCAGACTGTCAGTCGCGCCGTTAGGGTACAGATCATCGCCCCTTGTCCCCCGCCCGCGTCTGCGGGCGCCTGACTAGCTGCCCCCGCCAGGAATCCGATGAGCGCACGTTATCTTCTAGCCGCCCCTGCGTCTCAACTGCACGAGTGGATCGTCAATGACCAAGAGGGACTCGTGGCTGACCTGACCACGAGGACTGCTCGGATGTTTCACACCAGCGCCAGCACCTCCGAGAGGGAATCCTGGCGCGCCAGCGTCCGCCACGTTGTCAATGCGCTCATAGAAGCGAAACTGAGTGAAGTTATCGTCATCCTAGAAATGAGCAACCTGTCCAATAACGGCCGCATTGACATGGTCCTGGTCGGCTCTTACCCAGGTACCAGCGACCTCTCGCTCGTAGTAGTCGAGAACAAGCAGTGGTCATGGGCGCGGATGGATCCGAAGAACGGCAAAGTGATCCATCCGGGAAGCTTGAGTGGCACCCTGCATCCCGCCAAGCAGGTGTGGTCCTACGGTGAATCGCTGCTGCGGCACATGTCGCTCCTACACACCGCCCGCATGCACTACCTCGTCAACTTGCACAACGCCCAGCGGAAGGACGTGGTGGACATCTTGCCGCCGGCCGAGCCGCTTCCGGAAGAGTGTGACGACAGTCTGCATATCTTCGCCGGAGACGAACGCGATGAGTTCCTCTCGTTCCTTACCGAGGTGCTGTCCGGCGATCATGCGGCGGACCATTTGCGTGACATCGACGAGGCGCGGGTCCGACCGAACGAGGACCTGATGCGAGCGGTCGACCGCGCGGTGCGCGACCGCCCCGTCTTCGTTCTGCTGGACCAGCAACGACTCGCGGTCGACCAGATAATCAGGGATGTCCGTCAGGCCAACTCCGCCAGAAACAAGAAGGTCTTCATCATCAAGGGCGGCCCAGGCACGGGCAAGAGCGTGCTCGCCCTGGAACTCCTGGGCAGACTGAACCGCCTCGGCTTCGCCACCGAACATGCGTCGGGTAGCTCGGCCTTCGCCGGGGCGCTGCGGGAACACCTGAGCGGGACGCGCAAAGAGGTTGAGGAGGTGTTCACCTACTTCAACCAGCACGGTCGGCGGCCCGAGAACGAGATCGATTGTCTGGTCATCGACGAGGGCCACCGGCTTCGCGCGACCTCCGTCGACCGTTTTACCAAAGCGGAACATCGCACCGAAGTGCCACAGGCCTGCGAACTGATCAATGTGGCCAGGGTGTCGGTCTTTCTCCTGGATCCGTACCAGGTGATCCGCGCCGACGAAGTCGGGACGATCGAAGAGATTCGGCAGGCCGCCGACGACTGCGGAGTCCTGCCGACCAACATCCATGAATTCACTCTGGAAAGCCAGTTCAGACACACCCGGTGCCCCGAATTCGTCGATTGGGTGGAGCAGCTATTCGGCTACCACGGGACCGCACCGTCACCCT
>NZ_BLAF01000038.1 GCF_009687885.1 Acrocarpospora pleiomorpha
AGGAGGGCTCGCGCGCCGCTGGAATACCGGTTCGCGTGACGGCGTTGACGGCTGTAAGGTTGCGTTACTCGTCTCCGCTTCGGCGGGGCCGAGGTTGACAATTCCACAGGGGGGTGACCGGTTTCGACTTCGACATTTCAAGGCAGGGGAAGCGGGCCGAGGACGGCGGACATAACCTCGTTAACACTGTGACCGCAAACCAATAAGTGCCGATAACACGAGCACTCCGGCTAGCCAGCGTACGCTGGCTCTCGCTGCCTAAGCAGCCGAGCTAAGCCGTGTCAGCCCGGGACCGCCTCCGGCCCGGGACCTGGCATCGCTAGGAGGCTAAACCTCTTGACCCGGTCGCGGGGCCAATAGGGAAACCAAACAGCGACTGAGCCCGTCGGCGACTCGCCTGTGAGATCGCCGGGGCTGAGAAACTCACAACAGGCTGCGCCCGGAGAAGCCCTGGCTCGGTGCCGAAGGACGCGGGTTCGATTCCCGCCACCTCCACGAATGGGACGACCCTGGTCGGAAGCTGGCGCTTCCTCCCCAGGGTCGTTTCGGTTTCCACACGGGGGGACGACCCCCCGAGCCCCCCGGTGTGAGGGGCCACGCCCCCCACGCCCCCCGAGCTATCGCGGTTGCCGTGTTCGAGTAAGCGAGTAGCAACTCCACGAACGATTGGCTCTGGGTGGTTGGAAGCGTGGTTTCTTTCCCCTGAAAGGGGACCTTAATGCTCTCTGCAGGATTTCGGGGTTGACGCCGAATCGCACCTTGGCTTCCAGCAGTAGGCGGTGTTGTTCGAGCAGGGGTCGCTCGTAGCTTTGCTTTAGTGAGTGCTGCCACCGGCCATGCTGCTTGAAGAAGCTGAGGAAGTCGGGAACGGAGTTGTATGGCGCCCACAACTGCCTGGCGTAGGTGATGAGCTGCTTTATTCGGGGACTTATGGGTGGCGCCGAGCAGCCGTTCGATGGGGAGGAGCCCGGCCGCCCGCCGCTCGCAGATCGGGCACCCGCGGATGTGCCGGGCGAGCGCTTCCGCCACAGGGGGGCTCGGCAACCCGTCCCAGTTCCAGGTCAGCGTGCGCCGTTCGGGGCAGCCGGAGTCGCCCTTCAGGGCGCGGACGATCACCCGCGCCGTCTGCACCTGTTTCTTCGTGCGTTGGACCCGCACTGCGGTGTGCCGCCCGGATAGGTGGAGGGGCGCCAGCGGGGGTGGCGCGGCCGAGCTCGTCGGTCTCCTCCAGTCGCCCTAGGGCGAGCAGCGCGTGGTTGTCCTTGTCCGGCCGCCGGGTGGCGGCGGGCCGGGAGCAGGATGGGCGAACAGAATCTTTTCGGCTTCTCTGAAGTTTTTGTTATCCGCTGGTGACCTGGGGGTCTCCTATGTGGCGGTGCTTGTGGGCGCCGCTGAACGTCCCCTCCATGGCTCCTCAACAGGACAAGGACTTCATTCACCATGAGCACAACCGCCTCGCGCGGCATCCGAGTCGGACGCGTGTCCGCCGTAGGTCAGGTCCGTCGGCTGGCGCTGGCCGGTGTTCTCGCTGGTCTCCTGGGTACCTCCGTGGTGAGCGTCACCTTCCCGGCCGTCGCGGCCGAGGTGCCCCTCTCGCAAGGCCGTACTGCCATTGCCTCCTCGGCGGAGCGCGGTGACCTGTCGCCTGCGGCCGCTTTCGACGGCAAGGCCGGCACCCGTTGGTCCAGCAAGTTCAGCGATCCGCAGTGGCTCGCGGTCGACCTTGGCAAGTCCACCGCCATTAAGAAGATCGTCATCAACTGGGAGAGGGCCTACGCCACGGCGTTCCAGATCCAGACCGCCGCTGGCACTAGCGGCCCCTGGACGACGGTGTACACCACCGCGGCGGGCAAGGGTGGCGTCCAGACCATCAATTTGTCGGTTACTGGCCGGTTCGTGCGGCTGTATGCGACCAAGCGGTCCAGCCAGTACGGCGTCTCGCTGTGGGAGTTCCAGGTCTTCGGCACCGGCTCGGGTACTTCGAACCCGACCCCCACCCCCACGCCGACCAAGCCGACCCAGCCGACGCCCAGCGCCACCCCGACCACTGGCGCGCCCACCGCCGGCTGGGTGCCGGTGAACCAAGCTGAATGGAAGAAGGCCCTGGACGCGTACAACAAGGTCGCACCCGAACCGGTTCCTGCGGGAATCGTGCGAGTCCCTGAGTTCCACACCAACTGCACAGTGGCCAACCAGGCCAAGGACGACCCGGTCGTGCTGCCCGGCCTGCCTGGCGCCTCCCACCTGCACACCTTCTTCGGCCCGAAGGTGACCGCGGCCACCACGACGGCAGACCTGCTCGCGAGTTCCACGACCTGCGACGCGCCTGGGGACAACAGCGCCTACTGGGCGCCGACCCTGCTGCGTGACGGTAAGCCGGTCCCGATGAAGAACTTCCGCGTGTACTACGGCTCCCGGCTCAAGGACCCATCGGAGGTCGTGCCGTTCCCGCCGGGTCTGCGCGTGGTGCAGGGCGATGCGAAGCGGCAGGTGGCGACGCCGAAGGGTGCCAGCGGCCAATTCTGGTGCGCCGGCAGCGCGGAGATCGGACGCAGCGCCGACGGTAACTGGCCCGTCTGCGCGCAAGGCGGCAACCTGATCTACCAACTGTCGTTCCAGGACTGCTGGGACGGCAAGCACATCGATTCGCCTGACCACAAGTCGCACATGGGGCCGGCCAAGGACGGCCGGTGCTCCGGCGCCTATCCGGTCGCGGTCCCCAACATCTCGCTCATGCTCGGCTACGACTCCCTCGGCGGTGACGGCCTGTCGCTGTCGTCGGGCATGGCGTCCTCGATCCACGGGGACTTCATGAACGCATGGAAGCCGGAGAAGCTCGGCGCGCTCGTGAAGGTCTGCATCAACGCCAAGGCCAAGTGCGGCATCACGCCAGGCTGGGGCCGCTGATCCCCGTCGCTGCCTCCGCATGACCTGCCGTGCCGGTGATCCCGCGTTTCGCGGGGTTACCGGCACGGTACGCATGGCCGTGACAAATCAACGGCTGCGCCGCCGTTCGTCAGGTGGGGTTGGAGCGGACGAGGCGGAGGAATGCCTTCAGTCCGGTGATCAGTTCCTGGTTGTCGCTGAGGCCGTCGACGGTTTCGTCGAAGCGGCGCGTCATCTGGGTGATGCGGCGGTTCAGGTCGTGGTCGCCGGTTTCCGTGGCGACCTGGAGGGCGGCCAGTTCCGCGCGGAGCTGGTTGATCTTCTCGTCGAGGTCGCGGACCGACTCGTCGAGTTTGGTGCGCGCCTCGGTGAGGTCGGTGACCTGGGTGCGGAGCGTGGCGACGTCCTGGCGGGGGTAGTGCAGTTCCTCCATCAGGCTGGTGACACGGTCCCGTAGGTGGGACAGGTACGACCCGGCGGGGCGGAAAGCCGTGGCGAGCAGGTAGAAGCCCGCGAAGTAGTAGCCGACCTGGGCGCCGGAGAAAAAGGTGATCACCGCGATGACGGCCGCGGAGACGATGTGCCCGGCAATGGCGAACCGGAACATCCGGCGGGCGATCTCGCGTGCCTCGTTCTCGCGCGCCTGAGGGACCTCGATGCCCCGCTCTCGGGACAGGTGGGCCTCGTGGATCACGCTCCGGGCGGAGAAGTAGAGGTTCCACGGAACGGTCAACAGGACGAGCAGCCAGATCAGGCTGATTGCGCCGACCAGAACGGCCAGCAAAGTGCTGGGAGCGACTCCGGTATGGAAGGTCAGCCAAGCGGCAAAGGTCGCGAAAGCCAGCGATACAAGGAAAATCCACCATTTCATGGGATAAATGATCTTCTAGCAGTCCTGTGCGTGACACCGCTGTTGTACTCATCTTCACCTGAGGACATTGTTCGCGAGCCCTGGGGGAAGATGCCTTCGAACCCCTCGTCTCATCTGTTGATCGTCCAGGACTCGGTTCATAAGGGCTCCTCGAGCTTGACCGGCGAAGGGTCTCGGTGCCGCGAGCGAGCCGGCTCACGACGCAACGGGCCGAGCTCGGGCGATTCCCTCCGCGCCTGTTGAGACGGACTCCCCGATTAACTTCGAGGTGCCCCTTAGGCTGGCTTGCTTCTGCCGGTCTGATCTTCGGGCGGTGCGAGCGTGACGGGTGGGGGAAATCACGGCAAATATGAGCTCTATGGACGATTTCGTAGGGCGATGACACCATCAGGGCATACGTTGATGCGCCCAGTTGCCCGTTGTGCCTATTCTCGGGCGCGGTTGGAATGGGCGCAGTGCTTTACGGGGTGGACTGCGACCGCGAGAAGGGGATACCACATGGCCGCAGGGGGTTCCATGGGCGAATCCAAGCTCGTCGATCTTAGCCGGATGCCGTTTTCCCAGGTGGTTGAGGTAGCGGATGAAGTGCTGCGTGAGTCGCTGGCGCGGCATTTGGCGACCGGACCGGCGGGGCATCGATGGAACAAGTCGGACTGTCCCGAACCCGGTTATGACGATCAATGACCGACGGCTTGGTTCGGCACTCGCTGTCGGCCGCCGAATTGGCGATTATCGGCTCGGGTGTTCTGCCGGGTCCGCTCATCGCCAGCCTCAAAAGGGTGATCGCGAGTAGAAATATCGCCATCCTCGAAGTAATTCGTCGTTTGTCCGGCCCGGCCAGTCCGACCGGTCGCATGATCGGCGCATTGTGGCAGGAGCTGGAACGGCGTGCCGATCGAGGTCTGGCGGTGCTGGTGTCTCCGCAGGTGGGCGCATGGGCGGAGGACACGCTCCGGGCCGAGGGCCGAGGCGATCCCGAGGTGCTGGTGGCGGCGCTCAGTCGGCGGGCATCCGGTGGGTTCAGGCTGGACACGGGGGAGCCGTTACGCAGCCATTTCGGCTTCGACATCGCCGAGACGATGACGAGTGCGCGGTGGGCGGCGCTGTGCCGCGAGGCTCTCCAATTGCTCGCCGCCCGGCACGGCCGCACGGCCATGTCAGTCACCGAGCTCATCACCACCATCGTGCCGGTCAACTCGCCCGCTCCAGCGTTCAGCGGCACTTCGGGCGCGGCCTTCGGCGCGGTGGCACTGTCGCCGCCGATCGGTTCCGCCCAGCTGGCGGCCGCCTTTAGCCATGAACTCCAGCACCACATCCTGGCCGCGACCCAGGAGATCGTCGCGCTCACCGAACCGGATCATCCAGCCCGGTTCGCCGTGCCTTGGCGCGACGACCCGAGGAACGCAGCCGCGACCCTGCAGGGGGTCTACGCGCATGCCGCGATCTGCGAGTTCCATCGGACCGAATGGCGGGACGGGCCCACCGCCGACACGAACGCCAACGTGGCGGCCTACGCCCTGTGGCGGCAGGCCACCGCACAGGTGCTCACCATGCTCCTGGACTCCGGCGCGCTCACCCCCGCCGGGCGAGCGCTGGCGGAGGCCGTCGGGGGGAGGATCTTCCCGCTGCTCGCGGAGGCCGTGCCCGGCTGGGCCCGGGAGCGTGCGGAGATGGAACTGGCGAGCCGCGTCCTCAGTTCATCATCGGTTCGATATCGAGGTTGATCCGCCCTTGCTGGAGGGCCAGGCGTGCCTCCGGATGTTCGGTGAACCGCGCGTCGCGGTAGGCCTGGAGCACGAATTCGCGGAGTTCCGCCGCTCCTTGCGGGTCGCCGTCGGCCAGCCGGTCGACCGAGAGGTTGGCGCCTGACGCCAGCGTGCAGGGATGCCGTTCGCCCCGAACCCGCCCGCTCCCGTGGTAGGCGGCTTCCCCCAGCTCGCGGGCGCGCCGGACCTCGCCGATGCCCGCCAGATCGCTGGCCAGGTTGAGCATGACTATGAGCGTGCTGGGATGCTCGTCCCCGAAATGCTCCTGGAATCCGGCGAGGGCCTGCTCGTTCAGCTCCCGTGCGCCACGCAGGTTGCCGCGGGCACGCAACACGATGGCGAGGTTGGCCCTGGCGGCGAAGGTGTTGGGGTGCCGGTCCCCGGCGGCCTTGACCCACCCGGCGACCGTCTGCTCGCCGAGTTCCTCCGCGCCGGCCAGATTGTCGGTGAGCCGCCGGTCGTTGATCACGTTTGTGGCCACCAGGAGCGTCATGCGGTGCTCCGAACCGGCCGATGCCGTCTGTTTCTCCAGCGCCTCCTCCGCCTGCGCGGCGGCTTGCTGGAAGAAGCCAGATCGGCGCAGGGAGACGGCCAGGTCGAGTGCGGTGAATACGCGCAGCGCGTCCCAGGGAGCGCCGAGTTGCACCAGGAGCGCGTCCACCTCGCGAATCATGTCGAGCGCGTCATCGTACTGGCCCATTCTGCGCAGGTCGCGGGCCACGGCGAAGCGTGAGGTGAGGGTCTGGTCCTCGTTGGGCCCGAGCGTGCCCTCCCGGATCCGCAGGGCCTCCAGATCGTGTTCCATGGCTTCCGCGAACCGGCCGAGGCAGCGCATGCTGATCGCGATGTTGTTGCGCACCCGGATGGTGGACTCGTGCTCTGGCCGGAACACCCGCTCGAAGCGGGGCAGCAGGGCCAGGTCATTGTCCAGGGCTTCCTGGTAACGACCCAGGACGCAGAGGTCGACGCCGTGGCTGAGCGCGCACAGCAGGTAGATCTGGTCGTCCTCGCCGAAGGCCTTGAGACGTTGAAAAGTGTCGGAGTTGAGGTGGTACGCCCGTTCCCACTGACCGGTAAGGCGGATCGCGATGCCCACTTCGATGGCGAGTGCCAGGGTTTGCCGGTCGTCCGGCCCGAACTGCCCCTTCCAGGTCTCCAGGGCGCGCTCGCCGAGCGTCAGGCTCTCGGAGAAGCCGCCGCGCCGGTGCAGGCGCCGTACCTGGTTGATGATGAGCTGCCTGACCTCGGAGTCGGGGCAGTCGAGCGCGCCCGCGGACACCAGGTGCGCGCGTGAGCGCTCGTACAGCGGGTCGCTGTCGTCCCGGCCGGGAGCGCCCGGGTCCGAGGCGGCGAGCAGCGCGTGCACGGCGTGTGCCAGGGTCTGCGCCAGCTCGGGTTGTTCCCGCTGCAACCGCCCTCGGGTGACCGCCTGCACCACGCGGTGCATCTGCACCACGTTGAGCACGCCGTCGATCTTCACCAGCGAGAAACGCGCCAGCTGGCGGACGGCCGTGCGGAACTCGGTGATGTTCCTGATCGCGCGTCCCAGGTCCAGCGAGAGCTCGCGGAGGCGGGACGGCTGGAAGAGGAGCTCCTCGGCCACCGGCTCCGGCGCGAAGAAGGACAGCAGCTGGAAGAGGTCGTCCGCCTCTGCGGAGATGGCTTGCCGGGAGACGCCCCAGGTGGCGGCGACCGCGAGTGGATACGGGATGTCCACCTCGCTGGCCAGCAGCTCGTGGGCGTTCTCGCGGAGCCGGGAGAGGTATTCGGTGGGCGAGGTGCCGGTCTCGATCATGTAAGCGGCGGCGTGTTCCGCGGCGAGCGGGAGATGGCCCAGCTCGTTGGCGAGCTCCGTGGCCACCGCCGCGTTCTGGCTGAACGCGGGCACCCGCTTGACCAGGAACTCCAGCGTCTCCTCAGGAGAGAATTCCCCCACCTCGATGCCGGCCACGCCCAGCGTCTTGCGCCAGTGCGAGTCCCGCGACGTGATGATCACGTGGCCGCGCCCGCGCGGGATGTAGTCCGAGATCATTCCCGCGTTGTTGGCGTTGTCGAAGATCAGAAGCCAGTGCTGGTACGGCTTGCCGTTCTCCAGAGCCTCGATCACCAGACGTGCGGACGAGTCGCGTTCCTCCGCTCGGAACCCGGGCAGCCCCATCCGCCGGCCGAGCGCGATCAGCGCGTTCACCACGGCCATCTCTTGCTCGGCCCGGATCCACCAGACGAGTTCGTAGTCGGTCCGATAACGATGCGCGTACTCCGCGGCGATCTCGGTCTTGCCCACCCCGCCAAGGCCGAACAGCGCTTGCGGGGGCTGGTCGATCACCGCCGCGCTTTCCCGGAACAGGCCGCTACGGAGCCGCTCCATCTCCGCGACACGTCCGGTGAAATGATGATTACGGAATGGAATCTCCTTGCTCCATGCCGTGAAGTGGGCTTTCGCCCCATCGTCGGACGTAGCGTGCGTCACGCGAACCGCCTTGTTTATTCAGACTGTCTGATATGTCCGGCAATCGGCTTTTTGGGCGCATTGAACGACTCGCCGCGCCAAGCTTCAATAGTATCCGCGGACACGTTCTCTCTGGCCAGGCACGGCATCGGAGCGAGATGGTTCACTTTAGCGCTGTTGACGCAACCCCCAATATGCCGATATCTACGACTATCATTCGGGATAATGGGGCGGGCGGGACGGTGCGGGGCGTGGGCCATACAAGATCCCTGGGCGGACGTAGCGAAAGGGATTGGCGTAATTTGGTCGACTCCGTAGCCGACAAAGTGTGCGTCCCTTTTCTCGGCGCGGGAGTGAGCCAAGGCCTTCCCACCGGTACGGCACTGGCCAAGCACTGGGCGGAACGTATCCGGTATCCGTACCCGGACGTGCATAATCTGGCCGGGGTGATGCAGTACGCGGTGGTGATGGAGTTTCAGCATGACGCGAACCGTCTCAAGCGTGAGCTGGCCAGGACCGTTTTCGCGCAGGCCGCGCTGACCACGGATCAGCTGGATATCCACCACCTGCTGGCCCGTTGTGACCTGCCGCTTTATCTGACCACCAATTATGACGGGTTCATGGTGGAAGCGCTTCGGCGTAAAGGGAAAAGCCCATCCTGGAACGTGAGTCCGTGGTACTCCTCCGGGGTGGACGATGACGACGAACGCCGGCCGCCGCTTCCCGAGGGCGAACCCACGAGTCAGCAGCCTTTGGTTTTCCACATCCATGGCCGCTACACCATCCCGCATTCGATGGTGCTGACCGAAGACGACTACATCGACTTCCATGTCAAGCATGTCCGCGACGGCATGCGCAAAGGGCTGACCCCCGCCGACGACCGTTCCTCGATCATTCCGTCGTACGTGCGGGCGCGACTGCGGCGGGCTCCCTTGCTTTTCGTCGGCTACAGCCTGCGGGACAGCACATTCTGGACGCTGTTCAAGTCGCTCATGCTCGGCCTGCACGACGGCCAGCGCAGCACCCATGTGTGCCTGCAACTGGATCCGGCGATCCGGCGGAAAGCCAGCGTCCGCGACTATCTGGAGCGGCGGCTGGGGCGCCAGCAGATCCAGATCTTCTGGATGCCGCTGGAGCAATTCACCACCAAACTCGAAGAGCGGCTCGCGGAGGAGAGATGAACGGTTCACCGTACGTCGGTCCCCGGCCGTTCCTCCGGTCGGAAGCCCGGCTCTTTTTCGGGCGCGAGGCGGAGGCGCGCAGCGTGCAGTTCGACTGGCTGGCCGATCGGGTGACCGTTCTGCACGGCTCCGCGGCGGTGGGGAAGACGTCGCTGCTCAATGCCGGTGTGCTGCCGCCGATGGAGCAGGAACTCCAGGTGGTCGCCCTGCCGCCCAGCCGGGTCTCGCTGCCGGCCCGCCCGCTGGCGGCGCCGCCGCACAACGGCTACGTCTACACCGTGCTGAGCGACTGGGCGGGTGGCATGCTGCCCCGGCCCGGCAGCACGGTGTCGGAGTTCCTCGCCGACCGGGCGGACGGCCTGGGACCAGCCGGCCGGCTACTCGGGGCGATCGACCAGTTCGAGGAGGTTTTCGCCGCCTTTCCCACCAGGCTGGCCGAGCGCACCGGCCTACTGAGCCAGCTGGCCGACGCGCTCCGCGCGATTCCCGCGCTCAACCTGCTGCTGCTGGTCCGAGACGATCACCTGGCCTCGGTGACGGCCTGCGAGAGCCTGTTCCGGATGCCCTTCACCTACCGGCGACTGGACGCGCTCGACGAACCGGCGGCGACCGAAGCCATTCAGGGCCCGACCAGGGGCACATCCCACGAATGGGCGCCGGACACCGTACGCGAGATCATCGGTCGGCTGCGCGCCAGCACCTACACCGACCTGCTCGGCAACACCGCCACCATCACCACTCCGCTGGTCGAGCCGTTGCACCTACAGATCGTCTGTTCCGAACTCTGGGACGACCCCGACCAGGCCACCACGCTCGACGTGCGCCACGCGATCGCACGCTTCTACGAGCGGGCCGTGCGCGCTGCCGCGCTGGAGACCGGCCTCTCAGAGGACAGCGTACGACGGTGGATCGAGTCCGCCTTCATCACCGAGTACGGCACCCGCGGCACCAAACTCCGCGGCCTGGCCAGCACCGCGGACATGCCGAACGCCCTTGCCGACGCGCTGGCCGAACGGCACGTGCTGACGGCACGCTCCCGCCTGCGGAGCACCTGGTACCAGCTCAGCCAGGACCTGATGATCGACGCGGTCCGCCAGTCCAACGCCGCCTGGTTCGCGGTCCCACACCCCGCCGAGCCCGACGAGATCCGACCGGCGGATTTCGCCGACGCGGCCGAGAGCGCCTTCGGCGCGGGCGACTTCCCCGGGGCACGGCGGCTGGCGTCCGTCGCGGCGTCCCGGTTCGCGGCCGATGGCGACACCCGCAGGCAGGCCCAGGCGATGGCGCTGCACGGCGAGATCGCCTTGATCGAAGGTGACCTGCGGACCGCCGGAGAGAGCTTCCGTGAGGCGCTCAACGGCTTCGAGTCCCTGGCCGATCAGGTGTCCACCGCGAAATCGATGTCCGCCCTGGCGAGCGTACTGGCCAGCAGCGGAGATCATCAGGCTGCGGCCGACCTGTACCGGCAGGCAGTAGAGCGCAACCGCGCAGACGCCGAGGCCCTCATCGGCTACGCCCAAGCCTTGTGGAACCTGGGTTCCCCCGCCGACGCCGAAGCCTTCTTCACCCAGGCCCTGACCACCGGCCGCTCCACCGCCCGAGCCCTAGCCGGCCGCGGCCAGGTCAGGGTAGACCTACGGCTCTACGACCGAGCACTCCTCGATCTAGATCAGGCACTCGGCCACCCCCTCGAATCCGAGGACGAGGCCGACGTGCATTCGGCCCGCGCCGTGGCCCTGACCGAACTGGGCCACCCCGACGAGGCCCGAACCGCCATCGAACAGGCCCAGCGACTCGCCCCAGACAGTCCGCGCGTCCGCGAAAGGGCAGCCCGAACCCGCCGACCCCGGGCCGGTGGCGGCTCTGCGTGATCTGGTGCCGCCGCCTTCGCGTGTCACCGCTGGTTTCCTGCACCTTGTTGTTCAGGCGCAGATGGTGCAAATCACCACAAATCAAGGCTTGTTGATCGATCACCCCCGGGTTACTTTCTGAATGGCACCTGTGAGATCAACTGACCGGGGTGGTCAGGCGGGTCTCGCGATCTGTTGACCCGCTCTAACCCGGGGGATGACTCATGGGTCGATTTGGCGTGCGCGCTGTCCGGTTTCACAGCCGATTGGCTTTAATCACCGCGTTGACCATCGTGCCCGCGCTGGTCCAATTGGCCCCCGCCGCCGTCAGCCCGGCGGTGGCAGCGCCGAAGGCCGTCCCCACTCCGGTGCAGCTGGACGGTTCGGCGGCGGGTCTGCCTCATCTGGTCGACCCGTCGGTCACCCGGACAGCGGTCAAGGTCGATGGACCCCGTGCGGACATCAAGCGTCCGAATAGCGCTTTGCCGGTAGAAGGGCGTTTCGATCCAGCGCCGGTCGCGGTGCGGGTTGATCCGTCGAAGTGGGAGACGGCGGCTCCGGGTGGGGAGTTCGGGGCGCCACCGCTGGCTCCCTCGCGAGGTGTGACGATGGTCGCCCCGGTCTGGGTGGATGGTGCTCCCGCTGACAAGGCCCTGGTCGGGAGCACCACGCCGACACTGATCGCGTTCGCGACGAGTACCGCGGGCGGGGTCGACTATCAGTTCCTGGTCTGCGACAAACCGCCCGCGCAGGCGACCTGGTGTGGGCAGTCGTCCGTCCTGACCAACGGCGTCTGGAAGGTCCCGGCGGGCAATCTGGCCTGGGACAAGGAGTACTTCTGGCAGGTCACGCTGATCGACCGGGTTTCCACCCAGACGGCGCTGTCGCCGGTCCGGTCCTTCACGACAGGCGTACGGGAGCCCCTCGTCACCTCCAACCTGGCCAACCGCATGACCGAAGGCCAGGAATTCCACCAGCTCGTGGGGAACTACACCACCGCGTTCACCGACGCCACCGTGGCGACCGTGGGGCCGGCGTTGTCGCTGACGCGCTCCTACAACAGCCTCGATCCCCGCTCCGATGGCATGTTCGGCGCCGGGTGGAGCTCCCGCTGGGACATGAAGGTCGTCTCCGAGAACGGCGGCAACACCCTTCTGGTGACCTATCCGGACGGCCGGCAGTTCCGGTTCGCGTCCAAGGGCGGGGGAGCGTACGAGGCTCCGCCCGGCATGCACGCCGCGCTGGCGACCGTCGCCGGTGGAGGCTGGAAGCTGATGGACAAGACGTCCACCACCTACTCCTTCGACTCGACCGGCAAGCTCACCAAGGTCGCCGACGCACGTGGGCGCGCTCAGGATCTCACCTACAGCGGTGGCAAGCTGTCGACTGTCACCGGGGTGGGCGGGCGGAAGCTGACCTTCACCTGGACCGGCAACCATGTCACCTCCGTGGCCACCGATCCGGTGTCCGGGTCGCCGCTGACCTGGAATTACACCTACACCGGCGACAACCTGACACAGGTTTGCGCGCCTGTCGTCGCGCCGAACTGCACGGCGTACACCTATGACAGCGGTTCGCAGTACCGAACGCGGGTGCTGGACTCAGACCCGGTCGGGTACTGGCGGCTGGGCGAGGCGTCGGGGACCTCAGCGGCCGACCTGGGTTCTGGAGGAACCTCGGCCACCTACACGAGTGTGACGCTCGGCCAGGCGGGCGCGCTCGGCGGCAGCACCGACACCGCGATCTCGACCACCACCGGTTCGGTACGGCTCCCGCAGAACACCATCGCCCGATTGTCCACCCAACTCTCGATCGAGGCGTGGTTCAAGACCACCCAGAACGGCATCGTGGTCTCGGCGGCCAGCGCGGCCACCAGCAACGTTCCCCGGCAGCCGGTCATCTACGTCGGCAACGACGGGAAGTTGCGCGCCCAGTTCCTGGAGCGCCCGGAGACCGGCGGCCCGTCGCCGATCATCCCGATCACCTCCTCCGGCACCGTGAACAACGGCGCCTGGCATCACGCGGTGCTGATCGTGAACGACAGCGTGGAGACCCTCTACCTGGACGGCGTCTCCGTCGGCTCTGGCGTCGGTGTCGGCAAACTCGACCCATGGCCTGCGTTCGCCTCGGCCGGAAACGGGATCATGGGTTCGTGGGCGAGCTTCTGGCCGTCCGCGCCGACATCGTCGACGGCCACGTTCCCGTTCAAGGGCCAGCTGGACGAGGTCGCCGTTTTCGACCGTCCGCTCACCGCGCAGGAGGTTCAGCGCCACTTCGCGGCAGGTCAGGCGCAGCCGAACAAGCTGAGCAAGATCACGTTACCGTCCGGGCGGGTCTGGGCCACCAACGTGTACGACACGGCCACCGACCGCCTCAAGACGCACACCGACGCCGACGGCGGGGTCTGGCAGATCGGCGTTCCCACATACGACAAGGTCACGGGCCTGTCCACGGTCGCCGTGACCGACCCCGCCAGCGGCACCCTGAAGTATGTGCACGACGCCTGGCGCAACTACCGCCTGGTCAGCGAGACCGACCAGCTCAACAAGATCACCAGCTACAGCTACGACACGGGCGGCTTCGTCACCAAGAAGATCGACCGCAACGGCAACCCGACCGAGTGGTTCAACGACGCGCGCGGCAACGTGATCGGCGTCAAGTACTGCCGGGCGGCCGGGAACTGCCAGACCGAACACCGTACTTACCATCTCACCGCCGGAAACGAGTTCGACCCCCGCAACGACCGCCTCACCGTGGTGCGCGACGCCCGCTCGGCCAGCGCGACGGACAACACCTACGCCACCACCGTCGGCTACACGGCTCAGGGTGAGCTGGCGTCGGTCACCGCTCCGGCGACGGCCGACTTCCCCAGCGGCCGGGCGTTCAGCCAGACCTTCACCGACGGCACCGAGGTCGCGATCGGCGGCGGCACCATGCCCGCCGGGCTGGTCGAGGTGGCCAAGGATCCCAAGCTCAATGAGACAACCTACGCCTACAATTCCTCGGGCGATCTCGCCGAGCTGACCGAGTCCTCCGGTCTGGTGACCCGGTTCACCTATGACCCCCTTGGCCGGGTTCTCTCCCGGACGGTGGTCTCCGACGCGTATCCGGCGGGGGTGACCACAACGTTCGCCTACGACGGCAGAAGCGCGCTCACCCGGCAGACCGGCCCCGGCCTCCTCAACGAACTCTCGTCCGTTTCGCACACGGCTGAGGCCCGGCTGACCTACGACGCCGACGGAAACCGGGCGACCTTCACGCTGGCCGACACCACCGGCGGCGACCCGGATCGCACCACGTCATACACCTACGACACGCACGGACGGCTGGAGACGATCACCGGACCGGAGTCTGCGGTGGCGCACTACGCGCACAACACGCGCGGCGCCCTGGCCTCCTACACCGACCCCGCCGGCGCACTCACGACCTATGGCTACACCAGCCGCGCCGAACTGGCGACGATCACGCTGAAAGCCTGGACCGGGAACCCGAACGCGCCGACCCCGCCGGTCGACGTCGTCACCGCCTCCTACGCCTACGACCCGGGCGGCCGCCTGGCCACCTACACCGACGTGATGGGACGCAAGACCACCTACACCTACTTCACCGACGGCCTGCTGTCCCAGAAGATCGCCACCCAGGCCCGGCTCAACGGCTCCACCACTCCCCGCGACGTCGTCCTGGAGGACAACCTCTACGACGCCGCCACCCACCTCACCCGGCAGACCATCGGCGGCGGCAAGACCCGCACCGACTACGTGATCGACGCCGCCGGACGGCTCGTCTCCAGCACGCTCGACCCGGCCGGACTCGCCAGGAAGACCACCTACGGCTACGACGCCAACACCAACATCACCACCGCCACCCGCACCGCGACCGGAACCGCTCGCACCGAGAGCCTGTCCTTCGAGTACGACGCCGCCGACCAGCCAACCAAGTCGACAGTCGAGAACGGCGCCACCGACCTGGTCACCACGTGGACCTATGACGATCGCGGCCTGGTCGAGGAGGTCACCCCGCCGCGCGGCAACGAAGTCGGCGCCACCCGCCTGGACCACACCACCCTGTTCCGCTACGACCCCGCCGGTCAGCTGGTGGAAGTGGAGACACCGCCCGTGGCCGTAGAGCGCGACGGAAACGCGCCGGTCACCGAACGCCCCTCCACCCGGTTCGGGTACAACTCGGGCGGCTGGCGCACCCACGTCAGCGGGCCGGAAGGCCGCACGTCCACAGCGGTGTATGACAAGGTCGGCCGCCTCACATCGATCACCGGAACCCCGTACACGCCGCCCGGTGGCACCGCGCTCACACCGTCCATCTCCTACGGATACGACACCGCGGGCCGCCAGACCACCGTGACCGACCCGCGCGGCCAGGTCACCAACAAGGTCTACGACGCGCTCGGCCGTCTGGTACGGATCACCGACCCGCCCGCCACCACCGGCGCCACCCGCGGCAACTGGGACTACACCTACACCCTCAACGGCGAGACCGCCTCGGCCACCGACCCCACCGGCGCCCGCCGCGAGGCCACCTACGACGACCTCGGCCGAACCATCACCTCCACAATCATCGAGCGCAAGCCGTCCAACCTCGTCCTGACCCGCAATCTCACCTACGACGACGCCGGAAACCTGCTCACCACCCAACGCCCCGCCGGTGACACCACGACCAGGACCGTCAACCCGGCGGGCGAACTCACCGAACTGATCGAGCCGTCGACCGACAAGACGCTGTTCGCCTACGACCTTGCCGGACGCGAGACGAAGATCACCGACCCGCTCGGCAACGCCACTGCGGTCGACTACGACCTGGCCGGACGCCCCACTGCGATCAAGGATCTCGATGCGGCCAGCCAGGTTCTGCGGACCCGCTCGATGACCTTCGACGCCGACGGCAACGTGACCGCGAGCACCGACGCGGAAGGGCACACCACCACCCGGGCCTTCGACCCGGCAGGCAGGCTGACCCAGCTGGTCGAGCCGATCGAGACGGCCGACTCGATCACCACGAGCTTCGGCTACGACGCGGCCGGGGCCCGCACCCGCTACACCGACGGGCGCGGCAACCTCACCCTCACCACCTACAACACGCTCGGATTACGTGAATCCCTGATCGAACCGTCCACCACCCAGCATCCCGCGCTGACGGACCGGACCTGGACCACCTCCTACGACGCGGCCGGAAACCCTGTAAAGCTGGTCGAACCCGGTGGAGTGCAACTCGATCGGACCTTCGACAACCTAGGACGCCTCACCGCCGAGAACGGCACCGGCGCCGAAGCGGCTGACGTGAGCCGCGCCTACAGCTACGACCTGGCCGGACGCGCCACCGGCGCAGGAAACCTCGCGTTCACGTTCAACGACCGAGGCCGCCTGCTTACCACCACGGCAGGCGGCGTCGGCCAGGCCAGCTTCGGCTATGACGCCAACGGCCGCCTCAACCTGCGCACCGACGCAGCCGGGACCGCCAACTTCACCTGGGACGGCGACGACCGACTCGCCACCGCCAAGGATCCCCTCACCAACCTGACCATCACCTACGGTTACGACAAGGCCGACCGGCTCACCTCGGCCACGCACGGCGCCGGCGGGCCAGTCCGCACCTACACCTGGGACGCGCTCAACCGTCTCGCCACCGACACCCTGAAGACCAGCGGTGGAGCCACGCTTGCCGCCATCGGGTACGGCTATGACGACGAAGACCGTCTCACCTCCAAGACCACCACCGGCACCGCCGGTTCCGGCACCAACGAATACGCCTACGACCAGGCGGGACGCCTCAGTTCGTGGACGGCTCCCGGTGGCGCGGTCACCGTCTACGACTGGGACAAGTCCGGCAACCGCACCGGAGCGGGGGCCGAGACCTTCACCTACGACCAGCGCAACCGGCTGACCAGCGGCGGCGGCACCTCCTACACCTACGCCCCGCGCGGCACCATCGCCACCGCCACCACGGGCGCCACCACCAAGACCTACACCTTCGACGCCTTCGACCGGATGACCGCCGACGGCGACGCCGCCTACGGCTACGACGCCCTGGACCGACTGGCCAGCCGCACCCGGCTCGGCGTCACCACCCGGTTCCGCTACTCCGCCACCGGCAACGACCTGGCCGCGGTCACCGACGCGGTGGGCACGGTGATCGAGAGCTACGGCCGTGGCGCGTTCGGGAACGCGCTGTCCGCCAAGACCGGCGCTGCCGCCGCCCGCCTCCTGATGGCCGACCGACACGGCGACATCATCGCGAGCTTTAGCACGAGTGGGCTGATTGGCTCCTCCGCGTTCGACCCGTTCGGTACGGTCCTTACTACCTCCGGCTCCCAGCCCCAGCTCGGTTACCAGGGCGAATGGACCGACGCAGACACCGGCGCCACCAACATGCACGCCCGCTGGTACCAGCCCGGCCTGGGCGGCTTCCTCAGCCGCGACACCTGGAACCTCCCCCCGATCCCGTCCGGCACGGCTAACCGCTACGCCTACGCCAACGGCGACCCGCTCAATCAGATCGATCCGTCAGGCCACCGCCCCGAGCCGCCCGGCCCCCGTGCAGAGCCTCAGAGCCCGAGCGACCGTTGCCTGGTCTCTCCTAAGGTCCCGCTCACCCTGAGCGAGGCCAAGGCCGCCGCCTCCAAGAAGACCGCCTCCAAGAAGATCCCGAGCCCCAGCGACCCTTGCGAAATCAAGGACCCCTCAACCATCGGCGGTGGCGGCAACGGAAACACCGGCAATAATTCCGCCGAGCCCACACAGAGAAGCGCCCCAGCGGGCGGCGGGAAAGGCGGCGGCAACGGCGGCGGGAACGGCAACAAGGGTGGCGGGAAAGGCGGCGGCAACGGAGGGAACTCCGGTAAGCCCCCCGCTATCCGCGAGTCCGACAAGCAGACCCACATTCCCCCGCCGGACCCCTACCAGCACGGCGTCTGCACCATCATGCCGCAGGACCAGTGCGGCGCGGCCGTCAACGTGGATATCGACAAAGGCGGCAATGACCGAGCGCCCGTCATCGACGTTCCCGACGACATCCGACCCGAATGCGTCTGGAGCACCGATCCCGGCACATTCGCCTGCACCACCAACCCCGAACCCCTCGGCCCGATCGAGGAGATCCTTCCCCCGGCCCCACGAGACCAAGGTGAATGGTGTCTCGGCTGTCCTGGCACCCTCCCCGAAATCCCGGAAGACTTGCCGCCGTACGTCATCGGCGGCGGAGAATTCGGGGGATTCGGCCCAGGCATCCTGTTCCCCCCGGGCATTGGTGGTCCCGGGGGCTTTTCCAACGGTGACTGCCCTCTTGTCCTCTTGTATGGCTGCGATGGCACCCGAACCCACTACGACACCGACAACGATGGAGTACCTGATTCCGCTGACGCCGATGACGACGGCGACGGAGTGCTCGATGCTGCCGACGACGATGTGGCCAATTACACAGAGGAAGATGTGGACAATGTCGAAGAGCATCTCAACAGACCGGAGCTGCATCATTCTGACGCAAACGATAGTATGATCGACAGAATTCGTGATGCAATACGAGAGGGTCGCCCCCTGACGGAAGGCGAGAAAAACTTCATGAAGCACGAATTGACCGAACGTGAACTAATGGATGGCGGCATGTCGTATGATGATGCACATGAAGAGGCAATGAAGGCCCACCCGCTCTTCAAGAACTACGACCCCGAAGTGATCGATCAACATCATGAGCTATTCAACAATCGCTGGAGGGGTGCATGGGATCTTCCTCCGAGATAACAATAGAAACTAATGGGTATCGAGTTAAACTCGACTCTGAACGCGCCTCGGCCAAATTCGATATGATTGGAATACTAAGCCAGACGCAGGTAACAAGTCGTGAGCTTTGCTCCGCAATCAGACCCGTTCGAATCATTGTAGAATTGTTCTTGTTCACTGGGGGAAGGTTGCCGTACGCGCTAGTCGGTGGCTTGTTCACGCCAGGCGAGGGTGAAAATCTTGACATTAGAGTCCATCTCTCGGCCGATGTCGTTTGCGATCTGGAAAATCCCATCAAACGTGCCGGATTGGCTAGGGAATTCGCAGAACCCCTTATGGTGGGGCTGCTGGAAGAGCTCCCTGTTGACGATCTACCCGCGGGGGAACTAGTGGTCGATCGAGGCGTATATGACGAGCTCGAGTCTTCAGCCATGTCCTTCCGAATGGCGGGCCGCTTGCTGCGTTCGACTACGGCGGCTCTGCTACATAATCGCGACATAGAATCGGCCGTCCGGTACGCCATCGCACGGTAACCAGAGCCCGGATTGCGGGCTCTTCACACCCGAACAGATAGTGTGTTCACCCTGCTACGTTCCGCGATGATCCTTCCGTCGCACACCCTCGTCTGGTCTGACGTTTGACCAGGTCACAGATGCCTCTCATCGCTGTGCGTAGCCGATACCTACCGAAGTCGAGTAACCGGTTGACTACGGAATCTGCTCAGGTGCGGAGAGCCGGATTGCGGCGGCTTGAACTAGATCTCGCTGGCCTCTGGTTCGTACGGTGTGGGTCCGATCCGGGTAGCTGCCAAGGCAGCCTATGGGCTCAGTGGCCGAACTTGTCGGAGTCCACGGCGGTTGACTCGCCGTGGTCGAGGGCGGTGATGGCGGCGGTTTGTTGGGGGGTGAGGGTGAAGTCGAAGATGTTGATGTTTTCGTGGATTCGTTGGGGGTTGGAGGACTTTGGGATTGTGACGAGGCCGAGTTCGATGTTCCAGCGCAGGATGACTTGGGCTGGGGTGCGGCCGATTTCTTTGGCGATGTCGATGATGACCGGCTGGTTCAGGACGGCGGCGCCCTGGCCGCCCAGGGGGGACCATGACTCGGTCACGATGCCGTGTTTGTGGTGGTAGGCGCGGGACTGGTCGCGGGTGACGGCGGGGCTGAGTTGGATCTGGTTGACGTCGGGGACTACGCCGGTTTCGGTGATGATCCGGTCCAGGTGGGCGGGCTTGAAGTTGGAGGTGCCGATGGCTTTGAGGCGTCCGGCGTCCAGCAGGTCGGCCAGGCCCTGGAAGGCTTGGACGTAGCGGTCCAGCTGTGGGTTGGGCCAGTGGATGAGTAGCAGGTCGGCGTAGTCCAGGCCGAGGCGGTCCAGGCCGGCTTGGTAGCCCTGGGCGGCCAGGTCGCGGCCGTGCCAGTGGCGGTCGAACTTGGTGGTGATGAACAGCTCCTCGCGGGCGATTCCGGAGGCTCTGATGCCGCGGCCGACGCCGAGCTCGTTGCCGTACGCCTCGGCGGTGTCGATCAGGCGGTAGCCGGCCTCGATCGCGGTGGCGACGGCGCGTTCGGTTTGGGCGTTGCCCATGGGGGAGGTGCCCAGCCCGAGCTGCGGCATGTCGGCGCCATGGAGCAGGCGGACGGTGGGCGCTGCGGCGATGGTCACGGGATCTCCTGCGGCTGTCTGGCGGGAATGATGCCGACCCGGAATCGAGGGATCCGCACCCTAACCCGGCAATCTACTTCACGCTTTCACCGGCGCGGCTGGCTCTGACCCCGATAAGAGGCTGGAAACCCTGGGTCGGGGACAGGCGGGACTAGGGATATTCCTGGGGTGACGCTTCGCATTGCTCTGCTTACGGTCGAAAGTGGACCTGGCGGTGGAGGAGGGGTAGCGGTGCTGGAGGAGAATCCTGCGGAGAACACGGGGCTTGAGGTGGTGGCGGGGGAGTTCAGGGATGAGGGGGTGCGGTTTGTGGCGCGGCGGCTCATCGTGCAGTTGGCGGAGGGAGCGGGGGAGGATCCGGTCGGGGAGGCGCTGGCGGCGCTGCCGGAGGGGACCACCGTCGTACGGGGACCCAGCGCGACCGGGCGGCTCGTGGTGTTGTTGCCGGAGGCGGACACGGTGCTGGCGAATGTGGGGGTCGCGGAGACGACGTCCGCTATCGAGTATGTGGAACCGGATGTCGTTGATCGGGCGCAGATCGTGCCGAATGATCCGAGGTTCGCGCAGCAGTGGGGGCCGACCGCGGTGGGTGCGGAGGGAGCCTGGGATCTGGAGACGGGCGCGGGCAACGTGCTGATCGGGATCATCGATTCGGGGATCTCGATGAGCGCGGACGTGCTTGACCACGACGATCTCCGAGACGGGGCCAGGATCACGCTCGGGACGGACTTCGTGGACGGGGGGACGCCGCGGGACCTGAACGGGCATGGCACGCATGTGGCGGGGATCGCCGCGGCGGCGGGGAACAACGCGACGGGGATCGCGGGGATGAACTGGGGCTCGCCGGTCTACATCTGCCGGACCCTGGACGCGAGCGGGAACGGCGGGTCGGCGGACTTCGCGGACGCGGTCGAGGAGATCACCGACTACGCGGTGGCGCGCGGACTGAAGGCGGTCATCAACTACTCGGGCGGCGGCCCGGCGAACAACACCAAGCAGCAGGCCTGCCAGTACGCCTCCGACCGCGGCATGCTCGTGATCGCCGCCGCAGGGAACGACAACGGAGGGCCGGTGATCTGGCCGGCCGCGTACTCGACGAGCATTCCGGGCGTGGTCGCCGTCGGGTCGACCGATCCGGGTGACGTGATCTCCAGCTTCTCCAACGTCGGGCCTGAGGTGACGGTCGTCGCGCCGGGGCGGAACATTCTGTCCACGCTGCCGACCTACAGCGTCAGCCCGACGCTGCCGCTCAACTACGGCTCACTGAGCGGCACGTCGATGGCGACGCCGCTGGTGACGGGGCTGGCGGCGCTGATGTGGAGCAGGCATCCGGGCCACACCAACGCCAAGATCAAGCAGTGTTTGCAGGACAGCGCGGTCAAGCTGGGGGCGGCGGCGTTCGACAACAGCTGGGGTCACGGGCGGGTGGCCGCGCGGGTGGCGCTGACCTGCGGTGATCTGATCATTCCGGTCACGAGGATCGGGCCGTGCCGGAGCCGGATCGTGTTGTGCGAGCCGTCCACGCTCACCATCTGCCGTCCGTCGCGGCTGCCGATCCTGTGCCAGACCACGCGGCTCAGCACGGGGTGCGTCAGCGGCCTGCGCTGTCCGTCGGTGGTCGACGGCTGCCAGTCGAGCCTGGGCTGCAGGTCGGAGCTGTGCGACCCGAACATCCCCGTTCGTCCGCCGGTCGATCCGGTCCTGCACGAGATCGTGGGACGGTTGGAGGAACTGGAGCGCCGCGTGGCGGGCGAGTCGTCCGCGAGCCAAGGCGATTGGTTCTACGTGGACGACGACGGCGAAGTCCACGAGGTCTGACCCCGATGAGCCTCTCCCGCCGGGCCGTACGGCTGCTGCTCGACAGCGGCCTGGTGCGCGCCGCCGACGTGCACCGGTACGGCCTCAGCGCGCGTGACGTCTCCGAGTCCAACGGTGTCATTCTGGTCGAACTCGGCAACGGCCAGGGCTTCGCCGTCAAGGACGTGGGCACGCCGCGGGAGGGCGGCCAGGGCGAGCCGGAACGGGAGATCGCGCTCTATCAGGTCGCGGGCGGCACTGCCATGCTGCCCCGGCTGGAGCTGCACGATCCCGACGCGGGGCTGCTCGTCCTGGAAGGCGTGATCGCGGCGCGGCGGCTGGATCGGCTCGCCGCGCCGCACGATCCGCTCGACCCGCGCTGGGCCGCGGTGTTCGGCCGCACGCTCGGCGCCTGGCATCACCTGGCGGCCGGGCTGCCCCTGAAACCCGCCCGCCCCTGGCTGCTCGACCTCGACGGCCCGGCCCGCCTCCCGGTCCTGAACCGCCACGAACGCCTCAGCTCCCTCACCGCCGACATCCTCGCCGACCCCGCCCACCGCACCGCCCTCTCCACCGTCGGTACGGCCTGGGCCTGCGACACCACCGTCCACGGCGACATCCGATTCAGCAACGTCCTCATCCGCCCCGGCGGCGACGCCGTCCTGATCGACTGGGAATCCGCCGGGGCGGGCGATTCCCGCTGGGACGTGGCCGGAGGAATCCAGGAGTACCTCAGCTCCGGCGCCGGCTTCCACCCCCCTTCGACCACGGTCCGCGCTTTCCTCGACGGGTACGCCACGAGCCGACCAGTTGACCTCCCTCACCTGGCCGCATTCGTGGCTTGCCGCTTGCTGGTACGGGCGCTCCAACTCACCACCTGGCTGGACGACGCCACCACCGAAGTCGCCCGCCACCGGGCACTGGCCCGAGAGGTCCTGACACAGGAGGCGGCTGCGTGATTCATCCGGACATTTCCCGTGCGGGAGCGCTGTTGGCGGGCTTCCCTCCCGACAAGCCGGATGTGGAGGAGGCGCTTTACTCCTGGTATCTGGCGATGACGCCGCTTCCCGTGAGGGTCGGCGGGCCTACGCCTGTGGATGTCAACCTGGCTGGGGTTCTTGATGCCGCGCATGCGGACGCGACCCGGTTCGTGGGTGGGTGGCGGGTGGAATCGGTGGTTGATATGGGGGGAGTCGTCGCGTGTAAGGGGGAGTTCAGGAGGTATTTGGCGCGGGGGGCGTATGTCGTACCGGCTCGGCCTGGGTTGGCGGCGCGGGAAGGGGATGCGCTGCTGGCGCGGGCGGCTTGGACCTGGTGTGACGCTGAGCATGGGTTTTGGTACACGCGGCAGGGGGAGTGGCCGCCGCCGGGGGCCGATCGGTTGATGCGGACATATCTGAATGTGGCCCCGGATGATGCGCCTCGGGCGGTTGAGGTTCTCACGGGGTTATTGCGTAAGCATCGTGGGGTTTCGTACCAGCTCAAGACGCCGCTGGAGCATGAGGGCCGGGCGGATGCGATCGTGTTGTATTTGGGCGCGCCTGATGCGGTGGCGCTGGATGGGGAGCTGCGGGCGGCTGTCCGGGAATTGTGTGATGTGTTGCGACCTGCGCGGCCGCGATTCTGCGCGGCGATCGCGCCGGGGGTTGGGCAGGCGGAAGGGTCGCTCGACGGGGACAGCTTTGGTGCGGCGAGGTGTCAGGTGCTTGAGCGGATATGGCGGGAAATGGCGCCTCAGGCGCGTCGTGATCCCACGGTCGTCACTCAGGCGATCGTGAACGGGTTCAAAGCCGCTGGAATCGACCCGGTTCGTCCGCACTTGCTGGAGGCGTCCTCGTGATCGCGGAGAAACTGGTCAAAGAGGCACTCTGGGATGGCGAGCATGCCACCTGGTTCGGCGACGAATGTGTGCCGTCACCTTCCGGCGGGAGCACGGTCGTCTACCGCGCAGTCGACGGCGACCTTTACGGCGGCACGGCGGGCATAGGTCTCTACCTGGCCCGATATGCGGCGATCAGCGGTGACACCGAGGCAGCCCGCACAGCCCGCGGCGCCCTGGCCCACGCCGCCAACTGGGTCAGGCGCACCCGCCCGGACGGCGCACTCCTGTCCGGTACGGCAGGCGTCGCCACCGCCACCCTCGAAGCCGCCGAACTCCTGGCCGACGACCGCCTGATGGAAACCGCAACCCGCCTCACCCGCCTGACCTGCCAGCGGATCCCTCAGGCGGTCGACCTGATCTGCGGCAGGGCCGGAACCCTGCTCGCCTTGCTCCACCTGTCCCGAAGCGGCCTCGAAGCCGAACTCGCCGCGACAACCGCCGACACCCTCGCCCAGAGCTTGATCGACGACGCCCGCCCGGGCCCGGTACGCGGCACCTGCTGGCCATCCGACATCGACACACCCCCACTCTGCGGCCTCGCCCACGGTGCCTCCGGCGTCGCCCTCGCCCTCACCGAATGGGGCAAACCAGACGGCCTACGCCTGGCCGCAGAAGCAGCGGACTTCGAACGCGCCTGGTTCTCCGCCGACCAAGGCAACTGGCCCGACCTGCGAGAAAAGCACTCCTGGTCGATCTACTGGTGTCATGGCGCGCTCGGAATCGGCCAGGCCAGGCTCCGGCAGTACGACGTAACAGGACACCAGATCTACGCCGCCGAGGCCGGGGTCGCGGTGGACGCGGCACTCCGCCTGATCGCCGCCATGGCCAACGGAAAACCGGACCTGTCCCTCTGCCACGGCCTGTCCGGCGCGATCGAACTCCTCCTCGACGCCGCGACCACCTTCGGCCAGCCGGCACTCCGCGAGGCGGCCCGCGACGCCGCCGCCATCGCCGTCGATCTCATAGGCGACGGCTCGTGGCCATGCGGAATCCCCGGCGGCGACGAGAACCCAAGCCTGTTCCTGGGCCTGGCCGGAATCGGCACCGCCCTACTCCGAGCCCAGCACCCCCAGATCCCCTCCACCGCACTCGCCTATGCTGGAAGAACCATGACAACCCGAGTGATCGTGCAACTCAGCCGTTCTCCGGACCCCGAGGACCTACGCCTCCGCGTGGACCGCCTCCGCGCCGCCGTCCCCGGCTGCCAGGTAGAACGAGTGTCCCCCCACGGCCGAGCCCTCCTCCGCCTCCCCACGGACACCGACGTCGATTCAGCCTTGACCACCCTGAACCAAATCGAAGACGTCGAATACGCCGAACGCGACGTCATCGACACCGCCCAGGACTAAGTCGCCGGGTTGCTCGCCGTTATCCGGCGCCGTTTACGTGGGTGATGGTTCTCGCCGCACCGGCGCCAAGAGCGGCTGCGGCGCTTTATGTTCGCGAAACAGGTTGCGCGGGTCATCGCGTAACTCGTCGTAGTCTGGCGCCGTTTGTGCGGGCGGCGGTTCTGCCGTGTCGGCGCCGAGGGGCGCGGCAATTGGCTGGGGGTTCTAACGCTGGCTCCAGTGGAGGAGCCACCAGGAGTCGTCTGTGCCGGATATTTCGGCTAATGGGCGGATGGTTTGGCCGGTGAGGTTGACGATGGTGACGGTCCATGGGTCTGGGGCCTTGTTGAAGAGGACGAGATGGTCCTCGTTGAACCAGGTCCAGAGATGTGCGCCTGTGGGTAGGGGGAAGCGGGAGTGTTCCTCGCCTGTGGTGGTGTCCACTACGCATACCGAGCGGGCGGGCTTGGCGCACAGCGCTGCGGTGAGACGTCCAGATGGGGAGAAACCGGCGTCTGATGGATCGGTCACGCGGAGCATGTCGAGCATGCGTGATTCGCTGCCGTCGAGGCGGTGGAAGTGGAGGCCGTCCGCCGCGGGGGCCATCACGGTGTTACCGGGAGCCCAGCTGAAACTGTGGTAGCCGTCGAGATCGAGGGTGACGGCTGTCGACGTTCTGGCCTGCATGTCCACGATCGCGAATCCGCGCGCCTTGTCCGCCTGGTGCAAGGTCAGCAGTACCCGCCGATTGTCGTCCGCCCAGACGGGCTGCCGGATCAGCATCGGCTTCGCGACGGTGGGCACCGAGAAACTCTCGCCCGTCTCTCGATCAGTGAACTGCACGTCGTTCGCCGCAGCCCCCACGGTGTTGTTGTACCGGTAGATGGATGCCACGAACCGCCCGTCCGGCGAAACCACCGGATCGCGAAACTCCTCCAGCCGCTCGAACGTCTCCTTTCCCAGCGTCCGCACATACGCGGGCTCCCGCAACAACCCCTCCTTGACCAGGAACGACGTCAGCTTGATGGGATCCGACGGGTGCTCGTGAAAGACCGCCTTCAGCTCCGGCACCTGAATCTCCTTGGTGTCCCGCGCGGGCGCCCCCGACAGCCGCAACGCGACCGGTGGCGGCACCACGACACCCGGAGCCGGGGCCGCGTTCAGCCGCAGCACCGCCACCGTCGTCGCCACCGCCGCCACCGCGATCCCCCCGGCCACCGCCACCCGCCACCACCGCACCCGCGGCGGCGACGCCACCGGAGCTGCCCCGAGCAGCCGCAGCAACACCTCTTCCGCCCGGGGCCGCGCGCCAGGATCCTTGGCCAGACACTCGGCGACCAACTCCCGCAGATCACCGTCCAGCCCGCCCAGATCCGGCTCCGCGTGCATGATCCGATTGAGCACCGCAGGCAGGGTGTCCGCCCCGAACGCCGGATACCCCGACGCGGCGAACACCATCGTCGACGCCCACGCGAACATATCCGCCGCAGGTCCCGGCCGCTCATCGGCGAGCTGCTCGGGCGACATGTACGAGGGAGTCCCCAGCGGCCCCGCCGACGTCGCCTCCGCCCCCACCGCGAACGCGATCCCGAAGTCGATCACCCGCGGCCCGTCCCGGCTCAGCAGCACGTTGCCCGGCTTGAAGTCCCGATGCACCACCCCGGCCTTGTGGATCGCGACCAGCGCCGTCATCGTCCCCGTCGCCAGCCGCCGCAACTCGCCCCCGCGCAGCGGCCCCCGCTCCCGCACCGCCTGGTGCAGGGTCGGCCCGTCCACATACTCGCTGACGATGTACGGCACTCCGTCCGCCGTACCCGTCTCCAGCACCTGCGCGGTGCAGAACGACGCCACCTCCGGCAGCACCTCGGCCTCACGCAGGAACCGGCTCACCGCCGTCGTGTCGGACACCGAGTGCAGCACCTTGATCGCGACCTGCCGCCCGGCCGGCGAGTCCGCCAGGTAGACCACCCCCTGGCCGCCGGCCCCGAGCGTGCGCACGATCGGGTAGCCGCCGATCTCCCTCGGCTCCACGCGGCCTACTTCGGCGTGAAGAACAGCTGGGTGACCCCGTCCTTGTCGCTGTGCAACTCGGCCAGCACCCGGACCGACTTCCCGGTCATGTCCACCACCTCGACCACGTAGGTGTCACCGTCCTTCCGCGCGATGATCAGATGCGTCTCGTCGAACCAGCCGAGCAGGTTCTGGCCCTCACGCGCGGGCACGCTGCCGCGCCGCTCGCCGGTGCGCGCGTCCCACACGCAGGCGGCGAATTTCGTCTCGCAGCCGGTGGTCACCAGCAGGTCTCCGGAGGGAGAGAACCAGTCCCGCCCCGAGACCTTGCCCACCCAGTGCATGCTCCGCAGCACCCGTCCATCGGTGTCGAACAGCCGCAGGCCGTACGTCTCCAGGGGGGTGAGGTAGGCGGAGGCGACGCCCTGCCCGTCGGGGGTCCACGCGTAGGCGGCCATGGACGCGGTGCGGAGGTCCTCGGACAGGGCGAGGAACTGGGCGATGTCGTCGCGGTTGAACGTCTCGACCACCGTGGTCTTGCGGGCCACGGGGTCGATCTTCATGAAGCCGGTCGGGTAGGTCTTGTCGCCGTCTTCGGTGTACCAGAGGGTCAGCAGCAGCGTGCGGCTGTCGGGGGACCAGACGGGGTAGTGGGCGGTGACCGGGGTGTTCACCGTGGGCAGTTTGAAGGTGGCGCCGCTCTTCTGGTCGGTGAACGTGATGTCCATCTGGTTCTGCCGCGCCAGGTAGAACTCGTTCATCGTGGCCAGCCAGCGGCCGTCGGGGGAGACCACCGACAGGTCGTAGTGGTCGCCCGTCTTGGTGTATCCCTGGCCGGTTCTCGCGTACGGAATGCGTTGGTCGTCCGCCGTGGTGATCTGGAACGACGAGAGCTGGATCGGGTCGTCGGGGTGCTCGAAGACGGTGCCCACGTCGTCGGGCAGGCTGACCGCCGTCAGGCCGGTCGTCGGGATCGGGGTGGGCGGGCGGACCGAGGGAACCGCCGCCACCGGCGAGGCGGAGGTGGGAGCGGGGGCGGCGACCGTGACCGTCCGGGGGGTGCGCGGGGTGGCGAAGTAGCCGGTCGCCCCGGCCACCAGCGCGAGCGCCACCGCGCCGCCGATCAGCAGCGGCAGCCGGGAGCGGGTCCGCCGGACGGGGGATGGGGCGGTCCGCGACTGGGTGCCGTCCGGGATGGCCGTGTCCAGCGTGCCGGAGTGGCCGAGCAGGCGGAGCAGCGCCTCCTCGGCGGTCGGCCGGTCGTCCGGCTCCTGGGCCAGGCAGTCGGCCACCAGGTCGCGCAGCGGGCCGGTCATCGGGCCGAGGTCGGCCGCGCCGTACGAGCGGCGGCGGTCGGTGTCCGCGTCGAAGGGCGGGCTGCCGGTGGCGGCGAACACGACCACGGCCGCCCAGGCGAACACGTCCGCTGCGGGGCCTTCCTCCTCGTCCGGGCGTCGCCACCGGTCCTCGTCGAACGCGGTGACCGGGCGAGTCCGGTCGGGGTTGAGCAGGCGGGGGCCGTCGGAGCCGAGCACGACCTTGCTGGGCCGTACCCGGCCGTGGTACAGGGAGGCGCGGTGCAGGGAGGCCAGCGCGGTCGCGGTGGCGATGGCCAGGCGGTGCAGGGCGGTGCCGGTCAACGGGCCGCGGCCGGTGATCTCCTCCTCCAGGGTCGGGCCCTGGACGTATTCGGTGACCACGTAGTCGCGGCCGACGTCGAGGATGTGCGCGGTGCCGACGGCGGCGGTTTCCCAGATCCGGGCCACCGCGTCCCTGGCCCTGCTGTCCAGGGGCCTGGCCAGCCGCCGCAGCACGACCTGCTCGCCGGTCGGGGACTCGGCCAGGAAGACGCGGTCGTCGGCCAGCCGGGCGACCAGGTTGTACGGCCCGAGCCGTTCTTGCGGTTCGAGCGGGAGAACGGGGGACATCGTGGGTCAGCTCCTGGTGTAGTACAGCAGCAGATCATCGGTGTCGTCCTTGGCGGAGATCTCGGCCAGGACACGGGGAGTACGGCCACGCAGGTCCATGGCCACGATCTTGTGTGTCTTCTCGCGCGGGTCGGCCACGATCAGGTGCGCGTCGTCGTACCAGCCGCTCAGGAAAGCGTCGTTGTAGAAGATCCCGATGGAGGCCATGCGCACGCCGGTGGCGCTGTCCCACACGCAGAAGGTGCCGCCGCTGGGGCAGTACGTCACGAAGTGCCGGCCGGAGGGGGCGAACATGCGACGGCCGTACATCTCGCCGACCCAGTGCATGCTCTTCTGTTCGGCGCCGTCCAGGCCGCGGAACCGGACTCCGTGGCCGGTCTTGCCGTCGCGTTCCGGCTGGTAGCCGACCGCCACGCCGGTGCCGTCGGGCAGCCAGGCGTAGCCGACCTCGCCGCCGGTGCTCTCGTCGTCGGTGTCCACCAGGGTGGCCCGCTGGGTGGCCATGTCGATCAGCACGAAACCGGACGGCTTCCCGTCGGTCACGGCGGTGAGCAGGAGCTGCTTGCCGTCCCTCGACCAGGTCGGGCGTTCGGTCGTTCCGTACGGTTCGAGCGAGACGGTGAACGGCCGGTCGCCGGTGAAGCCGACCACGGCGGGGGTGAAGACGGCCAGCGTGCGGCCGTCGGGGGAGAGCACCGGTTCGGCGTTCTTGAGGGGAAGTTTGGTGAACTCGCCGAGAGCGCCGTTTCTGACGTAGGTGTCCTCGCCCTTCCGGTAGGCGGTGAGCGTGGTCGCGTCGGACGGGTGCTCCAGCAGCGTCATGTCCACGCCGGGGACCTTGACGCGGGAGGTCGGCTCGGGCGGCGGGGTGGGTTCCGCGGAGGCGGAGACCGTGCTCACTCCGGGGGCGGTGGCCGTGCTCGCCACGCGCGTGGTCACGGGGGTGGTGGAGCGGGCGATCACGTGCCCGCCGCCGCCCGCCAGCACCACGATGGCCACGGCCGCCGCGCCGATCAGCAGCCCGAACCTGCGCGGCTGCTTCGGCGGCGGGGGCGCGGGCGCCGGGAGGGGCGTCGGGATGTCGTCGCGTTCGATGGTGAGCGGCGCGTGCCCGACCAGGCGCATCAACGCCTGGCTCGCGGTCGGGCGGGCGCCCGGCTCCTTGGCCAGGCAGTCGGCGACCACGTCTCTGGGCGGCTCGGGTAATCCGGATAAATCCGGTTCGCCGTGCAGGACCTTGTTCATCGTCGCGGATGGGGATCCGCCCTCGAACGGGGACCTGCCCGTCGCGGCGAACGCCATCATGGCCGCCCACGAGAACATGTCGGCCGCCTGGCCCGCCGGTTCGCCGCGGAACTGCTCGGGCGCCTCGAACGCGGGCGAGCGCACCTTCTGCGTGGTGTAGGCCCGCACCCACTCCTCGTCCTTCGCGGACTCGTCCACCGCCCTGGCCAGCCCGGCCCCGGTGACCCGGGGACCGTCAGGCCCCAGCAGCACCGCCGCCGGTCGCAGCGCGCCGTGCGCGTCACCCGCCTGATGGACGGGAACCAGCGCGGTCATCGTGGCGATGGCCAGCCGGTGCAGCGCGGCCCCGGTCAGCGGCCCGTGCTCGGCGACGTGCGCGGCCAGCGAAGGGCCTTCGACGAACTCGCTCACCACGTACGGCATGCCGCCCGAGGTGCCCGCGTCGACGATCGAGGCGGAGTGGTAGGCCGGGCCCGACTGGAGGTTCTCGATCCTGGTGAGAAACTCGTCCGGGTCGCGCAACCTGGTCTTGAACAGGGTGATGGCGACCCGTGCCCCGGCCGGTGAGGTCGCCGCGTGCACCGTGCTGTGGTCGTCTTCCGCGAGCACGCTGGTCAGCGAGTAATCCCCTATACGTTCCGGCATTACCGAACGTCCTCCGATCACACGGTAGGCCGATAAGTATGTCGGAAGAATGCCGTTATTTCAGGACAGTGTCCCCGGCTTTCGTCCTTGATCGGTGCCGTCTCAGCTGTTAGACACAGTCAGCGGTTGCTTACCCTGCTCCTGAAGGGTTCCCCCATGCAAGAGTCGGTCCTTACCACCATTCTGCTTCCTGCCGCGCTCGGCCTCATCATGCTCGGCCTGGGTTTATCCCTCGCCGTGGCCGACTTCAGCAACGTCCTGACCCGTCCCAAAGCCGTGGCGATCGCCCTGTTCGCCCAGGTGATCCTGCTGCCCGCGATCTGCTTCGGGCTGGTCAGCGTGCTCGGCCTCGACCCCCTGCTGGCCGTCGGCATGATGCTGCTGGCGGCCTCCCCCGGCGGCACCACCGCCAACCTCTACAGCCACCTCTTCGGCGGCGACGTGGCCCTCAACATCAGCCTCACCGCCGTCAACTCCGTGCTCGCCGCCTTCACTCTGCCGGTCGTGGTCAACCTGTCTCTGGACCACTTCGTGGGCGGGACCCAGGACATCGGCCTGCAAGCCGGGAAAGTTCTGCAGGTTTTCGCGATCGTGCTCATCCCCGTCGCCATCGGCATGCTCATCCGCCGCTGGCGCCTGGAGTTCGCCGACCGCATGGAGAAGCCCGTCCGCATCCTCTCCGCCGTCGTGCTGGCCGCCGTCATCGTCGGCGCCATCATCCAGGAACGCGACCGCATCCTCGACTACCTCGCCTCCGTCGGCCTGGTCGCCGTCCTGTTCAGCGCCATCAGCCTCACCATCGGCTACTGGCTCCCGCGCCTGTTCCGGGTCGAACGCCGCCAGGCCATCGCCTCCGGCATGGAGATCGGCATCCACAACAGCACGCTGGCCATCACCATCGCTCTCAGCCCCACCCTGCTGAACAACTCCACCATCGCCATCCCCGCCGCCGTCTACGGCGTCCTGATGTTCCTCACCACGCTGGTTTTCGGCTATGCGGTCCGCCGCGGCAGCGAGGTGGTGGTGGAGCGGTCGTAGATTTCACCGGACGGGCATGCCGGCGCCGATGAGGCCGGCCGCGACCATCTCCGCGTAGAGCAGGGCCAGCGCGGCCTGGGCGGTGGTGTCCTGCAGCAGGCCGGCCGCCAGCATCTCCTGGGTGAGTTGATCCATTGGCGACTGCGCCGCGACACCGTTGAGCGCGGGCGCGAGGGCGCGCATCGCGTCGGGCAGGCCCGCTCCCGTTCGGTACGGGTCGCCGAGATTCAGGGACGTACAGCTGGATTTGAGGATGTCGAACAGGTGCTCCACCCGCCGGGCGTCCCTGGTTCTGTACTGGCCATGGAAGTCGCCGTGATGGGCCACGATCAGGGCGGCCAGGCCGGTCACGTGGGGGGCGGCCATGGAGGTGCCGTCCCAGGCCGCGTACTCGTCCGGGGGGATCGCCGACAGGATCGCCACGCCTGGGGCGCACAGGTCGATCTCGGGCCCGAAGCAGGTGAACGCGGGCGAGAAGTATCCCTCGGCGGTTTGCGGCGGGCGGATCACGTCGGCGTGCGCGCTGTCGGGGGGAAACGTGTCGGTCCTGCCGATCGCCGCCACCGCGAGCACCGTGGGCATGTTGCCGGGAAAGTTGACCGGTCCGCCGTCGTTCCCGGCCGCGACGATGCACGCTACGCCCGCGTTGCGGGCTTCTTCGAGTTTGGCCGCGACGAGCGGGGAGAACTCCTTCGTGCCCAGGCTGAGGTTGATGACATCGATCTCCTTGTCGATGCAGTAGTCCAGCGCCTCGATGAGATCGCTGAGCCGGCCGCCGGGGAAGATCTTGCAGGCGTGCACCTCCGCCTCGACGGCGAAGCCGACGATGCCCCGGCCCGTGTCGGCGCCGGTGACGATCCCGGCACAGTGGGAGCCGTGATGGACGGTGTCGACCTTCCACCCGCCTTCCTGACGAGCGGACAGGTCGAGTCCGGTGTTCACCCGGTCGACCAGGTCCGGGTGGTCGACGTCGGCCCCCGAGTCGACGATTGCGATCTTGGCGCCCGCGCCGCGGAAGTTCGGAGGCAGCCGGTGCAGCTGCATGGCCTGCTGTCCCCAGCCGAACACCTGCTTGTCGGGGAAGTCGGGCAGGGTGTCCGAGAGCTTCTTCAGGACGATGAGATTGTCGCCGTCCTTCTTCAGGGCGGGCCGGACGACCAGCTGGCTCCAGTGCCCGCCCTCCGGTTTCACCTGCACGCTGGCGATGGACTCGGGCGTCTCCCCGGTCATCGTGACCGTGCCCCGGCCGTCCGGTCCCGTGACCACCTGGGCGGGCCACAGGTAGCCGTTGACCAGGATGGAGGCGTCGGGGATGGGCTTGCCGTCGGTGTCCACGACCAGGAAGGTGAAACTCGCGTCCACGCCGACCGGCAGGACCAGCTGGTGGCGGGCCTCCCGGCGCGGCGTCTGGGACACGGCGGTGTAGGTGAGCAGGCGGTCGCGCTCGATGTGAACCTGGGGCAGCTGCCGGCTGAGCGCCGCCGCGTGCTCCTGGGTCATGTCGGCGACCGTCACACCGCCCAGCGACATGCCGCCCACGCCCAGCGTGCCCAACCGCTCCGGCGCCTCCACCCGCCTGCGCACCTCCACCTTGGGGTCACGGTCCAGCAGATCGTGCAGGGTCGCGGAGTCCAGATTCGGCGCCGTGATGCCTTTTGCCTGCAGGTACGGCTGGGGCAGCACCGCCGCCATATAACGCCGAGCCCGCTGTCGCACCGGCTCCTGCTTCGCCCTGGCACGGCCGGTCGACCGAGGTCGTGGCTGTTTGTCCGCGTTCCTGGCATTACCGTTGCCGCTCATGGCGTCTCGATTCCTGTTGGTGGGTCAGTACAGCTCGACGGGGGCGTCCGGCTCGATCGTCAGGCGCGTCCCGTACTGCGCCTGGAGGGCGCCGGCGCGGGCGGGGGGCATGTCCACGGCGAGCAGGCTCGGCCGCTCCGGCGGGCCCACGATCCGCCGGATCGTCACCTCGGGGTCGTCACGGAGCTTCCCCGCCAGCTCCGCGAGCAACGACGGGTCCGGACCGCCGATCATGTACGGCATGCGGCCGGGGTCGTAAGGCCCGGTCACTGCGGCGGCAGGTAGGGCTGGCCGCCTCTGCCGATGAAGTCGGCCACCTGCTGGATCTGTGCCAGGCACGCGTCGTAGTGGCCGTTCCGGTACAGGCGTACGGCCTCGACCGCCAGGGGTACGGCGCCGGTGTACTGGGGTGCTTGCGGGAGGACCGCCTGCAGCCATCCGTACAGCCGTTGCAGAGCCGCCGCGCACTGCGTCTGCGCCGGTCCCGCCGGCGGGGAGCCCATGCCTGGGGTGGTTCTCATGTCCGGCCACTGGCCGAGCGTCGGTCCCATGTCGTCGCTCCTACCTGACCCCGGTGGGCGCCTGGCCGGGCTGCATGGGCATGGGCTGCATCGGCTGCGGCATGGGCATCGGCATGGGCATGGGCATGGGCATTGGTTGCGGCATCGGCATGGGCATGGGCTGGTCCGGGATGTTGGCGAGGATCTGGCGGACTATGGGGAGGCCATACTGCATGCCGTGCTGGGCCACCTTGCTCCAGAAGCTCGCTGGACTGACCGCGTGCTCCATCGGAGCGATCTGCCCAGCTTGGAAGGTGGATAGCGACGGCTGCCCCGACGTCATCTTCTCGATGGCCTCCCGGATGCCGGGGGGCATCATGGGGAACATGAGGCTCATTGGGGAAACGCCCTGCTGGCCGTACTGCTGCGGCTGGACCGGGTCGAAGGGGATGCCGCGTTGAGCGAAGTAGGCGGCGGCGGTGTCCTGCGGGCTCGGGGTTTGCATGCCGAGGGGGATCAGCTTGCCCAGGAGGTCGCCGAGCGCCTCTCCGATCGACGCGCCCGAGCTGCCTCCGAACGCCTGGCCGACCTCGCGACCGGCGGCGCGGCCGAGCTGGCTGCCGACGAAGCCCATCGGTGCCACGCCCTGCTGGCCTTGCTGCGAGGCGATGCCCATCTGGTTCAGGAAGGCTTGCCATCTGCGTAGCAGTTCGGGGTCGATCCCGGAGAACGTGCCTGGCAGTGGGGTCGGCCCGAGGATTCCGCCCATCGGCATGGGCTGCTGCTGTGATTGGAATGTCTGCAGTGGGTTGGTCATGGCGGGCGGCATCATCTGGTCCCACGGGTAACGCTGCTGCTGTTGTGGCATCTGCTGCTGCGCTTGCAGCGGGAGAATGGCGCCGAGGATGGAGCCGAGGACGGTTCCGATCGCCCCGCCTTCCTCGCCGCCGATCGCCCTGCCGATCTCGTGACCGGCGAAGCCTCCGGCCATGCCGCCGCCGATTCCCATCGGAGACACGCCCTGCTGTGGTGAGAGAGGCTGGCCGTACATGGCCTGGCCGTATTGCGGCGGCATCTGTCCTTGCATCATCTGCGCGTTCATCTGCGGCGTGGTGAACGTCATTGCGTCTCTCCCTGGAAGGCTCCGTCGCGGCGCGACTCCGACCAATTACATACCGCTATCGAAGGTGTACTAATTGTCACCAAAGCAATGATTGGCCTAAGATTCTGGGCCCCAGCGCCCACTCGTGGACTTCGCCACCATGTGGATCGCGAAGAACCGATAACCCGCTTTTGCTGTCAGGGAACGCCGTTCCCGATGCAGGGTCGCGGCCTCCATCGCGCTGGTGCAGCCGCCGGGCATTCGGCTCCGGGAGCCCGGCATTTGCCAGTCCCACCCGGTTTGCCGGCTAACCCGAACCACGGCCGTTGGTAATCGGGGGATCTTGGGGCAGCATGAGCAGCCGGGAGAACCGGCTTCGGTGGGGTGACGTTGTGGGTGGTGCATCGGCGCCGGACCGGGTGCGGGAGTGGCTGCTCAAAGGGCTGAAGCGGAGTGAGGGCGGGAGCGACTCTCCGTACCACGAGGAGACGCCTGAGCATCAGCATTCCTGGTGGCAGGTCATGTGCCTGACGGGCGTGGACTACTTCTCCACGTTGGGGTATCAGCCGGGGATCGCGGCGCTGGCCGCGGGCGCGCTCAGTCCGGTGGCGACGTTGCTGCTGGTGGCGTTGACGCTGTTCGGGGCGTTGCCGACCTATCGGGCGGTGGCGGGGGAGAGCCCGCACGGGCTCGGGTCGCTGGCCATGCTGGAGCGGCTGATGCCGGGGTGGAGCGGCAAGTTGCTGGTGCTGTTCCTGCTCGGGTTCGTGGCCACGGCTTTCATCGTGACCATCACCTTGTCGGCGGCTGACGCCACCGCGCACATCCTGCACAATCCATTTGTTCCGGCGTTCCTGGAGGGGTGGCAGGTCCCGGTCACGCTGGTGCTGGTCGCCGCGCTGGGCGGGGTGTTCCTGGCGGGGTTCAGTGAGGCGATCTCGATCGCGGTGGTGCTGGTCGCGGTTTATCTGCTGCTGAATGTGGTGGTGCTGGTGACCGGCGTACAGCATGTGCTGGCTGAGCCGGTCAAGGTCGGCGACTGGCAGGATCTGCTGGCGAGTGACTATTCCAGTCCGATCGCGATGATCGCGGTCTCGCTGTATGTCATGCCCAAACTCGCCCTTGGCCTGTCCGGGTTCGAGACGGGTGTCGCGGTGATGCCGCTGGTCAAGGGTGATCTGGCGGAACGGGTCAAGGGTGCTCGCAAACTCTTGACGACCGCCGCGCTCATTATGAGCGTCTTCCTGATCGCGTCGAGTTTCGTCACGACCGTGCTCATTCCCGCCGGGGAATTCGCCGAGGGCGGGTCCGCCAACGGGCGCGCCCTGGCCTATCTGGCGCACGAATATCTGGGCGACTGGTTCGGCACCGCTTACGACGTGAGCACGATCGCCATTCTGTGGTTCGCGGGCGCTTCGGCGCTGGCAGGGCTGCTCAACATCGTGCCGCGCTACCTGCCCCGATATGGCATGGCGCCGGATTGGACCCGCGCGGCCCGCCCGATGGTCCTTGTATTCACCGGGGTCTCCTTTCTCATCACCATCGTCTTCGGCGCCGATGTGGAATCTCAGGGCGGCGCGTACGCAACGGGGGTTCTCGCGCTGATCCTTTCAGCGGCGGTCGCGGTCACCCTCTCCGCCTGGATCAGCCGCCGTACCCGAGCCGCCGCATTCTTCGGGACGGTGTCCCTGATCCTCGGGTACGCCACTGTCGCCAACATCATCGAACGCCCTGACGGCCTGGTCATCGCCCTGCTTTTCGTCCTGGCCATCGTGGTTACTTCACTGATCTCCCGCGCCACTCGCTCCACCGAACTGAGGGTCACCCGCATCACCTTGGATGACCAGGCCCTGCGCTTCGTCCAGCACGGCGGCGAGATCCGCCTGATCGCCAACGAACCCCACGCCCGCGACCAGAAGGAATACGTCGACAAGGCACGCGAGGCCTGGGAATTACATCGCCTGCGCAGCGCAGAAAGCCTGCTCTTCCTGGAGGTGACCGTCCCTGACGCCTCCGAGTTCGCGGGCGAGCTGCACGTCACAGGCGAGGAACGCCACGGGTTCCGCATCCTGCGCATGGAAAGCCCCACGGTCGCCAACTCCATCGCCGCCCTGCTCCTGCATCTGCGCGACGAGACCGGCATGATCCCGCACGTCTACTTCCACTGGGCCGCCGAGGGCAACCCCATCGGCGCACTCCTCCGCTACCTCGTTTTCGGCGGCGGCGACATCCCCCCGCTCACCCGCGAGGTCCTACGCCAGGCCGAACCCGACGCGGCCCGCCGCCCCCTCGTGCATGTCGGCTGACACCCTTCATTGCCGTTGACCATGCGGGATTCGGCGAGGGCCACCTCGTCGAGGGCGTCTACCCCCGGTAACCTCGCCGCCGTACCTCGTCGGAGAAGTTCCGGTCATGATCGGGGAGCACGCCGTCCGTGGTCGAATCCATTAGTTCTACTCGCCCGTCGGCGTAAATCCGGTAGAGCCGGTCGTTGGTCATTCGATGCGTGGCGTAACACTCCAGGTAGTCGCTCCCGAACTTGTACTGGACGTCCCAGCCGTTCTGCTCGAATTCTCCGGCGGATTCGTTCAGACACTCATCGGGGAGAGACATTCGGTAGCCCGTGAAATACTCATCGAACGCTCGTTTGATCGCGTCTCTGGTGCTCATCTGTGCGGTGGCATTTCCACGTTCGCGAGTTCGTCCTTCAGATCCACTCGATAAACGCGCTGGTGGTTGCGCTTGTTTTGGATTTCGTTAGAAGTCGAATTCACCGGCTTTGGCGCCGTTGACGAATGCGGTCCAAACGCCGGCGGTGACGACGAATGGGGGTTGGTCAGGGGATTCCGTGTCACGGATGCCTACTCGGCCGTTGGATAGAGGGGCGACCTCGATACAGTTTCCGCCATTCGAGCCGGAGAAGGATGCTTTGCGCCAGGCCGCGTTAGCGAGTTCGTCTCTCAGGTCCACAGGGTCACCATCTTCTCTTTAATTAACTCTAGCGACGCGCTTGCGGGAAGCGCCTCGGAGTGCCATCAGAAGGGATGAATTCCATCATCTGGAGCGAGTTCAGAGTGGGTTGCCGTGGAGGACCTTGATGACCTGATCGCGGACCTGTTGCAGGCCGACACCCAGAGTCTCTGTTCCATCCATATGTAGGAGGCCGAGCAGGAGATGCTCGGTGCCGATATACCGGTGGCCGAGCCGGAAGGCCTCACGGCGGGCCAGCTCCGTGAGGTGGGCGAGGTCTGCGCTTGTCGCTCGGGTGCGCGTGTGGCCGAGGTCGACGCCGAGGCTGTTGAGTGTCATGACGGCTACGCCCTCGTCCAGGCGGGCAAGGCCCATCAGCAGGTGGTCGGCGGTAACACGGTCATGGCCCCGAGCCCTTGCCTCCTGCTCGGCCAGGTCCAGCGCCCGTTGAGCACGAGCCGTCAGAAGGCGCTCCAGTGGTTGATGAAGAGTGGTCTTCCTCAGCATGGCGCCTCCGTTGTCGGCGTTGCCCTCGGTCGCGGCCCATCCAGGTGGCCACGTCGACCTCCCACCATGCTCGCAACATAACACCGTCGATACTGCCCGCTGCGGGAGCTCTTCGCGGCGCGGACGTTGGCCGCCGCTAGTGTCGCTGTGCACCGATCCCGGGGAGATTGCCCTCTGGTGGGTGGATCCCGGCCGGATTGCTCCCCTAGCCTCGTGTCGTGGTCGTTCACGAGCTTTCTCCCACCGACGCGCGCCGCATCGCTGTGCGCGCGCAGCTGTTGGACAGTTCGCGGCCGGTTGAGCTGCTTGATGTTGTGCGCCGTCTGACGCTGTTGCAGATCGACCCGATCGCCGCCATCGCGCCGAGTGCGGACCTTGTGGCGTGGAGTCGTCTCGGGTCGTCGTACGCACCGGCTGACTTAAGCAGGGCGCTGGAGAACCGGACGTTGCTGGAGCTTCGGGCGATGATCCGGCCCAGCGAGGATCTCGCTCTGTACCGCGCCGAGATGGCCGAGTGGCCGGGATCCGGGCAACTGCTTCCTTGGCAGGAGTACCGCCGTGACTGGGTGCGCGCCAACGACGCGTGCCGTCTGGACATTCTCGATCGGCTCGGTTCCGCGGGGCCGCTGCCGTCGCGCGATCTTCCGGACACGTGCGAGGTGCCGTGGAAATCGACCGGGTGGACCAACAACCGCAACGTCACGCAGATGTTGGAGTTCATGGTGGTGCGAGGCGAGGTCGCGATCGCTGGACGCGGCGGCCGCGACCGGCTGTGGGACCTGGCGACCCGCGTCTACCCCGATGACCAGGTAGTTCCCGTCGACGAGGCGGTCCGAACCCGCGACGAACGACGACTGCGCGCGCTGGGCATCGCCCGCGCCCGAGGGCCGGAATGTCCGGTCGAACCCATGGACGTGAGCGAGGCCGGCGAACCGGCCGTGGTCGAGGGGGTCAAGGGCACGTGGCGAGTCGATCCAACCCTGTTGGGCCAGCCGTTCTCCGGGCGCGCGGCATTGTTGTCACCTTTCGACCGGCTCATCCACGACCGCAAGCGCACCCTTGAACTCTTCGGCTTCGACTACCAACTGGAGATGTACAAGCCCGCTGCCAAGCGCCGCTGGGGCTACTTCGCCCTGCCGATCCTGTACGCCGACCAACTGGTGGGCAAACTCGACGCCACCGCCGACCGAAAGGCCGGAGTACTGCGGATCGACGCGATCCACCAGGACATCCCCTTCACCAAGACCATGACCGCGGCCATCGATCGCGAGATCAAGGATCTGTCTCACTGGCTCGAACTGGACCTCACGCTGCCCCGCTGAGCGCGTCTCAAAGGGAGAGCCACTGGTTGGTGTAGGTGTCGATTTCGTGGAGCAGGGTCGATTTGCCCTGGGGGTCGAGGAAGGAGGCGTGGACTGCGCTTTTGGCCAAGGCCGCGATGCCCGTGGGGTCGAGGTGGAGGAGTTGGGCGGCGACGGCGTACTCCTGGTTGAGGGTGGTGCCGAACATGGGTGGGTCGTCGGAGTTGATCGTCACAGGGACCCCGGCCGCGACGATGGTCGGGAGTGGGTGTTCGGCGAGGGAAGGGACGGCCTTGGTGCAGACGTTGGAGGTTGGGCAGATCTCCAGGGGGATGGCGTGTTCCGCGAGGTAGGCGAGGAGTTTCGGGTCCTGGGCGCTGGAAATGCCGTGGCCGATGCGTTCCGCGCCGAGGTGGTTGATGGCGTCCCAGATCGTGTCCGGGCCGGTGGTCTCGCCGGCGTGCGGGACGGAGTGCAATCCGGCGGCGCGGGCCTGGTCGAAGAACGGGGCGAACTGGGCTCGGGAGATGCCCGTTTCCGGGCCGCCCAGGCCGAAGCTGACCAGGCCGTCAGGGCGCTGGTCAAGGGCGATGCGCAGGGTGCGCTCCCCGGAGATCCCGATCTCGCCGGGAATGTCGAAACACCAGCGCAGGACCGTACCGTGATCGGCTTCGACGCGACGGCGGGCGTCCTCGATGACCTCGCAGAACTGCGCGTCGGGGATGCCGTTGAGCAGATGGATGTACGGCGTGACGGTGAGCTCGGCGTAGCGCACATTCTGGGCGGCCAGGTCGACGCCCACCCCGTGGATCAGAGTCCAGAGATCCTCGGGATCCCTGACCAGATGCACCACCGCGGTGTACACCTCGATGAAGTGCGCGAAGTCGCGGAAGTCGAAGAAAGCGGCGAGCTGGTCCGGGTCGGCCGGGACGATGGTGGAGCCCTCGTGGCGGGCGGCCAGTTCGGCGACGATGCGGGGGGAGGCCGAGCCGACGTGGTGCACGTGCAGCTCGGCTTTCGGGAGTCCGGCGATGAACTCCGTGAGGTCGATCGTGGTCATCGCATGACGGTAACAATCAGCACGGCGTACCGGCTAATTTCTGACACGAATGTGTTAGCTTCCGCCGGGTAGCTCGCTCAGGGTCACTGTCACCGTTCTCTCGCCGGTCTCGCCCAGGTATTCCACCTTGACCTGCTTGCCCGGATTGAGGGTGGCGAGCACCTGGGCGAGCGCGGTCGTGGTGGGAGTCGGGGAGCCGTTGACGCTGAGTATCACGTCACCCGGCCTGATTCCGGCCTTCGCCGCGCCGCCGCCGGGCGTGATCGCGCCGACCGCGACGCCGATGGGTTCGCCGTCCTCGCCGATTGCCGTACCGACCCGGACGCCGAGGGCGGCGCGGTGGGTGTTGACCACCTTGCCCTGCCTGATGAGCTGGTTGGCGATGTCGCTCGCGGTGGCGCTCGGGATGGCGAAGCCGATGCCGTTGGCGGCGCCGAGCTTCGGGTCGGTGGCGGCCAGGGTCGGGATGCCGACCACCCGGCCGGACAGGTCCACCAGCGCGCCGCCGCTGTTCCCCCGGTTGATCGCCGCCGAGGTCTGGATCGCGTCCGCGATCGTCGCGCCCGGCGCACCGTCGTCGTCCTGCCCCGATACGGTACGGCCCAGGGCCGACACGATGCCCTGCGTCACCGTCCCGGAGAAGCCCAGCGGGTTGCCCATGGCCAGCACCATCTGGCCGACCCGCAGATTCGCCGAGTCGCCGAACGCGGCCGGCGCCAGCCCGTGATCGTCGGCGACCTTGATCACCGCGAGGTCTCCGGCCGCGAACGCGCCGACCAGCGTCGCGGACCTGGGCTGCCCGCCGGTGGCAAGCGTCACCTGAAACTCGCGGGCACCTCCCACTACATGGGCATTTGTCACGATATGACCCTGGGTGTCGAAGACCACGCCGGAGCCGAGGCCGGTTCCGGTGGTGATCTGGACAATGGACGGTAGGACCCGCTTGATGACCTGTTCGTACGCGGATTCCATCGCCACCGCGGCGGCGGGCGGGCGGATGCCCTGACTGTGGTTCTGACTCGGGGCACTGACGGCAGGGGTCGCGGGGGTCGCCCCGGTGGTATGCGACGGAGCGGTGCAGGCTGCCGTGGCGACCACCAGGACCAGCGCCAGGGGCCCCGCCGATCTGGCCGTCACCTGGGTGATCTCCGGTGAGATTCTCATGTCGGACTGTCTATCCAGGTGCGTCCAGGGATGCCAGGAACCACGTCGTGATGGAGCGTGACAACGTGAGGGCACGATCATGACTTCTGGCGTAATCTGCGGACATGACGGACGAACAGGGCAGCCCGCGCCGGCCGTTCATCCGTTCCTACGACGCGCCGACGACGCCACTACCGAAGGTCAGCCCGGAGGAGTTGCGGCGGCTCGCGTTCCCGGAGCGGCCACCGCCCCCGCGCCGCAGTTTCGGCGACATTCCCATGCGAATCGTCTATGTCGTCTGCGCGGTCAGTATCGGCATCGCCGTGGTCGTGTTCGTGCACGCCCTGGGCGCCGACGACCGGCCCCCCGGCACGGTCGAGGTCCAGCGCGCCGCCCAGGCCACCCCGTCCCCGTCCGCGTCCGCCACTGCCAGCCCGTCGCCGAGCGCCACCCCGATCACGCTGCCCCGGGTTCCGGCGTCCCGCAGCATGACCGTGTTCCCCGGCTCCGGCACCACGATCGCCTCGCTCGTCACCGACGAGAAGTCCGGCATCTCCTACGCCAAGTTCGCCGCGCCCTGGCGGTCGGCGAAGCCCGACCCGTTCCAGTACCGGCAGAAGGCGGGCGAGGCCATCATCGCCTCGGGCCCGCTCCCCGGCGCCGACCCCGGCCCTCTCCGCGACCAGGCCGACTTCCGCAAGGTCGCCACCCGCGCCGCCCGCTGGACCCTGCGCTACCAGCCCGAGGGCAGCACACTCCGCTGGACCGCCTCCCAACCCGTCCGGTACGGCAACGGCTGGCTGCTCGGCTACCGCGTGACCTACCAGGTCGAAGGCGAGAAGCGCACGTCGGACGCGATCGTCGCGCTGGTGGAGACCGATGGAAACAAGCCCGCGATGCTGTTCGCCTCGGTCCCCAGCACCATGCCCGAACTCCGCCACGACCTGAACATGCTCTCGTGGACCCTCCGTCCGTTGTGACATGGCCGCGCCCAGACACAGGCGCGGCCGAGACCTAGCCATTCACGAAGCTTCTTCTAGAATATGATTCTGCGCATCGTATGAATGTGGAGGGTCAGATGGCGATCGGGCTGAGCGAGGAGCACGAGGCACTCCGGGAGTCGGTGGCCGGCTGGGCGGAGCGTTTCGCCCCCGCCGACGTCGTCCGTCACGCTGTCGGCGCCGAGGCGGAGGAGCGTCCCGCGTTCTGGCCGGCCCTCGCCGACCAGGGACTGCTCGGCCTGCACGTGCCGGAGGAACACGGCGGTTCCGGGTACGGCCTGTTGGAGGCCGCCGTCGCCATCGAAGCCCTGTCCGAGCGGATCGTGCCCGGGCCCATCGTCCCGACCATTCTGGCCAGCGCGTCTATCTTGGCGGCGGACGGGAAAGCGCGGGCCGAGCTGCTACCCGGTCTCGCGGATGGCACCCTGACCGGCGCGGTCGCCCTCGACGGGGAGCTCAGCGGCGTGTGGGCCGATGGCGTGCTGACCGTGTCCGGGTCGGCTGAGCCCGTGCTGGGCGGGACGCTGGCCGACGTGCTGGTGTTGCCGGTGGCCACGGAGCGGGGGCAGGAGTGGGTGGCGATCGACGCCACGCTCGCCACGGTCACGCCGATCAAGGCGCTCGACCTGACCCGCGGGGTGGCCCGGGTGGAGTTGGCGGCGGTAGCCGTACCGGGCGAAAGGGTGCTGGACGGGCTGGATCTGGCGGCGGTGCGGGAGCTGGCCGCGGTGCTGCTCGGGGCGGACGCGGCCGGGGTCGCGCAGTGGTGCGTGCGGGCGGCGGCGGAGTACGCGAAGGTGCGCGTGCAGTTCGGGCGCCCGATCGGGCAGTTCCAGGGGATCAAGCATAAATTGTCCCGGATGCTGGTCGCGTTGGAGCAGGCGCGGGCGACCGTGTGGGACGTGACCCGGGCCGATGGGGAGGAGCGTGCCTTCGCGGCGGCGATCGCCGGGCAGATCGCCCCGGACGCGGCCGTTCAGTGCGCCAAGGACGCGATCCAGACTTTTGGCGGTATTGGGTACACGTTCGAGCATGACGCGCATCTCTACCTCCGCCGGGCGCTGACAATCCGGGCACTGCTCGGTGTCTCCGCGGAGTGGGCTGAGCGGGTGGCTTCGCTGGCTTTGTCCGGCGTTTCGCGGGAGATGCGGCTGGAGTTGCCCGAGGACGCCGAACCGCTGCGGGAGCGCATTCGGGGCGAACTCGCTGAGATCGGGACGCTTGACGGCGTCGAGCAGAAGCGCGCGCTGGCCGCCGCCGGATTCGTGATGCCGCATCTGGGCAGGCCGTGGGGGCGCGACGCCAAGCCGCTGGAGCAGATCATCATCCAGCAGGAGCTCAAGGCGGCGGGCATCAAACTGCCTGTGATGATCATCGGTGCGTGGGTGGTGCCGTCCATCACCACGTACGGCACCGCCGAGCAGCAGGAACGATTCCTCCCCAAGACGCTCAGCGGGGAGATCATGTGGTGCCAGCTGTTCTCGGAGCCGGGGGCGGGGTCGGATCTCGCGTCCGTACAGATGAAAGCCGAACGGGTCGAAGGGGGCTGGCGGCTCAACGGGCAGAAGATCTGGACGTCGGTGGCGCATGTCGCCGAGTGGGGGATCTGTATCGCGCGGTCGTCCAATGAAGGGCCCAAGCACGACGGCATCACCTATTTTCTCGTCGACATGAAAGCGCCCGGGGTGACCGTGCGGCCGCTGACGGAGATGACCGGGGAGAACCTGTTCAACGAGGTTTTCCTGGACGACGTCTTCATCGAGGACGATCTCGTGGTCGGGGAGGTCAACCAGGGGTGGAAGGTGGCCAGGAACACCCTCTCCAATGAGCGCGTGTCCCTGTCCTCCGGCGCGGGTGGAACCGGTTCTTCTGTGCCCGATCTGCTCGGGCTCGCCGGTCGGCTCGGCCGCGATCTGAACCCGGCGGAACGGCAGACTCTGGCCCATGTGGTCGCCGAAGGTCATTCCATCAACGCTTTGTCGCTGCGTGTGACGCTCAAGCAGTTGGCGGGCACCGAACCCGGCGCGGACGCCTCGGTGCGCAAGTTGCTGTCCACTTCGCACGCCCAGCATGTCGCGGAATGCGCGGTGGACCTGGTCGGTTCCGCCGGCGTGACGGCCGCCGACTGGAAGCTGGGCGACGCCGGGTACTGGAACCGCGCCGTCCTCGCCACCCGCGCGATGACGATCTACGGGGGCACCACGGAAGTCCAGCTCAACATCATCGCCGAACGTATGCTCGGCCTTCCCCGCGATCCGGAGCCGGGCAAGTAGAGCAAAGGTTCTAGAGTAGAACGCGTTGCAGTTTTCGTGGTTTGCCTCGTACGGTTAGGGCATGCGAACGCGGGTCACGGACATGTTCGGGATCGAGTTTCCGATTTTCGCCTTCAGCCATTGCCGGGATGTCGTCGCGGCGGTCAGCCGGGCGGGGGGAATGGGGGTGCTCGGGGCGCTCTACTTCACGCCGGAGGAACTCGAAACCGAGCTGAAGTGGATCGACGAGAACGTCGGGGGCATGCCCTACGGGGTTGACGTGGTCATGCCCGCGTCGTACGAAGGGGCGGATCTTGGGGTGGACTCGCCTGAGGATCTGCTGGGGCGGCTGCAGGGGATGATTCCCGCCGGGCATCGGGCGTTTGTGGATGACCTGCTGGAGAAGCACGGCGTCCCTGCTTTGAGCGGGGACGACGCCGGGCGGGCGCTACTCGGGTGGACCGACGCGACCGCGCGGCCGCAGGTAGAGGTGGCTCTGCGGCATCCGATCGCCCTGCTGGCCAACGCGCTCGGCCCACCTCCGGCCGATGTGGTCGAGCAGGCGCATGCCAAAGGCGTCAAGGTGGCCGCCCTCGCGTCCACGCCCCGGCACGCGATCAAACAGGTCGAAGTCGGGGTAGACGTGGTCGTCGCCCAAGGAACCGAGGCGGGTGGTCACACCGGTGAAATCTCTACCATGGTGCTGATCCCGCAGGTCGTGGACGCGGTAGATGTGCCGGTGCTGGCCGCCGGCGGCATCGGCGACGGCCGTCAGATGGCAGCAGGCATGGCCCTCGGCGCCGAGGGCGTCTGGACCGGCTCAATCTGGCTCACCGTCGAAGAAGCCGACACCCCCGAAATGGCCAGACAACGCATCCTCGCCGCCACCTCCCGCGACACCGTCCGCTCCCGCTCCTGGACCGGCAAACCCGCCCGCCTCCTCAAGAACGAGTGGACCGACGCCTGGGAGTCCACCGACTCCCCAGGAACCCTCCCCATGCCCCTACAGTTCATGCTCGTCTCCGACGCTTTACGCCGCATCGGCCGCTCCGACGCGGCCGAACTGGCAACCTTCCCGGCCGGCCAGATCATCGGCACGATGAACCAGGTCAAGTCCGCCCGCCAGGTCGTATTCGAGATGGTCGAAGGCTATGTAGAGGCGATGGACCGCCTCGGCCGGATAACAGAGGATTAGTCGCACAAACACGGCTGCGTACCTGCGGATCTGTACATCGATCACCCGGCGTTAGGAGCCTTCGTAGCGTGGGGGGCGTTTTTCGCGGAAGGCGCGGGAGCCCTCCTTGGCGTCTTCTGAGGCGATTACCGGCCAGCCGAGGTTGTCGGAGATTTTGAGGGCTTCGTCTTCGGGGAGGGCGAGGGTTTCGCGGTAGGTGCGGAGGATGGCTTGGACGGCGAGAGGGCCGGAGGAGGCTATGTCTTCGGCTAGTTCGATGGCTTTGGGGAGGGCTTGGCCGTCGGGGACGATCTGGTTGATCAAGCCCATGCGGTAGGCCTCGGGGGCGGTGATGGCGCGGCCGGTGAGGAGGAGGTCCATGGCGAAGGCGTACGGGATCTGGCGGGGGAGGCGGACGGCGCTGCCGCCCATGGGGAAGAGGGCGCGTTTGGCCTCGAAGAGGCCGAGGGTGGCGGATTCGGCGACGACGCGGAGGTCGGTGCCGACGAGGAGCTCGGTGCCGCCGGCTACGGCGTAGCCTTCGATGGCGCTGATGATGGGTTTGGTGGGCATGTCCTCGCGGAGGAGGCCCTTCCAGTGGAAATTGGGGATTTCGGCGGCGCGCTGGCGGACGCGGTCGTCGGTGGAGGGGGCGCCCATGGCTTTGAGGTCGGCGCCCGCGCAGAAGGTGTTGTTCGCGCCGGTGAGGATGCCGACGCGGACGCCGGGTTCGGCGGAGATGTAGGCCCAGGCTTCGGCCATGCCGATGAGCATGTCGGTGGAGAGGGCGTTCCTGGCTTCGGGGCGGTCCATGGTGACGATGACGAGATGGCCGTCGCGTTCGACCCGGCAGTGGGGTGTGCTGATGGGCAGAAGTTCCACGAAGTCTCCTCAGGCAACCAAGCGTCCGGCCGTACTGTTAGTAGAACCCGTTCTGTCTCCTTGCGGCGATGGTCGCCGTGAGGCGTGCGTCCTGCGGCAGGCGCCTTCGTCCGTGCACGTGGCCGTGCTCGCGACACAAGCGCTTGTTCAGTCATGCTCGACCGGGTTAATCTGCCGCAAGGTAGAACAGATTCTCGTTTGTGTTTCCCGCGCGGACAAGGGAGTTCCGGATGGGTTCGCTCGGATTCTGGAGGCTCGCACAGGCCGATCCCGAGTGGATCGCGGCCGTCGATCCGGATGGGACGGAGCATTCGGCGGGTGAGCTGCTGTCCCGGGCCAATCGTCTCGTGCACGGGCTGCGCGAGTTCGGGCTGCGGCCGGGGGATGGCATCTGCGGGCTGGTGCCGAACGGGGTGGACGGTCTCATCCTGTATCTGGCGGCGCTGCAGGCGGGGTGGTACTACACGCCGATCAACTGGCATCTCACCGGTCCGGAGATCGCTTACATCGTGGCCGACAGCGAGGCGAAGGCGTACTTCGTGCATGAACGTTACGCCGAGGAGGGCACGCGCGGGGCGGGGGACCTGGCGCCGGAACGCCGATTCGCTTTCGGCGCCGTTGACGGTTTCCGCCCGGTCGCGGACCTGACCGAGGGCCGCCCGGACACGCTCCCGCCGGATCGTACGGCAGGCGCGAGCATGCACTACACGTCCGGAACGACCGGCAAACCAAAGGGTGTACGTCGTCCGCTCAGCGGTCTGGATCCGGATGAGGGCGCGGAGCTGATGACCTTCCTGCTCACCCTGTTCGGCATGACCCCCGGCAGGCCCAACGCCCACCTGGTCACCTCTCCGAACTATCACACCGCCGTCACCCAGTTCGGCGGCACCGCCCTGCACATGGGCCACACCCTCGTCTACATGGACAAGTGGGACGCCGAAGAGACCCTGCGCCTCTGCGAGCGTTACCGGGTCAGCAACTCCCACATGGTCCCAACCCACTTCAAACGGCTGCTTTCCCTCCCCGAAGAGGTCAGGCGCCGCTACGACCTCTCCTCGCTGCGCTGGATGATCCACGCCGCCGCGCCCTGCCCTGTCCCGGTCAAGCAGCAGATGCTCGATTGGTGGGGCGATGTCGTGTACGAGTACTACGCGGCCACCGAAGGCGGTGGAACCATCGCCACCCCGCAGGACTGGAAGAAACACCCGGGAACTGTAGGCAAAGCCTGGCCGATCAGCGAACTCCTCATCGTGGACGATGAACTCGAAGAGGCCCCCACCGGCACACCCGGCACGATCTACATGAAGATGATGGGCCTCCGCTTCGAGTACAAAGGCGACCCCGCCAAAACCGAGGCGAACCGCCTGCGTGACTACTTCACCGTCGGCGACATCGGCTACCTGGACCAGGACGGCTTCCTGTTCCTCTGTGACCGTAAAGCCGACATGATCATCTCGGGTGGGACCAACATCTACCCCGCCGAGATCGAGAACGAAATACTCATTCACCCCAAAGTCGCCGATGTCGCCGTTTTCGGCATTCCGGATGACGAATGGGGCGAGCAGATCAAGGCCATCATCGAGGCCGCTCCCGGCGCGACCCCCGGCCCCGAACTCGCCGACGAAATCTTGGGCTCTTTGCAAGGACGCCTGTCCAGGATGAAATGGCCCAAGACCATCGACTTCATCGACGAGATGCCCCGCGAACCCAACGGCAAGCTGCTGAAACGCAAACTCCGGGCCCCCTACTGGGAAGGCCGGGACAGTGCCATCTGACGTGCCCACGCCATTCAAGGTGAACGCGGATCCTTGCGCGAACGCGGCATCTGGCGTGAATCTAGGCCTGGCGTGACCTCGGATCCTGACGCCAACGTGGAGGCGCTCCAATATGACCGCGGAATCTGAACTGTCAGCGACCCACGTCCTGGAGTTCCCCGGCGGCTACACCAGGACCACGGGACCGGTGATCGGCCGTTTCCTGACCGAATTACGCGACGCCCGGATCGTGGGCGTACGAACCGCCGACCAGCGCACTCTCGTCCCCCCGCTGGAATACGACCCCCACACCGGCGACCCGGTAACCGATGAATTCGTCCAGGTCGGCCCGGCGGGAACGGTCGCCGAATGGGTCTGGGTGCACGCGCCGCGAAAGAACCACCCCCTCGACCACCCCTTCGCCTGGGCATTGATCAAACTCGACGGTGCCGACACCACCCTGGTGCACGCGGTGGACGCGGGCCACGTGAAGGCGATGCGCCCAGGGCTCCGCGTGCGCCCCCGCTGGCGCGCCGAACGAATCGGCCAGATCACCGACATCGAATGCTTCGTCCCCGAAGTCACGATGATCGTCTCCCCGGTCCGCGCCGAATACACGCTCAAACCCGGCCGGGCCCTCACCCGCTTCCTCGAAGGCGTGCGCGACGGCGTCTTTCTGGCGGGACACTGTGCGACCTGCGACAAGGTCTACGTCCCCTACCGCATCTCCTGCCCCGAATGCGGCTCCCTGATCGCGGAGGAACGCCAGGTCTCCGACACCGGGACGATCACCACATTCGCCATCAACAACCTGCCCGACCCCCGCGCCCCCCAGGTGCCCTTCGTCTCCGCGTACATCCTGCTGGACGGCGCCGACACCCCGATGATCGCCCTGGTCGGCGACGTCCCCGCCCACGAGGTACGGCAAGGCATGCGCGTCCGCGCGGTCTGGCTCCCCGAGTCCGAACGCACCCTCGCGATGACCAACATCAAATGGTTCGCTCCCACCGGAGAGCCCGACGCCGAGCTGGAGAACTGATGCGTGAGGTGGCGATCGTCGCGTTCGCCCAGACCGTGCACACCGACCACGACGCCGGCCTGACCGAACCGGAGCTCCTGCTGCCGGTGATCGAGGAGGTACGGGTCAAGTCGGGCCTGAGAAGGTTCGGCTTCACCTGCTCGGGCAGCTGCGACTACCTGGCCGGAGCCCCGTTCTCGTTCGTGTCCGCGCTGGACTCGCTGGGCGCCTGGCCGCCGATCTCGGAAAGCCACGTCGAGATGGACGGCGCTTTCGCCCTGTACGAGGCATGGGTCCGCCTCCAGCACGGCGACGTCGACTCCGCCCTCGTGTACGGCTTCGGCAAGACCTCCATGAGCGATCTCCGAGAAATCATGACATTGCAGCTTGATCCATACTATTTAGCCCCACTGGGATTGGATCAGATCTCCTTCGCCGGGCTCCAGGCCAGCGCCCGAGGCACCGATCGCGCCGAGCTGGACGCGATCGTCCGCCGCAGCAGAGCCGACGGACGAACCAACCCATACGCGCTCAACCTCCCCGACCCCACCGAGGAAGACGACGGCCACGTCGCGCCGATCACCGACGGAGCCGCAGCTGTCGTCCTCGTCGCGGGCGAGCAAATCACGAAATATCCCCGCCCCGCCTACATCACCGGCATCGCCCACCGCATCGAGCCCCACTACCTGGGCATGCGCAACCTCGCCCAATCGACCTCCACCGCCGACGCCGCGACAGCCGCGGGAGTCGGCAAGGGCCCTGTCGACGTCGCCGAACTGCACACCCAATTCAGCCACGAAGAGCCAATCCTCCGCGAAGCCCTCGGGCTCCCCGCGGACACCGTGATCAACCCCTCCGGCGGTCCACTCGCCGCCAACCCCGTCATGGCCACCGGCCTGATCCGCATCGGCGAAGCCGCCCAGCGCGTCCTCGACGGAACCGCCCGCCGCGCCGTCGCGCACGCCACCAGCGGCCCCTGCCTCCAGCACAACCTGGTCGCCGTCCTTTCGAGCGAGGTCTGATGGGCAACCGTTGCGCGATCATCGGAATCGGCCAGACCCACTACACGACCAAACGCCGCGACGTCTCCATGGCCGGTCTGGTCCGGGAGGCCGCGCTGCGCGCGCTGGCGGACGCCGGGCTCACCTTCAAGGACATCGACGCCGTCGTGATCGGCAAGGCGCCCGACCTGTTCGAGGGCGTGATGATGCCGGAGGCGTATCTGGCGGACGCGCTCGGGGCGGCGGGCAAGCCGATGACGCGGGTGCACACCGCCGGTTCCGTGGGCGGGTCGACCGCGCTGGTGGGGGCGTCGCTGATTCAGGGCGGAGTGCACGAAAGGGTGCTGGTCGTCGCGTACGAGAAGCAGTCGGAGTCCAATGCGACCTGGGCGCTTTCCACGCATCTGCCGTACAACGCCTCGCTGGTGGTCGGCGCGGGCGGCTATTTCGCGCCGCACATCCGCGAGTACATGCGCCGCTCCGGCGCGCCCGGCCACATCGGCACGCTGGTCGCGGTCAAGGACCGGCAGAACGCGCTGAAGAACCCCTACGCGCACCTGAAGATCCCCGGCATCGACCGGGCCATGGTCGAGTCCACGCCCATGCTCTGGGAGCCGATCCGCTACCTGGAGACCTGCCCGTCCTCGGACGGCGCCTGCGCGATGGTGCTCGCCGCCGAACACGCGGTGACCGGCCGCCCGGCCTGGGTGCACGGTACGGCGATGCGTTCGGAACCGATATTCCGGGCAGGCCGGGACACGGTGAACCCGCAGGGCGGCAAGGACTGCGCCGCCGACGTCTACCGGCAGGCCGGCATCACCGACCCGCGCCGCGAGATCGACGTCGCCGAGGTGTATGTGCCGTTCTCCTGGTATGAGCCGATGTGGCTGGAGAACCTGGGTTTCGCCGCCGAGAACGAGGGCTGGAAGCTGACCGAAGCCGGATGTACGGCCCTGGACGGCGACACCCCGTGGAACGCCTCCGGCGGCGTGCTCAGCAGCAACCCGATCGGGGCCTCCGGGCTGATCCGGTTCGCCGAGGCGGCGCTCCAGGTGCGCGGCATGGCCGGAGAACACCAGGTCGAGGGCGCCAGGAAGGCCCTCGGACACGCGTACGGCGGAGGCGCGCAGTTCTTCGCCATGTGGATCGTCGGAGCCGACAAGCCCTGAAGGAGTCCCATGGAGTTCAACCATGCCGACCTGTTCGAAGGACTCGCGGACACGATCGGGGACCGTGTAGCCGTCATCTGCGGGGACGAGCGGGTGACATATGCCGAGCTGGACGCGCTGGCGAACCGGCTCGCGCACCATCTGGCCGCGCAGGGGGTGCGGGCGGGGCAACATGTCGGGATTCATCTGTACAACGGGATCGAGTACATCACCGCGATCCTGGCCGCGCTGAAAATCCGGGCGGTGGCGGTGAACGTGAACTACCGCTATGTCGAGGCGGAGTTGCTCTATCTGTACAACGACTCGGACATGGTGGCGCTCATTTATGACGTGGAGTTCGACGAGCGGGTGGCGGCGGTCGCGCCGGGGGTGCCGTTGCTTCGTCACCTGATCGCGGTGGGTGGGGAGTCGCGGGTTCCGGGGGCGGTGCCGTACCGGACGGCGCTGGTCGAATCGTCGGACGCGCGGGGGTTCGAGAGCCGGTCTGGGCAGGACATTTACATCATTTACACCGGCGGCACGACGGGGATGCCGAAGGGGGTGATGTGGCACGTCGAGGATCTGTTCATGGCGTTCGGGGGTGGGAACCCCTATGGCGCTCCGCTGTCCTCGCCCGATGCGGTGATCGAGCAGGCCCGTAACTCCGGGCCGATGATCATGATGGCCGCCGCGCCGCTGATGCACGGAGCCGCTCAGATGGGGACGTTCATCGCCTGGTGGATGGGCGCGACGATGGTGTACGTCCCGAAGTTCGACGCCCGCGCGGTCCTCGCCGCGGTCGACCGCGAGAAGGTCTTCACCATCAACATCACCGGCGACGCGATGGCCCAGCCGCTGGCCGACGCGATCGCGACCGGCGAATACGACCTGTCCTCCCTGCTCGTGGTCAGCTCGACCGGCGCGATCCTGACCGGCTCCGTCCGCGACCGTTTACAGGCCCTGCTCCCGAACAAGATGATCATGGACAGTTTCGGCTCCACCGAATCCGGCTACACCGCCTCCGCCGTGTCCGGCTCGTCCCCCGAAACCGGCCTCAAATACCAGCCCAACGCCAACTCGAACATGGCCGTCCTGGACGCCGACCTCAAACCCGTCCAGCCTGGTACGGGCGAGATGGGCACCGTGGCGAAAACCGGCCGGATCGCCTTCGCGTACTACAACGACCCCGAGAAGACCGAACAGACCTTCGTCACCGACGCCGACGGCGTGAAGTGGCTGCTGACCGGAGACCTCGCGGTGGTCGAGGAGGACGGCACGATGCGCGTCTTCGGCCGCGGCTCCCAGTGCATCAACACCGGCGGCGAAAAGGTCTTCCCCGAAGAGGTAGAAGCCGTCCTCAAAGGCCACCCCGACGTCTTCGACGCCGTCGTCACCGGTATCCCCGACGACCGCTGGGGCTTCAGCGTGGCCGCCGTAATCGAACCTCGCGCCGGAACAACCCCCACAGCCGAAACCCTGGACGCCCACTGCCGCGCGAAACTATCGGGCTACAAGGTCCCCCGCACCTACGCCTTCGTCGACGAAATGGTGCGCTCTCCCGCCGGCAAGGCCGACTACCGCTGGGCCAAGGAAACCGCACAAGCCGCCCAGGGCACGTAGCTACTTGCGGCCCTCACCCGTGAGGGCCGCCACCGCGCCGAGCCCCAGGTAGATCACGCCACTGCCGATGTCGAGGCGGCGGCGCGCCGTGGCCGACCGCCGTATCCGCCCGGCCAGCGATGCGGCGATGAGGACATAAGTCCCGTCACTCGCCATTCCAAGCACGATCCAGATCGCCCCCAACAGCACGATCTGCGGCGCGAGCGCCCCAGCCGCCGGATCGGCGAACTGCGGCAGAAAGGCCAGAAAGAAGATCGCCGTCTTCGGATTGAGCACGTTCACCACGAACCCCTCCCCGAACAACCGCGACGAGGACGCCACATCGGGCTCGCCCACCTCCGCCCCCGGCCGACCCAGCAACTTACGAACACCAAGCCAGACCAGATAGGCCGCCCCAAGGTATTTGACCACCATGAACGCCGGGGCCGACGTCGCCAACAGCGCACTGAGCCCCAACGCCGCCGCAACCACATGCACAACGGACCCCGCATGCACCCCAAGCACAGACACCAACCCCGCGGTACGCCCCTGCGCCACACTCCGCGTCACGATGTAGACCACAGCGGGCCCAGGAACGATTAGGAGAGCCAACGTGGCCATCGAGAAAACGGCAAGAGCGGCGATATCCGGCATAACCCCAGACGATACGGAGAAACGGCTCCCAATAGCACCTGATTTGTCAACGACGATAGATCAACAACGCGCCCAGATGATCACCAGCGGTTCCGTCGCTCGGACTCCTTCGGGTGACCCGCCGCGACTTTCGTGAGCCAGATGGTCTTATCGGTATCGTCGATGACATACCAGATCCGACCTCCGGCGGTGATTTCGTACTGCCATTGCTCGAGGTCACGGCCGTCATGCTTTACCGTGCCCAGCGCTCCACTGAGGGGATGCTGGCGGTCGTCGACGCGGCGAGGGTCGCCGGTGAGGTCGAGCCAGCACCGGTCGCAGTTGCCTGGGACCTGCGCTCGGAGTTCCCGCCAAGCGCGCCATGCCTTGGCGTTGGCCGCGCGGACCACCCACCCGGTTGGCCGGCGGATTTCTTCACCTCGGCCGCTCATTTCTCGCCGTCGATGCTTTGTCCGCCTGTCCCGTCGAAAGGATCGAGGAGGTCGCGGGCGATCTCGGGGTTGCTCCAGGCAAGGGCGGTGGAGGTCCAGGACCGGCGCGCCCGGGCGTAGGGCATCAGTTCGCCGGTGTCGGCTCCGGCGAGAAGGTGGGCGAGGAGTTCGCGGACGCACTGGGGGCGCTCGTTCTCCGGCAGCCAGGTCAGCCAGGGCAGGTCTTCGGCCAGCGCCTCCTCGGCGAGCGCCCGGTTGGCCCGGGCCACGATCGTCATAGACCGGGCCAGAGTCAGCAGGGCGTTGCGGGCAGCCTGGTAGCGCTCATCGCGGACCAGCCAGACGTTCTCGGCGTCTCTGCGCTCAAGAAGGACGTCGGCGGCTTCCAGTTCGGGAAAAACGTCGTTGCGCTCGCGGGCTAGGGCGCTGAACGGGAAGGACTTCATGCTCCCATAGTACTCATCTAGTGCATCACTAATGCAACACTATGGCTCTCGGTCGCATTCGTGCGGTGCCGAGTCGCGCTCGTCCCGCCCACTGCGGGTGCGGCTACGCCGGGATCTCCGTGGTTGCCGGATTGTGGCGTGGGCATCAAGGTGTGCCTATGACGGAAATGCGAGACGTGCTCAAAGCTCGGCAGGTTCTGGCTGGGTATCTGCCTGAGACGCCGATGTGGTCCTATCCCGTGCTGAACGCGCTTGTCGGTGCCGAGGTGCATGTCAAGCATGAGAACGTGCAGCCGACCGGGGCGTTCAAGGTCCGGGGTGGGATCACGCTGCTGGCGGGGATGGCTGATCGGGAGCGCGGGGTGGTGGCGTACTCGACGGGGAATCACGCGCAGTCGGTGGCCTATGCGGCGCGGGTGTTCGGGGTGCCCTGTTCGATCGTGATGCCGGAGAATCCGAATCCGGCCAAGGTCGCGGCGGTTGAGGCGCTTGGGGCGAGTGTGGTGGTGGCGGGGGCCACGATGGTCGAGGCGGGGGAGAACGCGCGGGCGCTGGCCGACGAGGAGGGGCGGCGGCTGGTGAGTCCGGCGGATGAACCGGACATCATCGCGGGTGTGGGGACGCTCTACTACGAGATGCTTACCCGGCAACCTGATCTGGATGTCATCGTCGTGCCCGTGGGCAGCGGGACGGGGGCTGCTGCGGCCTGCGTGGTCGCACGGGCCCTGGCACCGCGCTGCCAGGTGATCGCGGTGCAGTCGGCGCAAGCCCCAGCGGCCCATGATTCATGGCGGCTGGGAGAGCTCGTCCGGCGGCCGATGAAGACAACGGTTGACGGGCTGGCCACAGGATCGGCGTTCGCCCTGCCGCAGCGCATCATGCGCGGGGGATTGAGCGATTTCATCCTGGTCTCCGATGACGACTGCCGCGCCGCCCAGCGGGTGCTGGCCAATGACGTGCACACCCTCGCGGAGGGCGCGGGAGCCGCCGCGCTGGCCGTGCTGCTCGCCCGGCCCGCCGATTTCGCGGGCAAGAAGGTCGCCATCGTCTGCAGCGGCGGCAACGCCGGCCCAGCGGATATCGCGCAGCTGAGTGGTGGTTAGAAGTTGGAGATGACCGCGGTGAAGATCTGGTCGATGCTGTTGGATTCGCGGGAGTCGTAGGCGGCGGCGTTGGTGGATTGGGAGATTTGCTGGAGGACGGTGAGGTCGGCGTCCTCGCCGTAGGCGATGGTGAACATGCGGACGGATTCCTGGCCGGGTTCCTTGCGGAGGTCGGGGAGGAGGTCGTCGAGGGCGATGGAGGCCTGGTCCTCGTTTCTGCCGTCGGTGAGGAAGACGACGGCGTTGATCGCGTCGTCGGTGTGGTGGGTGAGGACGTGGCGGTAGGAGGCGAGGGCGGTGTCGTACAGGCCGGTGCCGCCGTTGGGGATCAGGGATTTGATGCGGGCCTTGAGGGCGGGTGCGGTGCCGCGGTTCATGGGGACGAGTTCGCGGTAGTCGCGGGTGCCTCGCTGCTTGGTGGAGAAGATCCAGAGGCCGACGCGGTCGTTGGGGCCGAACTGGGGGAGGGCGTTGACCGCGGCCTGCTTGGCGAGTTCGAGTTTGGTCTTGCCGGTGCCGCTGACCTCGGCGGACATCGAGCCGGAGACGTCCATGACCATGAGGACGTTGGCGGGTTTGCGGAGGGTGGCCCAGCTGGTCAGGATCTGGTCGAGCACGCCGGGTAGCGGCACGTTCAGCCGGGTTTTGGGTTGCTTCGGGTCCAGGCCGTTGGCCGCGGTGATCAGTTTCCCGGGCCTGCCCTGGTAGGACCGGAAGGCGAAGGACGCGAACTCGGCCTGCTGGGCGTCCTCATGGAGATATTTCAGGAAATCGGCCGCGGCGGCGCGCTTGGTCTTGTCGGCCCAGGAGAGCACCGCGTAGGGATTGTCGGAGAAGAGCGTGCCCTCCTTCGGATAGATCGCCACCAGCGGAACCTTCGGCTTGCGATGCTGCCCCAGCGTCTTCGGATCCCCCGTCGGATTGCCCTGGTTGTAGTCCCAGACCGACTTCTCCTCGACCGTAACAGCGGATATATACGACATCGCCGCCCCCGCGTCATCCGCCCGCTGCAGGTTCGACAGGAAGGTCAGCGTCGTATCCCCGTAGTGCACGATCGACCGCTCCACCCCCCGCACGAACTCCCGCGTCTTCCCCTCGTTCACATTCGCCTTCACCAGATCCCCCGACAACCCGGTAGCCGCGAAATACGCCCCAATCGTCGCATTCAACCCAGACGTGGAAAAATTGGGATTTGTCTTGCCGAGCCGGAACGCGCCCCACTCCGGATGGCCGTACCTCGCCCATCCTTCCGGATCATCCCCGAGCTCCAGGATGTCCGACCAGCCCAGCTTCTTCCGCGGCCACCCCATCGCCTCCGCCATCGGCTCCGGCATGGCGATCACCAGCGGCGTGCTGGCGATCGAAGGATTGTCCTTCCCCACCGGCCCGCGCCCCTTGACCCGCTGCGCCAGCAGCGTGATCCACCCCGATCCCGCGGGCGACCACACATCCGGCCGCGGCCCGTCCACCCGCTCGTCCCACCCGCGCGCGAGCGCCTGCATCGCACCCCCGGACGCCTTGGCCTGCACCACGACCTCGACACAGTTCCCGCGATACCCGGCCGCGATCTGGCGCAGCAGCTCCGCCTTCTCGCTGGACGCCGCCACCACGAGCTTCGTCGCGTCACAAGCCCCGAACACGGTACGGACAACCACCACGACCGCGCCCACGAGAATGACCGCCACGATGACCGGCGCGAACCCCCGCCGACGCCGCTGCTGGTTCAACAGGCCTCCCGGAAATCTCAGCCTTGCCTCTGAGATTTCCGACGAATAAGGACCTGCGTTAGTTGCAGATCACAGCTCCCCGTACGCGGCCAGGAAAAGCGCCTCGGCTGTGGCCACCCGGCGCAGCTCCTCCAGATCCACCCGCTCGTTCGGCGCGTGAATCGAGGCGTTATCGTCCTCCGCGCCGTACAGCATGATCTCGGCGGCCGGGAACTGCCGGGCCAGCGTCGACACGAGCGGGATCGACCCGCCCTGTCCAACCTCTCTGGGCGCCCGCCCGAAGGCGCGCTCCATGGCCCCGTTCAGCGCGGCCCGCGCCCGCCCGCCGGACTCGGCCAGATACCCGGCCCCCATCACATGATCGGAGAACGACACCTGCGCCCCCCACGGCGCGACCTGCCGCAGGTAGTCCGTGACATCGTTGAGCGCCGTCTTCGGATCCCCCGTCGGAGGGGTGCGGATCGTCACCCGGGCCCGCGCCACCGCCTGCACCGCGTTGATCGCCCCGGACACGGTCGGCACGTCGAGCCCGGTCACCGTCACCGCGTACGACGCCCAGAGCCGGTCGGCCAGCGAACCCGAACCGGCCAGCGACACGCCGTCCAGCACCCCGGCGGTGACTCGGAACTCCTCTTCCGAGGAGGCCTGGCCGCGGAAGGACCCGCGCGGCAGCCCCGGCACCCGCAGGTCGCCGCTGTCGTCGTGCAGCGCGGTGAGCATGCGCATCAGCGCGGCCAGCGCGTCCGGCGCGGCCCCGCCGAAGGAGCCGCTGTGCACGGCCTCGCGGAGCGTGCGCACCTCGACGGTGAACGCCGCCATGCCGCGCAGCGTGGTGGTCACCGCGGGGTCGCCCACGCGCGGGTTGCCGGCGTCGGCGACCACGATCGCGTCGGCCCTGATCAGGTCGGGGTTGTGCTCGACGAACGCTTCCAGGCGCTCGCCCGCGTACTCCTCCTGGCCCTCCAGGATGACGCGGACACCCACCGGGAAGCGGCCGTTGAAGGCGCGCAGGGCGGCGACGTGGAGGATGATGCCGGATTTGTCGTCGGCGGCGCCCCGCCCGTAGAGCGCGCCGTCGATCTCGGTCGGCTCGAAGGCGGGGGTGCGCCACAGCGCCGGGTCGCCGGGGGGCTGCACGTCGTAGTGCGCGTACAGCAGGACGGTGGGGGCGCCGGGTGGCGCGGGGGCTTCGGCGTAGACGGCGGGGAAGCTGCCGGCCACCGGGATCTGCCGCACGTCGGGGAGCCCGGCCGAGCGCAGCAGCTCCTCCGCGAGGGCGGCGGCCGCGCGCACGGGCTCCTCGGGATGTCCGGGAAACGCCACGGACGGGATGGATACGAGCCGTTTGAGGTCCTCTACCGCCTGCGGCATGCCCGCGCGGACGGCGTTCTCGATTTCCTCTGGTGCCACGTCAAATCCCTCACTATCTCAGCATTCGGTCCGCCCATTGCACCACAACGCGCGCCGAGGGTCGGGGATGCCCAAGAATCTCCTGACGGATTTCGTTGCTGTTACATGTCGATGTAGCGGAATCCGAAGTCTTGCCAGATTGACGCCACGCAATCGCTTGGCAAATGCCGAACGGGCGATGCACACTGTGGGGGACTCAGGCCACCCGAGGGAAGTATGAGATGACCAACGCCGAAGACCTGCAGAAGGCCGCTCAGGACCACCTCTGGATGCACTTCACCCGGCACGGCTCCTACGCCGGCGGCGAAGTGCCGATGATCGTTCGGGGCGAAGGCGCCTACATCTACGACGTCCACGGCAAGCGGTACCTGGACGGCCTCGCCGGGCTGTTCGTGGTGCAGGCCGGGCACGGCCGGTCCGAACTGGCCGAAGCCGCCGCGAAGCAGGCGCAGGAGCTCGCGTTCTTCCCCCTCTGGTCGTACGCGCATCCCAAAGCCGTCGAGCTGGCCGCGCGGCTGGCCGAAGCCGCCCCCGGCGACCTGAACCGGGTCTTCTTCACCACCGGCGGCGGCGAGGCCGTCGAAACCGCGTGGAAGCTGGCCAAGCAGTATTTCAAGCTGGTCGGCAAGCCCCTCAAGCACAAGGTGATCAGCCGCCAGATCGCCTACCACGGCACTCCGCACGGCGCCCTCTCGATCACCGGCATCCCGCCGTTCAAGCAGGCCTTCGAGCCGCTCGTGCCCGGCTCGGTCCGAGTCCCCAACACCAACTACTACCGCGCCGAGGAGATCAGCGGTTTCCCCGGCCTGACCCCCGAGCAGTACGGCCGGTGGGCCGCCGACCGGGTCGCGGCCGCCATCGAGATGGAGGGCCCCGACACGGTGGCCGCCGTCTTCGTCGAGCCGGTGCAGAACGCCGGCGGCTGCTTCCCGCCGCCGCCCGGCTACTTCCAGCGCCTGCGCGAGATCTGCGACCGCTACGACGTGCTCCTCGTCTCCGACGAGGTCATCTGCGCGTACGGCCGGCTCGGCACCATGTTCGGCGGCCAGAAGTTCGGCTACGTACCCGACATCATCACCTCGGCTAAGGGCCTGACCAGCGGATACTCCCCACTCGGCGCGATGATCTGCAGCGACAGGCTGTTCGAGCCTTTCGCCACCGGAACCGAGATGTTCGGCCACGGCTTTACCTTCGGCGGGCATCCCGTGTCGTCGGCGGTGGCGCTGGCCAACCTGGACCTGTTCGAGCGGGAAGACCTGCTGGGCCACGTGACCCGCAACGAATCGATCTTCCGCAGCACCCTCGAACGCCTCCTTGACCTGCCCATAGTTGGAGATGTGCGCGGGTCCGGGTACTTTTGGGGCATTGAACTGGTCAAGGACAAGAACACCAAGGAGACGTTCTCGGCGGACGAGTCCGAGCGGCTGCTCCGCGGCTTCCTCTCCAAGGCCCTGTTCGAAGCCGGTCTCTACTGCCGTGCCGACGACCGCGGCGACCCCGTCATCCAGCTCGCCCCCCCGCTGATTGCCGGGCCCAAGGAGTTCGACGAGATCGAGTCGATCCTGCGTTCCGTCCTGACCGAGGCGTGGGCCCGGCTCTAGCCCAAATCACACTGGCTGGCTGAAGGCGACCGGCCATATCACAGCAAAGGACCTACCAATGAAGATCGGCGTGCCTGCCGAGGTCAAGAACCACGAGTACCGCGTCGCGGCCACCCCGTCGGGTGTGCACGAACTGGTCAAGCATGGTCATGACGTGCACGTCCAGCGCGGGGCGGGGCTTGGATCGCACATCGGCGACGAGGAGTATCTCGCGGCGGGGGCGAAGATCCTGGACACCGCCGACGAGGTCTGGGGCGAGTCCGAGATGGTGCTCAAGGTCAAGGAGCCCGTCGCCGAGGAGTACCACCGGCTCCGCAAGGGCCAGATCCTGTTCACCTACCTGCACCTGGCCGCGTCCCGGCGGTGCACGGACGCGCTGCTGGACAGCGGAACCACCGCCATCGCGTACGAGACCGTGCAGGTGGGCAACACGCTGCCGCTGCTCGCCCCCATGTCGGAGGTGGCCGGACGGCTCGCGCCGCAGGTCGGGGCCTACAACCTGATGCGGTTCAACGGCGGGCGCGGGGTGCTGCCCGGCGGCGTGCCCGGGGTGGCGCCCGCGAAGATCGTGGTGATCGGCGGCGGCGTCTCCGGGCTGCACGCGGCGCAGATCGCGGTCGGCATGGGCGCCGAGGTCACGATCCTGGACGTCAACATCGACCGGCTGCGCTTCATCGACGCCATCTACCAGGGGCGGCTGAAGACGCTGGTCTCCACCGCGTACGCGATCGAGCAGGCCGTGCTCGACGCCGACCTGGTCATCGGCGCGGTGCTGATCCCCGGCGCGAAGGCCCCCACCCTGGTCTCCAACGAGCTCGTCTCCCGGATGAAGCCGGGTTCCGTGCTGGTGGACATCGCCATCGACCAGGGCGGCTGCTTCGAGGACTCGCGGCCGACCACGCACGCGGAGCCGACCTTCCCGGTGCACAACTCGATCTTCTACTGCGTCGCGAACATGCCCGGTTCGGTGGCCAACACCTCCACCTACGCGCTGACCAACGCCACTCTGCCGTACGCGGTGAAGCTGGCCAACCTCGGCTGGCGGGCCGCCCTGCTGGGGGACGCCGGGCTCGCGCTCGGGCTCAACGCGCATGAGGGCGCGCTCACCTACGAGCCGGTGGCGGTGGCGCACGCGCTGCCGTACACGCCGGTCGCCGAGCTGCTCGCCGCTTAACTTAGGCCGAGCCGTTTGCGCAGGTCGCGGGCGGTGGCCAGGACACGTTCGATCTCGGTCGGGGTCGGCCACGGGGCCGTGCCCGGCCGGATCAGCGTGGCCCGCACCGAGCTCAGGTGCTCCACGGCGGAGGCGTGCAGGCCGGACTTCTCGGTCAGCCAGGTGACCGGGTCGAGGGGCTCGCGCAGCCGCCGGGTCAGCAGGTCCCAGGTGCCGAGGATCTCGGTCAGCTCGGGCACGGTGAGCGTGCTGCCGCCCCGCCGCCCGGACGCGGCCACGGCCAGCTCCGCCCTGGCCGCCAGCTCCGGTTCCGCGTTCCGGTCCCAGCAGGGTTTCGGCGGGGCCGACAGCCACTGCTCGGCCTCGGCGGGCTTGCCGGTGACCGACAGCAGCGTGCCCAGCTCCAGCGCCGCCCGGTAGTGCCCCGCCGCCGCGGCCTGCCGGAACCAGTGCTCGCCGCCGTTCAGATCGGCGTGCTCGGCGATCAGCAGCAGCCCGAAGTTGTACGCCGACTCGGCGTCCCCGCTGGCCGCCGCCCGCCCGAACCAGTGGCTGGCCGCGGCCGAATCCTCCAGCTCGACGCAGACGAACCCGGCCATCCGCTGGTCGTCCACCCGCCCGGCGCGGGCCGCCCGCTCGAACCAGGCCCTGGCCGTCCGCAGATCGCGGCGGGCCAGCGCGATCGCGCCCAGCTGGGACGCCGAACCCGGATGGTCGTGCTGGGCGGCCAGCCGGTAGAGCACCTCGGCGCTCTGCGGGTCGCGGAGCGCGTGCAGCAGCAGGCCCAGATGGTGGGCGGCCTCGGCGTGGCCGCCGCGCGCGGCGAACTCCCACCAGTGCCGGGCTTCGCCTTCCTCGCCCGCCGCGTATCCGAGGAAGCCCAGGTCGTGGGCGGAGGCGAGGTCGCCGTCGAGGGCGGCGCGGCGGAACCAGTCGCGCGCTTTGCCGAGCTCGCCCGCGTCCTCGCAGAGCAGCGCCAGGCGGCGGGCGGCCCGGCGGGAACCGGCCTTGGCGGCCGTCTCGTACCACCGCCGGGCGCCCGGCGCGTCGCCCTTCTGCTCCAGCAGCAGGGTGGCCAGGTTGACCGCGGCTTCGGCGTCCCCGGTGCCGGCGGCGAGCTCGTACCAGCTGATCGCCTCGTCCAGGGTGCCGTGTTTCTCGTGCCACATGCCGAGGTTGAACGCGCTGTCCACGTTGCCGGCCCCCGCCGCGCGTTCCCACCAGTGGCGGGCGGCGGCGCGGTCGCCGCGCTGCGCGTAGAGGCGGCCGAGCCGGTGGGCAGCCAGGGCGTCCCCCGCCTGCGCGTCGGCGAGCAGGTCGGCCTCGCCCTCCCCGGCGCGGTGCTGCCGGGGGATGGGTGGCGGCGGGGCGGTCGCCACCTCTGGCCAGATTGTCATGCCGGACAGGGTGGCACGTGATCGCGTTGTTACGGAACGTAATTGCGAGTTCCTTACGCGGAGGGGGTCGGTGAATGTGAATGAATCCGTACGTGGCGCAGGTGTCGTGAGTAACTTAACGTAGTCATCGAGTGCCCGCCAGTAACAATTTACTGTTGGCTGGACGTGCTTGACTGGCTGAGTCATGCTTGGTGATCGCCTATGTGGTGGAGGTGGCAAATGGGACGAATCTCCGGAACCCTGCTCGGCACCATCGTGACCGTGGGCTTGGTCGCGACCCCCGTACACGCCGATCAGACCAGCTTGGCTGCCGGTCTTGCGGGTTTGGTCGCTCCGCATGCCGGTCAGGCTAAGAAACCCGTGGCGGAGGGCTATGGCGGGGCGGTTGCCACCGTCGACCTGGACGCCAGCAAGGCCGCGCTCAGCGTGCTCAAACAGGGCGGAAACGCCATGGACGCAGCCATTGCGGGCGCGGCCACCCTCGGCGTGACCGAACCCTATTCCGCCGGGCTCGCCGGTGGCGGTTTCCTCGTCTACTACGAGGCCAAACGTGGGCGGGTCGTGACGATCGACGGCCGGGAGACCGCGCCCGCCGCGATGACCGCCACCACCTTCGAGGGCATCCCGTTCGCGGACGCCGTCACCAGCGGCCTGTCCGTGGGCGTGCCCGGCAGCGTCGCCCAATGGGACCTAGCCCTGCGCCGCTACGGCACGTTATCCCTGCGGCAGGCGCTGAAACCCGCGATCGACGTGGCCACCAAGGGCTTCGTCGTCGATCAGACCTTCGTCGACCAGACCGCCGCCAACGCGGCCAGATTCGCCGACTTCACCTCCACCGCCGCCCTCTACCTGCCCGGCGGCCAGCCACCCGCCGTCGGCTCGGTCTTCCGCAACCCCGACCTGGCCCGCACCTACCGCGAACTCGGTGACCGCGGCCCCTCCTGGCTGTACGGCGGCAAGCTCGGCCAGGACATCGTCGCCACCGTCAAGAACCCTCCCGTCACCCCCGGCTCGCCCCGGGTCGTACGCCCCGGCCTGATGGAACTCGCCGACCTGCGCGCCTACCGCGCCCTCACCCCCGCCCCCACCCACGTCCGCTACCACGGCCTCGACGTGTACGGCATGGCCCCACCCTCCTCCGGCGGCTCCACGGTCGGCGAAGCCCTCAACATCCTCTCCGCCGCCGGCCACGTCGGCCTGCACGAATACCTGGACGCCTCCCGTCTCGCCTTCGCCGACCGCAACGCCTACGTGGGCGACCCGGCATTCGTGAACGTCCCGCTGAACGAGCTGCTGTCCGCCCAGTTCGGCAAGGAGCGCGCCTGCCTGCTCACCGACACCGCCCTCCCGCATCCGGCCGCCCCCGGTTCCCCCGACGGCTCGTACGGCCCCTGCCCGCCGCCGGTCACCGCCGCCGACCCCAAACAGCAGCCAGAAGGCCCGGAAACCACCCATCTGGTGGTGTCCGATCAGTGGGGCAACGTCGCCGCGTACAACATCACGATCGAGCAGACCGGCGGCAGCGGAATCGTCGTCCCCGGCCGCGGCATCCTCCTCAACAACGAACTGACCGACTTCACCTTCGGCCCCGCCCCCGGCGACCCCAACCTGCCCGCCCCCGGCAAACGCCCACGCTCATCGATGGCCCCAACGATCGTCCTCAAGCACGGCAAACCACTCCTGGCCGTGGGTTCACCCGGCGGCGCGACCATCATCACCACAGTCCTGCAGATCCTGGTCAACCGCTTCGACTTCGGCATGCCCCTCCCGGAGGCCCTCGCCGCCCCACGCGCGTCCCAGCGCAACATCGCCGCCACCCAGGCGGAACCGGCCTTCATCGCCCAGTACGGCCCTGACCTGCAGGCACGCGGACACGTTTTCGCGTCGACACCGGAAATCGGCGCGGCAACGGGCCTGGAATTCCTCAGCCGAGGCAAGGTCCAGGCCGTCGCCGAGCCAGTACGTAGGGGTGGTGGGAGCGCCCTGGTCGTCAGGAACGGTTGATCTGGCCTCGGGGCTCATGAGGATGGCGATACATCCTCGATTGCCACGCGAGTTCGTGCCGTTGTTCCCTGCGTTCGTGGGGACGGCGGCACGGCCTTGGCTGGTCGTGAGTTGGTGTCGTTGTTTCCCGCGTTCGTGGGGACGGCGGGGCGGGCGGAGCCCGAGGGCAGACGACGGACTGAGTGAGTGGGGCCTTTTGGTTTCAGGGAGGCTTGATTAGTTCGTAGGCGTTTGGGTTTGCTTTGCGGGTTTTGGCCCAGTATTCGAAGGTGAAGCCGGGCCAGAGCGTGCGGTTCTTGCCGTGCTCGTCCAGGTACCAGCTGTGGCAGCCGCCACTGGACCAGACGAGGCGTTCTAGGCGTTCTTGTAGGCGGTCGTTGTAGGCGCGGGAGGCCTTGGGGGTTACGTCCATCGCGGCGGCTTTGGTGCGGGAGAGCAGGCGCAGGCAGCTCATGATGTAGCGGACCTGGGCTTCGATCATGAAGATGACCGAGGTGTGGCCGAGGCCGGTGTTGGGGCCGAGCAGGAAGAAAAGGTTCGGGAAGCCGGGGGTGGTGATGCCGTGGTACGCCTCGATGCCGTGCCGCCAGGCTTCCTGGATCTTCAGGCCGTTCCTGCCGATGATGCGCTGCTCCTGGAGGGCGTCGACGACCTTGAAGCCGGTGCCGTAGATGATCACGTCGACGGGGACTTCGCGAGGGCCCGCGACGATCGTGTGGTCGCGGATCTCGGTGATGGCGTTGGTGATCAGTTCGACATTTGGCCTGGTCAAGGTCGGGTAGTAGTCGTTGGAGAGCAGGATGCGCTTGCAGCCGATGGTGTAGTCGGGGGTGAGCCGGGCGCGCAGGGCCGGGTCCTGGATCTGGTTGGCCAGGTGGCGTTCGGCAAGGATTCGGTGGACTTTCATGAGCTTGGGGTCCAGGGCGAAGCCGAGAGCGCGGGTTTCGAGGAGCCAGTAGATCGTGTTGCGGAAGGCGCGGGTGGCGCCCGGGAGGTGCAGGGCCTGGCGGAGGCGAGTGGGGACGGGGATGTCGGGTTTGGGTTGGACCCAGGGGGCGGTGCGCTGAAAAATATGCAGGCTGGTGGCCTGTTGGGCAATCTTGGGGATGAACTGGATCGCGGAGGCGCCGGTCCCGATGACGGCGACCCGCTTGCCGGTGAGATCGACGGAGTGATCCCATTCGGCGGAGTGGAAGGCAGGCCCCCCGAACAACTCACGTCCCGAAATTTCGGGATACGACGGGATGTGAAGCGCACCGATTCCGGAGATCACCGCGTTGGTACGGAACGCCGTTCCGGTTCCCGTGGCGACCCGCCATTGGTTGGCCGTGTCGTTGTACTCCAGGCCAGTGACTTCCGTACCAAACCGAAAGTGCTCCTCAAGGCCGTATTTTTCGACGCATCGTCGTAGGTAGGCCCAGATTTCCTCTTGTGGGGAGAACATCCGGGTCCAACCGGGGTTGAGCTCGAATGAGTACGAGTAGAAGTGGGACGGTACATCGCAGGTGCATCCGGGGTAGGTGTTGTCCCGCCAGGTTCCGCCCAGTTCCGCGGCCTTCTCCAGGATGACGAAGTCGTGGTATCCCGCCGCCTTGAGCTTGATCGCCATGCCGATTCCAGCGAAGCCCGAGCCGATGATCGTTATCCCCACTGGCCCTCCCGGAAGTCCCGATGCACGGCCGATACCCCGATGCAGCGGAGGGCTCGCCGGAAATCACCCTCGTCCCGAGGACGGAACCCGGGCCGCAGCCGTGTCAGCGCAGTAAGTCCATCATGACCACGCCCACCCCGACTTCGTCCAGAGGCCCGGTATCCCCGAGCGCGCGGTGAAGCGCTCAATGGCGACGATGATGCCCACTCGCTCGAGCCAGAACCGCGCAACCGACCGGGGGCAGGGCGATGGTCGGTTACGATCCGCTGCCGAGCATGACAAAACCGCCGACGGGCGCGGTCGTCGGCGGTTGCTTATGAGGTTGTCAGCCGATCGCGAGGTACGCGACGACGGCGATCACGACAAGAAGCGCGACGCCGGCGGCGATCCAGATCGGAAGCCGGGACGGCGGTTCCTGGGCGGACGCCGTCTCCTGCTGGCGGGCGAATGCCTTGAACTGCTGCGTGTTCCCGGCTGGGTCAACCTGAGGGTCGGACATGAAAGAAACTCTAGCGACACACCCTGCGCACATGACACCTGTTTGTCGGAATTGCGACACCACTGCTGGGTGAAGCGCCGGTAGTTCTTCGGGACGTGGACTGACCCACCCCAGCACGCGTGGGTGCTCATCCCGGTGCCTGTGGGCGGACTGTCGGTGGGGCCGGATACCGTGTTAGCCATGCTGCGTACCCTGTTCTTGCCCCGGCTGGTGGTTCTTCACCTGCTGGTGATCGGGGTTCTGGTGGCATTTACTCTGCTTGGGCGCTGGCAGTTGGCCGTGTTCGAGGAATCCGGGCGCCCGGCGGCGGCCGCAGATCCGGCCCCGGTGGCCGTGGAGTCGCTGAGTCGGGTCGGGCAGCGGCTTACCAGTGAGTTGGCGGGGCGGCAGGTGATCGCCGCAGGTGTCTACGACGCCGCTGGGCAACTGCTGGTTGCCGACCGCCGACCGGATGTGGATGCGGTTGGAGGCAGGGCCGCCAGTGGCGCGGGATTCTGGTTGCTCACGCCGTTGCGGCTCAGCGATGGAAGCACATTCGCTGTCGTCCGGGGCTGGGTTGGGACGTCGCAGGATCCGGCGGTAGCCGTACCGGCCGGGGCGGTGAAGGTGACCGGGCGATTGCGTCCTCCGGATCAAAGCGATGCGGTGCAACGCAGTGGCGCTCTGCCCGAAGGCCAGGTCGCGACCGTCTCCACCGCACAACTCATCAACCTTTGGGACGGACCTCTACACGATGGCTTCCTCATCGCCGCCGCCCAGGAACCGTCGCTGACCGCGACCCCCGTGGCCGTTCCTCCACCCACCCAAGGTGCAGCCCTGACCTGGCGCAACCTCGCCTACGCGGCCCAATGGTGGATCTTCGCCCTGTTCGCCGTCTTCATGTGGTGGCATTTCGTCCGCGACGCCGTCCGAAGCGCCAGAAGGCCGCGGATATCTTTGACTAACCCCGAATCCACCCCGGAACCCGGTCGCGAACCCGATCCGGAATCCGACTCCCACCCCGAACCCGTGAGCAGGTAGTAATCGTGGACTCCGCCCTCAAACCGTTCCGTGTCATGGCCTATGTCGTTGGCGTCATGCTGCTGGTGCTGACCACCTGCATCATCCTGCGCTACGGCTTCGACATCGAGGGCCCGTCCAAGATCGTGTCACCGATCCACGGCTTCCTTTACATGGTCTATCTGGTTGCCGCCGTCAACCTGGGTATGAAGGCCCGCTGGTCGTGGGCGTACATCCTGGGCGTGATGCTGGCCGGCACGATCCCGTTCCTGTCGTTCGTCTTCGAGCGCCGCGTCACCGACCGCGTGCACCGTGAACTCGCCGTCCAGCCTGCCGCGTAACGAACGCCGCGTAACAAACGTCGCGTAACGAAGGCCGTAAAGGAACGCCGGAATAAGACGCGGGACCGGCGGCGCAAACCGGGTGCGCCGCTCAGTCACCGCATGGAGTGCGGCCGTGTGGCACGACCGGATGCGCCGCTCAGGTTCCCGCTTGGAGCGCGACCGTGTGACCGGATGCGCGGCTCAGGTTCCCGCTTGGTACGCGGCCAGGTAGTGGTCGAGTGTCAGCTCCCGATGCCCCGGCGGCGGATTCTCCGCAGCCGCCTGCGCTGGGATTCGTCCAGCATGAAGTAGGCCACGGCGGGCGCGGCCAGCAGGCCGATCACGACGAGCCAGGAGATCAGGCCAGGCAACAGCCAGATGGCGAGCAGCGAGCCCACGCCCGCACCGATGTAGTACTTCCCGAGTGGCGACATGTCGGCCCCTTCGTTTCGCGATACATCTCAATACTGCCCCATGGATGCTCTCGCCGCGCTTCGCAAGTTCAGGAACGCGTCCGCGACCAGTCTCTCCCATGTTCCTGCGGGTGATCTAGCACGCGATACGACGCCCTCGACAACTCGAGACCAGGAACGAAACCGGACATCATGCACCGACTGTGTCTCGTTCCCTTCACCCGGTACGAGTGCGGCATTCTGTTGGGCGTTCTGTGCCTGCTCAAACGGATTCGGCGTTGAGTGCTGCTAGGGCGCGGAGTGTTCTGGCGCCGCCGGGGTCTTTTTCCGTGCTGACGGGGACGATGGCTACCTCGTCTACGCCCGCTGCCGCGTACTCGGCCAGGCGGGATTCGATGGAGTCGCCGAGGAGGGCGACTGATTCGAGCAGTTTGTCGGGGATTGCGGTGAGGAGGTCGCGGGGGTGGGGGTGGGTTCGGGCGTAGTCGACCACGTCGGGGAAGCCTGCTTCGGCGAACATTTCGCCGTAGCCGGGGGCGGCGAGGTAGCCGACGATGGCGCGGCGGAATTGTTCGATGGCGGCTTGGTCGGGGTCGGCTGCGGCGGTGACCCAGGCGGCTACGCGGGTGGTGCTGGTGCGGGCGCGTAGGTCGGTGATCAGGCGGGCGGCGGAGGCGGGGGTGATCAGGTTGAGGACCATGCGGTCGGCGCGGGAGGCGATGCGGACGGCGGCGGGGCCGAAGGCGGCGACGGTGAGGCCGGAGTGTGGTGCGGGGAGGCGGAGCCGGTAGCCCTGGCTGCGGAGGTGGTCGGATTTCGCGCCGTCCAGGAGGGGGCGGAGGGCGTCGACGGCTTCGGCGAGGGCCTTGGTGGAGCCGGCGTGGGGGCGGCCGTGCCAGCGTTCCACCACGAGAGGGCTGGAGGTGCCGAGCGCGACCCGGACCGGGCGTCCGGTGAGGTCGGCAACGGAGGCGGCGCCCATGGCGATCATCATGGGGTCGCGGACCGCGACCGCCAGCGGGCCGATGGTCAGGGCGATCCTGGAGGTGGTCAAGCCGATCGCGGTCGCCAGCGCGAACGCGTCATAGGTGGCCATCTCGCCGACCCAGACCTCGGGGTAGCCGAGTTCGTCGGCCGCCTGGGCGGTGCGCAGCGCCTCTTCCGCCGGGCGATCTTGCCAGAACCCAAGCGAAACCGTCAGCTTCACGCGGACTCCCCGGAGCGACCATTGCCGTGACCGCCAGGGTTCTCGACGGCAGGATTCTGACCGGCGGAGTGCGCGGTGCGGTTTTGGCCGCCAGCGGCAGCGTTCCGGGGACCAGCGGGGTCCTGGGTGGTGCGGTATCGGCCATCAGGGTGCTGGCCGCCGGCGTGCTCGGCGTTGCGGTACTGGTCGGCGCGTACCCATGTGGCGTGGAAGCCGAGTGGGACCCGCTGGGGCAGCAGGACGCGAGCAAGGGGGCCTTGGGTGATGTCTGTGGCGTTCAGGATTTGGACTTCGGAGGTGCCTTCGCGTTCGTCGGTGACGAAGGTGACCAGGTAGCCGTCGTCTTCGGCGGTGGAGCCGTCGCGGGGAGCGAAGGGGGCCTCGCTGCCGTAGCGGTGGTCGCCGTAGTAGTACTCCTGCTTGGCGCCGGTCAGGTTGTCGTATTTCACCAGACCGTTGAAAAGGTTGGTGTCGGCGTCCATGACGGAGACGTTATACGAGTACCGGCTCCGCTGCCCGGTGAGGCGGGCGTCGATGCTGGGGAACTCGGTGTTATGGTCGCCGTCCACGTAACCTTCGCTGGTCTGGCCGGTGACCAGATTGAAGCGGTAACGGTAGAGCCGGGCGTCCAGCTTCAGGTAGGAGATCATGCGGGCCAGCGGGCCGCCGTCGCCCTTGGGCGCGGGGCGGCTGACCCGGCAGACGTCCAGGATGATCTCGTCGCCGGTCTCCCACGAGTTGATGACGTGGTAGATGTAGCACGGCCGGGCCTCGAACCAGCGGATCTGGTCGGCGGTCCCGCGCCGGGGGATCACTCCGAATCGGGACGGCAGCTCCCGGTTGAAGGTCAGCTTGTAGCGCCCCTGCCGCGCGGCCTCCATGTCCTGATAAAGCGGGAGATCCATGAGGATGGCGTAGTTCTCGGTGATGGACATGTCATGCGGCAGCCGCGCACCCGGCAGGTCCAACTCCACGCAGTGCTCAACCGCGCCACCCGCGCCAACAACCCCATACCGCAGGTACGGCGGCCGCGGCCCGTAATCGAACCAGAACAGCTCCCCAGTCCGCTCATCCACCTTCGGATGCGCCATGAAGTCCCCGGTCAGCGTGTCCAGAAAGGTCTCGACCCCGAGCGTCTCCAGCGACAACGGATCCAACTGGTACGGCGACCCGCACAGATACCAGGTCGCCAGCACCTTCCCCCGGTGATAGATCAGATCGGTATTGGCGGAATCCTTGAGGTTCAACCCCCGCGTGTTCCCGAACGGATTCCCCTTGGGGTTCTCCATCACCCCAGTCCACAACGACCGATCGGTCTCGGCCTGGTACGCCTTGGTCCGGACATACCGGTTCCGGTAACGCGCCCGGCCGTCCTCGAAGTGCATCGCGTGCACCATGCCGTCGCCGTCGAACCAGTGATAACGCCCCCGCATGGGAAACCGCGCGTTCGGCCCGTTGCGCAGGTAGACGCCGTTCAGGTCGGCCGGGATCTCGCCGATGACCTTGAGGTCGGCCGTGGTGATCTCATCCTGGACCGGGGCGTACACACCGAGCAGGTAGGGATTCGGCTCGCCGGACTCGTCCATGATCACCGAAGGGGGTTGTGCCATAGTGGGACACTATGATAACAAAAGTCAGCTAGTCAATGTGCCCCTTAGAGTGGTCTCTTTCCAATGGTGTTCAGAAAGACCGGAGTTCCCATGCCGGGTGTGCAAACCCCGACGGCGACAGTAGAGCGTGACACCGCGATAGAACTCAGCGCGATCGGGCAGGGCCTGGCCATCCTCGGCGACCGTTGGGTGCTCCTGATTCTGCAGCGGGCCTTCCTGCTGCGGGTCCGCACCTTCGCGGGCTGGCGGGATGAGCTGCGCATCTCCGAATCCGTGCTCGCCTCCCGGCTGAAGGAACTCCTCGCGCACGGGATCTTCACCACCGCCGCCTACCGCGACGGCCGCACCCGCTACGAATACCGGCTCACCGACCGCGGCCTCGACCTGTGGTCGCTGCTGGTCGCCATCTACTCCTGGGAACGCGCCTGGACGGATCGGCCGCTGCCGCCGCTCATTCACGACATCTGCGGCAACGAGACGCGGGCGTACCTGGCCTGTGGCGTCTGCCGGGAGGGCATGACCGCGCGCGACACCCGGACCGTGCGCGGGCCGCTGGCCACCTTCGCCCGGGTCGGGCTGCCCCGGCAGCATCGCCGCACGCTCGCCTCCCGGACCGACTTCAGCGGCTACTGCCCGGACTCGATGGAGATCCTCGGCGACCGCTGGAGCACCAGCGTGCTCGCCGCCGCCTTCCTCGGCTCGCGCCGGTTCGGCGATTTCCAGGCCGAACTGGGCATCGCGCCCTCGGTGCTCACCGACCGGCTGCGCCGTTTCGTCGAGCTGGGCGTCTTCCAGCTGATCGGCGGCCACTACCGCCTCACCGAACGCGGCCTGGCGTTCTTCCAGGTCTTCGCGTTCCTGGTCACCTGGGCGCAGCGCGAACTCCCGGCCCCGCCGGGCTCTGAGCTCACCATCACCCACCACACCTGCGGCTCCGCCCTCACCCCGGTCCTGCTTTGTACGGAATGCGGCGGCACCCTCGAACGCCGCGAAGTCCACTTCATCACGTGATTTCTCGATATAGCCCGACATATGTTGACCGAGGCGATTCGCTTTCGTAGGGTCTCGGGAACATCGAGCGCGGGAGTCGCGATGAGGCTGCACCCGAAAGACCATGTGGAGCGTTACACCGGTGAAGGCTGGTGGACCGACGACACAATCGACCGGCTCTTACGGGCGCGGGCGGCCGAGCGGCCCGGAGGGCTCGCGGTGGTCGACCCGCCCAACAAACCCGCCCTGATGGGCGGCGTGCCCAAGCGGCTGACCTGGGCTGACCTGGACGCCGAAGTGGATCGTGTGGCCGGAGTGCTGCTCGGGCACGGCGTCGGCGTGGACGACGTGGTGGCGGTCCAGCTGCCCAACAGCGTCGAGCTCGCCGTGACCATGCTGGCCGGAATCCGGATCGGCGCGATCGTCGCCCCGTTCCCGGTGCAGTACCGGCAATACGAGCTCACCCAGCTCGGCGTGCTCGCCAACGTCAGCGTCTTCGTCACCGCTGCCGATCGGGCGGAGGGCATCGGCGCGCTGGCCGTACCGTCGATGCGGGAGGTGCTGGCCTGGGGCGGCGAGCTGGAGACCGCGACCGCGGATCCGGCGACGCTGGACGCGCACCTCAAGAGCTTCGAGCGGGACCCGAACGACTGCGTCACGATCTGCTGGACCTCCGGCACCGAGGCCACCCCGAAGGGCGTGCCGCGCTGCCACTACGACTGGCTCGCGGTCGCCTGGACCTGCGCAGACGCGGCCGGTCTCACCGCCGACGACGTCGTGCTGAACCCGTTCCCCATGGTCAACATGGCCGGGATCGGCGGCGTCATGCTGCCGTGGCTGCGCACCGGCTGCACGCTGGTCCAGCACCACCCCTTCGAGCTGCCCGTCTACCTCACCCAGATCGCCACCGAGCGGGTCACCTACACGCTCGCGCCGCCCGCGCTGCTCACCCTGCTGCTGCACAAGCCGGAAGTGCTGGCCCAGTTCGACATCTCCTCGCTGACCAGGATCGGCTCGGGTTCGGCACCGCTGCCGCCGCCGATGGTGCGCGGCTGGCAGGAGAAGCACGGCATCGCGATCATCAACTTCTTCGGCTCCAACGAGGGCATCGCGCTGCTCTCCGACCCCGACACCATGCCCGACCCGGACGACCGCGCCCGTTTCTTCCCCCGCCCCGACGCCCCCGGCACCACCTGGCCGGGCACCCTCGGCGGCACCAAGGTCAAGCTGGTCGCCGCCGACGGCACCGAGGTCGCGGGCGAGGGCGTGCCCGGCGAACTGCGCCTGTCCGGCCCGACCGTCTTCGCCGGCTACCTGGCCGGTACGGCGGAAGCCGACCCCTTCGACGACGACGGCTACCTGATCACCGGAGACGTCTTCGAGCTCGCGGGCGACCGCTACCTGCGGTACGTGGACCGGACCAGGGACCTGGTCATTCGGGGTGGCATGAACATCGCCCCCGCCGAGCTGGAGGCCCTGCTGGCCGGGCATCCCGCCGTGGCCGAATCCGCCGTGGTCGGCTACCCCGACGAGGTGCTGGGCGAGCGGGTCTGCGCGCTCGTGGTCACCAAACCGGACACCGAGATCACGCTGGAGTCCGTGACCGAGTTCCTGCGGGCCACCGGCATCGCCTCCTACAAGCTGCCGGAGCGCCTGGAGATCGTGGACGCTCTCCCCCGGAACGCCGTCGGCAAGATCCTCAAGCGGGAGCTTCGCGAGTCACTGCTGTAGCGCCTGCAGGATGAAGGCGTAGATCTCCGCTTCGTAGTCCAGGTGGGCATACCGGCCGCTCGGTCCGGTGTGCCCGCCGTCTTCTACCTCGACCCGGAAGAGCACGTTCGCGCCGTGGGCGCGGAGTTTGGCGACCCATTTGGCGGGTTCGCGGACCAGGACGCGGGGGTCGTTGACGGCTCCGGTGACCAGCAGCGGCGTGTCGGTGTCCGGGATGTTGTCGTAGGGGGAGTAGGCGAGCATGGAGGCGAAATCTTGGGGTTCGCGGGGGTCACCCCATTCCTCCCATTCGTTGACTGTGAGCGGGATCGTGTCGTCGAGCATGGTGGTGACCACGTCGACGAAGGGGACCTCGGCGATGACGGCGGCCCAGGGGCGTTTGCCGTACACGGCGGCCATGAGGAGGCCGCCGGCGGAGAGGCCGCGGGTGGCGATGGCGGTGACCTTGTCCTCCAGCCAGGCCGCCACGGCGACGTGGTCGGAGAAGGTGGTGGGTTTGCGGGCGAGGCGTCCGGTTTGCCACCAGCCGCGGCCCAGTTCGCCGCCGCCGCGGATGTGGGCGTGGGCGAAGATCACGCCTTCGTCCAGGAGCACGGAAAGCGGGGCTTCCCAGGTGAAGTCGAAGACGGCTTCGTAGGCGCCGTAGCCGTACAGCAGGCAGGGCGCGGTGCCGTCGAGCGGGACGTCGCGGCGGCGGACGACGGTGACGGGGATCATGACGCCGTCGGGGGCGGGGGCCCAGTGGCGTTCGCTGACGTAGTCAGCGGGGTCGTAGCCGGTGGTTTCGGCGGTTTTGAGCACCGTGCGCTCGCGGGTGGCGAGGTTGACGGTGGACCAGCGGGTGGGCTCGCTGTAGGAGCCGGTCTCGATCAGGATCTCGGTCGTGTCGTAGTCGTGGTTGTGCACGAGCGCGATCCGGCCCGCGGTGGTCTCCGGGTGGATCTCCCAGGGCTCGGTTCCGTCCATCGGGACGACCCGGAGCAACGGCTCCCCACCCCTGCGCAGAGATACGACGATATATCCGGCGAAACAGTCGGTCCGGTAGACGCGTTCGGCCGGATCGGGAGTGACCAGCTCATGGTCCACCCGGAACTCCGGCCAGCCGTCATCGGTCGTGACGACCAGGCGATCGTTCGTCGCGTCGTGATCCACCCGGTATTCGACCTGCGGCGTCCGCCCCCGCACCGAGCGCGGCTCCGCCTCCGGGGTCGCGGCGGGGATCAGCCACACCTCGGTGGTGTCCCGATTGGCCGCGGTAATCGTGATGTACGCCCCTGACCGCGTCGCCTCGATCGTCACCTCGAACCGCCGATCCGGTTCAGTCAGCACAACGGCCTCATCACCCCCCAGAACATGACGCCGCACCTCATAAGGCCGATAACACTCATCCACCGCCGTGTAGAAGAAACTCGACGAATCCGCCGACCACGCGCCCGTGTAATACGTCCCCGCCACCCGATCGGGAAGATCCACCCCCGCGTCCAGATCGCGGAACCGGAGCTCGTACACCTCATCCCCGCTCGTATCCACCGAATACGCCAGAAACCGCCCGCACGGGCTCACCTCTCGGACGCCCAACTCCACGTAACCCGCCGCTGCCAGCTCGTCGAGATTCAGCAGCACAGAACCGCCATCAGAAGCATCACGCTTTCGACAGAAGTCACCGAACTCCCTTCCAGTTTCAATCTGGGTGTAGTAGACAAAAGCCCCATGACGCCAACTGACTGAAGACTCAGTCTCGGGCGTCCGTCCAGCCATTTTGGCCGCGAGAACCCGCTGAAAGGGGGCCAGATGGGCGGTCTCCGCCGCATAGTGCCGCCGCTCGGCGAGCAAGATCTCGCGCGCCGCCTCCGGGTCGCGCATCCAGTCGTAGTCGTCGATTCGCTCGATCCCGTGCAGCCGGTGCACCACCGGTATACGGGGGGCGATGGGGGGCTGTGTCATGGCAGGACAGTACCCAACCGACTGATTGACCAGTCAAGATCTCGGATCGACTCCCGCCCCCGGAGGACGATATGCACCACCTCGTCAGAAGAGCTCTGAGCGTCGCGCTCGCCGCCGGGCTGCTGACGGCGCCCGCCGCGACCGCGCTCGCCCAGACGCCCGCCCCGTCGCAGGGGAAGGTCACCTTCACCGTCGGCATCCTGTCCGACGTGGACTCCACGAACCCGTTCACCGGCATCGTGGTCGAGGCATACGAGGCTTACGCCCTGATGTACGACTACCTGGTCACGTCCAGCCCCAAGGACGTGTCGGCGATGCCCAGCCTGGCGGAGTCGTACCAGGAGGCGCCGGACAAGAAGAGCTGGAGCTACAAGATCCGGGCCGGGGTCAAATGGTCGGACGGGCAGCCGCTGACGGCCAGGGACGCCGCCTACACCTTCAACCGGATCATCAACGGCGATTTCGAGCAGACCAACTACGGCAACTACGTCACCAACATCGAGCGGGCCGAGGCCACCGATGACACGACGCTGGTGCTGCACGTGAAGAAGCCGACACCGATCATGGAACGGCTGGCCGTCCCGATCCTGCCGGAGCACATCTGGAAGGACATCGACGGCACCGAGGTCAAATCGTTCGCCAACGAGCCGGAGAACGGCGAGGCGATCGTCGGGTCCGGGCCGTTCCGGCTGATCGAGCGGCGCAAGGGGCAGTTCATCCGGTTCGAGGCGAACAAGGAGTACTGGCGCGGGGCGCCCAAGATCGACGAGCTGGTCTTCCGGGTCTTTCTCAACGCCGACGCCGAAGCGCAGGCGCTCACCCGGGGCGAGATCGACTTCGCGTACGACCTGCAGAGCAACGTCCTCGAATCGCTGAAGAACAAGCCCGGCATCACCACCAGGGGCTCCGCCTACTCGGGCTTCAACGAGATCGCCTTCAACACCGGCGCGGCCCTCGCCGACGGCACCGCGATCGGCGACGGCCACCCCGCGCTCAAGGACAAGCAGGTCCGCGTCGCCATCTCGCACGCCATCGACCGCGACGTCCTGGTCAACCGGGTGCTGGGCGGCAACGGCTCGCCCGCCGATACCTTCATCCCGCCGGTGTATCCGGCACTGCACCTCGACCCCGCCAACAAGCAGAACTTCGACCCGGCCAAGGCCAACCAGATCCTGGACGCGGCCGGATATCCGAAGGGTGCCGACGGCGTACGCGAGAAGGACGGCAAGAAGCTGGCGCTGCGCCTGTTCGTCCGGGACAGCAGCGAGGAGTCCCAGGCCACCGGCGAGTTCGTGAAAACCTGGCTCAAGGACATCGGCATCGAGGTCACCGTCAAGGTGATGTCCGAGGACGCGCTCACCGAGATCATCGGCCAGGGCGAGTACGACATGTTCGAGTGGGGCTGGGTGGTCGAACCCGACCCCGACTACCAGATGTCGGTCTTCACCTGCGGCAAGCGCAGCTACAAGGACGGCGACTCGATCTTCGCCGACCTGTCCGACTCGTTCTACTGCAACCCGGAATACGACAAGCTCTACGAGGAGCAGGCTGGCGAGACCGACCCCGCCAAACGCGCCGAGCTGGCCAAGCGCATGCAGCAGATGGTCTACGACGACGCCGCGTACGCGATCACCTATTACTACGACGACCTGGTCGCCTACCGCAGCGACAAGTGGACCGGCTTCGTCCCGCAGCCCGACCCGGATGGCTCGCTGCTGTTCCAGTACGGCATCCACTCCTACCTCACCATCGAACCGGTCAAGGCCACCTCCCCGGCCTCGGCCGCCGCGGCGGCCGAGGACTCCGGCGGCATGAGCTCCGCCCTGATCGGCGCCCTCGTCGGAGCCGTCGCCGTGCTGGCGGTGGGCGGCGTGCTGGCTGCCCGCAGGCGCCGTACGGCGGACGCGGACGAGCGGGAATGACCACCGGGACCCGCGGTTATGTGATCAGGAAGATCGGCTGGTCGCTGGGCACGCTGCTGTTCGTGGTGGTGTTCAACTTCTTCCTGTTCCGGCTGCTGCCGGGCGACCCGATCGGCCTCTACTCGCGGGGCCGCAACATGGCCCCCGAGCAGCTGATCAAGCTGCGCGCCGAGCTCAACCGGCCGATCGGCGCGCAGTTCCTGGAATACCTGTCCAACCCGTTCGCCAGCACGATCAACTCGGTCCGGTTCAACCGCCCGGTCTGGGAGCTGGTCGCCGAGCGGGTCTGGCCGACCGTGCTGCTGGTCGGCACCGCGATCCTGATCGCCTCGGTGGCCGGGGTGTGGCTGGGCATCCGCAGCGGCTGGCGGCGCGGCGGCACCTTCGACCGGGTGACCACCGGCGTCACCAACACGCTCTACGCCATGCCCGAGTTCTGGGTCGGCATGGTGCTGCTGATCGCGCTCCCATTCTTCCCGAGCGGCGGCATCTCCACACCGGGCGTGACCGGGTTCCTGGACACCGTCCTGGACACGGCCTGGCACATGGTGCTGCCGGTGACCGCGCTGGCCATCGTCTACCTGGCCGAATACACCTCGATCATGCGCGCCTCGCTGGTGGACGAGCTGCGGCAGGACTACCTGCAGCTGGCCAGGGCCAAGGGCCTGCGGGAGGACCTGGTCAGGCGGCGGCACGCGGTGCCCAACGCGCTGCTGCCCACGATGACGCTGATCTTCCTCAACCTCGGCTTCGTGATCGGGGGAGCGATCACCGTGGAGACCGTGTATTCCTGGCCCGGGCTCGGGCTGCTGTCGTACGAGGCGTTGCGCGGGCCGGACATCCCGCTGCTCCAGGCCGTGTTCCTGCTGTTCTCCATCGGGGTGGTCGTGTTCACGCTGCTCGCCGACCTGCTCTACGCGGTGCTCGACCCGAGGGTGAGCACCCAATGACGGCCCGGTCGATCACCTGGGCCCGCCGCCGGACCACGCTCGCCCGGTTCTGGCGGGACTTCCGCTCCCACAACTCCGCCCTGGCCGGGCTCGCCATCCTGGTCGTCTTCGCCCTGGTCGCGATCTTCGCGCCGCTGCTGGCCGACCCGGACGGGCTCAACGTGGCCAAAGCCACCGCCAGGAGCCACCAGCCACCGTCGGCCGACTACTGGCTCGGCACCGACCAGAACGGCCTGTCCATCCTGACCCTGCTCGTGCACGGCACCCGGGTCTCGCTGATCGTCGGCCTGTCCGCGACCGCGATCGCCATCGTGATCGGCACCCTGGTCGGCATCATGGCCGGGTTCTACGGCGGCTGGGCGCGCTCGCTGCTGATGGGCTTCACCGACTGGTTCCTGGTGATCCCGTTCCTGCCGCTGGCCATCGTGCTGGCGACCGTGCTGGGCGTGTCCCTGTTCAACATCATCATCGTGATCGGCGTGACCTCCTGGCCTGGGACGGCACGGCTGGTGTGCGCGCAGACGTTGAGCGTGCGGTCCCGGCCGTACATGGAAAGGGCGAAAGCGCTCGGGGCGGGCGACTGGCATCAGATGACGCGGCACGTGCTGCCGAACGTCATGCCGGTCGTGCTGGCGCATGTCGTGCTGACCGTGTCGATCGCGATCCTGTCGGAGACCACGCTGTCGTTCCTCGGGCTCGGCGATCCGACCGCGCAGTCGTGGGGGAACATCCTCGACAGCGCGTACGGCACGGGGGCGATGTCCAACGGCGAGTGGTGGTTCGTGTTGCCGCCCGGGATCTGCGTGGTGCTGGTCGTGCTGGCGTTCACCCTGGTCGGGCGGGCGCTTGAGGTCGTGCTCAACCCGCGACTGAAGGAGGGTCGATGAGCCTTCTTGAGCTGAAGGACCTGCGGGTCACCTATGCCGGGGATGTGCCCGCCGTGCGCGGGGTGGATCTGGTGGTGTCGCCGGGTGAGGTGCTGGGGGTGGCGGGGGAGTCCGGGTGTGGCAAGTCCACGATCACCAACGCCGCTCTGCGGCTGCTGCCGCGCTCGGCGAAGGTCGACGGGCAGGTGCTGCTCGACGGCGAGGATGTGTACGGCATGTCGTTCGGGCGGCTTCGGGCGATTCGGTGGGCCGAGGCGTCGATTGTGTTCCAGGGGGCGTTGCATTCGCTGAACGCGGTGCAGAACATCGGGCGGCAGATCGCTGAGCCGATTCTGCTGCACGAGCCGAAGACCTCCAAGCGGGAGGCGGATCGGCGGGTGGGGGAGCTGCTCGAGCAGGTGGGGTTGCCGGCACGGCGGGCCAGGGATTATCCGCATCAGCTGTCGGGTGGGCAGCGGCAGCGGGTGATGATCGCGTTGGCGCTGGCGTGCCGGCCGCGGCTGGTGATCGCGGATGAGCCGACGACCGCGCTGGATGTGATGGTGCAGGCGCAGGTGCTGGAGCTGCTGTCTGGGTTGGTACGGGATCTGGGGTTGGCGTTGGTGCTGATCTCGCATGATCTGTCGGTGCTGGGGACTACGTGTGATCGGGTCGCGGTCATGTACGCGGGAAAGGTCGTGGAGCAGGGGCCGGCTTCCGCGGTGTTTGATGATTCGCGGCATCCGTATAGTGCGGCGCTGGCTGGGGCGTTTCCGCGGGTGGGGGATGAGCGGTTTAGGTATGCGCCGCGTGGGCTGCCGGGGGATCCGCCGTTTCCGGGGGATTTGCCGGGTGGGTGCGATTTTCATCCGCGGTGTCCGGTCGCTTTGGATAGGTGCTCGAGTTCTGAGGAGGCGTTGACCGCGCTCTCCTCGCCGTCCGGGTCTGATGATGGGCGGAGTGCCGCCTGCTTGCGTGCCGGGGAGACCGGCCTGGATCTGCGAGGTGCTCGATGAGCTCGGCGGATATTTCGGAAATGTCGGATGTGGTGGCGCTGGCGGCGCGTGGGGTGTGCGTGCGGTTCGGGGCGGCGCGGGCTGTGGACGGGGTGGATCTGGAGATCGGCGCCGGGGAGATCGTGGCGCTGGTCGGGGAGTCGGGGTGCGGGAAGACGACGCTGGCGCGGAGCCTGCTCGGGCTGGTGAAACCCGCTTCGGGGAAGGTCGAGTACGGTGCTCGGCCGCTGGGGTATTCGCGGGGGGATCTGAAGGAGTTCCGGCGGCATGTGCAGCTGGTGTTGCAGGATCCGAGCGGGTCGCTGAATCCTCGGCACACCGTGTATGAAGCGGTGGCGGAGGGGTTGCGGATTCACGGCGTCTCGGGCGACGAGGAAGTCCGGGTGGCTACGGCGTTGTCGAAGGCCGGCCTCCGCCCACCTGACCGATTTTTCATGAAATATCCGCATGAGTTGTCCGGGGGGCAGCGGCAGCGGGTCGTCATCGCGGGCGCGCTCGTGCTCGACCCCGACGTGCTCGTCGCCGACGAGCCCGTCTCCTCCCTCGACGCTTCGGTACGCGGTGAGATCCTGGCGTTGCTGCTGCGCCTGCGAGAGGAACTCGGCCTGTCGGTCCTGGTCGTCACCCACGACCTCGGGCTGGCCTGGAACATCGCCGACCGGGTGGCCGTCATGTACCTCGGCCGGATCGTGGAGACCGGCGACACCGCCGAGGTGCTGATGAATCCCCGCCATCCGTACACGAAGGCGCTGCTGTCGGTCGTACCCGAAGTGGCCAGGCAGGAGCCGATCGTCCTGGTCGGGGAGACGCCCGATCCGTCCAGAATTCCCGAGGGTTGCCGCTTCCGGCCGCGCTGTCCCGCGTACGCCGCCGGGTTGCCCGCCGAGCTCGCCACCCGCTGCGAAAAGGAGTCCCAGCCCGTGCTGCCTTCGGACCGCGGCCACCATGCCGCCTGCGTACTCCCATGAACGTCGGCGCCATCTGCTCCGATCTGATCAGGATCGACACCACCAACGAGGGCGACAACCGGGGGCGGGGCGAGCGCGCCGCCGCCGAGTACGTCGCCACGTTCCTCGCCGACCGCGGCGTCGAAGCCCAGATCCTGGAGACCTCGAAGGGCCGCTCCAACGTGGTCGCGCGGATCCCGGGGGCGGGTTCTGGCGATCCCTTCCTGATCCACGGGCACCTGGACGTGGTCCCCGCCGCCGCCGAGGACTGGGCGTTACATCCCTTCTCTGGCGAGATCGTCGACGGGGTCGTCTGGGGACGCGGTGCCGTCGACATGAAGGGCACCTGCGCGATGACCCTCGCCATGGTCGCCGAGTGGGCCCAATCAGGCGTACGCCCCGACCGTGACCTCGTGCTCGCCTTCACCGCCGACGAGGAGGCCACCGGCGAGTACGGCTCCTACTACCTGGCCCGCGAACACCCCGACCTCTTCGACGGAGTCCGCGAGGCGATCAGCGAGGACGGCGGCTACAGTGTCGTCCACGACGGCAGGCGGATCTATCCGGTCGCCGTCGGGGAACAGGGCATGGCCTGGATGCGCGTACGCGCGCACGGCACAGCCCAGCACGGCTCCCTGCGCGCGAGCGACAACGCGGTCGCCGAGATCTGCCACGCCATGTCCCGCCTCGCCGCTTACGAGTGGCCGCTTCAGCTCACGCCGGGCGTCCGCGGCATGCTCGACGGCATCGTCACCGCCTTCGGGCGCCCCCTGGACCTCACGGACCTGGACGCCGAAGCCGACCGCCTCGGCAAAGTCGGCGAACTCTTCAGACACGTTCTCCGCAACTCCGCCAACGTCACCATGCTCAACGCCGGCTACAAGGTCAACGTCATCCCCGGCTCCGCCGAAGCCCAGATCGACGGCCGCTTCCTCCCCGGCTCCGGCGACGACTTCCTCGCCACCATCGACACCCTCCTCGGCCCCAGGATCACCCGCGAATTCATCTGTTTCGAGGATGCCCCAGAAGCCGACCCCGGCGGCCCCACCTTCGACGCCCTCTGCGCCTCCCTCATCGCCGAAGATCCCGTCGCCCTTCCCGTTCCATACGTCATGAGCGGCGGCACCGACGCCAAAGCCTTCAACGAACGAGGCATCGTCACCTACGGCTTCGCGCCCCTCGCCCTCCCTCCCGACTTCGACTACAACGCCATGTTCCATGGCGTCAACGAACGCGTCCCCGTCGCGGCCCTCGAATTCGGCGTCCGCGTCCTCAACCGCTTCTTCCGCCAGCAGTGAGAGGTGGTTGTCGTGACCACAGTGGTCTGGTCGGCTGAGACGCTGGCGCACGCGCCTGGGGCCGAGATCTGGATCGGGGTGCGGACGCCGGGGACCGAGGTCGCGGAGCGCGTCACGGTCATCCGGGATGAGCTGGTCGCGGGTGGGTTTCCGCTTGTCGAGGCAGCGCCGCACGAGGACGAGGTGCTGCGGGCGGTGCATGAGCCCGCGTTCGTGGACCATCTGCGGGAGGTGTGGCAGCAGTGGGAGGACGGCGGCTATCCGCCGGACTACGGTCAGGATCGGGTGGTGCCGTATGTTTTCCCGACTGAGGCCATGCTCGCCGGAATGCCCGCGCATCATCCGGTGGCGACGCACGCCCGCGCGGGGCTGTACTGCTACGACACGATGACCTTGGTCGGGCCGGGCACCTGGCAGGCGGCACGAGCCGCTGTGGACGCGGCCCAGACCGCCGCCGACCTGGCCGCAGCGGGGAAACGGGTGGCCTACGCCCTTTGCCGCCCGCCTGGACATCACGCCACCCCCGCCGGCTACGGCGGTTCGTGCTACCTGAACAACGCCGCCGTCGCCGCACAAGCCCTCCGCGACCACGGCTTCGCCAAAGTGGCGATCATCGACGTGGACGCCCACCACGGCAACGGCACCCAGGCGATCTTCTGGGAGCGCCCGGACGTCTTCTACGGTTCCGCCCACGTCGACCCCGGCGCCGGCTGGTTCCCCCACTACGTCGGTTTCGCCGACGAAACCGGCACAGGCTCCGGCCAGGGCACCACCCTCAACATCCCGATCACCCCCGAATCCGGCGACGCGGCCTGGCTCTCCGCCCTCACCCGCCTCCGCGACGCCGCCGAAATGTTCGGCACGGAAGCCGTTGTCGTCTCCCTCGGCGTCGACGCCGCAGCCGACGACCCGGAAAGCCCGCTCCGCGTCACCACCTCCGGCTACCGCGAAACCGGGACGATCATCGCCTCCCTCGGCGTCCCCGTCGTCGCCGTCCAGGAGGGCGGCTACCACCTCCCGTCCTTGGGCACCCTGGTAGCCGAAACCCTTCACGGCCTAGCCGGCTGACAGCTCCCCGCGTTGACCATCAGCGCCATGATCACCGCGTACGCGAGGCCCGCGAGCGAGACTTGGGTGGCGATCGCGGGCAGGTACCAGCCCGGGCCGTCAGCGAGCACCTGGGGAACGGGCTCGCCGCTGGCCCCGCTGAGGACGAAGGGTGAGGCCATGGCCGCCGCCAGCAGCAGGAACAGGTAGACAGGCCCGGCGACCCCCACCCCGACCAGGAGCGGGGCGGACACTCCGCGCCGCCGCGCGATTCCGGCCAGCACCAGGGCGACGACTCCGGCGACGCCGAGAATCGCCCCGTGCGTCCAGGCGGCCGCCGGGACTCCATCCAGGTAGAAGTCGCCATTCGCGTACTCTCCCGGGTTCGCCCGCACCGCCTCCGCCGCGAGGAGATCCGCCTGGCCGATCGCGACGAAGTTGAGCAGCGTGACGCTGACGGCGACCAGCGGCAGGTGGCGCATGAGCAGCAGCGCCGTCCTGGGCGCCGGGCTGGGCGTCCGGCGCGCGCCGAGCAGGCACAGGCTGGTCAGGTACGCCACCGCCGCCGCGGCCAGTGTCACGGCCCGGGCGACCGGGTACCAGCCCGGATCCGAAGGACCGGCCCCGGTGAAGTGCACTGCGGCCAGCCCACCCAGGTACGCGGGTGCCAGGAACCCCATGCCGAACAGGGCGGCGGCGACGGCCCGGCGCGACCCGTACCGCATCAGGGCGGCCATGGACGCGAAAAGGATCGCGGCGACTGCGAAGAAGATCACGGCAAGCCGGGCATCGGCCGAGCGGGCGGAGGCGAGATCGAGGAGACAGACGGCCGATCCGAAGACCGCGACCTGCCCAAGGAACACGGAGGGCCGCCCCCATCGGCCGACGGCGTTCACTTCGACGCGCATAAGAGTGGTTATTGTCGTTCGCGACAAGGTGTCTTGGTGTGGTCGCGGGAGAAACCGTGAGCGAACGGGACGACCTGCTTGATACGGTGCGGGCGCGGCTCAGGCAGGTGATGGCGACCGGTGACCCGTCACTGTTGCTGGAGGCTGCCGCGATTGCCGATGCTCGGCACCTGGCCGCGGGCCTGACCGGCCAGGAGTCCCATCTTGAGACGCGGCGTGTGCTCGGCTGGTGGCACTGGTACCGCTATCAGGCGCTTCCCGAGGGGGAGGATCAGGACGATCTGGTCGCTGCGGCCGAGATGTTCGGCGTGTGCTTCCTGGCCGAGATCGCTGATGAGGATCTTCCAGAGCCGTTGTTACCGATCCTGGCCGGTCAAGCGGTGCCGCATGTGATCACGTTGCTCAACCAGGCGTTGAACTCGGCTGATCCGGATCTGCTGGAACGCGGCGTCCGGCTGTGGCAGCGCATCGTCGAGCTCACTCCGGCCGATCACCCCGCCCGCGGTGGATTCCTGGCCAACCTCGGTATCGCGTTGCAGGAACGGTTCGAGCGCGGCGGCGATCCGGCGGATCTGGAACTGGCCATCACCAGTTTGCGCGAGGCCGTGGAAATCGATCACCCCGACCATGCGGCGATGCTCAGTAGCCTCGGTAGCGCGTTGCGGGCGCGATTCGAGCATGGTGACAACCTGGCCGATCTGGAAGAGGCCATCACCTGCCTGCGGCAGGCAGTGGAGATCACCCCACCCGACCACCCCGGCAGCGCCAGTCGCCTGACCAATCTGGGCAACGCGCTCCAGGTACGCTTTGCCCGTACCGGTGACCTGGCAGATCTGGACCTCGCCATCTCGTACCTGAACCAGGCGCTGGACTCCACCCCGCGTGACCATACGACGATCTTGGGCAATCTCGCCGGCGCGTTACAGGCGCGGTTCGCCCGCAGCGGAGCGGTCGCGGACCTGGAGCAGGCCATCAACGGCATGCGCCTCGCGGTGGAAAGTGCCCCACGTGGGAACCCTGCCCGCGCCGCACGCCTGAGCGGCCTCGGGAACGCCCTGCAAGAAAGGTTCGCACGCACCGGCGACCTGGCCGACCTGGAAGAGGCCATCACCAGCGTGCGTCAGGCGGTCGAAGTGACTTCGCGTGACCACGCGGAACCGGCGATGATCTCGAACAACCTCGGCAACCTGCTGCTGACACGCTTCGTCCACACCGGCGCCTTGGCGGACCTGGATGAAGCGATCACCAGCCTGCGCCAGGCGGCCGGAACGATCCTCCATGACCACCCCGGCCGTGCCATGCACCGGAGCAACCTCGGCAACGCGCTTATGACACGATTCATCCGCACCGGGGACGCGGCAGATCTGGAACAGGCCATCACCGTCGAACGACAGGCGGTGGAAGCCACTCCACGCGACCACCCCGACCGTGCCATCCGCCTGTCCAACCTCGCCAACGCGCTCCAGGCACGGTACGACCGCGGCCAAGCCTTGATGGACCTGCAAGAGGCGATCACCAGTCTGCGACAGGCCATGGAGATCACTCCACTCGATCGCCGCATCACGATCGTGAACAACCTCGGCACCGCACTCCTGACAATGTACGAGCGCGGCGCCGGTCCAAACGACCTGGAAGAAGCCATCACCCACCTGCGGCAGGCAGCGGAGGTCATCCCACCCGACCACCTCGACCGCACGATGATCTTGAACAACCTCGGCAACGCCCTTCAGACCTGGTACGAGCGCAGCGGCATCGGTTCAGATCTGGAAGAAGCCCTCACTACCCAGCAACTCGCCGTGGACAGCACGCCACCCGACCATCCCGCGCTTGCCTCCCGGCTGACCAACCTCGGCATCGCTCTGCAAACGCGACACACGCACAGTGGTAGCCCGGCAGATCTGGACCGGGCGATCAGCGCCCTCGGGAAGGCCGTGCAGGCCACTCCGCCCGATCACCCCGCACGGGCCGCGCGTCTCACGAACCTCGGCACCGCGGTGCAGATCCGGTTTGAACAGAGCGGGCATGCGGCGGACCGAGATGAAGCGGTGGACGCCTATGAAGAGGCGGCTCGGAGTGCGATGGGAGCTCCATCCCAGCGGATCCGTGCGGCGCACCAAGCCGCCAGGCTGATCGTGGCGGACTCCACGCGAGCCGCCGAACTCCTGGAAACCGCGGTCCGGCTGCTGCCGGAGGTGAGCCCCCGGCAACTCGAACGCTCCGACCAGCAACACATGATCGGCCAATTCCCCGGCCTGGCCGCCGACGCGGCCGCCTATGCCTTGGCCGACACCACCACACCTCCCGGCATCCGCGGCCAGAAGGCTCTACGCCTGCTCGAAGCGGGACGGGCCGTTCTGCTCAGCCAGACCCTGCATACCCGAAGCGACCTCAGCGACCTTCGCGAGCACCACCCGGACCTGGCCGACCGGTTCATGGCCCTGCGTGACCGGCTCGACCAGCCTGTCCTACGGGAGGGCGCCGGGCAGGCCGTAGTGCCGATGGACTGGCAGGCCACCGGGTCGGCCGTAGCAACGATGGATCGACAGGCCACCGGGCAGGCCGTGCTACCGATGGATTGGCAGGCCGTCGGGTCGGCCGTACCACCGATGGATGACCGCCACCGGATGGCCGCTGAATTGGCCGACGTGATGGAACGGATCCGGTCCCTGGACGGATTCGCGTCTTTTGCCCTCCCGCCGAGCATCGAAGAACTGACCGAACAGGCGACCGCGGGACCGGTGGTCACCTTCAACGTCAGCTCTCTTCGTAGTGACGCCCTCATACTCACCCGTACCGGCATCAGCGCAGTGGAACTGCCCGGCCTCGATCAGGCGAGCCTGGCCGACCGGATCGACCGGTTCCGCCAAGCTCTGAGCAGCCGGGACGATGCGGTCATCCTGGACGTGCTCGCCTGGTTGTGGGACGTCGCCGCAGCCCCGGTCCTGCACGAACTCGGCCTCGACGCCCCGCCTCCGGGCGACATCACGCGATGGCCCAGGGTGTGGTGGGCCCCGGGCGGGCTGCTCACGCTCCTGCCGATCCACGCCGCCGGACACCACAGCGCCGACCCTGACCCACACCGTCGCTCTGTGTTGGACCGGGTCGTGTCCTCCTACACCCCGACCATCACCGCCCTGCGCCACGCCCGCCAGCACCCCACCGCCCGCACCCCACCCACCGGCGCGGAGCGGGCCCTGATCGTGGCCATGCCCACGACACCCGGTCTCCTCTACCGGGGCCCGTTACCCCAGGTCACCCGAGAGGCTCGCCTGGTCGCCGACCACCTGCCCGGCGCCGTCACGCTCACCGAACCCCCAGGTCGCGCAGCCACCCCTCCAGCGGAAACGACACCGACCAAGGCCCGCGTCCTGACCCACCTGACGACCTGCGCGATCGCCCACTTCGCCTGCCACGGCCTCAGCGACCCCACCGACCCATCGGCCAGCAGACTCCTGCTCCACGACCACCAGCACGACCCGCTCACCGTCGCCAGCCTGGCCCCGATCACCCTCAGCCACGCCCGCCTGGCCTACCTGTCAGCCTGCTCCACCGCACTCACCAGCCACACGGACCTGCTGGACGAGTCCATCCACCTGACCTCCGCCTTCCAGATGGCCGGATTCCCCCACGTCATCGGCACCCTGTGGGAGATCGCCGACAATTCCGCCGTACAGATCGCCGACACCTTCTATTCCACACTGACCACGGACGACGGCAAAGCAGACACCCGCCACACCCCCTACGCCCTGCACCAGTCCGTTCAGTCCCTCCGCCACCAAAACCCGCTCACCCCATCACAGTGGGCCGCACACCTCCACGCAGGCGCGTGACACTCATCAAGCTCATGTCACACCAACCCGATGTCATCCCTAGCGCCCTCCTAGCCGAAACGCTCGGCGGCCTGGCTGCCGCTGGAGGGGGCGTTCAAGAGCTCTTTGGCGGCGTGACCGTGAGGGATGGGACGCTCGCCGCCAGGGTCACCGTGCCGCCGTTGCGGTCGCGGAGCTGTCGCCAGGCGGCGAAGCCGAGCAGGATGGCCTGCTCCCATTCCGCTGCGGTCCGGATGCCGACCTCCAGCGGAGCCGTCAGGTTCTTGATGGCGTCCAGGAGCGGAAAGTCGAGGCGGGTGACCTCGTCGAGGTAGTTGTGGTTGGCGGCGTAGGCGAAGACCATGGCCGAGATGCCTTCCTCGATGACGATGGCACGGCCGCCATCCTCGGCTTCGTCGATCCTCGGGTTCGAGCGGCGTTTGCGGTCCAGGAGCTTGCGGGTCACCGGTGACCAGCCGAGCACGGTGGCGTAGGCCAGATGGAAGACGTCGTGGAATCGGTAGCCGTCGTCGACTTGGGAGGAGTCGGTCAGCGGGTCGCCCGCCCAGCGGCCGTCGTGGCGGACTCGGACGGTCGGCCGTCCAACCATGTTGACGGACGGGACGAACTCGAACCTGCCCACGCGGGGCAGGCGCTCGTGCTCGGGGTAACCGTCGTCGAGGGGCTCGGAGCTGGTGCGCAGCCAGCGGTCCATGGTCTTCTCCAGGTTGGCGCGGGCGACGTCCTCCAGGTCCAGGTCGAGTTTGCTGGTGAGGGCGGAGACGTACCACAGGACATCGCCGAGTTCCTCGCGGATGCGGGCCTTCCAGGTGGTGTGGGCGGCTCCGTCGCGGAGAAGTTTCTTGTATTCGGTGGCGACCGAGCCAGCCTCCCCGAGCATGCCCAGGAGATGCACGGCCATGTCGGAAATGTCGGTCCCACGCCGTTGGTCGGTCTGTAGGGCGGCGATCTGGTACTCGCGGAATCTCATGATCGTCTCCGGGGGGGGGGGTGATCTCGTCGGGTTATCCGACGAGTCTGGTCTGGTAATCTTACATCGACTGTTCTGTAGTGGGACACTGGTTGTCGGAAATTACGGCAATGGAGAGTTTTGTGGATCAACGAACGATCGAAGATCTGATCATTGAGCTGGTCGCCAGGGATATCCGGACCGACCCGGAGTCACTGCGCGATCGGCTGGAGCAGACGGGGGACGAGTTGCCCATCGACTCGCTGCTCGCGGCTGAGGTGGTCGCGCGCCTGGAAGCGCAGTGCGGGGTCAAGCTGCCCACCACGGCCGAAACCGCACGGGCGCTGCGGTCGGTGCGTGATTTCGCGGCGATCGTCCTCGACCTCATCACGGCGGCCGCGCGTGACCAGCGGGTCAGGGAGGGGGCATGAGCGGGGCCGACGCGGAAGACGTTGAGCAGGCGCAGTTGGGTGCGCGCCTGCGCGAGGTGCGTGAGTACCTGAATCTCTCCCAGCAGTACGTCGCAGACAAGACGGGCATTCCGCGGTCAGCGGTCTCCGACATCGAACGAGGCCAGCGCAAGGTGGACAGTCTGGAGTTGAAGAAACTGTCCCGGCTGTACATGCATCCGGTGGGCTACTTCCTCGGCGAGGAGGACACCGGTGACGACGTTCGCGCTCTCGCACGTGCTGTCACCGACCTCACGGATGGTGATCGTGCCGAGGTGGTGCGTTTTGCGCAATTTCTCCGCTTCTCGGCGGAAGCGGAACAGCGAAAGCAGCGAAGGTGACGAGCTGGATCGAAGCCAACCAACTGGCCAATCTGGCCGCGGCGCAGGCCCATGGTGATCTCGATATCGACACCTCCTCGCCCCCCATCGATGTCTATCAGGCAATCGGTGACGCGGGAGTTGTACTGATGTGGCGTCGGCTGCCCAGCCAATTCGGGGCGTACCTCAACGAGCCGGGATCGAGGCCCGGGATCCTGGTGAACAACGGCCTGCCGCCCGCGGCGCAACGGCATACCGCCGCGCACGAGCTCGGCCATCATCGGCTCGGGCATGCCAGCCGGGCGGATAGCGAACTCGATCCGCCGGAGTTCGGGCGGAAGGTGTGGGGTCCGGAGGAGAAGGCGGCGGAGGCATTTTCGGCGTGGTTTCTCATGCCGCGAAAGGCGGTCGCCGCCGCGCTCGTCATGCTCGGGGTGGAACGACCGCGCACACCTGAGGATGTCTACCGCCTATCGCTGCTGCTGGGGACGTCCTACCGATCGACCGTCAGGCACCTGCCCAACCTGCGGCTCGCGGACCGGAGCCGCGCACGGGAGTGGGCCGGAGTGCCGCCGAATCGGATCAAGGCGAAACTGGACCGCGCTTTCGCTCCACCGGCGTCCCGGCTTCCTGAGGTATGGCTGGTCGACAGCGGCTTCGCCGGCCTGCGGCTGCCGGTCCGTCAGGATGATCGGCTGGTGATCGTCATCCCGGACGGCGTGGAACCGGCCGTCGGCTGTCCCCCCGGACACACGGTTCTGCCGCCTGCGGCCGGGCATTCGGCGGTTCTACTGGAAGTGCATGGGAGGGAGGGCGGCCGGATCACGGTCGGCTCTCCGATTCGGTGGGCATTCGATATCCAGGTCGACGGATCGCCGGGCGGCCTGGCTCGTCGGTGGCTCCCTTAAGCACTAGACCACGGAAGGAGTAGAAATGCTGGCCACTCAAATGATTCACGGTACGACGCTCTCCGATGCGTGGCTGAACACGGTGAGAGCAGTCGATGAAGCTCCCGCGCGAACGCTTTACCACCTGGTCACGCGTATCGAGAGGCCGGTTGAGGAGGTAGACGAGATCAGGGCAGCGATCGACTGGCTGCTCGGCAACGATGACTACCCTCCGGTCGACACGGTTGCGAACACGATCTTCCCCGCCGCCATCGCCAGCACATCCAGCGACCACGTCGAGTTGGTCGAGCGGTACACCAGCATGTACCCGACTCTCCGGCGACTCCACCGCAACAACCGCTACGGCACTTACTTCGGGCGCATCGTGGCGCATCCCACGCCCAAGGGCGACAACAATCAGCTTGCTGAGCTGATCCGGCGGCTGAACACAGAACTCAAGACGCCCGGCCCCAAGTCCGCGCGATACGAGATGAGCATTTCCTCGCCCGGCGACGCGGAACCGTCGGCCGAGGCGATCCACGTCTACAGCGTCGGCCGGGACAACTCGGCCATGGGATTCCCCTGCCTGTCCTTCTGCTCGTTCCAGCTCGACCACGACTCCTTGCACCTGGTGGCGCACTACCGTCGGCAGCATCTCATCGAACGGGGATACGGCAACTATCTGGGGCTTGGGCGGCTCCTCGAGTACGTCTGCGCGGCCACCCGCCTGCGCTTGGGACAACTGACGGTCGTGGCCGGCGTCGCGTCGGTGGAGCCGGCCAGGTACAAGATCGCGGAACTGGTCAGCCGAGCCGCCCGGACCGATTGAAAGATCCCGCGCTACTTCGCCCTGGCCGTCAGGATCGCCGCGACCCTGGGGTCATCGATTATCCGCATGCATTCTCGGGCATAACCGGCCACACCAGCGATGGTCTCCGCCCAAACGGGATCATCGGGTGGAACCCCTTCCCCGGCGTCGACATCCAGATCGCGCCTGATTCGAATGCCGAGCCGTTCCAGCGTCGTGGCCAGGGCCATCACGATGTCGTCCACCGACTCATTTGAAGACGTCACTCTGAATCCCTCGTGGAAATGGAATTACACCGGCCCATGTCATTTCGCCGGAACGGCGTCGCCGTTGATTCCCCATTTGGGCGGAAACCAGGCGGGCACGGGTTCTGATACCGGCTGGAACAACTGCTTGATACGCGTCCGCCCGCTGATACCCTTGATATCTGGATGCGCGACCCGGGCATACTTGTCGACCTCGCAGAAAAGATTCTGGCAGTCGATCAGCTGCAACCGTCGCCCACGCAACCCGGCAAAGCGCAGTCCCAGCCGCGAGAAATGTTGCTCCTGGTGATCCGCCATATACCGGATGATGTCGCCCTCGATGCCCTGGGCGCTACGGCCGAAACATTTACGAATACCATCACGTGCTCCTGGACCGGGCACCACGAACTCCATCTCGTCGTGGTCCAGAACTGTGGAGTAGTTCAAGTCGATGGTATACTGATAGGCAAGAAAATCGCCTATCGCAGGATAGGATCGCAGCACTTCGAAGACGCCGTGCAACGAGCCTGCGGAAACAATCCGGTCGACGCCCCCGCTCGTTATCATCATGTCCATCAAACGTAGATGATTCGCGTGCTTGCGCTTCTCCCCCAACGCGGGCGGGGGTATCACATAGGCTGCGGAGTAGAGCCGCTCACCGTTGTCGAATAGCTTGTTCAGAGCTTTGTTGTAGCGTTCGAAGTCAAACTCCCGCCAGTTCGGCTCACCAAACTCGACCTCAAGGTGCCGCCAGGTCGATATGCGATTGAATACCTTGAATATCAGCGTACGGAAGACGACGTCCACAGGCTTCTGCGAGCCCGCATAGGAGACCTGGCTGATCAGAAACTGGCTTACTCGATCAGCCGCGCGATAGCAGTTGGTGAAACGATGCCGTAGCAGGATGGGATCGTTGGTCCAGGGCGGCGATGTCCCGCGTAGCCGGGCTTCGTACAATTCCTGCCTAGCCGCAGCAAACCGCCAATATGTATCGAAAACCGGCGTTGGCGTAAGACGTCGCCCGCTGACAACGACCGGGCCAACCGGCTCTACCGCCTTATCCACGGCCTCCGTGAAATCCGGGATCACAAGTTGCTGATCAGGCAAGTTCACGGTAGTTGTCGAGGCCCTTGACGTGGGCATCCAGGCCTCCCAGTAACAGAGGGTAGTGATCGCTGTCCCAGCAAAGATACAGGTGTGGCTCAGGTGCCGGAGCGACATGAAGGAGTTTCTATGATCATTCCTTCAACACCGACGGCTCACTGCTGCCGCCGAGAGCTCACTGGTGCGTTCGCGGCGGGCCGCCATTCAAGCGACCGCTGGCGCAGGTCGCCCAGCAGGATTCCACCGTGGTGCCACCACAGCGAACGCATACAGGAAACGCCGGTGCGGATGGCGTGTGCGATCTCGGCACGGGAGCATCGCCCGACCTCCAGGCCGTATGTCATGGCCTGCACGAAGCCGATCAGTTCACTGTCCACGGGGCGGCGCTCGAACCAGTCACGGCGCCGGGCTCGGCAGAACACGGCCCAGGCGATCGCCTCGTCTGCCACGACCGCGCGGCCGCCGTCCTCGATGTGGTCGACCTGCGGGTCACTGCGGCGCTTGAGGTCGGCAAGGCCGCGCAGAACGGGCGACCAGCCCAGGCACATGGCGTGAGCCAGGTGCAGGGCGTCGTGCCAACGGTAGCCGGTCTCGCTCCACCCGTTGTCGGTGAGAGGATCGCCGACCCGTGACCCGTTGACGATCAGGCGGACACCAGGGCCGAATGGCGTGGGGTAGGTAGTGAAGTGGGCTTCGATCTGACGGGGAATCTGCTCGCCGGATGGGAAGTCATCGTCGAACAAACCGTTCATGGCTACCTCGCTCGAATGTGAACTTGTCGCATTTGAATGAGATCGCCGTAGCCGCCGAGAGGACAGGTTGCTTCCATAACGTGCAAGATCCTTTGCAGATCCTGCAAGTCCTGTGTTCGGTAACCGTGCTGTCACCGGATCACGCAGATAACGCGAGGGGCCAACCGCCTACCATGAAGGCCCCGGCATCACTGCCAGGAGCCGACGTGGCAGACACGCGACATTCCCCGGCATTCTCCGCCCGACTGCGGGCCGCCGTCGCCGTCGGCGACTACGCGACCGTCATCCGACTCGCCCGCTGCGAACGTGGCCTGACTCAGGACCAACTAGGTGCACAGATCGGTTACTCGGCGGCGACGATCTCCAGGTTCGAGACCGGTCGGCAAGTCCTGCACGACGTGGAAACCCTGCGCCTCCTCGCCCGAGGTCTGGAGATCCCTGCATCTTGGCTCGGGCTGTCTCCGCTTGCACCGTACGACACAGTCCACGATCGGCGTATGCCTGCCCTACCCGAGGGGATGCCCATTAGGGTTGAGTCCCTTGTGGCAGCGGAGGAGGAAGCCGTGCAGCGACGCCAGTTTCTCGCCGGGCTCGCCAGCATCACCACGACGACGCTGCTCACGGGAGAACAGTCCGCCGACGCCGCGACGGTGGCGCGTCGTCTGGAATCGCTGCTGATGGGCACGGCTGGGTCTGAGGCCGCCCCTGCCGTTAGCGTCGTCGAACTGCGCCGGTCGCTGGTCACAGCGAAGGTGGTCTTCGATGCCAGTCGCTATGACGAACTCTCTCTGATTCTTCCTCGAATCGTCACCGCGGCGCACAGCACGGTTGATCGCCTCAGCGGGCAGAACCGCGACCAGGCACTCATCCAACTATCCGACGCTTACGCGCTTGCTTCGGAACTCGCGGTCAAGCTCAATCAGGACGGCATGGCCTGGGTCGCGGCTGACCGGGCGCTTGCCGCCGCGAACCGATCGGGTGACCCCGTCTCTGTCGGCGGAGCCTCCCGTTCGGTGGCGATCGCCATGCGGCGGCAGGGCCGTCACGAGGGTGCGGTCGCGCTGCTCACGCATGCTGCGCTGGGGCTCGGCGCCGACACCGGCGAACCTGATCCGGAGGTGCTCGCGACGTATGCCGCGCTGCTGTGCACCGCCGCCTACTCCTGCGCGCAGAACGGCCGGCGTACTCAGGCGATCGAGTTGATCGGCGAAGCCGAGCAGGCCGCCGATCGGCTGCCCGACACCGACCGGCGAGGTCGGCTGCCCACTCCTGCCAACGTCGGGGTCTACCGCATCGGCATCCATACCGCACTCGGTGAGCCGGGCGTCGCCCTCGACCACGCTCGCAGGGTGAATCATCAACTGCTGCCCACACCCGAACGGCAGGCCCGCTACCGTATCGACACCGCCCGTGCCTGGGCGCAGTACGGCCGGCCCAACCAGGCCGTCCAAGCCCTGCTGACCGCTGAACGCACCGCTCCGCAGGAGATCACCCGGCCTTCGGTGGCGGCAATGATCTCCGGCATGCTTTACGGGCCAGGTCCCACGACCGCGGAGCTGCGTGCCCTGGCCGTGCGCAATGGCATCACCTGAACCAGACCGCCCGTAGGCCTGTTCCGCTGGACCTCCGCAGGGACGGCGGCGAATGGGCGATCAAAGCGAGAAGTCACCCCGGAGCGGGACTGGCCACCCGCACGCTATTGTCCGGCCTCATGATAATTCGATTACTGGGTGCCACCGCGGCAAGCCTCGTGTTGGTCTCCGGTGCGGCCCACGCATATCCCGTCAAGGGCGCGCCCACGCTGACCCACAACAAGCTGTACAAGGAAGGTGCGCTGCCCAAGGTTTCGTGTAAACCGGCCAAGGGCACGACGAAGTCCTCGACCGAGAAATACGTCAAGAAGCTTGTTTCCTGCCTGAATTCCGCCTGGAAGGGCGTGATCGACGGCTTCCAGCCGGTGCGGGTCGTGTTCAAGACGGACAAGGAGTCCTGTGCCAGCGGGATGGACATCGCCGGCTCCTTTGCCGAGATCTGCGGGCAGACCATCCAGGTGCGGCTGGCCAGTGACTGGGTCAAGGCGAAGAGCGACATGAATGCGTTCGCGGCTGTCACCCGAGTGTGGAGTGGCGTGGTCCAGGGGCAGACGGGTATCGGGCAGGCGTGGTGGGCGCTGGAACACGACAGGTCCGGGGACGAGGTGGATGAGCAGACGCGCCGCTTCTACCTGCAGGCCGACTGCCTGGCTGGGGCGTCCGCCAAGAGTTTGGGCCGCAAGGTCAAGGACTTCAAGCCGCTGATCGCCGGCATGGAGCCGCGCGAGTACGCCGGGTACAAGTGGAACGGCAAGCCCACCAACCGGCTGTACTGGACCAAGAAGGGCTACCAGGCCGGTCGTCCCGGCGCCTGCAACACGTGGACGGCGAGTTCGGCGAAGGTCGCCTAGGAATTCTGCTGAATAACGCGGATTTCAGTGATCACATAGCGGCATGGCCTCTGATCGCGGCACCAGAGGTGGTCAGGATCTGTAGTTCGTCTGCGTTCGATGCGGGCGTCACGAAACCGATCACGATGTCTTCGTGGTGAGCCATTTTTCGTGGGCGGTCCAGAGGCGGGGCCAGAGTTGGGTGCGTTCTTGGTAGGTGAGGGTGAGGCCGAAGACGTCGGCCAGGGCTTCGGCGAAGTCTTCCTCGCGGTCGAGGACGGTGGTGGTGTCGCTGTGGCCGAGGCGGCGGAGGGCGAGGCCGGTGAGGGTGTCCACGCCGTGGGCGTCGCGGCGTTGGATGGCGGAGGTGCGGACGAAGTGGGAGTCGGGGGAGGTGCTGAGGTATTGGTGCATGTTTTCGAAGGCGTCCATGCCGACGGGGCCGGGGCGTAGGTCCATGCCGGCGAAGCTGCCGCGCGGGTCGTGGTCGAAGCGCCAGCCGCCGGGTTCGGCTTCGGAGGGGCGTAAGCCGTAGACGAACGGGCCTTGGTGGTAGGTGCCGGCGATCAGCGGGATGGGGTCGTGGATGGCGTCGCCGAGGCCCGCGTCGACCAGCCACTCGCCGGTCGGATTCTCCGCGCTGGGCAGGCCGGAGACGGTGAGGACCAAGTGGTTGCCGATCGAGCCGGAGGGTGAGTCCGGGGTGCCCTGGACGCTGCCGTAATGGCGGGTGACCTGGTAGCCGAGGGCGGTCAGCAACGCCCAGAAGGCGCCGTTGAGGTGGAAGCAGTAGCCGCCGCGACCGGCGATGATGCGCGCGGCGGACTCCACCGGGTCCACGGTCGTGGGCTGGTCGAGCCAGATGGCCAGGTTCTCGTATGCCACACGTTCGACATGGGTCTGCTGCAGCAGGAACAACCCGGCCACGCTCGGCGGACCGTCGTGCAGGAGCCGCAGCCGTCGCAAATAGCCCTCAACATCGATCACACGCACACCGTAGCCTCTGCCACCGACATTCTCTGATGCCACCTGCCCCATCGCGTGGATGCACGCGTGGATGAGGTGGGGCGAGCGTGTCCTGGTGGGTGGATGCACGATTTCTGCACATTGAGAGGTAACTCGTCTGCACGTTGGGCCTCTACGCTGCGGGTCATGGCATCTCCCCAGCAGCGGCAAATTCTCCTGGTCGAGGATGACGCGACGATCGCCAGGGCCGTACAGACCCGGTTGGTCGCCGAGGGGTTCGACGTGCGGGTCGCGAGCGATGGCGAGGGTGCGCTCGCGGCCTACGCGAAATCGGAGCCTGATCTGGTGGTTCTCGATCGGCTGCTGCCGGGGCTGGACGGCCTGGAGGTCTGCCGGAGGATGCAGGCGGCCAGGCCGGTGCCGGTGCTGATGCTGACCGCGCTCGGTGAGGAGACCGACGTGCTGGTGGGGCTCGGGGTCGGCGCGGACGACTACATCACCAAGCCGTTCAGCATGCGGGAGCTGGTCGCCAGGATCCACGCGCTGCTGCGGCGGGTTGAGCGGGCCAGCCAGCTCGCGGCCGAGGACACGGTGATCAGGGTCGGTACCGTTGAGATCAACACCGCTGAGCGCCGGGTCTTCGTCAGCGGCGTCGAAGCTCAGCTCACCCGCACCGAGTTCGATCTCCTTAGACGCCTGGCCGAGCGGCCTGGCCAGGTGTTCGAGCGGGAGCGCCTGCTGTCGGACATCTGGGGATTCTCCGAGGCGGCGGCCACCCGGACCGTGGACAGCCACGTCCGGGCGTTACGCCGCAAGCTCGGCTCCGAGGTCGTCAGAACCGTCCACGGCATCGGCTACGCCCTGGTACGCCCATGAAATCGCTCTTTCTCGGACGGATCGGGGTCCAAGCGGTCGATCAGACTCTGGTTCGCCTATGAGACCGCTGGATTTTCTTGGGCGGATCAAGATCAAGCTGGGGCTGGTGATCGTGCTGGCCGTGGTGACCGCCTTTGTCGTCAATGAGCTTGGTCTGAGCGCGGACCTGCCTGGCAATCTGCGCATCGCGATCGCCGTCGTCCTTGCGGTGATCATGGTGCAGTTCCTGGCCTGGGGCATGACGAAGCCGCTCCGCGAAATGGCCGCCGCCGCCCAGACCATCGCCAAAGGCCGGTACGGCCTGCGCGTCTCCGCCACCTCCCGCGACGAGGTCGGCGAGCTCGCCCGTGCCTTCAACGCGATGGCCGCCGACCTCGCCGAAGTCGACCGGCAACGCCGTGAACTGGTCGCGAACGTGAGCCACGAGCTGCGTACGCCGATCACCGGCCTGCAGGCGGTGCTGGAGAACGTTGTCGACGGGGTCTCCCCGCCCGACCGCGAGACTCTCGGCACCGCCCTGGCCCAGACCCAGCGCCTCGGCCGCCTGGTCGCCCAGCTGCTCGACCTGTCCCGCCTTGACTCGGGCTCGCGGCTGATCGAGGCGGAACCGTTCGATCTCGGCTCCCTCTGCGGGCAGGCCGCCCGCGAAGCCGGTCTGGCCACCGACACCGTCACCGTCCACAGCGACGTCACCGCCGGCCTGCACCTCAAAGCCGACCCCGCCCTGCTCGCCCAGGTCCTCGCCAACCTCCTCGACAACGCGGTACGGCACAGCCCGCCCGGCGGCACCGTACGCCTCGAAGGCCGGGCGGCGGGATCCGGTGTGCAACTCATCGTCCACGACGAGGGCCCTGGCATTCCCGCGAGCGAACGTACCCGGGTCTTCGAACGGTTCTCCCGTCTCGACGCCGGTCGCGCGGCCGACGCAGGCGGAGCGGGTCTCGGCCTGGCCATCGCCAAGGAGATCGTCGAACTCCATCAGGGCACCATTCGCGTGATCGATCATCCGCGTGGGTGCCACATGCTCGTCCGACTTCCAGGGAGAATCCACATGTCCGGTATCCCGGTCGATCCCGAAGCGCCTCCGGCGGAGAAGACCGAGCTGACCATCGCGCAGCCGGCGGCGAGTGCAGCTGACGTTCCGATCGCGACTCGCCCGGCTTTGCCCCCTTCACCGGCCCGCACAACACCGACTTCAGCAGCCCATACGGCACCGACGGCCCCAGCAGGGCGCACTGAGTCCTCGGCCTTGAACGAGCCGATACTTACGAATCCGTTGGCCGGTTCGGCTGAGTCGGCCGGTCCGGCGCTAGTCCGGTCGGCGCCGACCGTCCCGGCGGGGCGCATGGAGTTCTCGGCTTTGAACGAGCCAATGCTTGCGGGGCCGTTGGCCGGTTCGGTTGAGTCGGCCGACCCGGCGCTAGTGCGATCGGCGTCGACTGCTGCGGTGGGGGGTACGGAGTCCTCGGCTTTGAACGAGCCGATACCCGCGCAGTCGTCGATCGGTTCCGCTGAGTCGGCTGGTCCGGTGCTCGAATCTGACAGCCAAGGGGCGGAAGAAGCGGCGGACGGGGAGTCGCTGGAGGCACCTCCGGTCGTGGCGGTCACGCCGACGCCGCGTCAGTCGCCTGCTGGTCCGCCGTATGGTCCGGGTGGACCTCCCTACGGGTGGCTGCCTCCGGGGGGCCCCCACTACCCGGGCCCGCCGGTCGGCCCCCGTTCATCGAACAGTGGGCGGGCCGGGCTCGGCGCGGGGATTGGCATGCTGGCCGGGTTCATCGTCGGCATGTTCGTGGTGATCCTCGCGAGCGACGTCCTGAGCGACGTGACGGGGGCGGCTCTGCTGCTCACGTTCAGTGGGGGCGGGGCCGTGGCCGGTGCCGCGATCGGTTCCAGCAGCGGCCGTCAGACGTACCCGAACGTGGGGCCATTCGTGCATCAGCCTTGGGGGCCGCCTCCCGGCGGGATCGTGCATCCGACTCGGGCGAGTGAGGTCGCCGACCCCGTCGCGGGCCACGCTTCCACTGAAACGAAGAAGGAGGAAAGCGCGCCATCGACGGATCATGTTCCGGCCGATGCCGGGGCGACTCCGTCTCCGCATGCTTCTTCGGAAGACGACACTTCAGTCGGAACTGGCCGGGTGCCGGAGGAGACGCCGCATGGGGAAGGGGTCGGCTCCGATTCGGGTCCGCCTAGTGGTGGCCTGTCGCCCTCGCATATCCCCTCCGGTGGTGGGGTGCCGCCAGTACACAACCCGTCCGGTAGGGGCGCGCCGCCCATACATAACCCGTCGGGTGGTCTGGTGACCCCCGTACTTTATCCATCCGCGCCCGTATATGGTCCGCCTGGTGGGCCGCCGCCCGTGTATGTTCCGCCGCCGATCTTTCCTCGGCCTGATTTGCCGGGTACGCCGCCCTGGGTGCTGCCTGCCGCCGCTGCTGTCGGGGTCGTGGCGGCGGTGCTGTTGCCGTACGCGCCGAAGGGGTTGGGGTTGGTGCTGACCGCTGTCGTGATGGGGCTGGCGGTGCTGCCCGCGGCGCGGCGGAGGGTGACGCTCTGGTCGGTGGGGTTCGCGGTGCTGGCCTACGCGCTGGTGGGGGTGACGCTGGTTCGGGACGCGGAGTGGGTGTTGCAGCCGGTTCTGCTGGCGGCGGTGTTCGTCGCCTCGCTGGGGCTGTCGGGGAGTGGCCGGGGGTGGTTCAGTACGATCCGCGGAGGCGTGTCCGTCGGGCTGGCCGTGTTCCCGATGCCGTGGTTCCTGTCCGCTCCGATGAAGTCGTTCATGAAGCGGCGGCGGTTGTTGCCGATTCTGGTGAGTCTGGGTGTCACGGCGCTTTTACTGGTGGTCTTCGGGTTGCTGTTCATGGCCGCGGACGCCGTGTTCTCGCAGTTCGCCCGTGACCTGCTGGAAGCGCCGGGGTGGGCGGACCAGCTGCCCTACCGGATCTTCTTGTTCGTGGTCTTCGGTGTGGTGGTGGCGGCCGCGGTGCTGGTGGCGTTGCGTCCGGTCGCCGAGACCGAGATCCCGTTGCCGCGGGTGCCGCTCGCTCGCACGCTGTGGGTGATCCCGTTGGCAGGCCTCAACCTGCTCTTCGCAGCCTTCGTCGCGGTTCAGATCACGGTGCTTTTTGGTGGCAACGATCGGGTGCTCGAAACCGCCGGGTTGACCTACGCCGAATACGCCCGGTCCGGGTTCTTCGAGCTGGTCACGGTGAGTTTCATCGTGCTGGGCATCGTGGCGCTCTGCTGGGCGCTGCTGGATCCCGCCACCCATCGCTGGCTGCTCGCCGGCCTGCTCGGCCTGCTCTGCGCCTTCACGCTGGTCATCCTCGCCTCGGCCCTGCACCGCCTGGACCTCTACCTCGACGCGTACGGCCTGACCCGGTTGCGCGCCACGGTCGGTGTCACGATCTGGTGGCTGGCCGCGGTCTTCGTCCTGGTGTTGGCAGCCGGAGCAGTACGCCTGAACCGGCGCTCCACCACCTGGCTCCCGCGCACCTTCGTCCTGCTCACCGGCGTCACGCTGCTGATCTTCGCACTCTGGAACCCCGACGCCCGCATCGTCGAAACCCAGCACGCCGTCCGCGGTATCGACCGCCTCGACCACCACTACCTCAGCAGCCTCGGCGTAGAAGCCGTTCCCGCGCTGGACCGCCTCCCCGAACCCATCCGCAGCTGTGTCCTCGACAGAATCGTCCGCGGCCACGCCCTCGACCGGCCCGACCCCTGGAACGGCTGGAACTGGGCACGCACCCAGGCCCGTACCACCCTCGCCGCCCATCCCGTCCTTCCCAACCCCCAATGCCCTGACACTCCAACCCGAAGCGACTAGATTCCAGCCGTGATCCACGAGGCGTTGAACCTGCTGGGAGAGGCTCATCTTGAGGAGGCGTACACGGTCGCGTTCGAGGAGTGGGACTCCAGTGAAGACACTCTTCTTTGGGACAGTGCCGCGGGGGATGGGTTGAGCGATGCGGAGAGGTGATCTCTCCTGGGTGGACTTCGAACCCGTACGAGGCACGGAAGCTCACGGGACTCGTCCAGCTGTCATCGTCAGCAGAACAGGTGACGGGGTGGGGTGGTCGTCTGTTCAATCGCCTTTCCTTCCGTGGGGAAGTGGTTAATGTCGTTTTCGCGGCATAGCGTCGCGGGGAGGGACCGTTGACGGAACGGGATGAGCTGCTGGCCGCCCTGCAGGAACGAATGTCGCGGGCCGGGGAAGGAGATCGGTCGCCGCTGTTGGCCCCGGATGGGCCTGCCGAAGCGCGGCGTCTGGCCGAGTTAGTCGGCACCGCTGGGGGTGGTGGGCCCGCTGAGGGGGATACGGAGGCCTGGTATGTGCTGGGCTGGTGGCATTGGTTTCGTTACCACGTTGTTCCTGCGGGGGAGAATCGGCAGGATCTGACTGTCGCGGTCGCGATGTTCACGCGTTGCTTTGTCGCCGGCTTTCCCGATGACGGTTTTCCTGAACCGATGTTGCCCGTTGCGGCTGAACAGGCTGCCACCGATGGCATCGCTTTGCTGCAGAGGGCGTTAGGGTCCGCCGATCCGGATCTGCTTGAGGTTGCCGTCCGGTTGTGGCAGCGGATCGTGGCCACCATTCCCGCCGATCACCCCGACCTGGTGGGGTTTCTCAGCAATCTGGGGGTCGCGCTCAGCGTCCGGTTTGGGCGGAGCGGGAACCTGGCCGATCTGGAAGAGTCAATCGCCGCCGGACGGCAAGCGATCCAGGCCACCCCTGCCGATCATCCCGACCTGGCTGGACGTCTCGGCAATCTGGGGATCGCGTTGCGCGTCCGGTTTGAGCGGACCGGGGACTTGGCCGATCTGGAGGAGGCGATTGTCATTGGGCGCCAAGCGGTGCAGGCGACCTCTGCCGACCACCCCGATCCGGCCGTATACCTCGGCAACCTGGGGGTCGCCCTGCGGGTCCGATTTGAGCGGACCGGGAACCTGGCGGACCTGGAGGAGGCGGTCGCCGCTGGGCGCCAAGCGATCCAGATGACCTCCTCTGACCACCCCGACCTGGGCGGACGCCTCGCCAATCTGGGGAACGCGCTGAGCGCCCGGTTTGAGCAGGGCGGGGACTTGGCCGATCTGGAGGGCGCGATCGCCGCCGGGCGGGAAGCGATCCAGGTGACCCCTCCTGGCCACCCCGACCACACCGTGATCCTGGGCAATCTGGGGACTGCGCTGAGCGCACGATTTGGGCGGACCGGGAGCTTGGCCGATCTGGAGGAGGCGATCGCCGCCGGACGGCAAGCGGTGCAGGCGACCCCTGCTGGCCACCCCGACCTGGCCGGACGCCTCGCCAACCTGGGGATTGCGCTGCGCGCCCGTTACGAGCGGAGCGGGGACCTGGCCGATCTGGAGGAGGCGATCACCGCTGGACGGCAAGCGATCCAGATGACCCCCGCCGATCACCCTGACCAGGCAGCGATCCTCGGCAATCTGGGGAACGCGCTGAGCGTTCGGTTTGAGCGGACCGGGAACGTGGCCGATCTGGATGAGGCGATTGCCGTTGGACGGCGGGCGGTGGAGGCTACCCCCGCCGATCACCCCGAGTGGCTGAGGCGCCTCGGCAATCTGGGGACAGTACTGCTCACGCGGTTTGGGCGGACTGGAAACCTGGCGGATCTGGATGAGGCGATCTCCGCCGTACGCCAGGCGATTCAGGACACCCCCGCCGATCATCCCGACCTGGCTGGACGTCTCAACAATCTGGGAGCCGCGCTGAGCACCCGATTCGGGCGGGTCGGGAACGTGGTTGATCTGGATGAGGCAATCACCGCTGGACGGCAAGCGATCCAGGCCAGTCCCGCCGACCAAGTCAAGCGCCTCACCAATCTGGGGATCGCGCTGCTCACGCGGTTTGGGCGGAGCGGGAAACTGGCTGATCTGGATGAGGCGATCTCTGCCGGGCGGCAAGCGATCCAGGTCAGCTCTGCCGATCACCCTGACCACGCCGTAATCCTCAGCAATCTGGGGGCTGCGCTGCGGACCCGGTTTAGGCGAAGTGGGGGCCTGGCCGATCTGGAGGAGGCGATTGCCATTGGGCGCCAAGCGGTGCAGGCGACCGCCGTCGACCACCCCGACCTGGCTGGGCGTCTCGGCAATCTGGGGATCGCATTGCGCGCCCGGTTTGAGCGGGTCGGGAATGTGGCTGATCTGGATGAGGCGATCTCCGCTGGGCGGCGAGCGATCCAGGTCAGTCCTGCTGACCACCCCGATCAGCGCGTAATCCACAACAATCTGGGGATCGCGCTGAGCTACCGGTTCGAGCAGAGCGGGAACCTGGCTGATCTGGACGAGGCGATCTCTGCCGGGCGGCAGGCGATCCAGGTCAGTCCCGCCGATCACCCCGACCAGGCCGCAATGCTCAGCAATCTGGGGACTGCGCTCAGCGTCAGATTTGGGCGGGTCGGGAATGTGGCTGATCTGGATGAGGCGATCTCCGTCGGACGGCAGGCGATCCAGGCCACCCTTGCTGACCACCCCGAACGGGCCGGACGCCTCAACAACCTGGGGAACGCGCTGAGCGGCCGATTCAAGCGGACTGGCGATCAGGCCGATCTAGAGGCGGCAGTGGAGGCGTACGCGCAGGCGGTGGGCATCGCGGCCGCTCCGCCGTCATGGCGGATCCGCGCGGCACGAAAGGCAGCACGATTGTCGGACGACTCAGATCCGACCGGGGCGGCCGGGTTGCTGGAGGCGGCGGTCCTGCTGTTGCCGGAGGTCAGCCCGCGCCAGCTGGAACGCCCCGACCAGCAGCACATGATCGGCCAGTTCGCCGGTCTCGCCTCCGAGGCCGCCGCCCTCGCCCTCAACGACCTCAGCGTCGCGGCCGGGGATCGGGCGGGCCGGGCCTTACGTCTGCTCGAAGCTGGCCGGGCGGTACTGCTCAGCCAAACCCTGCACACGCGTAGCGATCTGACCGACCTACGCGCCCAGCATCCACAACTCGCCGACCAGTTCATCGCCTTGCGCGACCTCTTAGGCCAGCCCGCTCTTGCCGAATCGGCGTTGGCGGCGCCCGTGGCAGTCCCTTCACTAACCGAAGATCCACGGCAGGCAAGTGCGCGCGATGGCATCCCGCAGCACGCAATTGCCTCGCGTGACTTCCTGGACCAGCCTGCTCTCGCCGAGTCGAGCACATCAGGGGTGCCGTCGGCAGTGCCCGTGTCAGTCCCTTCGCGAACTGAAGATTTACGGCAGGCAGGCGATGGAACCCCACAGCAGGCAAGTGCCGTCGAGGCCACCCCTTGGCAGGAGGAGCATGATCGTCACCGGGTGGCGGCCGACCTGGCCGCGTTGCTGCGGCAGATCCGGGCTCTGGAAGGGTTCGACTCCTTTGCGCTGCCGCCCACCCTCGACCAGCTCCGCGCTCAGGCCGACGCCGGGCCGGTGGCCACCTTCAACATCAGCGATCTGCGCAGCGACGCGCTGCTGCTCACCTCGGAGGGTGTCACCTCCCTGAATCTGCCGGGCCTGAACCAGGAGATGCTGATCGATCAGATCACCGTCTTTCACCAATCCCTGGCCGACAGCGCCGACTCCGGCCAGGACGTGGAGGCCGCGCAGAATCGGGTGTGTGAGGTGCTGGCGTGGCTGTGGGATGTCGCGGCCGGCCCGGTCCTCACGGCGCTCGGATACCACCAGCCACCGCCCCCGAGCATGGATCCGATGGGATGGCCGCGGGTTTGGTGGGCGACCGGCGGATTGCTGGGCCTCCTGCCAATCCACGCCGCTGGCCACCACACCCTTGACCCGGATCCAGAACATCGCACGGTGATGGATCGAGTGGTGTCCTCCTACATCCCCACAATCACCGCCCTGCGTCACACCCGCCAGCACACCGACCGCCAGGACGCCGACCGGCAGGGCGTTGATCGCCGGGACGCTGACCGGCAGGGCGTCGATCGCCGGGGTGCTCAGCGCCAGGAGGTCGATCGTCGGCACGCCGACCGTCAGGATGTCAGCCAGTACGGCGACCGTCGGGACGTGGGCCAGGACGCTGATCGGGAAGCCAGCCAGGATGTCGAAGGGCGGCAGTCCAGTGGTGTGGTTGAGCGGGCGTTGATCGTGGCCATGCCCGTCACGCCGGGACTGCGCTATTTGCCCCAAGTACGCCGAGAAGCCGCCCTGGTGGCCGCCCACCTGCCCGGCGCGATACAACTCACCCGGCAGTCAGTCGGCACTAACGCCCCTCCCACCGGCACTTCTCCCACCGGCACCCCGGACGACGGGTCGGGCACCCTCTCGGTGGCAACCGTGTCTCCTGCCGCCGACGGTTCGGCTCAGGCGTTACCGACCAGGGCCAACGTCCTGGCCCAGCTGCCGGTCTGCGCGATCGCGCATTTCGCCTGCCACGGTGTAAGCGATCCGGCCGACCCGTCCAACAGTCGGCTTCTGCTCCAGGACCATCGGCACAACCCCTTGACGGTGGCCAGTTTGGCCCCCATCAACTTGGAACATGCCCGCCTGGCCTACCTCTCGGCGTGCTCTACCGCGCTCAACTGGGAGGTCCGGCTGTTGGACGAGGCCATCCACTTGACCTCGGCCTTCCAGATGGCCGGATTCCCCCATGTCATTGGCACTCTCTGGGCGATTTCCGATGACTGCGCTCCGGCCATCGCCGACACCTTCTACGGCAATCTGGCCACAAGCGAGGCGATCCTGGACACCAGCCGCGCCGCCCATGCCCTGAATCACGCCGTCCAGGACCTGCGCCGCCAGCTGCCGCTCAGCCCGTCCCTGTGGGCCGCCTACCTTCACGTCGGCGCTTAATCGAGCAGTGAGCAGAGTGATTATCCGACTCGCGGATCATTGCGCGCATTCCGGAAGGTTTGGGCGCAGTGGTCACCCGCGTGCCGGATCCGCGTATCCCGGTGAAGAGTGCCGCCTGTCAGGTCGTCGGGGAAAGGGCGGGTCTCACCTACGGGGTTGCCATGGATATTCAGGTGCCAGGCGGCCTAATGGTCGCGATCGTATCCACGCCTACCAGCCTCACTCAGGCTGGCAGCGTCAAGGTTGTCACCCGAACAGACGAAAGCATCGGTCGGCATCCACCTGGTCGTAGATCGTACGCAGCCACGGCTGGCGAACCTCTGGTAGGCGTGCAAGCGTGGTGAGGAATATGTCCCGGTCAGGCCCGAATGAACCGACCGGCAGCGGTGGTGGGGGGTCGTCGCGGTAAACGCCGTCGGGTAGTCCGCCCGTCGCAGGAATGAGCGGCCGGTTGCGGTTGAAGGCCAGATGCATCCACACGTTGGCCTCCAAGGGGACCGCTACCGTTGCGCTGGACGGCCATGCCTCGCCGGTCTGCGGGTGCCGCGGGACCAGGGCGATGTCGGTGGTCGGAGCGGGCAAGCCCGGCCCGGCCAGGGCCAGGCTCTTTGCTGGCGGGCCTGGCGGAAGAAGGATGTCCAGCACCGGGCGGAACGCGTCGGCGACGGGGCCGTTGGGGACGACCACTCGCACACCGCCGGACGCCGCCAGCAGGTGGGCCAGCGTAACGGCGACCGCCGCCTCCCACACCGGGCTCCACGTCCACATCGGCTTCCATTCTCTGATCGGCTGAACGGGCGGTGTTTCCGGCTGCTCCTCCAGCAGAGCCTCCCAGCTGAGCACCCGACGAGCAGGCCCATCGACGGTGACAGGACGCACGGCGCGCGGGTCCAGCCACACCACCTGCCAGTACGAGCAGTCGTCGATGCGGGTGGCCACGGCGCGCCCACACCGCGCGCACGCGAGGTTCGGGCCGTCCCCGCCGTCCAAGCCGCAGCAGTAGCCGTCGCATCGCTCTGGAATCAGAACGGTTCCGCGGACGTCACCCGGCGCGACCCCAACCCTTCCCGACGCTCCGTACGACAGGGAGCACACCGGCGCGTACACGCCGCGGGCTTCCGCTTCCTCCGCACCGACCTCATCCCACGGCCGCCACGGTGGCCCGTCGGGTTCCGGCTCCACCGCGTACGTCCCCGACTCCAGGAGCACGGGAAGCAGATCATGGCCGTACCTCTGATGAGCGTGGGCGGGGAGCGCGACCTGTGACAACTGCACGGTCAGTACGGCACCACATTCCGCACATGCGAACTCAGTCATTGCCCTCCAACGCCACGATGTCCGGATCATCGTGGCTCAGATTCAATCTTGAAGGAACCACTCGCCCCAATTCATCGACGTAGGGGATGGGCGGGCATGACGTTCTGTCAG
>NZ_BLAF01000039.1:0-49964 GCF_009687885.1 Acrocarpospora pleiomorpha
GCAATCACCAGTCCGCGAAAGTGCTCGGGCTTTCGTTCAGTCAGGGGCTTCGGTGAGTTCGTTGTATTCGCGGGAGCCGTACCGGTCGAAGATTTGGAGGGCGGATTGCAGGGTGGCGTGGGCGGTGGTGGGGTCGCCCAGGCGGGTGTGGAGGTGGGAGACGTCGCGGAGGGTGCGGGCGCGGAAAAGGGGGAGGTCGAGTTCGTCCCAGAGGTGGATGGATTCGTCGAAGCAGGTGGCGGCGTGGTCGTAGCGGGCTTCGGCCAGGTGGAGTTCGCCGAGGGTGCGCAGGGTGAGGGCGGTGCCGAAGCGGTCGGCGGAGCGGCGGGAGACGGCCAGGGCGTTCTCCAGTTGGGTGAGCAGGCCGTCGTACTTGCCCTGGCGGAGGCGGGATTTGGCCCAGGCCTGGACGCCGAAAGCCTCGAGGAGTTCATCGCCGACCTCGCGGAAGATGGCCAACGATTGGGCGGCGAGATCTTCGGCCAGGGCGAGTTCGCCCATCGCGCGGTGAACCAGGGACAGGCTGCGCAAGGTCAACGCTTCGCCGCGACGGCTGCCCGCGTTCCGGTAGGCGGTCAGGGACTCAGCCAGGTCCTCCTGGGCGAGGGAGTAGTCGCCGAGCTCCAGCCGTACCGAGCCGCGGAGCCGGGTGACCTGGCCGATCGCGGCCTCCTCGCCCATCGCGCGGGCGGTGATCCTGGCCGCGTCGAGGTGTTCGAGCGCTTCGGCGAATCTGCCCTGCTCGCGGCAGGACGCGCCCAGGGAGGCCAGCGCGGAGGTCTCGCCTTGGGCGTCCCCGACCTCGCGGAACATGGCCAGGGCCTGGATCAGGCATTCGCGGGCCTCGGCGAAACGATCCTGGGCGAACTTGAGCTCGCCGAGTTCGGCCAGCAGGCGGGCTTCGCCGTGTTTGTTCCCTGCCCGGCGGGCGGCGGCGAGGGCGGCATCGTGAGTGCGGGTCCACGCCTGCAGTCGGTTGTGAACCACGAAAACCGACCCGCACAGGGCGGAGGCGAGCTCCCCGGCCAACTCGTCCAGGTCCATCGCGGCGGCCACCTCGACACCGACGACCAGGCTGTCCTGCTCGGCTTCGAACCAGGCCCGCGGGTCGGCCAGCACGGATTCGGCGAGCGCCGGCTCGACTTCGATGGCGTGTGGGTACGCCTCCCGGAGGTGGATCGACCCCGACGGCGCGGCCAGCGTGATCTGCTGGATCAACCACAGCCACCGGCCGAGCACACCTTCCACGGCGGCTACCCGGTCCTGCGGCTCGTCCTCGGATTCGGCGCGTTCGCGGGCGAAGATCCGTACCAGATCGTGGATGCGATAGCGCAGGTCGCCGAGGCCGTCAGTGCCGGTGTGTTCCACGAGCTGGGCGTCCACCAAGCCCTCGATGAGGTCTTCCGCCTCATCGCGCGGAAGGCCGAGCAGCGCTCCCACGGTGGCCGCACAGAAGCCCGGAAGCCCGAGCAAGCCGAGCAGTCGCAGCCCGCGCCGGGCTGGACCCGGCAGGGCGCGGTAGCTGAGCTCGATCCCAGCCCGGACCTCCTGGTCGCCGACGGCCAGCTCGTCCAGGCGGCGCAACTCGCTGGTGAGGCGGTCCGCCATCAGATCCAGCGACCAGGCCCGGCGAGAGGTGAGCTTGGCGCCCGCGATCCTGATCGCCAGCGGCAAATGCCCGCAGAGCGCGACAATCCGCCGCGCGGCTTCCTCCTGCTTTCCGACCCTGTCCTGGCCGACAATCCTGGTGAGCAACTCCACACCCTCATCCGGACTGAGTACGGCAAGCTCGGTGAACGCCGCCCCCGCCAACCCGGCCAGCCGGTTCCGCGAAGTGATCAGCACAGCCGGACCGGGAGTCCCCGGCAGCAGCGGCCGAACCTGCCGCTCGTCCGCCGCGTCGTCCAACACGATCAGCACCCGCCGCCCGGCCAGCAATGAGCGATAACGCGCGGCCCGCTCCTCCTGTCCCGCCGGCAGGTTGACGGGATCGGCCCCCAGCTCACGCAACAGCCGCCCGAGCACCTCCTCCGGCGCGGCCGGAGCATCCGTCATCCCGCGCAATTCCACATGGATCTGCCCATCGGAAAACTCCCGCGCCAACCGATGCCCGACATGCCCGGCAAGCGCGGACTTCCCGCTCCCGCCCTGCCCCGAAACCACCGCCACCGGAACCCCCACCCGCGGCACCAGCAACTCAGCCAGCATCTCCACCTCATGCCGCCGCCCCGTAAAGTCCGGCGGCTCAGGCGGCAACTGAGCCAACACGGGTCCACTCCGCCGCGTCCCCTCCACCCGCTCTTCCCCCGATCCCGAATACCGACCGTCCGGATGCTCCGCCCGGCCGGCCCGGGAGTCCGGCCCACCGAACCCGAGGTCCTGAACCTCATGTCGTGGGTTGGGCAATCTGAGGTGGGGGTCCCGCAGTCGAAGTCGTTGGTCGGAGGTGCCGGTTCGGGATGTCGAGTCCGGGCGGGAGATGCTGGTCCAGCCGAGGGTGGTGTCGTCGGCGCGGAGGACAGCCTCGTGGATGGCGCGGAGTTCTGGGCCGGGTTCGATGCCGAGTTCTTCGACGAGGAGATCGCGGCCGCGTTGGAAGATGGTCAGGGCTTCGGCCTGCATGCCGAGGCGGTAGAGGGCGATCATCAGTTGGCCGCGTAGTCGTTCGCGGGTGGGGTGTTCGCCGACCAGTGAGCGGAGTTCGGCCACGATCTCGGATTCGGCGTTCCTGGCCAGATCGGTGGTGATTCGCTCCTCGATGGCCGAGAGGCGCATCTCCTCCAGGCGGGTGGCCTCGGTCCGCAACGCTTCCCCAAGGCCCCCAAGAGCCTCCCCGCGCCACAATCCGAGCGCCGCCACGAACGAGCCGCTGGCGCCCTCCAGATCCCCCGCAGCCGCCCGACGCCGCCCCTCCGCGACAAGTGCCTCAAACTGCTCAGAATCCAGTTCTCCAGGCCGCGTACGGACGACATAACCCGGTGCCCGCGTCTCGATCACCTCGCCCCGACCGGCGGCGAGCAACTCCTTGCGCAACGCTGATACGTACGTCTGGATGAGCGCGGGCGCGCTGCCTGGAGGCGACAGCGGCCACAGGATGTCGATGAGCCGGTCCACCGAGACGACTCGCCCGGATTCCAGCAGGAGAGCGGCCAGTAACGTGCGCGGTTTCGGGCCCCCCAACTGCAGGCTGCGCGCCCCGTCCAACACCTCGACGGGGCCCAGTACTCGAAACTCCACCGTCTCTCCCAGCCATCAGCAGTGGGGACGCGCGGACACGAACAAGAGCGGTACGGATCCAATCGCACCACGTCATTAGACGCAAGGAAATCCCGAAAAGATCGCCAATGCGACCGCATACGGTGACGAACGTTAAGATGCGGCACCATGCGGTTGATCGCCAGAAATGTCAGAGTTGCCGATGTTGCCCGAGTTGCCGGGCTCACGAAGGTCGCAAGGATCACGAGAGTCGCAAGGATTATGAGCAGCGCTCGGGACAGGACCAACCGCGTCCGAAATGCGAAGATTGCACGATTTTCCCGGGTCGCGATTGCCGCGATCTGCGCCTTATGCGTTGCGGGCCTGCTCATGCCGCCGGCGACCGCCCAGGTGGCCAAGCCATACTGCGAGCGATACAAGTGCATCGCGCTGACCTTTGACGACGGCCCTTGGCCGTACACCCCCGCGCTGCTGGACACCCTCAAGAAGTATCAAGCCAAGGCGACATTTTTTGTGCTCGGCCGGAAGGTCGCCAGCCGTCCCGAGATGATGCAGCGCATGGTCAAGGATGGGCACGAGGTCGGGAACCACACGTGGGATCACCCCAGCCTGACCACGCTCTCGGACGAGGAGATCGTCGCTGAGATCACCAGCACCCAGGATGTGATCCACGAGACCATCGGTCTGTGGCCGACCATGATGCGCCCGCCGTCCGGAGCCACCAACGCCCGAGTCGGCGCGCGGATGGCCGAACTCGGCCTGCCGCAGATCATGTGGACCGGCTCCACCCTCGACTGGCAGGCCAGAAACCAGAAGATCATCACCGCCCGGACCCTCAAACTGGCCAAGCGCAACGGCGTGATCCTTCTGCACGACATCGTCCCCGAGACCGTCAAGGCGATGCCCGCCGTCCTGAAGACCCTCAAGAAGCGCGGCTACAAGTTCGTGACCATCTCAACCCTGCTCGGTGACCGCAAGCTAGCCCCTGGCGAGGTCTGGCCCAAAAAGAAGTGATTCTCCCACCCACCCAGCCCTTTTGATTCCCCTCGGGCTCCGCCCGCCCCGACAGCGCCGTGGTCACTCACGCGAAATGACGGCACCGTGGCTTCGGCCCGGCCTTCGATCGGTGTGATCTCCCACCCATGCAGACAAGCTGTTCAGGGATGGCCGGTCGGGTCCTGTTTGACCTGCTACTACCCGGTCCGACCTGCGGGTTTGCCCGTTTGTGGTGGTGCCTCACTGCTGAGAACTAGAAGCTAGAAGCGGCGAAGCCGGGAAGATCGGATCAAGTTTTCTGATCTTGGATTCTGGGTCGTGTTCGATAGTTGCCTGGGTAATGCTGCGATTCCCGCGTGTCGGATGAGGTCGATGGCGGCTTGGTAGGCCCGGTCGGCTTTGCGTAGTGCGGCCAGGGCCCGGAGTGTTGAGTTCGGCGAGTCCGATGAGCAGGAGCCGGTCGTGGATGCGGGTCAGGAACATCGCGTGACGCAGGCCGGTCTCGGTGACCTGGTAGCGGTGGGTGTGCGGGACGCTCTGGATGAGGCCGTGTTCGCGGAGCCGCCGCAGGTCGTAGGTGGCCTGACCGGGGCTGATCGATCCAGGCCCGTCCACTGGTTTGCCGAGGAGTTCGGTGAGCAGGTCGCGCAGGTCCTGGTTGGCGAACCCGGGGTCGCGCCGGAATACGAGCAGGATGTGCAGGAGGGTTTGGGCGTGTGGGTCGGTGAGGCGTAGTCCGGCGACGCGGGTGCCGTTGGGGTGGATGATCGGGTCGCAGGTGGCGTTGCAGGGCGCAGGCTCCGGGGATCGGGTCGTGACTGAGTCGTTGGACGCCCAGCGGGCGCCGGTTGGCGGTGTAGCCGATCTTCCGCAGGGCGGGCAGATTGGTCAGCGTTTGCCAGGTCGCTGAGCTCGGCGATCGCCGCGCGGGTGGGACGGGTCCATGCGGCCGGTGAGGCCAGGAGTGCCGGCAGCGGCGCCCACGGACCGGTACCTGGTTGCGCGCCCCGGCGGGGATGACGGGGGCGGGCGCCTCCGTCTGATTCGGCTGGCGACCCAGCTGGCCCGGCTGCCCGTCGTGCGGGACCGGCTGGCCTCCGGCACCCTGCTGGCTCTGGACGGCCGCGGTGACGATCCAGCAGCTGGAGCCCAAGACGGAGACAGACAGGTTGAAGCGGTCACTCCGCTGTTGCCGGCCGTAGGCCTGGGATAATTCGCAAGATCGGAGTTATCTGCGCATTGTTTGCGCATTCCCTGCACGGCTTGTGCGTATCCGACGGCTATTCTGCCGCCATGCCCCTGAAAGTGGCCGGAATAGCCCGCCATGCGGCCCTGATGGTCGGCTTGGTGGCGGTGTTGGTGTTTGTGATGGTGCGACCGTACCTGCCTGGCGCGTATGACGCGATGGCGCTGCCATTATCGCTCATGGTGCAGGTCTTCGGCTTGGCCGGGCTGCTCCTCCTGCCGGTGGGGGTGCCGTGGCTGATTCAAGAAGTGAGGGGGAAGGCGGGGCGCGGATTTGCGCTAGCAGGGATGATCATGGGGTCGCTGGTGGTGCTGGCGGGGGCGCTGGCCGCAACGGAATCAGTGGGTGTCTCGCTCGGGGTGGTGGTGCTCGCCGGGTGGGGGATCGTCCTGGCGTTGTGGAGAACGAGGCTGAACGGGGTACGGGTACCCCTGTATCTCGTGGTGCTGCCGGTGGTGCTGGTGGTGGCGCAGGTGGTGCTGGCCGTGCCGATGGCGGAGTTCAGCAGGAGCCGGGTGATCGCGGGCAACGGACAGCTGATCGACGAGATTGAGGAGCACAAGGCGCGGTTCGGGAGTTATCCGGCGTCGTTGCTGGCGCTTCATCAGGACTACAAATTGCCCGTCATCGGGGTCGGCGAGTATCACTACGCGCTGACCGGCTCGGCCTACAACCTGTATTTCGAGCAGCCGAGATTCCTCATCGACAATTTCGGCACGCGGGAAATCGTGATGTATAACCGGCTCGATGAGCAGATCATGGCCAGTCACGACAGCTGGATCCTGCTCTGGTCGCCGGAGCAGCTCAAGGCGAACCAGGGCTGGTACGAGGTGCACGATTCGGCGGTGCCGCACTGGAAGTACTTCTGGTTCGACTGAGCGAGCCGGAGGTCGAACCAATCCTGCCATCGCCGGAGCAAATCGAGTTGGTGCGCCCGCTCCCTGATGACGTGCCCCTTCAGCGGAGGATCGTTCTCCGGCGGGTCGCCTACCTGGGAATTTCAGAGAACAGAACTGTCCGTTTTCAACGAGTGGCAACAACGCTCAGACGAAGCGACTAGGCGTCGGCCCGAAGTGAGCGGGCCAGCGCTGACTTCAGCCGCGGCTGCAACGGCACCTCCACCAGCCGATAGACCAGCCACGCCACCCCGAGCACAACCCCCACCACCAGCGGCAACGTCACCCGATTCCCCAGAACCGGATGCAACCACTGGATCAACAGAAACCCGACATGGTGATGGAACAGGTACAGCGGATACGTCAACGCTCCCAGCACCGTGAACCACTTCCAGTCCAACCCCTCCAGCTTCCCCATGGCCACCAGGATCATCACCAGGAAGATCAGGGAGATCACCCCGACGACCAGCGCCGACCCCAGCGCCTCCCCGAACCTGACCACCGCCGGCGGACGCTCCCCCAGCGCCTGAATCAGCCCGATGGTCCACGCCACCCCCACGAACAGCCAAGGCAGCAACGACCCACCAAACCGGTAGATCAGGAACAGCGCCATCCCCCCAATGAAGTACGGCGCGCTGAACTGCACCAACACCACCTTGAGCACGCTGATATCCAGCCGCTCCCCCACCAGCAGCAGAAACACCCACCCGGCCATGAACCCCAAGCAACGCCGATAAGTGATCCCAACCGCCGCGAAACACCCGATCATCACGTAGAAGACAAGCTCCTGCCAGAGCGTCCAGTACACGATCTCAAGATCACGAATCTTCATCCCATGCTGAAGCATGGTCAGATTAGCCAGCAGCTCCGACAACGTCGGCCGATGATCAGTGATCCACCCCGCCAGCGCGAGCGCCCCCAGCACGATCACACTCGCCCAGTACGCCGGATACAACCGCGCAATCCGCGAAGCCGCGAACTCCCCCGTGGTCCGCCCCCACGCACTCATCAGGATTACAAACCCGCTGATCATGAAGAACAACCGCACGCCGTACGCCCCGAAGACGCTGACCGCGCTCAACCCCGGAAACGCGTTGGGAGTCCCCCACGCCCGCGTCTCCACGAAGTGAAACAGAACCACCCCAAGCGCCGCGACAAACCGCAGCAGATCAAGCACACGCAGCCGCTGGCGAACCGGGGGTTCAACGGTTTCCGCGATGGCCGCCGAGGACGGAGACGCCGACGGAGACCCAGCCGGAGGCGCAGAGATCAGCACAGGGGCGAATATATCCTGAGAAAACCCTGGGAAATCACATTCCGCCTCATTCGGGCACGGACGTCACACCCGCAACATCGGCGGATGCAACAACACCGCAGGTCCGCGCCGGTAGAGCATGGCCGGACGCCCCCCATCCCGCGTCGTCGTCCGCCCCGTCGGGATCAGGAACCCCTCGGTCTTCGTCACCTTCCGATGGAAGTTACGAGGATCAAGCTGCCGCCCCCACACGATCTCATACACCCGCCGCAGTTCCGCCACCGTGAACTCCTCCGGGCAGAACGCCGCCCCCAACGAGGTGTACTCCAGCTTGGCCCGAGCCCGCTCGATCCCATCCAGCACGATCCGCCGATGATCGAACGCCATCGCCGTCAACGACGACACCGCCTGCCAGCTCATATGCGCCTCAGTCGAAGCCGGCAAATCCGGAGCCAACCCCAGATACGCCACACTCACCACACGCTGCCGAGGATCCCGATCCGGATACCCATACGTCTTGAGCTGCTCCAGATGCACCGGAGCCCCAGGCAACCCGGCCCGCTCAGCCAGCACTCGGGCGGCCGCCGCGGGCAGGTCCTCCTCCAGCTGAATGAACCCACCCGACAACGCCCACAAGTCGTTATATGGCGCACGATCCCGCCGCCACACCAGGGCACTCAGCTGCTGAAACCGCACGGTGAGCACAACGAGATCCACGCTGACGGGAATACGCGGGACCATGTCAGGCACGTTACACGCTGAATGGATCACTCGTGGCGGTAGTAAACAGGCTCGGCCGCCTTGCGTCCGTCGGCGGAGGTGACCTCGACGCGGACCCACGTGTCCTTGGGCACCGACTCCCAGTCCACGGGGATCCAGACGCGCCCGACCGTGCTGGGCAGATCCGCCATCGGGCTGCCGTCGAACCAGCCGACGGTGGCCGCGTCGACCACGCGCGGGGTCTCCAAACCGGACCAGCTCAACGTGACCTTGGTGTCCTGCATGTGGTAGCCCCGAATTTCCAGACCATCCTGGATCTGTCGCTCTTCCCGCACCGCCTGGATCGCCACCGGCCGATCCCAGTCCCGGGCAATCTCCTCAGAGAGCGACGGAGACCCACAGGTATAAAAATCCGTCCACATATACGAAATGATCTTCGACACGTACGGCCCCACGAGCGTCACCGCCGTGTCCATCCGAGGCTTGTCCGTACGCCCCCGGGACCCCTGCGTCCCACACCGCTCCGTGGCCGACGGTTCGAACGACTCGACGTTGGCCCACAGCTGGACCTCGACGCCCTCCCCCAGAAGCTCCTTACGAGCCTCCGACATCTCCCGGTAGTACTCGCGCGTTCCCCCGTAGTAAGCGGTGTTGTACGTGCTTTCCCCCACCACCGGCTTCAACCGCTCATCGACCGGCTGGTTCTTCCAGTTGGGCCAGAATAATCCGCCCTTGCCCGTCCCCCGGCCGTCCTGCGGCGCGATGATCCCCACCCCGGTCCTGGCCAGCGCCTTGAACCCATTCTTCACCTGCTTCGGCGTCGAGGTGTACCCCACCCGCCGCCGCGCGTCCAGATACGGACTCACCAGGATCGGCTTCCCCGGCAATTCCTGCTCCACGATCCGATGCTGCTCCGCGTACACCTGGAGCGTCGGCACGTTCTCCGGCTCAGCCCAATCCCGGATTTGTAACTCAAACGGCTGGTAGACCCCCCCAAGCGACTCCCGCCCGGCGTGCCGGTCGCCGTAATCCTGGAGAATTCGCCGGGTCAAAGTCGTGAGCGTACCGACATGCCGGGGATTCGCCCTCGTCGTCCCGGTCGGATCACGCGGCGCCAGCGGCAGGGCCGGGAAGACCTTGATCCCGAACCGATCGCCCAGATCGAGCAGCTCGGTCAGGCTGTCGGTCGCCCCCGCGGACACCAGAATCAGATGGTAAGCCTTGCCCTTGGACGTAAAGTCGCAGGTCGCGTCGTCAGATCCATCCTCGGACGCGAGCAGGCGGTAGAAGACCTTGTCCCCGATCACGATCTTGCGTTCCATCGACGGGCACCGGAACACCCCGTCCCCATACTGCTCATCCGTGCGATAAGTGAAGTTCCAGCTGATGCGATTTTCCGGATTCGCCGCCTTCAGGTCGTTTTCAGCCGCCTTCGCGCAAGGCACGCTGTTTTCAACGCAGAACGCATACCGCTTGTCCGCCAGCGGATCCTTGCCCTCAGCGGTGACCTGGTCGAGAATCCACCCCTCGGCGCTGACCTGCCGCGGCGAGAGCCCGAACCCGATCCGGACCACGGTGTCGCCGCCCAAATGGTGGATGGCCTCCAGCTGCCGCCGCCAGTTACACCGATCCGTCGTGGGGAGAATCCAGTACCCCGTAATCGAATACGGCGTCGTCACATTCGTGTCGAACGTTCCACACGGATCGGTGAATTCGTTCTCCTTCACCGACTCGCTCGGCTTTGGCGAGGAGGGCGCGCTGTTGCCCACGTTCGAGGCGCGAGGTTCCGGCTCGTTGAGCGCGACCACGACGGACGCGACACCGCCGAGAATCGCGACGCCCAAGATCAGAGCCAGCCAACGCAAACCGTCACCCCTGACATATTCGGCTTTTTAGGACACTAACGCCTGACGCCTGCCCACGCTTCTAGCTGGGCGACGAACCGACGGGCCGAGTTCGGCCAGTGATGATTGGCCCGGGCGGCGGCGTATCCGCGCGCGCCCGCTCCCCGTCGTTCCTCGGTGTTGTCCCGCAGCGACAGCACCGCCTTGGCGACCGCCTGCGGATCCTGCCAGGGCACGACCATGCCGCTCTGGTAACGCTCCACGAGCTCGACGGCCCGGGGCGAGGGTGTCGTTATCACCGGTATGCCGTGTGCCATGTACTCCACGATCTTCGTGGGCATGGAGTGCCGGTAGTTCGGCTCGTCATGCAGCAGCGAAAGCCCGGCCAGCGCCCCGTCCAGCCGCTTCAGCGCCTCGTCGTTCGGCATGAAGTCCCGCCATTCCAGCAGGCCCTCCTCGACGGCGCCGGCCAGCACCGGACGGGTCTGCGGGTCGGCGTATCCGATCAGCTCGACCGCCACCCGATGCGGCCGCAGCAGCCGCGCGACCTCGACCGCCTCCCGGACGCCGCGCGCCTCCGAGAGCCAGCCCAGGTAGACGACCCGGTCGTCGCCGGGCGCGCTGACATTGTCCGGCACCCAGGTCTCGTTCGGCACCACCAGGTGCGCCTGCCGGAACCGGCCCGCGTAGGCGGTCTCGGCCAGCAGCAGGTGCAGGTGGCGCTCCGCCGTACCTTCGAGCAGGCGGGCCAGGAAGCGGGTCGGGGGGCGCAGGAACGCGGGCAGCCACGGTTTCAGCGACAGGGTCGCCGGGGTGTCCTCGTGCACGTCCCAGACGACCGGCGGCCGGTTGCGCACCCCGGCCACCGCGAACAGCAGCTCCGGGTCGTGCACTAAGGCCAGATCGACCTTTCCGCGCATGCTCTTGAACAGCTGCCTGGCCGCCCGCACCGCGGTCACCCGCCGCCGCTCCGCGGCTCGCGGCAGGTCCACGCCGGTCACCCAGGACCGGGGAACGACTCCGCGCGCTGTGTACGGCGCCGCGTACGTGACCTCATGACCGGCGTCGACAAGGGCCCGGATCTGCCGGTGCAGGATCCGGGCGTCCTCGGGGTGATGCACCACCGTCATGACGAGCACGTGCACGCGCCAGGCCTCCCTACAGCCGCTCGACGCGTTCGCTCGTGGCGAGCACGCCACGAGTGTCGAGCACCAGGACGCCCTGCCGCTCGATCAGTTCCAGATCGAACGCGGAGTGCTGCTGCAGCAGCACGGTCACGTCCGCCTCCGCGATAGCGGTGGCGAGATCGTCCTTCCGGGCCACCGGGGTGCCCTCCACCGACCATTCGCGCACATGCGGATCGCAGAACGACAGATCCGCGCCGAGATCGAGCAGCGCCTCCGCGACCGGGATCGCGGGCGTCTCCCGCTCATCGGCGATATCCGGTTTGTACGTCACGCCGAGCAGCAGCACCTTCGACCCGTTGACCGGCTTACGATGCCGGTTCAGCAGCCGCTGCACCCGCGCCACCACATACGACGGCATGCGCTCGTTGATCTCCTGCGCCAGCTCCACGAACCGGAACGGGTACCCGAGCTTGCGCACCGTATACGACAGATACGACGGATCCACCGGAATGCAGTGCCCGCCGACGCCCGGCCCAGGCAGGAACTTCTGGAACCCGAACGGCTTGGTGGCCGCCGCCTCGATGGACTCCCAGAGGTCCACCCCGAGCTCGTCGCAGAAGATCGCCATCTCGTTCACGAGCGCGATGTTGACGTGCCTGTAGGTGTTCTCCAGCAGCTTGGCCATCTCGGCCTCGCGGGTGCCGCTGACCGGCACGACCCGCTCGATGAACTGCGAGTAGAAGGCCTCGGCCCGCTCCCGGCAGGCGGGCGTGAACCCGCCGACGACCTTGGGGGTGTTCCGCAGCCCGTACTTGGTGTTGCCCGGGTCGATCCGCTCCGGCGAGAACGCCAGGTGGAAGTCGGCCCCAGCCACCAGACCCGACTTCTCGAGGATCGGGCGCGCCACCTCGTCGGTCGTGCCCGGCCAGGTGGTCGACTCGAGCACCACCAGCGTGCCGGACCGCAGGTGGGCGGCGACGGTGGCGGTGGCTCCTTCGACGGCGGAGAGGTCCGGGCGGTGGTCCTCATCCAGCGGCGTCGGCACGCAGATCACGATCGTGGCCGACTCCGACAGCACCGACGGGTCCAGCGTGGCCGTGAAGCCGCTGCCGATCATGCCGTCGAGGTCGGCGTCCGTCAGGTCGTCGATGTACGACCTGCCCGCGTTGAGCGCGTCCACCTTGCGGGGGTCCACGTCGAGCCCGGCCACGGTCAAGCCGGCCGCGGTGGCCTCCTTGGCCAGCGGCATGCCTACGTAGCCCAATCCGATGATCGTGAGATCGAAGCGGGTCACGATGAGGCCTGGGAGCGGGAACAACACTTCATGGTCGCAAAGGCTATCTCAACTCGGCACCAAGGATGCCTGATGCACCAGATCCGGCCTCTTCGGTGGAACTCACTTGCTGGCGATCGATTCGTAAATGTCACGATAGGTCTTTGCGAGGCTGCTCCACGTCCGTTTTGCGGCAACTTCTGCGCGACCGGCTTCGCCCATTCTGCGCCGCCGGTCCGGGTCGTCCCGCAGTTCGGCGAGGGCTTTGGCCAGCTCTTCGGGGCTCTCCGGCTTCACCAGCAGGCCCGCACCGTCGGAGCCCACCAATTCGGACAGCGCGGGAAGGTCGCTGAGCACGACCGGTTTGCCCAGTGCCATCGCTTCGACCGGCTTCAGCGGGGTGACCAGCCGGGTGACGCGAAGATCGTCGCGCGGGCAGACGAAGATGTCGATGGCCGCCTGAGCCTGGAGTGCTTCCTCAGGCCCGACTCGCCCGGGTAGCAGGGATATGTCGCCGATGCCGAGCTTGTCCACCTGCTGGAGCAGCGCGGGCCGTTCAGCGCCGTCGCCGACGATCAGGACCCGGACGGGCGTGCCCTGGGCCTTCAGCAGCGCGGCCGCGCTCAGCAGGGTGGCGAAACCCTCGTACCCGACGATGCTGGACACCGAGCCGACCACGATCTCGTCGTCGCGGATGCCGTACTCGTGGCGCAGGGCCTGGCCGTCGTAGGAGGCGGTGAGCAGGCTGTCGTCCACCGCGTTCGGGGCCAGGTAGATCCGCTCGCGGGGCACGCCGCGGTCGAGGATCTCGGTGACCATGGTCTCGGCCAGCGTGACCACGGCGTCGGCGGAGCGCATGATGTGCGCCTCGCGCTCCTTCTGGAGCAGGTGCCGCTCGCTGCCGATGCGTCTGGGGTCCCTGGAGGTCCAGGTCTCCTCGAGGAAGCCGCGCACTTCGTAGACGAACGGGGTGTTCGTGCGCTCGCGCACGGCGAGCGCGACCGAACCGTTGCGGTGGTCGGTGGCCGCGTGCAGCACCTGCGGGCGCAGCTGCCGGACCAGCTCGGTCACGTCCGCGGCGCCGCGGATCATGCGGCCCCGGCTCTCGTTCGGCACCTCGCCGCTGGGCAGCAGCCGCCGGTAGGGGATCCCGTCGATCTCGTCGTACGGCGTCGCGTCGGTGTGGCCTTGCAACATCGGCCAGCCCCAGCTGGTCACGACATGCGGATCGAGCCCCGCCGCCAGCTGCGCGGTGACGATCCGGTGGGTTCGCACCGTGTACCCCGCCTGCGTGTACGGCAAGGCGTTGGTCACGATGTGCAGCACCCGCCCCGGCACCCGCTCGCCCATGATCACCTTGGCCTTGGGCGGAATGGGATCGCTGCCGATCGCGGCCAGCTCGCCCTCGTAGTAGGCGATCCTGCGGCGGATGAACGGCCACCGGGTGTGCGGCTGCAGCACCTCGATGGCCTTGGTGATCCGCCCGCCCTCCCAGTGGACCTTGGCCGCTTCGAGCGGTCCGTCGGCCATCCGGCGAACGATCTTCCGGATCGTGACCCGGGCATACCGGGCGACCGGCCAGGCGATCCGGCCCACGAGGGGCCGCATCCGGGCCGGCATGGCGTCCGCGGCGGCTTGGGCGACCCGCATGGGATCCGACTTGACCTTGCCCACCACGATTCGCGACACGATCACGGGATTCTTCACGAATCCCCGCAGAAGTCCACCCACACCGGCCTTCGCCTTCTTGGCGGACACCTTCGTTGGCTTGTTGGCCTCGCTTACCACGGCGTGACCGTACCATAGGCAACGTTTGCCCCAGTCCCAGAAGAAAGGCAAGGTCATTGAGGGATTCGCAGCTAAATGACACCCTCGTCCTGCATGTTCTGGGCGCTCGGCCCAACTTCGTCAAGGCCGCACCGGTCATATCCGGTCTGGCCGAGCTGGGGGTACGGCAGGGTCTGATCCACACCGGCCAGCACTACGACGCGCTGATGTCCGACGTGTTCTTCGTCGACCTGAACCTGCCCGAGCCGCTCGCCAACCTGGCCGTCGGCTCCGGAACGCACGCGCAGCAGACCGCGACGCTGCTGACCGGTCTCGAAGAGGTCATGCTCCGCGAGCAGCCCGGCCTGGTGATCGTCTACGGCGACGTGAACTCCACGCTGGCCGCGATCCTGGTCTGCGCCAAGCTCGGCATCCCGACCGCGCACGTGGAGGCCGGGCTGCGCTCCTTCGACCGGAGCATGCCGGAGGAGGTCAACCGGATCGTCACCGACGCGCTGGCCGACATCCTGTTCTGCACCTCGCCGGACGCTCTGTCGCACCTGGCGCATGAGGGCGTTTCCCCGTCGAAGGTGCATCTGGTCGGGAATCCGATGATCGACAGCCTCTTCTCGGCGCTGCCGAAGCTGGACCCCGCGCCCGTACAGGAACGGCTCGGGCTATCCGGCCGCTATGCGGTGGGAACGTTGCACCGGCCCGCGAACGTGGACGATCCCGCCTCCGCCAAGGAACTCGTGGACGCGGTGCTCGGGGTCGCGGAACACGTGCCGGTGATCGTGCCGCTGCACCCGCGCGGACGGCAGCGGCTGGCGGAGGCCGGTCTGGTGGACGGGCCCGCCCTGAAGATCGTCGAGCCGCTCGGGTATGTGGACTTCCTGTCGCTGGTGCGCGGCGCGGCGCTGGTGCTGACCGACTCCGGCGGAGTACAGGAGGAGACGACCATGCTGGGCGTGCCCTGCCTGACCATCCGGCCCAACACCGAGCGGCCGATCACGGTGACGCACGGCACGAACCGCCTGGTGACTCCGGCGCAGCTGCCGGCCGCCGCCGCTCAGGCCCTGGTCGACGGGGCTTCGACGCCGAGCGAGGAGTTGCCGGTGTTGTGGGACGGGAAGTCGGGGCTGCGGATCGCGCGGGTGGTCGCAGCGTGGTTGCGCGGAGAGAACCTCTCCCCTGCCGCGCGGGGAACAGTCGGCTAAGCCGTACAAAACTCACAAATGACCACGGCTTCCGCCGTACCATGGCTGATCACGACGACCTACGCAAGGGCTGAAGCATGGCTGAGAGCGACGAGACCTTCGACGAGCCGCGGTTCCAGCGGCTCGGGCCGGTGAACTGGCTGCCCGAGGAACGTAAGGTCGTCGAGCGCTACGAGCAGCGGATCCGGGAGCTGGAGAAAAAGCTCGCCACCCAGGAGGCGCGGGCGGAATACGCGATCTGGAAGCTCAAGGCCACCCAGACGCAGCGGCCGTTCCGGGTCGCTCAGGCGCTGACGGGTGCGGCGAAGCCCGCCAAGTTCGTACGGCTCCCGCGGGATCTGTCGAAGGCGATGAAGGGGCGGAAGAGCCCGAAGGCGCCTATTTCCGTGGTCGAGGCGGCGGCGCAGGCGGAGCTGAAAGGGCCCGAGGTCAAGATCCCGACGTTGCAGTGGCCGGAAGGGGTGATGACGCGTCCGGATCTCAAGGTGGCGGTCATCCTGGACGACTTCTCCCGGATGGCCTTCCAGTACGAGTGGGATCAGATCGAGTTCGGGCTCGCGGACTGGCCGGAGATCTTCGCGGAGAAGCGGCCCGATCTGCTGTTCTGCGAGTCGGCATGGCATGGGAACCAGGGGCGCTGGCGCTACCAGATGACGGGGACGAACGCCCCGAAGCAGGAACTCCGCGACCTGCTCGCATGGTGCCGGGCGGAAGGGATTCCGTCGGTCTTCTGGAACAAGGAGGACCCGCCGAACTTCGACTTCTTCATCGATACGGCGAAGTTGTTCGACCACGTGTACACGTGCGACGGCGACATGATCCCGAAATATCGGGAAATCCTGGGTCATGATCGGGTGGATGTGTTGCAGTTCGCGGCGCAGCCGCGGATTCACAACCCGATCCAGACCAAGCAGGGCCGGATGTACGACATCGTGTTCGGCGGCATGTACTTCCGGGACAAACACCCGGAACGCCGCGAGCAGATGGAGACCATTCTGGCTCCGGCGCGGGAGCTCGGGCTGCACATCTTCGCTCGTAACGGGACGGTCGCCGACAAGTACGCGTGGCCGGAGGAGTACCGGCCGCACATCGTGGGCGAGCTTCCCTACGAGCAGATGCTCGCCGCGTACAAGATGTACAAGGTCTTCCTGAACGTGAACTCGGTGATCGACTCACCGACCATGTGCGCGCGCCGCGTCTTCGAACTGTCCGCTTCGGGGACCACCGTGCTCTCCGGCTGGTCACGGGCGATCGAGGAGACGTTCGGGGATCTCATCCCGGTCGCGCACTCGCAGGAAGAGGCGTACAACCGGGCCCTCTACCTGATCAACAGCCCCGAGCTCCGCGCCCGCCAGGGCCACCTCGCCATGCGCGAAGTCTTCGACAAGCACCTCTTCTCCCACCGCGTCGACCAGATCCTGGGCGCCGTCGGCCGCCCGGTGGTGGCCCGCTCGCACTCGATCTCCGTCGTCCTCCCCACCAACCGGGCCGGCCAGCTCGAACACGCGATCAGCCAGGTCGCCCGGCAGCGCCACCGCGACCTGGAGCTCGTCCTGGTCCTGCACGGCCTCTCCGAAGACCCCAGCGTCATCCGCGACAAGGCCCTCGCCGCCGGAATCCCCGCGGTGAAGGTCCTGACCGCGCCCCCCGCCTTCACCCTCGGCGAGGTCCTCAACCACGGCATCGCCCACGCCGACGGCGAGCTCATCGCCAAGATGGACGACGACAACCTCTACGGCGAGCACTACCTCTCCGACCTGGTCCGCTCCTTCGACTACTCAGAAGCCGAAATGGTCGGCAAGGGCGCGCACTACACCTATTTCCCCGACCGCAACGAGACGGTCTACCGCCTCCCCGGCCTGGAACACCGCTACGCCCATCTGGTCCAGGGCGCCACCATCCTCGCCAAGGCCGACCTGCTCCGCTCGATCCCCTTCGAACCGGTCAACGCGGGCGAGGACACCCGCCTGGTCCGCCGGCTCAAAGAGGACGGCATCCGCATCTACTCCGCGGACCGCTTCAACTTCGTCTACATGCGCGGCTCGGACGCCTCCGCTCACACCTGGCAGGCCGCCGACTACAAACTCACCCGCAACGCCCAGTTCAGCTTCGTCGGCCACCCCGAACAGCACGTCATGATCTAAACGACCGGCGTCACCAGCGTGCCGTTCTTGCGGAACTGCGCCACGTTCGCCAGCACCAGGTCGGCCATCGCGCGCCGGGTCTCGGTGGTGCCGCTGGCCAGGTGCGGGGTCAGCACCACCCGGTCCAGCGCGAGCAGGCCGGCCGGGACGTGCGGCTCGTCCGTGAACGCGTCAAGGCCTGCGCCGCCGAGCCGGCCCGCCACCAGCGCGGCGACCAGCGCCGGCTCGTCCACCACCGAGCCGCGGGCGACGTTCACCAGGAAGCCGTCCGGGCCCAGCGCGGCGATCACCTCGGCGGACACCAGGTGCTGCGTCTGCGGGCCGCCGGACACCGCCACCACCAGCACGTCCGTCTCGGCGGCCAGCTCGACCGGCGTGCTCACGTAGCGGTAGGGCACGTCCCGGCGCCGCCGGTTGTGGTAGGAGATCACGCAGTCGAAGCCCTCCAGCCGCCGGGCGATCGCGAGCCCGATCCGGCCCAGGCCGAGGATCCCCACCCGGGCCCCGCTCACCTTCCGCGCCAGCGGGTAGTTGCCGCCCGCCGCCCAGTCGCCCCGGCGCACGTACCGGTCGGAGGCGCTCAGCCCGCGCATCACGTCGATGATCAGCCCGAGCGCGGTGTCCGCCACGCAGTCGTCGAGCACGTCCGGGGTGTTCGCCACCGCGATGCCGCGGCGGGCGGCCTCGGCCACGTCGGTGGTGTCGTATCCGGCGCCGAAGTTGACGATCGCGCGCAACGCGGGCAGCCGCCGCATCAGGTCGGCGTCCACGCCCGTCCGGCCGGAGGTGACCACGATCTCGACCTGGGCGCCGGGGCCGTCGAGAAAGGAATCCGGTGGGTCCGGCAGCCGCGGCGCGGCGTAGAGCTCGCGCAGGTCGGCCTCCAGGAACGGCATCAGCGGGCCGACCTGCAGCACAGTCATGCGTACCTCCGGATCATCGGACCAGGGCGGGTTGTTTGGGGTGGAAGGACCAGCCGGGCACAAGGTATTGCATCGCCACCGCGTCATCGCGACCGCCCAGCCCCTGGGCGCGGTACAGCTCGTGCGCCTCAGCCAGCCGGTCCTCGTCGAGGTCGACGCCGAGACCACCGGCGGTGGGCACGTCCAGGTAGCCGCCCCTGATCTCCAGCGGCGCGCGGGTGAGGCGCTGGCCGTCCTGCCAGATCCAGTGCGTGTCGATCGCGGTGATCTCGCCGGGCGCGGCCGCCGCCACGTGGGTGAACATCGCCAGCGAGATGTCGAAGTGGTTGTTCGAGTGCGAGCCCCAGGTCAGCCCCCAGGCATCGCACAGCTGGGCGACCCGGACCGAGGCCTGCATGCCCCAGAAGTGCGGGTCGGCCAGCGGGATGTCGACCGCGCCGGCGCGGATCGCGTGGCCCAGCTCGCGCCAGTCGGTGGCGATCATGTTGGTGGCCGTCGGCAGGCCGGTGGCGCGGCGGAACTCGGCCATCACCTCCCGGCCGGAGAAGCCCCGCTCGGCGCCGCACGGGTCCTCGGCGTAGGCCACCACGCCGCGCATCGCCAGCCCGTGCCGGATCGCGTCGGCCAGCGGCCAGCCGCCGTTCGGATCCAGCGTGATCCGCGCGTCCGGGAACCGCGCCTTCAGCGCCGTGACCGCGGCGACCTCGTCCTCACCCGGCAGCACGCCGCCCTTGAGCTTGAAGTCCGCGAAGCCGTACCGCTCCCGTGCGGCCTCGGCCAGCGCGACCACCGCCTCCGGGGTGAGCGCCGGCTCGTCGCGCAGCCGGGTCCACGCGTCCGGTCCGTCCCCGGCACGATAGGGCAGGTCGGTGGCCGTGCGGTCGCCCACGAAGAACAGATAACCGAGGGTGCGCACGCGGTCCCGCTGCCGCCCGTCGCCGAGCAGGTCGCAGACCGGCACCCCGAGGTGCTTGCCGAGCAGGTCGAGCAGCGCGGCCTCCAGGGCGGTCGCCACGTGCACCGTGGTGCGCAGGTCGAACGTCTGCGGGCCGCGGCCGCCCGCGTCATGGTCCGCGAACCGGGTACGCACCGCGCCGAGCACGCTCAGGTATGCCCCGATCGGCTGGCCGACCACCAGGTCCCGGGACTCCTCGAGGGTGCGCGTGATCTCCTCGCCGCCGGGCACCTCGCCGACCCCGGTGCTGCCGTCGGAGGCGGAGAGCACCACGATTGTCCGGGTGAAGTACGGCCCGTGCGCACCGCTCAGGTTCAGCAGCATGCTGTCGTGCCCCGCGACGGGCACAACGCGCATCCCGGTGACCCGTGGCGTCTCAGCGGCCATCGTCGAGTCCAGCCGGCAGCAGTCCAGCGGGCAGGTTCTGGTACGCCACCGGCCGCAGGAACCGCTCAATCGCGGCGGTGCCGACCGAGGTGGTACGCGAATCGGAGGTCGCCGGGAACGGCCCGCCATGCACCATCGCGTGCCCGACCTCGACGCCGGTCGGCCAGCCGTTCACGACGATCCGCCCAGCCTTGCGCTCCAGGAGCGGCAGCAGCGCGCGAGCCACCTCCAGATCCGCGTCGTCCGCGTGCAGCGTCAGGGTGAGCTGACCCTCCAGGCCCGCCACGGTGTCCCGCAACTCGTCCGCCGAGTTCACCGTGACGATCAGCGAGCTGGCCCCGAACACCTCCTCCTGCAGCGCCGGGTTGTCGCGGAGTTCGGCGTTCGTGGTCCGGAAGAGGTGGGCCTGCCCTGGCGCGGCGATCCCGTCACCTGCCTCCCCGGCGGCGGCGATCTCCACGCCGGTCGCGCTCCGCAACCGCTCGACGCCCTCCGCGAACGCCTGCTGGATCCCGGCCGAGAGCATGGGCGCGGCCGGAACCGCACGCAGCGCCTCGGCGGCCGCGGCCACGAACTCCGCCACGCCCGGCCCATCGACCGCGAAGACCAGGCCAGGACTGGTGCACAGCTGCCCCTGGCCGACGGTCATCGAGGCGACCAGCGCCCGGCCGATCTCGGCGCCCCGGCCGCGCAGGGCGGCGGGCAGCACGATCACCGGGTTGACGCTGGACATCTCCGCGTACACCGGGATCGGCTCGGGCCGGGCCTGGGCGGCGGCGACCAGGGCGAGGCCGCCGCTGCGCGAGCCGGTGAAGCCGACCGCCTTGATCCGCGGGTCGGTCACCAGCGCGATGCCCACCTCGCGGCCGGTGCCGAAGAGGAGGGAGAAGACCCCCTCGGGCAGGCCGTGGTCGGCGACCGCGCGCTGGATCACCCGGCCGACCAGCTCGGAGGTGCCCGGGTGCGAGCTGTGCGCCTTCACGATCACCGGGGCGCCGGCCGCCAACGCGGACGCGGTGTCGCCACCGGCCACCGAGAACGCGAGCGGGAAGTTACTGGCCGAGAAGACCGCGACCGGACCGACCGGAACCAGCCGGCGGCGGATGTCGGGGCGGGGCAGCGGCGTACGCTCCGGCAGCGCCGGGTCGATCCGCGCGCCCAGCCAGCCGCCGTCGCGCACCACGTCCGCGAACAGCCGCAGCTGGTTGGTGGTGCGGGCCAGCTCGCCGGTGACCCGGGCGGCCGGGATGCCGGTCTCGGCGGTGACCCGGGCGATCAGCTCGTCGCCGAGCGCGTCGAGGCCGTCCGCGATGGCGGTGAGGAAACCGGCACGGACCGCGGGCGTGGTCTCCCGGTAGGTGTCGAAGGCGGCCTCGGCCAGCTCGGCGGCCCGCCGCACGTCCTCGGGGCCGCCCAGGCCGTACGACGGCTGCAGTTCCCGCCCGGTGCGCGGGTCGACCGCGGCGATCTCGCCGTGCGTGCCGCGGTAGGCGCCGCCTCCGACGAGCAGGTCGCCGGTGAGGCCGATGGTGGCGGTCGGGGACATGCTCAGCCCACCCGCTCGATCGAGTCCGTGGCCGCGATCAGCTCGGTCAGCTCGGCCAGTTCCGCAGGCGTCAGGTCGGACAGCGGCGGGCGGACCGGACCGGCGCTTCGCCCGACCGCGGTCATGCCGGCCTTGACGATCGACACCGCGTATCCGCTGCGCCGGTTGCGGATGTCCAGGTACGGGAGGACGAAGTCACGGATCCGGGCGTACACGTCGTCACGGTCGCGCTTGACCACCGAGGCGTAGAAGTCGCTGGCCCACTGCGGCGCGAAGTTGAAGATCGCCGAGGAGTAGGTGGTGGCGCCGAGCTCGAGGTAGGGCAGCGCGTAGGTCTCCGCGGTGGGCAGGCCGCCGACGTAGACCAGCCGAGGGCCGAGCACCGCGTAGAGGTGGGCGACCACGTCGACGTCGCCGACGCCGTCCTTGAAGCCGATCAGGTTCGGCAGCTCCTCGGCCAGCTCGATGAAGGTCTTCGGGGTGAACCGGGCGTTCGCCCGGTGGTAGACGACCACGCCCAGCGAGGTGGCGCGGCAGACCGCGCGCACGTGCTCCTTGAGTCCTTCCTGGTCCAGTTCGGTGAGGTACGGCGGCAGCAGGAAGATGCCGTCCGCGCCCGCCCGCTCGCCGTCGCGGGCCATCTCCACCGCGAGCGAGGTGCCGTACCCGGCCGGGGCGAGCACCGGCACGCCCGGCTTGGCCTCGGCCACCGCCGCGCGCACGATCTGCCCGACCTCGGCCGGGGTGTGACAGAAGAACTCGCCGGTACCGCCGGCCGGGAACACCCCGCGAGCGTCGTAGGCCGCAAGCCACCGCAGGTGCGAGCGGAACGCGGGCTCGTCGAAGGTCAGCTCCGCGGTCATGTGCGTGACCGGGAAGCAGAGCAGCCCGGAACCCAGCGTGTCGCGTAGCTGGGTGGGCGAGAACGTCGTCATGAGGGCTCCAGATCCGAGGCAATTGGTGCCACGACGGTAGGCGTTTACTGCGATACCTGTCCAAGACACACAGAGCATGGTTTGATACCCAGACTGCATAACGCGGGAGGAACGATGTTCAGTCTGGATCAGCTCCGGGGGTTCGTCGCGGTCGCCGAGGAGCGCAACTTCGGCCGGGCCGCAGAGCGGCTGCGGATGACCCAGCCGCCGCTCAGCCGCCAGATGCAGAAGCTGGAGCGGGCGGTCGGGGTCGATCTGCTGATCCGCACCTCACGCTCGGTCGAGCTGACCCCGGCCGGCCGGGTCTTCCTGGACGAGGCCCGGCGCGTGCTCAGGCTGGCCGCGGCGGCGCCGCTGCTGGCCCAGCGCGCGGCGCACGGCTCGCGCGGCACGCTGCGCGTCGGCTTCACCGCGACCGCCGCGCTCAGCGTGCTCGGCGCGTGGGTGACGTTCCTGGACGACCAGCTGCCCGAGGTGCACCGGGTGCTCCGCGAGATGGTCACCGGCAGGCAGGTCGAGGCGCTGCTGGCCGAGGAGATCGACATCGGCCTGATCCGCGGCGTGCCGCCCGGGGCGGCGCTGGAGCAGATGCTCGTGCACACCGAGTCGCTGCTGCTCGCGGTGCCCCGCGGGCACCCGCTGACCCGGCTGGGCCGGGCCCCTGAGCTGGTCGACATCGGCCGGTCGAGCGTGGTGACCTACTCGCCGGTGGAGGCCCGCTACTTCCACGACCTGGTCGTCTCCACGTTCCGGTCGGCCGGCGTGCAACCCGCGTACGCCCAGCACGTGACCCAGGTGAACAGCGTGCTCGCCTTAGTGGACGCGGGTCTCGGGGTCGCTCTTGTGCCCGCCTCCGCGTCCGCGATCACCCTTCGCAACCTGCGGTTCCTGCCGGTGGCGGAGATCCCGGAGGACTGTGTCGAGGTGTACGCGGCCTGGCGCCCCGACAACGACAGCCCGGCCCTCGCGGTGTTGCTCGAGCATGTCCGCTCCACCGCCCGGATGTTTCACCAGAGTTACCCGGGACCTTGACGGCGGCTTTTGGCGAAATTACGGTGTCGTTCACGAACGAGGATTTCGTCTACATATGCAGACAACATCTGAGAGGTCAGCGGATCATGACCCATACCCCCCACGGACTACGGACCCGGAATTCCCGTGGCGCCGCGCTACTCGCCGCCGCGGCCGCGGTGTCGCTGGCCGCCACCGGATGCTCGGTCGCCAACTCCAACCCCGGCACCGCCGCCACCGGCGGCGGCACCCCGCTGCGCGTCGTCCTGCCGCAGGAGCCGCCCACCCTGGAGCCCTGCGAGGCGTCGCTGACGGCTACCGGCGTCGTGGTCCGGTCCAACATCACCGAGCCGCTGCTGGAGCGGAACCCGACGAGCGGCGCGCTGGAGCCCAAGCTCGCCACCGAGTGGACCCAGACCCAGCCGACCCTCTGGACCTTCAAGCTCCGCACCGGGGTGAAGTTCTCCGACGGCAGCGACTTCACCAGCGAAGACGCGGTCGCCGCGATCGAGCGTAGCGCGAACAACACGGCCCTGGCCTGCAACGTTCAGGGCTACGTGTTCGGCGACAGCGGCAAGCTCACGCTCGCCGCGCCGGACGCGTCCACGGTCACCGTCCAGACCGAGGAGCCCGACCCGTTGCTGCCGCTGCGTGTCTCGTTCGTGGAGATGACCAAGTCCGACATCAGCACCACCGAGAAGGTGCGCGAGCCGATCGGCACCGGCCCCTACAAGATCGAGACCTGGACCGCCGGACAGAAGCTGACCCTCACCAGCTGGGACGGCTACTGGGGCAGCAAGCCGGCGTACCCGAAGGCCGAGTATCAGTGGCGTGAGGAGGGCACCGTCCGGGCCGCCATGGTGGTCAACGGCGAAGCCGACCTGGCCACCAACCTGGGCGCGGACGACGGCGCAGGCGACACCGGGGTGCAGTTCCCGAACAACGAGACCACCGCGCTGCGCTTCACCACCGACCAGGCGCCGCTCAACGACATCCGGGTGCGCCAGGCCATCGACATGTCGATCGACCGCGACGGCATCATCACCTCGCTGTTCGGCGGTATCGGACGCCCGGCCAGCCAGCTGATCGGCCCCGGCGTGGTCGGCTACAACGAGTCGCTCACCCCGACCGCGTACGACCTGGCCGCCGCCAAGAAGCTGGTCGACCAGGCCCGCGCGGACGGCGTCAAGGTCGACACCCCGTTCCGGATCATCGGGCGGACCGCCCAGTTCCCGAAGATCGCCGAGAGCATCGAGCTGATCCAGAGCGCCCTGACCCAGATCGGCCTGACCGCCAAGATCGAGATGCTGGACACCTCCGCCCAGATCAAGTACCAGCTGCAGCCGTTCCCCGAGGACGCCGGGCCGGTGGCACTGATGATCATGCACGGCAACCAGGCCGGCGACGCCGCGTTCACCGTGGGGCAGTACTTCGCCACCGACGGCGCGCAGAGCAGCAGCGGCACTCCGCAACTGGACAAGCAGATCAAGGCGGCCGGCGCGCAGACCGGCGACGCCCGGCAGCAGGCGTTCGCCGACGTCTTCGCCAGTGAGAACACCGACATCCGCGGCTTCGCCTTCCTCGCCAACATGGGGGCGGTGCTCGGCCTGGCCAAGAACGTCTCCTACACCCCCGACGCGGCCACCGGCGACGAGTTGCGGCTGGCCGACGTGAAGCCGAAGAGCTGACAGGCAGATCGGACCCCGCAATGCTGACCTTCCTGCGACGAAGAACGCTGACCAGCCTGCCGCCCCTGCTGGCCGTCGTGCTGGGCGTGTTCGTGCTCGCCCGGCTCACCGGCGACCCGGCCGCGCTGTACCTGCCGGAGAACGCGACAGCCCAGGCGCGGGAGCAGTTCAGCGCGGCCCACGGGTTCGACCAGCCGATCTGGTCGCAGCTGATCGACTACCTCGCCCAGGTGGCGCGGCTGGACTTCGGGACGTCGCTGCGCACCGGCGAGCCCGCCGCGGTGATGGCGTTGCGGGCCTTCCCGGCCACGCTCCAACTGGCCGTCGTCACCATGCTCCTGGCGTGCGCGGTGGCGACGGCGGTGGGATGCTGGGCGGCGCTGCGGCCGAACGGCCTGGCCGACCGGGTCTCCAGCCTGATGTCCGTGACCGCGGCCAGCGTGCCGGACTTCTGGCTGGCCATCCTCGGCATCTGGGTGTTCAGCATCATGCTCGGCGTGCTGCCCACCTCCGGCGTGGACGCCGGCGGGCTGAGCTGGGTGCTGCCGATCGCGGTGCTCATGCTCCGGCCGGCCGGCGTGCTCACCCAGGTGGTCCGCGGCGCGATGATCGCGGCGCTCGGGTCCCCGTACGTGAAGGTGGCCCGCAGCAAGGGCGCCGGAGAGGGCCGCGTGGTCGCCCGGCACGCGCTGAAGAACGCCGCCCCGCCGGCCCTGACCGTCGCGGGTGACCTAGCGGTCGGGTTGATCAACGGCGCGGTCGTGGTGGAGAGCATCTTCGGCTGGCCGGGCATCGGGAAGCTGATGATCGACTCCATCCTGCAGCGCGACTTCGCGGTGCTCCAGGCGGCCGTGGCGGTCACCGCGATCAGCATCTTCGTGCTCAACATCGCCATCGACCTCGGGTACGCGCTGCTGGACTCCCGCGTTCGACAGAAGGTAGGTGCGGCGGCATGACCCTGTTGGAGAACCCACCGGAGGCGTCCGCCCCGGACAAGCCGGTCAAGGCGCACTGGTTCCGGCTGCTGCTGGCCGACCCGGCCGCCTTCGTCTCCGCGTTGATCCTGCTGCTGGTCGCGTTCGTCGCGGTGTTCGGCACCCGGCTGGCCGGCGCCAGCGCCACCAAGGGCGACCTGTCGCTGTCCCGGCTGGCTCCGTTCAGCCTCGACCACGGCTGGCAGTACGTACTCGGCGGCGACCTGCTCGGCCGCAGCCTGCTCGGCCGGCTCATGGTGGCCACCCAGACCACGATGAGCGTGGTCGTGCCGGTGGTGCTGATCTCGCTGGTGATCGGCGCCTCGGCCGGGATGTGGGCGGGCTATCACCGCGGCTGGCGGGAGACCGTCGCGATGCGGATCGCCGACGTCATTCTCAGCTTCCCTTCGCTGCTGATGGCGGTCGTGGTGCTCTACATCTTCTCGCCCAGCATCGCCAGCATCATCGCGATCCTCGCGATCACCCGCATCCCCGTCTACCTGCGCACCGCCCGCGCCGAGTCGGCCGAACTGCAGACCCGGCTCTTCGTGGACGCGGCCCGCACGTTCGGCACCCCGAGTGGCGCGATCATCCGCCGGCACATCTTCCCGATCGTGCTGCCCACCCTGCTCACCGTGGCCACGGTGGACTTCTGCTATGTGATGCTGGCCGAGTCCTCGCTCAGCTTCCTCGGCATCGGCGTGCAGCCGCCGGACGTGAGCTGGGGTCTGATGGTCGCCCAGGGCCGCGACCAGCTGCGCACCCAGTGGTGGCTGTCGGTGCTGCCCGGCCTGGCCATCGTGATCACCACCGTGTCGGCGAACCTGCTCGCGTCCTGGGTCCGGATCGCCACCGACCCGGGACAGCGCTGGCGCCTGACCGCACCCCGCCGGCGGCGTCGCGCCGCCCGGCCGACCGTGCTGGAGACGACATGACCACGATCGGCATGGAGGTCAGCGAGCTGACCGTGGAACTCACCACCCCGCGTGGCCAGGTCCGCGCGGTGGACGGCGTGAGCTTCACCGCGTACCGCGGCCGCACGCTGGCGCTGCTCGGCGAGTCCGGCTGCGGCAAGAGCATGACCGCGCAGGCGGTCGCCGGGCTGCTCGAGCCGATCGCCTCGGTGACGGCCGGCTCGATCCAGGTGGACGGCGAGGACCTGCTCAAGGTGAGCCGCAAACGGCGCCGGCAGCTCGCCGGCCCGGCGCTGTCGATCGTCTTCCAGGACGCGCTCGCCGCCCTGAACCCGGTGCTCAAGGTCGGCACCCAGCTGGCCGAGCCGTACCGGATCCACCAGCGGATGCCGGCCAAGCAGGCCCGGGCGAAGGCGATCGAGCTGATGCGGCACGTCGGCATCCCCGAGCCGGAGTCACGGGTGGACGCCTACCCGCACCAGTTCTCCGGCGGCATGCGGCAGCGGCTGCTGATCGCGATGGCGGTGGCGCTCTCGCCCAAGGTGCTCATCGCCGACGAGCCGACCACCGCCCTGGACGTCACCGTGCAGGCGCAGATCCTGGCGCTCCTCGCCCGGCTGCGCGCGGAGCACGACATGGCGGTCGTGCTGATCACCCACGACCTGGCCGTGGTCGCCGAGGAGGCGGACTCGGTGGCCGTCATGTACGCCGGCCGGATCGTCGAGACCGGGCCGGTGGACGAGGTGTTCGAGGACCCGCGGCACCCGTACACCCGCGGGCTGCTCGACTCGGTGCCGGTGAGCGCCGAGCGCGGCGCCGACCTGAGCTCGATCCCGGGCGCCCCGCCTGACCTGTTCTCCATCCCGCCGGGCTGCCCGTACCAGGCGCGCTGCCCGCTGGTGCGGGACGTCTGCCGGGCCGAGCGCCCGCCGCTCAAGACCCGGGCCGGCCGCACGGTCGCCTGCCACGTCGCCGATGGGACCGCCCGATGACCGACTCGCCGCTGCTCGAAGTCCAGGGACTCAGCAAGTCCTTCCACGTGCCCAAGGGGCCGAACGGGAACGACCGGCTGCGCGCCCTCGACGGCGTCGACCTGACCCTGCGCAAGGGCGAGACGCTCGGCCTGGTCGGCGAGTCCGGCTGCGGGAAGTCCACCCTGGCCCGCACGCTGATGCTGCTGGAACGACCCGACCAGGGCACGGTCCGGTTCGGCGGGGTGGACCCGTTCGCCCTGCGCAAGAGCGAGCTGCTGCGCTGGCGGCGCCGGGTGCAGATGGTCTTCCAGGATCCGTACGCGTCGCTGAACCCACGGCTGACCACCGCCCAGATCATCGCCGAGCCGTGGCACACCCACCGCGACCTGTTCCGCACCTCGCGCGAGCGCGCCGCCCGGGTCCGCGAGCTGCTGGACCTGGTCGGGCTGCGGCCCGGCGACGCCGACCGCTACCCCCAGGAGTTCTCCGGCGGGCAGCGGCAGCGCATCGGCATCGCCCGCGCCCTGGCGCTCGGCGCGGAGGTGGTGATCTGCGACGAGCCGGTGTCCGCCCTGGACCTGTCCGTGCAGGCCCAGGTCCTCAACCTGTTGAACGAGCTGCAACGGGCGCTGTCGGTGTCGTACCTGTTCATCTCGCACGACCTCTCGGTGGTACGCCACGTCGCGGACCGGGTCGCGGTGATGTACCTCGGCCGGATCGTGGAGACCGGCGCCACCAAGGAGATCTTCGAGAACCCGCGGCACCCGTACACGAAGGCCTTGCTGTCGGCCGCGCCCTCGCTGCGCCGGGCGGACCGGGAGAACAAGCAGAAGATCCTGCTCAAGGGCGAGCTGCCGTCCCCGCTGGACCCCCCAAGCGGCTGTCGCTTCCGGACCCGCTGCTGGCAGGCCACCGACCTGTGCGCGGAGACCCCGCCGACGAGCGCAGATCCGGTGTCGCCCGGGCACACCGCCGAGTGCCACCACCCGCTCGACGCGCGCGTCTCCGCCGCGCGGTGAGCGGCTGGGCGGTCACCGTCGTCGCGCTGGCCATCGTCCTGGCCAGCTGCCTGCAGGGCTCGATCGGCTTCGGCATGGGCATGGTGGCCGCGCCGGTGGTCGCGATCGTCGACCCGGGCCTGCTGCCCGGCATGCTGATCATGCTGGCCGTGGTGCTCACTCTGGCGGTCACGCTACGCGAGCGCGAGGCGGTGAACCTGCGCGGCGCGGGCTGGGCGCTGTTCGGCCGGGTGCCCGGCACGGTGGCCGGCGTCTGGCTGGTCGCGGTCCTCCCGCAACGCTGGCTGGCGCTGCTGCTCGGGGCGGCGGTGCTGGTCGGCGTGGTGCTGGCGATCGCCGGCTGGGCGCCGGACCCGACCCGGCGGACGACCGCGGCCGCCGGCGCGGTCTCCGGCCTGCTGGGCACGGCGACGTCGATCGGCGGTCCGCCGATGGCGCTGGTCTGGCAGTCGTCGAGCGGTGCCCAGCTGCGCGGCACGATGGCCGCGTTCTTCCTGGTCGGGTCGGCGATGTCGCTGGCCGGGCTGGCGCTGACCGGCTCGGTCCACGCGGACACGGTCCGGGCGGCGGTGTGGTTCCTGCCCCCGACGGCGGCCGGCTACCTGCTGTCCCGCTACGTCAACCGCTTCATGAGCCGGCGCCGCCTACGCATCACCGCGATCGTGGTCTCCGTGGTCGGCGCCCTGATCCTGATAGCCGACCAGTTCCGCTGAGTGAACCACATTGCGCAGGGGACGGCCGGCGGCGAGGGCGTCGATCGCCGCGGCGATGTCCTGGGCCCGGCCGCGGAACGTGTCATCGGTGTGGCCTGCCTGGTGCGGGGTCAGCAGCACGTTGGGCAGCGCGGAGAAGTCGTGACTGGCCGGGGGCTTGCCCTCGCGCGGGTGACCCCACCACACGTCCAGCGCCGCCCCCGCTATCGTGCCGTCGGCCAGCGCGGCGTACGTCGCGGCCTCGTCCAGGATCGGCCCTCGGGCGACATTGATCAGCAGGGCGTCCGGGCGCATCAACCGGTACTGCTTCTCGCCGAGCAGGCCGCGCGTCGCGTCGGTCAGCGGCACGGTCACCACCACGACGTCGGAGGTGGACAGGAGATGGTCCAGCTCGTCGATGCCGCCCACCCAAGCCAGCTCCACGCCGGCCGGTCCCGCCGCCGACGGACGCGCCCGCACCGCCTGCACACGGGCGCCGAACGCCCCGGCCAGCCGGGCCACCTCCGTCCCGATCTCGCCGAGCCCGATGAGCCCGACCATCCGGCCGTGCAGCGTCGGCCCGAGCGGGACCGCCGGGTCGGTGAGCACCGACCGCCACACGCCGCGGCGGAACTCGGCGTCCGACCGCGGCACTCGCCGGGCGAGCAGGACGGCGCCGGCCAGCACGTACTCGGCGATGGACCGGCCGTGGTGGAAGGTGTTCACCACCTGGACGCCGGCCGGCAGGTTGGCGAGCGGGATCTTGTCGTAGCCGGCGCCGGTGACGTGCACCAGGCGCAGCCGCCCGGCGGCGCGAGCCATCTCGGTCGTCATACTCGCGGCGACCAGCACGTCGGCCGTGCGCAGGGCCTCGATCTGCCGCTCTGGGCTCCAGCCCGACGCGAAGGTCCAGTGGTGGACACCGCCGGCGGTCAGCACGTCCTCGTACCGGTCCATGATCCGGTCGGTCTGGAGCACCCGCAGCGGCGTCACCATCGCGGCGACACCGCCCGGTACGACGGATCGACGGTCTGCATATAGCCGGTGTCGTCGCGGTTGCGCAGTCCGCAGGACAGGTACTGCTCGTGCAGCCGGCCCAGAGCGTCGCGATCCAGCTCGACGCCGAGCCCGGGACCGTCCGGCACCGCGACCGCGCCGTCCACGAAGCCGATGGCGCCGGGCTTGATCACGTCCTCGTCCGCGCGCTTCCACGGCCAGTGCGTGTCGCAGGCGTAGTCCAGGTTGGGCGTGGCCGCGGCCAGGTGGGTCATCGCGGCCAGGCTGATCCCCAGGTGCGAGTTGGAATGCATGGACAGCCCGAGACCGAAGGTCCGGCACAGCCCGGCGAGCAGTTGCGAGCGGCGCAGCCCGCCCCAGAAGTGGTGGTCGGAGAGCACCACGCCGACCGCGTCCGCGCGGACGGCCGGCGGCACGTCGTCGAAGGCGACCACGCACATGTTCGTGGCCAGCGGCATCGGCACCTGCCTGGCCACCTCGGCCATCCCCTCGATGCCGGGGGTCGGGTCCTCCAGGTACTCCAGTACGCCCGCGAGCGCCTTGCCCACCATCACCGAGGTCTCCACCGTCCAGGCGGCGTTCGGGTCCAGCCGCAGCGGCAGGTCCGGAAACTCCGCACGCAACGCGAGGATCGCGGCGATCTCCTCCTCGGGCGGGAACACGCCGCCCTTGAGCTTCAGCGCGCCGAAGCCGTACCTGTCGATCATGGTGCGGGCCTGCCGCACGATGCCGTCCGGATCGAGCGCGGCGCCCCACTCGTCCGCCGGAGCGCCGGGATGGCCCGCCCACTTGTAGAAGAGATAGCCGCTGAAGGCCACCCGGTCGCGGAGCCGTCCGCCGAGCAGGTCGGACACCGGCCGGCCGACGGTCTTACCCTGGATGTCGAGCAGCGCGACCTCGAACGGCGACAGCACCCGGTCGGCGGTGCTGGAGCCGGTCACCATGCCGCTCATGCCGTGCCCGCCGGTGGTGGTGTCCGCGGCCAGCACCCGGGTCACCCGGGCCGCGGCGTCGTTGAGGGCGAAGACCTCGGTGCCGATCAGGGCGTCGGCGGCCCCGCGCAGCCGGGCCAGATGAGCCTCGTCGCCATACGTCTCGCCGAGCCCGGTCAGTCCGGCCGCGGTCTCCACCTCGACGATCGCGCGCAGGGCGAATGGTTCGTGCACGCCGACGGTGTTCAGCAGCGGCAGGTCGTGGAAGGCCACCGGGGTGGTCGTGATACGTGTGACACGGTCCTGAACCATGTTCGATATTCTGGCATATGTCTACATGCTCGAACAATACTGGAAATCGTCCGCATATGTGGACAGCTCTATCCTTCCCCGACTACGCTGAGCAGCATGACGGATGATCTCGAAGAGACCGGAGGAGTCCGCGAGGTCAAATCTGCGGCGCGTACGGTCGAGTTGCTGGAATACCTGGCGGCCCGGCGCAACCGCCCGGCCCGGCTGCGGGAGCTCTCCGACGCGCTCGGCGTGCCGCGCAGCAGCCTGCACGCCCTGCTCCGGACCCTGGTCAAGCACGGCTGGGTGCGCACCGACTCGTCCGGCTCGCTCTACGGCATCGGCATCCGGGCCCTGCTGGCCGGCACCAGCTACCTGGACACCGACCCCTATCTGGCGCTGATCGTGCCGTTCCTGGAGGAACTGCGCGAGAAGGTCGACGAGACGTTCCACTTCGGGCGGCTCGACGGGCCGGACGTGGTCTACCTGGCCACCCGCGAGTCGAGCCAGTATCTGCGGCCGTACAGCCGGGTCGGGCGGCGGCTGCCCGCCTACAGCACGGCGCTGGGCAAGGCGCTGCTGGCCGAGCGCAGCCCGGCGCAGCTCGACGGGCACCTGCCGAAGACGATGGACGCGCTCACCCGCTACACCATCACCTCGCGCGCCGCGCTGGAGGCGGAGCTGGATCGCACGCGCAAGCGCGGCTACGCGATCGACGAGCAGGAGAACAGCCTCGGGCTGCGGTGCTACGCGGTCGCCCTGCACTACGCCGAGCCGCCGGTCGACGCGATAAGCGTGTCCATCCCGCTCGCGCGGCTCACCACGGAGGGCGAGCTCGAGGTCGTCGCCATCATGCTCCAGCTGCGCGACCGCATCACCCGCGTGGTCAACCCGCTCGGGGGACTCTCCGGGTAAGGACTCCGCCCGTTATCGCCTTGAGCGGCGATTGAACGCCCATGACATATCCGGTTCTATCGCCCATTTGGTCACTCGGCGCACCGGTGCCGTGCACAGCACTGCGGTAAGCGCCACGGCGAACACGCACATGGCGGCCACTCCCAGCGGATTGACCAGATAGTCATGGAAGCGTTCGATGACCTTCACGACAAAACCGTGGAGCAGGTACGCATAGATCGTCGCTGCGCCCAGGGCGGTGAACCAGGTTCGGCGTGAGGTGGTCACGGCCAGGAACGCGGCCACCAGGAGTGCCCCGACGAGGAGCAGAGCCAGCCGGATCGCGCTTCCAGTCAGGTCGTCGACGCCGATCTGGCCGTTGGCGTGGCGCCAGCGGATCCACTCGGTCTTGACCCCGGTGTGTACGGCGAACGCGATCCCGAGTCCGGCGACGAGGACCACGGCCCCGGTGATTCTGACCCATTTGCGCTTAAGCAGCTGGAAATGCTCTGGCTTGAGCATCAGGCCGAGGACGTAGAAGGGCAGCAGGCCCATCGTCCGGTTCATCGACAGTTCATCCGGGAGAGGGTTCATCCCGGACAGCACGGAGATTCCTACCGCGACCGCCAGCGGCCACTTCACCTGGAACCAGAGCGGGGTCGACAGCCGCCAGAGGAACAGCGACATGAGGAACCAGGTCAGGTAGTAGGGGTCGAGGAGGGTGATGTCCAGCTTGCCGTACAGGAAGTAGCGCGGCAGGGAGTAGGCCAGTTCGAAGATGACATAGGGCACAGCCAGGCTGGTGATCAGCTTCCGGGCCCGAAGAGCGGTGAAATTTCGTGATAAGTAGCCGCTGATGACGATGAAGAGCGGCATGTGGAACAAGTACACGAAGAAGTAGAGGGCGTGGGCCGCCTGCACATCGCGTAGGTCCTCGATCAGGTGCCCCGCCACCACGAGAACGATCGCCAGGAACTTCGCGTTGTCCAGGAACGGATCGCGACGCCTACCAGCCTCCGCTCCAGCCGGACCAGCCGGACTGGGCGAGGGGTTCGCAGCGGTCGAACTTGGCGACGCTTCGGGATGGGCAGGAGACGGCGCTGTCACGCGCCGGAGTGTAACGAGCCGTTGCGAGCCCCCAGCCCAACATCACCTGAACTTCAGCCGAACTCACCGCGACAACCGCGTCGGCTCTCCAGAGCGGGTATACGACCGCGCCGGGAAGCGCGGTCGTCAGCTACCTCTGGGCGGCGGTGAGGGTTTTCAGGGCGTGTTCGACCAGGGTGACCAGGACGACTTTCGCGGAGGCGCGGCGGCGGACGTCGCAGAGCAGGACCGGGACTTCGGGATCCAGGTCCAAGGCGATGCGGACGTCGTCCGGCTCGTAGCGTTCCGCGCCGTCGAAGCAGTTGACGGCCACGATGAACGGAGTGCCCCGCTGTTCGAAGTAGTCGATCGACGGGAAGCAGTCGGTTAATCGGCGGGTGTCGGCGATGACGACCGCGCCCAGCGCGCCGTACGAGAGTTCGTCCCACATGAACCAGAAACGTTCCTGTCCGGGGGTGCCGAACAGGTAGACGACCAGGCCTTCGCGGATCGTGATGCGGCCGAAGTCCATCGCGACGGTGGTCGTCGTCTTGGTCTCGACGCCGCCGACGTCGTCGACGCCGACTCCCCGGTCGGAGAGGACTTCTTCGGTGCGCAGCGGGCGGATCTCACTGATCGCTCCGACCAGCGTGGTCTTGCCGACGCCGAAGCCGCCGGCGACGAGGATCTTGAGAGCGACCGGCTCGTCAGAGGGCGCGAAGGCCATTGATCACTTCCTTGAGAATGCGCTCGCTGGGGAGCGGCGCGACCTGGGCCGGTGGCCGTACCCGGATCAGACCTTGGTCCTGCAGATCTCCGAGGAGGACGCGGACGACTCCGAGGGCGAGATCCAGTTCGGAGGCAATGTCTACCACGGAGGTGGCTCTGGCGGTGATGTCCAGGATTCGCCATTGTTCCGGACCGATGTCCGCGGGGTCGCGCGGGGTCTTTCCGACGGCCGTCACCATGGCGATCAGGTCCATGTCGTCGGCCGAGGAATGGGCGCGCCCGCGGGTGAGGGCGTAGGGCCGGACGATCGGCCCCGCCTCCTCGTCGAGCCACTCCGGCGGCGGCGTCATGGGGAGTTCCGCCGGGGGTTGGTGGATATGTGCTGCCCAACGCGTTTGACGAGCATCGCCATCTCGTACGCGATGTGGCCCACGTCAGCGTCGGAGGCGGCCAACACGGCCAGGCAGGTGCCTTGCCCGGCGGCGGTGACAAAAAGGAACGCGGCTTCCATCTCCACAATGGTCTGGCGCACCTCGCCACCGGCGAAATGTCGTCCCGCGCCTCGGGCGAGGCTCTGGAAGCCGGCGGCCACGGCGGACAGGTGCTCGGCGTCCTCACGGGTGAGCCCCTGGGAGGCCCCGACGACCAGGCCGTCGGTGGACAGGATCACCGCTTGGCGGACGGCTCCGACCCTGCTGATCAGGTCGTCCAGCAACCAGTTCAGCTCGCCAGACGCAGTCACTTTCCCGGTCATTCCTCACCCTTCTCGCCGTTAGTGGTATCTGCGTAGTCTGCATCCTCACGGCCCCGCCGCGCCCCCTGCTGGAAGGCGGAGAACATGGCCCTAGCCTGCTCCGGCGTACGTTCGGCGGGCGTGGGCGCGGACAGTGGCAGCGCCTGCTCCGGCTCGGGAGTCTTGAGCTGGGGGGCGATGTGCGACTGGCGAACGCGGCGGGGCAGGCCCGCGTGGGTTCCGCTGGCGACTGAGGAGGGGCTGGGCTTCGGCGGAGGGGAGGCCGGCGGGGCCGGTTCCTCCGTCCTGGCGGCACGCCTGCGGGACGGCAGCGCGGGCAGCCCGCCGTTCGACGGAGCGGCCTGGGGCACCACAGCGAGACCGGTGTCGTTGCGGGGCGCCGACGGGACTGGCTCGGTCCGCAGCGCCGCGGGGGTGAAGAACGGCGAGGTTTCCGGGCCGGCCCGCTCGGGGTCGTCGACGTCGATGGGGGCTTCGGCCGCCGTGAGCGCGGGCTGCGCGGGCACGACCTCCGCCTGAACCGTCGTGGTGGGAGGGATGGAGGCGGGTGACCCTTCCTCGGCCACCAGGGCCCTGGGCACTAGGACGATGGCCGTCGTGCCGCCGTACGGGGAGGAGCGCAGGACCACGCCGATGCTGTACCGGGCGGCGAGCTGGCCGACCACGAACAGGCCGAGGCGATCACTGTCGGCCAGGTCGAACTCGGGCGGCGTCGCCAGCTTCGCGTTGATCGCCTCGTATTCCTCGGGGGCGAGGCCGAGGCCGCGGTCCTCCACCTCCAGCACCAGGCCGTTGGCGACCATCTCGGCGCGCACCTGCACCTTGGTCTGCGGCGGGGAGAAGACGGTGGCGTTCTCGATCAGCTCGGCGACCAGGTGGATGAGGTCGGCCACCGACGCGCCGGCCACGGCGGACTCCGGCATCGGCAGCACGGTCACCCGGGTGAAGTCCTCCACCTCGGCGACGGCGGCGCGGACCACGTCGATGATCGGGACCGGCTTGCGCCAGGACCGGCCGGGCGTGGCGCCGGACAGGATGATCAGGCCTTCGGCGTGGCGGCGCATCCGGGTGGTGAGGTGGTCGAGCCGGAACAGGTCCTCCAGCGTCTCCGGGTCGTTGGCCCGGCGCTGCATGGAGTCGAGCAGGGTGAGCTGGCGGTGCAGCAGGCTCTGCTTGCGGCGGGCCAGGTTGAGGAAGACGTGGTTGACGCCGCGGCGCAGGTTGGCCTGGCCGACGGCGGCCTCGACGGCGGTGCGCTGGACCGAGCTGAACGCCTGGGCCACGTCCTCGACCTCGGTGGAGCCGCCCGCGACGATCGGCGGGGCCTCCGTCTCGATGTCGATCTCCTCGCCCTTCTTGAGGCGATCGACGACGCGCGGGAGCCGTACGTCCGCGAGCTCGATGGCGGCGAGGCGCAGCCCGGCGAGGTCGCGGACGAGACGGCGGCCGAAGCGCACCGAGAAGATGATCGTGGCCACCACGGCGACCAGGCCGAGGCCGCCGGCGATGGCGATCCTGGCCATGATCCCGGTGGCCACCGAGGTGGCGTTGTTGTTGAGCGCGTCGGAGGAGCGGATCCGGGCGTCGTCCAGCCGGACGATCAGGCTGTCCACCGTGGACTTCCACTTGTCGGCCTCGGCCGGAAGCGGCCCGCCGGAGCGCACCTGGTTGACGATCTGGTTCTCCAGCAGCTGGAACTGGGTGAACAGATCGGAGCTGAGCACCGTCTCGTACGGCGTGCGCATGCCGCCTTCGAGCACCGGGAGGTTCTTCGCGTAGAGGAACTGCCGGGTGGCCACCCACTCGCTGAAGGCGTTGTGCTCCTCGGCGGTCAGCCTGCCCCTGGACAGGGCGCCACGGATGAGCGCGTCCTCACGGGCGATCATCTCGTGCGCGTTGCCCATCGCCTGCATGGCGTTGGCCTGCTGGAAGATACCCAGATCCGGCACGGAGACGAGCCGGTCGTAGACCCGGAACAGGTCATCCATGATCGAGTTGTAGGACTTGATGGCCTCCAGCCGGGACGTGTTGCCCAGCGCGATCGAGTCCCGGATTCTCGGCAGGTTCCCGAGGGCGGAGATGAGGCTGTCGAGGGGCGCGTGCAGCTCCTCGCTCATCGAGCCGCGCGCCTCGGGATCCTTGGCGGCCTTGGTGAAGGCGTCCACGGCCGTGCCCGTCTTGGCCTGCATGGTGCTGAGCTCGGCCGAGCTGGTCTGGCCGCTGCTGAGCACGTCGGCGGAGAGTGCTCGCTCTTCCTGGATCCGCAGCCCGAGGTCGGTGGAGGTCACTCCGATCGTCTCGTACAGCGTGGCGGCCCGCAGGAGCGCGAGGCCGTCGCCGACGGTCAGATTGAGGACAAATCCCCACAAAGCACTCAAGGTCAGCAGAGGTAAGAGCAGCAGCAGAAAGATCTTGAACCGAATCGACCGGTTTCTTGAACCCATGGCCACTCCTGCAGTGCGTGGAGGCTCGCGCCGCATTTGGGGGGAAATGCACCTCCGGAAGATCGCACAGGAGACTAGCACCGATACAGTTCGTGCGCAGTGGAGGAACTGATGATTACTGTGATTACCGGGGCGAGCGCGGGAATCGGCGCAGCTTCCGCCCTTGATCTCGCCAAAAATGGGCACGAACTTGTCCTCGTCGGGCGCAGCCGGGCGAGGCTCGCGGCGGTAGCCGAACGTGTGAGAGCGGTTTCGGACGGTGATCCGAAGATCGTCGTGGCCGACTACGCGTCCTTCGATGCGGTACGGCGGGCGGCCGACGAGATCAAGGAACACTGCGCGCGCATCGACGTTCTGGCCAACAACGCCGGAGTCATGACTCCGCGCAGGGAGCTGACCTCGGATGGTCACGAGCTGATGATCCAGGTCAACCATCTGTCGCCGTTCCTGCTGACCAACCTGCTCCTGGACCGGGTGGGGCGGGTGGTCACGACGACCTCCCGGGCCGCCTATTGGGCAAAGCTTGACATTTCGGATTTGTCCCGAAATGGGCGGCGGTGGAATGGATGGCAGCAGTATGGGGACTCCAAACAGGCCAATGTTCTGTTTACGGTGGCACTTGCGGCGCGGGGGACCGCGGCGACCTGCTTTCATCCCGGCGTGATCAGAACGGGATTCGCCGCTGGAACTTTCATGATGCGCGCGCTCACCCTTCCCGGGCTCGCCGAACCCCCCGAGGCCGGGGCCGCCCGGTTGGTCCATCTGGCGACTGCGGCGGACGGTGTCACGCACGCCGGCCGCTACTTCAAGAAGGACCAGCCGCGGAAGGTTCCCGCCGCCATGGGCGATCTGGCGCGAGCCGAGGCCCTGTGGACGGCCAGCGCCGAGGCGACCGGCCTGTGACCTCTCTCCGAGGCTATGCGTCCCACGCGATGGCTTGCGTGGGCTCTCGGGGCTTGCGTGGGCTCTCGGGGCTCGCGTGAACTCTTGAGGCTCGCGTGAACTCTCGAGGCTCGCGTGAACTCTCGAGGCTCTCGGGGCTCGCAAGGACTTGCGGCCCTCGTGGGCCTACACGCGGGAGCGGCGGAGTTCCGGTCTAGGCGTCCACGAGGAAGTCGCGGTAGCAGGAGTAGATGCTCGCGTTGTCGTCGCGGGAGCGCAGGATCAGGTCCCACAGGTTGAGGTGCACCTCGCCGGGCGCCGCCTGGTGCACGACGCCGTTGAGGAAGCGGATGTGCTGGCGGATGACTTCGTCGAAGCTGAGCGCGGCCGTGCGGAAGTCGTCGTCGCTCAGCTCGTCGGCGAAGCCGCTCCCCTCCAACTCGGCGCGCACATGCCCGGCCACGAGCCCGACGAACTGGTCGAAGGAGACACCCTCGGGCAGGCCGCCCGCGGTCTGCTGGACGTTGAAGAAGTCGCGGCTGATGTAGTCGTCGCGGTTCGACTCGTTCAGGACGTGGTTGAAGATCTGCCGGCTGTGGGCCCCGTTGCCGCTGGAGTCGCCGTCGAGCACCCGTAGCGCGCGGGCCGCGCGATCCTGCCAAGACATCGTTCTCCCCCTCACGCGGGATTGCGCTGGAGCAAGAAACTCCCTTTCCTTATCGTGCGGTATGACCTCACCCGCTTTGGATGAACAGCACACCAAAAAAGGCAAGATTTCCGACTTGAGCTCTTAGGAATTGTCCGGGAACACCGGAAATTTACGACCAAGTCCCGTTTTACGGAATGCTTTCCGCCAGCCATATGACCTGGTCAGGACGAGCAAGACCCTGAAATTGCGACTGGTCGTCAAGATACGCACCGCGGATCTGGCAGGCCGGCGGCTGCGAGCGTGGAAAAGCAAGGTCGATCGGCGTCGTGTCATCAAACTCTCCGAGAACGACACCGAGTTCTTCATCGACAGCAAGCTATTCGACCGCGACCCGGATCGACGTGTGCGCATCGAAGTGGTTCCGTAGCAGGCCCGGCGCTGCGACACTCGGCATAGGTGAGATTCACGGTTCCCGAGGTTCGCTGGAGACCCCGGGGGGCGGTGGTTTCCGGATTCGGAGTTCGCATGCTGAAGGGCATCCCTCGGCCCCGGCGCGCTGACCTGACCGAGCGTGCGCTGGCATTTCAGAATCCACGCCTGCCGATTCCGTTGCGGCTGGCGGCGTGGCTGCCGTTCGCCCGGATGTGGTGGCCGCTGGACGCGTCCGCGCTGAAGGCGAAGGCGCGCCGGCGGACCCGGCTGACGGATTTCGGCGCGCTGGCGCCGCTGGACGTGCCGCTGGAGCTGTTGTGCCGGACCCTCGACGAGGACGCCGAACTGCACGCGCTGGGCCGGTTGAGCACGCATTACGCGCTGCTGGTGGCGTTGAGCAACCGGCTGCGGCTGGAGGATCTGGCCCGGCGGCGGCCGCAGATCTTCGAGCGGCCGGTGACCGGGCCGATCGTGATCGCCGGCTTGCAGCGAAGCGGGACCACCTTTCTGCAGCGCCTGCTCGCGCGGGATCCGGGGCTGCGGTCGATCCCGTTCTGGGAGGCGCTGAACCCGATGCCGTTCGCGGAGCCGATCCAGGCTCCGGATCCGCGGATGAAAGCGGGCGCGCGGGTGCTCAAGTTCATCCGCTGGAACGCGCCCGAGATGGACGACAGGCGGAACGAAGCCCCCGACGAGGAGTTGGTGCCGCTCGCGATGGGTTTCTCGTCGATGTTCTTCGAGACGATCTCCCCGCTCCCCGGCTACCTGCCCTGGTATGTCACGACCGACCACACCGCCGGATACGCCTACCTGCGCCGTGCCCTGCAGGTGATGCAGTGGATCCGCCCGGCGGGCGAACGCTGGCTGCTCAAATCTCCCCAGCACCTGGAACAGTTCGGCCCGCTCACCGCGACCTTCCCCGACGGCACGTTCGTGCAGACCCACCGCGACCCCGTCCGCAGCGTGCTGTCCCTGTCGGCGACGATGTCGTACGCCTCCCGCCAGAACTACCACCACCCCGACCCGCACCTGATCGGCAGGCACGTCACCGACCTGACCGAACGCCTGCTCCGCGCCTCCGTACGGGACCGGGCCCGCGCCGACCGCCGTTTCGTCGACGTGCACTTCGCCCAGCTCAACGCCGACCCCATGGCCACGGTCCGCCGGATCTACGCCGCCACCGGCACCGAGCTCACCGAGGAGACCGAACGCCTGATGACCGTCTGGTACCCACGGCACCGGCGCGGCCGGCACGGCGTGCACTCCTACGAGGCCGCCGACTTCGGCCTCAGCGTGCCCGCCCTGCGCGAACGTTTCGCCTTCTACTACGACCACTTCGGAGTGCCCCGCGAAGGCCACTAAAGCGCGCGCAGGCCGGTGATCACTTCCTTGAGGATGCTCTCCGACGGGGGTGGGGGCGCGGCCTGGGTGGAGCCGGGGACGTAGCCGCCGCCGGCCGGAGGCCGTACCAGGATGAGGCCGTGGTCGAGCAGGTCGCCGAGCAGGACGCGGACCACGCCGAGCGGGAGGTCGGCTTCGGAGGCGACGTCGGCGACCTGGCGGGAGCGCGGGATCAGTTCGAGCAGGCGGCGGTGTTCGCGGCCCAGGTCGGCGTTGTTCGGGACCAGGGCGCCGGTGGCGGCCACCACGGACATCAGGTCCAGCGGGGCTTTCGTGGTCGCGCGGCCGCGGGTCAGCGCGTAGGAGCGGACCACGGGGCCGTCGTCGACCCAGTCCTCATAGTGGCCGCTCATGCGCCTGCCCCTTCCAGGACGGCCTCCGGCGCCAGCACGGCTGCGGGGATGAGCACGATAGCGGTGGTTCCTCCGAAGGGCGAGGGGCGCAGTTCGACGCGGACGCCGTGGCGGGTGGCCAGGCGGCCGACCACGACCAGGCCGAGCCGCTCGGTGTCGGCCAGGTTGAACTCGGGCGGGCTGGCCAGCCGCCGGTTGATCGCGTCGACGTCCGCGGCGGACATGCCCAGGCCGCGGTCCTCGATCTCGACGGCGAAGCCCTTGGCCACGGCCTCACCGCGAACCGACACCTCGGTGTGCGGCGGCGAGTACGCGGTCGCGTTCTCGATCAACTCGGCGAACAGGTGGATCAGGTCGGTGACGGTGGAGCCCTTCACCGAGACCTCCGGCATCGGATACACCCGCACCCGGGGGTAATCCTCCACCTCGGCGACCGCGCCCTGCAGCGTGTCGGCCACCGGAACCGGATTCCGGTGCGTACGGCCCGGCGTGCCGCCCGACAGCACGATCAAGCCTTCGGCGTGACGCCGCATTCGGGTGGTGAGATGGTCCAACCGGAACAGATCCTCCAGCGCGGTGGAATCCTCGGTCTGCCGCTGCATCGCGTCCAGCAGTTTGAGCTGCCGCTGCAGCAGGCCCTGGCTGCGCCGGGCCAGGTTGCGCAGCGCCTGGCCGACGCTCTCCCGCAGCCTGGCCTGGTCGACGGCGGCGTCCACGGCCGTGTGCTGGACCGCGCTGAACGCGTGCGCCACGTCGCGCACCTCGGCGGTGGTGCCCGGGGGTTCCAGCTCGGGGGCCTCGACGGCCACGTCGACCTTCTCGCCGCGGCGGAGCCGCTCGACGACGCGCGGCAGCCGTACCTCGGCCAGCTGCTGGGCGGCCGAACGCAGGCCGCCGAGTTCGCGGGAGAGCGCTCCGGCGATGCGCAGCGAGACGAACAGGGACAACACGACCGCGGCGAGGCCCAGGATCCCGGCCACTCCGGCGCGCACGAACGTGGCGATCGCGACGGGTTCGCCCCGGGATGCGAGGGCCACTCCACCGGCGTCGATGGCCGCCCGGTAGGCCTTGTCCACATCCAGGGACACCTGCCGCCAGGCGGCGTGGGTGAGGTCGGGGCCGATGGTGCCGCTGACGATGCGGGCCTCCATCCGCTGGAACTGCCGGTACACGTCCGAGACGATCAGCTTCTCGAACGGGGCGCGCAGGTCCGGCTCCAGCTCCGTCATACCCTGCTCGAACAGGAACTCCCGCTTGGCGGCGAGCTGCGTGAACGCCCGCCGTTCCGGCTCCTCCCACCGGCTGTGCACCAGCAGCAGCCCGGCGGCGAGCGCGAACTCCCTGGTCATGTGGTCCTCGGCCAGGCCGATCGAGGTGAGGCTGCGGGACTGCTGGTAGAGCTCGACGTTGTTGCTGAGCGTCATGCTGTTGATCAGCGCGATCATGGCGGTGGGCAGCCAGGCATACCGCTGCCCCAGCGTGACCAGGTCGATGCGGCGCCCGTTCACGTCCTGCCGGAGGTCGTCCAGCTCGTCCGCCGCGGCCACCGCGTCGTTGTATCTGGCCTTCATCGGCGGGCTCATGGCGTCCTGCGCCTGGCTGGTGCCGGAGCTGCGCCGGAATTCCTGACGATCGTCGTCGGTGAGCCGGCGCTGGTCGTCCAGCAGGCTCTTGGACTCGGTGGAACCGGTGGCCAGATACTCGGCGGAGAGCAGGTGCTCGCGCTGGAGCGATCGGGCCAGCTTGTCGCCGGGGACCCCGATCGACTCGTACAGGGTGGAGATGGTCAACAGGTTCAGGGACTCGCTCGTTGTGATCGTCGTGGCGAACCCCCAGAGCGCCACAAGCGATACCAGCGGGATGACCAGCAACGTAGAAATCTTGAAGCGGACGGATCTGCTCGCTGTCATGGCACCCTCAAAGGCCGTACGTAGCCGATGAGAGTAGCAGTTTGCTGCGTGCTATTTGGATCTAGTTAAGGACATGTTACGAAATGCCGGACCCGTCAGATTTGGGAGTGTGTGGGCCCAGGTCAGGTGGACCAGGCGAGCCGCGAGAAGGGCCAGCGTGGCGACCTCGACGCCCAGCAGGACGCGCTCCACCAAGCCGATCATGACGCCGTCGCCCGGCAACGCGACATAGGTGAGCGCGGCCACGCCGAGCCCCGCCGCCAGCGCCAGCCACTCGACCGGGCGGGCCACCACCCGCCACCGCTTGTCGTCGGTGAACCTGCCGACCAGCTGCGCGGTGGCGACCGGCAGCGTGGTGCAGGCCAGCACCTGCCAGACCATCTCCGGCAACACCGGAGACGCGATCATCCCCACGCCCCAGATCACGATCAACCGCTCCGGCCAGCCGCCCACCGGGGCCCGCTGTGCCCGCATTCCCGCCCATAACGCCAGGGCGGCCACCCCGAGCGCGGCCAGCGCCAATCGGGTGCTCCCGCTGTGATCAAGCGCGGTGCTGATCGTCATGTTCACCGGATCGATCTGATCCGGGACGAGCGCGGCCAGCGCGACGACCACGCCCGCGCAGGCGACCAGGGGAGCAAGCCTCTTGACCATGTTTAAAGTTTGCTGTTCTCGGCTTTGCCCCACCATCCGGCTAAGTACCGATATCCCCCTGATGCCGACCCCCGAGGCGGCATCAGGGTTCCGTCAGGGTCCGCGGTGGGGCAAACCCCACCCCACCGCGGTCGTCCCAGGTCAGCCGGTTGCCTCGTGATACCGATCGCGCAATCCCGCGGTCGGTTCGGCCTCGTACGCGACCGTTTCCCCGGCCGCCCACTCCGGCGGTTCCGGCGTGCCCGCCAGCAGCCAGGCCGCCTGCCGGGCCGCGCCGTCGGCCACGTACTCCCCGGGCGGCGGCACCTGCACCGAGCACCCGAACACGCTCGGCGCGATGCGCCGCACCGCCTCGGACCGGGCGCCACCGCCGACCAGCAGCACCCGGTTCGGGGCCAGGCCGAGCGCGTCCAGCGCGTCGGCGAGCCCGCACAGCATGCCCTCCACGGCCGCCCGCGCCAGATGCGCGGGCGTCGAGTTGGCCAGCCGCAGCCCGTGCACGGACCCGGTCGCGTCCGGCCGGTTCGGCGTGCGCTCCCCTTCGAGGTACGGCACCAGCACCAGCCCGTCCGCACCCGGCGGAGCCGACAGGGCCAGCGCGCTCAGCTCCTCCGGGCCGACGCCGAGGATCCTGCCCGCGGCGTCCAGGACCCGGGCCGCGTTGAGCGTGGCCACCAGCGGCAGGAACTTTCCGGTGGCGTCCGCGAACCCGGCGACCGCGCCGGACGGGTCGTTCGCGGCGCGGTCCGCGACGGCGAAAGCCGTACCGGACGTGCCGATCGAGACCACCACGTCGCCGGGCCGCGCGCCCACGCCGAGCGCGGCGGCCATGTTGTCGCCGGTGCCGGGCGCGAGCAGCGCGCCGCCGGGGATCTGCCCGGCCCGCTCCGCCGGGCCCAGCACGCGCGGCAGTCCCGGACTCGCGCCCAGCGCGAGCGCGAGCAGATCAGTCCGGTACGTCCCGGTGGACGGCGACCAGTATCCGGTGCCGGAGGCGTCCCCACGATCGGTGGTGATCGTCTCCGGGCGGCCGGCCAGCTTCCAGGTCAGCCAGTCGTGTGGAAGGCAGACCTTGGCCACCCGTTTCGCGTGCTCCGGCTCGTGCTCGGCCAGCCAGCGGAGCTTGGTGACCGTGAACGAGGCGACCGGCACGCTGCCCACCGCCTCCGACCACTTCTCCGGGCCGCCCAGCTCGTCGATCAGATCCCGCGCCGCCTGCGCGGAACGGGTGTCGTTCCATAACAGGGCGGGCCGGACGACCTCGCCGGCGGAGTCCAGGCAGACCATGCCGTGCTGCTGGCCGGCGACCGACACGGCGGCCACGTCGGCCAGGCCGCCCGCCTGGTCGATCGCCTGCTGGAGAGCGTGCCACCAGTGATCGGGGTGCACCTCGGTGCCGTCCGGATGGGACGCGCGGCCCTCGCGCACGAGTGCGCCGGTGGCCGCCTCCCTGATCACTACCTTGCAGCTCTGGGTCGAGGAGTCGACCCCCGCGACCAGCGTCATCGAACGCCCAGAATGTGTTCGAGCGCGAGCTGGTTGAGGCGGGTGAAGTGGAAGCCGCGGGTGGCCAGCTCCGCCGGGTCCCGCTCGTCGGCGAGCAGCTGGTCGAGGGTCTCGCCCTCGCCGAGGGTGGGCAGCGACAGGTCCGGGACCAGGCTGGCGGCCCGCGCCTCCTGGACCTCGGGGTCGGCGTTGAACTTGGCCACCTTGTCCTTGAGGATCAGGTAGGTCCGCATGTTGGCCGCGGCCGACACCCAGACGTCATCGGCGTCCTCGGTGCGCAGCGGCTTGTAGTCGAAGTGGCGCGGGCCGTCGTAGCCGCCGTTCTCCAGCAGATCCACCAGGAAGAAGGCGTTCTTCACGTCGCCGTGACCGAAGATCAGGTCCTGGTCGTACTTAATACCGTTCTGACCATTGAGGTCGATGTGGAAGAGCTTGCCGTGCCAGAGCGCCTGCGCGATGCCGTGCGCGAAGTTCATCCCGGCCATCTGCTCGTGCCCGACCTCCGGGTTGAGGCCGACCAGCTCGGGGTGCTCCAGCTCGTTGATGAACGCCAGCGCGTGGCCGACCGTGGGCAGCAGGATGTCGCCGCGCGGCTCGTTCGGCTTGGGCTCCACGGCGAACCTGATGTCGTAGCCCTTGTCGAGCACGTACTGGCCGAGGATGTCCATGGCCTCCTTGTAGCGGGACAGCGCGGCCTTGATGTCCTTGGCGGCCTCGGACTCCGCGCCCTCCCGGCCGCCCCAGCACACGTAGGTCTTGGCGCCGAGCTCGGCCGCCAGGTCGAGGTTGCGGATGACCTTGCGGATCGCGTAGCGGCGGACCTCGCGGTCGTTGCTGGTGAAGCCGCCGTCCTTGAAGACCGGATGGGTGAAGAGGTTGGTGGTGGCCATCGGCACTTTCAGGCCGGTCTCGGCGAGGGCCTTCTTGAAGCTCTCGATCGCCTTGGTGCGATCCGGCTCCACCGCGAGCAGGTCGTCGTCGTGGAAGGTCACGCCGTAAGCGCCCAGCTCAGCGAGCCGGTGCACGCTCTCCACCGGGTCGAGCGGGGCGCGGGTCGCGTCGCCGAACGGATCCCGTGCCTGCCATCCGACCGTCCACAGCCCGAACGTGAAACGGTCCTCGGGAGTGGGCGTGTACATTGGCGCCTCCATTTAGTCTACGTTGTGGACTAAATATCGGTGGTGGGTGGGCGTGGGTCAAGTAGTCATTACTAGGATTTCACTGATCTCTTTTCTCTCAGGTGCGCGGAGGCGTGGATGACCCAGGCCGTACGGCACGATGCGATGCGGGCCCGCAACCTGGCCCTGGTGCTCGGTTCCGTCAGCGCGCGCGGCTCGCTGACCAGGGCGGCGCTGGCCGAGGTGACCGGGCTGACCAAGACCACGGTGTCCAAGCTGGTGGCGGACCTGATCGAGACCGGCCTGGTGGTGGAGACCGGGGCCGTGCGCGGGGGCGAGCGGGGGCGGCCCGGGGTCGAGGTGCGCATCCGGGGGGATCGGGTGGCCGCGCTCGGGCTTGAGATCAACGTCGACTATCTGGCGGTCCGGGTGGTCGATCTTTCCCGGTCGGTACGACTCCGTCGTACACAGGCTGTGGATAACCGTTCCGCACAGCCTGTGGATGTCATCGCCAGGCTCAGGGATTTGGCCCTTTCGGCTGTGGATGAAGCTGTGGGTAACGGGCTGCGGATCGTGGGCGGCGCGCTGGCCGTGCCCGGTCCTGTGGACCTCGGGAGCGGCGTCGTCCACAACGCGCCGAACCTCGGCTGGCGGGATGTGCCGGTGCTGTCGCTGCTGGATCTGGGCATCCCGCTGCACGTCGAGAACGAGGCGAACCTGGCGGCGCTGGGCGAGCTCTGGTTCGGTTCTGGTCCGACCGACTTTCTCTACGTGTCGGGAGAAATCGGCATTGGCGCGGGTTTGGTGGTCGCGGGGTCGCTGTTCCGCGGCGCGCGGGGCTTCGCGGGCGAGCTCGGCCATGTCGTCGTCTCCCCCGACGGCCCGCCCTGCCGCTGCGGCGGCCGAGGCTGCCTCGAGCAGTACGCGGGACAGGACGCCCTGCTCGGCGCCACAGGCGGAATCCCCGCCGGGGGCGTGATGACCATGGTGGGCCGCTTGAAGGCCCAGGACCCCGCCGCGACGGCGGCCTGCCATCAGGCGGGCTGGGCGCTCGGCGTCGCGCTGTCCTCAACGGTGAACCTGGTCGACCCCGACACGATCGTCCTCGGCGGCGTCTTCGTCCCCCTGTTCCCCTGGATCGGCGACATCGTCACCCAGACCCTGCAATCCCGCCTCGGCCAGATGCGCGTCTCCGTTCCCCCGATCGTGGTCTCCCACCTCGGCTTCGAAGCCGCCGCCCTGGGCGCCGCGGGCCAGGTGATCGAACGCGTCATCGCCGACCCGGCCGCCCTACTCCAGCCCTGACCAGTCCATCCAACCGGACCGAGATCCGCGCCGAAGGAGCGACGCAGCCGAGCCTGTCGGCCATCGTCCCTAGTCCGAACTTCGCTGCCCCCGCTTCGCCCTAAAGTCCGGACGTTGCCCTAATCCGGACTGGGAAGGCCGGAAGGATCGCGGCCCACGCTGATCTGTTCGGCGATGCGGCGGATCTCCTCCTCCGCTAGCGGCGGCGAGCCAGGAAGTTCCCGGCGCAGCACGCCGACGATCTCGTCGAAGGGCCGCCCCGCGTGGTGGATGGCCACGTGATGGACGATCCGGAAGAGCAGCCGGTTGGCCTCACGCTCTCGTGACACCCGGTCGATGATCATCAAGTCCCCCTCTGGTCCGCTGGACACCGTACGACGAGCCACCGACAGTTTCGGGGATCGCCGCCCCCGCCGGGGCGGGAACAACCGCGCCCGGGGATATCGCTGAAGAGAGCGAGAAGATTCCTGGGAGGGAACATGCCAGTCCAGCGGCTCAACCACGCCGTGCTCTACGTCCGCGACGTCGCCCGCAGCGTCGCCTTCTACGCCGAAGCCCTCGGCTTCCGTGTGGTCATGGAGTTCCCCGGCGCCGCCTTCCTCCAAGCCGAAGGCTCCAGCAACGACCACGACCTCGGCCTGTTCCAGATCGGCCCGCAAGCCGCGGCCTCCGGCGCCGGCCGCACCTCCGTCGGCCTCTACCACCTGGCCTGGGAAGTCGACACCCTCGCCGAACTGGAACGCATCTCCACCAAACTCACCGAACTGAACTCCCTGGTCGGCGCCTCCGACCACTCCACCACCAAGGCCCTCTACGCCAAGGACCCCGACGGCCTCGAATTCGAGGTCTCCTGGCTGGTCCCCCTCAGCCTGCTCAGCGAGGACATCATCAACGCCAAATCCGCCATCAAACCCTTGAACATCGCCCGCGAGAAAGAACGCTTCGGCGCGGAGACGCGCGGCGGCGTAGGCGTATCGGTCTGACGTGAGACTTGCCCACGATCTCGGGCCGCAACGGGTGCCTGCGGAGTCCGTGGTCGAACTCTGATCACCAAATGACCGATGGAACCGCTGATGCTACGTGCCGGTTGGTGAGGCCTCCGCGTCCAGAAGGTCGAGCATGTACTTGATCTGGGCTGCCCGGGAGACGTCGATCTGGTGGGCCAGGTCCCGGGCGGCCGGGTTGGTGCCGCCGCCGGTTTCGTAGCGGGCCAGCTGGATGGCGTCGTCCTGGTGGGCGATCATCGTGTTGAGGAGGCGGCGTTCGAAGTCCGGATCGGGGGTTTTGCGGAGCCGGGTGAGTTCGGCCTTGGTGGTTTCCGGCATGCCGCCGTGATGGGCGTGCTCGTCGGGGGACGCGGTCAGGGGCTGGTCCCATTCGAGGAGCCAGCGGGTCATTGTCTGGACCTCTGTGCTCTGGGTGGAGCCGATCGCGGCCGCGAGGGTTCGGACCTCGGGGCGGACCTGACGGCCTTCGGCGAGCTTGGTGAGGCCGACGCCCTGCTGGTTGTGGGCGACCATCATCTGCAGGAACATCACGTCGGACGCGTTGACTTGCGATGCGGGTTCGAGGGTGCCGCAGCCCGTGAGGAGTAGGGCCGCGAGTAGGACGTACCGCCTCATGATTTTCTCCTGAGCGAGGGCCGCGCCCGGGAGCCCGGGCGCGGGTCGCTATGTCAGAGCCTGCGCCAGAGGGCGGGCACGTTCGGCGGCTCCCAGCCGGCCAGCGAGGTGTGCTGCTGGAGGCACTGGTAGCGGACGCCGCCGTAGGTGACCTGCGCGCCGACGGCGTAGAACACGCCGGTTGCCCAGGTTCCGCCCGCGGGGGGCTGGCTGGGCGTCGGGCTCGGCGAAGGCTGCGGCGGGGTGGGGGTCGGGGTGGGGGTCGT
>NZ_BLAF01000039.1:50467-110735 GCF_009687885.1 Acrocarpospora pleiomorpha
GGGTGGGGGTCGTGGGCGGGGTGGTGCCGCCACCGAAGTTCACGTCGGAGCAGGTGTAGAAGGCCTCGTTGCTGCCGACGACGCGCTGCCAGATGGAGTAGAGGATGTGGCGACCGGTCCGCTGCGGGATGTTGATCGTCCAGTTGGTGAACGTGGTCGGGTTCTGGTTGTTGAACGTCTGGATGTGGACCAGGTCCGACCAGTTCAACGGCATCGTCGGGTTCCACCCGGCGCGGGTGATGTAGAAGGAGAAGTTGCTGTTGGAGTGAGGTGCCGTGGCGTGGTAGGTGATGGTCCGCGGGCCGGCCGAGAACGAGGTCGCGGGCCAGTCGTTGCGGGCCAGGTCGAGGCCGCGGTACTTGTCGCGCCCGGCGCTGCACAGCTTGCCGTTGGGGATGAGCGCCTGGTGATTGCCTCCGGCCTCCAGCAGCGAGACCTCGTTCCAGTCGTAGAACGCCTGGGTGCCGGCGGCAGCGACGGCGGCCTTGCACGCGTTCGAGTCGGGGCTTTCCGGGCCTTCGTTCTTACACGTGTAGACGCGGCTCGGGGGGTTGGACATCGTGCCGTGGGCGTTTGCCGGGCTGGTCGGCAACACCACCAGGATCGTGCCGATCAGCAGACCGGCGGCGGCGGACGCCACCCTGTTTCGTAAGTACACCTGACTTTCCTCCTTGGGAGGTCTTCCGGGTACGCGGGCATTGGGGGGCCATGCCCGAGGACGAAGGTTCGCCTTTGCCGAGCGGGGTGACGCCGCCAGCTTCAGCTCTATTGAAAGGAAACCTTCCTAAGAATTAACTATCCATGAGCACTCGGGGGTGCGCAAGGGGAGAGTTCAGCAGCTCAGGTTGCTTCCGGGCGTCGTCCCGAGGATCTGGACGAAGCTCTGGTACTTGCTGACCCGGCTCTGCACCTGGGCGGGGTTGCGGCCGTCGCACTCCAGGCTGCCGTTGATGCTCCGGATGGTCTGCCCGAAGCCGGCGCCGTTGACCATCGCGTTGTGCCCGGTCATCGTGCCGGGTCCGCTCTGGGTGTTCCAGTACCAGAGCGCGGTCTTCCAGGCCACGGCGGCGTCGTTCTGCACCAGATACGGGTTGCCGAGCAGGTTGATGCCGAGCGCGTCACCGGCCGCCTTGTAGTTGAAGTTCCAGCTCAGCTGGATCGGGCCGCGCCCGTAGTAGGCGGCCTGCCCGGCCGGGCAGCCGTAGGGCTGGCTCGTGTCGCAGTAGTGCGGGTAGTTCGCGGTGTTCTGCTCGACGATGTGCACCAGGCCGCCGGTCTCGTGGCTCACGTTGGCCAGGAACGCGGCCGCTTCCTGCTTGCGGACCGTGTCACTGCCGGTCTTCGCGAACGCGGGGTACGCGCTGAGCGCGGCCACCAGACCGCTGTAGGTGTAGAACGAGTTCCGGCTCGGGAACATCTGGTTGAACTGGGCCTGCGACACGACGAAGCTACCCGACGGGGGCGGGGACGGCGGCGGGGTGGTGCCGCCACAGGTGTACGGGTCCCAGTACCAGGTGCTGATGATCGGGTCGTAGCCCGGGTTGTCGTGCTCGGCGATGTAGTACTGGCCGTTGGTGTAGCGGACGATGCTGCCGGCGGTGTACCAGGTGCCCGCCTGCCAGTTGGGGTGGTTACATCCGCTTGGGGGTGGGTTTGTGCCGCCGCCGCAGGCGCCCTGGTCGGCCCAGACGCCGGTGGTGCCGGGGGGCGCCTCGTTCTGGGTCCACCACTTGGCCTGGTAGTTGCGGCCGTTGCGGGAGGCCGTCATGCCGCCGGTGTACACCGCGCTCGCGCTCCACGGCGTCGCGCAGGCCGCGGCCGCGGCTGGGGAGGATGGCAGGATCGTCACCACTGCACCCGCCATCAGCAGGGCGGCGAACCACGCCATGATCCGTTGTCTTGTCACGTAATCACGCCTTTCCGGCGGTTGTCGCCGCGCGGGATCGCCTTGCGCAGGTCAAGGCGCAAGTCAAGTCGGAAATTTCATGCTTTGGCCAATCACCCAGGTGACGGGACCGGCAGATCGTGGCTGCCAGGGGCGATGGCCTGCGATTTCCGTACGTTAGCGGGCTTGACGTGTTTGTGACATTAAATGCGCCTCAAGTGGGGCTTAAGGAAACGTGAGTCAGGGTCTTGTTCAGAAGTCGAAGCATTCGAGATGGATGCGGCGGCTGGGCACTCCCGCACGTCGGAGGGCGTTTCTGGCGGCCATCGTCATGCCGGTCGGGCCGCAGATGTAGACGTCGTGCTCGGCGAGGCCGGGGATGAGGACGCGGAGCGCGCGGCCGGTCAGGGGGACTACGCGTGATTCGTCCAGGGTGTAGAGCACGGTTCCGCCGCGCCGGGCGGCGATCTCGTCGAGTTCGTCGCGCAGGACCAGGTCCTCGTCGCGGCGGGCCATGTAGACCAGGGTGACCTGTCCTGGCATGGTCTCGAAGAGCGTCCTCAGGGGACTTATCCCGACGCCGCCGCCGATCAGGAGGACCCGTTCGCCGCGTCGCCGCGCGGCCGTCAACCCGCCGTAGGGCCCTTCCGCGACGACCCGGGTTCCCGGGCGCAGCCGGGTCAGTGCCCGGCTGTGATCGCCGACGGCCTTGACGGTGATCCTGAGGTAGCGCGGATTGACGGGGGCCGACAGCGAGTACGGGTTCGCGGTCCACCACATTCCGGGCGCGAGAAACCGCCAGCGGAAGAACTGGCCGGGCTCCGCGCCCAGTTCGTTGAGGTACGCCCCGGACAGGTACACCGATATCACCGTGGGTGACTCCCACCGGATCTCGGTGATTCGCAGCCGGTGGCGGAGCGCACGGCGTACCGGACTGAGAAAGCGGAACCAGAGCAGCGCCGCGGCGACGCCGATGTAGAGGGCCAGCCAGAGCAGCCTGCCGAGGCCGCCGCCGGCGAAGTCGGGGCCGGTGAGCTGGTGAGTGAACGCCGCGAATACCGCTATGTAGGTGAAGAAATGCAGGTAATGCCAGATCTCGTAGCGCATCAGCCGCCTGATGCCGCGAGCCGACACCACGGCGACGCCGACCAGCAGGGCAAGGCCGATCGTGGCTTCCCAGACGCCCTCACCGTTTGCCAGCAGGTGGATCGTGCCCGCGTACAGACCGGATTCGACGCTGTGGGCGGCGATGACGAACATCATGTGGGCCACGGACAGGGTGATCGTCCAGCGTCCGCCCGTCGCGTGCCATCGGGCGAGCCGGTCGGTGCCGACGCCTCGATCGAGGCTCGGAATCCGGGCCATCAGGGCGAGCAGGATCGCGCACGCGTACCCGGCCAGCAGGCCCGAGAGCCGCCCAGCCCAGGCGAGCCAGTCGACCGCCCCCACGACGGACGAAAGGCTCGCCCAGCACCGGGCGGTCGCGGCGGCGGCTCCGACGCAGATCAGCACCAGCACGACGTCTGGATTCGCCTGCCTCGCGCGTGGCGGGGGCGTGCGGCGAGTCCGCTTCCCCGACGGCGTCGCGTGCTTGTTGTCGGAACCTGCTTCCCAGACCTGCCGGGTCACAGCCAGCCGTTCTTGGTGAGTTCGGCGAGCTCGTCAGTGCGGGCCTTCGCCATGGTCACGGCGAAGGCCTTGGTCTCCCGGTCGGCGCCGGAGGTCTGTTCGCCCTTCGCGACCAGGACCGATTGGCGGAGATAGTCGCTGACGTGCTCGGCGAACAGGCGGTCGAAGGTCGCGCCCGTGGTCTTGTTGACGATGAGGAGATCATCCGGAGTGACGATGCCCGGAAGGTCATGACCGTCGTGGATATCGGTCTCGGGCACCCCGGCCCTGCGCAGTAACTCGCGCAGCTGCGTCAGCTGCGCCGTGTGTTCGCCGTTCATCGTCGCCGCGAGCTGGATGACCTGCGCGTTCGAGGTGCGCTGCGGCGCTGAGCCGAGTAGCGCGAGCGCCTGCTCCGTCATCGGGATGAGCAGCTGCAACCAGGCGACATCGGTCGCGTTGAACGTGCTCGAAACGACTGGTTCGGCCGCCGCCGGTGGGTCGGGCTTGGCGCAGCCCGCCACCAGCACTGAGAGGATCACTGCGATGGCTGCCCGTCTCATCTCCGCCCCTGTCGGCTGATCGGCTTAATGACCGGCGGCGAGACCCGGCGGCGCCCGGGTCTCGCCGCACACGCGGACGGATCAAGCAGTTCCGTCCGGGCCACACTTGACCTTCGGCCGGATGCAGTCGCGGATACGCCGCTCCAGCTCGGCCTCGGGCCAGGCGTTGAAGAAGTCACCGTGCATGGTGTAGCCGGGTCCGGACGACAGCCGGAACGCGGACGGATCACCATTGATCGTGTACCGGAGGACCATGCGCAGCTTCGGCACCACGACGGGGTGCGTCGCCGGGCAGGCGTTACCGGACGGATAGGACATGTGGCTCTTGTGGTCGGCCGAGTCGAGGTCCTTGCCGTTCCAGCAGTGCGGGAAGTCCAGGTAGGTCTCCAGCTTGGTGCCGGCCGGGCAGGTCACGAAGTTCTTGGACGCGCCGACGTGCCCGGCGTGCAGGCAGGACCAGCGGGCGCTGCTCATGCCGTCGGCGGCGGTGGCCTTCGCGTTGCCCGCCACGACGCGCAGTCCCTGCGGGAATGAGCGGGTCTGGGCAGCCAGTTCCTCGCGTACGCCTTCGCCCAGGTAGTAGAAGGTGGCGCTGCTGGGTTCGACGGGGGTGTCGCCGTTGTAGAGGGTCGGGACCCAGTATGAGGAGAGGTCGACCTTGGGGTCACAGGTGCTGGAGCCCTTGAGCAGGCTGCCCAGGTTGGTGCTCGCGTTGGTGGTCTCGTTGCCCATAAAACTGTGCATGTGCGAGCCGCCTGGTAGGCCCGGCATCACGATCGGGTCGTCGGGGAGGCGGTGGGTGAACGGGCATTCGGCGACGAACTCGGCGACGCGCACGGCACCGGGCGGAACGGGGCCCTTGGGCAGGTCACCGGCCGGGGTGGTGGGAGTAGCGCTCGTCGCCGGCTTGGTCGGTGTCGGTGTCGGGTTGTTTGTCGGCTTTGTGGGGGTGGGTGTGGGGGTCGGCTTGGCGCTTGGGCTGGGGCTCGGGCTGGGGGTCGGGCTGGGGGTCGTCGTAGTTCCTGCGCCGAACACCTGGAACTCCCACAGCGAGACGCCCCACTGGGTCGCCCGCTTCGTGGCGTGAAGCCGTACATACCTGCCGCTAGTGGACACGTCCAGCGTCTGCACGCCGTTGATCCCCGCGGCCGACTTGAGTGTCTGCCACTCGCCGCTGCCGTTCGACACCTGGATCGTGTACGCGCTCGCGTAGGCTCGCTCCCAGTTGATCACGATCTTCTTGATCGGACGTACCGACCCGAGGTCCACCTGGAGCCACTGCGGGTCGCTGAACTTGCTGGACCAGCGGGTGTTTGTCCTGCCGTCCACAGCGGCCGAGGGCGAGAGATCGCCGCGCTCGGCCGAGGATGCCGCGACCAGGCGCTGCTGCGAGAGCGGCACTTCGGCCGCGCCGGCCGGGCCGCTGACCCCGTTCACCAGGCAGGCGCCGAGGACGGCCCCCAGCGCGAGGCGGGAAACTCTGGTACTGGTCTCACTCATTACGGATGAGGTCCTTTGCGGGCGGGACTTACGGGATGAGGAGGGGGAGCAGGGGCTGGCGGGATGAGGCCTTCGCCCCTTGTACTGGGAGACCCTCCCGGGACCGCCGGACAACACAAATTCCGAAAAATTGTTATCTGGGCCGGTTGGGGGGCGTCTCCGGTAGTAGGAGCAGGGATGTGAGGAGAGCGGGGGCCGATGGCGAGTCAAGTCAGGAGCGGGCCGGACACGGCGCTGGTGGCCGCCGCCCGGAACGGGGACCAGCGCGCGCTCGACGCCCTGGTCGCCGACTCGCTCCCGCTCCTCTACAACATCGTCGGCCGCGCTCTGAACGGGCACACGGATGTGGACGATGTCGTCCAAGAGACCCTGATCCGGGTCGTACGCGGACTCCCTGGGCTTCGTGACCTTTCCGCCTACCGGTCCTGGCTGGTGGCGATCGCCGTACGCCAGGTTCGCGATCATGAGCAGGATCGGCGGTCGGAGAACCACCGCACGGCCGACCTTGACACCGCGACGGAAATGCCGGACCCGGCCTCCGATTTCGCGATGGTCACGATCCTCCGTCTGGGCCTGACCGACCAGCGCCGCGAGGTCGCCGAAGCCACCCGGTGGCTCGACAATGACGACCGCGCTCTGCTCGCCCTCTGGTGGCTGGAGGAAACCGGCGAACTTGGGCGAGCCGACCTGGCCGGAGCGTTGGGCCTGTCCCCGCGTCATGCCGCTGTGCGGGTGCAGCGCATGAAGGAGCAAGTGCAAACGGCTCACATGGTCGTACGGGCTTTGCAGAACGCGGCGACGTGCCCCGAACTTCGCTCGATGACCTGGGATTGGGACGGCATCCCGACGCCGCTCTGGCGCAAACGTTTCTCACGACATATCCGCGAATGCCCCAACTGCACGCCTCATACCCGGGGCTTGATCCCGCTGGACCGCCTGCTGTCCGGCCTGCCGCTCATCCCGATTCCGGTGGGTTTCGCGCTGCTTGTGCAGCCACCGCCGATCGAGATCACCACGGTCGCTTTTAGCCCCGCGGGGCGAGCCGCGGTCGCGGCGGGTGCTGGGGTCACCACCATCGCGATAGCCACTCTGGTGATCACCCAGCTGATGCCCGCGCCGCCGGAAAGACCGCCCGCACAAGCGGCCCCCATCACCACGTCGGCCGCGCCGGTGGTGTCGAAATCCCCTCGCCCGTCGCCGACGCTTGACCGAGTCGCCGCGTCCATCCCGCCGGAACAGCCGACAGCGGCCTCGTTGAAGAAGGGCGTGGCCGTCTGGAACGCGCCCAACGTCAGCCAGGCCCTGGCCAAATCGCAAGCCCGCTGGTATTACACCTGGGCCAGCCACACCAACGGCATCACGACCCCGAAGAACACCCAGTTCATTCCGATGATCAGGGCCGCGGAGAACGTCAACGCCGAAGCCCTGGCCCAAGCCAAGAACGCGGGCCCCTACCTGTTGAGTTTCAATGAGCCGGACCTGCCCGCCCAGGCGAACATGACGGTGGACGAAGCCCTGTCGCACTGGCCCAAACTTATGAAAGCCGGCCGCATCCTCGGCAGCCCCGGTGTCGCGTTCGGCGGCGACACCCCCGGCAGCTGGCTCGACCGCTTCATGACCGGCGCCCGCGCCCGAAACTACCGCGTCGATTTCATCACCTTGCACTGGTACGGCTCCGACTTCCGCACCCAGCCCGCGGTATCCCACCTGAAGTCCTACCTGGCCGCCGTGTACAAACGCTACGGCAAGCCGATCTGGCTGACGGAATACGCCTTGATCGACTTCAGCAACGGCACCACCTACGCCTCCAGCACCCAACAGGCCGCCTTCCTCACCGCCTCCACCAAAATGCTGTCCACCCTCCCCTACGTCCACCGCTACGCCTGGTTCGGCCTCCCCGCCACAACCGGAAAACCCAACAGCGGCCTGTTCCGCGAAGACGGCTCCGCCACAGAATCCGGCCAGGCTTTCCAGGAGGCCCAGTAACCTCAGACCACTTCCCGGAGGGCCATGTCGATTTCGCCCGGGCGAGGCTGCCAGTCGCGGCGGGGCAGATAGGCCACCCGCCAGAGGATGGTGGGCGCGAAGATAAACGGCCCGTAGACCGGGATCAAATACATGAGCCCGTCCCTGGCCCGATAGGAGACCAGTCTCGCCAGCGCACCCAGGATGATCGCCGGAGTCCAGCCCACGACCAGGCCGACCAGGTCTTCCACCACATATCCGTGCTGGGCCAAGGCCGGAATATCGTGGACCCGGGCACTGAGATAAGAGGAAACCCCGCAACAGGAGATCCACAGGGCGATGGTCGCGATAGTGCGAAGAATCCGCGTCACCACACTCATGAGGACCCCCTTTGGGCCACATACTAAATGCCCACGTTTCGGCCCGTCTGCAGAGATCAGTCCTTGACCAGGCGGATTCTGCGGCCTCCGTGCTCGCGTTGCCGCCGCACCACGTAGGTGCCCGGCGCGCACCCGGAGGCGCCATGCTCAGGGTGCAGCAGATAGGCGACGGCCGAGGTCTCGAAAACGGCGATGGCGAGCGATTGGTAGTCCCACATTTTCGTCGTCCACCGGCACGTGCCCGGATCGGCGAAAAGCGTGTGCGGATTACCGCCGGCCCCGCCGCGAAGCAGTACCAAGCCCTGCGGGCGCACGTCCCTCCAGGTCGCGTCTTCCGGGATGGTCACCGTCGACTCGACAAAGGAGAGCGGGATGACGATGAGGTCGCCCTGGGCTTGGAGTCCGTCGATGACGGGGATCGATGCGGACCGTTCGAGATGGTCGAGCACGGTCATTCCCGTTCGGCGGGAAAGCGAAGCGAGGGTGTCGGTCATGGGAATCACCTCAGGTTCGGCGGGCGAGCTGGGAGTATTGCTCGGCGGACAGCCCATAGGTCCAGCCGGCGGCCGTGATCGGATCGGGGAGGTATCCCGGCACGGTCAAGCCGTACTGGCGGCGGGTTCCGTCGCGTTCGACGGAACCGTTGATCGCGAGTAGGACTCTGGTGTCTTTTCGCATGTCGTAGAGGCGGAGTTCGGTTCCCGGGTTTCCCGGGTCCGGCGCTGAGGCGATGAGCCAGAGCCGGGCCTGTTCGATGTAGGACGGCCAGCCGATGCGCTCGATCGCGCAGCGCCGGACCTCGATATTGGTTTCCCGGTCGATTCGCTGAACATCCGGATCCGTGATCACCCAGGAGGGCACCTGTATTCCGTGCCAGGCGTGGACGTCGAACCCGTCGGTGTAGCGGATCGCGGGGCCGTCTGGCGCGTGTAGCCGTACTTCGCCGTTTCCGCCCCACACTTCCGTACGCATGGTGACCGGCCGGTCGGAGACGACGCATATGTCGCGCTGTGGCCACCACCAGCCGCAGGAGCGGGCCGCGATCGCCCACAATTCGAGTTGCCTGGACTGCTCGGTGGCGAAAACGACGCCCGCCGCCCTGCGGAGGGCGTCGTAGTGCGCGATCCAGGAAACGCACTGGGTGTTATACCAGCGGGACCAGTTGGTTCCCGCATCGTGCGCCAGGACAATCGGAATGAACACCGACCGTTCGGCGGATCGCGAAAGTGACGTGCGGACCCTTGTCTTGATCAGCTCGTCCATCGGCCCATGACCCCATCGGACCTGGGCGTCGAGTTGCAGCCAAAGCCGCTGGACCAGCTCGTTCAATCGTGCGGGCAGGGGCCATTTCGACAGGTGGTCGAGGCCTTTCCACGAGCGTGGGCGTGTCCCCGGCGGAACGGTGGCCATGGCGGCGGCCGGCGAGGTGACCCAATGGAACCGGGGTGGCGGGAATCCGGCCAGGTGATACAGCCCGGAGATTGCCTCTTCTGCGGTTCGACGGTCGGCGGGCAGCGTCGACAACGCCCAGCCCAGCCATTCTTCACGGATTTCAGCAGCTTCCCGCTGCACGAGGCAGCTCACCGGACGGAGGTGACGTCGTCCTTTCCAACAGTCATGCCTGAATGGTCACAGATCGACGCCTCGCCTGTCTACCCCCAGACCACCGGACATCCGTGGCGACGTCTTGATCACGCGATTACGGAACTTTAGCCAACCACCTCCGCTTAACCGCTTTCATGCTGCCATATAGTCCGAATTAGTGCCTCTGGAAGCCGCCAGAGGTCACGCTCGGCCGCAGAAGGTAATAATTCATGACTACGATCCGGATATCGACCTTCAACGTCGAGAATCTCGATGAAACGCCGCCCGGTGCGAACCCTTCCATTTCCGAGCGCATCGTGTTGATGAAGCCGCAGATCAAGCGACTCAAAGCTGATATCGCTCTTTTTCAGGAAGTTCATGGTCAGGAGCGGCCAGGGCAACCACGCGCCTTGCTGGCCCTGCAGGATCTGATTGCGGGGACCAATCTCGCGGGCGCGACCCTGGTCAGCACGAAGCCTTCCGATAACGCGGTCTACGACGTGCGTAATCTGGTGGTCGCCACCCATCTGCCGATCATCTCCCATCGGCAGCTTCACAACGATCTGGTCGACAAGCCCACGTACCGGCGGCTTACCGCGATCCCGCCGGACCCGAATCCCATCGAGATCGGAGTGGAGCGGCCGATCCTGCACGTCCAGATCAACCTGGACAGCCGGCCGCTGCACGTGATCAATGTTCATCTGAAATCAAAGATTCCCACGGATATCCCAGGCCAGATGCTGGACACCTACACCTGGCGAGCCGCTGACGCATGGGCGGAAGGCTCGTTCATTTCGTCGATGAAACGTATGAGCCAGGCCCTTGAAGTGCGGCGTCTGGTGGACCAGATCCTGACCGCCGACGCGGACGCCTGGATCGTCGTAGGCGGTGATTTCAACGCGACGCCAGACGAGATTCCCGTCCTGGCCATTCGCGGCGCGGTCGAGGACACCGGAAACGGCGACCTGTCCAACCGCATTCTTGTCCCCATCGAACATTCGATTCCGGCGCCCTCCCGATACACCCTCTATCATCAGGGCCACGGCCAGATGCTCGACCACATGCTGGTGACCAGGAATCTCCTCGCCCACTACCGCGGTTCGGAAATCCACAACGAGGTCCTGCACGACGAGTCGGCCGCGTTCGGCACCGACCGCAAGTATCCAGAAAGCGACCACGCTCCGGTGGTGGCCACTTTCGAATTCGAATAGTCACTTCGGTACGGTGAAACACCCGACCAGCGTGGTCATCACGGCCACGGGAATGGTGGCGAGCACCAGGGTCCACGCGATTTCATGGGTATGAAACAGCCAGGCTCCAACCGTCACCCCGCACACGAGCGCCACCACCGACGCCGCGAGACGCCCGGTGTGCGGGTCATGTCCGCCAACGATCGGAGAGCCGATGATCATGGAGGTGACGGTGGTCGTCATCACCGTGGTATTGGTCAGATCGGCCACTCCGAGGTGACGAGTGGTGACATTTCGCATCCCCATCGCCAGGGCGAGAATCACAATCAGCGCGTACCTCGAAATAGGCATAAAGGCCACCCCACTGGCCAAAGCCAGAAGCGACGCCTCAGCGATCAGGGCCACCAGCAGCCAGTGACGACCGATACGCCCGAGAAGCCCTCCCCCCACCACCCCCGCCACGTACGCCCCGACGGCGACCAGCGGTGGCCCCACCTCGAACCCCGACGCGCCGCCGAGCGCCAGTCCGAGCATGACGATGTTCCCGGTCATCGCCGACGTGAACACCTGCCCGAGCCCCAGAAAGCTGACCGCGTCGACCAGCCCGCTCACCACGGTGAGGGTCAAGATCGCAGGCGGCAGCAGATCACGCCCGCCGACATCCATCTTGATCAGATTCCCGGCCGGCGCTCAGCTGTACCTTCCCGTCAATCCCCGGCGCGTTTGCTGAACACGGTGACCGGACGTTCCTCCCGCTCGCCGTCGACGATGATGTCGACGACCTCGTTGTAGAACGAGAGATAGTCCTTGATCTGCGCGACAGCGGGAATCGGGTCGGGATAGGCCCACGCCACATCATTGGGCACACCCTCGACGGGCTCCCGCATCGACCAATACGAGGCCTCGCCCTTGTACGGGCAGCGCGTGTGGCTCTCGGTCGCCACCAGCAGATCGAAGTTCACGTCCTTGGGCGGAATGTAGTAGCGGGTGGGCAATCCGGTTTCGAAGACCAACACCGGCTCCCAAGTGTCGGCGACGATCTGGCCGCCGATCTCGACCCGTACATGCCGGGAACTCCGGATCGCGTCGACGCGTTTGTGCGGGTCACGAGGGTGCACGAAAATCTCCTCATCCTCTTCAAGCCACCGGTCAAGCAGAAACCATTCGAACGCGATATGCCCGGGCAGCTTCGGATAGATGTAGGCCGCGTTCGGCGTGACATCCCCGTCCATGACCAGGTCGTAGAACTCGGTGGCGCCTTCATGCGGCCCGCTCGGCGGATTCGCCGCCGGCCGCAGCAGATCACCGCGCACATCGCCGACCGGAAACGCGTAGCGCGGAACGGGATACGCCGACTCCCACACCAGCAGCGGCGCCCGGCTGTCCACGACCACGGTCTCGCCTTTGTAGCCGCGCACCCAGCGCCGGCTCGTCTCCCAGGTGAACCCCTGCATCTCTCCACAGTAATCACGCCGGATCAACGGACCTTATCCTGGGCCCGGAAACCACACTCCCAAGAAGATCGAGGGCCCCTGGTGAGCAGTCAGCACGCGCCCGGCTTGGGCGTCACCGACCGCACGCGGATCCGCCGCATGAAAGAGAAAGGCCGCACCGACCGTGCGGACCTGAATGCCGTGCTGGCCGCCGGTTTCGTCTGCCACCTGGGGCTGAGCGTGGATGGCACGGTCATGGTGATCCCCACCATTTACGGCGTGACCGAGGACACGGTGTATTTCCACGGTTCGGTGGCCGCCCGAAGCCTGCTCGCGGCTCCCGACCAGACGATGTGCGTCACCGTCACCCACGTCGACGGCCTGGTTCTCGCACGTTCGGTCTTCGAACACAGCGTCAACTACCGCTCCGCCATGATCTACGGCATCCCCCGCCTGATCACCGACGAGGACGAGAAACTCCACGGCCTGCGCGTAGTGACCGAGCAGTGCGCGCCGGGCCAATGGGACTACGCCCGCCGCCCAAGCCGCAAGGAACTGGGCGGGACAAGCATCCTGGCGCTCTCCCTCGACGAAGCCTCCGTCAAGATCCGCACAGGACCCCCGGACGACGGCGACAGCCCCGACGCCGAACTCGGCCTCTGGGCCGGCGTGCTGCCGTTGACCACGTCCTGGGGAGCCCCCATCGCCGATCCCGCCCTTCCCTCCGGCATCACCGCGCCCCCACACCTCATGCGCTAATTCGACGCGGAAACGTCCTTTCCGCACGCCCATGAGGTCGCCACGCGGGCATCCTCCGCGAATCCATCGACGGCGCCAAGACCATGGGGTGACCGCAAACGGAGCTTTGTTGGGGCTTTGTTGCCTGCGAATCGGGGCCGGGGGCAGGGTGGAAGACAGCGCGAAACCTCTGATCACCTTGGGTTGAGTGAATTCTCCACCAAGAGAAAGTCAGGAGACGGCGATGCACAAGCGGTCCTTCGAAGGCGGTCTCGCGGTCCTGGACAATCCCCTGCTCAACAAGGACACGGCCTTCAGCCACGAAGAGCGGGCGGAACTCGGTCTGGACGGGCTGATCCCCCCGGTGGTCGAGACACTCGACGAGCAGGTGGCCCGGGCGTACGGACAATATCTGGCGCAGCCCACCGACCTGCTGAAGAACGTCTACCTGACCGCTTTGCAGGACCGCAACGAAGTGCTCTTCTACCGCCTGCTCACCGACCACCTGCGGGAAATGCTCCCCATCGTGTACGACCCCACGGTCGCCCAGGCCATCAAGAACTACAGCCACGAATACCGCCGCCCCCGAGGCGTCTACCTGTCCATCGACGACGTGCACGGCATCGAGCAGGCCTTCCGCAATTTCGGCCTGGATTCCGAGGACGTGGATCTGATCGTCGCGTCCGACGCCGAGGAAATCCTGGGCATCGGCGACTGGGGCGTGGGCGGCGGAGCCGGCATCGCCGTCGGCAAACTGGCCGTCTACACCGCCGCCGCCGGAATCGACCCCGGCCGCGTCATTCCCGTCGCCCTGGACGTCGGCACCAACAACGAGGCTTTGCTCAACGACCCCTTCTACGTCGGCGAACGGCATTCGCGGATCCGAGGGCAGCGTTACGACGACTTCATCGACGCGTACGTCTCGACCGCCACCCGCCTTTTCCCGAACGCGATGCTCCACTGGGAGGATTTCGGCCCGTCCAACGGCCGCCGCATCCTGGAGAAGTACACGCCGCGGATCCCCACGTTCAACGACGACATGCAGGGCACCGGCGCGATCGTCCTGGCGGCCATGCTGGGCGCGACCCGCGTCTCCGGCGTGCCGATGCGGGCGCAGCGCATCGTCATCTTCGGATCCGGCACGGCGGGCATCGGCATCGCCGACCAGCTGTGCGACGCGATGGTCCGCGACGGCCTGGACCACCACACGGCTATGCGCCGGATCTGGGCGATCGACCAGCAGGGCCTGCTCACCGATGACATGTCGGCCCTGCGCGACTTCCAGGTCCCCTACGCCCGGCCGCTGTCCGAGGTCACCGACTGGAACCGGGAGCAAGGCCGCATCGGGCTCGGGGAGGTCGTCAAGCGCGTCAAGCCGACCATGCTCCTGGGCACCTCCACCGTCCACGGCGCCTTCACCGAGGAGATCATCCGGACCATGGCCGCCAGCGTGGACCGGCCGATCGTCTTCCCGATCTCCAACCCGACCGACCGGATGGAGGCCGTGCCGGACGACCTCCTCCACTGGACCGAGGGCCGGGCCCTGATCGCGACCGGAATCCCGGTAAGCCCGATCACGTACCACGGTGTCACCTATGTCATCGGCCAGGCCAACAACGCCCTGCTGTACCCGGGGTTGGGGCTTGGCGCGGTCGTGTCGCGGGCGCGGCGGGTCAGCAAGGACATGCTGCACGCCGCCGCCGGCGCCGTCGCCGGGCTGGTGGACGTGACGGCTCCCGGCGCGTCGCTGCTGCCCCAGGTGGAGAACCTCCGCGAGGTCTCGGCCACGGTGGCCGTCGCGGTGGCCCAGCAGGCGGCCGCGGAGAACCTGGCCCGCGTCTCCCTCGACGACCCCGTCCAGCAGGTTCAGGACGCGATGTGGCAGCCGGAATACCGGCCGATCCACGGAGAATCAGGATGAACAGGATCAAGGATCTGCCGATCGGGCTGCAGGCTTCCGGCACCCGGACCGAGAGCGACTCGCTCGGGGAGATCCAGGTGCCGGCCGACCACTACTGGGGCGCGCAGACCCAGCGGTCGCTGATCCACTTCAACATCGGCGACGACCGGATGCCCAAGGCCGTCTACCACGCGTACGGCTTCATCAAGAAGACCGCGGCGATCGTGAACGGGCGCGCCGGACGACTGCCCCAGTGGAAGGCCGACCTGATCAGCCGGGTCGCCGACGAGGTCATCAGCGGCGCTCTGGACAGCGAGTTCCCGCTGTACGTCTGGCAGACCGGTTCCGGCACGCAGTCGAACATGAACGTCAACGAGGTGATCTCCAACCGGGCGATCCAGCTGCTCGGCGGGCGGCTGGGCAGCAAGCATCCCGTACATCCGAACGATCACGTGAACATGGGGCAGTCGTCCAACGACACGTTCGTCACCGCCATGCACATCGCCGCGACGATGGCGCTCGAACGTGACGTGCTCCCGGCGCTGGCCCGGCTGCGGGACGCCACTGCGGCTAGGAGCAAGGAATGGGAGAACACCGTCAAGATCGGCCGTACCCACCTGGAAGACGCGACTCCGCTCACGGTCGGCCAGGAGTGGTCAGGCTACGCGGCCCAGCTCGATGACGCCTCCGATCACCTCAAACACACCCTCACCTGGCTTTACCGCCTGGCCATCGGCGGCACCGCGGTCGGAACCGGGCTGAACGCGCCACCGGATTTCAGCCGCGAGGTCACCGCGCTCCTCGCCGACCTCACCGGATTCCCGTTCGTCGGCGCGCCCAACACGTTCGCCGCCCAAGCCTCCTGCGACGCGCTGGTGCGCGTCTCGACCGCGCTGCGCGCCCTGGCGGTGTCCCTGTTCAAGTTCGCCAACGACATGCGCTGGCTCGGGTCGGGTCCCCGGACGGGACTGCACGAGCTGATCCTGCCGTCCAACGAGCCGGGTTCCTCGATCATGCCGGGAAAGGTGAATCCGACCCAGGCGGAAGCCATGCTGATGGTCGCCATCCAAGTGATCGGAAACGACGACGCGGTCACCATGGCCGGCGCGGAGGGCAACTTCGAACTCAACGCGTTCCGGCCGATCATCATCAACAACGTCCTGCACTCGGCCCGCCTGCTGTCCGACATGATGGACCACTTCCGCAGATACCTTGTCGAAGGCGCCCAGCTCAACACGTCCAAGCTGAAGGACAACGTGGACCATTCGATCATGATGGTGACCGCGCTCAGCCCCGTCATCGGCTACGACAAAGCCGCTCTGATCGCACACCGCGCACTCAACGAGAACCTCACCCTCCGGGACGCCGCTCTGAAATCCGGCGTCACCGCGGCCTTGTACGACCATGTCGTCAACCCCGAACGCCTCACCAGACCAGGCGTGGCCACAATCAACTGACGCCCAAGTGGCCGCCAAGCCCCGGCTGCGACGATCCCGCGATGAGCACACGAGCACCCATTCGGCTGCAGAGTGGGCTGGCCGAATGCGGTGCCGCCTGCCTGGCCACCGTGTTGAGCTACCACAAACGGCACAGCAGCGTACGCGAGGTCAGCGAGCGCTGCGGGGTCGGCAGGGACGGCATGTCCGCGCTGGCGATCGTCCGAGCCGCCCGGGAGTACGGCCTGCGCGCCACCGCGTTCTCCGCAAAACCCACCCAACTTGCCGGTGCTCCCCTCCCGGCGATCGCGCACTGGCAGTCCAACCATTTCGTCGTGATCGAGCAGTACGGCTCCCGCGGCGTCCACCTCATCGACCCCGCCGTAGGCAGGCGAAAGCTCACTCTCGACGAGTTCGGGGCGGGCTTCAGCGGGGTCCTGTTAACCTTCGCGCCCGACGATCAGTTCCAGCGTCGGCGCAGGCCACGCAGGGGTTGGCTGCGGGCTCTCGCCGCGACCGCCCTGCTCCGGCAGCGCGGGCTGCTGGCCCAGATCCTGCTGGCGTCGCTGCTGCTGCAGGGCGTCGGGCTGCTGGTCCAGAGCTTCGCCCAAGTGCTGATCGACGCCGTGCTGCCCACCCGGGGCGATGAGCTGCTCGGCATGCTCGGCGTGGGGTTGGCGCTGGCCGGGGTGCTCCACGTGCTGCTCAGTTACCTGCGCTCGGCCACGCTGCTGAGTCTGCGGCTGCGGGTGGACCGGTTGTTGACCGCGCAGGTGGTGGGGCACCTGTTCAGCTTGCCGTACCGCTATTTCCTGCAGCGCGGCGCCGGGGATCTCGCGCAGCGCAGCGCGAGTGTGAGCCGGTTGCGGCAGTTGCTGTCGGGGCCGGTCACCACGGCGCTGCTGGACGGGCCGCTGGCCGTGGGGTACCTGACGATCGTCCTGGTCAAGGCGCCGCCGCTGGGCTTCTGCCTGCTCGGTCTGGCCACTGTCCAGGGTGCGCTGCTCCTGCTGACCCGGCGACGGCGGTCGGATCTGAACCAGGCTTCGCTCAGCGCCCAGGTGCAGACGCAGGGCCAGCTGATCGAGGCGATCAAGGGGGTGGAGACGCTGAAGGCCGGCGGCGCCGAGGGCGCGGCGCTCGGCCGCTGGTCACGGCTGTTCGCCGAGCAGCTCAGGGCCGATGGGCGGCTGGGGATCACGGAGAATGTGGTCACCTCCGTGCTGGAGAGCATGCGGCTGCTGGCCCCGGCGATCCTGCTGTGGGTCGGCGGCTGGCAGGTGCTCGGAGGCAGGGCGGGGCTGGGCGCCACCCTCACTCTTTGCGCGCTCGCCGCGGCCGCGCTCGGGCCGATCACCTCGCTGCTGGCGTGCGCCAGGACGCTGCAGGAGGCGGCCGCCCATGTCGAACGGCTGGCCGACATCCTGGAATCCGAACCTGAGCCGAAGGGTCGGATCCAACCGCGCGACCTGCGCGGACAGATCCAGCTCGCGGATGTTTCCTACCGGCACGACCCGCGCGCGCCGTGGACGCTCCAGCAGATCACGGTGCACATCCGGCCCGGCGAGAAGATCGCGCTGGTGGGCCGGACCGGGTCGGGCAAGAGCACGCTGGCCCGGCTCATGCTCGGCCTCCACGAGCCCACCCTTGGCACGATCAGCTACGACGGAATCTCGCTCGACACCCTGCACCGGGGCGCGCTGCGCCGGCATTTCGGCGTCGTCACGCAGGAGCCGCACCTGTTCAGCGGGACTATCCGCGAGAACATCGCGCTGACCCGTCCTGAGGCGTCCCTGGCGGAGGTCGTGGAGGCGGCCCGGCTGGCGTGCGTCCATGACGACATTCAGGCCATGCCGCTCGGTTACGACACGCACCTGTCGGAGGGTATGGGCCTGTCCGGCGGGCAGCGGCAGCGGCTGGCGCTGGCCCGCGCGCTGCTCGGGCGTCCCAGGGTTCTGCTGCTCGACGAGGCGACCAGCCATCTGGACACCGTCACCGAGGCCCAGATCGAACAACATCTGTCGTTGCTGTCGCAGACCCGCATCATCATCGCGCATCGGCTCAGCACGGTACGGGACGCCGACCAGATCTTCGTGATCGAGGACGGGCGGATCGCCGAGCACGGACGCCATGCGGATCTGATGGCCCTCGGCGGGCACTACTCGGGACTTGTGGCCGGACAGGAAAACACACCTAGTGATCGCCAAGAGTTTCCCAAGTGGAGTCTGCGACCTTAGTTGTGCACATTCCAACAGGAAAGGGTTCAACGAAAATGAACAGCTTCGAGATGACCGCTCACCAGCTCGACGACAGCGACCTCGCCGCCGTCAACGGCGGTCTTCCCGCGAACTACGACTGGATTACGACTGGCGCGACGCCGTCATCGAAGCCCTGCCGTAAATCATTGGGGGTCGTCCGCTACGGGCGACCCCCCACGGAATGATATGGGGGGACGCCTTAGTAGTGCGGGTCGTCTTGCTTGACAAGAAGATCCGCAGCCATGGGAAGAAGCGCAATATCGCGGGGTTTCACGGCGGCCTCATTCGAAGCTTGCAACACCTGGGCGGCTGAGCCTTCATTTTCGCTGCCGTGCCACCGAGCGGGATGCGACGACGTACATGCCGGGCCTTTATTCAGGCGGCCAGCGCCTCCAGCAACATAGGTAGTGAGCGTTCCAATGCTCGGCTCCAGTAGGGCCAGGTGTGCGTGCCCGGGCCGTAGAAGTCGGTGGTGACGTCCAGGCCGCTCTGCTTCGCGCGTTCGACGAACGTCTTCGCCTCGCTGAGGAGGAAACTTTCACTGCTGTCGTCGCCCGTGCCGTCCGGATCCAAGGGGCCCGGCGAGCCGTCCCCGCAGGAGACGTAGAGCCGTATCCCTTTCAGGCGGTCGGTGAGGTTGGCCGGGTTGTGGTCGTCCCAGACGGGGGTGGAGGGGTCGAGACCCCAGAGCTTGGCGGGATCCTCGCCGTTGTTTCTGGTGATGTCCAGGATCGCGTCCGACTGGGCCTGGCTGTCGAGGACGCCGGAGTAGGACGCGGCGGCCAGGAACATGCCGGGATTGCGCGCGGCGTAGCCCATCGCGCCGAGTCCGCCCATGGACAGGCCCGCGATCGCCCTTTTGTCGCCCGCGCCGAAGTCGCGTTCGAGGATGGCGCGCAGTTCCTTGAGGTGGAAGGTCTCCCACTTCGGGCCGTCGAGCCAGTCGGAATACCAGCTGGTGGGGCCGCCCTCGGGAATCACGATCAGTGCCCGAGCTCCGGCGGTCATCTGGGCGGTTTTGTCGTCTTCCAGCCATCCCCCGGATCTCGACGACTGGCAACATCCGTGGAGCAGGTAGAGCACCGGCCATGGCCCTGAGCCGGCGGCCCAGCCCGGCGGGAGCAGTACGGTGACTTTGGCCTGCCTGCCGAGGGCGGCCGACTGCACGGTGAGGACGCGGGTTCGCTGGTCCGGGCTGTCGACCTGCACGGCCGCGTCGGCGGACGGCTGGGCGGGATCGGCTGGGACCGGATCCGACTGGGGCCACCAAGACAGAGCCACCGCGACGGCGGCCACGGCCACGAGCGCGACTGCCCAGAGCCATCTGCGGGTCATGAGATCATCCTCACTTGTACGGCCTCCGCTGTGCCAGCGGAATGATGGCACAAAGTGGACATTCTGCACATCATGTGGATTGTCGCGGGATCACGCTTGTGTGTTCTGGTGGTGGCGGAAAATTAGATGGGCTACTCTTTCTGGTCATCGAGATCGCCGCGCCTCCAGGTAGGGTTGACCACAGATTTGACTCTGTGTTAGGATGCGTTTCTGGTGGTCTGGGATGCCTGCCCCAAGGGCGGTTGCATTGACCCCGGCACTCTCTCCGCAAACCTTTCAATGGGATACGCAAAGTTCTCTAGAGAACTTTGCGCAAGTCCGTGAAAACTTGCAAAGAGCTTTCCGGCGCCCGACATGTTCTCGCAGGTAGACGGCCTCAGCGGTTTCACACAGATGACAAAGGCCCGGGCGGCGGCGTGGCGGGCATAGGTTTACGCCGACGACGGAGCTCGCGCAGGGTCCAGCCGTAGCCCCTGGTGACGATGCGGCCGGGCATAGGTTTCACGCCGACGACGAAGCTCTAGTGGCGGTGCGGCGGGCGTATTCACCACGCGGTCGAGGACCGCACCACCCTCTCGGGCGTGGCCCGCAGCTCGTTCTCCAGTTCCTCGATGATCCGCTGGGTAAGCGACCGCAGCCGCGTTCTGCGCCCGGCCAGCTCCGCGATGAAGTCCCGCGCGACCGGGCCCACCCACACCCCCTTACCGGTGAATGCCGCATGTGCCGGGTCCAAGGCCGCCTCCAGCCGAACTGCGTACACGCGGACCTTCGCCAGTGCGTGCAGCAATTCCTCTCGACGAGGATTGAGTGCCATATCCTGTGGTTCGGGGGCCATACTTTTCCCCTTGCTCCTTGGAACGGCTTGCGCGGTCTCCCGGACGATATGAGATGGTGCGCTCAGACGGCCTCTCTTTGGAGGATATCCAATGCCCCGTTCCAACCGAAGCCTTCCGCTGCGGCTCGGCGCGACACTCCTGGCGGCCGTTCTGGTCGCGGTGATCGCCGTGGCCGTGATCAGCGACGGCGGTGAGAAGGAACCGACGGTGGCCGAGGCGGGTGAGACGCTCAAGGCACACGTCCTGAAGCTTTTCGATGAGTTAAGGGCCCGGAACATCCAGGTCATAGACCCTGGAGGTAGGGACATTCCCTGCGAGGACGGCAAAGCCAAGCGCACCTTCGCCGCCACCGGTCTGGATATCAGTCCGGAGCGGATGCCCGACATCCTGAACAACATCATGATAGGTGCTATGGGCCGGGTCGCCGACTACAACATCACCGACACCTCGGGCGCGGCCGTCCGCATGGAGAACGAGCCCGCGAAGACCGTCATCCTGCTGAATTCCACTAAGAACGGCCAGTACTCCGCCCAGGGTGAGACCCAGTGCCTCAGTCGGTCGTGAGCTCCGTGTCCCCATAAATCTTTCCGCGGTCATAGGCGGTACCATGACCGCCGATATAGTTATCGGCCTGCTGTGCGGTCAACTCTCCCAGAGAAAGCGGATTGCCTTTCCCCAGGCCATTGTCAACCGCCCATTGGTCGAAAGCCTGTATCCCCTCAGTGCCCCGCTGGAGGATTTCGTCGAAGGGGCGAAGGTTGCCGTTCGCGTCGGCGATGATGCCGGCTGGGGGCGTCTGGGGGGCGAACCCCTGCTTCATGAGGAGCAGAGCCATCTCGTGGCGGCGTCCCAAGTTCACCGTATCGGCTGATTCCCGGAGTTCCTCGGCCTTCTCCGCCGACTCCCGGCCGTAGGTGTAGTACGCGGAGACCCCGGTGGACAACGCGGTCCACGTCACCGGGATAGCGGTGAAAGGACTGACCAGCCCGAGAACCGCCAGGCTAGCTCCCGCGACGAAGCTCTCAGCCTTCTCGGCATTCTCGGCGTCCTCATCTTCGGGCTTGAGCACGCGCACGGCCGCCGCCAACTCAGTACCCCGGACATTGCCCATAGCCTTGAACAAGCTGTCCAGCGAAGCAGAATCCCCGCTCTCCTTCACCGCGTTCAACGCCTGGGGAAGAGCCCTCTGGAGAAACTCATCCATGCCCACGCCGAACCGGAACCGCGCTTCGGCGTTACCGGCGAATGTGGTCATGAAGCGGAAGGTGTCCTCGGGGCTCAGCCGGAAGGAGCCGCGCACCCCCGGGGTCGGTGTCCACTCAAACCAGCCGGGAGCGACCTGCATGGCGCTGTCCTTGGCCAGGTCGGCGTCATTGAGGTTGGCGCCCAGGGTGATCTCCGTGGTGTAAGAGGCCGCGATCTCCGCCAGATGAATCCGGGTCGCGTCGTTCAACCGCCACTCGTCCGCCCCGGTCATCACGGTGTAGGCGAAGACGGCCGCTTGCGGGCTGTGCTTGCCGTCCTGCTCGTCGTAGGCGCCGGAGGCGGCCGCCAGCAGCCTCCCGAAGGCCTTCGACTGCTCCGCAGACTCTTTGGTCCGCTCGTTGAGCCCTTTGAGGAAGGCGGCCAAGCCGGGCTGGGCGACGGCGGGGTCGGGGGGTTGGCCGAAGAGGGGTGACAGGTCATAGGCCGGCAGGGGCAGGCCGGGCCTGGACGGGACCGCCGAGGTGATCGCCAGGCGGGCCGCAGCGGGATTGTCGGCCAGCGCGTTCAGCAACCCCGCCGATGGCACACCGCTGACGAGCGTGGGCGCGACGCGTTCGGCCAGCCACACATCCGGGTAGTCGCCGTGGCTGAGCAGCGTGGTGAGCATCTCCATGCCCTCGTCGTCCCCGATCTCCACCTCCTCCACGGCCTTGACCGCCGCGGCGAACCCGGGCACCTGCGCCCCACCGCTGACCGCGGTCGCGAAGGCCAGCGCGGCCACCCGCTCGGCGTCCTGCGGCTCATGCCCGCGCATACGCCGCAACGCCGGCACGATCCGGCGCATCCCATCCCGGCCGAGCGCGGCGAAGAACGCGGCAGTGAAAACCGGGTCACCCTGATGCGCCTTCAACTCCGCGAACACCGCGGCCAGCCTCTCCGTGGCGTACGGCCCGGTGAAACGGAACTCATCCGGATCGATGGCGGCCAACCGCTCGCCCAGCTCCCCGCCCAGCCGCCGCGCCTGGGCCGGGGGCAGCAGCGCATCCTCCCGATAGGGCCGCAGACCCGAATCGAACGCTGCGGTGACCGCCGACACTGCGGCGGCCACGGCGGTCGCGGGAGTGGCGACGCCAGGCGCGGGCGCGGGGATGTCGGGCACCGGAGCGGTGATGGCCGCCAACCGCTGCCGCAACCGGGGAACCTGCTGCTCGACCCAGCCGCCGATCTCCCGGATCGGCGCCAGCCCCGCCGCCGGCAGATCAACCGAAGCCAGCTCCCGGCGAATGTTCTCCACCTGCTCGGAGATGACCTGACCGGCCCGCTCCATCTCGGTGATGAACCCATCCATCAGCACCGGATCGATCCCGGCGTACTCGGGCGAGAGCGGCCCGGTCCCCGGTGGTACAGAGGGACTCTCTGTCATGCCCCCATCATCAGCGACCGGAACCGAGACGCGAAGGTTCAGCACCAGATTGGCCTGGAACCGTCAAACCCCACGATGGTACGGCGCTGCTTCATCGCCATTCGCGCTCCGCCCAGCCCTCAACGCTGATCGAACATAGTCGCCGTAGTCGAAACGGTCTGCGAAGTGCGCGGAATCTGCCAGCGTTCAGCCCATAGCGGCTCGTGGGGCTCGCGAAAGTACGCTTGCGGCAGCAGCAGCGGAAACGATGGGCCGCGGGAGGCGTACATGATCGATGGCGATGTGGTGGCGCGGGTGCGTAAGTTGTGTATGGCGCTACCGGAGGTGGTTGAGAAGCCGTTTGGCGGGCATACAGCGCCCTCGTTTCGGGTTCGGGAGAAGCTGTTTCTGATGACCAGCGAGGATGGGCTGACCTTGATGTTCAAGGGCGGGCCCGGGGTGCAGGAGGCCCTGGTGGGGTCCGATCCGGAGCGGTTCTTCGTGCCTGCGTATGTGGGCTCGAAGGGCTGGGTTGGGGCTCGGCTGGATGTCGAGCAGGACTGGGATGAGATCGATGAGTTGGTCAGGGACAGTTATCGGCTGATCGCGCCCAAGCGGTTGGGCGCGCTCGTGGACCAGGGGCAGTAGGCGGAGTTGGTTTCGTTGATGCGCGGTGAGGTCTGGTGGGTGCTTCTCGATGAGAGGCGTCCGGTGGTGCTTTTGTCGGGAGGGGAGGCGTCGGAGTTTCGGGCGATGCAGATCGTTGCCCCTGCGACCATCGACGAGAAGCGCGGGTTTCTGGTCTTGACGGGGGAAGAGGCGCTGGATCCCGATGTGATGCGCGATCTCCCGTCCGTGGGCACTGACGTCCGGGCCGTGGGCGTGGAGGTCGGGATCGGTATTCGTGAGGGGCTTCCGTACGAAGGTGTCGTGCGTGTTGCACTTCCTCAGGACGGGCACCTGTTCTGCACGTGGCTGATCACCCTGACCGGGGATTACTTGACCGAGCAGGCTGGGGTTCTGTCGTCTGCGAAACTCCAGCAGCTCGATCATGCCCTTCGGCTGGCCGGCATCGAATAGCACTAGGCGGTTGCGCTCTACGGCGAAACCGCCATAAGTTTTTTACCGGTGTCGCCACGCAGGAGGCTGAAATGATCATGAGGACTTGGCGCGGCTGGACACGAGCTGAAGACGCCGACGCCTATGCCGCCTACCTGATGGAGACGGGCCACCCGGGCTACACCTCGACACCGGGCAATCAAGGCGTCACCTTCACCCGCCGCGACGACGGCGACCGGGCGGAGTTCCTGCTGATCTCCATATGGGATTCCTGGGAGGCGATCAGGGCCTTCGCCGGCCCCGATCCCGAACGCGCCGTCTTCTACCCCCAGGACGACCGCTTCCTGGTCGACCGCGAGCTGACCGTCGAACACTACGAGGTCTTTGCCACCAGCTAGCGGGAGCGACTGTTCACGTCGCTCGGCCATCCGGCGACCCCGTCGCGGCTAAGTGCCCCTCTTTGGCGCTCTCCGTAGCGGGGACGCGGACGGCGAGCACCAGGGCCCCCGTGGTCACGAGCAGCGAACCGATGGTGTCGGTCAGGTAGTGGGCGCCGAGATACACCCGGGCCAGCATCTGCCCGACGACCAGGACCGCTCCGACGGCCACGACGAGCTGGCTCGCCGCAGTGCCGCGGACCAGCAGGGCAGCCGCGACGACGATCGAGAGCGTCAGGCAGACGTGCCCGCTCGGGAAGCTTTCGCTGGCCAGCCTCCGCACGAGCGAGTCCGCGGCGGGCGGACGCGGCCGGGCGATGATGATCTTATAGATCGCGCCGAGGCCCCAGCCCGCGGTGATCACGATGGTGGTGCGGGCGGCGTCGATGCGGCGGCCGGTCACCAGGAGGTAAGCGGTCGCGCCGACGAGCACGATCATGCCGGCGATCGTGTTGAAGCCGAAGTTGAACCCTTGGGCGATCACGGTGAGCCACGGCGTCCGGACCGACTGGATCATCTGGTTGACGTCCAGGTCGGCGGACGTCCACGCGGACGTCTTGGCGGTGAAGCCGAGAAGCAGGGCGAGAACGAGCAGCGGCACCGCCGCCCCCAGGCGTCTGTTGATCACTTGATGGTTCCCGTCGCAAGGTAGGCGTACCAAATGTGGCCGTCGGACAGCGAGGCGCAGCGAATCAAGCGGCGGGATCCTCTCGCAAGACGCGGCGGGTCCAGGGTGGCCACGGCGGGGTCGGTCACGAGTGCGCTCCTTATCAGTTCTCGTCAGCGAACGAGGTGCCTGCTCTTCACCGTTCGTGAGGCTGGCACATTCCGGCCAGTTGCCTGCGCCACACCGTTCCCGGATGATCCAGGCGTGGAGTGAGGTGCGCCGGAGGGCAACGATGAAAGCATTGCTGGTTTTCATGGGCGTCGCTGCGGTGGGTGCGTTGGTCGCGGTCTTCCTGATAGTGCTGAACCCGGCGGACAGCGGTCCTGGTGAGAAGCCCGTGACCGCCGCTTCGCCCGTGACCTCAGCCGCGGCCTCCGCTTCTCCCGTGGCCAGGAAGAGCGTGCTGCTGGATGTCAAGGGCGCCGTCATCGAGGAGTTCTCCGGCGACTGCGCGGACAGCGAGTATCCCTACCTCTGCCGGTATGTCAGAAAGCAGCTTCTCGCGCAGGACCCGCAGCTGCTCACCCGCGACGGCCTGATGATCCAGACGACGATTGACCAGCGGCTGCAGCGGGTGGCGCAGCGGGCCATCGACGCCCATGTCCACCGCGACGACCCGCAGGTCGCCACCCAGGTCATGATCGTCCCAGGCGAAGGCGCCATCAGGACCATGGCCACCAGCCATGGGGATGCCGACGGGCTTGCCTTCCCGCAGGGCACGACCGCGATGCCCTACACCCTGACCGCCGCGCTCGCCGCCGGTCTGCGGTACGACGACGGCTTCCCCATCTCGGACGAGTACAGCGCCCAGAGCGACGACACGTTCAGGAACTGCGCGAACCAGGCTGCCGGCGATAGGGACCTCATCGTCTTCAACAAGGAGAAGGACGGGAACCGGTTCGTCACCCTGCGATCGGGCACCCTAGGCGCGGTGAACACGTTCTACCTGCGCTTGGAGGAGAAGGTCGGCCTGTGCGAGACCGTCAGGATGGCCGAGCGGCTCGGGCTCAGAAGCGCCGACGGGACACCGCTCCGGGAGGTGCAGACGTTCACGCTGGGCGTCATCGGAGTCGACCCAATCTCGGTGGCCAACTCGTACGCGAGCCTGGCCGCCCGCGGCCGCTTCTGCGAGCCGACGGTGATCACGGAGGTCCGCGACGGCTCAGGTGCCCCGCGCCCCTTCCCGCCGCGCTGCCGGCAGGTCCTGGACCCGGCGGTCGCCGACGCGGTCACCGGAGTGCTGTCGGACGTCCTGGCGAGGAGCGCGCTCAAGGGCGTCGGCCGCGAAGCGGCGGGCATGCCCGGCACGGCCGACGGCTACTTCGCCGCCTGGTACGCCGGTTACACCCCCGGCCTGGCCTCCGCCGTCAGCCTCGGCGACCCTCGCAGCGTGTATAAGTACGACCTGGTCGACGTCACCATCGGCGGCCGCCACTACCCGCAGGTAGTCGGCACGTCGATTCCCGGCCTGATCTGGAAGGAGTCGATGGCCGAGGCGGTGCGAGGGACCCGGAAGACCGGCTTCACCCGGCCGGACGCCGAACGCTTCGGCGCCTGCCCGAACTGACCGCCGCCCCGGGGATCCCTAGTTCAGCGTTTGAGAGTAACGCGTGCCCTTCACTGCGGAATAACGCGTACGCCGCCTCTCGGACGGCGATGTCCTTCACCTTGTCGACGAACTCATCCGGAGAGTCGCCACACAGCTTCTTGAGAGCGGCGGAGGAGTCGAGCAAACGGGCGATCAACTCTCGCTGGCTTTCGAGCGGGTAGGGCACGCCATCGGCCCCGGCCAGACAGCCGTGTTTGCCGACGTAGATGTGGCAACCATGCAGCCGTACGCCCGAAACGAGCGTCACGGGGTGGACGTCGTCGGGCACCGGACGCCGGTTGTAGTTGGGTTCGGAGGCGTCCAGCACCTCCAACTGCGCGCCGTCGAGCCACAAGACGAACAAGCGGGAGACCACACCCGGCACGGTCACGGGAACGGCGGGCAGGTAGCCATACATGTTGATGTGAGCGGACACGCCCGGCGCGATGCCGTACACGTCGGCCAGCGTCAAGGGGATCACTGGCCGGACGCGCTGGTCGACGAACTTCCGGTAGAGCTGGCCGGGGGCGGCGTTGGAGCCCACCGCGATCACCCGGTGGCGCCGGTCGAGGGGTTCGGCGCCGAGACGGGCAAGGTACTCGTCGAGCCGTACTTCTCCGCCGAGAGTCCAGGCCGCCACCGGCTCCCCATCAACCGCGCGAAGCGGGACATAGTGCTCCCCGGAGAAAACGCCTGATGTCGGGGGTAAGCGTCCCGGATAGGTGAGGGGGTGCGTCATCGGATCCTTGGCGAACAGTTCGGCTAGAGCACGTTCCAACTCGCCTCCAGTCGGTCGCCGAACGAGACCCCGCACCCTAGTGCCCCGGTCAAAAGGCTGTCCACACTATGACGTAGCATGTTCCCTACAATTCCGACATGAAATACATGCTTAACCGGAGACCCCCGATGAAACTGCCCCGTGCCCTCGCGACCCTCACTACCGCATCTCTCCTCGTCGCCGGGCTGGTCTCCTGCGGCAGCGACCCGAGCGACCAGAACACCGCCGAGACCGCGCCGCTCCGCAAGATCCAGGTCTCCCTCGACTGGACGCCGAACACCAACCACACCGGTCTGTACGTGGCCAAGGCCAAGGGGTTCTACGCGCAGCACGGCCTCGACGTCGAGATCATCCAGCCGGGCGACGCCGACCCCTCCGCCCTGGTCGCCGCGGACAAGGTCCCCTTCGCGGTCGGCTACCAGGAGGCGCTGACCCAGGCGCGCTCGCAGGGCGCCCCGCTGGTCTCCATCGCCGCGATCATCCAGCACAACACCTCCGGCTTCGCCTCGCCCAAGGACCGCGCGCTCACCCGCCCCGCCCAGTACGCCGGCAAGACCTACGGTTCCTTCGGCGGCCCCATCGAGGAACCCCTGCTCCAGACGATCGTCAAGGCCGACGGCGGCGACCCGGCCACGATCAAGACGGTCAACGTGGGCGACGCCGACTTCTTCGCCGCCACCAGAAAGGGCATCGACTTCACCTGGATCTTCTATGCCTGGACGGGCATCGAAGCCGAACTACGCGGCGAACCGGTCAACATCCAGTACGTCAAGGACTACGACAAAGCACTCGACTTCTACACCCCGATCCTCATCACCAACGAGACGCGGATCAGCCAGGACCCCACCCTCGTCAAGGATTTCCTCGCCGCGACCTCCGAGGGCTACACCTACGCCGCCGCCAACGCCGCCGAGTCCGCCGACATCCTGCTGACCGCCGCACCGGATCTCGACGCCCAACTGGTGAAGAAGAGCCAGGAGTGGCTCAGCCCGCGGTACCGGGACGACGCGCCGCGCTGGGGCCAGCAGAACCCGCGGATCTGGTCGGACTTCTCGGCCTGGCTGTACCAGCAGAAGGTGCTCACCGTCGAAGTGGACCCGGCCAAGGCGTTCACGAACGACTTCCTGCCCGCCAATGGCTGAAACGCGTCGCTGGTTTCCGCCTCTCGCCGCAGTCGTGCTGATCCTGACGGCCTGGCAGCTCTTCACCGTCCTGTCGGGGATCGACAGGTGGCTGCTGCCGAGCCCGGCCGACATCGTGGCGGCGGGCGAGGCCGACCGCCTCTCGCTGGCCGGTCACACGCTCGCCACCGTACGGCTGACGCTGCTCGGCTTCTCGGCGGGCGTGGCCACCGGCCTGCTGGTCGCGGTGGTGCTGCACGTCGTGCCGGTGCTGCGCGCGGCGGTCTACCCCCTGCTCGTGGTCAGCCAGAACATCCCCACGATCGCGCTCGCCCCGCTGCTGGTGGTCTGGCTGGGTTTCGGGGTGCTGCCCAAGGTCATCGTGATCGTCCTGGTCTGCTTCTTCCCGGTCGCCGTCGCCACGCTGGACGGCCTGGCCAGGACCGACCCGGTGACGACGAACTACCTGCGGATGAGCGGGGCCAACCGGCGGCAGCTCTTCACCAAGCTGGAGTTCCCGAACGCGCTCCCCGCCGTGTTCTCCGGCCTCAAGATCGCGGCGACGTACAGCGTCTTCGGGGCGATCATCTCCGAGTGGCTGGGCAGCGACCAGGGGATCGGCCGCTACATGATCATTCAGAAGTCGGCCTTCCGCGCCGACCGCATGTTCGTCTCGATCGCGATCGTCGTGCTGGTCAGCCTGCTGATCTTCGGCGCGGTCGTGCTGCTGGAAAGGATTCTGGTACGTGGCCGACCCAGGCGTGACTAGCGGGTCGACGCTCGCCCTCGAGGTGAGCGGCGTGTCCAAGTCCTTCCGCCGCGGCCGGGAGACGCTCCCGGTCCTGGTCGACATCTCCCTCCGGGTGGAGAACGGGGAGTTCGTGTCGATCGTGGGACCGTCGGGCGGCGGGAAGAGCACCCTGTTCCACATCGTCGGCGGGCTGCTGGCGGCTGACCGGGGAACCGTACGCGTCGGCGGGCAGGACGCCGCCGGCCGCCGCGGGCTGATCGGCTACATGCCCCAGCAGCCCGCGCTCCTCCCCTGGCGCACCATCGAGGACAACGTGGTGCTGGCCAGGGAGATCGCCGGGGAGCCCCGCCTCGGGTCCAGCGCGCTCGCCCGCGAATGGCTGGCCAAGGCCGGCCTGGACGGCTTCGCGTCGGCCTACCCGCACACCCTCTCCGGCGGCATGCAGCAGCGGGTCGCCTTCCTGCGCGCGCTGCTCAGCGACCACGAACTGCTCCTGCTGGACGAGCCGTTCAGCGCGCTGGACGCCATCCTCCGCGTCGACATGCACCGCTGGCTCCTCGACATCTGGGAGGAGAACCGCCGCTCCATCCTGTTCATCACGCACAACGTCGAGGAGGCGCTGCTGCTGTCCTCGACCGTGTACGTGTTCACCGGGCGACCGGCCACCGTGCTGGAACGGGTCGAGGTGCCCTTCGCCCGTCCCCGCCTCGACGAGGTGCTCGACGACCCCGAGTTCATCCGGCTGAAGCGCCGACTGACCCACCTGCTCAAACACGATCCAAGGCAAGCAAGATGACCCACCTGCGCGTAATGCTGGAATATTTCCATCCATGGACGAACGCGGCCGGTTTCTACGTCGCCAGTAGCGCGGGGTGGTACCGCGAGGCCGGCTTCGACGTCGAGATCACTGTGCATGACCCGCTGCGCGGCGACACGCTGGCCCACCTGTCGCGCGGCGAGGCGCACTTCGGCGTCTTCCCGACCAACCGCCTGCTCGTACGGCACGCGGCCGGCGAGGACCTGAAAGCCGTCGCGGCGATCAACCATCGCGGCATGGAGACCATCCAGACCATCACCGGCCTCGGCATCGAGCGCCCGCGCGACCTGGCCGGGAAGCGGCTCGCGCTCAACCCGACCCCCCGCGGCGTGGCCATGGTCCGCCACCTCGTGGCCGCGGACGGCGGCGATGCGGACTCCCTCGTCCTGGTGAACAGTGGTTCCCGCGAGCTCAGCGTCGACGACATCGCGGCGGGCGAGGTCGACGCCACGTTCGGCGGGTACTGGGCGTGGGACGCCCTCATGGGCGACCTGCCACGGGACCGGAGGGTGATGTGGCCGGTCGACGAGATCGGCGTGCCGCCGTACCACAGCTACCTGCTGGGTGTGGGACCCGCGCTGGGGGACGAGCTGGTCCGGGAATTCCTGGCGGTCACCGAGCGGGGGTACCGCACGGCCATCGAGGAGCCGGGCCTGGCCCTGGCGATCCTGGACCGGGTGATCCCGTACTTTCCCCGGAAGCTGCTGGCCCGCTCGCTCGAACTCATCGCGCCCACCTGGACGCACGGCGGCCGATGGGGTGAGGTCCGGGACGAGCTCATGCGGTCATACGCCGGGTGGCTGGCCGCCAACGGTGTGCTTGCCACGGCCGACGGCTGGGCGGACGCCGTCCGGACCGATCTCCTGCCGGATGCGGCGGTCTCCCGATGACCGGGCCTCTCGTCGATCCGGCCTGGCTCACCGACCGGGCCGGCCTCGTTGTGCTGGACGCCACCGTGGTGCTTCCTGCTCCCCGCCATGACGGGGATCACCGGTCCTCCTCGGGGCGGGACGAGTGGGCGCGGGAGCACATTCCCGGCTCGGTCCACGCCGATCTCCTCCACGATCTCAGCGATCCCGATTCGCCATTCCATTTCGCCCGGCCTGCGCCCGCCGTACTGGCCGAACGCCTGGGCGGGCTCGGCGTCGCCGACGGGACCACGGTGGTGGTGTACGACACGGCCGGGGGGCTGTGGGCGGCGCGGCTGTGGTGGCTGCTTCGCTGGATCGGGGTCGACGCCCATGTTCTCGACGGCGGCCTGCGGGCCTGGCGCGACGCCGGCCTCCCCACCGAGACGGGGCTCGCGACCACGACCCCCGGGTCACTGACGCCGCGCCCGCGAAACGGATACTGGGTCGGCAAGGACGATCTGGTCTCCTGGTCGGAGGGCGCCGTGGCGGCGACGGTGGTGTGCGCGCTGTCCCCCGAGACGTTCCGCGGCGAAGGGCCGTCCCGGTATGCCCGGCGCGGGCACATCCCCGGCAGCACCAACGTGCCCGCGCGCGGCCTGACCGGCCCGGACGGCAGATACCTGCCGGCGGGGGAACTGCGGGCGGCGACCGCGGACCTCGGCGACGGCCCGGTCTGGGTCTACTGCGGCGGGGGGATCTCCGCCGCCAGTCTCGCGCTGGTCCTGACCCTGCTGGGCCGGGACGAGGTGGCGATCTACGACGGCTCCCTGGAGGAGTGGGCCGCCGATCCGGCGCTTCCCCTGGCCGTCGGGCTCTCCGACGACGTGCGGGCTTTCCTCGACGTCCCCGAGTTCGCCGTCCTGGCCACCTCCGAGCCCGACGGCCGTGCCCAACTGTCGGTGATGTGGGTGGGCCGCGACGGCGACGACCTCGTGATGGCGACCAAGCGCGGCCGCCGCAAGGTGCGCAACCTCCAGCGCGACCCCAAGGCCACCGTCCTGGTCTACTCCCGGAGCCGGCCCACCCGGTACGTCGAGATCAGAGGCACCGCGAAGATCACCGACGAGGACGCCCGCGCCCTCATCGACAGGCTGTCCAGGAGCTACACCGGCCGGGATCACGCGCTGGGCGACCCCGACGACGAACGGGACCGCGTGGTCATCCGGATCACCCCCGACCGGGTCCGCTCCCAGCTATGAACCAGGCCGAGGAGATAACGGCGTGGCTGCGGGAGCGCCCCGCGCGGGCCGGGCGCACCCGCGTGCTCGCCGTGGAAGGACGCTCCGGATCGGGCAAATCCACCCTCGCGGCGGCATTTGCCGTACCCGTCATACGGATGGACGACCTCTACCCGGGCTGGGACGGCCTATCGGCCGGAATCGACGCGCTGGTCGAATGGGTGCTCCGCCGCCTCGGCGCGGGGCTGCCCGCCCAGTGGCGGCGATATGACTGGCACCAAGGCGAGTATGCCGAATGGCACGACGTGCCGGCCACGGACACGCTCGTCGTCGAGGGCGTCGGCTCCGGCGCGCGCCCGGCGGCGCCGTACCTGAGCGGTCTGATCTGGATGGAGGCCGCCGACGATACCCGCAGGTCCCGGGCGCTGGCCCGGGACGGTGACCTCTACATCCCCCACTGGACCCGCTGGGCGGGCCAGGAGGAGCGCTACTACGCGCTCGACGACGTCCGCTCCCGCGCGGACCTGACGATCATCACGGATTGAGGAACCATGGCGAAGCGGATCAGGCTGCACGGCCTGCGGCAGTCGACGGTCGGCCACACGGCGATCGGGCTCTGGCGCCATCCCGACAGCCAGGCCCACCGCTACCGCGAGCTGGACTACTGGGTGGAGACCGCGCGGATCCTGGAGCGGGGCGGATTCGACGCCCTGTTCATCGCCGACGCGCTGGGCCCGCTCGACGTCTACCGGGGCAGCGTCGACGCGGCCCTGCGGGACGGCATCCAGACCCCCACCGACGATCCGCTGCTGGGTATCAGCGCCATGGCCGCCGCCACCCGGCATCTCGGCTTCGCCGTCACGGTGTCCACCACGTACGAACAGCCCTACGCGTTCGCCCGGAAGATGGCGACCCTGGACCACCTGACCGGCGGGCGCATCGGCTGGAATATCGTGACCTCGGCCCTGGACAGCGCCGCGCGCAACCTCGGCCGGGACTCCCAGCTTCCGCACGACGAGCGGTACGCGGTCGCCGAGGAGTTCATGGAGGTCGTGTACAAACTCTGGGAAGGCAGTTGGGAGGACGACGCCGTGGTGCGCGACGCCGAGACCGGCGTCTTCGTCGATCCGGCGAAGGTCCACCCCGTCCGCCATCACGGCAAGCACTACCGCGTGCCGGACATCGCCCTGTTCGAGCCGTCCATCCAGCGGACCCCGGTGCTGTACCAGGCCGGCACCTCACCCGCCGGACGCGCCTTCGCCGCCCGCCACGCCGAGGGCGTCTTTCTCAGCACCTACCGCCCCGACATGGCACGCACGCTCGTCGACGACATCCGGGAGCGAGCCCGGCAAGGCGGGCGCGATCCCCGATCACTGAAGTTCTTCGCCATCGCCACCGTGATCGTGGCGGCGACCGACGAGGAAGCCCACGCCAAACTCCGCGACTACCAGCGGTACGCCAGCATCGAGGGCAGCCTCGCCCGCTGGAGCGCCCTCATGCACATCGACCTGTCCGGCCTCGACCACGACACCCCGCTCGAGTACGTCGACACGGACGGCATCCGCGGCATGGTCGAGCTGTTCACCACCCTCGACCCCTCAACCCGCTGGACCCCCCGGGCGATCGCCGAATTCGTCGGCGTGGGCGGCGGCGGCCCTGTCATCACCGGTTCCCCCACCACGGTCGCCGACGAACTGGAACGCTGGCTCGACGAGGGCAACCTCGACGGCTTCAACATCGCCGACCCGGTCCCCCCGGTCACCTTCCGCGATTTCGTGGACCTGGCCGTCCCGGAACTCCGCCGCCGCGGCCGTGTCTGGCACGACTACCCAGCCCAGACCCTGCGCGAGACCTTCTACGGCCCCGGCGTCACCCGTACCCGCCCCGACCATCCCGCATCGGCGTACCGGCGACATTAGCCGCGCTTGTCACGCAGGCTTCAGCCGGACGCCGCCAGAGGCATGCCCGCGCGTCTCACGGCGCTGGGATCCTCTGCGGCCATGGAGATCTCTTCGTGGCGTCCGGCCGCGGCCATCGCGGTGATCAGTCTCATTTTCGCCGCTCCGGCATATGCGGGCGAGCGGCCGCGCAAGGATTTCGACCTGCAGGCGCACCGCGGCGGGCTGGGCCTGCGGGTGGAGGGCACGCTGGCGGCCTTCGGCAACGCCCTCACCCTCGGCGTGTCCACGCTCGAACTCGACGTGTTGATCACCGAGGACGGCGAAGCGGTGGTCAGCCACGACCGCCGGGTGCAGGCGGGCAAGTGCGCCGACACCGCGCCGGTCGCCCCCGGTGACCCCGAGTTCCCGTACGTGAACAAGCTGATCAAGGACCTGAGCCTGGCCCAGATCCGTACCCTCGACTGCGGCTCGACGGCCCTCCCCGGCCAACTGGCGGTCCCCGGTTCCCGCATGCCGCTGCTGCGGGAGGTGTTCGACCTGGTCAAGCGGTACCAGGCAGACGACGTGCTCTTCAACGTCGAGACCAAGGTGGAGGCCTCCTCTCCGCAGGAGACCGCGCCGCGGGAGCAGTTCGTGCAGGTGGTCGCCCGCGAGATCCGCGACGCCGGGTTCGAGCGGAGGGTGAGCGTGCAGAGCTTCGACTGGGGTGTGCTGATGCGGCTGCGCGAAGTCGCCCCCAAGGTGAAGCGGATCGCCCTCGGCAACAACGCGGCGGCGCTGGCCGGCGTCGACCTCACGCCCTGGCTCGGCGGGCTCGATCTGGACGACTTCGGCGGCGACCCGATCGCGGCGGTGAAGACCTTCGGGGCGTACGCCTACTCGCCGCTGCACGGCTACCCGGAGAACGCCGCGGTCACCGACCCCGGCTACCTGCCGTTCGTGGACAAGGCCCTGGTCGACCACGCGCACCGCAACGGCATCAAGGTGATCCCCTGGACGGTCGACGACGTGCCGACGATGGCCAAGCTCATCGACGACGGCGTGGACGGCATCATCACCGACTACCCGGACCGGTTGCGCGGGCTGCTCGACGATCGCGGTTACCGGCTGCCGCGCGCGTACCCGTCCCCGTTCGCCGTCGTGGCCCATCGCGGCGGCCGGTCGGCGCGCCCGGAGAACACCCTCGCCGCCTTCAGGTACGCGCTGGCGAACCCCGACGTCTCCGCCCTGGATCTCGACACCGGCGTCACCAAGGACGGCCACCTGGTCGTCATCCACGACCAGATCGTCAACGCCTCGCTTTGCGTCGACACCGCGCCGGTGCGTCCTAGTGATCCAAAGTTCCCGTACGTGGGCAAGGCGGTGCACGACCTGACGCTCGCCCAGGTGCGAACCATTGACTGCGGCTCGAAGACGCTGCCGGAATTCCCCGCCCAGCAGGCCGCACCAGGCGAACGGATCCCCACCCTGGAGGAGGTCTTCGACCTGGTGCGGACGCGCAAGGACATCCGCCTGAACATCGAGACGAGGACCAAGATCGCCACCGGCAAGCTGGTCCGGGCCATCCAGGCCAACAGGTTCACCACTCGCGCGAGGATCCAGTCGCTGGACTGGCGCACGATCCGGCTGGCGCGAAAGCTGGATCCGCGGATCGAAACGGCCGCTCTCGTGTGGCAGTACGGGCCGGCCGAGTGCACGTCCCTGGCCGACGCGTGCTCGCTCCGTCCGGTGTACGGCGACCCGTCGGTGACCAGCCCGTGGACCGGCGGCCTCGACTGGTGGCACTACCGCGACCTCGGCAAACTGGTCCGGGCCGCCGGCGCGTCGACGGTCTCGTCGAACTGGCAGGTGCACGACCCGGACCAGGCCACCGTCGACTCCTCCGACTGGTACCTACGCCAGAACCCGTCCTACTACCACGGCCCCGCGATCGGCGTCCTGCAGGACCGGTACCGGCTCAAGGTCATCCCGTACGCCATCGACGACGAGACCACCATGCAACGGGTCATCGACCTCGGTGCCGACGGCATCATCTCCGACGACGTCGACCTGCTCGCCCGAGTCGCCCGCCGCAACGGCCTGCGCTAGCCCTCTTCTACCAGGACCTATACCGCACATATACCGACAGGTTCGATGCTCAGCCCGATACCCCGGCGGTGAAAACGAACTGGAGGGCTGAATGCGGCGCAAGAATCTGGGACAGCTCATGAAGCGATTCATGGGACTGTCCGTCGTTGCCATCATGCTGACGGCGGTGGGCATATCGACGGCCACCCCGGCGTCGGCGGCGCCGACGCCCCTGTGGGGCGCGGCTTTCGGCACCAACCAAGACGGGCGACTGGAGGTGTTCGCCTTCGGTGGCACCACGAGCGACGATCTCTACCACAACTGGCAGCGCCCCAGCGGCGGCTGGAGCGGCTGGCAACCGCTGGGCACCATCCCCGGTGCCGTGACCGGCGGCGCGGCCGTCGCGTCGAACAAGGACGGCCGCCTGGAAGTGTTCGCCCTGACCACGAACGGCACCCTCCACCACATGTGGCAGCTCGCACCCAACGGCGGCTGGAGCGGCTGGGCACAACTCGGTGATTTCGACGTCATAGGCGGCCTCTCGGCGGTCACCAATAAGGACGGCCGCATCGAGGTGTTCGTCACGGGCAACCAACGCCTGTGGTCGTTCTACCAGTTCACCCCCGGGGGCAGCTGGGGACTGCTCGACCTCGGCACCCCGAGCGCCAGCACCTCACTCGGCCCGGTGTCCGGCGCGCGCAACAAGGACGGCCGGATGGAGGTGTTCGCCGTGGGCGCGGCCAGCAGCCCTTACGGTGGCGGCCTGTCGAGCGTCTACCACAAATGGCAACGCATTGCCGGCGGCGATTGGAGCGGCTGGGAGCCGATGGGCCACTGCAGAACCGGTATCCGGGCGATAACCACCGCCGCAAACGAGGACGGCAGACTGGAAATCATCTCCATCGAGCCGAACAACGGGGAGTACCGGGCCGACTTCTGCCACAAGTGGCAAGGTTTCAGCGGCGGCTGGAGCGGCTGGCAGAACCTCGGCAACAGCCAGATCGATTCAACCGCCCCCGTGGCGATGGCCAGCAACCTGGACGGCCGAATCGAAGCGTTCACCCTCCGCAACAACGGCACCATCCAGCATATGTGGCAGACCGCACCCAACAGCGGTTTCAGTGGCTGGGACACTCTTGGCGGCACCACCGGATTCACCCGCCAGGGCCTGGCCGTGGGCCGCAACGGCGACGGCCGCCTCGAAGTCGTCGGCTTCCGCGGCGACGGCCAGCCGTACCACATCTGGCAGAAGACGGTCGGCGGCGCCTGGAGCAACTGGGCCCCACTCGAAAGCAACTAACCCACCCAAAGACGAGTCGCGCGGAGAGGTCCCTGCCCACCGGACCTCTCCGCCCGCGGCTGCCGTCCGAACCGGACGGTGAGAACGGCCTCGAAATCGGTGCGGCATACGCTCGTGCCGGGGCCCGTTGTACGTCCAGCCGAGGTCAGCAGATCTTGTAGTCGTCCCGCGTCGAGTTATACGAGCAGGAGTCCACCAGCGTGCCAGACGAGTTCCTCAGGTACGCGGTGTCCTTGGACTGGTTCCAGATGTAGGCGAGAGTTCCCCCGCTCCTGCCCCAGTAGCGGGTGCTGGTGGTGTTCTTACCCTTGCCGGTCCGCACGGTGACCGTCTTTCCGGCTCCGAGGGTGAATGTGCCGAATGTGTAGACGTGATCCGACCGGTTCGTCTTGTCGCGGAGGGTCCAGCCCTTGAGGCCGACGGCCTTCTTGGTCATGTTCTTGATCTGCACGTACTCGCCGTTCAGGCTGCTATTCGCGCCGAAGTCTGGCGAGCCGGGCGAGTCGTAGTAGATCTTGGTGATCTGAATGGCCGGACCCGCCGCATAGGCGGGCTGGGCGACGACGACCACGCCAGCAGCCAGCACTCCGGCCTTCAGCAGAGATCGGATAAACACAGGTGATACTCCTGGGGTGCGGGCATGATCCGCATCGATCATATTGATGGCACTAGATACCGATTGACCATTCCTGTATCGGTTTGGTATCCGATAGGGCTTTTGCGTGGACGTTATGGAGGAGATCGGCCCGGTCTGCGCCGCTAGCATCGGCACGCGACGGAGCGCACCACGTGCACGCGGGCACGGCTGGATTCACGAGGAGCGCCCGGACGCCGTGCTCCGGGGCGATCACGGACGACAGGGCTGGCCAGCGACGCCAAGACCTCACAGGCACGAGTCATGCGGGCGGCCTAGAGTTGGCTTTATGAGTCCAAAGATCGCGACGTCGGACACCGTCACCCGTGAGCAGTTGCTCGATTTCCTGCGCGAACGGCACCGGGCGATCGTCATCACAGCCCGGCGCGACGGGCGGCCGCAGGCGTCGCCGGTGACCTGCGGCGTCGACGACGAGGGCAGGATCGTGATCTCGACCTATCCCGAGCGGGCCAAGACCCGCAACGCCCGGCGCGACGAGCAGGTCAGCGTCATCGTGTTGTCGGACGACTTCAACGGCCCCTGGGTGCAGGTGGACGGCACCGCGGAGGTGCTCGACCTGCCCGAGGCGCTCGAACCCCTGGTGGACTACTACCGCTCGATCTCGGGCGAGCATCCCGACTGGGACGAATACCGCACAGCCATGACCCGCCAAGGCAAGTCACTGCTGCGCGTCACCCCCACCCACTGGGGCCCGGTCGCCACCGGCGGCTTCCCGGCCCGCCTCGCCTGAGGGCTCGGTTAGCCCAACGTGGTGGAGACCGTACGAGGTGTGGGTTATTGGTTGATGTCCGGATAAAGGTTGGCAACAACTACTGCCAGAGGTGATCGTGATAGAGGTGCTCGTGGGCAGGATGCGATAAATGTTCATGCCATGACAACGAGGCTTCTTCGCTTGTTAAGCGCTCCCCTGCTCGCCCTGTCCCTGGTGCTCTCGGTCATGGGCGCGCCGGCGCGGGCCGATACTGACGCCCAACTCGCCCGCGAGTGGCAGTACGCCTGGAACTTCTACAAGTTCTACCAGGTGGCCGACCCCCTCCCGGACGGTCGGGCCCGCAAGTCCCAGAGCATCTCCATCGTCATCAACGCGCCGCGGACCCGCGTCTTCAAGGCCTACTCCGACTTCGAGCACCACATCGGGGCAAACCCGTTCCTCGAGCGGGTGGTCACCCACTCCGACACGACCAAGCACGGCGTACGGACCAAGAACCTCACCGCGATCGAGGTGATCCCTCTTGAGCCGCCCGTCACGCTGAACACGCACGCCCAGCAGCGCCTCAACCTCACCAAGTACTGCTACGAGGTCGACTCGTGGTCCACAGGGAACATCGTGACCCACCAGAAGATCGTGTTCGAGAGCCTCGGCACGTCGCGCACCCGCGTGACCGAGAACCTGACCTTCGAGACGACCTCGGATCTCATCGACTTCACGCTGTCTCAGGGCGTGCTGGCGCACCAGGGCATCCAGCAGGGCCTGAAGCAGCGCATCGAGAGCGGCGAACTCTAGTCCAGCGGTACGGCCCGCGTCGCGGATCACGAACGACCGGTAGCCGTCCCTCGCGGTGGCCCGCCGCTGCTGCAGCGGCGGGCCACCGAAGCCATGGTCACCCGGTGCCGAGGCTCGGCGTCGATCGTCTGGGTCGAAAGTCCCAGGAGTTGGGACCGGTTGGACCCAGTTTCCGGGACGAGCGCGCTTACCTGCTGAATCGGGGCCGATGTCCGCGCGCGGTGGGCAGGTGGTGGCGGAAGATAGTCACTACTCCGATTTGCGCAGCAAGGACGTGGATGTGACTCCTGGTGATGTCGGGACGGCAGGTCGGCCATGAGCGCCGGTCGGGGTCCCATCGGCGGCCTTCCTCGCCCCAGGTCGGCCGCCCGTCTCGGTCAGCGGACGCGGTACGCCCTTCTCGTCACCGTGGTGATCTGCGTCGCCGTGGCCGTCCCGCCCCTGCTGATCCCCCGGCAGGATGACCGCGCGGAGGCTTCGGGCGCGCAGGGCTCGGTGCCCAGCGAGGTGCCGGTCCCAAGGATCAGCGCGAGCACTCCGCGTCCGACCCCCACGCCCGGACGCCCGCGCGTCCCCTCCTGCGCCGCCCCGCGAGGCTCGGCGGTCTTGGAGATCACGCCAGTCCCGGCCTGCTCGATCTACGCGTCGGCGCTCGGCACGGGCTGGCAGGCGTCCGGAAGCGGGACGAACGTCACACCCGGTCGCCCGGTGCCTGACAGCGACCAGATCGCCATCAGGATCCAGAAACGGACCAAAACCCGCGAGCAGCCCGCGACCGTGACGCTGCTGGCGGCCTCACCCGTGGCGATGGGCGCGGGCACCCGGCTGCGCCTGCGCGTCTACGGCGGCCGGCAGTACGGCACCATCCTCCGGTTGTCCGCCTCACCCTCGGCGGGGCGGGCGGGCGCCAAGACCGTGACGCTTCAGGCGCCCCCGGAGCGCTGGGCCGCCTTCGTCGTCCACGTGGGCGCCCTGTCGCCTGGGCGCCTGCGCCGGATCGACCTCGCCATCGCCACCGACCAGCTGCCGCAGGCGTACGAGTTCTACCTCGACGACATCACGCTGGGGAAGTGAGATGGCCGCGGCAGTCGGGCAGTTGCGGGTCGACGGCGTGGATCCGCTGGTCGCGCCCGCCGCCATCTGCCGCGCGGTGATGCTGGGCAGGGCCGCGGTCGTGCTCACCTCCGCCGGGGCCGGGCTGCTGCTGGTGGCCGGCACCTGGCGGGTGCTGTCGGTGATCGCCGTGACCGTACTCGCCACGGTCGCCGAGGTGACCGTGCTTACCCGGCACCCGGCCGTGGTCCGTCGCGCGCTGCCTGTCATCGGAGTGGACTGGCTGGCGGCCACGGGCATTCTGCTGCTGAGCAAGGGGGGCATGGCGTACTTCTGCTTCGCGGCCGGGTCCGCGGTGCTGGCCGGCGCGCTGCTCGGCATGCGCGCCCTGGGGATCTGGGCCGTCCAGGCCGCCTTCGGGTTCGCCGCCGCGGCGTGGGCTCTGCGGGCGACGCCGTACGCGCCGGACGTCGCCGCGTTCGTCATGGCGTTTCCCATGCTCAGCGTGCTCGCGGGTATGGGCGGGGCGGTGGCCGCCGCCGCGCTGGTGCGCTACGTCGAGCTGACGGTGGAGGTGGCGGCCTCCGCGCAGCGGTCCGCGGCGGCCGACGAACGGGCCCGGCTCGCCCGCGAGCTGCACGACTCCGTCAGCAAGACGCTGCGTGGAGTGTCGTTCGCCGCCCTGGCGCTCCCGTCGTCCCTGCGCCGTCACCCCGCCCTGGCCGAGCAACTCGCCGACACCGTCTCCCGGGGCGCCGAGGTGGCCGCGCGGGAGGCCAGGCAACTGCTGGAAGGGCTGCGCGGCGACGTGCCGGACCGATCCTTCGAGGACACCGTCCAGGAGGTCTGCCGATCCTGGCAGGACCATTCCGGTGTCGCCACGCGGGTGACGGTGGCGTGCGCGGAGCCCGGCGTCACCGTCCGGTACGAGATCGTCCGCGTGCTTCAGGAGGCGCTGACCAACGTGCGGCGGCACGCCTTCGCCTCCCACGTGACCATCCGACTGATCCAGTCCGGTGGTCTGCTGGAGCTGATCGTCGGCGACGACGGCATCGGCTTCACCATGCCCGAGGAGCTCGGCCGGTTGCAGTCACAGGGACATTTCGGGCTGGTCGGCATGGCGGAGCGGGCGCGGGCGGTCGGCGGCCACCTGCGGGTGCGGTCCTTCCCCGGGGCGGGCACCGTGGTCACGGTCTGCGTGCCGGTGTCCGTGACAACGTGATGAAGTGATGGATGTGAGCCAGGTGATCGACGTTCTGATCGTCGACGACAACCCGATCGTCCGCGCCGCCATGTCCGCGTTCCTGGGCGCCGACGACCGGGTTCGGGTGGTGGGCGAGGCGAGCAACGGGCACGAAGGGCTCGCGGTCGCCCGCCGGCTGCGTCCCACGGTGACCTTGCTGGACCATCGCATGCCCATCGCCGACGGGCTGTCGGTCGTGAGCGAGCTGAGCCAGTACACCAGGGTGCTGGCGCTGACCAGCGACTACACCGAAAGCCTCATCGCGTCGATGCTGCGTGGCGGCGTGCGCGGGTACCTGGTGCACGGCCAGTTCGATCCGCCGGAGCTGCTGCGCGCCGTGCTGGCCGTCGCCGAGGGCCGGGGCTGGCTCTCGCCGGTGGCCGCGTCGGTCGCGACCTCGCTGGTACGGGGACAGGCCGAGCGTGACCAGGAGCAACGCGAACGGGCCGAGCGGCGGCATGCCGTACAGACGAGGTTCGGGATCACCAGGCGCGAGCGCGAGGTGCTGAATCTTCTGGCCCAGGGGCTGAGCAACGCGTCCATCGCCATCCGTCTGGGCCTGACGGAGAAGACCGTGAAGAACCACCTCAACAGCGTTTTCGGCAAGCTCAACGTGAGCAGCAGGACCGAGGCCGTCCTGGTCTGGACCGGCGGCACGCGCACCTGACACGTCCGTGCGGCGGCCCGGGAATTGGGCCATGACGCTCGCCTAGTACGGGACTTTCTGCCTAAATCCACAGGCGTCTGGGTGGCTAACGTTCGACCCGCGCCACGCGATTCGCCCCCTGGTGACTCCACCGGCAGATCCGAACGCGGGCCTCGCCCCCGGCCGTCTCACTGCGAAGGAAAATCGATGTCAGACCACACGGTTCGCCCCAGCTCCGCGTCGCGGCGTCAATGGAGCCGGGCGGCCGGGACGGCTGTGCTCGCCTCGGGCCTGCTGCTGGCCGCGCACCCGTTCCTGCTTCCGTCCTCCGCCGCCGCCACGGGAAAGCCGACCGTGGCACCGACGTTCTCCGGACCGCCGCCGTTCGCCCAGTACCGCGAGATCCACGCCAACTGCAAGGTCACTCACCACCTGTCCGACGACCCGATCGTCTATCCGGGCCTACCGGGGGCGGCCCACAACCACACCTTCGCGGGGAACACGACCACGAACGCCAACTCGACCAGGTCCTCCCTGCTGGCAGGCGGGTCGAGTTGCCAGGACACTAAGGACAAGTCCGCCTACTGGATCCCCACGCTGTTCCAGAACGGCAAGGTGGTGGACCCGACAATCGTGACGACGTACTACAAGTCGGGCGTGAAGGACTACCGGACAGTCCAGCCTTTCCCCGCTGGTTTCCGGCTGATCGTGGGCGACATGCGCACGGCTTCCGCCGCGGACTTCAAGGGCAACTGGACCTGCGGCGGCAATACCTACAACACCTTCCCGAAGTCCTGCCCGTCCGGCAGTTCGCTGATCGTCCGACTGAAGGCTCCGAGCTGCTGGAACGGCCGCGACCTGGACACGGCCGACCACAAAAGCCACATGGCCTACCCCGTGAAAAACGTCTGCCCGGCGTCGTTCCCGATCCCGCTGCCGATGCTGGAAATCAAGGTCCCCTACAAGCTCCCCGGCGGGAAGACCGACGGCCTCGCCTACTCCTCCGGCGCGAGCTACTCCTTCCACTACGACTTCATGGAGGCGTGGGAGGGCGGACGGCAGGCCGAGCTGGTGAAGCACTGCATCAACGGCGGCCGCCAGTGCAACGGTTACGGGATCGACCAGCACAAGCCCTGACGGAAACCACGACGCGCGGTGCCTCCGTGCTCGATTGGAACGGCGTGCGCTCTCGGGGCGCACGCCGTTCACGAGGCCCCTGTATCGAACATGTGATCTAAAACTTCTAGGACCAGAGGCCCGGCCAAGGTTACGATCTTGCTGATCGCCGGCCGGGTTGATCGGCCGGCTCTCCGCTGACGGGGCGCCGAGACCGCCCCATGACTGGATGGGAGATCGATCTTGAGGCGTGCGCTGATCGCGTTAGGTGTCGGCTTGAGCGTGCTGGGTTCCGCGGTCGTCACCGAGCCGGCACAGGCCGCGAGTGTGGTGGTGGTCCCGTTGGCTCCCACGGTGACGGTGGCACAGCAGGTCGCGAGGTTCTGGCTCGCCGACGGAGCCGCCAACCTGAGGAACGCCACGCCATACGCCGTACGGACCGCGGTCAGCGGGGAACGCCTGTCGACGGACATCGCTCCGGACGGCCCTCCGGGTTCTATCCCGCCAGTGGAGGGGCCGGCCCAGCCGGAGGGGAGTATGCCCACGACCTCGGGCAAGGTGTTCTTCATCGGCAGCGACCTCCAGCCGCACTGGTGCACCGGCACGGCTGTGCAGTCGCCCTACCGGAACGTCGTCGCGACAGCGGCTCACTGCCTGTTGGACACCGAGGCCCCGGCCGGCCCGCTCGCCAACTGGGTCTTCGCCCCCGGCTACTCCGAGGGCATGACCCCGTTCGGCCTGTACGTCGGGAAGCAGGCCATCGCTCACTATGACTTCGACGACATCCGGGACTACGACCACGACTTCGCCTTCGTCAACGTGTACAGCGGTGTCGTCTTCTCTTCTCCGGACGTACTGACCAATGTCGGGAGGCTCGCCGACAACGTCGGCGGCCAGGGACTCGCGTTCAACCAGCCGCCCGCACCCACGGTCGACGTCTTCGGCTATCCCGCCGGCCCCAACCCCGACGGCAGTCGGCCCTACACGGGTGGCACCCTCGAACGGTCGACCGGGTCGACGTTCGCGATGAAGGTCACGGGCCTCCCCGCGAACCAGCCCATCGGCGTGGACTCCCCGTTCACCGGTGAAGGCTCACTCGGGTCCTCATGGCTGACCCATTACACGAGCGACAGCCGTACCGGCTATCTCAACGGCATCACGATCAGCGTTTCCGATACAGATGGCGACAATCGCTACGACACCGGCGTCTCGTCGTACTTCGACGGTGAGTCGTACTCGGTCTACCGAGCCGCCGCCACCCGCTGGAGCGGCTCAATCGCTTAACACCTGGGGTTTCAGTGGCCGTGTCCCCCGATCCCGCCGGCGTTGTCCGCTCGGGCCGGTAGGAGCAGGGCGGTGATGATCACGGCCACGGACAGCACCGCGCCGATGATGAAGGCGAGCCGCATGCCGTCGAGATTGGCGAGCGCCTCCGTGGCTCCCGTGGATCTGAGGGCATCGGCTCGCGCGCTCATCACAGTGATCACGAGCGCGGTGCCGATGGCCGCGGCGACCTGTTGCAGCGTGCCCAGGATCGAGCTGGCGTGGGAGTAGAGCGGCGGTGAAACCGCTCCGAGCCCGATGGTGAACACCGGGGTGAAGGTCGCGGCCAGACCCACCATCAGCAGCGCGTGCAGACCGAGGATCTGCCAGAACGGCATGGTCATCGTGACCTGGGTGAAGCCGGTGAGCGCGAGCGTGATCCCGATCGCGCCGGGGATGACCAGAACCCGGCCGCCGAACCGGTCGAACAGGCGGCCGACGGTCGGACCGAGCAGTCCCATCGCGAGGCCGCCCGGCATCACGAGGAGCCCGGTCTCCAGGGCGTTGAGCCCGCGGACGTTCTGCAGGTACAGCGGCAGCAAGACCATCGAGCCGAGCATCGCCATGAAGGCCATCGCCATCAGGATCAGCGAGACCGTGTAGGTGCGGTAGCGCAGGGTACGCAGGTCCAGCAGCGGCACGCCGCGCTTCTGCAACGACAGCTGCCGGACGACGAAGAAGGCGATGGCGACCAGACCGGCCGCCACGATCGCGACGGGGACACCTACATCACCGCCCTTGAACCGGCTGAGCCCGTAGACCAGGCCGCCGAAGCCGACGGCCGCGGTCACCACACTCAACCAGTCGATAGTGCTGAACTTAGGCTCTCCGACGTTCTGGAGCTGCTTCAACCCGCGCCATGTGATCACGGCAGCGATGGGAAGCACCACAACGAACAGCAGCCGCCAGGACCCCAATTGGAGGATCACCCCCGAGACCGCCGGGCCCATGGCGGGCGCGACCGAGATGGCCAGGGTGACGTTGCCCATCACCCGGCCCCGGTCCGACTCGGGCACCACCTGCATCAGCGTGGTCATCAGCAGCGGCATCATCACCGCCGTCCCGGACGCCTGGATGATGCGCGCGCCCAGCAGCACCTCGAACGACGGCGCGACCGCGGCCAACGCCGTGCCGAGCAGGAACAAACCCATCGCGGTGGTGTACGCGCTGCGAGTGGACACCCGCTGCAGGAACCACCCGGTGATCGGGATGACAGCGGCCATGGTCAGCATGAAGGCGGTCGAGAGCCACTGCGCGGTCTGCTCGTCGATGTGCAACGCGCCCATCAGACTCGGGATCGCGTTGATCATGATCGTTTCATTGAGAATGACCACGAACGTGGCGAGCACCATCAGCCGGATCACGGCCGGGGTGCGACCTGAAACGGCGGTCGCGGACTTGGCGGGTGGGTCGAGCTGGTCGAGCTGTGGGCTGGGCACGGTACCTCAATCGGGGTCGTCGTCGTCATTGCTGGTGTCCCAGCCTTGGGTCTCACAAGAAGGTTGCGACCATGCAAAGGATGCCTGGCACCACCGACAAAAACTCATCACCCGTCCCCAGCATTCCGACAAGCGATACGAAATGTCACCCGGTTTTCGCCAGCGGCAGACGACGAAGAGCCACCATCACGGACCTGGCGGCGGCCAGGCCAATCGGGCGGCGGGTGGCCCCGGCCGGCCAGCCCTGCCAGGGCTGGCCGGAGAGGTTCACCGGATAACGCTCAGCAGTACGAAACGGCGTGGCCCGAGCCGGTCTCGGAGGATCGCAAATGTCGCCTTCTGTCGCTACGGTCGGTCCAGCCGTGCGAGAGGGGATCATTGTGGTGAGCTATGCCGACCCGGGCGACATTCCATTCCGGACGAGGGTGCGCGGTTGTCTGCTCGGCGGGGCAATCGGCGACGCGCTCGGCGCGCCCGTCGAGTTCGACTCGATTGTCGCCATCCGCCGCAACCATGGCGAGGCGGGGCTGGCCGACCTCGTTCCCGACTGGCGCGGCGAGATCGGTCTGATCACCGACGACACCCAGATGACGCTGTTCACCGTCGAAGGGCTGATCCGCGCCCACGTACGGGTACGGGAGAGAGGCATCGGCGGCGGTGAGGTGGATGTCGTCCGCCACGCCTACCTGCGCTGGCTCGATACCCAGGAGCACCGCTCCCCGCCGCCTGCGGACGATCTCGTCCGCACCGGCCGGCTCCGCGAGCAGACGTGGCTTTACTCGCGTCGCGCACCCGGCAACGCCTGCCTGTCCGGCCTGCGCGCCGGCCCCGGCCCGATCGCTGCTCCCGGCGCGCCGGGGCCGGTCAATCCCGGCTCCAAGGGGTGCGGCACCGTCATGCGGTCCGCCCCGTTCGGACTGGCCACCGACGACCCGCACATGGCCTTCAAGCTTGCCGCCGACTGTGCCCAGATCACCCACGGGCACCCCACCGGCTACCTCGCTGCCGGGGCATTCGCGGCGATCATCTCCTTCCTGATCCAGGGCAGGCCGCTGGCGGAAGCCGTACACAACACCCTTGGCCTGCTCGACGGGCAGCCCGCGCATGAAGAGACCACCGCCGCGATCCAGGCCGCAGTCGCCCTGGCCGGCGATGCGGAGCCATCGCCGGAGGCGGTGGAGACGATCGGCGGCGCATGGGTGGCCGAGGAGGCCCTCGCGATCGGGGTCTACTGTGCGCTGGTGAGCGGCGACGACATCGAGCGGGCGCTGCTGCTGGCGGTCAACCACTCCGGAGACAGCGACTCCACCGGCTCCGTCTGCGGCAACCTCCTCGGCGCGCGGTACGGCGACGCGGCCCTCCCTCAGCGCTGGCTGTCCCGCCTGGAAGGCAGAGACGCCATCAGCGAACTCGCCGAGGACTTCACCACCCAGTTCACCGGTGGCCGCCTCCCGTGGGACAAGTACCCCGGATGCTGACCCATGACCGCAGGCAACGGCCAGGGTGGACAGCGCCGACCCGCCTTGAAGACGCCTGGTCACGCTCACCCCCGTCGGTGGATTGCCCGGTGTACCGGCTCCCGACGGGGGTGGCGCGTTAGGGATTCGTCAGTCGCGCAGGCCCGGCACGTCGATGACGATCACCTCGGTGTCGTCGGCGCGGCCCGGGATGCGTCCGTCGTTTCCGGGGAAGTTGTTGTCGTTGGCCACCACGACCCGGTCGCCCGACAGCGGCAGCACCGATTCAACCGACTGCAGCGGGAAGGAGAACAGTGCCCCGACCCCGTACTCGTTCGGCCGAGCCGGCGTGGACACGCCCTTCGGGTCGGCGATCCGCAGCAGGTCCACGGCGGTGCGGCGGGGCAGCACGCCGTCCGGCCCCGCAGCGTCGAGGTCGGTCACGACCAGACGCTTGATCTGCGAGCTCGGGCCCATGTTGTTGTCCCGCTCGATCAGCAGCAGCCGCCGGCCGTCGAGCACCGACGCGTCGCCGACGAAGAGCCCCGGGTCGTCGACCCGGAAGGACCAGGTACGACCGGTGTAGGCACCGGCCCGGACGTCGAACTCATAGACCACGCGCCGACGCTGGTCGGGATCGTTGATCTTGGCACCCTCCAGGATCGGGTACAGCGTCCAGCCGTCCTCGCTGGCGGCCATGGCCTCGAACCCTCGGCTGCCCGGCAGGGTGGGGCTTTCGCCCGGGGCCAGATCGGGCGACTGGGGAGACTTCGTGCCGTCCGGCAGCGGGATCGGCGCCCGCAGCACCTTGCCGGTACGGTCGGTGTTGACCAGGTACGGCCCGAACTCCTCACCGATCCACAGGGTGCCGTTCGCGTCCCAGGCCAGCGACTCGATGTCGAAGTCGGCCCCGGTCAGCAGCCGGTCAGGGGTGTCCTGGTTCACGATCGGGAACGGCACCTTACGGTCCGGGTCGCGGAAGCTGATGTGGCTGCGCACGTCGATCTCGCCGCTCCGGTAGTCCGGCTCGATGACGTACGCCCGCAGCAGGAAGTCGGCCGAGTTGTTCTTGGCCCCGAACCCGTTGTCCGGCATGGCGAGCAGACGGTTGGCGGACTTGGAGCCCCGGTTGGCCGGGATCACCGCAGAGAAGCCCGGGATCGGCTGGCCGGGGAACGGCGGGGTGATCCCGTTGACGGTGGTCGGCGGCAGCTGCGTCCCGGACACGGGGCCGGGCTGGTAGTCGGTCGCGGACAGCAACGCCCGGTCCCTCAACCGCGCCTCATCCGGAATCCGGACGCTCAGCTCGTACACCCGAGTGATCTGCGTCGCGCTGTTGTTGTCGTCGGAGATCAGGTAGAGGATGCGGGTGTCGTCCTCCAGCCGATCACCGAGGGCCATGCCCTCGATGTTGTCCAGCAACGGGTTCGGCTGGGGCTGCTTGGCGGTCGCCCCGGACGGCGGGCAGTTGACGAGGTCGGCCAGCAGGCGCTTGCCGAGCCAGGCGCGCGGGTCGGTCAGGGTGGACAGCGAGGCGACGCCGGAGACGTCCGGCACGCCGGTGGCGGAGACCCGGTACACCCGCACGGTGTTGCCCACGCCCGCGGTGAAGCCGCGCTCCAGCGCCAGGAGCTGGTCGTCGCCGAGCGCCACCAGTTCGACCAGCCCGAGGCCGGGGTCGGTGCGGTAGGCGTACTGGGCGGCCGGGGTGTAGGTGCCGCCGGATTGGCCTTCATACCGCAGGATCCGCTGCAGACCTGAGCCCGCCGCGTCGCGGCCGTCGGCCGATAGCGGCCCTTCCATTCCGGCGTACAGCACCCGGCCGTCAGAGGTGGCGGTAAGCGACTCGAAGGTCTGGTTGACCTGCGCCTCGCCTGCCGGGGTGACCCGGAACCTGGCCGGCACGTCGAAGGAGGCGACCTGCCGGCCGTCGGAGAGCCGGAACCGCCGGATCGACGGCTCGGTCTCGGAGCTGGCCAGGACGGTGTGGCCGTGTTGCTCGATGATGAGGCCCTCGCCGTCGAAGTCGGCGCCGGTGTACGGAACTCCGTCCGGCCGCCGCAGCGTCGTCATGTCGCGGACCTCGGCCGAGAAGGGCTTCTTCCCGCCGGTGGTGAGGGCGATGTCGTACAGGCGGGCGGGGACGGTGCCGGTGTTGTCCACGAGGGCCAGGGCGCGGTCATCGCGGAGCAGCGCCAAAGCGGACAAGCCCCCGACGGGGGTGCCCTCGAACGTCGTCTTGTCCAGGCTGTCGGTGAAGCCGCGCAGGCCCACGTCGGCCGAGCAGGGGACGCCGAGATCGGGTTTGGAATCGTGTGACGTCGCCGCGCCGGCTGCGGGGACGGTCACGCCGAGCATGGCAATGACCGCAGCGGCCGCGAGGGCCGGTGCGGGCCACCTTGTGCTGGGCACAAGTACCTCCGAAATTTGTAGTGCGGGTGAAGCAACCGCTCCGACTGAGCGAAGTCCCCGCAGCCCGCCAACGCAGAACCAGACATCAAACACCTCATGAATATCTGCGATCCCATGCGACTCCATGCTGGGATGCGGGGGTTGCCGGCTCAGGATCGCCCGGCGCCGTAGAAGACGAGCCTCGTCGATGGCAAGCCGGACCCGATGGCCTGGGAACACATTGGGAATGATCAGCCGAGATAGATCATCTCCAGAAACGGCCGGAGCCGGGGGAGGATCTCCGGAATGAAGAAAGCCCAGGTCATCGCAATGATGACCGGGGCTAAACCGTGCGCGGCCGAGAGGGCCGGTGGGTAGCGAGCCTGACTCAGCTTGTAGTCAGGAAGGCCCGTATTGATCGAGGACACCCGAATATGCTGCATTGACGGATCATTCATGTTGCCGGTGGCGGTCGGGGAGATATGGCGACTATTGTCCTGTTTCATCACATATTGGGGCTCACGCCGGGCATCACCGCGTTCGCCGATGAACTGCGCCAGGCCGGGCACATCGTCCACACGCCTGACCTCTTCGAGAGCCACACCTTCGACAGCATCGACGAGGGGATGGGTTACGTCCAGCAGGTCGGCTTCGGTGCGGTGATCGAACGTGGTACCCGAGCGGTCGAGAGCCTGCCCACCGACCTGGTCTATGCCGGCTTCTCGGTCGGTGTGCTTTGTGCGCAGAAGCTGGCTCAGACTCGATCGGGCGCGCGGGGCGCGCTGCTGTACTACGCCTGTGTGCCGCTCTCGGAGTTCGGCGACGCCTGGCCGGACGGCGTGCCGGTCCAGGTGCATGGCATGGACGCCGATCCCATTTTCGTTGGCGAGGGCGACATCGGTTTCGCTCGGGAGGTGGTCGAGTCGGCCGGGCAGGGCGAGCTGTTCCTCTATCCCGGCGACCAGCACTACTTCGCCGACCGCACGCTGCCTTCCTACGACCCGGACGCCGCCGCGCTGCTACTTTCCCGCACGCTGGCTTTCTTGAGGTCCGTCGCGTGACGAGCTTGCTGGTACGGCTGAGCCCCATCCCCGCCGTCCGAGGTCGGGCTACGCCCGCACGTACTCGTTGACCACCAGCCCATCAGCGTCGCGTCGAACCGCGACCCGTCGGCGGTGAGGCCGAGCATCTGCAGCCCCACCGACGAGGTGGTCGGGGCGCTGGTCGACGGGCTGCTCTGACCCGGACCAGCCAGACCAGCCGTATCTGCCGCAACGGGCGCAGCTCCTGGGGAACGTGCCGGCCCTGCCCACCCTCGGGGCGGAACTCCCGGCCAGCATCCTCGTCTTGGTCGGCTTCCCCTCCACCAGGGCCCGATCCAACCAGATCGGGGAGTGCTGGACCCGCACGTACTCATTCACCCGCGCCTCGGCGAAGGAGACCTCGTCCTGGCGATCACTCCCCATGCGGAGATTTGTCATCATCACCAGAGGTGCGCTTCTTCCTTGCATTATTTAGTTGAATGAATGAAACTACGGCGCTTGGAATGCTGATAACTAACGCAATGACACTGGCGGCGTTACCAGCCGCCTCGATGAAGTCACTCACGGGTCGGGCCCTTCCGCTGCCCGCACGTCGGATAGATCAGGAGAGACCTCCGACAGCGGTCACGCATACTCGCGATGAACACACTGTCGGAGGTCTCTCCCGCCGTTGCGAAGCTCAGCGGCCAACAGCCCCGGGCCCTCTAGGCCGTGCTGACGGGACTGTCGCGAAGGGATACTCCCCCCCAACAACTCCATGGTAGCCGAACTAATGAAGAGTGAGAAGAAGTTGGCCGCCTGGCGCCGAATACGAAGAAGACCCAGCTAAACCACAACCGATGGGAGAACTGTTTGACCCACCCCAAATCCGAACCCCCGCTCACCTTTGACGAGGTGGCAACCTGCCTGCGCATGCCTGTACGACCGGTGGCGCGCCTGGGGCGTGCCTTTCTGCAAGATCGGCCAGCAGCTCCGCTGCGACGTCGACGACCTGCGCGCCTGGCTCGTCCAGACCGCACCGCCTAACCACGCCACGGCGCATGGCCCTCGCGGAACCCGCCGCGAGAGCCATCGTCATTCCATCCCGAAACAAAGGAGCGAACCAACTCTTGGCATCCATCAAGCGAATCCGGCTCGGCAACCTCAAGAACGGCAAACCCCCGCGTCATGTGGCGCGACCCGGACGGCAAGCAGAAGGCCAAGAACTTCCGGCTGCCGAAGCCTTCCGCGCCGAGATCGAGGCCGCCAAGAACAAGGGCCAGTACCTCGACCCGCACGCGGGCAAAATCCTCTTCCGGGACTACGCGGAAAGTGGCTCGCGGCGAAGCGGACGACAAGGGGCACTCGGGACGTTCACCGCCTACATCAAACGCCTGAAAGGCCACATCCGACCTACATTCGACAATTCCTCTGGCGAGGGTCAGCGGCAGCGACATCCAGGATTGGGGTGAACGAGGACAACTCCCAGCTCAGAACCGATACAGCGCCACGAGCCAGTTTCCGCAACCTGGCGATCAGCACGATCCACCTGGCCGGACGCGCCAATATCGCTCATGCCCGCCGCGATCTTCTCGACCACGATGCCGTCTTCTCCGCCTACAACCTCTGATCAGCAGATTGGACAGAACACAACAACGCCGGGGCCGTGGACGCGACCGCAGGACGGAGGACGGGGCCGATGACCGCCTGGTCCTGACCGCGGTTTCGTGACCGCCACCGGCCGCACCTGCGCCGAGCGGCCGTCAGGGGGTTTGACCTGCGTCTATGGTCGGCATGGGTGGTGAATCTAATTGATCATTTCGCGCGCGCTTCGCACAGGAACATGCATCTCTCTTCGTCCTTCGTCGCGAACTACCGCCGTTGCGTCAGCTACGCCAACCGGTGGGGCTTCGCGATCTACCTGGCCGGCAAAGACGGACACGAAGACTCGCTCCTGCCCAGCGGCCATCCAGTCGGCACCGCTGAGGGCGTCCTCGACTGCGTCTGCTAACTCAACGACCCAACGCCTGACCGGTGAGTAACCCTCATTCTTTGCTCCGATATCGCCGATCCATCACATAAATGACGCGTCGGTGTCGGTCCGTGTCGGCAAAGTCGCTCTAATCGTCTTGAACAGGAGCTAACCTACGTGTCTCCCTCTCGCCGTACCCTCCTCGCAGGCGGCGCCGCCGGCGTAGGCCTTGCCGTCGCCGGTAGCATCCCGTCCCTGGCCCAGTCCCACCCGGGCCGGCCCCGCCCGGTTGGAGCCGACCACGTGCCCTTCCCGCCGCTCGTGGACGACCCCGACGGCATCCTGGCCCTGCCTGTGGGCTTCAGCTACACCGTGGTTACCCGGACCGGCGTCACCCGGCTCGACGGCGGCCAAGGACTGACCCCATCCGACCACGACGGCATGGCCGTCTACGACGCCGGCCGCGACCGTTACACGCTGATCCAGAACCACGAGATCGACCCGGGCGCCGAGTTCGGCGTACCGCACATCAAGGGCACTGTCTACGATCCCGGCGCCGTCGACGCCGGCGGTTGCACCGTGATCAGGACTGACCGCACGGGCCGCAACCGCGGTGAGTTCGTCGCCCTCTCCGGCACCATCTCCAACTGCGCGGGCGGGCCCACCCCTTGGGGGACGTGGCTGACCTGCGAGGAGGCCGAGGACCGGGCCGGAGACGACTGGGAGGAGGACGGCCGGTCCGGCGTCTTCCAGAAGGATCACGGCTACGTCTTCGAGGTCTGGGCCGACGGCAGCGCGGACCCGAGGCCGATCAAGTGCCTGGGCCGCTACGCCCACGAGGCCCTGGCGATCGACAAGGACCGCACCAGGATCTACCTCTCCGAGGACGCCGACGAGCCCAACGGCCTCTTCTACCGCTGGACCGCCCCCCGCGGCGTCAAGCTCGGCCCCGGCGTGCTCACCCGCCTCGCTCCGAACGCCGGCGTCCTCGCCGCGATGCAGATCATCATGGACGACGGCTCGGTGCTGCCGGACGTCGCCTACCTGACCTCCGCTCAGCTGGGCCGTCCCTTCCCCGTACGGTGGATTGAGGTGCCTGAGCGCGACGCGCAGACCACGCCCGTGCGCGAGCAGTTCACCGATGGCCAGGTCACTCGCGGACGCAAGTTCGAGGGTGTGTGGGGCACCGACGAGGGCGTGTACGTGGTCAACTCCTACGCGTGGGAAGAAGGTGAGCTCCCGGCTGACGCGGCTCCGCACGACGGCATGGTCTGGTTCTACAACTACCGGGCCCAGACCATCCAGCTGGTGACGTACTTCCCGCACCAGACCGCGTCGGAGGAGGGTACGCCGGTCAAGTACAACGACCTCACCTTCGACGGCCCGGACAATGTGACCGTCACCCCGTGGGGAAGCCTCGTGCTCGCCGAGGACGGCTCGGGCGCCTCCCACGTGCTCAGCGCGATCCCAGGCGGCCCGACGTACGCGATCGCCCGCAACCAGCTCAACGACTCAGAGTTCTGCGGACCGACCTTCACCGCCGACGGCAAGGTGCTCTTCGTCAACATGCAGGACCCCGGCCTCACCTTGGCCATCACGGGTCCGTGGGAGAAGTACCTCGGCTAGCCAGATCGACCGTGGGGTCAGGCGATCCGCCTGGCCCCACTACAGTCGGGTGGCCGTGCGGATCAGTCCGGCGAGGGCGAGGGAGCGGCTGTGCGCGGGCCAGGCGATGTGGGTGACGACGGGAGGCGCGTCGGTCAAGGGGACGGCGGTGTGCTCGGCCCATAGCCAGGCGCGGGCAGAGTCGGGGAGGACGGCCACGGTGCGTCCGAGGGCGATCAGCTGGGCCAGCTGTGTCTGGTCGCGGATCTCGGGCCCCGGGCCGGGCGGGTAGGTGCCGTAGCTGGGCCAGCGGGCGAGTGGAAGACCGGGGACGTCGCTGACGTCGGCCAGTGACAATGACGCGCGCGCGGCGAGAGGGTGTGCGGCGGGCAGGATGGCGACCTGCCCCTCGGTCATCAGTTCCTCGCTGTCGAATCCGGCGAGGGAGTTGAACGGCGTGTGCATCAGCGCCACGTCAGCGCGGCCGTCGCGCAGCAGGCCTTCCTGCTCGCAGAAACCACACAGCAGCACCTCGATCTCGGCGGCGTCGAGCTCGGCCGCGTAGGCGTCGAGAAGCTTTTGCAGCAGTTCGTGAGAGCCGGCGGCTTTCACGGCCAGCACCAGGCGATCGCGGGGGCCACCCGGACTATCGGCGCCACCGGCGCGACGGGCACGTCGAACGGCGGCAGCGGTCGCGTCGAGGGCCGCGCGGCCCTCGTACAACAGCACCTCTCCCGCACTGGTCAGGGAAACGCCGCGGCGGTTGCGTTCCAGCAGGGAGACGCCGAGGCGCCGCTCAAGCTGCTGGATCGCCCTGGACAGCGGCGGCTGGGCCATCCCGAGGCGCTCGGCGGCACGGCCGAAGTGCAGTTCCTCGGCGACGGCCACGAAGTACCTCAACTCACGGGTCTCCAAGGCGTCCACGCTCAGAGCATACGCTGTGATACCCGCCAGGTATCACAGGCCACCGTATCGGTGTTGGCCGCAGCGCTCGTCCGCGGGCGAGCATCGACGGCATGAGCGAAACGAAGATCGCGCTGGTGACCGGCGCGAACAAGGGAATCGGCTACGCGATCGCGGCCGGACTGGGCGCCCTCGGCTACCGCGTCGGCGTGGGAGCCCGCGACAAAGCCCGACTCGAGACCGCAGTCGAAAAGCTGCGCGCCGGGGGCGTGGACGCGTTCGCAGTGCCGCTGGACGTGACCGGCGCCCAGAGTGTCACCGATGCCGCAAACCTGGTCGACCGGCAGGCCGGACGCCTGGACGTCCTGGTCAACAACGCCGGCATCTCCGGAGAAATGGGCCCCGGCTGGGTGCAGGACCCGACCACGCTCGACCTCGACGTGGTCCGCACAGTCGTGGAGACCAACGTCATCGGCGTCATCCGGGTGACCAATGCGATGCTGCCGCTGCTACGGCGCTCGACGTCGCCACGCATCGTCAACGTCTCCAGCAGCGTCGCCTCCCTGACCCGGCAGGCCGACCCGGACATCGCGATCGGCCCCATCATGGCGGCCTACTCGCCGTCGAAGTCGTTCCTCAACGCCGTCACCGTGCAGTACGCCCGCCAGTTCGCCGGTACGAACATCCTGATCAACGCCGCCTGCCCGGGCTTGGTCGCGACCGACTTCACCGGCTTCTACGGAGCCCGCACACCCGAACAGGGTGCGGCCACCGTGATCCGGCTCGCCACTCTGCCCGACGACGGCCCGACCGGTTCGTTCTTCGAGGACGACGGCGTCATCCCTTGGTGACATCCACGCGCTTCAGCTCACAAAAGATCACCCAGACACGACGAAGGGCGTCCTTCCGAAGGAAGAACGCCCGTTCAAAGGTGGAGCCGCCTTGGGGAATCGAACCCCAGACGTGCCAAGATCCCCTGTAAGCGTGCTTCCGCCCCTGCGAGCTTCGCGCACTGTATGCCCGCTGCGTGCTGATCCTGCTCGGTCTTCGCCGCGGTGAACCCCTGGGACTGGCCTGGGACTGTGTGGACCTCGCAGGGGAACAGCTGTCAATATCCCGGTAGCTCACTTGCGGGGCCAGTTCACGTCGGATCCAGACGAACCATGTGGACGCTCTTGAGGAAGGATTCGGAAACAGGTGACCACGGACAGCTCAGTCCAGTCGGGCGGCATCGACCCCTCCGTCCCCACTGCTGCGGGCATGTACGACTACTACTTGGGCGGCAAGGACAATTCCGCAGCCGATCGCCGAGCCGCGAACAAGGTGCTCGCAGCGGCTCCCGAGGTAATTCTCATGGCACGGGAGAACCGTGGGTTCATCCAACGTGCAGTGCGATTCCTAGCCCGCGACGCGGGCATCCGGCAATTCCTCGACATCGGCAGTGGCCTGCCCACCCAAGGCAACGTCCACGAGATCGCCCAAGCTGAGGCGCCAGACGCACGCGTGGTCTACGTCGATAACGATCCGAAGGTGCTGGCCCACTCGCGCGCCTTGAAGACCACCGAATCCAAGACCACGAGCGTGATCACGGCGGACCTGCGCGACCCTGATGCCATCCTCAACCACCCCGACACCCGGGCGCAGATTGACTTCGACCAGCCAATGGCCATCCTGCTGGTGGCCGTCCTTCACTTCATCGACGACGAAACCGACCCGTACGCGATCGTCGCCCACCTCCGCGACGCTATGGCCCCGGGTAGCTACCTTGTCATTAATCACGCCACCGCCGACGCCAGGCCGGACAACGCTGGTGGCGCCCGCGACGTCTACAAGAACACCAAATATCCGGCCACACACCGCTCGCGCGATCAAATCGAACGCTTCTTTGACGGCGTACACCTCATCGACCCCGGCCTGGTGTTCGTTTCCGAATGGCGGCCCGACACCAAAACCGACATCACTCCGGAGGAGGTCTGGATACTCGGCGGTGTAGGCCGAAAGCCGACTGTGGAATAACGCGGTATCCAGCAGTGGACAAAGAACCCGCGTGCTGTCGAACGGCCAAGGTCGGCGCGCACCCCCGTGATCCCTTCCCGCGCGCTCGACCGCCTCTTCACGCCCTACCGCTTTGGCCTGGTTAGGTCAAGTAGTCCATACCATGGTGCGGCGGCGTTACCATCTGGCTCCCGCCCGAACCGGAGGGCCGCGGAGTCGGCGGAAGCCTCCGTGCACTTTCCAGCGAGAAGAGCACCATATGTCGACCTCGTCCGCTCCCAGGTGTCCGGTTCTCGATCCCATGGCCCGTGCGATGCACGCGGAGGCTGCCACGTTACGCGCCCAGGGGCCGGCGGTGCTCGTCGAGCTTCCGGGGCCTGTCTATGCCTGGTCGGTTACCCGGCACAGCGTCATTCAGGCGTTGACCGGTGACCCGCGCGTCTCGCGTGATCCCCACCGGCACTGGCCCGGTCTGGCCGACGTGCCCGAGGGCTGGCCGCTGGCCACGGGCGTGCTGAATCAGAGCTTCCTCAACGCCTACGGCGAGGAACACCGTAGGTCCCGGCGCCGCATCGCCCCGTCGTTCTCGCCGCGGCGGGTCGAGCAGATACGTCCGCACGTCCAGGCGACCGCGGACCGCCTGGTCGAGGAGCTCGCCGTCCTGCCGCCTGGGGCTACGGCCGACGTACGGCAGGCCCTGGCACTGCCGCTGACCATGACCGTCATCACCGACCTGTTCGGCGTTCCGGACCACCTGCGCGAGAAGCTCGGCGCCGCGATCGACGCCACTCTGGATTGGACGGCCGACCCGGAGCAGGCGCTGGCCGCCCAGGCCGAACTCCACAATCAGTTCACCGAGTTTCTGCGGTACAAGAGAGAGCATCCGGCCGCCGACCTGACCAGCGACCTGCTCCTGCCGTCCGAGCCCGACGAGGAGCCGATGCCGGAACCCGAGCTACTCGCCACCCTCTACGTCACGATCGGCGCGGGCTACGAAACCGCCGTCAACCTCATCACCAGCGCCGTCCAGTCCCTGCTCACCCACCCCGAGAACCTCACCCGGATCCGCGAGGGAACCATCAGCTGGGAGGACGTCGTCGAGGAGACGCTGCGTGCCGATGGCCCGGTCATGCACCTCCCGCTGCGTTACGCCATCGAGGACATCGATCTCGGCGAGGGCGTCATCATCAGTAAGGGCGACCCGATCATCATCGGCTTCGCCGCCGCCGGGCGCGATCCGGATCTCCACCCGGACCGCCCGGACCACTTCGACCCCACCCGAACCAGCAAGGAGCACCTCGCGTTCGGCCATGGACCCCACTTCTGCCTCGGCGCGCACCTCGCTCGTCTGGAGGCGGAAGTCGCCCTGACCACGCTGTTCAAGCGCCTGCCGGACCTCGCCCTCGCCCACCCCGGGGAGCAGCCCGCCCGCATGCCGTCGTTCATGATCAACGGCCCCATGAGCCTGGAGATCGTTCCCCATCCAGCGTGACGTCACGGAAGTCGCCGATCATGCCGTCGGCTTGATCGGCGAATGGCTCGTATCGACGAGATTCGGAGCCACCTGGCCCCAGTCATATCCAGCCGGGAATTCCCGTCTACAGGCTGCGGATCTCCTCTACCCGGTCTCCTTACCAGCACAGCGCCAGTGCCCCGTGAATGCAACGGATATTGTCGGGACCATGGCTGACGCGCTGCCGCTCCGCATTTTTCTGGCCTCGCCCGGCGATCTCCCAGACGAGCGCCAAGTTGTTCGCGCATGCGTCGACGAGTACAACGCTCGTCGCAGAGGCGAGAGCAACGTAACCTACGAAGTCGTCGGTTGGGAGCGCGTGCGAGGCACTGCCCGACGGCCTCAGGAGGCGATCAACGAACTCATTGAGGAAAGTCACTTCCTGGTCGCACTGTTCAAAGGGTCTTGGGGTAGCGAGCCGGGCAGCCCCTGGGGATACACATCCGGTAGCGAAGAGGAGCTCTTCACGGGCCTGCTTGAACTTAGCCGTGCTGAGCAGCCGATGCGGGACGTGTGGGTGGCCTTCCTCCAGCATCCTTCGCCCGCCGAGCGGATCGTGAAGCTCCGAGAGCAGGTGTCCCGGTACCACACGATGATGTATGAGGCCATCGTGGACATCCGTGAGCTCAAGACCAAG
>NZ_BLAF01000040.1 GCF_009687885.1 Acrocarpospora pleiomorpha
CTTTGTTTCTTACCGGGCTTCCGCCCGGCCCCGCGGTCGCCGTGGCCGTTACCGCCCACCCTTGTACTTACTGGGCTTCCGCCCGCCCTCATGGTCGCCGTGGCCGTTGCCGCCCACCCGCTACGAGCCTCAGCTCTCACGTCCCGACGGGAAACCCGCGCTGATCATGGTGCCGTGAGCGGGGGAAACTCCGGTGGGCGGCGTTCCAGGAAGCTGGCGACGCCCTCGGTGAAGTCGGGACGGCTGAATGATTCGAGCATCAGGCGTTCGGCGGCGTCGCGGGAGTCCTCCAGGCCCTTGTCCCAGTCGCCCCACACCTGCCGCTTGATCACCGCCATCGACGAGGGCGAGCTGTTCGTAGCCAGGTCCCGCGCATAGGCGAGGGTCTCGGCCAGCAACTGCTCGCCCGGTACGGCACGCAGCGCGAGCCCCATCCGCGCCGCCTCGACGCCGGTGAACGTCCGGCCCGACATCAGGATGTCCAGCGCCCGGGCCTGCCCGATGAGCTTGGGCAGCACCCACGCCATGCCGTACTCCGCGATGAGGCCGCGGCGGGCGAAGGCGGTGGTCCACTTGGCGTCGGCCGCCGTGAAGACGAGGTCGCAGACGAGCGCGTGCACCATGCCGAGCCCCGCGCAGGCGCCGTTGACGGCCGCGATGATCGGCTTGTTGATCGACACCGGATGGGTGTTCGGTCGTTTGTCGGGTTCTCCGGCGTACTCACCGGTCTGGATGGCGGTGAGCGTCTGGAAGTCCGCGCCTGAGCAGAAGCCCTTGCCCGCGCCGGTGACCACGATGACCCGGACGTCGGGGTTCTGCTCGGCCTCATCCAGCAGGTCGAAGTAGCGGCGCCCCATCTCGTCGGTCCACGCGTTCAGCCGTTCCGGCCGGTTGAACGTGAGCACGAGCACGCCGTCGGCCAGGTCGGTCAGCACCAGTTCCTCGGTCATGGGATCCCCTCTCAGGACCGAATTATGTTCTATCTGTTGTCGGAGCGGCAACAGCGGGGTGGTGGGCGAAGGCCGGCCTCAGCCGTACATCGTCGTAGTAGCGGTGGAAGACCGGAGTGAGCGCGCCCGAGAGCGGCGGCACGATCCAGGACCAGTCGGCCGGGCAGACCCGTCCGGAGCGTTCCTCTTTCTCCAGGTGGGTCATGAAACGTCGCGCTTCGGTGTGATGGTCGGTCATGGTGACCCCCGCTTCGGCGAAGGAGTGCAGCACGGCGACGTTGAGTTCGACCAGGGCGTGATCACGCCAGAGCGTGCGCTCGTTACTGGTGTCCATGCCCAGATGGCGAGCGATCAGCGGTAACTGGTCGTATCGGTCGGTGTCGGCGAGGTTACGCGCGCCGATCTCGGTGCCCATATACCACCCGTTGAAGGGCGCCGCGGGATAGCAGAGCCCCCCGATCTCCAGGCACATGTTGGATATCGCGGGCACGGCATGCCAGCGCAGCCCGAGCTGCGCGAACCACGGATAGTGCGGATGCGTGATCGGCACCTCCATGATCACCTCAGCGGGCAGGGTACGGAGCTCGGTGACCCCTTTGACGTCGATCAGCAGCGGGAGCACGTCGAACCGCCCACCGGGAGGCTCCCAGCCGAGCGCCCGCGCCTGATCGGTGAAGTCGGCGTAGAGCGGATCCCCCACGATCGAGCCGTCCGGCTGGCGATGACCCGCGTACCTGATGAGCTGTTCGTTCCTGATCCTGGCCGCCCGACGCCCCGGACGGTCCGGAGCGAACACGGTGATCGTCGGACGAATCCGCCCCTTGTTCCCCGCGACGCGCAGATGCTCCACGCACTCGTCGGTGATCCCGTCGGCGGTGTCCACATGCCGCCGATCCCTGATCCGCAGCGACTTCCAGTACAGCCGCCCGATGCACCGGCTGCTGTTCCGCCACGCCACCCGCGCCCCGAACGCCAGCTCGCCCGGCGTATGCGTGTAACTCCCGGTCCGATCGATCTCGGCGAGAGCATCCCGCAGCCTGGGCCGTATCGACCCCGCGGCCGGATTCTCCGCATGATAAAGCCGGATGAACTCCTCCGCCGCTGCCTTATCCACCCCCTCATCCTCGTTCTGTACGGCTTTCGCGACCCTCTTCCACCACGTGCCCACGTTGAAAAACCGCCACATTCCACTCGCGGGCCCCCACGCCGATTCCGGGCGGCGCTGTGACCCTCTAGCGGTGGCCCTCCCCCACCACTGCGCATGTCGATCCGCGGCAGCCACGCCTTCAGGCGCAGCAGATCACATTTTCTGCCACTGTCCGATGATTTGTCATCCAAATCTGTGCACGAATGACAACGGAACGTTGCGAGCCTTTCCCTCCCACTACTGCGAGAATCCCTGCAGACGCGCTCAGTAGCCACAGGAGGCCCGATGAACCCCATGCTCACCATCCTCGGGCCCGCCCTGCTCCTCACCGCCGGCTGCGAAACGATCTCAATCGACCGCCTGGCCCCCACCAGCCTCCACCTCGCCACCGTCCAAACCCACCTGACCCAACAGTGGGGACTCCAGTTCGACGAAGGCCACAACCCCCACCAAAACACCCGCCACGGCAGCGTCAACCAACCCTCAGGCGGACGCCTCTCCGCTATCCTCGGCGGCCGCATCCCCGGCCAAGTCCGAACAATCTCCTGCCAGGCCTACGGCAGCCCCCCAGAAACAGCCACCGCCTTCCTCCGCGCCTGCGCCAGCCTCCCCTTCCCCAACCAACCCGCAACCGTCCTCCCCACCCCCACCTGGCCCCGCTACCACCGCACCACCCTCAACGGCATCCACTACCGCCTCACCTCAGTCCCCGAAAAATCCCTCTGGGTCCTCCGCCTATCAATGCCCGACAACTCCCCCCTCCCCTAGCCACCACCCAAAAGAAAACCCCCACAAGCAGGACAACCATCGGGACCCGCCGAAACCAGCAACCCCTTACCCGAAAACAGCAACGCGCCAGCAACCTCGGCGACATGGGAGGCCGTGCCCTCACATCGGGACTCGGGGGTCGCCCCTGCGCAACGACGAGGAGACCTAGGCAAACGAGCCTCCCCAGAAGGCAACGCGCTAGCAACCTCAGGGGGCGTGGGGGGCCTGTGCCCCCCACACGGGGGGCTCGGGGGGTCGCCCCCCCGTGTAAACGCGAGAAGGCCTGCGGGAGCAAGCTCCGCTTGCGACCACAGACCTTCGACTTCGAGCTCCCGCGATAGGACTCGAACCTATAACCTGCCGGTTAACAGCCGGCTGCTCTGCCGATTGAGCTACACGGGATTGCCGCCGCCTTGCGATCCGGCCTTTCGGCCTTCCTTGCGGCGCGGAACTAGATTAGCGCACTCGGGGGGTGGTCTGTCACATCCATTTGGGGACATCGGCTGAGGTTGGATAGATGCTGTTCCTGAGGGTAGGGACCGGTTAGACATGAGCCGGGAGGTGGAAGATGCGGAACAAGCTGATGTTCGCCGCTGGGCTGGGTGTGGGTTATGTCCTGGGCACCCGGGCGGGTCGCGAGCGCTACGAGCAGATCAAGGGTGCGGCGCAGCGGGTGGCCGACAATCCGCGTGTTCAGGAGGCGGCGGGGCTGCTGGGGGCTCGGGTGTCGAGGGCCGCGAACGCCGCGAGGGACATGGCCGATGACAAGTTCGGCGGTCACGTTCCCTTTCGCGGCAAGTCCGAGCGCCACGAACGGGAGACGGTGACCAGCCCAACCGGCTGGCCCGAATCCGACACCCCTCGCGTAACCTGACCCCGATATTTCCCGACTTGCCCGCAGGCCAGGATGGCGAGCCTTCGCACTCCCGTCCATCTTCCGGCCCAGGCAGGATGGCACGCCTTCGCACCTCCCGACCATCTTCCCGCCAGCCAAGGGCGAGCCGCCCTACGACCATGGTTTCGCCCACAGGGTGCCGACCCGTCAGCACTCCCGGTCATCTTTCCGCCTGCCGAAGGCGAGCCGTCAGCGCCTCACGACCATGGTTTCGCCCGCAGGTGGGAAGTCGTGAGCACCTCCCGGCCGTCTTCCGCCCGCGGAGTGGCGAGCCGTGAGCCTTGCGGCCGTCTTTCGACGCGAAAGGCGCGCCGTCGGCGTGTCGCGACCAGAGCCGCCGGTAGCGGGCGTCAGACGCCCAGGGCGCGTCTGACCTCTTCTAGTGCCTGCTCTACAGCGGCGCGGACGCCTGGGTCGGTGGGGTCGAGCTCAGGGTCGTACACGAACTCCCACTCGACCGTGTCGCGGCCGGCGATGCGGCGGGCCACCAGTCGCACGCCGCCGCGCTCGCTGAGCCGTACATACCTGCTTGCCAGAATCGAGTTGGTGACTCGCTCTCTGATCGTCTCCGGCAGCAGGCCGGGCTCCGGGAGATCCACCCGGTGCTGCCCGCCCCCGGTCATGACGACTGTCACGCCCTCCTGGTCCCAGACGGCCCGGTCCACCTCATACCAGGGCACCCGAATCCCGCCAGGCAGGTGCAACGCCTCCAGGGTCGCGACCGCGTAGCCACCCCCAGCCGTCAGCGCATGGCTGAGCGGCCGCTCCCCATGCAAAGCGGTACGAACATCAGCGGGAAGCCGGGACCCGAAAAGACGCATAAGAAGAAACTACTGGACCGGGGATCTCGAGAAGCGAACGGCCGCGCCCGAAGGCGCAGCCGCTCAGAAAACGCCTCAATCCAGGTAGTCCCGCAACATCTGAGCCCGCGTCGGGTGGCGGAGTTTGGCCAGGGTCTTCGATTCGATTTGACGGATTCGTTCCCGGGTTACCCCGAACTCGCGACCCACCTCTTCCAGCGTCCGCGGATGCCCGTCGGCGAGCCCGAACCGCAGCTGGATGATGCGCTGCTCCCGCTCGGACAACGTCGCCAGGATGTCGTCCAGCTGGTCCTGCAACATGATGAAAGCGGCTGCCTCGATCGGCACCACGGCGTCCGCGTCCTCGATGAAGTCACCGAGGTCGGAGTCCTCCTCGCCGATCGGGGACTGCAGCGAGACCGGCTCCTGCGCGATGCGCTGAATCTCGATCACCCGATCGATGGGCAGGTCCATTTCCGCGGCGATCTCCTCCGGCGCGGGTTCGCGGCCGAGATCCTGGTGAAGCTGGCGCTGCACGCGGACCAATTTGTTGATCGTCTCCACCATGTGAACGGGAATTCTAATCGTTCGCGCCTGATCCGCGATCGCGCGTGTGATCGCCTGGCGAATCCACCAGGTCGCGTACGTCGAAAACTTATATCCCTTGGTGTAATCGAATTTCTCGACCGCACGGATGAGACCGAGATTGCCTTCCTGGATCAGGTCCAGGAACAACATTCCACGGCCGACATAGCGTTTCGCGATGGAGACGACGAGGCGGAGGTTGGCCTCGATCAGGCGTTGCTTGGCGCGGACGCCCTCCCAGACGAGGTCCTCGAACTCGGGACGGGCGACCCGGATGGACGGTGTCTCGCAGAGCTTGTCCTCGGCGAAGAGGCCGGCCTCGATGGCCTTGGCGAGTTCCACCTCCTCCTCGGCCGTGAGCAGCGGCACCCGGCCGATCTCCCGCAGGTAGATGCGGACCAGGTCGCTGGTCGGGGCTCGCTTGCCGACATCCTCCTCGTCGGGCTTCGCGGTCTCCTCGTCGCCTTGCGGCTCCAGGACCTCGACCCCGTTCTCGGCGAGCATGCGCACGACGCGCTCCAGCGCGTCCGCAGGCAGCTCGGATCGGTCGAGCGCGGCGGCCACGTCGTCTACCGTGACGCTTCCGCGCTCCCTTCCCTTCACGACGAGCTCCGCCACCTGGTCTACCGATGGCGGCCCGCTTGGTAGCACCGATGCACCCACGGAACACAGTCTGCGGTATAGGCACAGCAAAACGGCAGGCCTATTTTTGTCACCCAAGGTAAGACCTGCGTCATTACCGAATCGATATCAAACCAATGTTTCGGCGCTGTGAGATCAGGAAAGTATTGTTATTCACGCCCCGGCGGCGCGTTCTCTCAACACGCGTCGCTGCTGCTCCAGTGCCACCAGTTCGGCGAACATCCGGTTGTACTCCTGCTGTTCGTCGATCGGGTTGAGGCGTTGCATTCGCGATTTCAACCGGTCCAATGCGCGGCCCACGGTCACTTCCTGGAGTTTCGCCAGCACGGCGGTGCCGTATCGCCCTTCGCCGTTCACGTCGGCGCGGACCGCCTCCACGGCGAAACGGGTGATCAGCGGGCGCAGCTCCTCGGCGGCGCCGTTCAGCAGCCGCTCCACCCACTCCCTGCCGCCCGGGCCGCCTGCCGCCGTGCCGCCGACCGCGAGGATGAGCTGGTAGAGGGCGTTGTGCTCGGGTTGCGCGAAAGTCTCGGCGTCGAGCGCGTCGAACTCGGGGCCGAGCAGGGCGGGGCGCTGGACGGCCAGCTTGAGGGCTTCAGCCTCCAGCCGGGCCATCGGGTCCATCGGCTCCTTGCGGCCGCCGGCGCGGGCGGGCCGGGCCGCGGGACGCGTCTCCGCGGGGCGGGCGGCGATCTCCTGGATGCGCTCGACCACGAATCGTTCGTTCATGAAGCCGAGCCAGCGGTCGAGATCCACCGCGTACATCCCGCGCAGCGCGCGGTCCTTGATCGAGGCGACGACGGGGGCGGCGGCGTCCAGGGCGGAGAGTTTGCCCTCGTTGGTGTTGAGGTCGAAGCGGGAGATGACGCTGCGGATGGCGAAGGCGAACAGCGGCTCGCGGCTGGCGACCAGGTCCCGGACGGCCGCGTCGCCCTGCTTGACCCGCAGGTCGCACGGGTCGAGGCCGTCTGCCTGGACCGCGACATAGGTCTGGGTGACGAACTTCTGCTCGTCCTGGAAGGCGCGCAGCGCGGCCTTCTGCCCGGCCGAGTCGCCGTCGAAGGTGAAGATCACCTCGCCCTGGCCCTGGTCGAACAGGATGCGCCTGAGCACCTTGATGTGGTCTTCGCCGAAGGCGGTGCCGCAGGTGGCCACGGCGGTGGGCACGCCGGCCAGGTGCAGGGCCATGACGTCGGTGTAGCCCTCGACGATGACGGCCTGGGAACGCTTGGAGATCTCCCGTTTGGCCAGGTCGATCCCGTACAGCACGGAACTCTTGTGGTAGATCGGGCTTTCCGGGGTGTTGAGGTATTTGGGGCCGTCGTCGGCGTCCAGCAGCTTGCGGGCGCCGAAGCCGATGACGTCGCCGGTGATCTCGCGGATCGGCCAGATCAGGCGGCCGCGGAAGCGGTCGCGCGGGCCGCGCCGGCCTTCGGCGGCCAGGCCGCCGCGCAGCAGTTCCTGGCTGGTGAAGCCGCGGCCCATCAGGTGGCGGGTGAGGGCTTCCCACTCGTTGGGGGCGTAGCCGATGCCGAAGTGCTCGGCGTCGACGCGTTCGAAGCCGCGCTCGGACAGGAACCGGCGGCCGGCCGCGGCCTCGGGGGTGGACAGCTGGGAGACGTAGTATTCGGCGGCGGCGCGGTGCGCCTCGATCAGCCGGGAGCGTTCGCCCTGCTGCCGCCCGGGGACGTAGCCGCCCTGCTCGTAGCGGAGCTGGAGGCCGACCCGCTGGGCCAGCCGCTCGACCGCCTCGGCGAAGGTCAGCGCGTCGATCTTCTGGATGAAGGTGATGACGTCGCCGCCCTCGGAGCAGCCGAAGCAGAAGTACATGCCCCGCGCGGGGGTGACGTTGAACGAGGGCGACTTCTCATCGTGGAAGGGGCAGAGCCCTTTCAGGTTGCCGCCGCCCGCGTTGCGCAGTTGCACATAGTCGCCCACGACATCGGCGATCTGCGCGCGTTCGCGCACGAGCGCGATGTCCTCATCACTGATCCGGCCTGCCACGTCGCGAGTCTATTGGCCGGAACGGGCGGGCTCGACGTTCAATGGGACGATCACCTTAGGCTCCTCCTCCTCGGGCTTCTGGGTGGGTTTGGGTTTCGGCTCCTGTGCCTTGCCCGCGCACAGCACCGAGCACGCCGGGAGCGTGCCAACCCGTTCGCGCACCGCCAGCATGGCCGCCCGGGGGGAGAACGTGCGGTTGCCGTCCCACCAGGCGTCCAGGAACGTCCAGGGGTCGACCATGCCGCGCCGGATCCACCAGTACTGCGGCGGCGCCGGCCAGCTGACCGCGAAATACAGATTACTCGCCGTGCTCCGGGCGTTGCCCGTGTTGCCCACCCGGCCGAGCAGCCGCCCCGCTTTGACCTTCACTCCCGGCCGGATGCCCGGCGCGACCGTGTCGAGGTGGCCGCCGAGGTAGAGCACGCCGTCCTCGCCGAGCACGGTGACATACCGGCCCTCCCGGTGGGCGCCCTGGTCAGTGGAGGGTTTCCACTTATTCTGTACGTTGACCTCGCGCACCACGCCGTCCACGGGGGCCACGAAGGCGCAGCCGCGCCCGGCCCAGATGGTGGTCTTGGGCAGCACCAGCCGCCTGCGCTCGTAGGTGGTCCTGCAGCCCTTGACCGGGTAGACGTAGCTGAACCGGGAGACCTTGGGCGGGGGCAGCCGGACGGGCTCGTCGCCGGGCGGGGGCACGACGGCCGCGGCGAACGTCGTGCCCGGCGTGGCGGTGCCGTCCACGGTCGGTTCTGCGGCCGACAACGCGCGCGGCGAGGGAGGATTGGTGCTCACGCCGGCCACTCCGGCCGGTGCGCTGCACGCGGCCGTGAGCAGAACGAGCGCCAGTGTCCCCGATCGCATGATCTCCACCTGCGTGACGGTATCGAAACTCTTCCTCTCTTTTGTAACCGACCAGCATGTCGATTCGGACTAGAACGGGGTTTCCGGGTCGGCCAGCTCGGCCGGGTCCACCTGGCGGCCGGACCGGATCAGCGCCTGGATGTCGTCGACGACGTCCCAGACGTTGACGTTCATGCCGGCGATCACCCGGCCCTGCCGCAGCCAGAACGCGATGAACTCCAGGTCCGCGCCCCGGATGACGATCTGGTCGTGGCCGTCGATGTCGCCGGAGAACTCCATGCCCAGTTCGAACTGGTCGGTGTAGAAGTAGGGCAGCAGGTCGTAGCTGACCGGGAGGCCCATCATGGCGCGGGCGGCGGCCGGGCCCTGGTTGAGGGCGTTGGCCCAGTGCTCGATCCGGATCCGGCGGCCGAGCAGCGGGTGGGCGGCCTCGGCGACGTCCCCGGCGGCGAAGACGGCGGGGTCGCTGGTGCGCAGGGACGCGTCGACCAGGATGCCGGTGCCGACGTCGAGCCCGGCGCCGGCGGCCAGCTCGATGTTGGGGGCGGCGCCGATGCCGACCACCACGTCGTCGGCCGGGAGCGACTCGCCGCCGGAGATCTCCACGGCGCGCACGTGCCCGCCCTCGCCGCGCAGCCGGGTCACGGACGCGCCGAGGCGGAACTCGACGCCGTTGCGCCGGTGCAGGCCGGCGAAGACCTCGCCGATCCTGCTGCCGAGGGTGCGGTTCAGCGGGGTCGGCTCGGGCTCGACGACGACCACGCGACACCCGGCCTTGCGGGCGGCGGCGGCCGTCTCCAGGCCGATCCAGCCCGCCCCGATGATCACCACGTCGCCGCCGTGGCCGAAGGCGGCCCGCAGCGCCTGGCTGTCGGCCAGGGTGCGCAGGTAGTGCACGCCGTCCAGGTCCGCGCCGTCCACCGGCAGCGGGCGCGGCGTGGACCCGGTCGCGATCAGCAGCCGCAGGTACGGCAGCCGCTCCCCCGTCCCCAGCTCGACCACCTGCTCCCCGGGCACCACCCGGGTGGCCGGTACGCCGAGGCGCAGGTCCACGTCGTGCGCGCGGTACCAGCCGTCCTCGTGTACATAGACCTCGGGCAGCTCGGCCGAGCCCTGCAGGTAGCCCTTGGAGAGCGGCGGCCGCTCGTACGGGCGTTCCTGCTCGGCCGCGATGATCGTCACCGGCCCGTCGAACCCCTCGGCCCGCAGGGTCTCGGCAGCCTTGGCACCGGCCAGGCCGCCACCGATGATGACGAACCGCGAATCGTGATGAGACATGTCAGGGTGCTCCTTCCCTACGGCCGATCCTCGCACCTGTCAGGCGCCCGTGCAGGGCGATGGCGGAGGCGTCGGTGAGGGAGGCGATCTGGTCGACCACGGCGCGCAGCCGGCCGGCGTCGCCCACCGCGAGCTCGAAGGCGGGGCGGAGCGCGGGCTCCAGAGTGGCGGGCGCGCCCAGCATGATCAGCGAGGCCAGTTCGGCGATCAGCTCGCGCTGCCGTCCCTGGGTGGCGTGGTGGTCGTCGCGGGTCATCACGTAGTGCGCGGTGATGCCTTTGAGCAGGGCGCACTCCAGCCGGGTGAGGCGCGGCACGATCAGGTCGGCGTCGTGGCGGCCCGCCGACTCGGCCGGGTAGGCGGCCCTGGTGGCCTCCTGGGCGGAGCGGCAGAACCGGCCGATGGTGGTGCTGGTGAGGCGTTTGAGCGCGGCCAGGTCGGCCAGGCCGCCGTCGAAGTGGGCGGGCCAGACTGGTCCGGCGGCCAGGCGGGCGAAGATGTCCTCCAGCTCGCCCAGGTCGGTGTCGGGCGCGTACCAGGCGCGGGTGGTGCGGCAGACCTCGCGGCGCTCCTCGGGGTCGCGGAGCGCCTTGGGGGTGACGTGGCCGGAGTGCAGCGCGTCCTCCAGGTCGTGCACGGAGTAGGCGACGTCATCGGCCCAGTCCATGATCTGCGCCTCAAAGCTGACCCGGCCGGGTGGGGCCCCTTGCCGTACCCAGTCGAAGACCGGCTGATCGTCCGGGTAGACGCAGTATTTGGGGCCGGATTCGCGGGTCCACGGGTATTTGATGGCGGCGTCCAGGGCGGCGCGGGTGAGGTTGAGCCCGGCGCTGCGGTCGTCCTCGGTGAGGACCTTGGCCTCCAGCCGGGTGAGCAGCCGCAGGCTCTGCGCGTTGCCCTCGAAGCCGCCGCAGCGGGCGGCCACCGCGTTCAGGGCGGTCTCGCCGTTGTGGCCGAAGGGCGGGTGGCCGAGGTCGTGGGCCAGGCAGGCGGTCTCCACCAGGTCGGGGTCGCGGCCCAGGACCCCGGCCATCTCGCGGCCGATCTGGGCGCATTCCAGGGAGTGGGTGAGCCGGGTGCGCGGGCTGTGCATGCCGCGCTCGCCGGGGGTGACGACCTGCGTCTTGGCCGCCAGCCGGCGCAGCGCGTCGCTGTGCAGGACGCGCGCCCGGTCCCGCTCGAACGGCCCGCGCTCGGTGTGGCCCACCGGTTCGGGAACCCATCGTGCCTGGTCGTGTTCGGTGTACGGCGTCACGAGTTCCCCCTTTCTCTGCAGGGAGTGAGACAGTACCCGCAAACACCGCTCTCAACGACAAACGCGATGGAAACAGTGGCCCCGTGTCCGTTGGCGACCGGGCGCTGGAGCCCGGTCGCCAACGGTTTACGGCTATCGGGTGTCGGATCCCGCGCTGCGGAGCGCGGCCCGGCCCGCCTCCAGCCGCGCCACCGGAACCCGGAACGGCGAGCAGGAGACGTAGTCGAGGCCGATCTCGTGGCAGAACCGGACCGATTCGGGGTCGCCGCCGTGCTCGCCGCAGATGCCCAGCTTGAGATCGGGCCTGGCGGCGCGCCCCTCCTCGACCGCGATCCGCATCAGGCGGCCGACGCCGTCCCGGTCCAGGGACTCGAACGGCGACACCCCGAAGATCCCCAGATCCAGATATTTCCCGAAGAAGGAGGCTTCGACGTCGTCGCGGGAGAAGCCCCAGGTCATCTGGGTGAGGTCGTTGGTGCCGAAGGAGAAGAACTGGGCGGCCTCGGCGATCTGCCCGGCGGTCAGCGCGGCCCGCGGGACCTCGATCATGGTGCCGATCAGGGCGTGCACGCCGGCCTCGGCGAGGATCGTGAGCGCCTCCTCGCGTACGCTCTCCAGCTCCTGGACCGCGCCGACCAGCGGGATCATGATCTCGGCGCGGGCCTTCGTGGCCTGCCTGGCCGCCTGGGCGATCGCGCGGACCTGCATGGCGAACAGGCCGGGGATGACCAGGCCGAGCCGTACCCCGCGCAGGCCGAGCATCGGGTTCTGCTCGTGCAGCCGCTTGACTGCGGCGAGCAGCCGGGCGTCCTTCTCCGTTCCCGCGCCGGTGGCCACCTTGACCGACAGGTCCACGAGGTCGGGCAGGAACTCGTGCAGCGGCGGGTCGATCAGCCGGATCGTCACCGGCAGCCCGGCCATCGCCTCGAACAGGCCGGCGAAGTCGGCCCTCTGCAGGGGTTCCAGGGCGTCCAGGGCGGACTGCCGCTCGGCCGGGGTCTCGGCCAGGACCAGGTCCTCCACCAGCTGGCGGCGCTCGCCCAGGAACATGTGCTCGGTACGGCACAGCCCGATGCCCTGCGCGCCGAACCGCCGCGCCCGGGCCGCGTCCTCGGGGGTGTCGGCGTTGGCGCGGACGGCCAGCCGCCTGCTGCCGTCCGCGTGCGCCATGATCCGGTGGACGGCCGCCACCAGCTCGTCGCCGGAGGGCATGCCCTCGAAGTACTCCACCACGGGCGAGGCCACCACGGGCACCTCGCCCAGGTAGACCGCGCCGGTGCTGCCGTCGATGGAGACGACGTCGCCCTCCTCGACGACGGTGCCGCCGACGGTGAAGCGGCGGGCCCTGGAGTCCACCTCCAGGGCCTCGGCGCCGCAGACGCAGGTCTTGCCCATGCCGCGGGCCACCACGGCGGCGTGCGAGGTCTTACCGCCGCGCGAGGTCAGCACCCCCCTGGCGGCGATCATGCCGGAGAGATCGTCGGGGTTGGTCTCGCGCCGTACCAGGATCACGTCCACGCCTTGGGCGGCGAGTTCGACGGCGCGGGCGGAGGAGAAGACGGCCCGGCCGACGGCCGCGCCCGGGGAGGCGTTCATGCCCTTGGTCAGCAGCGTGTTCTTCGCGCCGTCGGCGAAGCGGGGGAACATCAGCTGGGCGAGCTGGTCGCCGGTGCACCGGACGACGGCCTCGTCGATGTCGATGAGGCCCTCGTCGACGAGCTGCACGGCGATCCGGAAGGCCGCGGCGGCGGTCCGCTTGCCGACCCGGGTCTGCAACATCCAGAGCTTGCCGCGCTCGATGGTGAACTCGATGTCGCACAGGTCCCGGTAGTGCCCCTCCAGGCGGCCCATGATGTCCACGAGCTCCTGGTAGGAGGTCGGGTCGATCTTCTCCAGTTCCTGCAACGGGACGGTGTTGCGGATGCCCGCCACCACGTCCTCACCCTGTGCGTTCTGCAGGTAGTCGCCGTAGACACCCTGCTGCCCAGAGGCGGGGTCGCGGGTGAAGGCGACGCCGGTGCCGGAGTCCATGCCAAGGTTGCCGAAGACCATGGCGACCACGTTGACGGCCGTGCCGAGGTCGGCGGGGATGCGCTCCTGGCGCCGGTAGAGCACCGCGCGCGACGCGTTCCAGGAGTCGAAGACCGCGCGGATGGCCAGCTCCATCTGCTCGCGCGGGTCGCCGGGGAACTCCCGGCCCTTCTCGGCCCGCACGATCTCCTTGTACGTCCCGACCAGGCGCCGGAAATCCGCCGCGTCGAGATCGAGGTCGGCCCGGCCGCCCTTGAGCTCTTCCAGCGCCTCCTCGAACTTCTCCCCGTCGATGCCGAGCACGGTCCGGCCGAACATCTGGATCAGCCGCCGGTAGGAGTCCCACGCGAACCGCTCGTTGCCCGACTTGGCGGCGAGCCCGTGCACGGAGGCGTCGTTGAGGCCGATGTTGAGGACGGTCTCCATCATGCCCGGCATCGAGAATTTGGCCCCGGAACGTACGCTCACCAGCAGCGGGTCCTCGGGGTCGCCGAGGCGCTTGCCCATGGCCGCCTCGAGCTTGGCCAGGTGCGTGGCGATCTCCTCGACCGGAATCTCAGCGTCGGCCAGATACTTCCGGCACGCCTCCGTGGTGATGGTGAACCCGGGCGGCACGGGAAGACCCAGATTGCTCATTTCCGCGAGATTGGCGCCCTTGCCTCCGAGTAGATCGCGAAGATCTTTGTTCCCCTCGGTGAAGTCGTAGACGTATTTCGGCACGATGAGCTCCTCCAGCAAACGCAGACCGACCCCGCTTTCAGCGACTCTACCGATAAAGAACACCACGAATCGTCACGACTGTCACATGTAACCATTTCCGCAGGCAGAGGCCCATAAACCGGTCTAATCCAATTCAGTGAAGCGTAAAAAACGACCATTCTTCTCACCCTCCGCGAAGTGGTATAAACCAATTTTTCAGAGGTGCGAAATGTTGCCTGCGCGTTAATTGGTGTAGACCATTTGCCGGGAAGAAGCCTCACAGACTATCGGGGGTATTGATGAGGCGTCTGGCGGCCGTTGCCGCGCTACTGGCTCTGTGCGCGTGCGGGACGACCGCGCCCGCCCCGGAGACCAGGGCGAAACCCGCGGAGATCAACTGGGGCGCGTGCGAGAAGATCGCGCCGACGGCGGGCTTCCAGTGCGCGACCATGGAGGTCCCGCTGGACTACACCAAGCCGGACGGCAAGACGATCGGTATCGCGCTGATCCGGCTGCGGGCCACCGGACCCGGCGCCAAGATCGGCTCGCTGCTCCTCAACTTCGGCGGCCCCGGCGGTTCCGGGGTCAGCACCCTGACGGACGCGGCGGCGGCGTTCCGCAGCCTGGGCGGGCGCTACGACCTGGTCAGCTTCGACCCGCGCGGGGTGGAGCGCAGCGACGGCGTGCGCTGCATGGACCCCAAGCCCTTCGAGGCGTTCCTGCAGGCCGAACCCAGCCTGGACGTGCCCACCCAGACCCGGCTGCTGACCGAGTTCGCGCAGGCGTGCCAGAAACATTCGGGGGAGATCCTGCCGTACGTGGGGACGCTGAACGCGGTCAGGGACATGGAGATGCTGCGGGTCCGGCTCGGCGATCCGAAGCTGAACTTCCTCGGGTTCTCCTACGGCACCCACCTGGGCGCGCTCTACGCGACGCAGTTCCCGAAGCGGACCGGGCGGATGGTGCTGGACGCGGCGGTGGATCCGGCGCTGGGACTGCTGGAGCAGTCCAAGACGCAGGCGAAGGGATTCCAGCGGGCGTACGAGAACTACCTGGCCGACTGCGCCACGCAGGACTGCCCCTTCAACGGCAACACGGCCGTGCTCGGCCTGCTCTCCTCGCTGCGGCGCAAGCCGCTCAACGTGCAGGGGCGGCTGGTCACCGACGACACGGCCAGGGTCGCCATCGCCGAGGCGCTGTACAGCGAGCTGACCTGGCCGCTGCTCACCCAGGCCATCGCGGACGCGATCGCGGGCAACGGCGCGGGCCTGCTCAATCTGGCCGACTCCTACTCCGGGCGCCAGCCGGACGGCAGCTACAACACCCTGCAGTCGTCGCTGATCGCGATCCTCTGCGCGGACACCACGGACCGGCCCAGCGTCCAGGAGTCGGTCAGCCTGGCCAAGGAGATGAGCAAGAAGTCGCCGATCTTCGGGCCCGACGTCGCCAGCGCGGGCGGTTGCAGCGTCTGGCCCGCGCGCGGGGAGGACAGCAACAAGCACATCGACGCCCGTGGCTCGGGGCCGATCGTGGTGATCGGCACGACCAACGACCCGGCCACGCCGTACGAGTGGGCTCCCAAGCTGACCGAGCAACTGGGCACCGGCGTGCTGCTGACGCTGAAGGGCGAAGGCCACGGCGCGTACGGCCAGAACACCTGCATCGACATGCTCGTCGACGCCTATTTCCTGGACGGCAAGGTCCCCGGCAACGGCACCGTCTGCCCCTGATTAATCAGAAACCCGTCCCATGGACAGCCGCATAGCCGCCGACCAGGCGAATCACCGCTGCGGCTGCCCAGATCACGACTTTCTAATTAAAATCCGCGGGATTACCCTCAGGAACCTCGCCGGGACTCGGCCCGGGCAGCCAGAGCACGAACGTGCTGCCCGTGCCCAGCTCGGAGAAGACCCGGACCAGGCCGCCGTGCGACTCGACGATCTGGCGGACGATCGCCAGGCCGAGCCCGGTGTGCCGGTCCCTGCGGCTGGCGTGCCCGCGCCAGAACCGGTCGAACACCCGGTCCCGATCGTCCTCGGCGATGCCGGGCCCGGCGTCCTGCACGGCCGCCCACACCCAGCCGTCGCGCTCCCCCGCCGCCACGATCACCTCGGTGCCGGCCGGCGCCAGCCGGACCGCGTTGGAGATCAGGTTCCCGACCGCGCGGCGCAGCGCGTCGTGGTCGCCGACGGTGGACAGGCCGGGGCGCAGCAGCCGCCGCAGCGTCAGGTTCCTGGCCAGGGCGAGGGCGGCGAACTCCTCGCAGGCCTCGTTGGCGATGGCGGCCAGGTCCACGTCGGCGTCCACGAAGGCGGGGGCCTGGCGGCGGGCCGAGGCGAGCAGGTCCTCGACCAGGCGGGTCATCCGGGTGGTGGCCCGGTCCACGATGGCGACCGCGCGCAGCCGCTCCTCATCGGTGGCCTCCGGCGCGGTCAGCACCGCGTCCAGGTTGGCCCGGATGATCGCCAGCGGGCTGCGCAGCTCGTGCGAGGCGTCGTCGATGAGCTGGCGCTGGGCCCGGAAGGCGTCCTCCAGCCGGCCGAGCATGGTGTCCACGGTCTCGGCCAGGTCGCGCAGCTCGTCCCGGGGCCCGGCCAGGTTGATCCGCCGGGCCAGGTCGGTGGCCTGGATCTCGGCGGCGGTCCTGGTGATCGACCGGATCGGCCGCAACGCCCGCCCGGCCAGCACCCAGCCGATCACCAGCGCGGCCAGGAAGAGCCCGGCCAGCGTGCCGAAGGAGTAGTTGCGCAGGGTCTCCATGGTGCGCACGTTGACCGCGTTCTCCACCTCCTCGACCTGCACCACGGGGATCTTCCCCAGATACTCCCCGGACCGGGTCTGGGCCTTGGCGTACTCCACCGTGTACGGCCGCTGCTCGGTGGTCTTGGACACCGCGAAGTAGATCGCCCCCAGCACCAGCGCGGCCGAGGCGATCAGCAGCCCGGAGTAGAGCACGGTCAACCGGAACCTGATCGTCTGCACGAAGAGCCTCACGTGGCCCCCCGCAGCCGGTAGCCCCTGCTGATCACGGTCTCGATCAGAGAGTCGCCGTCCCCGGCCAGCTTGCGCCGGAGCGTGCCCACGGTCACCCGGACCGTGTTGGTGAACGGGTCGGTGTGCTCGTCCCAGACGTGTTCGAGCAGCTCCTCGGTGGAGACGACGTGCCCAGGACGGGTCATCAGGTAGTGCAGCACCCCGAACTCCTTGGGGGTCAAGCTGAGCGGGCGCCCGCCCCGGTAGGCCTCCACCCGCGCGGTGTCCAGGCGCAGGTCGCCGACCTCCAGCACGGCGGTCCCCCCGGCGGAGTCGCGCCGCAGCAGCGCCCGCACCCGGGCCAGCAGCTCCGGGAACGCGAACGGTTTCACCAGGTAGTCGTCGGCGCCCTCGTCCAGGCCCTTGACCCGGTCGTCCAGCCGGTCCCTGGCGGTCACCATCAGGATGCGGACCTGGCCGCCGCCCTCGCCGCGCCGGACCGCCCGGCACAGCTCGAACCCGTCCCCGCCCGGCAGGTTCAGGTCGAGCAGGACCAGATCGTAGGCGTTGACCTTCAGTTTCTCGTCGGCGGTAGGCGCGTCGTAGGCGACGTCCACCGCGTAACCGGCCCGGACCAGGCCGACTCTGAGCGCGTCGACGAGGTCTTCCTCGTCCTCCACCACGAGCAGCCTCATCTATCGAACCTAGTCCCGGATGATGCGTTCCGCGACCGAGGCCGCCCGGTCCACGGGGATCGCGAACCCGATGCCGATGTTGCCGCCGCGCCGCGACAGGGTGGCGATGACCGTGTTCACGCCCACCACCTCGCCGCGCACGTTCACCAGCGGCCCGCCGGAGTTGCCCGGGTTGATGGAGGCGTCGGTCTGCAGCGCGGTCTGCCTGCCGCCGTTGCCGAGCTGGACCTCCCGGTCCAGGGCGCTGACGATCCCCGACGTGACCGTCCCGGCCAGGCCGAGCGGCGACCCGATCGCCAGCACCTGGTCACCCACCCGGACGTCGGCCGAGCGGGCCAGCATGGCCGGGACCAGCCCGGACCCCGCCTCCACCTGCAGCACCGCCAGGTCGTAGGCCTCGTCGCTGCCGATCACCCGCGCCGACAGCCGCCGCCCGTCGTGCAGGATCACGGTCACCGAATCCGCGTCATCCACCACATGAGCATTTGTCAGCACATGGCCGACCTGGTCGATCGCGAAGCCCGAACCGGAGCCACGCCCGGCCTCCACCGAGACCACGCTCGGCAGCACCGTCGACGCCGTGCCGCTCAGGCTGCCCGCCGACGGCAGCGGCCCGGCCGCCGACCGGGGCAGCGCCACGGCGCGCTGCTCCTGTTCCGGCCGCCCCGTCAGCCATCCGGCCGCGCCACCGGCGACGCCGCCGACCAGCAGCGCCACCAGCGTCGCCGACGCCAGAGCCCCCCGCCGCCGCTCCTCCTGCCGCTCCGGTACGGCCCGCGCCACCGGCCGCCACTCGATCGGCACCTGCTGGAATCCCGGCCCGCTGGGCGTCCCGAGTCCGATGGGATCTGTCACGCGCGCCTTCCTAGGGGATCCGGGAGAACCAGAACAGGGACGTTCCGGCCGCGACGACCGCGCCGAGCAGGCCGAGGCCGACGAACCACGGCCACACCTCCTGCCGCTCGACCCGGAACCCGACCGAGCTGCCGATGTCGTCGTAGACGGCCCGCAGCTCGTCGCCGGAGGCGGCCTCGTAGAAGCGGCCCCCGGTGGAGTCGGCCAGGTCCTTCAGGGCGGGGCCGTCCACCGGGACCTGGACGGTGCGGCCGTCCATCTGGATCATGCCGCGCGGCGTGCCGTACGCGATGGTGGAGACCGGCACCCGCCGGCCGGTGGCCTCGGCAACGGCCTCGGCGATGGAACGCCCGGTGGTGATCGAGCCGTCCGAGAGCAGCACCACGTGGGCGGGCGGGGGGTCCGCGCCCGCCTGCGCGTCGATCGTGCTGATCGCGTCGAGGGAGGCGAACACGGCCTCCCCGATGGCGGTGCCCGCGGAGGTGGACAGCCGGTCGACCGCGTCCAGGACGGCCTGCCGGTCGGTGGTGGCCGGGACGGCTATGGACGCGTATTGCGAGAACGCCACCAGACCGAGGTTGAAACGAGGGGGCAGCCCCTCGGCGAACCGGCGCGCGGCCTGCTGGGCGGCCGCGAACCTGGTCGGTTCGACGTCCTCGGCCAGCATGGACGCGGAGACGTCGAAGGCGACGATGACGGTCGCCCGCTCCCGGGGCACCTGGACCTCCGCGGTCGGGCGGGCGAACCCGATGACCAGCAGGACGAGCATGACCGAGAAGGCGGCGGCCGGAACGTGGCGGCGAAATCCCGGCCCCCTGGGGGCGACGCTGGTGAGCAGGTCCAGGTTGGTGAAGCGGACCGCGTACTTGCTGCGGCGCAGCTGCATGACCAGGTAGGCGGCGACGATCGCGACCACCGGGATGAGCAGCAGCAGCCACTGCGGCGCGAGGAAGTTCATCCTGCGCCTCCCGCCAGCCGGGCCAGGCGGCGTTGCAGCAGGATGTGCTGGATCAGGTCGCGCAGCCAGTCCCGGTCGGTGCGCAGGGCCAGATGGGCGGCCCCGGCCCGGCGGATGGCGGCGCGGATGCTCCCGCGCTGGGCTTCGGCGGCGGCAGCATAGCGTTCCCGCAGCCGGGCGCTGCCGCTGGCGATCTCCTGCCGCCGCCCGGTCTCCGGATCCACCAGGGTGATCACGCCGACGTCGGGCAGGGTCAGCTCGCGGGGGTCGGCGACCTCGACGGCCAGCACCTGGTGGCGCACCCCGAGGTGGCGCAGCGGGGTCTCCCAGGTCTCGGCCGGGTCCAGGAAGTCGGAGACGACCACGACCAGACCCCGCCGCAGCACGGTCCGGCGCAGCTGGTCCATGGCGAAGCCGATCCTGGGCACTCCCTCGCCGTCGCGGGGCAGGGTCATGATCGTGCGCATCAGCGCCATCAGGTGCGCCCGGCCGGTCCTGGCGGGCAGCCGCCGGATCGCGCCGGACTGGAGCACGTGCGCGCCGATCCGGTTGCCGGTGCGCTGGGTGAGAAAGCCCACCGAGGCGACGGCCGCCAGCGCGAGCGCGCGTTTCTCCATCAGGCCCGTGCCGAAGTCCATGCTGGCGGTCGCGTCCAGCAGCACCCACACCTCCAGCTCCCGGTCCGCGACCATATCCCTGACGTGCGGCAGGGCGGTACGGGCGGTGACGTTCCAGTCCATCCGCCGCACGTCATCCCCCGCCTGGTACGGCCTGGCCTCCGCCGGTTCCGTCCCCGGCCCCGGCAGCAGGCCGAGATGGTCGCCCTGGAGCAGCCCGTCCAGCTTGCGGGTGACGGTGAGTTCGAGCCGCCGCAGCACCTCCTCGGGCGGTCTCACGCCGCTTCCTCCTCCTGGGTAGGCGCGATCTTGGGCTGCGGAATGGTCCTGAGCAGCTGTTCCACCAGGTGGCGGGCGGACATGCCCTCGGCCAGGGCGTCGAAGGAGAGCACCAGGCGGTGCGCGATCACGTCCACGGCCAGGTCGGCGACGTCGCCGGGGAGCACGTAGTCGCGGCCGCGCATCAGGGCCAGCGCGCGGGAGGCGGCGACCAGGCCGAGGGTGGCCCGGGGGCTGGCGCCGAAGGCGAGCAGGCGGGTGAGCTCGGGCAGGCCGTACCTGTCGGGGGTTCTGGTGGCGTAGACGAGGCGGACGGCGTATTCGGCGACGGCGTGGTGCACGAAGACGGTCTCGGCGGTGCGCTGCAGGGCGAGCAGCTCGTCCGGGCCGAGGACCTGGGCGGCCCGCGGGGGGTCCACGCTCATCCGGTAGAGGATGGCGAGCTCCTCGGACTCGGTCGGGTAGCCGACGTCGATCTTCATCAGGAAGCGGTCCCGCTGGGCCTCCGGGAGCTGGTAGACGCCTTCGGACTCGATCGGGTTCTGGGTGGCCAGCACCAGGAACGGGGTCGGCACCGGGTGGGTGGTGCCGCCGATGCTGACGTGCCGTTCCGCCATCACCTCCAGCAGGGCGGACTGCACCTTCGCCGGGGCCCGGTTGATCTCGTCGGCGAGCACGAAGTTGGCCATCACCGGCCCGAGTTCGGTGTCAAAGCTCTCGGTCGAGGGGCGGTAGACGCGGGTGCCGACGATGTCGGAGGGCACCAGGTCGGGTGTGAACTGGATCCGGGCGAACGAGCCCCCCGCCACCGCGGCCAGGGTCTCGGCGGCCAGCGTCTTGGCGATGCCGGGTACGCCTTCGAGCAGGCAGTGGCCGCGGGCCAGGATGGCCACAAGCATGCGTTCGACCATCTTGTCCTGGCCGACGATCACTCTCTTGACCTCGAACAGCGCGCGTTCGAGCCGCTGGGACTCGCTCACAGTTCGAGGAACGGGCAGTCGTCCACCACGAGCAGCAGCTCGGCTTCCGGGCGCGGCGCGGGTTCCGCGTTAGCGGGCCCCGCCGTCACCAGCACGAGCCCCGAGGCGAGCGCCGCCGCCTTCCAACGAGTAGACATGGGTCCCCTTCCCAAAGCAACAATCACCCCATGTCAGCAAACCGCCCCGAAAACCCCCATAAATCAGCGTTTTACTTCATCTTTCGGAATCGATCAGTCGCCACTCTGGCCATGACGAAACGGGTCCGTCCAGGAGGTCTTCGACCTCCTGGACGGACCCGTGGGCACAGCCAAGGACTGGGACCGCGCTCGCGGACGCTGATCCCGTGGGCGGGCTAGTCGTTCAGGTGCTGGCGCAGGTAGGCCTCGACCTGGTCGAGGCTCACCCGCTGCTGGGCCATCGTGTCCCGCTCCCGGATGGTGACCGCGTGGTCCTCCAGGGTGTCGAAGTCGACCGTGATCGCGAACGGCGTGCCGATCTCGTCCTGGCGGCGGTAGCGGCGGCCGATCGCGCCCGCGTCGTCGAAGTCCACGTTCCAGCGGCGGCGCAGCTGGGCGGCCAGGTCCTTGGCCTTCGGGGAGAGGTCGGCGTTGCGGGACAGCGGCAGCACCGCGACCTTGACCGGCGCGAGCCGGTGGTCCAGGCGCATGACCGTGCGCTCCTCCATCACGCCCTTGGCGTTGGGAGCCTGATCCACCGTGTACGCGTCGAGCAGGAAGGTGAGCGCCGCCCGGTCGACTCCGGCGGCAGGCTCGATGACAAACGGCACATACCGCTCGCCGGTCTCCTGCTCGAAGAACGACAGGTCCACCCCGGAGGCCTTGCCGTGGCTGCTCAGGTCGAAGTCGGTGCGGTTGGCGATGCCCTCAAGCTCGCCCCACTCCGCGCCGGTGAAATTGAACCGGTACTCGATGTCGACCGTGCGCTTGGAGTAGTGGGACAGCTTGTCCTTCGGGTGCTCGTAGAGCCGCAGGTTGTCCTTGGCGATGCCCAGATCGACATACCAGCGCAGGCGCTCGTCGATCCAGTACTGGTGCCACTCCTCGTCGGTGCCCGGCTTGACGAAGAACTCCATCTCCATCTGCTCGAACTCGCGGGTCCTGAAGATGAAGTTGCCCGGGGTGATCTCGTTGCGGAAGGACTTGCCCTGCTGGCCGATGCCGAAGGGGATCTTCTTGCGGGCCGACTGCTGCACGTTCAGGTAGTTGATGAAGATGCCCTGGGCGGTCTCCGGGCGCAGGTAGGCCAGGCCCGACTCGTCCTCGACCGGGCCCAGGTAGGTCTTCAGCAGGCCGCTGAACTGCTTGGGCTGGGTGAACGCGCCCTTGGTGCCGCAGTTCACGCAGACCAGGTCGGCCAGGCCGTGCTCCGGGGCCTTGCCGTGCTTCTCGATGTAGGCCTCTTCGAGGTGGTCGGCCCGATACCGCTTGTGGCACGACTGGCACTCGGTCAGCGGGTCGGTGAAGGTCTCCACGTGGCCGCTGGCGACCCAGACCTCGCGGGCCAGGATCACGCACGAGTCCAGGCCCACGACGTCGTCGCGGCCCTGCACCACGCTCTTCCACCACTCGCGCTTCACGTTGTTCTTCAACTCGACCCCGAGCGGACCGTAGTCCCAGGAAGCGCGCAGTCCGCCATAGATCTCGCTCGACGGGTACACGAGCCCGCGGCGCTTGGCGAGACTGACGATGGTTTCCATGACGTCGGTACGACGTGCCATGAGTGCGGCTCCATCCGGCTGGGTGTCGGCGCTGGGATTGATATCCGCCAAGCTTAGGGGAATCCCGAGGTGACCCGCTCAGCCCTTTCCGTACACCTGCTCGTAGCCGCTGGGCTCGTTGATCATGAGGGTCATCAGCGGATACATCGCCATCCTGGCCGCGGACAGGGCACGGCGGTAGAAACCCGCGCCGTCCCACTCGCTGACCAGGGCCCACAGGTTGGGCTCGTCCACCGAGCGGCTCACCTGGCCGCGGACGAATCCGTCCTGGGCGGCGAGCAGATCGAGGATCTCCGCGGCCTGACCGGTGAACTGGTCGGTCTGCGCCTCGGGCACCGAATAGCGGATCACGGCGAGCATGGGCCCCAGCATGCCATCACCCTGGTGGAGTCGCGGCGTTAGGCTCGTGACCGTGGCCGATACCTCTAAACCCCGCAAATCACCGCACCCGCTGGCCAAGCCAGGGCCGCCGGCCCGCAAGCCCGCGGCCAAGCGTCCGCTGCCGGCGGGGGAACAGTTCTTCACGCCCGGCGCGACCGGGTTCCGCCGGGCGGTCGAGCAGCGCAGCGCGACGGTGCTGGTGTTTCTTTACCAGCTGCCGCGCTGGCTGGTGCCGGTCCTGCTGGTCGTGCTGTTGCTGGTGGGATTCGCCGTGGCGGACTGGCGTGGCGGGCTGGCGGTGCTGCCGGTGTTCGGGTTCGTGGCGTGGCTGGCGTACATGTCCTGGCCGTCCTTGCGGCCGGGTGGGCGGTTGCTTCGGGTGGCACTGGGCACATTTCTCCTGCTAGTGGCACTCACCCGGTTCGGGGTCATCTGACACGGCGGATAAACCGGACAGTTTTGACAACCGTTTTCATTTTCCTTCATACTCGTAAGCGTGATGTCCGGAAATTTGCGCTTGCGTAGTCTCATAGCCGTCGCGGGGGCGGCTCTGCTCACCGTGCCCGCCTGCGGGTCCATCGCCGATCGATCTCCTCAATCGGCCCAGGCCGGGGGCAAGCTCCACGTCGCCGCCGCCTTCTATCCTCTCCAGTGGCTGTCCCAGCGCGTCGGCGGGGCCGACGTGACCGTGGAGGGGCTCACCAAGCCGGGTGTCGAGCCGCACGACCTGGAGCTGTCACCCCGGCAGGTCGCCGACATCCAGAGTTCCGGGCTGATCGTCTACATCAAGGGCGTGCAGCCGGCCGTGGACGAGGCCGTCCAGCAGCACGCCGCCGGCGAGGGCTTCGACGCCGCGACAGTCGTCCCCACCCTCGCGACCGTGACGCACGAGGAAGAGCACGAAGAAGACGGGCACGCGCACGAGGACATCGGTTACGACCCGCACATCTGGCTTGATCCCCACCGTTTCGCCACCATCGCCACCAAACTCGGCGAACGGCTCGCCACCGCCGACCCGGCGCACGCGTCCGGCTACCGGGAGCGCGCCGCCGCCACGGCCGCCGACCTCAACACGCTGGACAAGGAGTTCCAGCAGGGGCTGACCACCTGCGCCAACCGCGCCATCGTCACCAGCCACTCGGCCTTCGGCTATCTGGCCAACCGCTACATGCTCGAACAGATCGGCATCAGCGGCATCGACCCGGACGCCGAGCCCTCCCCGGCCCGCCTGGCCGAGGTGGCCGGGATCGCCAAGCAGAAGAAGGTGACTACCATTTTCACCGAGGAGCTCGTCAGCCCGAAGGTCGCCGAGGTCCTCGCCCAAGAGGTCGGCGCGAAGACGGCGGTGCTCAATCCGCTGGAGAGCCAGCCCGCCGGCGGCGACTACCTGACCGCCATGCGGGGCGACCTCGCCACCCTCCGCACCGCGCTTGGCTGCACATGACCGCACCTGCCGCGCACGACCTGGGAAAGGCGGTGAACGTGCCCGCCACGACGGCCTTCCGGATGACCGCCGGGCGGATCAGCCTGGACGGCCGGGAGATCCTCCGCGGCATCGACCTCGCCATCGAGGAGGGCGAGGTCGTCGCCGTCCTCGGAGCCAACGGCTCCGGCAAGTCCACCCTGATCCGCGCGCTGCTCGGCCTGATCCCCCTGTCCGGCGGCGCCACCGAGTTGTACGGCGCGCCCCCCGCCCGGTTCCGGCAGTGGTGGCGCGTCGGCTACGTGCCGCAGCGCCTCTCGGTCGGCGGCGGCGTGCCCGCGACCGTGCGCGAGATCGTGTCCTCCGGCCGGATCGCCCGCCAGAGCCGCTTGCGCCCCACCAGCGCGGCGGACAAGGCGGCGGTCGCCCGCGCCCTGCGTGAGGTGGGCCTGAGCGACCGGGCCGGGGACCCCGTCCAGGCCCTGTCCGGCGGCCAGCAGCAGCGGGTCCTGATCGCCCGCGCGCTGGCCGGGGAACCGGACGTGTTCGTGCTGGACGAGCCCACGGCCGGGGTGGACGCGGCCAGCCAGCGGCACCTGGCCGACACCCTGGCCGGGCTGATCAAGGGCGGCAGGACCGTGCTGCTGGTGGCGCATGAGCTGGGCCCGCTGGAACCGCTGATCACCCGCGCGGTCGTGCTCAAGGAGGGCTGCGTGGTGCACGACGGCCCGCCCCCGCAGGCCGTCGGCGCGCACGCGCTGCCCGGGCACGACCACGTGCACCCGCACGCCCCCCACCCCGGCGCCGGAGCGCTCTCCGGCTGGTCGGACGCCGCGATCGGGTCGCGCACCGAGAACCTGGATCTATGACGTGATAGAGCTGCTGTCCCTGGACTTCATGCGGTACGCGCTGGCCGCCGCCGTGCTGGTCGGCCTGACCGCGCCCGCCGTCGGCACCTTCATCGTGCAGCGCCGCCTGGCCCTGCTCGGCGACGGCATCGGCCACGTCGCGCTGACCGGCGTGGCGCTGGGCTTCCTGACCGGGACCGCGCCGGTGCTGACCGCCGTCGTGGTGGCCGCGCTCGGCGCGGTCGTCATCGAGCTGGTCCGGGCCAGGGGCAGGACCAGCGGGGACGTGGCGCTGGCGCTGCTGTTCTACGGCGGCCTGGCGGGCGGCGTCATGCTGATCTACCTGACCCCCGGCGGCAGCACGGCCTCGCTCAACTCCTACCTGTTCGGCGCGATCACCAGCGTGAACCGGCAGGACGTGTGGGTCATCGCCGTCCTGGCCGTGCTGGTGCTGGCCGTGCTGGCGGTCTTCGGCCGCGAGCTGTTCGTGCTCTGCCAGGACGAGGAGGTGGCCCGCTCCGCCGGCCTGCCCACCCGCTTCCTCGGCCTGCTCATCGCCGTGGTGGCGGCCGTCACCGTGGTGGTCGCCATGCGGGTGGTGGGCCTGCTGCTGGTCAGCGCGCTCATGGTGGTCCCGGTGGCCACCAGCCAGCAGCTGACCCGCAGTTTCCGGGCCACCATGGCCCTGGCCATGCTGTTCGGCGTGCTCGCCACGGTGGGCGGGCTGACGTCCTCCTTCTACCTGGACGTGCCGTCCGGCGCGGCGATCGTCCTGCTCGCCCTCGCCGGGTTCGCCGTGGCCCTCGCGGTGGGTAGATTCGTACGGCGAAGCCGTACCCGGGAGTCCATATCATGAGCAGAAGCCGCGACGCGGTGCACGAGATTCTCCGCAGGAGCGAGAGCTTCCGCAGCGCGCAGGACATCTTCACCGAGATGCGGTCGGTCGGCGCGAAGATCGGGCTGACCACGGTCTACCGGGCGCTGCAGGCGCTCAACGACGACGGCCGGGTGGATGTGCTGCGCACCGACGACGGCGAGGCCGTCTACCGGGCCTGCGCCAGTGGCGTGCACCACCACCATCTGGTCTGCCGCGTGTGCGGCCGGACCGTGGAGGTGGCCGGGCCCGACGTGGAGCGCTGGGCGGAGGCGATCGGGGCCGAGCACGGGTTCGTGGAGATCACGCACACGGTGGAGGTCTTCGGCACCTGCGCCGACTGCTCAGGTCCGCGCTGAGAACTGGAGCGGCCGCAGGAGTCCTTCCGGGGGGATACGCTTCCTGGACAAGTTGAAGACGGGGCTCGACAGGAGTCAACATGCCATTCAGTCATGACATGGTGTACTCGCTCGCCACGGCGGTCGATCTGGTCAACACCCCGCCCGCGGACATGGAGGAGCTCGCCGCCTTCGTGCTCCGCCGGAAGGTCAGCGGGGTGGAGTTCCTGAACCCCGGCGATCTGGCCGAGGTGCGCGCGCTGGCGAGCGCTTTCCATGACGTGTTCACCGCCCCGGACGATCCGGTCGCGATCGAGCGGTTGAACACGCTGCTCGGGCGGACCCGGATCACGCCCAGGCTGACCCAGCACGACGGGTTCCCGCTGCACGTGCACTACTTCGCGCCCGGGGCCTCGCTGGCCGAGCATCTGGCGGCCGACTGCGGGGTGGCGCTGGCGCACGTGCTGGTCGAGGGTGAGCGGGACCGGCTGCGGACCTGCTCGGCCCCCGACTGCTCGCACGTGTTCGTGGACGAGTCGCGCAACCGGTCCCGGGTCTACTGCGACAGCCGTACCTGCGGGAACCGGATGCACGTGGCCGCGTATCGGGCGCGGCGCAGAGCTTAGACGGCGTTGGGGATGGCGCCGCCGTAGCGGCGGTCGCGCTGGGCGTAGATCTCGCACGCCTGCCAGAGGTCGCGGCGGTCGAAGTCGGGCCAGAGGCGGTTGAGGAAGACCATCTCCGCGTACGCGGTCTGCCAGAGCAGGAAGTTGGAGATGCGCTGCTCCCCAGAGGAGCGGACGAACAGGTCGACGTCCGGGATCTCCGGCTCGTCCAGGTAGCGGGAGAACAGCCGCTCGTTCACCCGGCCCGCCTTGACCCGGCCGGCGGCGATGTCGCCCGCGAGCCGGACGGCGGCGTCGAGGATCTCGGCCCGGCCGCCGTAGTTGACGCAGAACTGCAGGGTCAGGGTGGCGTTGCGGGTGGTCATGGCCTCGGCGGTCTGCAGCTCGGAGATGACACTCTTCCACAGCCGCCCGGGCCGGCCGGCCCAGCGCACCCGCACGCCCATCGCGTTCAGCTCGTCGCGCCGCCGCCGGATCACGTCCCGGTTGAAGCCCATCAGGAAGCGCACCTCGTCGGGCGAACGTTTCCAGTTCTCGGTCGAGAACGCGTACGCCGACAGGTACGGGATGCCGAGTTCGATCGCCCCCTCGATGACGTCGAACAGCGAAGCCTCGCCCGCCTCGTGCCCTTTCGTACGGGGCAGACCACGGGCCTTGGCCCAGCGGCCGTTGCCGTCCATGATGATCGCGACGTGCCGGGGCACGGACTCGCGCGGGATTGCGGGCGGGGTGGCCCCTGACGGATGCGGGGTAGGCGGTCGAACCATGCCCACGAGGGTATTAGCTCCGTGTGGGGGAAACGTGCGGGGCGGATGAAGACTCCGTGCGTTCGACGTGGCGTAGCGAGCGGATCCCGTGCTCCAGATGCCACTGGAGATAGGCGGCCACCAGGCCGCTGCACTCGACCCGGTTGCGGGCGTGCGAGGCGTCGGCGGCGGGCCAGTCCCCGCGCAGTAAAGCGATCATGAGCGCGATCGTCTCCGCCGCCGGCACGGCCGCGCCCGTCGGGCGGCAGGCGCCGCAGACCACGCCGCCCGCGACGATCGCGAACGCCCGGACCGCCTCCGCGCCGCAGCGGGCGCACTCGGCCAGCGCCGGGGCGTAGCCGGCCACCGCGAGGGAGCGCAGGAAGAACGCGTCCAGCACCAGGCGGGGTTCGTGCGAGCCGTCCACCAGCGTGCGCAGCCCGCCCACCAGCAGTAGGAACTGGCGGAGCGCGGGCTCCTTCTCGCTGGGGGTGAGCCGGTCGGCGGTCTCCAGCATGGCGGTGCCCGCCGTGTAGCGGGGGTAGTCGGCGCCCAGCGCCTCGCCGTACGGCCGGAGGGTCTCTACCTGGGTGACCATGTCCAGCGAGCGGCCGGTGTGCAGCTGCACGTCCACGTGGGTAAAGGGTTCCAGCCGGGCGCCGAACCGGGACTTGGTCTTGCGCACGCCCTTGGCGACGGCTCTGACCTTGCCGGTGCGCTTGGTGAGGATGGTGATGATTCGGTCGGCTTCTCCCAGCTTGTGGGTGCGCAGCACGACGCCCTCGTCACGGTAAAGACTCACCCGCTCATGCTACTCCGGGTCACAAATAGGGAAATTTCGGTAAGAATTGGGGTGCTGCCTGGGGCGGAAAAGCCGTCCCTAGCTTGGACATCGGGTTGACGTGGGGTAAACCTGGGGTGCTACGGCTTAACCGAAAGGTCACTAAGCTTTGGCGCGCTGGCGGGCTTTCCGTATCAGATGGTTGACCGGCCACCTGGTAACCGCCGCCCTGAATGACTGACCCCCGCCTGAAAGGGTGCCATGACCCGCGTGGTCCTGCTGGGCTCCTCGCCCGGCCCGATCGGTTCCGAGGCCGGCGCGCCGCCCGTCCCCCCCACGGACCTGCCGCTGCCGTCGCTGCCCGGCGCCCCCACCGTGTACGGCAGGCTGCTCCAGCAGCTCGCCTCCCTCGACCCCGAGCCCGTCACGATCGCCAGGCCCGCCGACGCGGCGGCGTTCCGCGTCCAGCCGGCTCGGGTGGCCGAGAGCGCCGACGTGGCCGGTGACCTGCGCGCGCTGGCCGACGCGGTGGAGGGGTCCACCGACAACGTGCTGATCCTGCCCGCCAACGCGCTGCTGCACGACGAGCTGATCTACCAGCTGACCAAGGCCAAGCGCGGCGCGATCGCGCTGATCCTGCGCGAGGAGCGGGACGAGAACGCGCCCGAGCCGCCCCCGATCGAGGAGGCCGAGCCCGAGATCGGCACGGCCGTGCTGGAGGGGCTGCCGCAGCGCACCCGGGCCGGGCGCGGCCGGGTGATCTCGGTGGGCACCGCCCACCACGCGGTCACCCGCCCCAACGCGGCTCTGCTCGGGCCCATCCACGTGCAGCAGAAGCACGTGGCGACGCTGGCCGAGGTGGCCCGCGAGCTAGCTGACCTGGTCCACCTGGTCGGCCCGGAGGACGACGTCACCGAGCTGCTGGTGTTCGGCCTGGTCCGGCGGGGCGTCTCGGTCGGCGTGCGCGGCCGCCGCGACCTGTTCTACCGCCGCCTGCACGACCCCGCCGAGGCGGTGGCCGCGCTCGCCGAGATGGCTGCCTTCAACGAGGACCGGGCCCGGCTGGACAACGCGGTCAAGGGCGCCGACGGCTTCTTCACCACGTTCTTCGTCAGCACCTACTCGCGCTTCCTGGCCCGCTGGGCGGCCCGCCGCGGCCTGACCCCCAACCAGGTCACGCTGATCTCGATCTTCACGGGCCTGCTGGCCGCGGGCGCGTTCGCGACCGGCACCCGGCCCGGCTACGTGGCCGGCGGCGTGCTCATCTACTTCGCGTTCGTCTTCGACTGCGTGGACGGCCAGGTCGCCCGCTACGCCCGCCAGTTCGGCGTGCTCGGCGCCTGGCTGGACGCGACCTTCGACCGGTTCAAAGAGTATGCCTGCTTCGTCGGCCTGGCCGTCGGCGCGACCGTCTCCGGCCAGTTCGGCGACGGCGAGGGCGTGTGGACGCTGGCCCTTGTGGCGCTGGCGCTCCAGTCGGTCAAGCACCTGCTGGACTTCTCCTTCGGGGCCGCCAACCGGCGCAAGCCGCCGGTGCCGCTGCCCACCCTGGAGCTGACCGTGGCCGACGACCGGCCGCTGCGCGAGGCGCTGGAGACCCGCAAGCTCAGCCGCAGCGGCGGCGTGCACGCCATGCTCCGGTTCTGGGCCAGGGCCGGGCGGTTCCGCCCGATGCACTGGGCCCGCAAGATGATCGTTTTCCCGATCGGCGAGCGGTTCGCCGCCATCGCCCTGGTCACCGCGTTCTTCGACCCCCGGGTGACGTTCCTCACCCTGATCGTCTGGGGCGGCGTCGCGGCCACCTACACCCTGACCGGACGTCTCCTGAGGTCGCTCGCATGATCACGCACCCGCAGCAGGTCACCCCGCTCCCCGACCCGGACGAGGAGCGCCGCCGGATCCAGACCGAGCGGCTGCTCGCCTACCGCGACGACGGACCGCTGGTCGCCGTCCTGAAGAACCGCCTCGGGCCCGGCCTGCCGCCGGTTCCGGCGACCCTGGCGGCCCTGCTCGCGATCGTCGCGCTGGCGGTCGCCGGCGTGCTCACCGAGGGCCCGATCCTGCTGGTCCCGGCGCTGGTGCTGGTGGCGCTGGTGGTGCCGACCGCGCCCCGGGACCATCTGGGCCGCTTCGACTGGCTGACCCCGCCGCTGCTGCGCGGCGCGGAGTTCCTCACCATCATCCTGCTCGGCCTGGCCGAGCAGACGCCCAAGTGGCTGCTCTTCGTGCTCATCTACATCGTCGGCTACCACACCTACGACACCGTCTACCGGACCAGGCAGAGCATCTGGCCGCCCGCCTGGATCTTCCAAGCGGGTCTCGGCTGGGAGGTCCGGCTGCTGGTGATCGGAGCCGGAGCCGCGTTCGGACAGCTGACCTGGGTGGCCGGGCTGCTCACCGCGTATCTGGTGGTGCTGTTCTCAGTGGAGAGCGTGACCAGCTGGGTGCGGCTGGACAAGGCGTCCGCGCTGGACAAGGCCTCCGCCGACCAGGACCTGGAGGCCAGCCCGGAGGAGGCTATGGAAGCCGCGACGGGAGACGCCGAACAGGGCTAACCTCGGATGAGTTTGATCTGCTTGGCGTAGACGCGCTTGCCGAGCAGGTTCCAGATCAGCTTGACCATGACGGGCTTGTCGGCCATGAAGTGGGCGTACTCCGCCGGGGTGATCTCCTCCAGGATGGCGCCGAGGGAGATCAGCTTCTTGGTCGTGGAGTCGTTGGCCATCTCGCGGAACGCCTGCTCGCCCAGGGCGTTCCATTCGGCGACCGTGATGTGCTCGGAGATCAGCGGCAGGATGCGCTCCTCCTCCTCGCCCAGGTGCTCCACCAGCGCGTCGCGGTGCCTGCCGAGTTCGGCGATGATCTGGTCGCGCAGGTGGAGGGCGGCGGTGCGCTCCCACTCGGGTAGCAGGGCGGTGATTCGCTCCATCGTGTCGGCCACAACCTCGTGCTGGGCCTCCATCCGGAGCACCAGCTCGGCTTCCAGGTCGACCCGGGCCAGCAGTTTGGGCCAGAGCAGGTTGTCCTCGTTGGTGTGGTGGTGGTGCAGGCCCTCGGCGTACGTGCGGTAGTACTCGGCGACCACCTTGGCGCGCGCGACATCCCCGGCGGCGACCCGGCCGACGACCTGCGGCAGCAGCCGGGACTCGCGCCGGAACACCCGGTGGATGATCACCATTTCGTGGACGTACGGACGGTCTTGGGTGGCGGTGGACATTTCTGCTCCTTCGTTGGTCTGTGTGCTGATAAATCTCCACCTGCCGTCTTGAAGCCCTCTTGGGACGGTCTTGGGACCGAGGCAGTACTACGCTTGGCCACGTGATGGCTCGTGTGCCGGTGCTCCTGCGGGTGCTCGGACCGCTTGACGCCCGTGTGGGCGACGGATCCGTACCGCTGGGGGGTCCCCGGCAGCGTGCGGTGCTGGCTCTGTTGGTGGCGATGCGGGGCGACGTCGTCTCGGTCGACCGGATGATCGAGGACCTGTGGCGCGGCGAGCCGCCCGCCAAGGCGACCGCCTCGCTCCAGTCCTATGTGGCGAACCTGCGCCGCCTGCTGGAACCCGACAGGCCCCCGCGCGCCCCCGCCGAAGTGATCGTCAGCGCCGCCCCCGGATACGCCATCCGGCTGGACCCCGACGCCGTGGACGCCTGGCGGTTCGAGCGGCTGGCCGCGCAGGCCAGAACGCTCAGCGAGAGCGACCCGGCCGCGGCCAGGAAGGCGCTCGGCGAGGCCCTCGGCCTGTGGCGGGGCGAGGCGTTCGCCGAAGTGGCCGACGAGGAGTGGGCGATCGCCGAATCCGTCCGGCTCGGCGAGATCCGGCTCGGCGCGCAGGAGTTACTGGTCGAGGTGACGCTGCACTCCGCGCCCCCGATCGAGGCGGTGCCCGGAGCCGAACTGCTCACCCGGCGCCATCCCCTCCGGGAGGAGAGCTGGCGGCTGCTCGCGCTGGCGCTGTGGGGCAGCGGACGGCAGGCCGACGCGCTGGCCGCGCTGCGCCGCGCCCGGCACACCCTCGCCGAGGAACTCGGCCTCGACCCGGGCCCCGCGCTGGTCGAACTGGAACGAGCCATCCTCAACCAGGACCTGGCCGTGCTCACCGCCGCCACCCGGCCCCGCGCCCCGCGGCCGGTCGCCGCCGGGACCCGCGAACCGGCCGAGACCCGGGCGACGGAACCGCTGTTCGTCGGGCGGGACACCGAACTGGCCGTGCTGGCCACGGCCGCGCGGGACGCGCTCGCGGGCGAGTCACGCCTGGTGCTGATCAGCGGCGAGCCGGGCGCGGGCAAGTCCACCCTGATCAACCGGCTCATCGACGGGCTCGGCCCCGAACACTGGCGGATCGCCGCCGGCCGCTGCCCCGAGGACGACGGCGCGCCGCCCGCCTGGGCCTGGATCGAAGCGCTCCGCCCCCTCACCGGGGACGTGCCGCTCGGCGCCTACCAGGCCGAGCTCGCGCCGCTGCTGGGCGAGGGGCAGCACCCCACCGAGGAGAACGCGGCCATCGGCCGGTTCCGGCTGCACCGCGCGGTCTGCGCGTGGCTGCGCGGGATGAGCGCGGGTGGGAACGGTCCCGGCCGGGCCATCGCCATCATCCTGGACGACCTGCACCGGGCCGACGCCGAGACGCTCGGCCTGCTCACCGCCGTGGCCGAGGAGCTGGCCGGGGCGCGCATCCTGCTGGTGGCCGCGTTCCGCCCGTCCGACGTGACCGAGTCGCAGGAGGACGCGTTCGCCCAGCTGGCCCGGCACTCCCCCATCCGGCTGCCGCTCGCCGGCCTGTCCGCCGCCGACATCGAGGCGCTGGTCTCCTCGATCTGCGCCAGGCCGGTGGACCGGGACACGCTCGCCTCGCTCGCCGAGCAGACCGGCGGCAACCCGTTCTACGTGCGGGAGAGCGCCCGGCTGCTGGATTCTGAAGGCCGGTTGGGCGCGGTCCCCGACGGGGTGCGGGACGTGCTCAGGCGGCGACTCGCCCGGCTGCCCGCACCGGCCGTGAGCGTGCTCCGGCTGGCCGCCGTGGTCGGCCGCGAGGCCGAGGTGGAGGTTCTGGTCGAGGCCGCCGACACCGACGAGGACGGCGTGCTGGAGGCGCTGGAGGCCGGGGTGCTCACCGGGCTGCTCACCGAACCCGCGCCGGGCCGGGTCAGGTTCGCCCACGCGCTGGTCCGCGACACGCTGCACCAGGACCTGTCCCGGATGCGCCGGGCCAGGACGCACGCCCGGGTGGCCGACTCGATCGCCCGGCTCCATCCGGGCGACCTGCCCGCGCTGGCCCACCACTACGCCAGGGCGGCCACCTCGGCCACCGCCGAGCGGGCCATGAACTACTCCATCCGGGCCGGGGAGCTCGCCACCCGCCGCTATGCCCACGACACCGCCGCGGACCTGTTCGCGCAGGCGCTGGAGTGCTTCGAGCGGGTGCCCGGAGAGGTGGGCGACCGGGATGGCCGCCGGATGGAGTTGCTGGCCCGGCTGGTCCAGGCGCACGTGCTGTCCGGGGACGTGGCCGCCGCCAGGCAGACCCGGCAGCGCGCGATCGACCTGGCCGAGGAGACCGGCCGGGACGACCTGCTGATCACCGCGTTCACCTCCTGGACCGAGGCCACGCCCTGGCAGATCACGCCGTACGGGGTGGTGGACGAGCGCACGCTGGACCTGCTGGCGCGGGTGCTGCGCCGCGACGACCTGGAGCCGCTGACGCGGTGCCGGCTGCTGGACATGGTGTACTCCGAGATGGAGGGCGAGGAGGATCCGCGGGCCGCCGCCGCGGCGGCGGAGCTGGACGCGCTGGTCGCGACCATGGACGACCCCGCGGCCGAGGCCATCAACCTGGTGGTGCAGATCCGGTGCTGCCGCATGGAGGCCGAACCGCGGCGGGTGGTCGAGCTGAGCGAGCGGCTGATCGAGATCGCGGTGGCCCACCACATGGTCGCCTACCGCTGGTACGGCGAGTTCCTCGCGGCCCGGGGGCGCTGCGTGCTTGGCGACGTCGGGCGCATGCGGGCGCACCTGGACCGGGCGCACGAGATCGCGAAGGCGTACCAGATGGTGGAGGCCGGGGCGGTCGGCATGGTCGCCGAGGCCGCGCTGGTCCAGATCGCCGGGCGGCTGGAGGAGGCGGAGCAGCGCTACCTCGAGGCGTATACCGCGCTGGCGCGGGCCGGTTCGTTCCACGCCGAGGGCGGGCACGCCTTCGCCGTGTTCGGGATCCGGCTCAGCCAGGGCAGGCTGGCCGAGTACGCACCCGCCATCGACCTGCTGTTCGAGACGTACGGGCCGATCGCGGCCGACATCGTGGCGCTCGCCCTGCTCGCGGCCGGCCAGGTGGAGCAGGCCCAGGCCGCGCGGGCGCGGGGGCAGGCGCTGCGGCGGGACTACTACTACTCCATGTACGCGGTGATGCGCGGCCAGGCGGCGGCGCGGCTCGGCACCCCGGCCGAGATGGCGGAGATGATCGAGACGCTCCGCGAGATCGAGGACCTCGTGCCCGGGACCACGTCCCTGTCGGTGGCCGCCAGGCCGGTCGCGCACACGCTCGGCGATCTGCTGCTGGCCGCCGGGCGGCCGGCGGAGGCGGTGGCGAGCTACCGGCACGCGGCTGTGATCGCGCGCGTCTACGGCGCTGCCACGTGGGCGGCGGAGGCCGAGGAGGCGGCGCTCGGAGTGGACTCCAAGACGGCGCCAAGAGGCGGGCAAGAGGGCTGACCGACCGTAGGGGTGCAACCTGATGAAAAGGACACCCCATGGCTCGTCTTCTCGGCCGCCTCGGCGGCGCGTCCGCGGCCCATCCGTGGCGCACGCTCCTCGCCTGGCTCCTCGCCCTGGTCGCCGCCGTCGGCGTGGCCGGGGTCGCGGGGGGCGACACGCATGACGATTACTCGATTCCCGGCATTCCCTATCAAGTGGGGACGGCCTATCTGGCCGAGCACTTCCCCGAGCTGTCCGGCGCCACCGCCCGCGTGGTCGTCCACGGCGATCGGGCCGTTCCCGAGCCGCTGCTGACCGAGCTGGCGGCCCGGCTGAAAGGGATGCGCGGCGTCGCCATGGTCGCGCCGCCCCGCCTGTCGGCGGACGGCGACACGGCGCTGGTCGCGGTCAACTACAGCGTCCCGGTGACCGACTTCTCCGGTTCCGAGGGTGTGGACGCGCTGCGCGCCGCCGCCGGACCGGTCGAGAAGGCGGGCTTCACCGTGGCGTTCGGCGGCGAGGTGCCGGAGAACTTCTCCGCGCCCAGCGGCTCCGCCGAGGCGGTCGGCGTGATCGCCGCGCTGCTGATCCTGGTGGCCGCGCTGGGCTCGCTGGTCGCGGCCGGGCTGCCCATCCTGGTCGCGCTGATGGGTCTGGGCGTCGGCACCTCGCTCATCACGCTTTTGGCGGCCGTGACCGACATTTCGTCAACTGCTCCCACCATCGCGTCGATGGTCGGCCTGGGCGTCGGCATCGACTACGCGCTGTTCCTGGTCAGCAGGCACGTGGAAGGGCTGCGCCGGGGCTTGTCTCCGCGCGAAGCGGCGGCCGAGGCAACCGCCACTGCGGGCTCCTCGGTGCTCGTGGCGGGTCTGACCGTGCTGGTCTCGCTGTTCGGTCTCAACCTGTCCACCCTGCCGGTGTACGCCTCGTTCGCGTACGCCACGTTCGCGACCGTGGGCGCGGTCATGATCGCCTCTCTCACCCTGGTCCCGGCCATGCTGGGGCTGGCCGGCCGCCGGGTGCTGCCCCGCCGCGAGCGCACGGGTGACCCGGTCCGTACGGCGGTGCGCACCGGCCCCACCCGGACCGAACGCTGGGCGCGCTGGGTCGGCGCCAGGCCGCTCCGGTCCGCGCTGGCCGCCCTGGTGGTGCTGCTCGCCCTGGCGGCCCCCACGCTGGGCATGCGCACCTGGCCGCAGGACGCGGGCAGCCAGCCCGAGAGCAACACCACCCGGGTCGCCTACGACCTGGTCGCCGCGGAGTACGGCTCCGGCGCCAACGGCCCGATCGTGCTCGCCATGCCCGCTCCGCTGGCCGCCCAGGTGACCGCCGCCCTGCCGGGCCAGGTCGGGGTCAAGGCGGTCACGCCCCCGCTGGTCCAGGGCGACGCCGCGGTCCTCACGGTCGAACCGGCCACGGGACCGCAGGACGAGCGCACCACGGAGCTGGTCAAGCGGCTGCGCGCCACCCTGCCCGACGGCGTGATGGTGACCGGAACTGTCGCAGGATTCGGTGATATTTCCGACCGGCTGGCCGAGCGGCTGTGGATCGTGGTCGCGTTCGTGGTCGCCCTGTCCCTGCTGCTGCTCACCGTGCTGTTCCGGGCCCCGGTGGTGGCGCTGAAGGCGGCGGTGATGAACCTGCTCTCGGTGGCTGCCGCGTACGGCGTGATCACCGTGGTCTTCCAGACCGACGCGGGCGCGCGCCTGGTCGGGCTGCCGCACGGCGGGCCCATCTCCAGCTGGGTGCCGATCCTGATGTTCACCGTGCTGTTCGGCCTGTCCATGGACTACGAGGTCTTCCTGCTCTCCCGGATCAGGGAGGACTGGCTGGCCACCGGCGACGCCCGGGGCAGCGTGGTGCGCGGCCTGGCCGCCACCGGCAAGGTGATCACCAGCGCCGCGGCGATCATGGTCGCGGTCTTCATCGGCTTCGCGCTGGACCCGGACGTGACCGTCAAGACCACGGGGGTCGGCATGGCCACCGCCGTGCTGATCGACGCGACCGTCGTCAGGATGGTGCTGGTGCCCGCCACGATGGCCCTGCTGGGGCGGGCCAACTGGTGGCTGCCCGGCTGGCTCGACCGCCTGCTCCCGAAGACCGCGCACGCGGCGGCTCCTGAGCGGGAATTGGCCCGACTTTAACCCCCGGGAACGGTGAAGATCGCCCAGACGACCTTGCCGGTGCCCCGCAGGATGGTCCAGCCCCAGGTGAGGCTCAGCTCCTGGACCAGGAGCAGGCCCCGCCCGGACTCGGCGAAATCATCCTCGGGGCACATCATCGGCACCCGCTCGCTCGGGTCGAGGACCGCGCAGGCGACGTGCACGCTCTGGTTGACCATCCGCAGCTGGACGGGGGCGCCGGACGCGCCGGAGTTCATGCCGTCGGGCAGGGCATGCCGCAGCGCGTTGGTGACCAGCTCGGATACCACCAGCTGGACATCGTCGGCGACCTGCGGCAGGCCCCACTCGCGCAGGGTCTGGACGGCGAACCGCCTGGCGACCGAGGCCGAGCCCGCACCCGCTCGCAGAGCGCAGCTGGCGGGTGCGGGCCAGCTCAAGTCAGGCCCCACAACCGACTCGAACTCCGGAATGAGCCAAGAAGGCGCGGTCGCGGCTCCCAGCCCTGCCAGATGTGCGGTCATCGCCGTCCTTGAAGGTGAACTTTCGGCCTTCCCTGTAACATCATATGCAATCACGGATGCACGTGCATCGGTACGTACATCCCCAGATTCCCGGTAAATATTCATAACCATGGAGTTGTCAGCTCGGGTCTAAGATCGGCTACCCGCAACGTGCCCGCAATGCGACAATGGTTCACTGTTCCGGCAGTCGTCCGTCCCAGCCCTGGAGTCGACGTGAACGTGGCGCCTGACGCAAGCGAGGAACCGCGCGTCCTCCCATATTCGCGCGGAGGTCCCACCGTGCTGCGCATCCTGCTGGGCGCGCAGCTCAGGCGGCTGCGCCGGGCGAAGGGGATCTCCCCGGACGACGCGGGACACATCATCCGCGCCTCGCACGCGAAGATCAGCCGCCTGGAGCTGGGCCGCGTGAGCTTCAAGGAACGCGACGTCGCGGACCTGCTCACCATGTACGGCCTGACCGACCCCGACGAGCGGGCCGTCCTGCTCACCCTGGCCAGGGAGGCCAACACCCCCGGCTGGTGGCACAAGTACAGCGATCTGCTGCCCAGCTGGTTCGAGGTCTACGTCGGCCTCGAGGAGGCCGCGGCGATCATCCGCAGCTACGAGGTCCAGTTCGTGCACGGCCTGCTGCAGACGCCGGACTACGCCCGCGCGGTCATCAAACTGGGCCACGAGGACTCCCCGGACGACGAGATCGGCCGCCGGGTGGCATTACGCGTGGCCCGGCAGAAGCGCCTGGAGGGCCCGGACGGGGTCAAACTCTGGTCGGTGATCGACGAGGCCGCGCTGCGCCGCCCGCTCGGCGGTGTCGAGGTGATGCGCGGGCAGATCGAGCACCTGCTCGACGCGACTCGTAACCCGAATGTGACCCTGCAGATCGTGCCGTTCGACCGGGGCGGCCACGCAGCCGCCGGAGGTCCGTTCACCATCCTGCGGTTCGACGAGCGCGAACTCCCCGACGTGGTCTATCTGGAGCAGCTCACCAGCGCCCTCTACCTGGAGAAACCCGAAGAAGTCGACCGCTACATGCAGGTCATGAACACCCTCTGCGTGGAGGCCATGCCGGTCTCCCGGACCGCCGCGTTCCTGGAGGACATCCTCAAAACTCTCTAGCGTGCACGCACACCTGCAAACACAACTGCAAACACGGATGCACGTGCACGGCATAGTCTTGCCCTCAGAACGAGAAATCTGGAGGGCACGATGGACCACGTCCCCAACGCGAACGACCTGAGCGGCACCACGTGGCGCAAGAGCACCCATAGCAATCCCAGCGGCAGTTGCGTCGAGGTGGCCCGCCTCGCCGACAACAAGGTCGCCTTCCGCAACTCCCGCTTCGTGACGGGTCCCGCGCTGGTCTTCGGCCGCGCGGACATCGCCGCGTTCCTGCGGGCGGTGAAGTCGGGCGAGTTCGACGATCTGGTCGCGCGGACCTGATCTCGGCTGGGACGTTCTGGAGCGCCGCGTTCCGGGAGCGGCGCTCATAGAAGGTTTTGATCATGGCTGCCCGCCGCGCCCCGTCGTCCGCCAGGGCGATATACAGGGGGCGTGAAGTTGGACGAGCTGGATCGTGCCATCATCGGGGCCCTGGTCGAGGACGCCCGATCGACATATGCGGAGATCGGCGGCCAGGTCGGGCTGTCGGCTCCGGCGGTGAAGCGGCGGGTGGACCGGCTGGTGCAGACGGGGGCGATCACCGGGTTCACCGCGCAGGTCGAGCCGTCGGCGCTGGGGTGGACCACCGAGGCCTACGTGGAACTGTTCTGCCAGGGGAAGACCTCGCCGAGCGCGATCGCGCTGGCGGTGTCGCGGCTGCCCGAGGTCGTCTCGGCCTGCACGGTCACCGGGGAGGCCGACGCGTTGTTGCACATCAGGGCCACCGACGTGCGCCATGTCGAGCAGGTCATCGAGCGCATCGCCGCCGAGCCTTTCGTGGTGCGGACCAAGAGCGCGATCGTGCTCACCCGCCTGATCACCCCCCGTCCGGCGTAACGAATCGCCGGTCGGGCCCCGGAAAACGCAATCGATCACCGCTGAGGCGCAATGTCGCCGCATTGGCGGGAAGTCGCGCTATTTCTACCCTGAAGACAGCAACCCCGTGGCCCTCTTTGTGGAGAAATTTCGTGATTCCTGCTCACATGACAGTGGGTCTTCCTGACCATCGGGTGGCGACCACCCGGCATTTCCTGATGTGCCGGCCCGAGTTCTTCGGAGTCACATACCGGATCAATCCGTGGATGGATCCGACGCTGGGGGCCAGCGCGGCGACAGCCGTACGGCAATGGGAGGCCTTGAAGAGCGCCTACGAGTCGCTCGGGCACCAGGTGAGCGCGATCGACCCGATCGACGGGCTGCCGGACATGGTGTTCGCGGCCAACGGGGCGCTGGTCGTGGACGGCAAGGTCTACGGCGCGCGGTTCGCGCACCCGGAGCGGGCCGCGGAGGGCCCGGCCTACCTGGAGTGGTTCGCCCAGCGGGGCTATCCGGTCCGGGAGGCGGCCTTCACGAACGAGGGCGAAGGCGACTTCCTCACCCTGGACGAGGTCATCCTGGCGGGCACCGGCTTCCGTACCGACATCGCGGCCCACATGGAGGCGCAGGAGTTCCTGGGCCGGCCGGTGATCACGCTGCGGCTGGTCGACCCGCGCTTCTACCACCTGGACACCGCGCTGTTCGCGCTCGGCGACGGCAACGTGGCCTACTACCCGGGCGCGTTCTCCGAGGGCAGCCTGACGGTGCTGCGGCGGCTCTTCCCGGACGCGGTGATCGCGGGTGAGGCGGACGCGCTGGTGCTCGGGCTCAACGCGGTCAGCGACGGCAAAAACATCGTCATCAACGCCGAGGCGGCCGGGCTCTGCCATACCCTGACCAGGCAGGGTTATCAGGTCGTTCCCGTCGAACTGACCGAGCTGCGCAAAGCCGGCGGCGGGCCCAAGTGCTGCACTTTGGAGATCCGCCTGTGAACACCCGGGATTTCATCGAGCTGGCCGAGAGCCGCAGCGCGCACAACTACCACCCGCTCCCGGTCGTCATCGCCTCCGCCGAGGGCGCCTGGGTCGTCGACGTGGAGGGCAAGCGCTACCTGGACTGCTTGGCCGGATACTCCTCGCTCAATTTCGGCCACGGCAATCCCGAGATCCTGGCCGCCGCCCGGGCGCAGCTCGATCGGCTCACGCTGACCAGCCGGGCCTTCTACCACGACCAGTTCGCGGCGTTCGCGGATGGGCTGACCGACCTGTGCGGCAAGGACATGATCCTGCCGATGAACACCGGCGCCGAGGCGGTGGAGACCGCGATCAAGGTGGCGCGCAAGTGGGGCCACGAGGTCAAGGGCATCCGCGAGCCGAACATCATCGTGATGGAGGACAACTTCCACGGCCGTACCACCACGATCGTCAGCTTCTCCACCGACCCGGACGCGCGCGACGGCTACGGCCCCTACACGCCGGGCTTCACGATCGTGAAGTACGGCTCGGCGGAGGCGATCCGGGAGGCCATCGACGAGAACACGGTGGCGGTGCTGATCGAGCCGGTCCAGGGCGAGGCGGGCGTGCTCCTGCCGCCGGACGGTTACCTGCCGCAGGTCAGGGAGATCTGCACATCGGCGGGCATCTTGATGATCGCCGACGAGATCCAGTCCGGGCTTGGCCGCACCGGGATGACGTTCGCGTGCGACCACGAGGGCGTCATTCCGGATATGTACGTCTTGGGGAAGGCGCTGGGCGGTGGCATCGTCCCGGTTTCCGCGGTGGCGGCGAACGCCGACGTGCTCGGGGTGATCAAGCCAGGCCAGCACGGGTCCACGTTCGGCGGCAACCCGCTGGCCTGCGCGGTCGGCAACGCGGTCATCGCCATCCTGAAGCGCGGCGAGTTCCAGGCCCGGGCCCGCGAACTAGGCGCCACCCTGCACGACCGCCTGCGCGCCCTCCCCGGCGTGGTCGCGGTCCGCGGCCGCGGCCTGTGGGCGGGCATCGACATCGACCCCTCCCTGGCCAGCGGCCGCCAGGTCTGCGAGTCCCTGATGACCAAGGGCGTCCTCGCCAAGGACACCCACGGCTCCACCATCCGCCTGGCTCCCCCACTGGTCATCACCGCCGAGGACCTCTCCTGGGCAATCGACCAACTCGCCGCAGTGCTCGGCGAGTTCCAAGCCCGGTCGCCGAAGCTCTAGGCCGGTCTCCCGGGTAGCGGTACTCGGGAGATCTCGGTGAGTTCGGGTGGGTCCGCGGCGGTCGTCGGGCTGTACCAGCGGGCTTCGGGGACGCCGTCGGTCGGGAAGGTCAGCGTGGCCAGGGCGTTGGAGAACCACGGGCCGTTGGTGATCCGCCATTTGAAAGGTGGTTTGGGGAGTCTGGCGGTTCTGGCGATCAGTCCGCCGACCAGGGTGGCGACGCCGAACTGGGCGATGATGTTGGCCAGGCGGAGCGTGCGGCTGAGCGGGTTTCTGATCGGGGAGCAGACCAGCTGGTAGAGGGGCGCGCCCTTGACCTTGGCGACATACGAGTAGTGCACGTCTCCGGACAGCAGGAGCACGGTCTTCCCGGTTCCGGCCAGCAGAGTGCACAGGCGCTCGAACGAACGCCGGAATGCCGCCCAATGCTCCAGATCGACGGCTTGGCGGACACGTTCGGACCATCGAGCCACCCGTTTGCCCCACGCGCCGTCGGCGAGCGCTTCGTTCCAGGCTTCGACATGGTGGATTCCGGCCGGAAGCAGGACGGGGACGGACGAGCCGACCAGGAGCATGTCGTAGTCTCCCGCGACCTGTTGCTCCAGCCAGGCCCACTCGGTCGCGTCCAGCACCGAACGTTCCCCGGGCACCAGATGGCGCGCACAACGCGTGTCCAGCATGATCAGCCGGATGCCGCCATAGTCCCGCGCGTAACTCCAGCGGCTGGTGGTCGGATCGGCGTCGGCCCGTTCCGCGAAAGCGTCGAGGATCTCGGCTCCGTCCGCCGCCTCCCGGATCTTCCCGTAGACCTCGTCGACGGCCCGCTCAGCCGGCGTCAGATTGCCCAGATGCTGGTAGACCCAATACGCCCCCAGCCCCGCGACCACCCGGCGCCGCCACCACGCGAGCTTGGCCATCTGCTCCCGCCACGGCTGCGAGGTGTTCCAGTCGTCCCGCAAATCATGATCGTCAAAGATCATCGCGGTCGGCACCGTGGACAGCACCCACCGGATCTCCGGATCCGTCCAGGCCTGCCGATACAACTCCGCGTACTCCTCGAAGTCCGCGATCTCATCCACCGGCGCGGCGTTCCCCCGCCGCTCCCGGATATATCCCACCATCTCCGCCGACGGCTCATCCGCGTACACCTGATCGCCCAGCATCAGCAGCAGATCAGGCAGCTGATCGTCAACCGTCATCCCATGCCCATACGCCCGAAGTGTGTCCACCCCATGACTGACCAGATGCGCCGCATCATGCGGCACACTCGTCCGGCACGACCCGAACACCACCTTCTCCAGCCGCCGCACCGGCCGGACGACACTCCGCTCCATCCCCTCCTCAGGCCACACCCCCACCCCATCCAGCTCCACCTGGTACGGCACCGCCTCCCGAACCGGCACATCGACCACCGCATAGTGATGCCCGTGCACCGTGAAAGTGCGCTCCGAAACCCGCTCCTCCCCCGCCACCACGGTGACCGTGCACGACGCACTGGTCTCCACCCAAACAGTCGCCGTGAACCCATCGACATGCCGCAACAACGGCCCGATCACCAGGTGTGCCACCCCCAAGTGATACCGCAGGGACGACATCGCCCGCACCCCCGCGCGAAGATCGGCCGCGATCAGCCGGCCAAGGCCCCGCGCAGGAACACTTCCGTGATCGCCGCGGCCGCCGGTTCGACGCCGAGACTGCCGAGGCCACCGAGCGTCACCCGCGCGTTCGTCCCTTCCAGCAGGCTCAGGTAGACCTCGACCAGCGCCTCGCGCGACAGGTCGGAACGCAGCGCCCCCTCCTCGGCGGCGCGGTCGAAGAGAGCACGCAACGGCGCCAACATCGCCGTGTCGGCCGCCTGCTTCTGGGCCTGCGTCAGCGGGAACGAGCCGAGCCCGCGGTATTTCAGCATCGCTGCGAGGACGGCACGGGTGCCCCGGGCGAACGCCTCGGGGATCGGGGTGTCGTCGAGCCGGGCATCGGCCAGCCGCTGGGCCACCTCGGCGAGGCCGGCCTCGAGCAGGGCGGCCAGCAGCGCTTCGCGGCTCGGGAAGTAGCGATAGAGGGTGGCGCGGCCGACGCCCGCCGCGGTGGCCACATCGGTCATGCTCACCGATTCGCCCCGCTCGGCGATGAGCGCCGCGGCCGCCTCCAGAATGCCGCTCGCCACATGATCTCTGAGTGCTTGTCCTCGTACCATCACCCCTACTATACATCTGCGACTCAAGGTGAGACACTCTGTCTCATGTCTAAGGATCTTCATGGGCGTACCGTCGTGATCACCGGCGCCAGTTCCGGCATCGGCGCGGCCGCCGCCCTTCGTCTGGCCGAGCGGGGCGCGACCGTCGTCGCGGTCGGGCGCTCCGCCACGCGTACGCGAGACATCGCGGCCCGGCTCGGCACCGAGCCGCAGATCGCCGACTTCGCCAGCTTTTCCGAGGTGCGCGCGCTGGCCGACCGCCTGCTCGACCGCTACCCGCGCATCGACGTGCTGGCCAACAACGCGGGCGGGCTGGTGCCGGAGCGACGCGTCACCGCCGACGGCCACGAGCTGACCTTCCAGGCCAACCACCTCGCGCCGTTCCTGCTGACGACGCTTCTGCTGCCACGGCTGCGGGAGAGCGGCGCCCGGGTCGTCACGACCGCCAGCGTCGGCAACCGGTTCGGCAAGCTGGACCTCGACGACCTGGAATGGACACGACGCCGCTACGGCGGTGGCTGGATCGCCTACTCGACGAGCAAGCTGATGAACATCCTGTTCACCCGGGAACTGGCCCGCCGCGAAGCCGGTTCCCGGGTGACGGCGGTCTGCTTCAATCCGCGGCGGGTCGCCGAGGAACGCGGGGTCGAGCAGGAGATCCGGTTCGCGTCCGGCTCCGGACTGGTCGGAGTGGTGAACCGGATCCCGCTCCTCCGGCGGGTCACGATCGGCGCGGCGGACGGCGCGGGCCCTTTGATCGCCCTGGTGAGCGCGTCCGAGGTCGCCGACGGCGCCTACCACGACGGGCTGCGGGCCGGGGCGAAGGTCAACCCGCAGGCCGATGACGCCCAGCTCGCGGCCCGGTTGTGGGAGCTCTCGGAGGCTTACGTCTCCGCATAGACGCACGGTGGTGGGCCGCCCCAATTGCGACACGCTCCAAAACGGCCAACAGGTAGACCTATTCCGCCGACTCGGCATATTCCCCTGGCGGGCGACGCCAGGATTGGATCTCAGGTAGAGGCGTCGCACGGGGATCGGTGCCGGTGGGAACGTTCCGTCAATGACGACGGGATGGGCCGGAGCCGTCCCCGTGCGGCGCACCGACACTAGATGGAGGAGAACTCTCCGACATGACCATCGTGGACTTCCCGACAACGACGTCGGGAATTCAGGGCATGGCTCCGGGGCAGCAGGCGTTGGACGCCGCCCGGTTCCAGCTCGCCGAGGCGGTGCGCTTCCTCGGACTTGATGACGGCCTGCATCGAATGCTGGCCACCCCGCGCAGATCCCTCACCGTCTCGGTTCCGGTACGGCGGGAGGACGGCCGGATGGAAGTCGTCCAGGGGTATCGCGTGCAGCACAATCTCTCGCGCGGCCCGGCGAAGGGCGGCATCCGCTTCCACCCGGACACCGATCTGGCCGAGGTCACCGCGCTCGCCATGTGGATGACGTGGAAATGCGCCCTGGTGGGCATCCCGTACGGCGGCGCGAAGGGCGGCGTGGCCGTGGATCCTGCCACGCTCACCAGTCGCGAGCTGGAGCGGATGACCCGGCGGTACGCCAACGAGATACAACCTCTCATCGGACCCGAGAAGGACATCCCGGCCCCGGACGTCGGCACCGACGAGCAGACCATGGCGTGGATCATGGATACGTACAGCGTGAACGCGGGATATTCCGTGCCGGGTGTCGTGACCGGGAAGCCGACCACGCTCGGCGGGTCGCTCGGGCGGGCGGGCGCGACCTCGCGTGGGGTGCAGATCGCGGCGCTGGCCGCGCTGGGCAGTGCCGACGGCCGCACGGTCGCGGTGCAGGGGTTCGGCAAGGTGGGGGCGCTGGCGGCGCAGTACCTGGCGGACGCGGGGTGCCGGGTGGTGGCGGTCTCCGACGCGTCCGGGGCGATCTACTCGGAGCGGCTCGATGTCGCCGATGTGCGCGCCTGGGCGAGTGCGAACGGCGGGGTGCCCGGCTACCCGCACGCGGACACGATCGCCCATGACGAGCTTCTCGAACTCGATGTGGACGTGCTGGTCCCGGCCGCCCTGGAAGGGGTGCTGACCGGCGCGAACGCGCATCGGGTGAAGGCTCGGCTGATCGTGGAGGGGGCGAACGGGCCGACCACCCCGGAAGCCGACCTGATCCTCGCCGACCAGGGCGCCACCATCGTCCCCGACATCCTGGCCAACGCCGGCGGCGTCATCGTGTCGTATCTCGAATGGGTGCAGAACACCCAGGCCTACTCGTGGAGCGCCCACGAGGTCGAGATCAAGTTACGCGACCTGATGGAGGGCGCGTTCCGCGAGGTGAACACGCTCGCCGCCGACCGCGGGCTGACCCTGCGAGAAGCGGCGCACGCGATCGGGGTCGGCCGGGTAGCGGAAGCACACCGGCTGCGTGGCCTCTACCCCTGAGATCCTTCAGGCTCCTGAGTGACGATCTGCTCGCGTGGGATCACTCGGATTCCTGCGTCACGATCTGTTCGCAGAGGAGATGGGTTTCGAGAGCGTCATCGGCATCGAGCAGCCTGCCCGCGCTGACCGCGTCCAGGAAGGTGTGGCAGGCCTGCTCGATGCCGCGTTGCCGGGATACCGGCGTCCAGTCCGGACGCCGGACGAGCGTTTCGCCGGGGGTGAAGTCGACGACGTCGCCGAGGTTGGTGACGCGGCGTTTGATGCCGCCGCCCATGGTTTCGCAGGTCTCTTCGGCGGCGCCGCTGACCCTGCTCATGATCCCTAGTGCCGTGAACCCGTCCCCGTCGAGTTCGAGGACGACGTGTTCGAGCAGCCCGCCGACCACCCGCGTCCTGATCCGGGTCCCGGTGACCTCGCCCGGAGCCAGGAAACGCAGCGTATCGACCACGTGGATGAAATCATCAAATATCGCGACTCGCGGGTCCTCAGCAAGGTTGGCCCGGTTCTTTTGCATGATCACTATGTCGCGCGGGAGTCCGGCCAGAACCACGTACGCGGGGGCGTACCGGCGATTGAACCCCACCATCAGCGAACGTTCGCGCAACCGCGCCAGCCGGACGAGTTTCTCCGCGTCCACGAAGTGATAAGCGAGCGGTTTGTCGACGAAGACGTGCACACCCGCCTCCAGCAACCGACTGACGATCTCCACATGCGCGGCGGTGGCCGCGTGCACGAAAGCCGCGTCGATCCCATCGTCGATCAGATCATCCACCCGCGAGAACCGGCCGGACACCCGATAGGTGTCACCCAGCCGCCGCAGCGTCCCCGGGTCACGCGTGCAGAGCCGTAAGTCCAGCCCGGGGGTGGCGGCGAGCACCGGCAGGTACGCCTTCGCGGCGATATCCCCGAGCCCGATCACTCCAATACGCAGCATCCCCCGACCCTACATAAGACGACATCACCGGGTTTGCGTGGCGAGATGCTGCATGCTCGCCTTGAGAGCTTCGTCGATCGGCGTCGGCGCGACGCCGAAGGTCTTCTGGAAGGCGGAGGAGTCCAGCACGAACGGCCGGTCGAACTGGTAGCGGGTCTCGCGAAGCTCCCGCATGAACGGCATGAACAGCCCCAGAACGTTGACCCCCCACACGGGGATCTCCGTGATCCGGGGAGATCGTGCCCCGGCCAGGGTGGCGACCCGCTCGGCGACCTGGCGGATGGTGAGCGGCGGCGTCGTCGGCACGTGCCAGGGCCGCCCCCAGGCCCGCTCATCCGTTCCCGCGATCACCAACGCCCGCGCCACATCCGGCAGGTACGTCCACGAGTGCGGAATATCGGGATCGCTCAGCACGACGGCCCGCTTGCCCGCCGCCACCGGACCGATCACCTGCATGGACAGGTACGCCTGGTCCGTGGAGCCCGGACCGAAATAGTCAGACCCGCGCACTTCGGTGCCCCGGATCCGCCCGGCCTCGTGGCTGGCCAGCACCTGCCGCCACATCTCGGCCCTGACCCTGGCCTTGTGGCCCGTCCCGGCCAGCGGAAGATCCTCGGTCATGACGTCCACAGGACCGTAGCTGTACAGGTTGCCGACCATGGCCAGCACGGCGCTGTTGGCCTCCGCGGTGCGGAGGATCGCGCTCGCGATGGGCGGCCAGTCGGTCGGCCAGCGGTGATATTTCGGGTTCACGCAGTTGTAGAGGACATCGGCTCCCCGGGCGGCGCGGCCGAGCGCGTCGGCGTCCGAGGCGTCGGCGGCGATCTTCGTGATGTGCTCGGGCCCGGAGCCCGACCGGGACACCAGGACGACCTCGTGCCCCTGCGCGTCCAGCATTTCGGCGGCCTGGCGGCCGACCTGACCTGCTCCGACGATGACGTGCTTACCCATGATGTGCTCCTGTTTCTCGGCTTCGAGTGCGGACAAGCAACCCTTCTTTATGAGAGCAATGCTCTCCCATTAGAGCACCAATCGTCAAGAGCACTGCTCTCGATTTATCGCGGCGCTCTGGTATGGTGCCCATGTGAACGCAAGCCGTACCGCACGGGAACGTGTCCGGGCCGAACTGGTCCGGGAGATCACCGACATCGCCCGAGTCCAGCTGGCCAGCGAGGGGGCGAGCGGCCTGTCGCTGCGCGCGGTCGCGCGCGAGATGGGCATGGTGTCCTCCGCCGTGCACCGCTATTTCCCGACCAAGGATGATCTGCTTACTGCCCTGATCGTGGACGGCTACAACTCCGTGGGCGCCGCCGCCGAGGACGCGGACGCCGCGAGCCCGCCGGACGACTTCGGCGCGCGCTGGCTGGCCGTCTGCCACGGGGTCCGGAACTGGGCGCTGGCCCGCCCACACGAATACGCGCTGATCCACGGCTCACCGGTCCCCGGCTACCGCGCCCCGCAGGACACGGTCGGCCCGGCCACCCGCGCCACCACCGTCTACGGGCGCATCCTCGGCGACGCCCATCGCGCCGGGCGCCTGTCGCCGCCGGACATCTGCCCCCCGGTCCCGCCCATCCTGAGCACCGACGCCGAGATCATCAGATCCCTCATACCCGGCGTCTCCGACGACGTGATCACCCGCGCCATCGCCGCCTGGACCGGCCTGTACGGCATGATCAGCTTCGAGCTCTTCGGCCAGTTCAACAACGTGGTCACCCACCGGGCCGAACTCTTCGACCACAACATGCGCGGCTTGGCCCGCTTCCTCGGCATCCCCGACTAGTTCCGCCGGGACTGCTCCAGCTCGGCGAGCAGTTCACGCTGCCCCACCAGCAGCTCGGTGAGGATCCCCCGGGCCGCCCGCATCAACTCGGACACGTCGGGACCGGCCAGCTCGTAGGCGACGGTCGTCCCGTCGCGCCGGGCCGTCACCAGCCCGGCCCGGCGCAGCACCGCGAGCTGCTGGGAGAGGTTGGGCGCTTCGACCTCCATCTCGACCAGCAGGTCGCGCACGTGTTTCGGCCCTTCGCACAGGAGCTCGAGCACCCGGATGCGGAGCGGATGGCCGAGGGTTTTGAACAGTTCGGCCTTGGCCTGGTAGAGCGGCACGGGCATTACTAGACGCCCTGCTCCGTTTCGTACTGCTCTGTCTCGCTGTCGTCGCTCCGGTTCGCGGCGGGCGCCCCATCGACGCCCAGTTCCCGTCGGAGCGACTCCAGATCGCCGCCATCGCGATATTTCAGCTCGCGAGCGACCTTCACCTGCTTTGCCTTGGCCCGACCCCGTCCCATGGCCTCTCCTCCTCGCTTGCCATGATGGGCAATTAAGCAAATCTGCAAGTGTCAGCCTAACGTGAGCCGCCGACAAAAACTCGGCTCCGGGCCACCTCGTCAGGTGGCCCGGAGCCGAATGTCAGCGGTGCGCTCGGTTGACGGCCGAGATGATCGCCTTCAGCGACGCGGTCGTGGTGTTGGCGTCGATGCCGACCCCCCAGAGGGCCTGCCCGCCGATCTCCCCCTCCACGTAGGAGGCGGCCTTCGCGTCCGTGCCGGCGCTCATCGCGTGCTCGGTGTAGTCGAGCACCCGGATGTCCACCCCGACCGAGGCGAGCGCGTCGCAGAACGCCGAGATCGGCCCGTTCCCCCGGCCCTGGATCTCGCGGATCTGGCCGTCCACCCGCACGTCCGCGCTGATCACATCCTGCCCGTCGGCGGAGGACACGTTCCGGTGCGCGAGCAGCCCGAGCCGCCCCCACGGCCGGTCGGGATTGGGCAGGTACTCATCGGTGAACACCGCCCACATCGCGGCCGGCGTCACCTCGCCGCCCTCGGCGTCGGTGCGCGCCTGCACCACCCGCGAGAACTCGATCTGCAGCCGCCGCGGCAGGTCGAGGTGGTGGTCGGCCTTCATGATGTAGGCCACGCCCCCCTTGCCCGACTGGCTGTTGACCCGGATGACCGCCTCGTACGTCCGCCCGATGTCCTTAGGATCGATCGGCAGGTACGGCACCGCCCACGTGAACTCGTCCACCGGCACCCCCGCCGCGGCGGCGTCCCGCTCCAGATGCTCGAACCCCTTCTTGATCGCATCCTGATGCGACCCGGAGAACGCGGTGTAGACGAGCTCGCCACCCCACGGGTGCCGCGGATGCACGGGCAGCTGGTTGCAGTACTCAACAACCCTGCGAATCTCATCGATGTCGGAAATGTCGACCTCGGGGTCGATGCCCTGCGAGAACAGGTTCATGCCCAGCGTGATCAGGCACACGTTGCCGGTGCGCTCGCCGTTGCCGAACAGGCAGCCCTCGATCCGGTCCGCGCCCGCCTGGTATCCCAGCTCGGCGGCGGCCACGGCGGTGCCGCGGTCGTTGTGCGGGTGCAGGGAGAGGATCACCGAGTCCCGGTAGGCCAGGTTGCGGTGCATCCACTCGATCTGGTCGGCGTACACATTCGGGGTGGCCATCTCGACGGTGGCCGGCAGGTTGAGGATCACCTTGCGGTCCGGGGTCGGCTGCCACACGTCGTTGACGGCGTTGCAGACCTCCACCGCGTATTCCAGCTCGGTGCCGGTGAACGACTCCGGCGAGTACTGGAAGTAGATCTCGGTGTCGCCCATGTCCTCGGCGAGCTTCTTGCACAGTTTGGCGCCCTCGACCGCGATGGCGGTGATGCCGTCCTTGTCCTGACCGAACACGACCCGGCGCTGCAACGTCGAGGTGGAGTTGTACAGGTGCACGATGGCCTGCTTGGCGCCCTTCACCGACTCGAAGGTGCGCTCGATCAGCTCGGGCCGCGCCTGGGTGAGCACCTGGATGACCACGTCGTCGGGGATCCGGCCCTCGTCGATGATCTGGCGGATGAAGTCGAACTCGGTCTGCGAGGCGGCCGGGAAGCCGACCTCGATCTCCTTGTAGCCCATCCGGACCAGCAGCTCGAACATCTTGAGCTTGCGGTGGGCGTCCATCGGATCGATCAGGGCCTGGTTGCCGTCCCGGAGGTCGACGGCGCACCACCGCGGCGCGCGGTCGATGACCTGATCGGGCCAGGTGCGGTCGGTCAGCCGGATCGGCTCGAAGGGGGCGTAACGCTGGAACGGCATGGGGCTGCGCTGCTGCTGGGGATACACGGAAGGGCTCCTGGTGGTCGGATTCACAGAGAAGTGGCCGACGCGCATGGCTCGCTCCGCGACGAGGGAGCCGGCCTAGCTTCTACAGGCCCTCGCCGCGGCAGCTAAGAAGCAGACCGCGCAGCATGTCTTGCACAGTAGCAGACCCGGGAGCTCAAACTGTCAGCACCTCTAGGAGCTGCTGGACCCGCCCGGCCACCGAGGCCCGCCCATAGGCCAGGTAGTGCCGGGGATCGACCACTTTGGAGTCGGTCAATCCCCCACGAATTCCAGCGGTGAACATGACGTTCAGCTGGGTCGCGATATTGATCTTTGTCATCCCATGCCGGACGGCCCGGACCAGCCCCGCGTCGGGCACCCCCGACGAACCGTGCAGCACCAGCGGCACCTCGACCGCCTCCCGCAGCCGCGTGATCAGCTCGAAGTCCAGCTCGGCGTCCTGCGTCACCATCGCGTGCGACGTCCCCACCGCCACCGCGAGCGCGTCCACCCCCGTCGCCTCCACAAAGGCCGCGGCCTCGGCCGGATCGGTACGAACCCCCGGCGCGTGCACCCCGTCCTTCCCGCCCACCTCCCCCAGCTCCGCCTCCACGAACACCCCGGACCGCCGCACGATCTCCGCGGTGGCCGCGACATTCTCCCCGTACGGCAACGCCGACGCGTCGAACATCACCGACGAGAACCCCAGCTGCACCGCCCGCTCCACCAGCTCCCACGTGGTGGCGTGATCGAGATGCACCGCGACCGGAACCCGCGCCGCGTCGGCGACCGCCAGGCAGGCGGCCCCGATCGCGTCGATCCCCCCGTGATAGGCGACCGTGTTCTCGCTGACCTGCAGGATCGCCGGCTCCCCGATCCGTTCCGCCCCTGTCACGATGCCCACGGCGTGCGCGATCTCGATCACGTTGAACGCGCCCGCCCCCACCCGCCGCCGCCGGGCGTTGTCGATGATCTCGGCGGTGGTGATCAACGTCATCCGGTCACGACCGAACGGGACAGATGATCAGGGCTGTCGCAGTTCAGCCCTCGATGCCGCGCGAAAGCCACCGCCAGCCGGTGCACCACAACCAGCTCCGCCTGCGGATCGGCTGCGGCGATCCTGAGCGTCGCCCCCGTCCCGGCGATCGCGCCGATGACGTCCTCAGGCAACGGCGCCAGCGACCACACCAGGCTCCGCGGCCCCGCGCACGCGATCGGCCCGTGCCGGTATTCCAGCGTCGCGTACGACTCCGTCCACAACTTGGCCGCCTCCCGGCACTTGAGCGCCGCCTCCTCGGCCAGCCCCAGCGTCCACCCCGTCCCCAGGAAGACGACGTGATCGAAGTCCGCGGGATCCGGCAGCGGCTCCTGGAGGGCGTGCTCGGCCTCGGCGGGCAGTCCGCTCACGTCCTCGCCGATCGAGGCGCGCAGCAGCGTGAGCGCCGAGGTGGCGAAGCGGGTCTGCACTACCGACCGCTCGTCGGCGAAGTCCAGCAGCACCTGCCGGTGGGTCAGCTCGGTGATCGGCGACCCGGGCGTGCCGGTGATCGCGACCGTGGTCATGCGCTCGGACAGCTGCTCCGCCAGCGGCAGCAGATCGCTGGTCGTGCCCGACCGAGACAGCAGGATCGCCATGTCGTACGGATCCTCGTCGGCGAACTCGGTGGCGATGGTGGCCCTGGTCCGCCCCCGGCCCAGGCTCTGCCGGCGTCGCGCGTACGCGTCGAGGATGTAGAACGAGGTCCCGCAGCCGACCCCGAGCACGTTCAGCCCGGCTCGGGGCAGATCCGCGTACGGGACAGCCAGGGTCCTGGTCCACATCTCCGGCTGGCTCTGGACCTCGGCTTGGGTATGGCTCACCGCTGCGTCTCCCACTGTCGGCAACATCCCCGACAACCTCTCAAAACTCTCAAATCTGTCAAACCAGGCCCGTACTGGCGTGGTGATCGCCAGGACATAGAGTGTCGGAAAAGCGAGAAGGAGGCACGTCATGCGGGACAACGAGATCCTCTCCAAGATCGGCGAACTGGTGGAGGAGGAACGGGAGCTTCGCGAGCGGCTGGCCGCGGGCCAGGTCTCCAGCAGCGAGGAGCGCTCCCGGATCAAGACCCTGGAAGAGTCCCTCGACCAGTGCTGGGACCTGCTCCGCCAGCGCCGCGCCAAACGCCAGGTCGGCGACAACCCCGACAACGCGGAAACCCGCTCGGTCACCGAGGTCGAGGGCTACCGCCAGTAACGCGCGTCCCATCCGCTATAAGCGGATAAATCCGGTCGCTCGGCGCCCGCGCCAGAGGGTTTGCTGGACGCATGGACATCGAGCGTCTTGACTACGCCGACCCCGGCGACCGCCTGCACTCGTTCCACGCCATCGCCGCCGCCGATGAGGAACCCGGCCCGGTCTCGTCCTTCCCGCGTTTCGCCGTGGTGGCCGAACACGGTTGGGTCGCCCAACCCGGCGAAACCTACGTCGCCCGCCTCGACAGCCAGATCGTCGGCGGCGTCGCGGTGCACTTCCCGGGCCCCGACAACGCGCACGCGGCGTTGTTACGCATCTTCCACGTCGGCTCCGCCCACCGCCGCCAAGGCATCGGCACCGCCCTCCTCGAACACGCCATCGCCCGCGCCCGAGCCCACGACCGCCAGGTCATCTTCGCCGAGGCCCGTCCCGACTCCCCCGGCGGCGCCTTCGCCCGCGAACACGGCTTCGAAGCCGCTTCCGCCCAGGCCAGACGCATCCTCGACCTGACCGCCGTCGACTGGAACGCGTATGAGAAAGGCGTGGCGAGCCTCTCCCCCGACTACATCCTGGACCGCTGGCAGGACGCGGCCCCCGACGACCTCGTCGACGACGCCGCCACCCTGATGGCCGCCATGAACGACGCCCCCACCGACGGCATGGACGTCGAACCCATCCGCTGGGACGCCGCCCGAGTCCGCACATTCGAAGCGGGCTGGGCCAAAGCCCAGCAAACCGCCTACACCACGGTGGCCCGCCACCGCGCCACCGGCCACGCCGTCGGTTTCACCCGCATCATCGCCGACAACACCCCCGACGGCTGGGGCCGCCAAACCGACACCGCCGTCCTCCGCGAACACCGCGGCCACCACCTCGGCCTGATCATGAAACAGGCCAACACCACCTGGTTCCACAACCAGGAACCCACCGCCACCCGGATAATCACCTGGAACGCGGTCACGAACGCCCGCATGATCGCCATCAACGAACGACTCGGCTACCAGTTGCTCGACGTCTGGAACGAGTGGCAACTCTCGCTCTAGACCTCCAGGCGCGGGCGCGCCGATCACCCGTCCGGCGACCTGGCAGCTGGACGGGTGATGCCCATCGCGGGGTCACGGCCGCGCGTCACACGGCGAGCAGGCGGCGGGCCTCCTCGCCCTGGAGGTCGGCGGCCGTGCCCGCGTGGACGACGCGGCCGGCGTCGAGGATGACGTAGCGGTCGGCCAGGCGCATGGCGAGGTCGAGGTACTGCTCGACCAGGAGGATGGCGATGCCGGAGGCGTGCAGCTGCTCGATCGCCTCCTCGATCTCGATGATGATCGAGGGCTGGATGCCCTCGGTGGGCTCGTCGAGGATGAGGAGTTTGGGTTGGGTGACAAGGGCGCGGGCGATGGCGAGCTGTTGTTGCTGGCCGCCGGAGAGGAAGCCGGCGCGGCGTTTGAGTAGGGGTTTCAGGCGGGGGAAGACGTCCAGGGCCTCGTCGAGGGCGGAGGCGGGGTTGCCGGAGGCGTCGAGGGTGACCTGGAGGTTGGCGTGGACGGTGAGTTGGGGGAAGGTTTCGTGGCCTTGGGGGACGTAGCCGAGGCCTAGCCGTACCCGCTCGTGGGGTTTGAGCTTGGTGATGTCGCGGTCGGCGAAGGTGACGGTGCCGGCGGTGGTGGGGAGCACGCCCATCAGGGTGTTGAGCAGGGTGGTCTTGCCGACGCCGTTGCGGCCCATCACGCAGACGAGCTGGCCGGGGGCCACCTCGAGGGAGACGCCGAACAGGACGCGGGCGCGGCCATATCCGGATTCCAGACGGTCAACTGACAACATTGTGCGCGGCCTTCCCGTGACTGGCTTTCAGGGGGGCGAGCCCATGACGGGCGTGAAGGAGGTCACGTGACGGCATCGTGGGCGGCCTCCTCGCGGGCGCGGCCCAGGTAGACCTCCTGGACGCGGGGGTCGGCGCGTACCTCGTCCACCGAGCCTTCGATCAGGACTTTGCCTTCGTGCAGGACGGTCACCTGGGAGGCGTACCTGCGGAGGAACTCCATGTCGTGCTCGATCACGATGACCGTGTGGTCCTTGGCGATGGAGGTGAGGAGCTCGCCGGTGCGGGCGCGTTCGTCCGAGGACATGCCGGCCACCGGCTCGTCCAGCAGGAGCAGGCGCGGGCCCTGCGCGATGAGCATGCCGATCTCCAGCCACTGGCGCTGGCCGTGCGAGAGCACGCCCGCCTTGCGGGGCGCCAGGTCGGCCAGGCCGGTGGTCTCCAGGGCCTGCTCGACGGCGGCGATCACGCCCTTGCGCCGCCGCAGCAGCGACCAGAGCGGGCGGCGGAACGAGGCCGCCAGGTCGAGGTTCTCCAGCACGGTGAGGTCCTCGAACACCACCGAGGTCTGGAAGGTGCGGCCGATGCCGAGCCGGACCCGCTCGTGCTCGCGCTTGCCCGCCAGCGAGTTCCCGTCGAAGACGACGGTGCCGGTGGTCGGTTTGGTGAGGCCGGTGATGATGTCGATGAGGGTGGTCTTGCCGGCGCCGTTCGGGCCGATCAGGAAGCGCAACTCGCCGCTGTCCACGGTGAAGTCCACGCCGTCGATGGCCCGGAAGCCGTCGAACACCACGGAGAGGTCGCGAACCTCCAGCAGCGCCGTCATGCCGACGCCTCCTTCCGCACCCGGGCGCGCAGCGCCGTGGCCACGCCCACGATGCCCTTCGGGGCGAGCGTCATGACCAGGATGAACAGCGCGCCCTGCAGGTAGAGCCAGGCGTCCGGCAGTTCCTCGCTGAAGTAGGTCTTGGCGTAGCCCATGACGACCGCGCCGAGCACCGCCCCGGCCAGCGCGAACCGCCCGCCGACGGCGACCGCGACCACCAGTTCCAGCGAGGGCACCACGCCGAGCAGCGCGGGCGAGATGATCCCGACGACGGGCACGAACAGCGCCCCGGCGATGCCCGCCATCACCGCCGAGATGGCGAACGTGATCGTTTTCACGGTGGCGGGGTTGTAGCCGAGGAACCGCACCCGGTCCTCCCCGTCCCGCACGGCCAGCAGCAGCCGCCCGAACCGGCTGCGCACCAGCTGCCAGGCCGCCAGGTAGAGCACGCCCAGCACGATCGCCACCGTCAGGTAGAGCCCGCGCTGCGTGGACTCGGCGGCCACGTCGTTGCCGAAGAAGTCGAAGAAGTTGGTCAGCCCGTTGGTCCCCCCGGTGAGCCCCTGCTGGCCGATCAGCAGGATCACCATCGCGGCCGCCAGTGCCTGGGTGAGAATCGCAAAGTACGCCCCGCGCACGCGTTGCCGGAACACCAGCGTGCCCAGCAGCACCGCCACGACCAGCGGCACGACCACCACCATGGCCAGCGCGAACACCGGATTGCCGAACGGCGCCCAGAGCGCGGGCAGGTCCTCGACCCCGCTCCACACCATGAAGTCGGGCAGGTCCCCGCCGGCGTCGTTGAGCTTCAGATACATGCCCATCGCGTAGCCGCCCAGGCCGAAGAAGACACCCTGGCCGAGGGTGAGCATGCCGCCCTGCCCCCAGGCGAGGCCGATCCCGAGCGCGACGATGGCGTAGCAGAGGTATTTGGCCAGCAGGCCAAGACGGAAGGGTTCCAGCACCAGCGGCATGACCACCAGCGCGATGATCGCGACCGCGACGAACACGGCCGGGCCCTTCCACTGGCGCGGTTCCTTGGGCGTGAGTTGCTGGGTCGGCTTCTCCAGGACTGCGGTCATGTGAGTGCCCTTGAACGGAGGACGAACAGGCCCTGCGGACGGAACTGGAGGAACGCGATGATGGCCGCGAACACGATGACCTTGGCCAGGCTGGCGTTGGTCCAGAACTCGGCGTAGGAGTTGAGCAGGCCGAGCGCCGCCGCCGCGATGACCGCGCCGCGCAGCTGGCCGAGCCCGCCCGCGACGACGACCAGGAACGCGTCCACGATGTAGTAGGTGCCGAGCGTCGGCCCGACCGGGCCGATCAGGGTCAGCGCCACCCCGGCGATCCCGGCGAGCCCGGAGCCGATGAAGAACGTGCGCTGGTCGACGCGGCCGGTGTTGATTCCGCTGGTCGCGGCCAGCTGCCGGTTCTGCATGACCGCCTGCATGCGGCGGCCCTGCGCGCTGCGGTTCATGTAGATCCAGATGGCGACCACGCTGCCGACGGCCAGGGCCAGGATGAACAGCCGGTTGTACGGCATCGGCCCGATCGCCCCCTGCAGCCAGGTCGGCGAGAGCACCTGCACGTTCGGCGCGCCGAACAGGTCCCGCGCCACCTGTTGGAGCACCAGGCTGACGCCCCAGGTGAGCAGCAGCGTGTCCAGCGGCCGTCCGTAGAAGTGCCGGATCGCGAGGCGTTCCAGCAGCAGCCCCATCAGCCCGGCCACCACGAACGCGACCGGCAGCGCCACCAGCACCGCGCTCCGCCCGGCGAAGTCCTGCAGCAGGAAGGCCGTGTACGCCCCCGCCATGATGAACTCGCCATGGGCCATGTTGATCACGCCCATCTGCCCGAACGTGAACGTCAGCCCGAGCGCGATGAGCAAAAGGACCGCGCCGATCGACAGCCCGATCGGCAGCTGGTTGAGGAATCCCTCCACCATGCCCCTTCCATAAATTTCCCGATATATCCGTGGATGTGCCTCGGCTCCGGAGCCGCCTGCGGTCATCCCCGCAGGTTCAATGAGAAAGTCGTGATCTGGACAACCGCAGCGGCGAGTCCCCCGGACGGAGGTCATGCGGTTGGCTTGGGACGGCTTTCTCGTTGACTTGGCGGCTCCGGAGCCCGTACGAGGGAACGGCTAGGAGGCCAGGCCTCCGGCCCACGGGTACGTCTTCAGGTAGGGGTCGGGCTTGATCGGCTCACCCGAGTTCCAGACTTCCTTGATCAGGCCGTCCGGCTGGATGATGCCGATCCGGGCGGTCTTGTACATGTGCTGGGTCTCGCCGTCGATCGTGACCAGGCCCTCCGGGCGCTCCAGCGCGATGCCGCCGGCCGCCTTCTTGAGCGCTTCCACCTCGACCGTGCCGGCCTTCTTGGCCGCTTCGGCCCACAGGTAGACCGCGTTGTAGCCGGCCTCCATCGGGTCGGAGGTGACCTTGGCCGCGCCGTACTTGGCCTTGAAGGCCTCGACGAACTTGGTGTTGGCCGCGGTCTCGGTGGTCTGGTAGTAGTTCCACGCCACCGGGTGGCCGACGATGTTGTCGACGCCGATGCCGGTGACCTCCTCCTCGGCGACGCTCACCGACAGGACCGGCATGGACTCGGCGGTGACGCCGGCGCTCTTCAACTGCTTGAAGAAGGCCACGTTGCTGTCGCCGTTCAGCGTGTTGAACACCGCGTCCGGCTTGGCCTGCACCACCTTGTTGGTCAGCGTGGAGTATTCGGTGTGGCCGAGCGGGGTGTATTCCTCGCCAAGAATCTCCATTCCGTTGGCCGCCGCGTACGCCTTGATGATTTTGTTCGCGGTGCGCGGGAAGACATAGTCGCTGCCGACCAGGAATATCTTCTTCTTGCCCTGTTCCTTGAGATAGTCAAGGCCGGGGATGATCTGCTGGTTCGTGGTCGCCCCGGTGTAGAAGATGTACGGCGAGCTTTCCAGCCCCTCGTACTGCACCGGATACCACAGCAGCGCCTTGCGCTGTTCGAAGACCGGGAGCATCGCCTTGCGGGAGGCCGAGGTCCAGCCGCCGAAAACGGTGGCCACCTTGTCCTGCGCGATCAGTTTGGTGGCCTTCTCCGCGAAGGTGGGCCAGTCGGAAGCGCCGTCCTCCACGACGGGTTCGAGTTGCTTGCCGAGCACGCCGCCGGCCTTGTTGATCTCCTCGATCGCCAGCAGTTCGGCGTCCCTGACGGTAACCTCGCTGATCGCCATCGTGCCGCTGAGGGAGTGCAGGAGGCCCACCTTGATGGTGTCGCCGCCACCTCCGGAAGCCGTTCCCTCGGTCGTCGCCGGATCTCCGCCACAGGCGGCGAGCGCGGTGAGCAGAGCCGCGGTTACGGCCCCGGCACGCCAGGTTGAATTCCGCAATTACTTCCTCCTTGCCGATACGGCCCCCGCACCGACCCATCTGCCGACAAGGTGATCGAGCGACATTTCACGGTAAGTTCCGCTAGGTTAAATGCGCATTACCGGGAATTCACCGAAGTCCCTTGTTCGCCCCGGTGCCGGTGGGGTGAAAGGACTCATGGCTGAAATATCTCTGTAACACCGGGGAAACGGCGCGTACCTATCGTCCCGTCATGCGGCTCACTCCACACGAGCAGGAACGCCTTCTCATTCATGTCGCGGCCGGTGTGGCTCGCGATCGTATGGGCCGGGGTCTTCGGCTCAATCATCCGGAAGCCACCGCGTTGATCGCCTCCTATCTGCTGGAGGGCGCGCGGGACGGCCGTACGGTGGCCGAATTGATGGACGCGGGACGCAAGGTGCTCCGCCGCCAGGACGTGATGGAGGGAGTGCCCGAGATGCTGGAGTCGGTGCAGATCGAGGCCACGTTCCCGGATGGCACCAAGCTCGTCACCGTGCACCACCCGATCTCATGAGTGTCCCCGGCGAGATCGTGCCCGGCGGGGAGCCGGTGGAGCTGAATCCCGGGCGGGAGCGGGTGACGGTCCGGGTGGTGAATACGGCCGACCGGCCGATTCAGGTGGGTTCGCACTACCATTTCGCGGCCGCGAATCCGGGCCTGGAGTTCGACCGGGACGCCGCGTGGGGCACCCGGCTGGACGTTCCGGCGGGAACCGCGATCCGGTTTGAGCCGGGTATTGAGCGTGATGTGACATTGGTACCACTGGCCGGAAACAGGATTGTGCCCGGCCTTCGTTTGGAATGGGCAGGGCCTCTCGATGAATAGCCTCGACCGCGCCCGATATATCGCCCTTTATGGCCCTACGACGGGCGATAAGATTCGGCTGGCCGATACCGACCTGTTGATTGAAGTGACCGAGGATCGTTCGATGGGTCCCTCGGGCGCCGGTGACGAGGCGGTGTTCGGCGGGGGCAAGGTGATCCGCGAGTCGATGGGCCAGGCGCGCACGACCCGCGCCGAGGGCGCCCCCGACCTGGTCATCACCGGCGCGGTCATCCTCGACCACTGGGGCGTGATAAAAGCTGATATCGGCATCAGGGACGGCCGGATCGTCGCCCTTGGCAAAGCCGGCAACCCGGACACCATGGACGGCGTGCACCCCGACCTCGTGATCGGCCCCTCGACCGAGATCCTGGCCGGTAACGGCAAGATCGTCACCGCGGGCGCGGTCGACTCGCACGTGCACCTGATCTGCCCGCAGATCGTCGACGAGGCGCTGTCCGCGGGGGTGACCACGCTCATCGGCGGCGGCACCGGACCGGCCGAGGGCACCAAGGCGACCACCGTGACCGGCGTGTGGTATCTCGCGCGCATGCTGGAGTCCATGGACGCCATGCCGGTCAACGTGGCCCTGCTCGCCAAGGGCAACACGGTCAGCGAGGAAGGCCTGCGCGAGCAGCTGCGCGCCGGGGCGTCCGGGTTCAAGCTGCACGAGGACTGGGGCACCACCCCCGCCGCGATCGACGCCTGCCTGGCGGTCTGCGACGCGACCGGCGTGCAGGTGGCCATCCACACCGACACGCTCAACGAGGCGGGGTTCGTGGAGTCGACGCTGGCGGCCATCGGCGGCCGGATGATCCACGCGTATCACACCGAGGGGGCGGGCGGGGGGCACGCGCCGGACATCATGAAAGTGGCCGCGCACCGCAACGTGCTGCCCTCCTCGACCAACCCGACCCGGCCGCACACGATCAACACCCACCACGAGCATCTGGACATGCTCATGGTGTGCCACCACCTGAACCCCTCGATCCCGGAGGATCTGGCGTTCGCGGAGTCCCGGATCCGGCCGGCCACGATGGCGGCCGAGGACGTGCTCCACGATCTGGGCGCGATCTCGATGATCGGCTCCGACTCGCAGGCGATGGGCCGGGTCGGTGAGACGATCATCAGGACCTGGCAGACCGCGCATGTGATGAAGAAACACCGGGGCGCGCTCCCGGGCACGGATCCGGCGGACAACCTCCGAGCCCGCCGATATGTCGCGAAATATACGATAAATCCGGCTATCGCGCATGGGTTGGACGGGGAGGTCGGCTCGGTCGAACCGGGCAAGCTCGCCGATCTGGTCTTGTGGAGCCCGGCCTTCTTCGGGGTCAAGCCGGATCTCGTGGTGAAGGGCGGAGTCATCGCGTACGCGCAGATGGGCGACGCCAACGCCTCCATCCCGACCCCGCAGCCGGTGCTGCCCCGCCCGATGTTCGGCGCGTACGGCGCGACCCCGGCCGCCACCTCCGTGCACTTCGTGGCCCCCCTGGCGATCGAGGACGGCCTCGCCGATCGCCTGAACGTCAACCGGCGGCTGGTCCCGGTCGCCGACGTGCGCTCGCGCGGCAAGGACGCGATGCGCCTCAACGACGCCCTGCCCGACATCGACATCCGGCCGGACACGTTCGAGGTCCGGATCGACGGCGAGCTGATCGAACCGGCTCCCGCCGAAGAACTGCCCATGGCTCAGCGGTACTTCCTGTTCTGACGGAAAGGATCCGGATGCACGGCGATATGGCCATGCTCCTGCTGGCCGACTCCCGGCTGCCCGCGGGCGGTCACGCCCACTCGGGCGGCGCGGAGGAGGCCGTACGCGTCGGGGCGATCACCGGCCCGGAGGACCTGGCGCGGTTCCTCCGTGGCCGGCTCGCCACGGCCGGAGTGGTCACCGCGGCCCTGGCCGCCGCCGCGTGCGAGGTCGGGGCCGACCCCCGGCCCGGGCGCTGGGAGCGGCTGGACGCCGAGGCCGACGCCCGGATCTCCTCACCGGCGCAACGGGAGGCCAGCCGGACCCAGGGCCGGTTGCTGGTCAGGACCACGCGCCGGATCTGGCCGTCCGAGGCGCTGGAGTCGCTCGCGTCAGCCGTACCGGATGGGGCTCATCACCCCGTCGCGCTCGGTGCGGCCGCGGCGGCCGCGGGGTGTGAGCCGCGCCAGGCGGCGCTGGCCGCGGCCTACACCTCGGTGACCGCTCCGGCGACGGCGGCGGTCCGGTTGCTCGGGCTCGACCCGGTGCTCGTGCACCGGCTGCTCGCCGATCTCGCTCCCGCACTCAACGACGCGGCCCACGAGGCGTGCGTCATCCAGGCCGACGACTGGTCGGACCTGCCCGCTCATGCCGCCCCCGCTCTCGATCTGCTGGCTGAACAGCACCTACGTACGGAGGTAAGGCTCTTTGTCAGCTAACCATGAGGATCACCACCACCCGCCGGACGGGCACGGCCGGGCGCTGCGCCTGGGCATCGGCGGCCCGGTCGGCAGCGGCAAGACCGCCCTGGTGGCGGCGCTGTGCCGCAGCCTGGGGCCGTCGCTGCGGCTCGGTGTGGTGACCAACGACATCTACACGACCGAGGACGCCGACTTCCTGCGCCGCGCGGGCGTCATCGACGCCGACCGCATCCTCGCGGTGCAGACCGGATGTTGCCCGCACACGGCGATCCGGGACGACATCGCCGCCAACATCGACGCGGTCGAGACGCTGGAGGAGCGGTTCGGGCCGCTCGATCTGGTGATCGTGGAGAGCGGCGGCGACAATCTGACCGCGACCTTCAGCCGCGGCCTGGCCGACCGGCAGATCTTCGTGCTGGACGTGTCCGGCGGCGACAAGGTGCCCCGCAAGGGCGGTCCTGGCGTCACCGCGGCCGACCTGCTAGTGGTCAACAAGACCGATCTGGCGCCAATGGTCGGCGCGGACCTCACCGTGATGTCCCGCGACGCGGCCAAGGTGCGGGACGGCAAACCCGTGCTTTTCACCTCGATCAGGGAGGACAAGGGTGCCCATTCGGTCGCCGAATGGGTGGTCGGCATCGTCGACGCCTGGCAACACCAGCACGCGCACACGGGCTGACCCGCCCGGGCTGCACGCCCGGGCGGTCATCCGCACCGAGCACGACGGCGGCACCCGGCTGGAGACCCTGCGCTCCGATCCGCCTCTGACGTTGCGTCAGACCGGCCCCGGCGTCGTGCACCTGGTCTCCACCGCGGCGGGCCCGCTCGGCGGCGACCACCTCGACCTCACCCTCGATGTCGCCCCGCTCACCTCGCTGTCGGTGTTCTCGGTGGCGAGCACCCTCGCCCTGCCCGGCCGCTCCCTGCTGACCGTGACCGCGCGGGTCGGCTCCGGCGCGTCCCTGCGCTACTCCCCCGAACCCATCGTCCTGGCCGACGGCTGCGACCTCCGCGTCCAGGTCCGGCTGGAGCTCGCCCCCGACGCGGCCCTCTTCTGGCGCGAGGAGCTCGTATTCGGCCGGCACGGCGAGCCGTCCGGACGCTGCCACACCCGCTTCGACGCCACCGTCGGCGGCGTCCCGCTGCTCCGCCAGGAGCTCGTCATCGGCGACCCCGCCACCCACGACAGCCCCGCGGTCTTCGGCTCGGCCCGCTGCGCCGGCAGCACCCTGCTGGCCGGCGACCTGCCCAGGGAACGCCATCTGGCCGAGGGCTGCGCGGTGCTCCCGCTGGCCGGTCCCGGCACGCTGGTGTCCGCGCTCGCGCCCGACACGGTGGAACTCCGGCGCCGCCTCGAATGGGGAGAGCGGCTCGCCGACAAGACTCTCCCGTAGGGTGGGAAATGTGGCAGACGAACCCCAACCGAGCCTGATCCCCGCCCTCGGCGTCGTCGTCGCCGGACTGGCCCTCGCCGTCACGGGCGTGCTCCCGTGGGCCGGCCTGACCGCCGAGTTCGGCCTGCTGCACACCGACGTCACCTACGCCGTGCACGGCACCGAGGACGGCGCGGGCTGGTTCGTGGTCGGTTCCGGCCTGGCCGCCTCGACGCTGGGCATCCTCGGCATGTCCCGGGGCTGGCTGTTCACCGGCCTGGCCATCCTGCCCGGCGCGGTCGCGGCCTTCTCCCTGGCGATGTTCCTCACCGACCCGCACACCCTCGCCGACCGCCTCAGCTTCGGCATCGCGGGCGTGCTGAACGTGCACCCCACGATCCTGTACGGCTGGTTCGCCGCCCTGCTGGCCTCCATCGTGGTCGCGGGTTTCGCCTGTGCCGCCCTGATCCGGCGGCGGCCTGTTCAGTCGTAGAAGCCCAGGCGGCGGAGCTGCTTGGGATCGCGCTGCCAGTCCTTGGCGACCTTGATCCGCAGGTCGAGGTAGACGCGGCTGCCGAGCAGGGCTTCGATCTGGTGGCGGGCCCGGGTCCCGACGTCCTTCAGGCGGGCGCCGCCGGGGCCGATCACGATGGCCTTCTGGGTGGGGCGTTCGACGTACATGAACGCGTAGATGTCGAGCAGGTCCTCGCGGCCCTCACGCGGGCCCATCTCCTCCACGACCACGGCGATCGAGTGCGGCAGCTCGTCGCGCACGCCTTCCAGGGCCGCCTCGCGGATGAGCTCGGCGACCAGGACCTGCTCGGGCTCGTCGGTCAGCTCGCCGCCCGCGTACAGCGGCGGGGACTCCGGCAGGCGCTCGATGAGCAGGTCGGCGAGCACGTCCAGCTGGTCGTCGCCCACCGCCGAAACCGGGATGATCTCGGCGAACTCGGCGATCGCGGAGACGGCCAGCAGCTGCTTGGCGACCTGCTCGCGGCTCGCCAGGTCGCACTTGGTGACCACGGCGATGACCGGGGTCTTCTTCACCGCGCCCAGTTTCTCGGCGATGAACCGGTCGCCCTTGCCGATCGGCTCGTTGGCCGGGACGCAGAAGCCGAGCACGTCGACCTCGCTCAACGTGGACAGCACCAGGCTGTCCAGTCGCTCCCCGAGCAGGGTGCGCGGCCGGTGCAGGCCCGGCGTGTCCACGATGACCAGCTGCGCGTCCGGCCGGTGCACGATGCCCCTGATCACGCGGCGGGTGGTCTGCGGCTTGGACGAGGTGATCGCCACCTTGGTGCCCACCAGGGCGTTCATCAGGGTGGACTTGCCGACGTTGGGCCGTCCGACGAACGCCGCGAACCCGGCCCGGAAGTCAGACATATCTGCCTTTCAGCACCCCGTCGGGACCGGCCAGGTAGAGGATCGTGTTGCCCATGTCCTCGATCACCGCGACATCGTCGGGGGAGGGATCCTCGGCCTCGGTCACCAGGGCCGCCGCCTCCAGCGACTCGGCGCCACTGGACACCGCCATCGCCACCGCCACCTGCACGGCCGACAGCTTGAGCGAGGGCAGGTCGACGTCGGTCGCCGCATACGTGCGCCCGGTCTCGTCCCGCACGGCCGCCCCTTCGGCGGAACCGCTCCGGGCACGGGCCGACCGGGCCAGGGTAATGATCTTGGTATCTTCAGCGTCCAGCGTCACAGATCAAGGGTACCGACCTTGGCCATCAGCAAACGGCCGAGCTCTTCGGTCCGCTTGACGTCCGGATCGCGCACCCCGGCGTTCAGCAACCCCACGAGGGTACGCCCCTGCCGCGCGATCACCAGATGCATCTCGTACGGATATCCGCCTACCCGCCCCTTCAACCGCCCCGTGACCCAGCCGTCCTCGTTCATCGAAAGCGCGGACGCGGTCAGCCGGTTGCTCGCGCCCGGCGTGGTGTCGTCGGCGGTCGCGCAGCCCGCCATGGCCTCCCGCATCGCGTCGAGCTGCCGCTGCGACGAATCCCCCTGATACACCGCCAGGCTCACCGCCGCCATCGACCCGACCCCGACCCCCTGATAGGTCACCGCCGTCGCCGCGGTCAGATCCTCCTTGGGCGGACGCCCTCCGATGAGCGAGAAAAGTGTCCGGCAGCTCCCGTTCACCGGCGTGAAGGGGGGCCGCCACTGATCCCTGGCCCGGTCCGAGAACCCGTCCGGCATGTCCGGCACCCGCCCCAGCAACGCCTGCAACCGTGCCGTCTGCGGCGTGCTCCGCGGACTCGCCTGCGGGCCCGACCCCCCACCGCATCCAGCCACACCCAGACAACAGGCAACAGCAAGCCCAACGATCCGCATACCGGCTCCCCCGTCAAGATCCCCGACGGGCTTCCTTCCCCATCGCCAAAGCGGCAATCTTCCGGTAGCACCCCCGCAAACACCATTAGAGGGCCCCCGCTTTCACGAGAGCCCTCTAATCGATGTTTCCCCCCAAGGATCGGCCGGTGCGCCGCGAACCCCTCCCGGCGCCCCGGTTGACCCCTTCAGCGCTCCGAACCCCTCCCGAGCGCCTTGAGTAGAAGATGCACCACGGTGCTTGCAATCCGCTTAAAGAACGCTTGCGAGGTTTGCCGGGATCGTCTGCAAGAGCGTTCCAACCAGGGCACGCCACCCTGCTCGTGTGATCAGCGAACACGCGCTCAATCGGCGGCTTCTCATAGAACATGTTTCCACGTCCCGGGTCATGCAGTTGGCCACTCTGGCCCCCGACGGCTCGCCCACCCTGTGCACGCTCACCTACCACGCCACTTTCGCCCCCGACCGGCTGCACTTCGTCGCCCACGTGGATCGCATGCACGCCCGCAACCTCCGCCACGACCCCCGCGCCGCCGGCACCATCCTCACCCCGCACGGCCAGGGCACCACCTTCACCGGCACCGCCACGGAGACCGACTCCCCCGACCCGGTCCACCTGGCCCCGGGCGAGCGCGTGTTCCACATCGCCATCACCGAATGGCTGCTCTTCGACGAGCACACCCACCCCGGCCAGCCCCGCCGGGTCATCCCCGTCCGCTGGCGCTGACGCGGCGGTGCTACCCGGCCACGCCGACGGATTCGTCCGTCATGCGGCGGACGACGACGGTGCTGATGCGGTTGCGGCGGCCGGCCAGGTTCTCGGCGGTGAGGCGCAGGCCCTTGACGGAGGCCTCCGAGCCGGCGATGGGGACGCGGCCGAGGGCGTGGGCGAGCAGGCCGCCGACGGTGTCGACGTCCTCGACCTCGATCTCGGTGTCGAACATCTCGGCCAGCTCGTCGATGGACAGGCGCGCGGTGACGCGGGCGGCGCCTTCGGAGAGCCACTCGACGCGGGGGGCCTCGTGGTCGTACTCGTCGGCGATCTCTCCGACGATCTCCTCGATCACGTCTTCGATGGTGACCAGGCCCGCGGTGCCGCCGTACTCGTCGATGACGATGGCCAGGTGGATCTGGCGGGCCTGCATCTCGCGGAGGAGCTCGTCGATCGGCTTGCTCTCGGGGACGTAGGTGGCGGGGCGCATCAGCTCCTCGATGCGGATGTCGGTCTCGCCGGTGTCCTGCATGCGCAGGACGATGTCCTTGAGGTAGGCGATGCCGATGACGTCGTCCTCGTTCTCGCCGGTTACGGGCACGCGGGAGAATCCGCTCCGGAGCGCCAGGGACAGCGCCTGGGACAGGGTCTTGTTGCGTTCGATGAAGACCATGTCGGTGCGCGGGACCATGACCTCGCGGACCAGGGTGTCGCCCAGCTCGAAGACCGAGTGGATCATCTCGCGCTCGTCCGGTTCGATGACGCGGCGTTCCTCGGCCAGGTCGACCAGGTCGCGCAGCTCGGCCTCGGAGGTGAACGGGCCCTCGCGGAAGCCCTTGCCGGGCGTGACGGCGTTCCCCAGCAGGATCAGCAGCTTGGGCAGCGGGCCGAAGATGCGCGTCAAGCCGTACACGATGGGGGCGCTGGCCAGCGCGACCGGTTCGGCGTGCTGGCGGCCGAGGGTGCGCGGCGAGACGCCGACGATCACGTAGCTGACCAGGATCATGACGGCGGCGGCCACCGCGTAGGCCGGGCCGGTGTCGCCGAGCCAGTCGATGAACAGCAGGGTCGCGATCACGGTGGCGGCCAGTTCGCAGCTGAGCCGCAGCAGCAGGAGCAGGTTCAGGTAGCGCGGCGGATCGGCCACGATCGCCTGCAGCCGCACGGCCCCGCGGCGGCCTTCCTTGACGAACTCCTCGGCGCGCACGCGCGAGATCCGCGTGAGCGCGGTCTCCGCACTCGCGAGCAGGCCGCCGGTCACGATGAGCGCGACGGCCGAGAACAACCAGCCGTTAGTCACGGCTTCGGGCGCACCTCCCGCCACGATTCGAGCAACTCGCCCTGCAGGCCGAACATCTCAGCGTGCTCCTCGGGCTCGGCGTGATCGTAGCCCAGCAGGTGCAGGATGCCATGGGTGCAGAGCATCTCCAGCTCGGCCTGGGCGCTGTGCCCGGCCTCGGCGGCCTGCTTGGCGGCCACGGCGGGGCACAGCACGACGTCGCCGAGGAGCGCCGGATCCGGCGAGGTCTCCTCCGACCTGGCCTGATGCGGGCGCAGCTCGTCCATGGGGAAGGCCAGCACGTCGGTCGGGCCTGGCTCGCCCATCCACTGCTCGTGCAGGGCGGTCATCGCCGCCTCGTCCACCACCAGGATGGACAGCTCGGCGAGGGGGTTGATGCCCATCCGGCCCAGCACGTGCCCGGCGAGGGCGACCAGGGTGCCCTCGTCGATGTCGGTGCCGGACTCGTTGGCGACCTCGATGCTCATCGACGGCTCCTGGACCGGTTGCCGGCCGCGCGCGGGTCGGAGGCGATCGCCGCGTCATACTTGCCGTAGGCGTCCACGATCTCGCTGACCAGCTTGTGGCGGACCACGTCGGCGCTGGTCAACCGGCTGAAATGGATGTCGGAGATGCCGTCGAGGATACCCTGGACCACCTTCAGGCCGCTGTCCTGCCCGCCGGGAAGGTCGATCTGGGTCACGTCGCCGGTCACCACGATCTTGGAGTTGAACCCCAGCCGGGTGAGGAACATCTTCATCTGCTCCGGCGAGGTGTTCTGCGCCTCGTCCAGGATGATGAAGGCGTCGTTGAGCGTCCGGCCGCGCATGTACGCCAGCGGCGCCACCTCGATCGTCCCCGCCGACATCAGCCGCGGGATCGAGTCAGGGTCGAGCATGTCGTGCAACGCGTCATACAGCGGCCGCAGGTACGGATCGATCTTCTCGTACAGCGTGCCGGGCAGGAACCCGAGCCGCTCCCCCGCCTCGACGGCGGGCCGGGTCAGGATGATCCGGTTGACCTTCTTCTCCTGCAGCGCCTTCACGGCCTTGGCCATCGCCAGATAGGTCTTGCCCGTCCCGGCCGGCCCGATCCCGAACACGATCGTGTGCCGGTCGATCATGTCCACATACCGCTTCTGGTTCACGGTCTTCGGCCGGATCGTCCGCCCACGCGAGGAGATGATGTCCATCGACAGCACTTCGGCGGGCTTGCCGGAGCTCATCCGGAGCATGGCGATGCTGCGTTCGACGGAGTCGGGGGTGAGTTCGGCGCCGGACTTGGCCAGCTCCACGAGCTCCTCGAAGAGGCGGACGACCACGCCGCTCTCGTCCGGCGGCCCGGTGATGGTGATTTCGTTGCCCCGCACGTGGATGTCGGCCCGGAACGACTTCTCGATGACTCTCAGCAGCTCGTCTCGCGAACCCAGAATGCTGATCATCGCGTGCTCGTCGGGGATGACCACTTTCGCGTGGGTCTTCGGTGTTTCTCGCGTCTCGGACATGGGCGGCCGTTGCGGCCTGCTCGCCTCCCTAATTTCTCACCAATGCTAGCCGAGGCGCAGGCTGAGACCGGTGCCGCCGAGCACGTGCGCGTGCGCGTGGAAGACCGTCCGCCCGGCGTCCGGGCCGGTGTTGAAAATCACACGATATCCAGACTCGACGATGCCCTCCTGAGCGGCGACAGCCGCCGCGGCGAGGAGCACGTCGTTGGCCAGCCCGGCCTGGGCGAGCGCCGCCGCGTCCTCGACGTGCTCTTTGGGGATGACCAGAACGTGCACCGGCGCGTGCGGATTGATGTCCCGGAAGGCCAGCGTGGTCGGGGTCTCGTGGACGACCGTGGCGGGAATCCCCCCGGCCACTATCGTGCAGAACAGGCAATCACTCACAGCCGGAAGCCTAGCGTTGCCAATCGGTAATCCCGTGATGGTCCCGTCAGAAGATCCGCCCGGATAGGGTTTATGTGCGACACTGCACCGTCAACTAAACCCCCGTGTCGGGCGAGGACACAACTGGGCCATGCCCCCTAAAGATTCGGAAGAGCGTAAACCCTCGGGCAAGGACGAGCGTCCTACTGATGTGACCACCGAGACCCTCGTGGCCGAAAGGTCGCTGGGAGCGGTGCCCGTCGGGTGGGATGCCGACATGGCCGTAACGGCGCTCTACAGTGCGCACTATCGGTCACTTGTGCGTCTCGCAGTGTTGCTGGTCCGCGATGTGGCCAGCGCCGAGGAGGTCGTCCAGGACGCGTTCGTCGCCCTTCATGGCGCCTGGCGCAGACTGCGCGATCCCGACAAGGCACTCGCTTACCTGCGCCAGTCGGTCGTCAACCGATCGCGCTCCGTGCTGCGTCATCGCGCCGTCGTCGAGAAGTACGCCCCCAAGGGCCTGCCGGACGCGCCGAGCGCGGAGAACGGCGCGATCGGCGAGCTCGAACGCACCGCGGTCATCGAGGCGTTACGCGGCCTGCCCACCCGGCAGCGTGAGGCCTTGGTGCTGCGCTACTACGGCGATCTCTCCGAGGCCGACATCGCCAGCGCGATGGGCATCAGCAAGGGTGCGGTGAAGAGTCACACGGCGCGCGGCATGGCCGCACTACGGCAGGTACTGGAGAAGTTCTCATGACCATCCCCCCCGACGAGTACGGCGATCTGCTCCGCCGTGCGATGCGCGCGGAGGCTGACTCGGTCGTGCCGTCTCCGGAAGGCCTGGACATCATCAGGCAGCGCATCGAGAACCGTGGCTTCAACGGTCTGCGCAACCTGTTCTGGTGGCGGATCGGCGCCTCGGTGGCCGCCGCCGCCCTGGTGGCGGGCACCGTCGTCATGGTCGTCCCCGGCCTCCGCGACCAGGTGCAGACCGGCATCGGCCTGACCACCGGCAACGAAACCGGCGAGCTCCCCGAGATCGGCGCCACCCAGCAGCCACCGCCGCCGCAGCCGACGGCCCCCCTCACCATCCTGCCGGCGACGCCCAGCGTCACGGGCGAGGTCTCCGCGGAGTCCACCGCGACCACTCCCCCGTCCCCGACGCCTGCGGCCACCACACCCGACCCGTGCGCCTCACCGACCACGACGCCCACCGTCGTGGAGCCTGAGCCCACCGACGACGAGGACTGCCCGCCGGACGAGTCGCCCTCGCCGAACAGCCCCAGCCCGAAGCCGAGCCCGTCGGAGTCGCCAACGCCGTCGCCGAGCCCGACGCCGAGCGGCTGTTCGGGAGACGGGTGCTCGACCACACCCACCCCGCTGGTCAGCAGCGGTCCCGCCACAGAGTCGGCCTCAGGTCTGGCCACAGCCACATAAGTCAGACCTGGCCGTTACCAGCGCCCGGTTCGGGCCAGGAGGACGGCTGCCGCGGCGACGCCTGCCGTCGAGGTGCGCAGCACCGTGGGACCGAGCAGGGCCGGCGTCGCGCCCGCTTCCCGAAATTTCGTGATTTCGTCGTCGGTGATGCCGCCCTCCGGGCCGACCACGAGGACGATGTCGCCCTTTTCCGGCAGGTCCAGGCGGCTCAACGGCTCCGCCGCCTCCTCGTGCAGGACGACGGCGAGGGCGGCGTCCGCGAGCAGGGCGGTGACCCGGGTGGTGCTCGCCTGGTCGGCGATCTCCGGCAGGTGGAAGCGGCGGGCCTGCTTGGCGGCCTCCCGCGCGGTCGAACGCCATCGCGCCAGTGATTTCTCACCGCGCTCGCCCTTCCACTGGGTGACACAGCGCCCGGCCGCCCACGGGACGATCTCGTCCACCCCGGCCTCGGTCATCGTCTCCACCGCCAGCTCGCCCCGATCGCCTTTGGGCAGGCCCTGCACGACGACCAGCCGCGGCTCGGGCGCGGGCACGTCATAGCGGCGCAGCACGTCCAGGTCGAGGGCGTCCTTGCGGGCCACCGCGACCACACATTCGGCCACGGCGCCCGCGCCGTCGGTCAGGTCGACGCGTTCGCCCGCGCGCAGGCGCCGCACCGACGCGGCGTGCCGCCCTTCCGGGCCGTCGAGCAGGATGCGCGAGCGGGCATCCAGGTCGTGCAGGAACACGGGCACAGTCATGACCATCACCCCCGCATCGTGTTTTCAGCGGCCGTTGAACGCGTCCTTCAGGCGGGAGAAGAAGCCCTGCTGGCCGGGGGTGAACTTGCCGGGCGGGCGTTCCTCGTTGCGCAGCCGGGACAGCTCCCGGAGCAGCTCCTCCTGCTGGGCGTCGAGTTTGAGCGGCGTCTCCACGTTGACGTGGATCAGCAGGTCGCCGCGGCCGGTCTCGTTGAGGCGCTGCACGCCCCTGCCGTACAGCGGGATGACCTGGCCGGACTGGGTGCCCGGGCGGACGTCGATCTCCTCGGTGCCGTCCAGGGTCTCCATGCTGAGCGAGGTGCCCAGAGCGGCGGCGGTCATCGGGATCTGCACCGTGCAGTGCAGGTCGTCGCCGCGCCGCTCGAAGATGGCGTGCGGCCGCTCGACGATCTCCAGGAACAGGTCTCCGGGCGGCCCGCCGCCCGGCCCGATCTCCCCTTCCCCGGCCAACTGGATGTGGGTGCCGTCCTCCACGCCCGCCGGGATCCTGACCTTGATCGTACGGCGGGTGCGCACGCGTCCGTCGCCCGAGCACTCCTGGCACGGATGCCGGATCACGCTGCCATACCCGCCGCACTGGGGGCAGGGCCGCGAGGTCATGACCTGGCCCAGGAACGAGCGTGTCACCTGCGACACCTCACCCCGGCCGTGGCACATGTCGCACGTGTCGGGATGGGTTCCGGCGGCCGCGCCGGAGCCCTGGCAGACCTCGCACAGCACGGCGGTGTCGACCACCAGCTCGCGGGTGGTGCCGAAGCCCGACTCGGCCAGGTCCAGTTCGACCCGGATGGTGGCGTTGCGCCCGCGGCGGGCCCGGGAACGGGGGCCACGAGAGGCGGAAGCCGTACCGAAAAAGGCATCCATGATGTCACTGAAGGGGAAGCCCTGGCCGAAGCCGCCGGCGCCCGCGCCACCGCCGCCGCCGAACGGGTCGCCGCCCAGATCGTGCATCTGGCGCTTCTGCGGATCCGACAGGACCTCGTAGGCCTGCGTGATCTCCTTGAACCGCTCCTGCGTCTCCGGGTCGGGGTTGACGTCCGGATGGAGCTCGCGCGCCAGCCGCCGGTAGGCTTTCTTGATCTCGTCCTGGCTGGCGTCCCGGCGCACCCCGAGGGTCGCGTAATAGTCCTTGGCCACTTATGACCCCGCCAGGATCTGGCCGACATAACGCGCCACGGCGCGCACCGCACCCATCGTCACCGGATAGTCCATTCGCGTCGGGCCCAGCACTCCGAGCCGGGCCAGTTCCTTGTCGCCCGCACCGTATCCCGCGGCGACGAACGATGTGCCGCGCAGCCCCGTGTACGGATTCTCCGAGCCGATCCGGACGGTCAGCTCGGACAGGTCGCCGGTCTCGCCCAGCAGGCGCATCAGCACGACCTGTTCCTCCAAAGCCTCCAGCACGTCGCGGAGGCCCACGCTGAAGTCGGCCGCCGCGAGGTTGGCCGCCCCGGCGAAGACGATCTTCTCTTCATGCCGCTCGACCAGCGTTTCCAGGATCACCGACAGCAGCGTGACCGCGACGGGGCGGTCCTCCGCCGACAGCCGCTCGGGCAGGTCGGCCACCCTGTCCGGCACGTTGGACAGACCGCAGCCGTCCAGCGAGGCGTTCAGCACCGCCCGCAGGTGGGCCACCCGGTCGTCGCCGATCGCGTCGGGCAGGTCGACCACCCGCTGCTCGACCCGGCCGGTGTTGGTGATCAGCACCAGCATGACCCGGCGGTCGGCCAGCGGAACGATCTCCACATGCCGGACCGTGGACCTGGTCAGCGACGGATACTGCACCACCGCGACCTGCCTGGTGAGCTGCGCCAGCAGCCGCACGGTGCGGGTCACGATCTCGTCCAGGTCGATGGCTCCGGCCAGGAAGGTCTCGATCGCCCGGCGCTCGGCCCCGGTCAGCGGTTTCACCTGGGACAGCCGGTCCACGAACAGCCGGTAACCCTTGTCGGTGGGCACCCGCCCGGCGCTCGTGTGCGGCTGGTGGATGTAGCCTTGCTCCTCCAGAGCGGCCATATCGTTACGGATGGTGGCGGGCGAGACACCCAGGTTGTGGCGATCGGCCAGCGCCTTGGAGCCCACCGGCTCGTTGGTGGACACATAGTCCTCGACGATGGCGCGTAGCACCGCCAGCTTCCGGTCGTCAACCACGTGCTCACCTCCCCTGGCACTCGATTGTCCCGAGTGCCAAGTGTACGGCCAGCGTCCGCAGGGTGCGATAACACCAGCCGGGCAAGAAGACCAAGTCGACTGCAAACGACCCGCAAGTGGGAACCCCCACAATTTGGTCTTATGAGTTCTCCCTATAACCAAAACTACGGCCAGCAGAACTACGGCCAGTACGGCGCTCCGCCGCCCCCGTATGCCGCCCCGCGCCCCCCGATCCGGCCCCGAGTGCTGTGGATCGTGCTTTCCTGGGTCCTGTTCGTAGTCTTACTCGTCGTGGGTGTCGCCGGCTTCGCCGGATCCATCTTCTCCACCATCAGCGAGGCCGCGCCGACGACGACCCTCTCCAGCGGAGAGACCGTCACCGTCCAGCTCAACCCGGCCGACAAGCCCGCGATCTGGGCCTCCGCCAACCAGGCCACCGATGTCGAGTGCCAGGTGCAGGGCGCCGACCCCAGCCAAAAACCAACCCTGACCCAGCCGACCATTTCACAAAACTTGACGGTGAATGGCGACAATTGGGAGCTGCTCTTCCAGGTGGGCGTTCCGGCCGCCGGGCAGTACCAGGTCAACTGCGTCGGCGAGGGCGTCAAGTTCGGCGTCGGCAAGGAACTCGCGGCCGGTGAGACCGCCGCGGCCGTGGGCGGCGGTCTCGCGATGCTCGCCCTGCCCATCCTCGGATTCCTGTTCGCGGTGGTGGTGACCATCGTGGTGCTGGTCAAGCGCAGCGGCGCCCGCAAGCGGCAGTTGATGTACTAGTTTTCTCGGCATGTACGAGCGGGACGTGTTCTCCGAAGACTGGCGACGGCCGCTGCGGGGCAAGATCCCGCAGATCCCCGCGGAACTCGACCTGGTCGTCGAGGACGCGGACGGGGGGTTCTGCGGGGCCGTGGTGGCCTGTGACAAGGAGGCCGTCACGCTGGAGGACCGGCATGGGCGACGGCGGCTCTTTCCGCTCGCCCCCGCCGCGTTCCTGCTGGACGGCAAGCCGGTGACGCTGGTGCGGCCGTCGGGTCCGTCGAAGCCCCGGCGCAGTGCCTCCGGATCGATCGCGGTCGACGGGCTGCGGGCCCGGGTCGCGCGGGAGAGTCGGATCTACGTGGAGGGCGTGCACGACGCCTCGCTGGTCGAGAAGATCTGGGGGCATGATCTGCGGGTGGAGGGGGTGGTGGTCGAATACCTGGAAGGGGTCGACCACCTGCCGGAGATCGTCGCGGAGTTCGGCCCGGAACCCGGGCGGCGGCTCGGGGTTCTGGTCGATCATCTGGTGCCCGGGTCCAAGGAGAGCCGCATCGCCGCTCAGGTCGCGGGGCCTGATGTGCTGGTCGTGGGGCATCCGTATGTGGACATCTGGCAGGCGGTCAAGCCCTCCGTGGCCGGGATCGCGGCGTGGCCGGTCGTGCCGCGTGGGGTGCCGTGGAAGGAAGGCGTCATCGCCGCTCTCGGCTGGCGACGCGATCCGGCGGAAGCCTGGCGTCACATTCTTGGACGGGTGTCGACATATGCGGATTTGGAGCCGGAGTTGCTGGCCCGCGTGGAAGAGTTGATCGACTTCGTCACGGTTCGCGATGAAGGCTGACCCACACGGCCTCAGGTCAGGTCGCGGATAAGGGCGTCCGCCAGCAGGCGGCCGGGCAGGGTGAGGACGGCCTTGCCCGCTTTGAAGGCGTCTACCTCCAATAGGCCGTCGGTCAGTGCCTGGGCCACGGCGGGCCGTACCCGGGGAGCGAAGTCGGCGAGCGGGAAACCGTCCGCGAGGCGGAGTTCGAGCATGACGCGTTCGATCGCGCGGTCGTCGGAGGTGAGGATCTCGCGGGCGTGGGCGGGGGATTTTTGGGCGGCCAGGCGGGAGGCGTACGCGGCGGGGTGCTTGACGTTCCACCAGCGGGTGCCGCCGATGTGGCTGTGCGCGCCAGGGCCGACGCCCCACCAGTCGCCGCCCGTCCAGTAGAGCAGGTTGTGGCGGCATTGGCCGGCTGCTGAGGTGGCCCAGTTGGACACCTCGTACCAGCCGTACCCGGCTTTGGAGAGCAGTTCGTCGGCGATGAGGTAGCGGTCGGCGGCCACGTCGTCATCGGGCATCGGCAGCTCGCCCCGGCGGATGCGCGCGGCCAGCTTGGTCCCATCCTCGACGATCAGCGAATACGCGGACACATGATCGGGCCCGGCCTCGATCGCCGCCTCCAGCGACGCCCGCCAGTCGTCGTCGCTCTCCCCCGGCGTGCTGTAGATCAGATCCAGGTTGACATGCGCGAACCCGGCCTCTTTAGCCTCCTGTACGGCTTGCGCCGCCCGCCCCGGCGTGTGCCGCCGATCGAGCACCCGCAGCACGTGCTCCCGCGCGCTCTGCATCCCGAAGCTCACCCGGGTGAACCCGCCCGCCCGCAGCGTCTCCAGCGAACGCGGCCCGACCGACTCCGGATTGGCCTCCGTGGTGACCTCGGCGCCCGCCGCGAGCCCGAACTCCGCGTCGATCACCCGCAATATCCGGACAAGGTCGTCGGCGGCCAGCAGCGTGGGCGTGCCGCCGCCGAAGAAGACGGTCTGCACCGGAAGCGCGGTGTCGCCGAGCACGCGCCGCGCGAGCCGTACCTCATCGATCGCGGTGTCCGCGTAGTCCTGGTGGGACGCGCCCGGGCCCAGCTCGGCGGCCGTGTAGGTGTTGAAGTCGCAGTATCCGCAGCGGGTCACACAGAACGGGATGTGCACGTAGAACCCGAACGGCCGCTCCCCGAGTGTCGCGAGCGCGCCGCCCGGCAGCTCGCCGGATTCCGGCACGGGGTCGCCATCAGGCAGCACGGAAGGCATGCCCCCAGTCTGCCGCGCCCGGCCCCCTGCTAAGACCGCGCGAGCGTCATTGACGCGGCGGTCAGGGGATTCTATGATCCCAGAAACTTAAAGGAAACTTTCCTATAAGTTTCTCCTTTCACCAGCGGAGACACCTGTGACGAGACTTCTTCGCCCTCTGCTCGCCGCCGCCGTCGCCGGCCTCTTAGGGGTGGCGCTCGCACCCCCGGCGCAGGCGCAGACGCGTACGCACGATTCGCAGTTCAAGCGGGTGGCCTACTTCATCCAATGGGGCATCTACGGACGGAACTTCCACGTCAAGGACATGGACACCAGCGGCGCCGCCGCCAAGCTCACCCACATCAACTACGCGTTCGGCTTCGTCAACCAGCAAGGTGACTGCTTCTCGGCCGACCCGTGGGCCGACTGGCAGCGCGGCGTGCCCGCCGAGCAGAGCGTGGACGGTGTCGCCGACGACGGCACCGGCGCGCTGCAGGGCAACATGAACCAGCTCAAGAAGCTGAAGGCCAAGTATCCCAAGCTCAAGGTCCTGATCTCGCTGGGCGGCTGGACCGGCTCGGCGTACTTCTCCGACGCCGTCCTCACCCCCGAGGGGCGCTCCAAGCTGGCCGCCTCCTGCATCGACCTGTGGCTCAAGGGCAACCTGCCCGGCTCGGCCCCCGGCGCGGGCGCGGGCGTCTTCGACGGCATCGACCTCGACTGGGAGTGGCCCGGCTCCGACGGCAACGCCGGCAACGTGATCCGGCCCGAGGACAAGCAGAACTTCACCCTCTTCCTGGCCGAACTCCGCCGCCAGATGAAGGCCTACGACCGCAAGGACGAGCTCACCGCCTTCCTCCCGGCCGCCGCCGCGAAGATCGACGCCGGCTTCGAGGTCCAGAAGGTCTTCAGCTACCTCGACTTCGCCACCATCCAGGGGTACGACCTGCACGGCCCCTGGGAGCCCCGGACCGGCCACAACGGCAACCTGTTCACCGACAGGAAAGACCCGAACCCGGTCAAGTACAGCGTGGACCAGACCGTCCGCGACTACATCTCCCGCGGCGCACCCAAGCGCAAGATCGTGGTGGGCATCCCCGCGTACGGCCAGGGCTGGACCGGCGTGACCGGGGGCAACGGCCTCTGGAAGCCCGCCACCGGCCCCGCGCCCGGCAAGTGGGCGGCCGGCGTCGAAGACTACAAGGACCTGGTCAACAAGCCCGGCAAGCGCTACCGCGACCTCCTCACCGGCACCCTCTGGCTCTACGACGGCAACGAGTTCTGGTCCTACGACGACCCCGCCGTCCTCCTCGAAAAGGCGGCCTACATCCGCCTCAAGGGCCTCGGCGGCTCCATGATGTGGTCCATCGACCAGGACGACAACAAGGCCTCCCTAACCAAGGCCCTCTACACCGTCCTCCGCTAACCCCAACAACTCCAGGCGGCCCACACCCCCTGACCGCCCACGATCACAATGCAATCGACGCGCCCGGCCGGGTTCCTCGGCCGGGCGCGTCCACGTCAGCTGGCTTCCTCCCGATGGCAAAGCCCGATCGGAGCCGCCGCTCTTGCCGCCGACATCGCTGGCGCCGCGCCGCAAGGGAGGTCTTGCGCACTAACTCTATCTAGGTAGATATTGGAGTCATGGCACGCGCACGACGACCCTCGCCGCAGACCGCGGCTGTGCTCAGCGCCCTCGCCGAGACAGGCGCGGACTGGAGCCACGGCTACGACCTGTGCCGCGCCCTCGGCCTGAAGGCGGGCACGGTCTACCCGATCCTCATCCGCCTCACCGAGCGCGGGCAGGTGGAGACCTGCTGGGAGGCCGACCCGCCGCGCGGGCGGCCGGCCCGGCACCTGTACCGGCTCACCACCGCGGGCGCCGAGCTCGCGCGCACCGTCGCCACGTCGGCGCGGGCCAGCGAGGGCGCACCCGCCGCGGACGCGGTCCGGCTCACGCCCAGAACCACCTGACCTCGACCCCGGCCGCCCCTGCCGTTCGGAGGCCCTAGATGCTCCTACTCCTCCTCTTCCTGGTGGTGCTCGCACCGGCGCCCCTGCTCGCGATCGTGGTGCTCACGGTCCGGCTGCGTGACGCTGTACGCCAGGGCGGTGCGGGCACTCTCGCCACCCGCACCCGCGTCGCGTTGCGGGACAGCATCGGACGCCCCGTGTGGCCGGGACTGATCGCTGTCACCGCTGTCGCCGGGGTGCTCACTGCCGGCCTGGAGCGCGCCTATCTCGCCACGGTCACGTACGGCCCGCGCTGGGGCTTCGACATGGCGCTGTTGGCCGTCGTGCTCGGACTGCTCGCGGCGGTCGGGTGCGCCGTGCTCGCCGGCCTGGCCGCGGCCGCCGTGGCCCGTGCCCGCGGCTTCGGGGCCGGAACCGTCGCCGGGCTGCTCACCCTCGTCGCCGTCGCCGTCGGCACCGCGTCCGCGCATCTGCCGCTGCGCGCCGCCTACCTGGCGGAGCCCGACAGGTTCCCGATCGTCGCGAACCTCGCCGACGGCGACCTGCTGGTACCGTTCGAGGTCTTCCTTGGCGCGCTGATCTGGGCACTGCCGTGGCCCGTCCTCGGAGCGGCGCTCGGCTCCCGCACCGAGACCGCGGGCCGTCGGCACGCGGTACGCGACGGCTGGCAGCTCCTGCTCGACCTGGCCACCGCCGACCTACCCGAGAGCCGGTCCGCGTGGGGTGCCGCGCTCCGGTCCGAGCTCGCGGCGATCGACCCGCCGGCCGAGCGCCGCGGGTTCGCCCTCGGCGGGGTGTGGACCGCGCTGCGGTACGGGCAACCGCCCGGCGCGTGGGTACGGGCCGCCGGGGTGGCGGTCGTCGTGGCAGCTGTGTCGTTCGCCGCCTCGCGCTGGTCGCTGGAAAACGGCCGGGGCGGCGTGCTCGGCTTCTGGATGGCCGTCCCGAGCGTCCTGCTGCTCGCCGTCGCGCTCACCACGGCCTGGCGCAACCGATCCTTCGGCTCAGGGCTGCGCGCCGGAGCCCTGGCCGGGCTCGCCGCCCTGGTGGCGGTGCTCGCCGTCGGCATTCCCGAGGCCGTGGTCTGGGCGCACGAGCGGGCCGGTTACCTGAGCACCGGCGACGCCGTACCCCCGACGTGGCAAGCGGCGGTCCTCGACGTACTGCGTCCGGAATTCCTCGTCGGCATGATCGCCTTCTGGACGATGGGCGCGGTCGGCGGCGCGGCCCTCGGCACGGCACTCGGACGCCTACGCGCCAGCGCCCCCGACGACGCCACCGCCGCCCGCTGACACCGATCCACAGCGACTTGCCGGTGGTCACGCCGCTGGCCGCCACGAGCGGGCTGCGCCGGAAGCAGCGGCTCCGGCGCGGCCCGCTCGGTGTTGTTCAAGGGTGGGTCAGCGCTTGAACTGGAGGATGGAGAGGTCGCCTGCGGGGTGGATGGCGGTGAGGGTGAGGCCGGCGGTGCTGGCGAGGGTGGTCAGCTGGGTTGTGGTGCGTTCCTTGCCGGCCATGTAGACGAGGACGCGGAGGTCCATGCCGGTGCGGAGGGATTCGCCGTCGGCGCCTATTTTCTCGATGACGAAGACGGAGGCGTCAGGGGTGGCGGCTTCGGCGCAGCGGCGGAGGATGGCGATGGCGGAGGGGTCGTCCCAGTCGTGGATGACGGCCGAGAGGAGGTAGCCGTCGGGGCCCTTGGGGAGAGGGTCGAAGAAGCTGCCGCCGATGGTGTCGGCGCGGTCGGTCAGGGCTGCCCGGGTGAGGGTTTCGTGGGCGGCCGCCGCGGTGTCCGGCTGGTCGAAGACGGTGCCCCGGAGGGTGGGGTAGGCGTTGAGGATGGCGGTGAGCAGGGTGCCGTTGCCGCCGCCGACGTCCATGATGTGGGTGAGTGAACCCCAGTCGAATCCTGCCACGATGTGCGGGGCGTCACCGGAGACGTCCACACCCATCTGGATGTCGTATTCGGCCAGACGGGTGGGGTCGGCGGCGACGTCCTCCCAGAAGGGGCGGCCGTATTGGCGGGCGAAGGACGGCTCCCCGGTGCGGATGCTGTGCAGCAGGTGGATGAAGGCGAGATCGGCCCGCCCGATCATGCTCGCCACGTCCAGCATCGGGCGCAGCCCCTCGGGATGGTCGTCGCGAAGGGTCTCGCCGCCCGGGGTCAGAGCGTAATGGTCTTGGTGGCGGCTCAGGATGCGAGCGGTGACGAGATGAAGAAGCAGACGCTCCAGCGCGTCCTGGTCGGTGTCCGTGGCCTTGGCGAGCTCGGCGGCGGTCGTGATGCCCTGCGTGATGTGGTCGGCGATCCGCAGCGTGGCCGCCACCCGAATGGCCATCGGAGTCACGATGTCAGCCTGAATCCACACGTTGGGGGCGTCGTCGCCCATGAGGATCTCCCTTCGCGATCTGAGCAAAGAGCAAGGACTCTAACCAAACCTCCTCCACCACCTCCACTCAATTAACCCCACGTATGCTTAACCCCACGTGTGCTCCCCGCTTCGCCGGTGAGTTCTATTGGTTGATCTCGCCCTTGAGGACGCGTTCTGCCACGCGATCCCAGGCCGAGGCGTGGCCGGGGAAGGACAGGATTCTGCGCATCAGGTCGCGGCTGCCGTGATAGGCGTGGAATGCCTCTGTGATCGTGACGCTGTCGTGCGGCTGGGACAGGACCTCGATGTCGTCTCCGACACCCAACTCCCCCAGTTCGACAACCCGGAAATACGTCCCGGGGCGTGCGGCGGCGGTGAACCGCTTGATCCAGCCTTGCTCATCGAGCCAGTTCCGGAACACCACACACGGAATACGTGGAGCGGTCACCTCAAGCACAGCCGTGCCCACTCGCCACCGCTCCCCCAGCATGGCCTGACCCAGATCAACACCCGACGTGGTCAGGTTCTCCCCGAACCTCCCATTCCGCAGCTCACGCCCCAACTGCGGCTCCCACCAGTCGTAATCCTCCCGCGCGTACGCGTAGACAGCCTGATCAGGAGACCCGTGCGCCACCATGTCGGCCCGCTGATCCCCACCGAGCCCGTTGACCATCACCGCGACCCGGCCCTCAACCGGACGTTTGTCGATCGCCGTCCGCTTCAGATTGCCCGCCCACGCAGCGTCAACCGCCCGCCCGACATTCACGGAGAGTATGTACATACAAAGACGCTACCGGCTCCACGACCGCACCAACCTCCCACCCACGTCACCGAGAGTTCAGGAGTTCTCCGCAAGCGCCGCCAGGTCTAACAGCGGACGTAACACCGCCTGCCGCGCCGACTCCGGCGGCCCGATGGCCTCCGGGAAACACGTGGCCGCCGCATCAAGCACCGCCGCCATCACCGTCGAGTCCGGAAACGGAATATCCACCGCGACCTCACCCCCAGACCCCTCCCCCATATGCACCCGAAGGATCCGCTGCGCCTCCACCGCCATCGCCACACCCAGCATCGCGGCCCGCATGAACCGCTCCGCCGCCACCGCATCCGCAATCACTCCAGCCTCCCCAGTATCGCACGCACGTTCGAGAACCCACGATAGAAGAGCCCACCGACATTTTCGGCCCGGCCGCGGCACGGGCTCATCCCGACGGATGGGCTGCCTGATGCTCACACTCGAAGGAAGATTCTGAGCCCGCTCGATTCATCCACGATCATTGACCATTCGGAAATCCCGAAGACATCTTCGGTTTATGGGAAGCGTTGGGCCGCTCGAAACAACCCTAGGGATGTTCTAACGGCGGAACGGGGAGCGGGTTTCCGGGTTGTGGCCGTCGATGATGGCCTGGGATTCGGCTGCTGCCCAAGTGAAGACGCCCTGGGCCATCAGGGAGTGTTCGGTTTTGGCGCGGGCGCTGAAGACGTCGGCGCGGACGCGGTGGATGCCCTCGTCGGATGGGTCGGCCAGGGCGGCCATTTCGGCCAGGTGGCCCGCGAGGCGGAGGTCGCCGTCGGAGGCGGCGCGGAGGGCGGCGTCGGCCAGGGCCTGGGCGCCGCCCGCGAGTTCGGCGACGGCCTGGGCGACGACCGGGTCGGGGGCGGGTTTGAGGTTGGCGGGGTTGCCGTCGTACCAGCCGCCGTACTGGCGCCAGAGGTTGCGGACCACGAACTCGGGCTCGTCGTAGCGGGCCTGGAGGAAGGGGCGGGTGGCGAGGTGCGCGGGCGGTCGGACGGCGTGGATGATCTCGTCGAGGCGGGCGCCCTCGTTAAGGAGTCGCAGGGTCTGTTCGACCAGGCTTTCCAGCCATTCGGCGGTTTCGAGCAGGGCGGTAGTGATGCGCTCCGCGCCGAAGACGGGCGCGCCGTGGCTGGGGAGCATGATCTCGGCGCCGAGGCCGGCGACGCGGTGGAGCGCCTGCGCCCATTCGGCGGGGAAACGCTGGACCTTCTGCGGGTTGCCGCAGTTGGGGGCCACCCAGAGGAACATGTCACCCATGCACAGCACCTTGCGCTGCGGGATGTACGCGATGGTCGCGTCGTCCGTCTCCCCCTTGACGTGGAAGAGACGGAACATCAGATCGCCCCGGGTGAGGGTCATCGTGTCGTGGTACGTGACGTCGGGGAACCGGTAGGACGACGGCCACTCCAGGGACGGATCCTGGAACTGGCGGCGATTGATCACCCTGTTATAGCCGCGAGTCAGCGCATACCGGGCGAATCGTTCGGTCACCCCTTGGTGCGCGACGACGATCGGGCGGGGGCGGCCGAGGGCGGCGGCCTCCTCGTCGAAGGGCCCCATGCCGAAGACATGATCGATGTGGCCGTGGGAGTAGAACGCGATGCTCAGCGGATTGGGCGTCCAGGCGCGTACGGCACGAAACAGGCTTGCCGCCCCGAACGGCGAGCCGGTGTCGAACAGGATCAGCTCGCCGCCCGTGGTGAAGGTGATCGAGTTGCCGAAGGAGGGATACCAGCCGACGCCCCTCGTGACGTCCTGGACTTCGTCCCCGAACCAACTGCTGTCCAGCTCACCCTGCCAGACCCGTTCCGCGTAATCGAACAATGTTTCAGACATGCCGATCGAGCCCCCTCTGAGAGCCGGTCCCAGAATGCGGGACCAACTCTTCCCTTGCCCGGCTGGCCAGGCAATCTGCGGTCGTCCCAGCCCGCTCATCCCGATGTTGTGACATGTCACAATGAGGAGTGGACGAGATCCGCGCGACCGCGGCCGTGATCGCCGCGCGCTGCCTTCCCCAGGCGAACCAGATCGCCCGCCAGATCGTGGCCGACCAGCACGCCGCGCTCCGCGATCTCCCCTCCGACATGCGGGATGTGGAGATCGCCGCCACCGCGCGGCACGGCATCAGGCTGTTCCTCGCCCTGGCCCAGGGACATCAGCTCACCGGCGCCGACATGCAGCTCTTCCGGGACAGAACCGCCCAGCGAGTGGACGAGGGCGTGCAGCTCAGGGACCTGATGACGGCCTATTACATTGGCTATCGGGTGATCTGGGAGACGCTCTGCGCCGCCACCAGACCCGGCGAGGAGGAGGCCCTGCGCTACCTCGCCACCCTCCAGCTGAACACCCTGGAAATCCTCACGGCGACGATCACCGAGGCGTACCTGGCGGAGCAGTCCGCCCTCATGTCCGAACGCCGGGAGACCCTTCGTACGGTCGCGCACGCCCTGATCTCAGGCCGCCACGACCAGGCCACCCGCTACGACGTGGAACTCACTCCGCCCTACCACGTCATCGCAATCCGCATATCAACCGAAAAATTACCCACCGACCAGCCCACCCGAGCCGTCGCCACCGGTCAGGCGATCATGGCCAGGCGCACGATGCGCAGCGTGCAGCGCGAGTTCGACGCGCTCGCGGGCCACCCCGTCCTCACCCTGCTGGACGGCCAGGGCGGCCACGCCCTCCTCCCGGCCCAGCCCAGCATTGAACGCCCCCTCGCCCGGCTGTCCACCCGCCTGGAAACCTCCCTCGGCGCCCCCGTGCGGCTCGCCCTCGCGCACGCCCCCACCCTCGCCGACATCCAACCCGCCGCCACCCAAACCACCCGCGTCGCGGCCATCACCGAGCAGAACAACCTCCCCTCCGGCGTGTACGGCATCCGCGACGTGCTCCTGGACTACCACCTGAGCACCCCCGGCGACAGCGCCGACGAGCTGACCGCCCTGCTCGCCCCCCTCGACGAGCAACTCCTGGAAACCCTCAACCGCTACCTGGCCTGCGACTTCGACCGCCGCCGCACCGCCGCCGACCTGGGCGTGCACGCCAACACGATCGACAACCGCCTGACCAGGGTCCGCGACCTGACCGGCATCGACCTGCGCACCGCCCAGGGCATCCTGCTCTGCGGCGCGGCCCTGACCGTCCGCCGCCTCACGCGATAAACGCGGTTACTTCTTGGGCTTGTCCGCGGACGATTCCCCCGTGGACAGCGCGGCGACGAAGGCCTCCTGGGGAACTTCCACCCGGCCGACCATCTTCATCCGCTTCTTGCCCTCCTTCTGCTTCTCCAGCAGCTTGCGCTTGCGGCTGATGTCACCGCCGTAACACTTGGCGAGCACGTCCTTGCGAATGGCCCGGATGTTCTCGCGCGCGATCACCCGAGCCCCGATGGCGGCCTGGATCGGCACCTCGAACTGCTGCCGCGGGATCAGGTCCTTGAGCTTTTTGGCCATCTCCACGCCGTAGGCATACGCCTTGTCCCGGTGCACGATCGCGCTGAACGCGTCCACCGCCTCGCCCTGCAGGAGGATGTCCACCTTGACCAGATCCGAGTCCTGCTCGCCGGACGGCTCGTAGTCCAGCGACGCGTACCCCCGCGTCTTGGACTTGAGCTGGTCGAAGAAGTCGAAGATGATCTCGCCGAGCGGCAGCGTGTAGCGGATCTCGACCCGGTCCTCGGACAGGTAGTCCATGCCCTGCAGCGCCCCGCGCCGCCCCTGGCAGAGCTCCATGATCGCCCCGATGTACTCGGATGGGGCGAGCAGCGTCGCCTTGACCACCGGCTCGTGAATCTCGGCGATCTTGCCTTCGGGGAACTCGGACGGGTTGGTCACCACGATCTCCCGGCCATCCTCCATGACGACCCGGTAGATCACGTTCGGCGCGGTCGAGATCAGCGCCAGGTTGAACTCGCGCTCCAGCCGCTCCCGCACGATCTCCATGTGCAGCAGCCCGAGGAAGCCGCAGCGGAAGCCGAACCCGAGCGCGGCCGAGCTCTCCGGCTCGTAGACCAGCGCGGCGTCGTTCAGCCGGAGCTTGTCGAGCGCCTCCCTGAGCTCGGGGAAATCGTCCCCGTCGATCGGGTAGAGCCCGGAATACACCATCGGCTTGGGATGCTCGTATCCCCCCAGCGCCTCGCCGGCGGGCTTGGCGGCGCTCGTCACGGTGTCACCGACGCGCGACTGCCGCACGTCCTTCACACCGGTGATCAGGTAACCCACCTCGCCCACGCCGAGCCCCAGGTCGGAGACCTTCGGCTCGGGCGAGATGACGCCGATCTCCAGCGTCTCGTGCTGCGCCTGCGTGGACATCATCAGGATGCGCTCACGCTTGCCCAGATGCCCGTCGATAACCCGGACATAGGTGACGACCCCGCGATACGTGTCGTACACCGAGTCGAAGATCAGCGCCCGGGCCGGCGCGTCCGCGTCGCCGACCGGGTGCGGCACGCTGTCCACCACGTGGTCGAGCAGCTCGCGCACCCCCACCCCGGTCTTGCCGGAGACCCGCAGCACATCCGACGGCTCGCAGCCGATCAGGTGCGCGATCTCCTCCGCGTATTTGTCCGGCTGCGCGGCGGGCAGGTCGATCTTGTTCAGCACCGGGATGATGTGCAGGTTGACGTTCATGGCCATGTACAGGTTGGCCAGCGTCTGCGCCTCGATCCCCTGGGCCGCGTCGACGAGCAGGATCGCGCCCTCGCACGCCTGCAGCGACCGCGACACCTCGTAGGAGAAGTCCACGTGCCCCGGGGTGTCGATCATGTTGAGCACGTGCCCGTTCCAGGGCAGCCGCACGGCCTGCGACTTGATCGTGATGCCGCGCTCGCGCTCGATGTCCATCCGGTCCAGATACTGCGCGCGCATGGACCGGTCGTCGACCACGCCCGTGATCTGCAGCATGCGATCGGCAAGGGTTGACTTGCCGTGGTCGATATGCGCGATGATGCAGAAGTTGCGGATCAACGTAGGGTCGGTCTGGCCAGTCTGAGTGCGCACCGAAGTCCGTTTCAACAGGGTCTGAGGCGTTCAAGGCTGGCGGAGCAGCCACCCTCCATGGTGGCATGTCCGGATGCCTTCCTTGACCACCCGGCGCGTCCTCAAGTGGCTCGCGATCATCGCGGCCGTGCCGCTGACGCTCGTGCTGATCGTCGCGGCCATGTTGCGCCTGGACTATGCCGGGACTCCGGCGCCATGGGCCAAATCCACTGGAAATGACGCCCTCTGGCTCGGCCACGCCTGGGTGGACGGCCGCCGCACCGCCGCCGACGTCAACATCCTCGCATCCCGGCTCGGTTCCATGAAGGACGTGTACGTCCACAGCGGCCCCCTCGACGCGAACGGCACCTTACCCGCCGCGAAATACCCGAACGCGGCAAACCTTCTGACCTGGTGGAAAGCCCGCCTTCCCGGAGTACGGATCTCCGCCTGGCTTGGCCAAACGGTCAACCCGGACGACGAAGGCCATCTGAACCTCGCGGATCAGGCGACCCGGGCTCGGGTGGTCGCGGGCGCGAAAACCCTCGTGGATCTCGGCTTCGACGGCATCCACTACGACTTCGAGCCGGTCGACGACGGCGACGCCGACTACCTGGCCCTGATGCGCGAAACCCGGCAGGCGATCGGCTCGGCCGTGCTCTCGGTGGCCACCCATCAGATCGAACCGGTCAGCGGCGCCAATTTCCTCTTCCGCACGATTGGGGGCCATCCCAAGTACTGGTCCCCGGAATACTTCCGCCAGATGGCCGAACTCACCGACCAGGTCGCGATCATGACGTACGACTCCTGGACACCCCTGCAATCCCTGTACGGGGGATATGTCGCCCGGCAGACGGCCATGGCCCTGGAGCTCACCCCTGACACGACCGACCTGCTCATCGGGGCTCCGGCGTACCACGACCATATGGTCGGCATCAGCGACTACGCGGAGAGTGTCGCGATGGCCGCGGAGGGGACCAGGCTCGCCCTCACCGACCATGGCCCTCGCGCCAACCTGGGGCTCGCCCTGTATGTCGACTTCGCCGCGACCGAGGAGGACTGGCGCGAGTATGAGCAGTCCTGGGTCCGGGCCAAGGAGGAATAGCCCTACCCGGTGCTCCGGCCCGAGCTGAAGTCTGGCCTACGGAGGAATCCCCGCGTGGGCGGCGATGCCCCCTGCCATGATCCGTCCGGCCCACCGGGAGTGCCCCACGCTAGAAACCCCGCCGGAAATCGCCAGCAAATCACCCCGACCGGCATCGGCTGAGGAGGAAAACGATCCAGCTGGCATTGTTCGGGTCGTAATGGCGGGCCGGAGCCGTGGTTCAGGCTAAACTGGCGTAGGCAGGAGCCCGCCCCAAGCTCATGATTTGAGTGCCCGCCTGGGCTGTTGGTATCCTGTCCAACTGCGTGTGGCGCGCCCTCTCAACGAGCCGTGCGCGATCCATCCGACCAAGACTTCAAATCCGAGGCTTCCTTCGTGGCGAACATCAAGTCCCAGATCAAGCGCAACAAGCAGAACGAGAAGGCCCGGCTGCGCAACAAGGCAGTCAAGTCGTCCCTCAAGACCGCGGTCCGCAAGTTCCGCGAGACCGCCGACCAGGGCGACGCCGAGGCGACCCTGATCGCTCTGCGCGCCGCCAGCCGTCAGCTGGACAAGGCCGTCAGCAAGGGCGTCATCCACAAGAACCAGGCCGCCAACCGCAAGTCGGCCATCGCCAAGCGCGCGGCCGCCCTCCAGGCCGCCAAGTAGCCCAACCGAGAACGCCGCCTCCCTGCCCGGAGGCGGCGTTTCTTCGCGTGTCCGGACAGGTGACACCGGCCATCCGAACGGATGGCCAGGCACAAGCAAGACGCCCGCCTGGCAACAGATGAGCGTGGACACCGGCATCCCCGCGAAGGACGCCGTGGCCGAAGCGGTGGACGCGTGGCGTTTTGGGAGCTTCTGCCGGTCTTGGCGCCTTCCATACGGCCAACGGCCAAGTCTTGTCGCGATCCCTACGGAGATCCCAGCCGCGTTGAGAGCGTCAGCGGAACCAGCGACGCGGCGATCCAGCGGAGCGGTCCCCCCGGGGCCGGGTCGTCGTCCTTGACGGCGAGACCGGCGCAGGAGGCAAGGAGGGCTGCGGCCCATCAGGGACCGACAGGGCGAGGAGCGTGTGTTTCATCGACAACCTTCGCGTTGATCGGGATTGCTGTGGTCAGTGTGGTTCCGATCGCGGCGGGAGGCCCGGCGGCGGGCCACTGGCTGCGCGACACTCGCGGGAGCTTACCTGCTCCGACTGACATTTACCCGGGCCGGAATATCGGAGGCCCCTTCGCCCTTCGTGAATTTCCCAGATTGTCCCCCAAGTTCTGGCAAAGCCCCCTGACCTGGGGGAATGTCGCAGGGGACGGGGAAGGACCTGAAAGGTGGGAGACCGGGATATGTCATGAAATCTCCAGAGGGGAAGCCGCCGGCGTCCCCCAACCCGGAGGCGGGGAAGCCCGCTCCTGAAGGGACCGTTGAGCGTGCGGTCGAGACCGCGAGTGCGATCTCGTCGGAGGAACAGCCGTTCGGGCGGCAGGGGAGACCGTTCAATCGGCGGTCTCCGTTTTTCGTGGGGATGATGGGCGCGGCGGGGGTGGCCACGACCTACGGGGTGATCCTGCTGCTGGGCGCGATCAAGGACGTGCTGGTTCTCATCGGCCTGGGGCTGTTCCTCGCGATCGGCCTCGACCCGGCGGCCAACTGGCTGGTGCGGCATGGCATGCCGCGCTGGGCGAGCGTGCTCGCCATCGTGGTGGGGGCCCTCGTGCTGGTAGGCGGATTCCTCGCCCTGGCGATTCCGGTCATCGTCACTCAAGGCGCCCAGTTCGTGCATGAGGTGCCCACCTATCTCCGGGAGGCGACCAGCCACAACACGTTCATCGGCCGGCTCAACGAACGGTTCAACCTCGCCCACCTCGTCGAGCAATTCGGCACAGGCAAGGGCGAAACCGCACTGGTGGGCGGCGTCCTCGGGGCGGGGCGAGTGGTCGTGGGAGCGGCCGCCTCCCTGGTGATCGTGCTGGTCCTGACCATTTACTTCCTGGCCGACCTGCCCCGGATCAAGGCCACCGTCTACCGCTGCGTCCCCAACTCCCGCCGCCCTCGGGCGATCCTTATCAGCGACGACATCCTCGGCAAGGTCGGCGGATACGTCCTCGGCAACCTGGTGACCTCCCTGATCGCCGGCGTCCTCACCCTCATCTGGCTGGCGATCTTCCACGTCCCGTACGCGCTGCTCCTGGCCATTTTCGTCGCCCTCATGGACCTGGTCCCCGTGGTGGGCTCCACCATCGGCGGCGTGGTCATCTCCCTGGTGGCGTTGAGCGTCTCCTTCCCGGTCGCGCTGGCCACCGTCGGCTTCGTCATCGCGTACCGGCTGCTGGAGGACTATCTGCTGGTCCCGCACATCATGGGCAAGGCCGTCGAGGTCCCCGGGGTCGTCACCCTCATCTCCGTGACCATCGGCGCCGCCCTGCTCGGCATCGTCGGCGCCCTGATCGCCATCCCCGTCGCGGCGGCGCTGCGCCTGGTCCTGCGCGAGGTCGCCTTCCCCCGCCTAGATCGCTCATGAGATGACTGCTAGAAGCGGCGATCGGGTTGCCGTTCTAAGGAACCTCTAAGGCTGGCCGAAACCACACCTGAGGCCGCGATGTTTGTGTTTGTCACCACGGCGCCGGGTCTCGTCCGGTGCGCTCAGTGGACGAAAGGCATCACGATGACGAAACTCGCGCGACTGGTGGTAACCGCGGTGACGCTCGCCGCGCTGGCGGCCACCGGTACGGCGTCGGCGTCGGCGTCGGCGTCGGCGTCGGATTCGCCCCCGACACCGGACGCCGCGAAGTCCAGTTCCGCGACGGTCAAGCCGGACGGGAAGTCCAAGACGGCCGAGGACACCGACTTCGCCGCGCTCGCGGCCAAGCTCGGCGTGACGACCGACCGGCTCGATGCCGCGCTGCTCGCGGCCAAGACGTCGCTGGCCAACTCGACCGACGTCACGCCGGACACCTTCTACGCGGCGGTCGCGGCCAACCTGGGGCTGCCAGTCGCGCAAGTCCAGGACGGTCTTGGACCGCTGGACGCCAAACCCGCGCCGGGTGACGACCACGGCAAGCAGGATAAGAAGGAGGGCCCGCAAGGCTCGCCGTTCACCACGGACGCCGCGGCGGCGTCAGTGGCCGCGGCTCTCGGCGTCGATCAGGCTGAGGCCAAGGCCGCTCTGGCCGCTGTGGTGGAGTTGGGATCGGCTGGCGGAATCGATCCGACGTCCAAGGCCTTCGGCGACATCGCCGCCTCGCTCGGGGTCAGCTCCGAGCAGCTCAAGAGCGCGTTGGGGGATCTGAAGCGGTCGCTGGCCAACGACTGACAACCGCGGCACCTTACACACAGCTTCAGGGTCGACGATGAGGATGGGCCCATGCGGATACTTGTGGTGGACGACGACCCGGCTGTGCGGCGCTCCTTGGAGGCTGCGTTGCGCCGGGACGGCTACGAGGTGTCGTCCGCCGCTGATGGGGCGTCGGCCCTCGCCGAGCACGGCGCGTTCCGCCCGGACGCGCTGGTGCTCGACGTCCTCATGCCCGAACCGAACGGGCTGGAGGTGTGCCGGACGCTGCGTTCGGGCGGGCTGAACACGCCGATCCTGATGCTCACGGCCCGGGACCTGGTCACCGACCGGGTCGCCGGGCTCGACGCGGGGGCCGACGACTACCTGGTCAAGCCCTTCGCCTTGGACGAACTGCGGGCCCGGCTCAGAGCCCTGCTCCGGCGCAGCGGCGCCAGGGCCGAGGCGCTGCGCTTCACCGACGTCGAGCTGGACTTGAGCGGCTGCAGGGCCGAGCGTGCCGGTCGGCACCTGGAGTTGACCAAGACGGAGCTGTCGCTGCTGGAGCTGTTCCTGCGCAATCCCGGCCGGGTGCTGAGCCGTACCCAGATCTTCGAGTCCGTCTGGGGTTACGACTTCGGCCCGGAGTCGAACGCGCTGTGGGTCTACATCAGCTACCTGCGCAGCAAGCTCGAGGCGGACGGCGGCAGCAGACTGATCCAGACGGTGCGTGGCCTGGGTTACGTTCTGCGCGAGGAGCCATGAACCTGCGCACCCGGTTGGCCATCGCCGGCGGTTCCGTGGTCGCGGGCGCGCTGGTGCTGGTGTCGGTGATCCTGTATCCGGCTGTGGAGGCCAACCTCCGCGGCCAGCTCGACAGCTCGCTGGTCGTGGCGGTCGGCCAGGCACCGGAGGTGGCCAGGGCCATCAAGACCAAGTGGAACAGATCCAACGCGCAGCCGGACTTCCCCGCTGTTCCGCTCGGGATCGGGAACACCCAGCTCCAGATCGTGCCGGATCCGGTCCAGGCCGGGCCATCGACGGAGTTCGTCGACCTCACCGCCCGCGACGTCGCCGTCGCGAACGGCACCGCCCCTGCCTACTTCCGTGACGCGGTGTACAAAGGCGTCGCCTACCGCGTCTACACCGCCCAGTTCCCCGACTCACCTGGGGCGCTCGTACGCACAGCCATCCCGGTGGCCGATCCCGTGCCCACGCTACGCGGACTGGCCTGGCTGCTCGGCGGCTCGACGGTGGTCGCCGGACTTCTGGCGGCGCTGGCCTCACGCCTGGCGGCACGCCGCGTCCTACGCCCCGTGGGCCGGCTCACCGAGACCGTCGAACTGATCCGCACGACGGGCGACCTGACCATCCCGATCCCCGCCGACAGCCGGGATGAGATCGGCCGGCTCGGCTCCGCGTTCGCCGCGATGACCGCTGCCCTGGACGAGTCGGTCGGCGCCCAGCGCCGCCTGGTGGCCGACGCCTCGCACGAACTCCGAACACCACTGACGAGCCTGACCGTGAATCTCGAGCTGCTGGCGGAAAACCTGGCCGACGCGCAGGCCCCGCTCCTCGCCGCCGAAGCGCTCGGCCAGGCCGGCGAACTCAAAACGCTGGTCAACGACCTGGTCGACCTGGCCAGGTACGGCCAGCCCGCGTTCCACACCGAAGACGTCCGCCTCGACCTCGTCGCCGAGCGCGTCGCAGCCCGCGCGGCGCGTCGGGCGCCGAAGATCGGATTCGAGCTGACCTGCACGCCCACTCTCGTCCACGGAGACCCCGACGCCCTCGAACGCGCCGTCGCGAACCTTGTCGACAACGCCGTGAAGTGGAGCCCGTCCGGCGGCCGAGTCCGGATCAGCGTCAAGGCGGGCATCCTCGACGTCGCAGACACCGGCCCAGGGATCCCCGAAAGCGACCTCGAATTCGTCTTCGACCGCTTCTACCGCTCACCCGCAGCCCGCGCGCACCCCGGCTCCGGCCTAGGCCTGGCCATCGTCCGACAGGTCGCCGAAGCTCATGGCGGGACAGCAGAAGTCGTACCGTGTCAAAGTGGCGCGACACTGCGGCTGGTACTGCCGGTATGCATCGAACACGCGGAGCCCTAGGAATCACACCCGGCCTTGCCGCTTCCGGCACGGCGGCGTCGATGGCCGACACGGTTGAGCCCTGATCGTCAGTGGAGGGGCGTCGTCAGCGCATTCGACGTCGCTCGCTTGGCTGCCTCGGTAAGAGTTGCCAGCACGGCGGCGGTGGCGGGCGGGTCGGGTGGTTCGCCGTAGGTGGCGGCGTAGATCTGGCGGGGGAAGCCGGTGAGTTCGGTGGTGTGGATGTCGGGGCGGCGGTGGGCTCGCAGCGCGAGTCCGGGCAGGGTGGCGACGCCGTTGCCGGCGGCGACGAGGGCTTGCACGACGACCATGTCGTCGCTGAGTGATGCGATGCGTGGGGTGAAGCCTTTTTGCCGGCACACGGTGATCAGCTCGTCCTGGCACCGCCGGCAACCGCCGATCCAGGCGGAATGGCGATGGTTGGCGATGCTGTCGTCGGGTCGCCGGCTTACGAGGTAGATCGGGTCGTCGCAGAGGTGGACGAGGCGGAATCCCTCCTCTTCTTCGAGTGGGGCGTCGGCGTGCTGGAAGATGAGTGCGATGTCGATCTCGCCGTGTCGCAGCATCTGTAGCGCTTCGACCGGGTGACGGTCGATCAGGCTCAGCTCGAGTCCCGGGTGCGCCTGGGCCAGCGTGGCGGCCGCCTTGGGCACGATCGTGCTCAGCGCCGACGCGTTGGCGGCCAGGCGAACCCGCCCCGCCTGCAAGCCGACCTGTGCTGCCAGCTCGTTGGTGGCCGCGTCCACCCGTCCCACGATCTCGCTGGCCCGGATGGCCAGCAGTCGCCCTTCCGGGGTCAATCGGATCCCGCGGCCGACGCGCTGGATGAGCTTGACGCCGGTGGCCGCTTCCAAGCGTGCCAGGTGGTGGCTCACCGACGATTGCGAGTAGTGCAGCTCCTTCGCCGCTTCGGTCACGGACTCATGTCGCGCCACCGCGGCCAGAACCTTGAGATGGATCAGGTTGAGCATTCATCGAGAATATCGATGAGATTGTCGAAATATTAGCATTAGACGTCATTAATCTATTGGTCCATGCTGGTGTCCATAACTCACCATCGAAGGAGCACTCTGATGTCCGACGTACGAGTTCACAACTTCTCGATCTCGCTCGATGGCTTCGCTACCGGCGCCGGTCAGGCCCCCGGCGCCCCGTTCGGGCACGCCGGCGAACGCCTGCACGAGTGGATGTTCGCCACCCAGTTCTGGCATGAGATGGGCGGCGGCCGGGGCGGCAGTGGCGGCGCCGACCACGTGTTCGCCGCGATGCACGGTCCCGGCATCGGCGCCGAGATCATGGGCGCCGGCAAGTTCGGCCCGCCGGGCTGGCAGGACGACCCCGACTACAAGGGCGCGTGGGGCGCCAACCCGCCGTTCCATACGCCGGTCTTCGTGCTCACCCACCGGCCGCGGCCATCGATCGAGATGGAGGGCGACACCACGTTCCACTTCCTTGACGCCACACCCGCCGAGGCGCTCAAGAGGGCCCGCGAGGCGGCCGGTGGCCAGGACGTGCGTCTCGGCGGCGGGCCCTCGGTGGTACGCGACTTCCTCGCCGAAGGGCTGGTCGATCACATGCACCTGGTACAGGTCCCGATCGTGCTCGGCCGCGGTGTCCGACTCTGGGACGGCCTGGAGTCGCTGGAGGAGGCGTACCACATCGAGGCGGTCTCGACGCCCTCTGGCGTCACCCATCTGACATTCACGGCCAAGAGCCGGTGACCGCGAAGGCGATCAAGCTGGCAGACCTTGGACACCCATCTCTTGCGGACGTCGCGGCCCAATAACGTCACCGTGCAGATCTCGCCCTTCCGCGCGGGCGCGCATTCAGGCATTCAGGGTGGCTTCCACGTCCTCCGCTTTCGGGAGGCTATTGACCGAGACGTCGTATACTTCGAATACTTCCGGGGGGCTCCATCTACATGGAGCAGGATGTGGATATTTCCGCATATATCCAGGTCCTGGATCTTCTCGTGGCTCGGGCGCTCGGCCCAGAAAAATCTCAAGAGCTGATCAGTTCGATAGCCGACAAGATCCCCGCATAGGTCATTGGAGAGGAAGGTAAGGATGTCCAAAATGGACCCCTCCGACGTCCACTGGCACAGCAACGGCGGCGCGAACTGTGTCGAAGTCGGCGTTCTCCACTCACCGACCGACGCGGCCGCCCACAAAGCCGACCAGGAACGCCTCATCGTCTTCCGTGATTCCAAGAATCCGGAAGGCCCCAAGCTGTACTTCACCCCTGCCGAATGGGAAGCGTTCCGGCTCGGTATGAAGGACGGCGAATTCGACGACATGATCTGACGAAGTCATACCGGCGCGAAAGAGCAGCCTCTCCTCATGTGGGGGGCTGCTTTGTCGTTCCGAGCCCGCCTCCCCTTGTCAGGCCAACCCTGACAGGGCATGATGTCAGGGTCAGCCTGACATCACTCAGATGAGGAGTGCCCATGCCCGCCCCCAGCCTCGCCGAGCAGGACATTCGCTGCTCGTTCTGTGCCAAGCCGAAGAACGAGGTCGCCAAGCTGATCGCGGGCGCCGGTGTCTTCATCTGCAACGAATGTGTGCAGCTCTGTGCGGAGATGCTGAAAGAGATCGCCGAGTCCGAAGCCGCTCCGGCCGCGCAGTCCGTACCGACCGCTGAGCTGCCCGAAATACCGGAAGTGCCCTGGCCGGACGCGATGACCGACGAGGAGATTCTCGACTTCCTGCCCAGGATCGCGTCGGTTGGCGCGCAGGTGGACGCCAACCTCAAGGTCTGGGTGGAGCGGCTGCGCGACCGTGGCGTCACCTGGGCCAGGATCGGCGCCGCCCTCGGGACCACCCGCCAGTCCGCCTGGGAGAAGTTCTCCGGCGAGGAGTGAACCCCTCACCGGTGCGGCATGCGCCCAAAAGATCCCCATACCAGACAGAACGATCTTGCCTCGCGTATCGGGATCGCTATGTGATCTCAAGAGGGAAATTGTCACGTTTTCGATATCACATGTGCATCGCCGCAGCGTATCGGCTGGATCACCTATTCCTTTGACCCATGGTCAAGCGCCCGAAATCCCCTAAGGTGAGCGAAATACCGGACATCGGGGCGAAAACCTTGGGGGTCGTCGATGCGGGGGCGAACACCGCTGGTCCTGCGGCGCGCGGTCAGCGAGCCGCTGCTGCTGGTGGCCGCGTTCGGCTCCATTCTGCTCGCCACCACCGCGCTGGTCGCGCTGACCATGTACGCGGTGTCGGTCACCGAGGTCGGCGTCCGGCGCGCCATGGAGACGGCGTCGCTGGAGACCGTGTCGGCCCGGGTCAGCGCGCCGGTGGACGCGACCACCTTCCAGGCCTTCGACCGGAACGTACGGCTCGAATTCACCGAAACCTACGGCGACATCCCGGCCGAGGTCAGCGTCAACATCCGCTCCGACTCCTTCGCCCTGCCCGGCCAGGAAAAGCGTGAACTGCCGGAACTCACCCGCTTCGCCGCCTATGAAGGGCTTGAGCGGCACGCTCGCCTGATCAACGGCGCCTGGCCGAAGGACCAGCCGTCCGGCCCGGTCGAGGCGGTGCTCTCCCAGCCCGCCGCCCAGGCCATGAACGTCTCGGTCGGCAGCGAGTTCCGCATCGTCGGACGCCTCGACGACAAGCCGGTCGACGTCAGGCTGGCCGGGATCTTCCAGCTCACCGATCCGTACAGTGACCGCTGGGCCGGGGATGATGTGCTTCGCCGGGGTTCGTCCATCGGCAACTACACGACTTATGGGCCGCTGGTCGTGCCCAGAGAGACCTTCGTCGCGAGGTTCGCGACGAATGTCACGGCGTCCTGGCTCGCCGTACCGGATCTGCGGGATCTGCCCCGGGACGAGTTACGGCCGTTCGCCGACCACGTCGCCGGGCTCGGCGATCGCCTCAAAGCGGATTGTTCCGCCTGTACGGCCTCCAGCCGCCTGCCCGACATGCTCGCCCAGCTCGACCAGGCCGCCCTGGTGGCCCGCTCGACCATGCTGGTGCCGGTGCTCCAGCTGCTCCTGCTCGCCGCCTACGCGCTGATGCTGACCGCGCGCCTGCTCGCCGACCACCGGCGCATGGAGGTGGCGCTGCTGCGCTCGCGCGGCGCGGGCAGCGTGCGCCTCGGCCTGCTCGCGGGCGCGGAGTCGCTGCTGGTCGCGGTGCCGTGCGCAATCGTCGCGCCGTTCCTGGCCCCGCCGCTGCTGCAGCTGGTCAGCTCCATCCCGTGGTTCAAGGCCTCGGGCGTACGGCTCACGCCCACGCCGGACACGATGACATTCGTGGTGTCGGCGGGGGTGGCGGTGGCCTGCGCGATCCTGCTGGCGTTGCCGGCGGTGCGGGGCGCACGGCGTACGTACGTGGAGGAGCAGTCGGCGCGCGGGCGGGGCGAGAAGCAGGGGCTGATCCAGCGGGCGGGCGGCGACCTGGTGCTGCTCGCGGTGGCGGCGCTGGCGGTGTGGCAGTTGCGGCGCTACGGCGCGCCGGTGACGTCCACCGCGGGCGGCGGGCTCGGGATCGACCCGCTGATCGTGATGGGGCCGGCGCTGGCGCTGCTGTGCGGCGGCATGCTGGGGCTGCGGCTTGTCCCGATCGTGGCCAAGCTGGCAGAACGGCTCACCAGCAGGCGGCGGTCGCTGGCTCCGGCGCTGGGCGCGTGGCAGGTGAGCCGCCGGCCGCTGCGCTACTCGGGTCCGGTGCTGCTGCTCACCATGGCCATCGCGATCGGCGTGGTGTCGATCGCCACGGCGGCGACCTGGCGTAACTCGCAGCGGGATCAGGCCGATCACCTCGCCTCCGCCGATCTTCGGGTGGCGGGTCCCGTGGCGGGCGCCGAACTGGGCCCGCTCGGCCGGGGCCCCACCTTCGCGAAGCTGCCCGGCGTGACCACGGCCAGCCCGGTCTACCGCGGCTCGGTTGAAGTGGGCGCGGTGGACGCCACGTTCCTGGCGGTCGACGCGACCAAGCTGGACCGGCTGATGACGCTCCGCGGCGACCTGGCCGAGGACCCGGTGGCCACGCTCGGGCGGGATCTGGCCGGGGAGCGGCCCGAGTTCCCGGCGGTCCAGGTTCCCGGAACGCCGAAGACGCTCGCGATGACCGTCCGGCTCGAACTCGGCAAACCCGACGTGGCCGCGTCCTACCGGAGCCTGGCGCCCCGGCTGGTGCTGCGGGACGCGCTCGGCGCGCGGCACGAGGCCGGGGCCGGGCTGCTGGTTCCGGACGGCGCCGACCATGTGCTCACGGTGGACCTGACCGCGTTCGCGGGACGGTCGGGGTCCATCGCGTACCCGCTGAGCCTGACCGGCCTGCTGCTGGACGTGCCGGTGCCGGCGATCGGGTCGCCGTTCACGATGAGCGTGTCCGGTATCGCCGCCGACGGGCAGCCGCTCGCCGCGCCCGAGTGGACGGCCATCGTCCGGGGCACCGGGCAGCTGCCGCCGCCGGAGGCCATCGCCGGCGGGCTGCTCACCCTGCAGGTGCCGCGCGCCAACGCCGAGGAGTTCCCCGAAGCGCAGAGCCCGGGCTTCGTGGCGGTGATTCCGGGGACGCCCGAGACGCCGCTGCTGCCGGTCGTGGTCACCGCCGACGTGGCCGCGTCGGCGAAGCTGGCCGTGGGGCGGGCCTCGCAGCTGTCCATCGACGGGCAGGATATTCCGGTCATGCCGGTCGGGATCGTGACCGCGATGCCGGGGACGAGTGGGAACGCTCCCGCCGTACTCGCCGATCTGGAGACCTTGCAGGCGCGGGACCTGACGACGGCGCGGCCGCCGCACCTGGCCGGGGAGTGGTGGCTGGCCACCCCGGACGAGCGGGCCGCGGCCGAGCTGGCCGCGCACCCCGAATGGGATCACACCGTGGTGGATCGGGCCGCGCTGACCCGGCAACTGCGCGACGACCCGCTGGCCAGCGGCCTGCAGGGGGCGCTGATCCTCGGCTTCGCGGCGGCGCTGGTGTTCGCGGTGCTCGGCTTCATGGTCAACGCGGCCGTGGCGGCCCGGGAGCGGATGACCGAGTTCGTGCTGCTGCGCGCGCTCGGGGTGAGCTTCCGGCAGGTGTTCGGGCTGCTCGCGGTGGAGCAGGCGTTCATCATCGGCCTCTCGCTGCTCGGCGGCACCGTGCTCGCCGCCGTCGTGGCCACCCTGGTCGTGCCGCACATCGTGCTGACCGGGCAGGCCACCTCGGTCACGCCCGGCGTGCTGCTGGACATTCCATGGGGCGCGACGATCGCCCTGCTCGCGGCCGTGACCGTGGTGCTGTTCGCGGTGGTGGGCGGGCTCGCCCGCACGCTGCGCCGCCAGGGGCTCGGCCGCGCGCTGCGCATCGGGGAGGACTGACATGAACGCCTGGCAGCTGGTCCGGGTGCATCGGGGCGCGGCGGCCGTGCTCGCGCTGCTCGCCCTCACCGCGTCGCTGCTGATGGCGGGACTCCCCCGGGGTTTCGAAGCCGCGTACGACGATGCGCTGGCCGCCATGATCGACGAGGTGGTGGCCCCGCAGACCGACCTGGCGGTGCGGTTGCGCCCCAACTCCCCTGAGGACGAACTGCACGAGCGCGGCGAGTTCACCGCGCTGGACCGGCTGTGGCGGAACGCGCTGCCGCCCCTGCTGTCCACCGCCGTCATCGCCGGAGGGACCAGCCACCAGTCCGCCCAGACCTACGGAACGCCGGTTTCCGGAGTGATCGGAAGGCCGACGCCGCCGCAACGGTATGTGGATCTGGCCTGGGCGTCCAACCTCGAGGAAAAGATCCGCTATGTAGAGGGACGGGAGCCTGGCGCCCCCAGAACGCTCGCCACCGTGCCCGGCAACCCGGACCTGAAGAACGTCCCGCTCTTCGAGATCGGCCTGGTACCGGAAGCCGCAGACGCCATGCGGCTCCCGGTCGGCACCACCGTGCTGCTCGGCAACAGCTACACGATCGCGGCCGAAGTCGTCGGCCTGTTCGAGGCGATCGACCCGTCCGACGGCTTCTGGGAGCACAACCCCGAGGTCAAACGGGTCACCGTACGATGGCTCCCGCAGGCCGACGAACCCGACCTGATGGCCGTCGGAGTCATTCCGGACGCGGGGCTGCGGGAGCTGAACTCGCGGCGCGAGCTGTACTACTCGTGGGTGCTCGGCATCGACGGATCCCCGATCAACGCCAGGAACGCGACCCCGATGATCCAGGACATCGTCGACTTCCGGCAGCGGGTGGAGCAGCAGGACGAGGGCGGCGACACCGGCATCGCGCAGATCTCCGCGGCCAGGTTCGAGCTGAACACCAGCCTGGATCCGCTGCTCGAAGGATTCCTGACCCAGCTGCGCACCGCGCAGACGCTGATGTTCCTCATGCTGGGCGGGCTGGCGGTGGTCGCGCTCGGCGTGATCGCGCTCGCCGTCCAGCTGCTCGCCGAGCGGATGCGCGCCGGGCTCGGCCTGGTGCGGGCGCGCGGCGGCTCGCTCGGCCAGATCACCAGGGCGGGCACGGGGGCGACCGCGCTGATCGTCGTGCCCGCCGCCCTCGCCGGATACGCGGCGTCCTACCTGGTCCCTGGGCCGATCACGCCGATCGTGCACCTCAGCCCCGCGATCCTGGCGGTGACGACCATCGCCTTCGCGGCGGTTCGGCTCGCGTTCGCGCACCGCAAGCCCCTGCACGACAGCCGCAACGACGTCGTCGCGCCGAAGTCGTCGCCGCGCCGGATCGCGCTCGAACTGCTGGTGATCGTGCTCGCCCTGGGCGGGGCATACCTGCTGCGCACCCGCGGCCTCACCACCGACGTGGCCGAGCTCGGCGCCGACCCGTTCCTGCTGCTCGTCCCCGCCGCGCTCACCCTGGCCGCCGCGCTGATCACGCTGCGCTGCTACCCGCTGCCGCTCCGCCTGATCGTACGGCTGGCCAACCGGCGCCGCGGGGCCGTGCCCTTCCTCGGCCTGACCCTGGCCGCCCGGTCCCGGGGCGCCACGTCGCTGCCGGTGCTGATCCTGCTGCCCGCGCTGGCCGTGTCCGTGTTAGGCGCCCTGGTCTCGGGGGCGATCTTCGAAACCCAGCGGACCGCCGCCTGGCAGACCGTCGGCGCGCCCGCGCGGGTCGAACGCGCCGCCGAGATCCCCGCGGACGTGATCGCGAAGGTGCGGGCGCTGCCCGGGGTGACGTCGGTGCTGCCGGTCGCCAAGGGGACCGTGCAGGTGGCGACCGGCGGGCGGACGGCCACCGTGCTCGCCATGGATCTGGCCGCCTATCGGGAGCTGGTCGCGGGAAGCCCGCTGGTGGTGCCGGATCCGCCGGTCGGGGACGGTATTCCGGCGCTGGTGTCGGGGAGTCTCACGCCGTACCCGTCGATTGAGATCGGGTGGCATACCCGGATGAAGCTCACCAACGTGGGGTCGATCGAGAAGCTGCCGGGGCTGGCGTTCGAGAGCAGCGACCTGATCGTCATGCCGTACGAAGGACCCAAGATCGCCGGGTTGCGGACCTACACCAACATCCTGCTGATCGGCGGGCACGTCGATCAGGGCCTGTTGCAGCGCACGGTCGGGCTCTCCGACGCGTTGGTGGACACCCTCGACTCCACCCGCGCGCGCATCTCCGAGGCGCCGCTGGCCGGGACGATCATCGCCAGCTTCACCATCGTCACCGTGGCGCTCGCCGGGTACGCGCTGATCGCCGTCGTCATCGCCCTCGTCATCGGGGCGGCCGACCGGGCCCGGGCGCTGTCCTTCCTGCGTACGCTGGGGTTGTCGCAGCGGCAGGCCAGGCTGCTGACCGTGCTGGAAGTGGCGCCGTTGATCGTGCTCACCTCGCTGGCCGGGCTCGCGCTCGGCATGCTGCTGCCCGCCGCCCTCGGCCCCGGTCTGGATTTGTCGGCCTATGCCGGGATAGCGGTGACCGAGTTTCCGTTGACCTTCACCACGCCCATCCTGCTGGCGGCCGGACTCGCCGTCGTCTCCATCCTCGGCGCGTTCGGGCACGCCAGCACCGGCCGCCGCGTCACCACCGCACTTCGAGTGGGGGAATCCACATGACCACGCTGTCGGATCTGGAGGCGCAGGCCGTACGGAATCGGCCGGCCTTCGGGGAGCACGCCCATATTCTCTGCGACAACCTCGTCCGCATCTACAAGACCGAAGGCGTCGAGGTCGTCGCGTTGCAGGGGCTCGACCTGCTCATCGAGAAGGGCGAGCTGATCGCGATCGTCGGGGCGTCAGGGTCGGGGAAGTCGACGCTGCTCAACGTGCTGTCCGGGCTTGACGTGCCGACGGCCGGGCTGGCCCGGGTGGCCGGGATGGACCTGCTGTCCATGACCTCGCGGGATCGGCTGCGCTACCGGCGTTCGGTGGTCGGGTTCATCTGGCAGCAGACGGGTCGCAACCTGTTGCCGTACCTGACCGGGCAGGAGAACGTGCTGCTGCCGATGCGGCTGGCCGGGAACAAGCGCGACGCCCGCCGCCGCGCCGGCGACCTCCTCGACCTGCTCGGCGTCGCCGACTGCGCCACCCGGCGGCCCGGTGAGCTGTCCGGCGGCCAGCAGCAGCGCGTCGCCGTCGCCGTCGCGCTCGCCAACGAACCCGAGGTCATCCTGGCCGACGAGCCGACCGGCGAGCTCGACAGCGACACCTCGGAAGAGGTCTTCGGCGCCCTCCGCCGCGCCAACCGCGAACTCGGCGTCACCGCGGTCATCGTCACCCACGACCCGCTCGTGTCCGAGCAGGTCGACCGGACGGTCGGCATCCGGGACGGGCGCACTTCCTCGGAGACCCTGCGCCGCACCTCCGAGGACGGCGATGTGATCGCCGAAGAGTACGCGGTGCTCGACCGGGTCGGGCGGCTCCAGCTGCCCCGCGACTTCATGAACGCGCTCGAGATGGAACGGCGGGTGCGGCTGGAGCTCGAACGCGACCACATCGGCGTCTGGCCGTCGACTCCCGGGGAGGAGAACAATGAGTGAGCCTCTGGTTTCCGTACGGGACCTGCGGAAGGTTTACCCGCGCGACGTGGTCGCCCTGCGCGGTGTCAGCTTCTCCGCGAACCCCGGCGAGTTGATCGCCATCCGGGGGCGGTCCGGTTCGGGCAAGACCACCCTGCTCAACCTGGTCGGCGGCCTCGACCGGCCCGCGGCGGGTTCGGTGACGGTCGACGGCAAAGCTGTCACCGAGCTTCCCGAACAGGCTCTGCTCGAGCTGCGGCGGGATGTCGTCGGGTTCGTCTTCCAGTCGTTCGGGCTGATTCCCGTGCTCACCGCCGCCGAGAACGTGGGGGTGCCGATGCGGCTGGCTCGGATGGCGGCCGACGAGCGGGAGAAACGGGTGGAGTTGCTGCTCGCGCTCGTGGGGTTGGAGCAGCACGCCAACCAGCGGCCGTACGAGCTGTCCGGCGGCCAGCAGCAGCGCGTCGCCATCGCCCGCGCCCTCGCCAACCGCCCCAAACTCCTCATCGCCGACGAGCCGACCGGCCAGCTCGACTCCCAGACCGCCCGCCAGATCATGCAACTCATCCGCGCGGTCGTCCGCAGCGAAAACGTCACCGCCCTGGTCGCCACCCACGACCCCAGCCTCATCTCCCTCGCCGACCGAGTCCTCGAACTCAAGGACGGCGCCTTCCTCACCCCAGAACCCACCCCCGCCTAAGTCGGTTATCGGCCGGTGCGGTTGGCGATGATGGTTTGCACGGTGTTTTCGAGGGCGTAGGCGGGGTCGGTGCCGCCTCCCTTGACCTGTTCGTCAGCTAGGGCGACGGCCTGGATGGCGCGGGAGAGGCCTTCCGGGCCCCAGCCGTTGAGCTGGCGGCGGGCGTTTCTGATTTTCCAGGGGGGCATGCCGAGTTGGGAGGCGAGCTGGTTCTCGTTGGCGTTCCTGGGGGCGCTGCTCACTTTGGCGAGGGAGCGGAGGCCGCCGGCCAGGGCGCTGACGATCAGGACGGGGGCGACGCCGGTGGCCAGAGCCCAGCGCAGTTGTTCCAGAGCTTCGCCCGCTTTGCCCTCCACGGCGAGGTCGGCGACGGTGAAGCCGCTGACCTCGGCGCGGCCTCGGTGGTAACGGGCCACCGCGGCCTCGCCGATGCTCTTGTCCCCCGTGTCGAAGATGAGCTGGCTGCACGCGGCCGCCAGCTCTCGGAGGTCACTGCCGACCGCGTCGAGTAGCGCCTGCGCCGCGGCCGGCGTGATCGAATGCCCGGTCCGCCGGACTTCGTTCCGGATGAAGTCGATCCGCTCGCCCGCCTTGGTCAGCTTGGTGACGGTGACAACACGCGCGCCGGCCTTCTTCACGCCATCAACGAGCGCCTTACCCTTGACCCCACCTGGGTGCGCCAGCACAACCACCGCATCGTCCCCCGGATTCGCCGCATATTTCACGACTTCGGCGATCACATCCTTGGGCAGATCCTGCGCCGCCCGAATCACAATGATCGCCTGATCCCCGAACAACGACGGCGAGGTCAGCCTGGTCAACTCCCCCGGCTCGACCTTCCCCCCCAGCAGATCATGCACTTCGGCGTCCGCACCCCCCGCCCGCACCTCGGCCACCACATCCCCGACAGCCCGATCCGCAAGCAACTCCTCATCCCCGAGCACCAACGTCACCGCCGCAACATTCCCCATGCCACGCAGCATGCCACGCCCCCGAACCCCCCGACGCGCACACTCGAAAGATCACCATGCCGCCCCGCCCGCGGAGCCCGCCCTGGAACCCTGCGGCCCCCGACGGGTGGCGTGGCGGCGCTTCGACGCGCTGACCTTAGGCCTTCGACTTCTTCAGCTTGTACCAGGCGCGCATGACTTTCACCACGTCGACGATGTGGAGCGGGGGAACCTGAACCCCCACCAGGTACTCGACGTCTGTGACGATCTCATGCCTGTCCTCGTTGTCCAGACCGTCCGACTCATCGTCCGACTCGTTCTCCGGCTCGTTGTCCGAGCCCGCATCCGAATCCGGAGGCGGGTCGATGAGATCGAGAAGGTCCTGCCAGTCCTCCGAGTTCTTCCCCTTGAAGATCGCCCCGTAGTTCCCGAACCACATGGCCACGTAGTCGGCGACGTGTCCTCCCATGACCTGCGCCTGCCATCTGAGCTGCGCGTCGACTTGGGACTCAGACCGGTCGTTTTGACGAAGCGCAGGTCCGGGACGTCGCTCGTGACAGTCTGGCCGCCCTTCCTGACCTGGTGCGGGCCGGCGGCCATTATCGTGCCCCAGAGCCGGTCGAACTCGACGTTCGTGCGGGCCTCGTTCAGCTCCATCGACAGGACGAAGGAGACGCAGTTCAGCTGGCCCTCGCGCGACTCTCGCATGATGTTGCGGTTGACGTCAGCGCGGGCGGCGTTGCAGAGTTCGAACAGCACGCGGACCAGGCAGGGCCAATAGTCCGCGGTGTCCTGGTGCCAGCCGGGCTCGGTGGCTTGAATCTCGCCGATCCTGATCACGTTCTCGTACGGATCGTGATCCGCCCGCAGGCTGGCATCGTCCCTGCTGTCGATCACCACGACCTGCGCCCCGGCGACCAGGCCCTGGGTGATCGCCATGAGCTCGTTGAGACGTCTGATCGAGGATTCGAGCTGCCCTTGCTGCTCGACAAGCGCCTCGACGTCCTCCGTCTTGGCGGCCTTGGCGGCGGCGGCGTCGAGCAGACCGGCGAACATCGGGTTCGTCAGGATGAACCGGAGCACCTGCACAACCGAATCTTCGCTGTCCGCTTGGTCCAAGGCGACCAGGGCGCCGTCCTTGCACAGGACGGCCGTCTTCCGCAGAGCACGCGGTGGAGGGGGCGCCTGCGCCGGTTCGCCGCCGATGTTCGTCTGGGTCCCGGTGAACTCACCGACTTTCCTGGAACGCTTGGGAACGTCTGTACGGCCCCCGGCAACGCCTCCGTCCTGGACGGGGGATCCCGGGGCAACCTCCGTCGTCACCGTCTCGAGCGTGCGCTTGCCTTTCGTCTTGGTCAGGGGCGGCGTGGTGCGATCACCCCCGGACGACTCGTCCGAGGACTCGCCCTTTTCTCTGTCGTCCCTGTCGTCGTCGCTCGTGCGCGTGGGGGACTTCTTCCGCATTCCGCGTCTGTACATCGAGTCGCCGCCGTCCTCTCGTGGCCCGCCCGCGACGCTATGTACGCAGATCACTGCCGTCAACCACCAATTGGACCGTTGTAATGTTCCTCAACACGAAAGGCCTGGCCGAAAACCGGCCCTTTCTGCTCGGAAATTGACGACCTCAGGGCAGTCGCGCGGCAACTGCTCCCGCATCGTTGGGCAACTCGCCCAATTTCACTCCTGTGTGGCGTCGCCGAAAGGGACAGGGGGCTATCAGGAAGTGCCTCGCGGAACTACCGCGAGGCGGCCTTGGTGTGGGATTACCGCGAGGTCGCCTGCGCGGTCGGTGCGGTAGACGCGGGTGCCGAGCCAAGTGAGGCGGCTTATGGTCGTCTGGGCGGGGTGGCCGTAGTTGTTGTCGGCGCCGACGCTGATGAGGGCGGCTCGGGATCTGGTCGCGGCGAGGAAGGCGGGGGACTGGCGGCCGGAACCGTGGTGAGGGACCTTCAGAATGTCCACGGGTGGGACGCCGGTTCGGAGGAGGGTGTCTTCGGCTTCGGTTTCGAGGTCTCCGGCGAGGAGGGCGGATCCCGTCGGCCAGCGGACCAGCAGGACGACGCTGGCGTTGTTGGTCATGGAGCCTTCGCCCTGGCCCTGGATGGGGTCTTCGGCGTTGGGGGCCAGCACGGTGATCTCGGCTTGACCGAAATGCCAGCGGGTGCCGGGGCGTACGACCCATTCGGGGATCTTTCTGGTGCGCAGTTCGGTCGAGACGCGGGTGCTTTCCCGTTGGGAGACGCGGATGGGGCTGACGACTACGGCGCCGATGCGGCGGTTTCGAAGGACTCCGGTCAGGCCGCCGACATGGTCGAGGTGCGGATGGGTGAGAACGAGCAGCGGAACCGTGTGCACGTCCAGCCTGCGCAGACATCGATCGACCGGTCCGGGTTCCGGGCCTGCGTCGACGACCACGGCTTTCCCTTCCCCAGCGGACAGGACGAGAGCGTCGCCCTGACCGACATCGCACATCACGAGCAGCCAACCACGGGCCGGCCAGGTCGACGTCGCGGGGCCCACGAGCAGAACCGCGATCAGCGAACCGCCGGCTAGGGCGATCGCCAATCGTCTGCCGGTCTGCCGCCGAAGCACCAGCCACACGGCTACAGAGATCGCTGCCAGCAAGACGAGTCCGAGCATTCCGGCAGGCCATCCGACCGTGGCGAGTGGAAGCTCGGCCGCCCATTCAGCCACTGTGATGATCCAGCTGGCGGACAGTCCCGCTGGGCGGACGATCAGCTGTGCCAGGTCCATGCTGATCGGGGCGATCAGGGCGGCGAGAAAGCCGAGGACCGTCGCGGGCGCTACGGCCGGCGCCGCGAGAAGATTGGCCGGGATCGCGGCCAGACCGAGTTCCCCTGACATGAGCACCAGCAAAGGCGTCACCGCCGCCTGGGCCGCGGCCGGGACGGCGATCGCCTCGGCCATCCAGGCGGGCATGCGGACGGCCATACGATCACGCCAGCGCGGCGCGAGCACCAGGATCCCTCCGGTCGCGGCGACGGAGAGCGCGAACCCGTACTCCCGAGCCAGCCCGGGATTGAACAAAATCAGCAGCAACACCGTCCCCGACAGCGCCGCCATCCCGTCACGCGACCGACCGGTCCCGAGCGCGATGGCTGCCACCGTCCCCATCACCAACGCCCGCAACACACTAGGCGACGGCCTCGCGACCACCGCGAACCCACCCATCGCCACAACAACCAGCGCCCCCCTCGCCACCAGGGGCAACCCCGCGAACCTCCCCACCACCAGAACAGCCCCCGCGACAATCGCGAGATTGGCCCCGCTCACAGCATTGAGATGACTCAGCCCAGCGTCAGCGAAATCCTCCTTGACCTGCGCATCCAGCCGCGAAACATCCCCCACGACCAACCCTGGCAACAACCCACGAGCCCCCGGCGGCAAAACCTCACAAGCCACCCGCAACCCAT